>NZ_JAANOZ010000019.1 GCF_011320115.1 Croceibacterium segetis | reverse complement strand
CGCTCGGCGCGGCGGTGCGCACCTCGAACGGCACGCCGCCGGCGGCGCGGATTTCTTCCTTCACGATCCTGGCGATGCCGTCGAGGTGAGCATAGCAGATCGCCAGCTCGCTCGACGAGTTGACCACAGCGATCTTCGGCTTCTCCATGTCCTCCAGGCTGAGGCCGAGCGCGCGCCAGTTGGCGCGGCGGCTGGGGGAATTCGCGGCGAGGCTGCGGAGTGGCATGGGGCGCCCTTTCTCAAGAAACAGGTCGCGCCGGATTGTTAGCGGAGCGAGCCGCCCTCTCCAACGCGGGTATACTGCGATTGACGAAGCCGGGGAACCGGAGGGATGGGGGGAGCTAACCCCCGGTTCCCCTAACCCGCTAGAAGTTCATCCGGGCACCCAGCTTGAACATCCGGCCCACCGGATTGAACAGGACGTTGTTGCCGCTGCCGTTCGCGCCCGGGAAACGCGGCGGATCCTGGTTGAGCACGTTGTCCACGCCGAAATAGACCTCGAGGCCCTTCGTCAACGCCGACTCCAGCCGTACCGTAGCGAGCATGTCGACAAAGATTCTCGAAGGCACGGAATTGGTGTTCACGCTGTTCGGATTCGAGAATGAGAATTCGGGATCACCCGGCTCGACGAAGGTCGGGTAGAAGAAGCCCTTGTTGATCCACCGCGCATGTGTGGTGAATGAGAACGATTCTCCGAGATCGAGACGCGCGCTGGCGTCGACGGTCCAGTCCGGAATTCCCGGAGGCGTGCCCCCGCGCAAGCCGGTCTGCCCCGCGCGATTGGTCGGACCAACCGAGTCAATCGTGATCAGATCGTTGACGTAGTTGGCCAGCACCACCAGCGAGAGCCGGTTGTCGCCGCCCAGCGGCTGGTTGTAGTCGAGTTCGAAATCGATGCCCCGGGCGATCAGCTTGTTTACGTTCTGAATCGTGTCCTGGATGTTGAGCACGTTCTTGTTGGCGTCGCGTGTGATCAACGAACAGCTCAAGATATCGCCAGCGACGCAGCGATTGACGATGTTCTGCTGCCCAAGCGTGCTGATCGCGTTGTCGATCTTGATGTCGTACCAGTCGGCGGAAGCGCGGAACCGGCCGAGGAAACCGCCTTGCGGCTGCAGGACCACTCCGGCCGTAAAGGTATCGGCCTTTTCCGGCTTGAGATTGGGGTTGGAACCGGTGGTTATCGGCACGATCACCTGAATTCCGCCGTTGCCGGTGTCGGTGAGAATTCCGGTGCCGGTGGTCTGCGGACCGAACAACTCCGAGACGTTGGGCGCGCGGATATCGCGCGAGCGCGTGACCCGGAAACGGATAGCTTCGATCGGCGCCCAGACGCCTCCGATCTTCCAGGTCGTGGCATTGACTGTGCTGGTCGGATGAAAATCGCTGGAACGCTTGTAATGCGTCCGCCGCGCGGCGCCGTTGAGGCTGAGTTCGCGGGTGAACGACAGATCGCGCAGCAGCGGGATTTCGACTTCGCCGTAGACTTCGCTGACTGCGATCTGCCCCGAAATGACGGAGCCGTTGCCGGTGTTGAAGAAGCGCCCGGCTTTGGAAAGAGGGTCCGTATCGCCCTTTACATTGTCGTTGCGATACTCGGCTCCGACAGCGACGCCCAAGGGGCCCGCAGGCAGGTCGAAAAGCGATCCAGCCACGTTGCCTGCGACGACATGCTCGGTGGTAACGTTGGTCTGGAACCCCTCGCCCGTCACATAGTCTTTGGCTGCCTGGAAGGTTGCCCCGTTCGCAAAACCGAACGGGTTCAGCGGCACGCACGCCGGGTCGTCGTTGGCCGGATTGGCATCGGCGTTGACGCGGCAGATCGGCTGTCCATTGAGAGTTGTCGCGTCCAGCGCACGCTGAATATTCGAGGTGATCGTGTTGTTGGTGAGGTCGCTGCGGAACTTGTTGTGACCATACTGATAATAGAGATCGGCGGTCCAGCTTCCGCCGATATCGTACTTGGCTGAAGTCACTACGCGAAACAGATTGTCTTTCACGGCGATCTGGGCCGGTCCGATATCGTTGAAACCCTTGCCAAGCGTGAAGCTGGTAAGACCGCTATTCGCCAGAATGGTCGGAATATCGAGGGTCGGGTCGCTCGAGCGAGGGATAAACGGATTATCCGATTTGATCGTGATCGCGTTGCTGCGATAGGCGGCGCTCCGGTGGTGTCCCTGGCTTTGGCCGACATTGACACCCACCTCCAGGGTCAGGCTCGGAGTCGCTTCCCAGGTCAGGTACCCCATCGTGCTGTAGCGTTCGGTGGGCGAGACGATTGGAAAGTCGAAATAGGGGTTGTTCTCGGCCGGGCCGCCGCCTTCGCCACCCGCCATCCAGATCGCATTCACAAGGTAGCCGAACTGGAACCGGCGCGGCGTGCCGTCGGCGTTGAAGGCTATACCGTCGATCGGCCGCAACAGTGGAACGTCGCGCCCAACGTAGGCGCTCGATGGAGGGGTGGTGACGCCGTTAAAGCGGGCGCTCCAGGTGTTGGCGTTGGGCAGGATATTGCTGGCGGGGATCGTCGGCGTCTGGCCAGGTGCAAGCGCGTTGCGGCCGACGATGATCAGGCCGTTGGCGCACCAGTCGCGTTCGCGGCATGCATCGACGCCGTCCGATTTTTCCCATTCCCCGCCGACGACGAGGTGGAGATTGTCGCCAAATTTCCAACCGCCGACTGCGCCGAACTGGCGGGTGAAATTGTCGCCTTCGTTCGAGAAGCCGACTTCGCCGTTGACTTTGTACCCGGTGAACTTCTTGTCAATCAGCAGGTTGACCACGCCGGCGACTGCGTCGGAGCCGTAAACGGCCGAGGCGCCGCCGGTCACCACTTCCGCGCGCGAAAGCATGATCGACGGCACCATGTTGGTATCGACCGTCGCTTGGGTCGTCGCCGGCACGAAGCGCTTGCCGTCGACCAGCGTGAGGGTCCTGACCGCGCCGAGCCCGCGCAAGTCGAGGATGCGCCCGCCAATGGCTTGTCCGGGTGCCGCGTTGAGGCCCGATGTGGCGGGAGTTTGTGTCGCCCTGAATGCCGGCAGCTCGTTCAATGCGTCGCCGACATTGGTGAGCCCACGGTCCTCGAGCCGCTGCGCCCCCAGGATCGTGACGGGGGTCGGTCTGTCGAAACTCGATTGAATGCGCGATCCGGTCACCACGATGCCGGCGGTGTCGCTATCGGCAGAGGCCGGCGTGGCATCGGGGGACTGTGTCGAGGCGTCGCCGCCGGCATCCTGCGCGCTGGCCGGGCCGAAGCTCATGGCACAGCTGGCAATGGCCAATGCCCATGTCGAAACGTGCACACCTTTGATGCTGCCCATCATAACTTGAACTCTCCCAGCAGATCGCCTTGTTCCGGCGCTGTCTTGCATTTGCGGTTAGGCGCATGGCCGTGTATCGAGAATAGCGCTTAATGCGACGTCACAATTCTCGAATCGAGAACGATGGATAACCTGCTGAACGTCCGCACGTTTCTCGCCGCGGCCCGCCTGGGCAGCTTCGCGGCGGCGGCGCGCTCGTTCGCGGTGTCGCCTTCGGTGGTGTCCAAGCGGATCAACCAGCTTGAGCACGAATTCCGCGTCACCCTGTTCCATCGATCGACCAGGGACTTGCGCCTGACTGAAGACGGCGCCCGTCTCCTACCCCGGTGCATGAAGTTGCTGACCGAATACGACGACATCCGCGACGTCGCTCCGACAACAGAAGTAAGCGGCCTGCTCCGCGTTGATGCACCGGGGTCGGTCACTGCATTGATACTAGGGCCGATCTTCTGCGACTTTCTCGCTGAGCATCCCGCCGTCGACCTCGACCTTCGCTTGACCGACAGGCTTGACAATCCGCTCACCCGGAATTGCGATCTGACGATCGGAACCCGCCCTTCGACGGATGAGAACGTCCGCGACTTCCCGCTGATGCCCTATCCCTGCGCTGCCTATGCCAGCAGCGCATACCTCGATCGACGCGGCAGCCCGAACCATCCTCGCAACCTCATCGAGCATGACTGCCTGGTGTCGCTGCTCCATGGCAAGACCTGGCATTTCTACGGGGACGAGGGGGACGTCGGATTGACCGTAAACCCGCGCCTATCAGTCAACGACACGATCATCCTGCGGGAGGCCGTGCGACGGGGCCTTGGCATTGCGATCTTGCCTGCCTTTCTCGCGGAGGAGGATCTTTCGAACGGAATGCTACGGCACGTTCTCTCCGCGTATCGTCCGCCGCCCATGTGGATAAAGGCTCAGATACCCACTCACAAAGCGGCCAAGCCTGGGGTAAATGCTCTGCTCGATTTCCTGAGGGGAAGATTGCTTACTCCCCACCCGCCAGATGCAGGCAAGCCTGAAGGTGGACCGTCTGACCCTGCCGGCAAGGAAGGCTCCGGGCATTTCATCTGAACGAGTGTGCGCTATCTGGCATAGCAATAAGCCCGCTGAAGTTCTGAGACTGGCGAACTACGGTCATCGAACCTCTCGGCGATCGAATGTCGGGAACGAGTCGAAGGCGTCCACTTTCAACGCGGCGCTTCAGCGGCAGGTAGTCAGTGCTTCGCCTGGGCGGCTAAACTGAAACTTCAAACTGTAAATGACTGCCATAAGGGCGGTCGCTGGAAGAGAATCCGGTCATGAGGCGCTAATCGTCTGCGCATTAGCGCTCCAGAACCGGCATTTCTTCATCCATCAATGGTAGTGCCCGCTTGGACGCCGTTGGGCTAAGACCAAAGAGGGGTACTATTGGAGGTATGCGAAGCGCCCAATGTCACCGCATTGACGAAAATGCTCGCTACTTCGTCCTAAATTCGAGCCCGTCACCGCCCACCACGATCGCGGCGAAGGGCGGAACGTCAACTGTTGACCGATATCCGCGCCGTGCCGCGAAGGGCTTTTTCGGCATCGCCTTCCAGCGCAATCGATTCGAGAGCCAGTTCCTCCGGGCTAGCGTCGCGGAACACGAAGTCGCGCGCGGTCGGCCATTCATTCAGGTTGCCGAGGCTGTCGCCATAGCGCGGATCGCGCGCGTATACGGCGCGGCATGGCGCTTCAGGTAGGGCGAATTGCGAAGCGAGCAGCGCCGGTTCGCCGGTCACCGCGGCCGCGGCGCTCGAGAAGACCTCGAAGTGCATGTGCGGCGCGCGGCCGCCGTAGCAGCCGGGCAGGATCGTCTTGAACCGCACGACGCCCTTGGCATCGCTTTGCTGCAAGCCGCGCAGGTAATTGGCGTTCGGCAGGCTGTAGAGCGAGTAGTCGCCGCGGGCGTCGTTGTGCCACAGGTAAACACCCCAACCGGGCAGTGGAGCGCACGCGCCGGCGGCACCGATCAACGAGATCTCGAGGTCGAGCGGCACGCCCCCGGCGGTGCCGGCCATGCCGGCAAAGCTGCTGCGGATGTCGCTGCGGTTGATACCTGCGAACGCGAGCGCGTTCGGGCCTCGGGCGGCATCGGCGGGGAAGGGGCCGCGCGTTTCGGCAGGCGTCAGGAGGCATTTGGCCGGGCCTTTGTCCGCTTTGCCGACCGCACCCGCCAGCAGCGCGACACCGCCGAGCCCGAACAGTACCCCGCGGCGATCGCGCAAGGCTGTCAGGTCGCGGGCGAACTGCGAGATCACCCCTTTGCACTCGCCTCCGCGAGCAGCGCCTTCGCTTCGTCGCTCGACCAGTCGTAGCCGCCCATCATCCGCCACACTTCCTTGCCGTCCTTGCCGTAAAGCACGGTCGTCGGCAGGTTGCCGCCATAGCCGAGCGACAGGTTGGCTTGTGGGTCGAGCCAGGTCTGCAGGTGCAGGAACTGATGCTGCTCGAGGAACGGGTTGACCGCCGCGGCGCCCTTGAGGTCCTCGCTGATCGCGAGGATGCGCGGCATTCCGGGCTCGGCGGCGAGGCGGTCGAGCGTCGGCATTTCCTTGACGCACGGCGCACACCAGGTGGCCCACAGGTTGATCAGCACCGCCCCGCCCTTGAGCTTGGCCAGCTGCAGCTTGACCCCGTTGGCGCCTTCGACGGTGGCATCGGGCAAGGGCTCGCCGGCGTGGCTGCGGTCGAGCGTGCCGTTGAGCGCTTCCTCGTCCCCGCTAACGGCGGTTGCAGGGGCCGCAGTTTCCTTTGGTTGCGCCTCCCCCCCGCTTTGCCTATCGCATCCGGCCACCAGCAGGACGATCGGCAGCGTGAGCGACAGCAAGGGCAAACGGGGCATAGGAGGCTCCAACCAGATGTGGGGCGGGCGCTTCGCCGAAGGGCCCGCTGCGATCATGCGCGAGATTAACGCCTCGATCCCCTTCGACAAGGCACTCTGGCGGCAGGACATAGCGGCGAGCAAGGCGCATGTCGCGATGCTCGGCGCCTGCGCGATCGTTTCGAGCGAGGATGCGGTGGCGATCGAGCGCGGGCTCGACCAGGTGGCGGCCGAATACGAGCGCGACGGGGTGCCCGAGAACTGGGACCTCGAAGACATCCACATGACCACCGAAAGCCGCCTCGCCGAGCTGATCGGCGCCGCCGCCGGGCGGCTGCACACGGCGCGCAGCCGTAACGACCAGGTGGCGACCGACTTCAGGCTGTGGGTGCGCGACGCGATCGACCAGGCCGATGCGTCACTCGCGGCGCTGCAGCGTGCGCTGGTCAACCGCGCGGCGGAACACGCTGGCAGCATCATGCCGGGCTTCACCCACTTGCAGACTGCCCAGCCGGTCACGCTCGGCCATCACCTGATGGCTTATTACGAGATGCTCAGGCGCGACCGTTCGCGTTTCTACGACGCGCGGGTGCGGCTCAACGAATGCCCGCTCGGCAGCGCGGCGCTGGCCGGCACTGGCTTTCCGGTCGACCGCGAGATGACCGCGCAGGCGCTCGGCTTCGACCGGCCGACCGCAAACAGCCTCGACGCGGTGTCCGACCGGGACTTCGCGCTCGATTACCTGAGCGCGGCGGCGCAGTGCGCGTTGCACCTCTCGCGGCTGGCCGAGGAGTTCGTCATCTGGGCGAGCCAGCCGTTCGGCTTCGTGCGCATGCCGGATTCGCTGAGCACCGGCAGCTCGATCATGCCGCAGAAGAAGAACCCCGACGCGGCCGAGCTGGTGCGCGGCCATTCCGGCCGGATCGTCGGCGCGCTCACCGCATTGATGGTCACCATGAAAGGCCTTCCTCTGGCCTATTCGAAGGACATGCAGGACGACAAGCCGCCGGTGTTCGAGGCGGCCGGGCTGCTCGGCCTGTCGCTTGCGGCGATGACCGGGATGGTCGCGGAAGCGGAGTTCCGCACCGATCGCATGCGCCAGGCGGCCGAACTCGGCTATGCCACCGCGACCGATCTCGCCGACTGGCTCGTGCGCACGGCGGGCCTGCCGTTCCGCGAAGCCCATCACGTCACCGGCGCCGCCGTGAAGCTCGCCGAGGAAAAAGGTGTCGCGCTCGACGCGCTTTCGCTCGCCGATTTGCGGGCGATCGACAGGCGCATCGGCGAGGGCGTGTTCGCCGCGCTGTCAGTCGAAGCTTCGGTCGCCGCGCGCGACAGCCATGGCGGAACCGCGCCCGAACAGGTAAGGAAGCGCATCGCCGAAGCACGCCGCGCGCTGGGGATGGACTCATGAACCGCCGCCTGCTGATCGTCGTCCCGCTCGTGCTGCTGGCTGCGGCCTGCGCGCAGAAGAAGGACCTCAAGCCCGTCGCCAGCGCGCCGCTGCCGCCGGCGCCCTATGGCAGCGATCACCGGCCGTCCGCCGCCGAACTGCTCAGACCCGATCCGCAAGCCGCGCCGCAACGCAGCGTCGAGCTGCGCACCCGGTCGGAGGAACGCCAGGACGATCCCTTCGACCTGCCGCCCGAAGGTTGAGCGAATGGATCATTTCGAGCCGAAGAACGGCGAACTCTATGCCGAGAATGTGCCGCTTGCCCGGATAGCCGAGGAAGTCGGCACGCCGGTCTATGTCTATTCGCGAGCCACGCTCGAACGGCACGCGCGGGTGTTCCGCGAAGCGCTCGATGGCGTTCCCCGCAAGCACATCGCCTTCGCGGTGAAGTCGAACCCCAACCTCGCCGTGCTGCGCGTGCTCGGCCGCCAGGGATACGGCGCCGACGTCGTCTCCGGCGGCGAAATGCGGCGCGCGCTGGCGGCGGGGATTCCGGCGGCGGAGATCGTCTTTTCCGGCGTCGGCAAGACCGCGCGTGAAATGGCCGATGCGCTCGATGCGCGGATCGGCCAGTTCAACGTCGAATCCGAGGAAGAGGGGCTCGAATTGGCGGCGATCGCCGAGGATAAGGGCCTGACCGCCGCCTGCGCGCTGCGGGTCAACCCCGACATCGACGCCGGCACGCACGAGAAGATCTCGACCGGCAAGGCCGACAACAAGTTCGGCGTGCCGTACGACCTGGCCACCGGCATTTACGACCGCCTTTCGCGGTTGCCGAGCCTGCAGATGCGCGGCCTGGCGGTGCACATCGGCAGCCAGCTGGCCGACCTCGCCCCGCTCGAACAGGCGTTCGAGAAAGTCGGCGCGCTGCTGGCGACGCTGCGCGCCTCCGGCCACGAAGTGACTCACGTCGATCTCGGCGGCGGCCTCGGCGTCCCCTACAAGGCCGGCGAAGTGCTGCCGAGCCCGGCGGAATACGGTGCGATGGTCGCGCGGGTGACGCAGGGCTGGAACGTCGAGCTGATGTTCGAGCCCGGCCGGGTGATCGCCGGCAACGCGGGCGTGCTGCTGACCCGCGTGATCCGGGTGAAGCGCAACGGCAACCGGCCCCCGTTCGTGGTCGTCGACGCGGCGATGAACGACCTCGCGCGCCCGGCGCTCTACGGCGCGTGGCACGATTTCGATGCCGTCAGGCCGACCGGCGAGCGGATGACCGCGCACATCGTCGGGCCGATCTGCGAGACCGGCGACACTTTCGCCCGCGACCGCGAGTGCGACGCGCTCAAGGCCGGCGACCTCGCGGTGTTCCGCACCGCCGGGGCCTACGGTGCGACGATGGCTTCGAGCTACAACAGCCGCGGCTTCGTGCCCGAGGTGCTCGTCGACGGCGATCGGTATGCGGTCGTCGCCGACCGCATTCCGCCCGAAGAGATCTACGCCGCCGAGCGGGTGCCGGAGTGGCTGGGGTGAAAAGCCTGCCGCTCTTCCATCGCATCGCCGGCCAGCCGGTGATCGTGCTGGGGGAGGGGCCCGCGGCGGACGCCAAGCGCCGCTTGGTCGAACGCGCCGGCGGAGTGGCCGTGGGCGACCTCCAGGTCGGCATCGAACGCGGTGCACGGCTGGCGTTCGTCGCCGTCGACGACGAGGGAGAGGCCGAAGCGGCGGTCGTCCGCCTCCACCGTGCGGGAGTACTCGTCAACGTCGCCGACCGCCCCGCGCTGTGCGACTTCATCACCCCTAGCGTGCTCGACCGCGATCCGGTGCAGATCGCCGTCGGCACCGACGGCACCTCCGCCGGCCTCGCCAAGCACTTGCGGCTGCGTCTGGAAGCGCTGCTTCCCGACAGCCTCGGCCTGCTCGCGCAATCGCTCGCCAAGGCGCGTGACGCCTTGCGCGAACGTTGGCCCGACGCAGCCGAGCGCCGCCGCGCGCTCGACGCCGCGCTCACGCAGGGCGGCCCGCTCGACCCGTTCCTCGAACACGGCAGCACCGCGGTGCCGAACTGGCTGCGCGAGGGGCAGCGTGCCGGCGCGGAACCGACGAGGGTCGAGCTGGTCATCGACACCCCGACCCCCGACGGGCTGACCTTGCGCCAGCTGCAGCTGCTCGGCGCGGCCGACGCGATCCTCTACGAACCCGGCGTGCCGCCGGCGATCCTCGACCGCGCCCGCGCCGATGCCGCGCGCATGAGCCTGCCGCACGAGGGCCCGCTGCCGGGCGGGCTGATCCTCGTCCTGCGCCGCGGCTAGCGCATTACAATCATTTAATTTCAGCGACATCGCTGCACCCGGCAGCATCCCGCGGCGAGGCATCGGCCTCGCGTGTCAGGGAGACCACTCATGAACTTGCCCTCTTTCGACTTGAGCTTGCCGTCGATCGACCTGTCGGCGCTGCCCGACCTGTCGCATCTCACCGGCCTGTTCGGCAGCATCGGCCATGTCGTCGGGAGCGACGATTCGATCGTCATCCTGGCTACCTTCACTTACGAAGCGGTGCCGGGCGGCGGCGGTTTCTTGTGAGGCGACGGCGCGATGCGGGTCGATCCTGCGATTGCCGCCTTGCGCGTCGATCGGGCGTCGCAAAGCGGGCGCCGGCGGCGCGCAAGGCTGGCTCGACCAGTACCGGTTCGACCTTGAGCGGGGCGAGATCGCCGGCGTGCTCGCCGCAGGGGCCAGCGAGGTCTTCATGCGCATCGCCGTGGGGCTCGGCGGGGATGAAGCGATAGACCTCGCCGAGGTCTTCGCCCGCCGGCACCCGAGCGACCGCATGCGCCTGACCGCGCTCGACGCCCAGGCGGGAGTGCTCGAACCCGCTGCGCGGGACGAGCTGTGGCGCCGAGCCGAGGGGGCAGGCAGCCGGTTGGTCGCCATGGAGGCGAAGCGGCGGCGCGGGGCGCTCGAAGCGGTCGGCTAGAACATGCCGCCGGCCAGCGCGTCGAGTGCGGCTTGCAGGATCACCGCCGCGGCGTGGCTGTCGATCCGCTCGGCGCGCTTGGCCCGGCTCACATCCTGCGCGATCAGGTCGCGTTCGGCGCTCGCAGTCGACCAGCGTTCGTCCCACAGCAAGACCGGCAGGGCGAGCGAGGCGAGGTTGCGGGCGTAGGCGCGGGCCGATTGCGCGCGCGGTCCCTCGCTGCCATCCATGTTGAGCGGTAGCCCGATGACGATGCCGGCGACATGGCGTTCCTGCGCGAGCGCCCGCAGCGCTTCCAGGTCGCGCGAGAATTTGCCGCGCGGCAGGGTCTTGCCGGCGGTGGCGAAGCGCCAGCCGGCGTCGCTCAGCGCGGTGCCGATGGTCTTGGTGCCGAGGTCGAGCCCGAGCAGCACGCCGCCTTCGGGCAAAGTTGCGCGCAGCTCGGCGGCGCTCTCGGCGATCAGCGGTGCTGCGTCGACCATGTCCGCATCCTGCGCGCTACGTCGAGCCGCAAGTTCTCCCAGAACAGCGGGATGTCGTAGACGTGGTAGTTGTTGCCCGGCAGCACGTAGGGGCCGAGCTCCGGCGGGTTGGCGATCAGCAGCAGGCCGCGCTTGCCGCAGCGCGCCGCGACCGCCCCGGGGAGGAGTTCACCGCTCGACAGATCGGCGCTCGGCACCAGCGTGCCGAGATTCGCCGAGGCGGGCGCCGCGCCGCCGATCGTCCCGGTCAGCGGATTGACGCACAGCACGCCCCGGCCGCCCCGCGGCCGGCCGTCGTAACCCGCCGAGTGCTGGTACCATTCGAGCAGCATTCCGGGATCGGCCGGCTCGGCGAAGCTCGACCAGGTGACCAGGCAGCCGGCCTGCTCCGGGGTGGCGCAAGCGGGCAGGCCCAGCGCGGGCAGGTCGTGTTCGGCCGAGATCGGCCAGCCGATCGGATAGGCGAGGGCGATACGGCCCTGCAGCGGCGTCCCGGCGATCCGCTTCCTCAGCAGCTCGTCGACCAGCAGCGCGCCCTGGCTGTGCCCGGCGAGCACGACCGGGGTGTCGGGGCCGATATGGGCAAGGAACTCGTCGAAGGCCTGCGAGACGTCCTGGTAGGCGAGATCGAGCGCCTCGCGGGCCTCGGGCGAATGGGTCAGGAACGCGCCGACCGCTGCCTGGCGGTAGCGCGGCGCCCAGATCTCGCTCGCCTGGCCGAACGGGCTGGCGAGGCCCTTGAGGAAGAGGCGCGCCCGGTCCTGGGAGGGCTTGTCATCGAGCGGGGCATTCCAGTGGCTGCGCTCGAGATAGCTCGTCGGGTGGACGAAGAACACCGCGAACGGCGGCACATCGCCGGGCGGCGGGGCGGCGGCGCCTTGCGTCCCCGGCGGCTGCCAGCGCGTCGGATCGCTGCCGAGGCCCGGCCGGGCGAACCACATTCCCGGGTCCTGATAGGCGTTGCCGGCGAGCGGCGCCTGCGCCTGGAAATGCCCGGTCGGAGCAAACGCGAGGCGGCTGAGCGCGGCCGGCCACAGCCGCATCGCCAGCAGCGCGGCGAACACGAGAAGCACGCAGACGACGATGAAGTATAGGAACTTACGCGCCATCGCGCTTGAGGTCGGCGATTTCCGCCCGGCGCGTCAGCCAGAGCTTGGTCAATGCCAGCAACGGATCGGCCAGGAACAGGCCGAGGATGCCGAACAGGATGCCCATGATCAGCTGGAACGCCAGCACCAGCGCAGGGGCGAGGTCGACCGTTCGCCGCGCGATCAGAGGTACGACGATGTTGCCATCGACATTCTGCACCACGACGTAGACGAAGATCGTATAGAGCCCCATCTCTGTGCCCCCGGAAAAGCCGACCAGCACCATCAGGATGCCCGAGACGATCGCGCCGATGTTGGGGATGAAGGCGAGTAGCCCCGTGATGATCCCCAGCAGAGCCGCCATCGGCACCCCGTAGAAGAACAGCATCAGGAATGTGAACACGCCCTCGAACGCCATGCCCACCAGCCGTCCGGCCATCAGCCGGCGCAAGGTGAAGGCCATTCGCTCGGCCGTGATGTAGAATTCACCGCGCGAGCTTTGCGGCAACATCCAGGCGAGGCCGCGCTCGTAAAGCCGTGGCTCGAATGCGAGATAGAGCCCGATCGTCACTACCAGCAGCAGTGTCGCGCCCGCGCCGAGAATTCCGCCGATGGCCCGGGTGACGATGCCGACGCCGCTGGCGAAGGTGCCGAAAAGCCGGCTGACATCGTCCTGGCTGGCGGCGAAACCCTTGGATTGCAGCCAAGCGATGAGGCGGCTCAGCTGCTCGGCGACGAGCGCCGGCAGTTGCGCCGCCTGCTGCGAGATCTGCGAACCGGCGAACCAGAACAGCCAGACGATGAAAGCGAGCATCAGCGCAATCACCAGCGCGAGCCGCCAACCGCGCCCGACCGGCATGACCCGGCCGAGGAGCCGCGCTCCACCGTCGAGCATGGCCGCGAAGACCATCGCCCCGAAGATCACCAGCAGAGCCTGCGATATGTAGACCGCCAGCACCGCGATGCCGATCACCGCGGCCCACACGGCCGCGCGCTTGGCTTCCTTGCGTAGCTCAGGGTTGGCGATGTGCGTCGGACTGGAGCCGACCTTGGGTTCGGCCTCGTCGACGGCCTTGCTCATCCGGGCTTACCCTTTCCCCTGATTTCGGGGCGCAGACTGGTCCAGGCACGGCCGGGGCGCAAGGATTTCCACCAGCTCAGCGGGTTCCATCCGGTCGAGCCGTCGAGCGAGAACGTGATGAACTCCGCCCGTCCGCCGACGTTGGCGATCGGTACCGGCCCACCCAGGCCGTCGAAGCCGGGTCCGGACGGGAAACGGCTGTCGGCCGAATGGTCGCGATTGTCGCCCATCAGGAACACATCGCCGTCGGGGACGGTGACCGGGCCGTAATTGTCCCCGGGACTGTTGCCGTCGTCGAGCACCAGATAGCTCGCGCCGTTCGGCAGCGTCTCGCGGTAGGTCGGCGGCTGGTAGGTCACTTTGCCGCTCGGCAGAACCGTGCGGTAGATGTTGAACTCGGACAGGCATGGACGGCCGTCGCAGATCTGCGAATCCTCGGGGATCTGCACCGGAGGCTCGATCTCCCTCGGCACCGGTTTGCCGTTGAGGATGACCTGCCCGCCGACCACCGCAATGGTATCGCCGGGCAAGCCGATGACGCGCTTTATGTAGTCCTCGTTCTTGTCGGGCGGGACGACGATGACGATGTCGCCGTACTCGGGCGTCTTGGGGGCGACCCGCCAGTGGCTGCGCGGCAGGATGTGAAAGCTCGCCGAAACCCAGCTCCAGCCGTAGGGATACTTGCTGACCACCAGCCGGTCGCCGACCAGCAGGTTCGGCTCCATCGAGCCTGAGGGGATGTAGAACGGCTTGGCGACGAATGTGTGGAACGCCAGCACCGCCAGCAGCATCAGCGCCAGGCCGCGGATCTCTCGGACCCAGTCGATCTTCTTGGCTTCCGCTTTCGTATCGTCGGTCTTCGGTGGGGGAGCTTGGTCGTCCATTGCGCGTTCGGGACTTTCGGATTTCACAGCCGGCGGGCCTCGATGACCACGAAAGCCTGGGCCCATGGATGGTCGTCGGTGAGGGTGAGATGAATGACGGCCTCATGGCCGTCCGGGACCATTTCCGCAAGCCGCTTGGCGGCCCCGCCGGTCAGTTCCAGCGTCGGCGCGCCCGAAGGCGCGTTCACCACCCCGATGTCCTTCATGTAGACGCCGCGGTAGAACCCGGTGCCGACCGCCTTGGAGAAGGCTTCCTTGGCGGCAAAGCGCTTGGCGTAGGTGCCCGCGCGGGTGAACGGCCGCCGCGCCGCCTTGGCCCGCTCGATCTCGGTGAAGCAGCGCTGCTCGAAGCGATTCCCGTGGCGCGCAAGCGCGGCCTCGATCCGCTCGATGTTGCACAGGTCGGAGCCGAGGCCGATGATCATTGCAATCGCCTAGCGTGCCAGGTCCATCAACTCGCGCATCCGCGTCACCGCCGGCTCGAGCCCGACGAAGATCGCCTCGCCGATCAGGTAGTGGCCGATGTTGAGCTCGGCGAGTTGCGGTATCGCGGCGATCGGCTGGACGTTCTCGTATGTCAGCCCATGGCCGGCGTGGGGCTCGATGCCGTTCTTGGCGGCGAGCGCGGCCATGTCGGCGATGCGCTTGAGCTCGACCGGGATTTGCTCACCGGTCGCGTGGGCATATTCGCCGGTGTGGAACTCGACCACCGGGGCGCCGAGCCGCAGCGCCGCCTCGAGCTGGCGCTCGCTCGCCTCGATGAACAGGCTCACGCGGATGCCGGCGTCGGCCAGCCGGGAGACGATCGGCTGCAGGCGGTTGTGCTGGCCGGCGGCGTCGAGCCCACCTTCGGTGGTCACTTCCTCGCGCTTCTCGGGGACGATGCAGGCGGCGTGCGGGCGGTGGGCGAGGGCGATCGCCAGCATCTCCTCGGTCGCCGCCATCTCGAGGTTGAGGGGCAGGTCGGTCGCTTCCTGGATGCGCCTGAGGTCGTCGTCGCGGATGTGCCGCCGGTCCTCCCGCAAATGGGCAGTGATCCCGTCGCCGCCGCAACGGGCGACGATCTCGGCGGCGCGGACCGGATCGGGATGATCGCCGCCCCGCGCGTTCCTGATTGTCGCGACGTGGTCGATGTTGACGCCGAGACGGAGCCTTCCGGTCAACCCTTCCGGCTCCCCGGCTTCTCGAGCGGTATCGCGGCGAGCTCGGGCGGCACTTCGCCGGGGGCGTACGTCGGGAAGTTTATCTCGACGAGCGCGAAGAACGGCACGTCGAAGTCGGCTTCGCCGGCTGACCGGTCGACCAGCGCGGCAGCGGCGAGAACTTCGCCCCCGGCCTTGCGCACGGCCTTGATCGCCTCCCCGCTGGAGAGGCCGGTGGTGACCACGTCCTCAACCAGCAGGACCTTCTCGCCTTCCTTGACATCGAAGCCCCGGCGCAGCTCGAACGTGCCGCTCGGCCGCTCGAGAAACACCGCGTCGACCTCGAGCGTGCGGCCCATCTCGTGGCCGATGATGACCCCGCCCATCGCCGGCGAGACGACTTTCTCCACCTGGCTGCGAATCTCGCGCGGGATCTTCTGGCACAGCGCGCGCGCCAGCTTTCCGGCGCGCTCCGCGTTCATCAGCACCCGGGCGCATTGCAGATAGTGCGCGCTGTGACGGCCGCTGGAGAGCTTGAAATGCCCTTCGAGCAGCGCATGGCTGGCGCGGAACTCTGCGAGGACCTCGTCGTCGGTCATGGTGGTTTGACAAATCCCCAGAATTGGCGGCCCCCGCTGCGTCAACGGGCCTGTCGAAAAATCTCCCTAGAAGCGCTTGAGGCATGGGGCAAGCGGGCGTATAGGCCCGGCGAAACCGGCCCGCTCGGGCCTCTCGCGCATTCGCGCGCCAAGCTTACGGAACGAAAGCGTGCACCAGATGAATTTCGGCGACATCGCCCGCAAGCGGTTGAGTTTCCTGGTATTTTTCTTCGCAGCCCTGGCCCTTTTCGCGGCCCCGCAAGCGGCGGTCGCGCAAGCCACGCCGCAAGTTGCCGCGAGCGCTGCCAGTCCTGCCGCGCCGCCCGCGAAGGCCGCCGACACATCGGCCGCACCGGCCGCACCGGCCGCCTCGGCCTATACGCCGCTCGGTCCTGAATGGATCAAGGGTGCGCCGACTCCCGGGGCGATCGATTTCCAGAAGCAGTACTCGCCGACCGGGCGGTTCGCTTACCGTTTCCACCAGGTCTTGCTGATCCCGATCATCACCGTGATCAGCCTGTTCGTGCTGGCCCTGCTGCTGTGGGTCACCGTGCGATACAACCGCCGCCGCAACCCGGTGCCGTCGAAGACCAGCCACAACACGCTGATCGAGATCATCTGGACGGTGATACCGGTGCTGATCCTGGTGGTCATCGCGGTGCCCTCGATCACGCTGCTCTCGCGCCAGTACAAGAGCCCGCCGAAGGACGCGCTGACCGTCAAGGCCACCGGTTACCAGTGGTACTGGGGCTACAGCTATCCCGACAACGGCGGCTTCGAAGTTATCTCGCACATGCTGCCCGACGAAGAGGCGGTGAAGCGCGGCGAGCCGCCGCAGCTCGCGGCGGACAACCGCATGGTGCTTCCGGTCGGCGTGCCGATCCGGCTGCAGACCACCGGCGCCGACGTGATCCATGCCTTCGCCGTGCCGAGCCTGTGGTTCAAGCTCGACGCCGTGCCCGGCCGGATCAACGAGAAGACCTTGTTCATCGAAGAGCCCGGCATCTACTACGGCCAGTGCTCGGAACTGTGCGGCGCGCGCCACGGCTACATGCCGATCGCCGTCGAAGCCGTGCCGATGGACAAGTTCAACGCCTGGATCGCCTCGCAGGGCGGCACGGTGAAAGGCGCCAAGGCGGCGCTGCCGGCCACTGAGAAACAGCCCGCAGCCTCCGCAGCACCGGGCGCGCCCGCCGCCGGCCAGGCGCCCGGCCCTGAGACGCCCGCATCGCCCGCCGCCGGTCCCGCCGCCTGAGCGGCCCACGAGATACCAAGCAAGGTTAGTTAAGCCATGGCCACCACCGCCGACACCTTCCAGGCTCACGCCGAAGAACATCATCACGACGCCGATCACAAGCCGGGCTTCTTCGCCCGCTGGTTCATGTCGACGAACCACAAGGACATCGGCACACTGTACCTGGTGTTCTCGATCTTCGCCGGGATCATCGGCGGGGCGATCTCGGGCCTGATGCGCTGGGAACTGGCCCAGCCGGGCATCCAGATCCTCGGCCAGATTTCGCTGTGGCTGAACGGCAATACCGACATGGACCAGGCGCTGCATACCTGGAACGTGCTGATCACGGCGCACGGCCTGATCATGGTCTTCTTCGTGGTCATGCCGGCGACGATGGGCGGCTTCGCCAACTGGTTCGTGCCGCTGATGATCGGCGCGCCGGACATGGCCTTCCCGCGGATGAACAACGTCGCCTTCTGGCTGACCGTGGCGGGTTTCACCTCGCTGATGACCTCGGTGTTCATGCCCGGCGGAACGGCGCACGGAGCGGGCGTCGGCTGGACGGTCTACGCGCCGCTATCCACGACCGGATCGCCAGGGCCGGCGGTCGACTTCGCGATCTTCTCGCTGCACCTTGCCGGCGCGGGCTCGATCATGAGCTCGATCAACTTCATCACCACGATCTTCAACATGCGCGCGCCGGGCATGACGCTGCACAAGATGCCGCTGTTCGTGTGGTCGGTGCTGGTCACCGCGTTCCTGCTGCTGCTGGCGCTGCCGGTGCTGGCCGCGGCGATCACCATGCTGATCACCGACCGCAACTTCGGGACCACGTTCTTCGACCAGTCGGGCGGCGGCGACCCGGTGCTCTACCAGCACCTGTTCTGGTTCTTCGGCCACCCAGAGGTTTACATCATGATCATCCCGGGCTTCGGGATGATCAGCCAGATCGTCGCCACGTTCAGCCGCAAGCCGGTGTTCGGCTATCTCGGCATGGCTTACGCGATGGTCGCGATCGGCGTGGTCGGCTTCGTGGTCTGGGCGCACCACATGTACACCACCGGCATGTCGGTAAACACCAAGATGTACTTCACTGCGGCGACGATGGTCATCGCGGTGCCGACCGGCATCAAGATCTTCAGCTGGATCGCGACGATGTGGGGCGGCAGCCTCGAGTTCAAGAGCCCGCTGGTCTGGGCGCTCGGTTTCATCTTCCTGTTCACCGTCGGCGGCGTGACCGGCGTGGTGCTCGCCAACGGCGGCATCGACGACAATCTGCAGGACACTTACTACGTCGTCGCGCACTTCCATTACGTGCTGTCGCTCGGCGCGGTGTTCTCGCTGTTCGCCGGCTTCTATTACTGGTTCCCGAAGATGAGCGGGCGGATGCACAGCGAGTTTCTCGCGCACCTGCACTTCTGGGTGTTCTTCATCGGCGTGAACGTGGTCTTCTTCCCGCAGCACTTCCTCGGGATGAACGGCATGCCGCGCCGCTATCCGGATTACGCGCCGGCGTTCAAGTTCTGGAACGAGGTCTCGTCCTACGGCTACCTGATCATGGCCACCGGGATGGTGATCTTCTTCGTGAACCTGGTCTACGCGTTCACCGCCGGCAAGAAGGCCGCGGGCAACTACTGGGGCGAAGGCGCGACCACGCTCGAATGGTCGCTGTCGAGCCCGCCGCCGTTCCACCAGTTCGAAACGCTGCCGGTGATCGAGGAGCATCACTCGCACCACAACGCCATCGGCGACGCCTCGACCGCCGGCGCGCATTGATCGCTACGCCTCGCAAAGGCTGATAAGGATCGGGGCGCGCCGGGAACGGTGCGCCCTTTTCCATGATTGGACCCATGACCGTACTTGCCATGCCGACCGCCGCTGCCTCCACCACGCTCCCGTCCGAATGGCGCGACTATTTCGCGCTGACGAAGCCGCGGGTGATGAGCCTGGTCGTGTTCACCGGGCTGTGCGGCCTGCTCGCCGCGCCGGGGCACATCAACCCGGTGCTCGGCTTCACCGCGGTGCTGTGCATCGCGCTGGGCGCCGGCGGGGCGGGGGCGCTCAACCAGTGGTGGGAAGCCGACCTCGACGCGCGGATGAAACGCACCGCCAAGCGGCCGTTGCCGGGTGGCCGAATGGAGCGCACCAACGCCCGCGATTTCGGAATCGCGCTTTCGGTCGCCTCGGTGCTGATCATGGGCCTGGCGGTGAACTGGCTGGCCGCGATCATTCTGGCGATCTCGATCCTCTACTACGCGGTGGTCTACACCATCTGGCTCAAGCCGCGCACGCCGCAGAACATCGTCATCGGCGGCGGCGCCGGGGCGTTCCCGCCGCTGATCGGGTGGGTCGCGGTGACCGGGCACATCACGTGGATGCCGGTGCTGCTGTTTGCGATCATCTTCATGTGGACCCCGCCGCATTTCTGGGCGCTCGCGCTGTTCGTGCAGAGCGATTACGCCAAGGCCGGCATTCCGATGCTGCCGGTGGTGGCCGGCCAGGCGGCAACGCGGCGGCAGATCCTCGCCTACGCGATCGTGCTGTTCGCCGTCAGCCTGGCGCCGTGGTGGATCGGCGGGGTGGGCGCGATTTACGGCGTGGCCGCGGTGGCCCTGTCAGCGCTGTTCGTGGCGCTGTGCATTCCCGTGGCGCTGCGCCGCTCGGCCGAGGGTGACCGGATGAAGCCGGAAAAGCGGCTGTTCGGCTATTCGGTGCTCTACCTGTTCGCGCTGTTCGCGGCGCTGGTTGCGGACCGGCTGATCCTCGGGCAAGGGCTTGCGGCATGACCCCCGAAGAACAAGAGGCCCTCAAGCGCGCGCGGCGCGGGCGCAACGTGGCGCTGGGGCTTGTCCTCGCCGCCCTGGTTGCCCTGTTCTACGCGATCACCTGGGCCAAGATCGCGGGCTGAGCCATGGCAAATCGCAACCGCCGCGTCGGCCTGATCATGGTCCTGGTCGCGCTGGCGATGCTCGGACTGGGCTTCGCCGCGGTGCCGCTGTACCGCCTGTTCTGCCAGGTGACGGGGTTCGCCGGAACCACTCAGCGGGCGACGGAATCGCAGGCAACCGACGCTTCGCAATTCGCCAAGAGCGCGGGCGGCCCGACCATCTCGGTGCGCTTCGACGCGCAAGTCGAGCGCGGGATGCCGTGGACCTTCAAGCCGCTCCAGGTCACCCAGACCATGGCCATCGGCGAGCGCGACATGGCGATCTTCCTGGCCCAGAACAACTCGGACCGTGCGGTCACGGGCGCCGCCACGTTCAACGTCGTGCCCGAGCAGACAGGGTCATATTTCAACAAGATCCAGTGCTTCTGCTTCACCGAGCAGACGCTGCAGCCGCATCAGTCGGTGCGCATGCCGGTGATCTATTACGTCGATCCGAAGATCCTCGACGATCCCGACACCAGGGACATCCAGCAGATCACCTTGAGCTATACGTTTCACGAGGTGAAGAAAGAGGGCTAGCACCCTCTGGACCGAAGCCGCGGGGGCCATTAAGGGCCTGACCAACAAGGACCAGGAAGCAAGTCATCATGGCCGGTGCCAAGAACCATCAATACCACATCCTGCCGCCGAACATCTGGCCGCTGATCGGCGCCGCCTCGGGGCTCACTTTCACCAGCGGAATGGTGCTGTTCATGCACTCGATGGCCAACTGGCAGATCGTCCTCGGGCTCGGCGTGATGGGCCTGATCGCGACGTTCTACTCGTGGTTCTCGGCCGTCGTGAAGGAAGCGCAGCAGGGCGATCACACCCCGGTGGTGCAGCTGCACCTGCGCTACGGCATGATCCTGTTCATTGCCTCGGAAGTGATGTTCTTCGTCGGCTGGTTCTGGAGCTGGTTCGACTTCGCGCTGTTCCCCAACGTGCTGGCCGAAACGGTCGGCGGGGTCTTCCCGCCGAAGTCGATCGAGGAGGTCATCAATCCGTTCGACCT
Organism: Croceibacterium segetis; assembly: GCF_011320115.1. Lineage (GTDB taxonomy): Bacteria > Pseudomonadota > Alphaproteobacteria > Sphingomonadales > Sphingomonadaceae > Croceibacterium_B > Croceibacterium_B segetis. The sequence continues at coordinate 22,782 of NZ_JAANOZ010000019.1, read as the reverse complement.
GCCGCTGCTCAACACGCTGATCCTGCTGTGCTCGGGCACCACGGTGACCTGGGCGCACCACTGCCTGATTCACGGCGACCGCGCCGGCCTGAAGAAGGGCCTGTGGCTGACGATCCTGCTCGGCCTGACCTTTACCAGCATCCAGGCCTACGAATACGCCAACGCCCCGTTCGGCTTCGGCAAGAACACCTACGGCTCGGCGTTCTTCATGGCGACCGGGTTCCACGGCTTCCACGTGATCATCGGCACGATCTTCCTCACCGTCTGCCTGATCCGCGCCTACAAGGGCCACTTCACCCCGCGCCAGCACTTCGGCTTCGAAGCGGCGGCGTGGTACTGGCACTTCGTCGACGTGGTGTGGCTGTTCCTGTTCGTGGTGGTTTACGTCTGGGGCGGCTGGGGCGCGGTTTACGAATAAGCCCGTGCCCGGAGAGCCGGACTCATCGAAAGGGCAGCCCGCGCTTGGCGAGGCTGCCCTTTTCGGTCTTTGCCCGCGCTGCGGGGAGCGGACGCTGTTCACCGGGCCGATCAAGTTCGCCGCGACTTGCGCCTCCTGCGGGCTCGATTTCAGCAAGTTCAACGTCGGCGATGGGCCGGCGGCGTTCCTGACGATGATCGTCGGGGCGATCGTCGTTGCGCTGGCGCTGACCCTGCAATTGTCGGTCGAGCCGCCGTGGTGGGTCCACGTGTTGCTGTGGGTGCCGCTGACGACCGCCGGAGTGATGGGGGGCCTGCGCCTGTCGAAGTCGGCGCTGATGTGGTCCGAATACCGCCAGAAAGCCGGCGAGGCCGGGCGCAAGTGACCCGGCGGATTCCGATCGTCTCGACCGTCGTCGTCCTCGCCGTCGTGGCAACGATGATCGGCCTCGGCGTGTGGCAATTGCACCGCAAGCAGTGGAAGGAAGCGCTGATCGCCCGCTACCTGGCGGCCGAGACGATGAATTCCGAGGTCCCATGGCCATCCACGCCGGCGGAGATCCCGCAGGCGCTCTATCGCCACAGCCATTTCGATTGTGCCGAAGTGACCGGCATGGGCGCCATCGCCGGGCGCGCGGCCGACGGGCGTTCGGGATGGGCGCACATTGCCCACTGCAACCTGCTGGGCGGCGGTCAGGCCGATGTCGCGCTCGGCTGGTCGACCGATCCGGCGCCGCCGCAATGGAGCGGCGGCGAAGTGGGCGGTTTCGTCGCCGGTTCCGACAGGGGCGTGCGCCTGGTCGCCGCGCCGGCGCAAGCCGGGCTCGCGCAGCTCGCGCCGCCCGATCCGCGCGACCTGCCGAACAACCACTTGTCCTACGCCGTGCAATGGTTCCTGTTCGCGATGACGGCGCTGGTGATCTACGTCCTCGCGCTGAACAAGAAATGGCGCGCCGAGAACCCGAGCTAGGCTACCTGTACATCCCTTCGCGCAAGTTGATGCCGTGCTCGGCCCAGGCCTTGAGCGCCGCGAGCATCTGCGCCCAGCCCATGCAGTTGCCGTAGCTCGCCTTGAGGCCGGTCGGCGTCTCGCGCCAGCCTTCCTCGGCGATCTCGACCATCGTCCGCCCGTCGTCGGTCGGCTTGAAGGCCATGGTCACCGTCGTGCGGTAGTCCGGCACGTTCTCGCCCTGCTCGTTGGCTTTCCATTCGAGCACGATGCGCTCGTCAGGCACGACTTCGGTCACGTAGACCGGGAAGGCGCCGGGGAAATCGTGAAAGTCCCAGGTCACCGTCGCACCTTCCTCGAGCCGGCCCTTCGCGCCACCGGTGGTGAAGTAGTGCGACAGCTGGGCCGGATCGGCGACCGCTTCGAACACCTCGTGCACCGGCTTCGAGATGTACGCGAACACTCGGAACTTGAGGTCCATCGGAAAATCTCCTGTTGAGTCGCGGCCAAATATGTTATAAAAACATAACATGTCAACCGACGATCAGCTGGACCGTGTGTTCAAGGCGCTCGCCAACCCGGTGCGGCGGGAAATCTGCGACGCGCTCAAGCTACGCCCGCTGACCACCAAGCAGCTCTGCGCCGCCTTCGCCGAGCTCGACCGCTGCACGGTGATGCAGCATCTCAGGGTACTCGAGGAGGCGGGACTGGTGATCCCGCTGCGCAAAGGGCGCGAGCGATTCAATTACCTCGACGCGATGCCGATCCAGGCGATCCATGAGCGCTGGATCGGCCCGCACGCGGCCGGCGCGGCGGCCGGGCTCTCGCGCTTGAAGCGCGAGCTGGAGGGGCAGGGGAAGGAAAACCACCAGCCCGCCTAGCGCCGATTGCTTGCTAGCCGCCCGCGGCACGGCTAACCGGCGCTCCGGATGGAGTACGTCTCGACCCGCGGCAGCGCTCCGGCGCTCGATTTCGAAGGCGCCACGCTGGCGGGGCTGGCGGCCGATGGCGGCCTGTACCTGCCGCGCGAATGGCCAAGATTCACTATCGAAGAGATCTCGGCGATGCGCGGGCTTTCGTACCCCGGGCTTGCCGCGCGGGTGATGCAACCGTTCGTCGGCGACAGCCTTACGCCGCAGCGGCTGCGCGAGCTGTGCGAGCAGGCCTACGGACGTTTCGCCCACGTAGCGGTCACTCCGCTGACTCAGCTCGACGAGCGCCACTGGCTGCTGGAGCTGTTCCACGGCCCGACGCTGGCGTTCAAGGACGTTGCCCTCCAGCTCCTCGGGCTGCTGTTCGAAGAGTTCCTCTCGCGCCGCGACGAACGCCTGACGATCGTCGGCGCGACCAGCGGCGACACCGGCAGCGCGGCGATCGACGCGGTGGCCGGGCGCGAGCGGATCGACATCTTCATGCTCCACCCCAAGGACCGGGTGAGCGACGTCCAGCGGCGGCAGATGACCACCGTCAAGGCGCCCAACGTCTACAATATCGCCATCGACGGCAGTTTCGACGATGCCCAGGCGATGGTGAAGCGGATGTTCGGCGATCAGGCCATGACCGGTCGCTTCCACATCAGCGCGGTCAACTCGATCAACTGGGCGCGGCTGATGGCGCAAGTGGTCTACTACTTCGCCGCCGCGCTGCAGCTTGGCGGACCGGAGCGCAAGGTCGCCTTCAGCGTGCCGACCGGCAACTTCGGCGACGTCTTCGCCGGCCACGTCGCCGCCAGGATGGGCCTGCCGATCGAGCGGCTGATCGTCGCCACCAACGTCAACGACATCCTCCACCGCGCGCTGTCGGCGGGCGACTACTCGGCCGGCAAAGTCACGCCGACCGCGGCGCCGTCGATGGACATCCAGGTCAGCTCGAACTTCGAGCGCCTGCTGTTCGACGTTGGCGGGCGCGACGGCCTGGCGCTGGCCGAGCAGATGCGCGGCTTCGAGGCCTCGAAGGCGATGCGCCTGACCAACGCCCAGCGCGAGGGCGCTGCCGCCCTGTTCGCCAGCGCGCGCGTCGATGCCGACCAGATGAGCCAGGCGATGCGCTGGGCCTGCGAGGCCTGCGACGGCGAGGTGATCGACCCGCACACCGCGATCGGTCTCCACGCGGCCCGCGCCGCCGACCTGCCGCCTGACGTGCCCATCGTCACGCTGGCCACCGCGCACCCCGCCAAGTTCCCCGATGCGGTCGAGCGCGCGACCGGCCAGCGTCCGCAGCTTCCCACCCGCGTCGGCGACTTGTTCGAGCGCGACGAGCGCTATGTCGAGCTGCCCGGCGACTACGACGCCATCGCCGCCTACGTCGCCGAGCACGCGGCGCCCAGCCGCTGATGGCGGAGCTGGTCCAGCCACCGGTGATCATGGAAGGGGCGGGCTGGGCCGATTATGGCCTCGTCGACAGCGGCGACGGGCGCAAGCTCGAGCGCTACGGCCCCTATCGCTTCATCCGCCCCGAGCCCCAGGCGCTGTGGTCGCCCCGGCTGGCCGAGTGGCAGTCCGACGGCGAGTTCGTCCCCGGCTCGGACGAGGACGGCGGGGGCCGCTGGCAGTTCACCGGCGAGGTTCCGCCCGACGGCTGGCCGCTGGCGTGGAACGAGGTCCGCTTCACCGCGCAGTGCACCCCCTTCCGGCACCTCGGCTACTTTCCGGACATGGCGCCGGTGTGGGAGTGGATGCGCGGGCAGCTCACCGGCCGCGACGACGCCCAGACGCTCAACCTGTTCGGCTACACCGGCGTCGGCACTCTGGCGCTCAGCGAGTGCGGCCCCGTCACCCATGTCGATGCGAGCAAGAAGTCGGTCGCGCAGGCGCGCGAGAACGCCGCGCTGGCAGGCATGGCCGAACGGCCGATCCGCTGGCTGGTCGACGACGCCGCCAAGTTCGCCGCGCGCGAGGTGCGGCGTGAGAAGCGCTACGACGGAATCATCCTCGACCCGCCCAAGTTCGGCCGCGGTCCCGACGGCGAGGTCTGGCGCCTCGAGGAAGGCCTGCCGCCGCTGATCGCCGATTGCCGCAAGCTGCTCGATGGCGAAAGCCGCTTCCTGTTCCTCACCGTCTACGCCGTGCGGATGAGCAGCCTCGCGCTCGCCGGCCTGCTTGCGGAACATTTCGCCGACTTGCCCGGCATGATCGAGCACGGCGACCTGGCCGTGCGCGAGGAAGGGCAGGGGGCGCGCCTCCTTCCGACGGCGATCTTCGCCCGCTGGTCGAATCCGGAGTAAGGGCAGCCATGGCCGATTCGCTCTTTCTCGAGATCGCCGACTTCGAGCAGCTGGTGCACACCGGGATCTACTCGGAAGAAACCGGCCGTCCGCAGCCGCTGCGCTTCACCATTCGCGTGAAACTGAAGGAACAGCCGCGCTACGAGCCGGACACGTCACTCGACGCGAGCAAGAACTACATGGACCTCAAGTTCGCCGCCTCCGGCGCGCTGGGCGAGAACACGCATTTCAAGCTGATCGAGGCGGTCGCCGAGCACGTGTGCGACACGCTTTTCGTGCAGGATGCGCGCGTCGAGGAAGTCAGCGTCAAGATCGTCAAGCTGGCGCTCTCGGAAGCCGACGAGAAGATCGGCATCACGCTGACGCGCGAGCGGCGCTGATGGGTCAGGCGGTGCTGCGGATCGAGGGCCTGCCCGAAAGCGCGCTCGATGCAGCGGCCAGATTTCACCGCGAGTGGCTCGACAAGGCTCGTGAGGCGCTGGGAACGAGCGAGGCGCTCGCGCTGGTATTCTCCGCCGCTGCCTACGACCATCGCGGATGGCGGCTTGCCGCGGTGCAGGACCTGGCCCGCGAGGCGGCCCCCAAGCGCGTCAACGGGATCGCCGGCCGCGACGAACAGGCGATGGCGACGACGATCGACTGGCTGGCGCAGGCTCCCGGGATTACCGGCCAGCTGCTGGTTGTCGATTGAACTTGGGGCTGTCCTACACGGCGCCGATCTGCTTTGCGGTAAGGCATCATGATCCGAACGAGTTTCACAGGTGTCCACTCTGCTCGATACGACGCTCTCGGGGGCAGCGGCGCTTTGGTCCCTGGACCGTGTCAACCTTGTCCGGTTCGTGTAAACTTCGCCAGCAAATCGCGGTGAAAGCTGAACGAATCACCTACCAAGCCGGAATGCGTTGAGTTTGCTCCCGCCAGCCTTCAGAATGACCCCATGAGTTGCAGCACCCCCCTCGTCGACGCGTTCAACCGGCGGATCAGCTATCTGCGGCTGTCGGTGACGGACCGCTGCGACTTGCGCTGTTCGTACTGCATGCCCGAACAGATGCAGTTCCTGCCGCGCAAGGACGTGCTCAGCCTCGAGGAGCTGCACAAGCTGGCGCTGGCCTTCATCGACCGCGGCGTGACCAAGATCCGCCTGACCGGCGGCGAGCCGCTGGTGCGGCGCGACGTGATCGAGCTGGTCCGCGCCATCGGCCGCAAGCTCGGCGACGGGCTGGAAGAGCTGACGCTCACCACCAACGGCACCCAGCTCGAGAAATTCGCCGAAGACCTGGCGGGCGCGGGCGTGCGCCGGATCAACGTGTCGCTCGATACGATGGACGGCGCGCTGTTCGAGGAGCTCTCGCGCCGCGACCGTCTGAACGATGTTCTGCGCGGGATCGCCGCGGCCAGGGAAGCCGGGCTCAAGGTCAAGCTCAACACCGTGGCGCTGAAGGGCCTCAACGAGGAGGAGATCCCCTTCCTCGTCGAATGGGCCCATGCCAACGGCCATGAGATCACCCTGATCGAGGTCATGCCGCTCGGCGAGGTCGATGGTGAGCGGATCGACCATTACTTGCCGCTGACCGCGGTCAAGGACGTGCTCGACGCGCGCTGGATGCTCACGCCGTCGGACCATCGCTCGGGCGGTCCGGCGCGCTATTTCGACATCGCCGAAACCGGCGGGCGGATCGGGCTGATCACGCCGCTGACCAACAACTTCTGCGCCGGCTGCAACCGTGTGCGGGTGACGGCCACCGGGCAGCTTTACGCCTGCCTCGGCGGCGCCGAGCAGGTCGACTTGCGCGCCGCGCTGCGTTCCGATGCGCCCGACGCGAATGTCGCCGCCGCGCTCGACGAGGCGATGCGGATCAAGCCCGAGCGGCACCACTTCCAGATCGAGCGCGGCGCCGCTCCCGCCCAGCCGCGGCACATGTCGCTCACCGGCGGCTGAGCATGGCGGTCAGGCTGGTCTTCCTCGGCAAGCTGGCCGACCTCGCGGGCGCGTCCGAGCGAGAGCTTGCCGCGCCGATCGACTGGCCCGCGCTGGTTGAAGCGCTGCAAGGCGAACTCGGCGAATGGCTGGCCGGCGACAAGCTCAAGCTGGCGGTCAACGGCGCTGTGCTGGCCGACAAGAGGGCGCTGCAGGCCAGGGACGGCGACGAGGTTGCGCTGCTACCGCCCGTCAGCGGGGGCTGAGCGATGAAGGACGTCCGCCTGCTGAGCGAGCCGTTCAACCCCGGCCAACTGGTCGGCCCGTTTACCAACGCCCATCCGGGCCTCGGCGGCGTCTGCACTTTCGTCGGCGAAGTGCGCGGCGACGGCGATGTCGAGGCGCTCGAGCTTATGCATTACGAGCCGCTGACCCTGGCCGGGATGGACGACCTCGCCGAGCAGGCGCTCGCGCGGTTCGACCTGATGGGCATCCTGATCGCCCACCGCGTCGGCGAGATGCGCCCGGGCGAGCCGATCGTGCTCGTCTCGGCCGCCGCGCGCCACCGCCGCGACGCGATCCGGGCGGTCGATTTCGCGATGGATCACCTCAAGTCCGACGCCTGGTTCTGGAAGCGCGAAAGGCGCGCAGGCGAGTGGCGCTGGATCGACCCGCGGCCCGAGGACCATGCCGACCTGGAGCGCTGGACTTCGTAGTTTCCACATTTTGACCTGGATCAAACAGCCCGGACGACGCTCGACCTAGTCCTGTCCCGACAGACAGGAGATTTCCGATGGCCGAACGCGTCACTCGCCAGCTCGTCGCCGAGAAGGCGATCATCCATTCCGAGGCGGCGCTGCTGCCGCCGGGCGTGGTCGACCGCAGCTTCGAATTGCCGACCGCGCTCTATGGCCTCAGCGTCGCGCTGTTTCTCGGCTTCATGGCGGTCACCGCGGCCGGGTTCGGCAATCCCGAGCTGATCCTGCCGATCGCGGTGATCGTGCTGACGATCGTCGCCGCCTTCGGCGTGCCGGCGGTGTGGGTGCGGATGGCCCCAGGCAGCCGCCGGCGGGCGAAGAGCTGGGGCCGCTTCCGCATGGAGGGGATCGCCACCGGCTCGGGCCAAACCAGCGCCCGCGACGCGATGGTGCAGGTCCTCATCATGCCCGTGCTGATCTTTCTGTGGGGTGTGGCGACGGTCACCATCGCTGCGCTCGTTCGCTGACGGAGCATCCCTCGCCTGCACGCGCGGCCCGTCCGCTTCGCGTGCAGGCCTCTTTCCTGGCTACGGCAGGTTGGCTGACAGTTCGTCGACTGTCCGGTCCTCAGAAGTCAGCAGACCTTCCACTTCGTCCCGCGCCGCCCCGATCCGATCGGTCGCCTCGCCGTAGATCGCGGCGTCGACGTAAAGCCGGTCGAGATCAGCCAGCGGGACCATTGTCTTGCTCCGCGCCGCGCGCACATCCGCCAGCGCGGCTTCGGCCCGGGCCCACGCGTCCTCTCCCACCGCTGCGCCGCGTCCGCCAGTGATCGCCGCGCGCGCGCCGGCGACTTGCCCGACGAACGCCTGGTGGGCCGCCCGGGCGTCGGCGGCCAGTTGCGATACCCGGTCAAGAGTCGGCTGCGCCAGGGGAGTGAGCACGGGTTCGACCGGGACCGGCTGCATCGTCCCCGTGGCCCGCTCGGCCGGGCGGATCGCCAGGCTCGGATACTCGCTCTGCGCGCTGGCGCAGGCGGCCAGCGCCGCTATCAGGGTCAGGACGGGAAGGCGCCGCAACATCGCTTCGGCGCTTAGCTCCAACGGGCAAGCCTTTCCAGCGGCATGCGGCGGAAAATGGCTTGCGGCCCCCGTTGACAGCCACCACCTCTTCGCCTAACGGCGTCGCTCTTTCCGGCGCCCTGCTGGGCGCCCTTTTTGTCGTTCGCGCCGGGTATTCGGCAAGGCGGCAGTCTAAACGAATGGATTAGGTGTAACCATGTTCGCAATCGTGCGCACGGGCGGCAAGCAATATCGGGTTTCCGCCGGAGACAAGATCGCGGTCGAGAAGCTGGCGGGCAACGCCGGCGACACGATCGATCTCGGCGATGTCATTCTCGCGGGCGATGCCGGCGAGCTGAAGGACGTGGCCAAGGTCAAGGTCGCGGCCGAGATCATCGCCCAGGCGAAGAGCGAAAAGGTCACGGTGTTCAAGAAGCGCCGGCGGCACAATTATCGCCGCAAGGCCGGGCACCGCCAGCAGATGACCCTGCTGCGCATCGTCCAGGTCGGCGATTCGAAGATCGAGAAGGCTGCGGCGCCGAAGAAGGAAGCCGCCCCGAAGGCCGAAGCGCCGGCGAAGGCCGCCAAGGCGCACGAGGCCGAAAGGTCGGAGCCCGCCAAGGGCGTCGACACGCACAAGGAAACCAAGGCCCAGAAGGCGGAACCGGTCAAGAAGGCCGCCACCGCCGCCAAGGCCGACGACAAGCCGGCTGCGAAGAAGCCCGCAGCCAAGAAGCCCGCGGCGGCGAAAAAGCCCGCCGCGAAGAAGTAAGTCCGGAGTAGTTCGAGATGGCACACAAGAAAGCAGGCGGTAGCTCGCGTAACGGTCGCGATTCGGCCGGCCGTCGCCTTGGCGTCAAGAAGTTCGGCGGCCAGGAAGTGGTCGGCGGCAACATCATCGTGCGCCAGCGCGGCACCCGGGTCTACCCGGGCGCCAACGTCGGCCTCGGCAAAGACCACACCCTCTTTGCGCTCACCGACGGCCGCGTGCGATTCCACGATGGCAAGCTCGGCCGCAAGTACGTGTCGGTCGACATTATGGCGCAAGCCGCCGAATAACATCGGATGATCACACAGGGGTCATCCACCGGGATGGCCCAGTCGGTTCCTAGAGCCGGCAAGTCGAGGGAGATGGGCCACCCCGTCTCCCTTTTTTGTCTCCCTCGCAACAAGCCTGTCACGCGAGTCCTCCATGGGCTCGCGCGGGGCCGAGGAGAGATACGATGTTCTACCGGAGCGAACGGCTGTTCCTGCGGCCCGCTTTCCCGGAAGATAGCCGGGAGCTGTACGACGGCATCTGCGATGCCGGCGTCATCGCCATGCTGTCGAGCGCACCGTGGCCTTACCGCCCGGCCGACGCCGAGCAGTACTGCGCGATGCCCACCGACGCGCGAGCCCCGCGTTTCGTGATCACCCTCCCGGGCGCGAAGGGCGCGCCGATCGTCGGCACCGTCGGCTTCAAGCACGCCGATAGTGAACTCGAACTCGGCTACTGGATCGCCCGCGAACACTGGGGGCAGGGCTACGCGACCGAGGCCGCGCGTGCGGCGCTCGAGGTCGCCCGCGCGCTCGGCAACAAGCGCGTGCTCGCCGGGCACTATGTCGACAATCCGGCCTCGGGCCGCGTGCTGCGCAAGCTCGGTTTCCGCGAAACGGGGGAGGTCCGCCCGACCTTCTGCCGTGCGCGCGGCGGCGAGCTGGTGCTGGCGCGGCGCTACGCTCTCGACTTCGCCGAGGCCGAGGCCGAAGCCTCGGCCCAAGGCGACCGAATGCGGGCTGCGTAACTAGCGGGCGCCCTTCGAGACAGGCTTCGACAAGCTCGGCCCTCCTCAGGATGAGCGGATCGGGAAAACCCCGCTCATCGTGAGGAGCGAGGTCCTGGGCTTGTCGAAGGGCCGAGCTTCTCGAAGGACTAAGCGGTGAGCTTGGCCGCCGTCTCCGCAACCCTGCGGCCGAGGTACTTCGCGCCGTCGAGGTCGACTTCACTCGGCATCCGCGAGCCGTCGTTGTTGGCGATCGTCGTCGCCCCGTAGGGCGAACCGCCGCGGACCACGTCGACGCCGTTCTGCGCCTTGAAGCCATAGTCGAGACCGACCACCGTGCACCCGAAGTGCAGCAGGTTGGTGAGGATCGAGAACAGCGTGGTCTCCTGTCCGCCGTGCTGGGCGGCGGTCGAGGTGAACGCCGCGCCGACCTTGCCGACGAGCGCGTCGGTGTACCACAGCCCGCCGGCCTGATCGAGAAACGAGGCCATCTGGCTCGGCATGCGGCCAAAGCGGGTCGGCGCGCCGATCACGATGCCGTCGTATTCGGCGAGCTGCCCGATCGCGGAAATCTCCGGGTGGCTCTCGTCCTTGCGGAAGCCCGCGGCGGCGGCGACTTCGGGCGGGGCCGTCTCGGCCACGCGCATCACGTCGCAGTCGTGCCCGGCCTCGCGAACCCCTGCCGCGACGGCGTCGGCCATGATCGCGAGATGTCCGTACGAGGAGTAGTAGAGCACCAGGATGCGGGCCATCGGTAGGGTCCTTTCGGTTGCAGGCTGCGTTGTGCGAAAGGCCTAGCGCGCCCTCGCACGGCAGGGAACCGTCAGTTTTCTATGGGGGCTGAAAGGCCGTGGTGCCCGGGGGCGGGATCGAACCACCGACACTGCGATTTTCAGTCGCATGCTCTACCAACTGAGCTACCCGGGCATCGCTGCGGCAACGACCTGAAAGGCCTGCGAGCGGCTTGGAAGCGCGCCTATGGCGAGAGGGGGCGTGCTTGGCAAGACCTTAGTCGTCGTCCTCGCGAACGATGTCCTCGGGCGCGGCCGGCGGACCCGGGACCGCGTATCCCTCGTTCAGCCAGTTGGCGAGGTCGCGGTCGCGGCAGCGGGCCGAGCAGAATGGCGCGAACTCCGCGTTGCGCGGCTTGCGGCAGATCGGGCAGGGCCTGTTCATCGCGCCACCGCCTGCGCGAAGCCGCCGTCGAGCGCAAGAGCCGGATCGGCTGCGAGCCGCACCTCGCGCCCGGTTCGGCGCGCGAGTTCGACGATCCAGTCCTCGGACAGCTGCGACACGACGGCCGGATGTGCGCTAAGCAGCAGCGCTCCGGGCTGGTCGACGCGCTCGGCCCGCCGCAGCAGCATCCTCGCAGCCGCGCCTGGGCGCGACAGGGTGAGCCGGTGCAGCAACGACGGGCGCTCGAGCCGCGCCACCAGCTGCACGAAGCCGAAGCCGTTCATCGCCGTGCGCTCGTGCGGCCAGTCGGCCAGCGCTTCATCGAGCGCGGCGTCGACCGCGCGGCGGTCCTCCTTGCGCTCCAGGCTCGGGAAGTCGATGCCGATCGCGCCGCCGAGGTCGAACCGGCGGATCGTCCGGGCGAGCGGCGCCGCCGCCTCGCGGGCCAGCGCGGCGGGAGCGATGCCGCCATCGATGTCGATCAGGGTCATTGCCGGAGTGACCGAGAACAGCAGCGAGCCCGAGGCGAATGCCACTTCGCCGGCCCATGCCTCGGTCCAGAGCTCTTCCCACAGGCCCGCCGGAAACCGCCGGACGACCTCGCCGGCCATCGTCTCGGCGAGCGACGGGGCGGGGCACGGCGCGGCCGCGCTGGGCCGCGACTGGGCGCGCTTGAGCCGCCCGCGCTCGGCGGTCGCCGCGCGGGTCACCTCGAGCCGGATCGGCGCGCCTTCGCGGCTTCCCACCGGCAGCCGGTCGACCAGCGCTTCCTCGCCGCCCGCAAAGCGCGCGGTGCCGCGCTGCCGGCTCGGATCGAAATGGACGAGCACGGCATCCTCGACCTGGCCGGCCGCCAGGCGGCCGGGCCAGTGCAGCCGCGCGGCCAGCGCCTCTTCGCCTTCGACGAGCAGCGCGCGCTCCTCGCCGATGCCTCGTTCGACCAACCACTCAGCCAAGCGCGAACCCCGCCGCCTTGAGCAGCGCGCGGGTCTCGAACAGCGGCAGCCCGACGACGCCCGAGTGGCTGCCGGAGATCCACGCGATCAGCCCTTCGGCGCTGCCCTGGATCGCGTAGCCACCGGCCTTGCCGTGCCATTCGCCGCTGGCGACATAGGCGGCGATTTCCTCCGGCGAGAGAGACTTGAAGCGCACTTGGGTTTCGCTCAGCCGTTCGCGCAGCGTGCCGTCGGGTGCGAGCAGGGCGACCGCCGACAGCACGCGGTGACGGCGGCCCGAAAGCAGCTCGAGGCACTTGCGCGCAGTCTCCTGGTCTTCCGCCTTGGGCAGGATCCGCCGGCCGACGGCGACGACCGTATCGCCGGCGAGGATGAAGGCACCGGCATTCGCTGCCGCCGAGGCCTTCTCGCGCGCCATGCGCTGGGCATAATCGCGCGGCAACTCGCGCCTGCCCGCGGTTTCATCGATATCGGTGTGAAGCACGCTTGCCGGCTCGATCCCGAGCCGCGCGAGCAATTCGCGCTGCCGCGGGCTTGCCGAAGCGAGAACGAGGGTAGGGGTGCTCACCCCTGTAGGCTTACTGCGGCCCCGGGCCGCCCCGGCCGGGCATGAAGCGGTAGGTGATGCGGCCCTTGGAGAGGTCGTAGGGCGTCAGCTCGACGAGCACTTCGTCGCCGACAAGCACGCGAATGCGGTTCTTGCGCATCTTTCCAGCGGTATGACCGATGATCTTGTGGCCGTTTTCGAGCTCTACCCGGAACATCGCGTTGGGCAGCAATTCGACCACCTTCCCGCGCATTTCGAGGAGTTCTTCTTTCGCCATAAGGATCGATTTCCGCCGTCGTGGTTTAGCTTGGCCGGGCGCATAGCGGCGGGCGGGCAAAAAGGAAAGCGTGCTCGTCCGGCGAGCAGTTAACGCGCGATACATTGCGACACTTTATTACCACGCGCGGCTTGTCCCGTTGACAATGTCCGGACATAGGCCCGCCTCGGGGACTGACGGTTGCATTTTTCGAGAAGGTAGACGCTTGCGTATTGTCCTCGCCACCAGTTCCCTAGCGATTGCGGCCGTGCTGGCTTCGCCGGCTGCCGCGGCCGATCCGCCGTCCGCAGCGCCGGCGGCCGCGGGCGACCAGCAGGCATCCGAGCAGGGAACGCCCCCGGTCGTCGACCAGTCGGTGCCCGATGACCCGAACCAGATCGTCGTCATCGCCAACGCCCTGCGCGGAGCGGTCGAGGCGCCGCAGCCGCCGATCGTCGAGCTGAACGAGCAGGACATCGCCTCCTACGGTGCCGCCTCGCTGGCCGATCTCGTGGCGCAGCTGTCGACCGAAACCGGCAGCGGCCGCGGGCGCGGCGGCGGTCGGCCGGTGTTCCTGATCAACGGGTTGCGCGTGTCGAGCTTCCGCGAGATGCAATCGTATCCGCCCGAGGCGATCAAGACAGTCCAGGTGCTGTCGGAGGAAGTTGCCCAGCGCTATGGCTTTCCGCCCGATCAGCGGGTCATCAATTTCATTCTTAAGGACAATTTCTCGAGCCGCGGCGCCCAGCTGCAGTACGGCCAGCCGTTCGAGGGCGGCACCTCGAAGGAAGGTTTCGACGGCACGTTGCTCAACATCGCCGGCAAGAACCGGCTCAACTTCGATCTCAAGCTCAATCACACGACGCCGCTGACCGAAGCCGAGCGCCCGATCGTCCAGACCATCGTTCCGACGCTGGCGACGGACCCCGATCCAGCGGCGTTCCGCACCCTGGTGGCCAAGAACAGCGACTACCAACTGACCGGCAACTGGACCCACGGCATCGGCGATGCCGGGGCCTCGCTGACGCTCAACGGCACGGCCCAGCGCAGCGACAACCTGTCGTTCTCCGGCCTCAACAGCGTGCTGCTGGTCGGCCCTGGAGCGGTTCCCGACACCGCGCTGCGCACCTTCGGCACCGATTTCCCACTCGCTCGCCGCACCCGCACCGACACGTTCTCGTTCGGTAGCACGCTCAACGCCCACGCCGGCGATTGGCAGCTGACCGGCACGGTCGACGCAAGCCACGCCGACAGCACCAGCAAGATCGACCGCCGCGCCGACACGGCGGGCCTGGTCGCCGCCGCTCGGGCCGGCACGCTGGCGCTCGACGCACCGCTGACCGGCGTCGGCTACCCCGGATTCGACACCGCCGAGAGCAAGACTGACAGCGCCTCGACCAAGTTCACCGCGATCGGCCATCCGGTCCACCTGCCTGCCGGCGACGCGTCGGTGACGTTCGACGCCGGCTTCGACTGGGACCGGATCGACAGCGGCGACACTCGCAATCTGGGCGCGCCGACCACGTTGAGGCGCGGCAATCTCAATGGCGGCGTCAACGTCTCGGTGCCGATCGCCAGCCGACGCGACGACGTGCTTGCGTTCCTCGGCGACGTCACCGCCAACTTCAGCGGCGGGCTCGATCACCTGTCGGACTTCGGCACACTCAAGAACTGGAGCGCCGGGCTCAACTGGGGGATCACGGAAAAGCTCAACGCCCAGGCGACCTACATCGTGCGCGACGCGGCGCCGGGACTGAGCCAGCTCGGCGCGCCGACGATCGTCAATTTCAACGTGCCCGTGTACGATTTCACCACCGGGCAGACGGTGCTCGCCAACGTCACCACCGGCGGCAACCCGGATCTCAAGCGCGAGACCCAGCACGACCTCAAGCTCGGCCTCTCCTACCAGCTGCCGTTCTTCGACCGATCGGGAATTCAGGTCGAATACTTCCGCAACCGCTCGAACAACGTAACCGCCTCGTTTCCGGTGCTGACGCCGGAGATCGAGGCGGCGTTCCCGGGCCGGATCCAGCGTGACGCGTTCGGCAATCTCGTCTCGATCGACCAGCGGCCGGTGACGTTCTACCAGGAAAACTCCTCGCGCCTGCGCATCGGCATCAATATTTCCGGGCGCATCGGCGGCCAGCCGCAGGGTGACGGCGGCCGTGGCGGCGGGGGCGGCGGTGGCGGCGGCGGTGGTGGAGCCTTCGTGTTCGCCGGTCCCGGCGGCGGCGGTGAACCTGGCGGCGCACCCGGCGGCGCGGGCGGGCCTCCCCCCGGTGGCGGCGGAGGCGGCTTCTTCTTCTTCGGCGGACCCGGCGGCGGGCAGGGCGGCAACGGAGGCGCGGGCGGGGGCAATTTCAACCCGCAAGCCTTCGCCGAATTCCGCCAGCAGCTGTGCGCTGCCAACGGCGGGCCGCCCGATATGTCGAAACTGCCCGAGCAGATGCGCACGCGCCTGACCGGCCCCGACGGCAAGCCCGATCCGGCGCGGATGAAGGAGCTCCACGATCGGGTGTGCAACGGCAACGGCGGCGCGGGCTTCAATCCGCAGGGGTTTGCCCAGCTGCGCCAGACCCTGTGTCCGGCCGACAAGGCGATCGACCCGGCGGCGCTGCCGGCGCAGATCGCCGACCGCTTCAAGGGCGCCGACGGGCAGATCGACCAGGCGCGGCTGACGCAGCTGCGCACCCGCGTGTGCAGCATCGATCCCGCGCAGCTCGCCGCCCAGCAGGGCGGGCAGGCGCCAGGCGGCGGCGCCACGCCGCCCGCGAACGGCGCACCGCCCGCGCAGCAGGCGCAAGGCGGTGGTAACGGCGGCGGTGCGGGCGGTAATCGCGGCGCCGGCGGCGGTTTCGGCGGCTTCGGCGGTCGCGGCGGCAACGGCGGGCGCTGGAATCTCTCGCTCAGCCACACGATCGAGCTCGGCAACAAGGTGCTGGTCGCCCCGGCCGGCCCGCTCCTCGACTTGCTGCACGGCGACGCGCTGACCGGCGGCGGCGTCGCCCGGCACACGCTGAGCCTCGAAGGCGGCGTGTTCTACAACGGCTTCGGCACGCGCGTGAGCGGCAGCTACAAGAGCGGTACGCACGTCGAGGGCACCGGCGCACCGGGCAGCAGCGACCTCCATTTCGGCGACCTGTTCACGCTCGACCTGCGGATGTTCGCCGATCTCGGGCGGCAGGAAAAGCTGGTCAAGGCGGTGCCGTTCCTCAAGAGCACGCGCGTGTCGTTCAGCGTGACCAACCTGTTCGACGCGCGCCAGAAAGTGACCGACCAGAACGGCGTGGTGCCGCTGCGCTACCAGCCCTATCTCGTCGATCCGAACGGCCGTTCGTTCCAGGTCGAGTTCCGCAAGCTGTTCTAGGTCAGCGGAACCGCGCTCCCGCCGGTCCATTTTGGGACCGTGGACGCGCGCGACACTTCGTTCCGGCTTGTCGTCAAGTCGCTGATCGCCGCTGCGCTGGTGGTGCTGCTGGTCCTCGTGCTGCTGCGCCTGCTCGACCTGCTGATCCTGATCTTCGGCGCGGTGGTCGTGGCGACGCTGTTGCGTGGCCTGGCCGATGCGATCGAGCGACGCACGCCGTTGAACGGAAAGGGGAGCCTGTCGCTGGCGGTGCTGCTGGTGATCGCGCTGTTCGCCGGCTTCGGCTGGCTGTTCGGCTCGCAGCTGCAGACCGATCTTGGCGCCGTCGCGAAGACCTTGCGCGACAGCTGGGACGGCCTGCGCGTGAGCATCTCGGGCTTTCCCGGCGGCAAGGACGTCGCTGCGGCGATGCAGGGCGCCCGGGTGCCGACCGACAATTTCGTGCCCAAGCTCGTCGGAGCGCTCAACTGGGTGACCACGGTGGCGATCGACCTGGTGGTGGTGCTTTTCGGAATCGTCTTCATCGCCGCCGATCCCGGGCTTTATCGTCGCGGGCTGGCCCTGATGTTTCCCCGCCGGCACCGGCCGCTGGCCAACGAGGCCCTGATCGACGCAGGGCTGGCTGTGCGCCAGTGGGTGATCGGGCTGTTCGTGGTGATGGTGTTCATCGGCGTGTTCTGCGGGGTCGGCTTGTGGCTGGTCGGCGTGCCGTCGGCGGCAGGGCTGGGGCTGATCGCCGGATTGTTCGAACTGATTCCGTATCTCGGCCCGATCATTTCCATGGTGCCGGTGGCGCTGGTCGCGGCAACGAAAGGACCCGAGACCTTGTGGCTCAGCATGGCGGTGATGCTGGTGGTCCATTGGGTAGAGGCGGCTTTCGTCGCTCCGTTGGCCGCTCAGCGCACAGTTTCGCTTCCGCCTGCCGTGTCGGTATTCGGAGTGATCGCCGGCGGCATGTTGTTCGGACCGATCGGGCTGGTCTTCTCCTCGCCGCTGCTGGTCGTGGGCCTGGTGCTCGTCAAGCGGCTGTGGGTCGAAGAAGCGTTGCACACGCCGACCCACGTGCCGGGACGCGATCCGGAGCCGGGATGACGAACGGCGCGGGTTTGCCTATGTGCTGCCCATGCCCCGCACGCCCGCAGGAACCCCGCCGCACCCGAAAGGCGCCGAGCGCTTCAACGAGGACCGTGCGACCTACACGGTGAAAGGGGATTCGCAGCCCGACCTCGCGGCCGGGGTTAACGCGATCCGCGGGACCGTGAAGACGCTCAAGCCCAAGCCCGGGGTCTATCGCATGCTCGATGCGCGAGGGGATGTACTCTACGTCGGCAAGGCCCGGGCGCTGAAGAACCGCGTGGCGAACTACTGCCAGGTCACCAACCTCTCGAGCCGGCTGCAGCGGATGGTCAGCCAGACGCGATCGATGGAGATCGTCACTACCAATTCGGAAGCCGAGGCGCTGCTGCTCGAAGCGCAGCTGATCAAGCGATTTCGCCCGCCTTACAATGTCTTGTTGCGGGATGATAAGAGCTTTCCTTTCATCCTCCTGCGCGCCGACCACGCCTTCCCGCGGATCATGAAGCACCGCGGCGCGCGGAAGGCCAAGGGCGACTACTACGGCCCCTTCGCCAGCGCCGGATCGGTCAACACGACGATTAACGCGCTGCAGAAGCTGTTCCTCTTAAGATCCTGTACCGACAGCTTTTTCTCCCGCCGCGACCGACCGTGCCTGCTCTATCAGATCAAGCGCTGCTCGGCGCCGTGCGTCGGGCGGATCGACGAGGCCGGCTATGCCGAGCTAGTCCGCCAGGCGAAGGACTTCCTCGGCGGCAAGTCGGGCGCGGTGCAGAAGGAGATCGAGAGCCAGATGGCGGCCGCCTCGGCCAATCTCGACTTCGAAAGCGCCGCCATGCTGCGCGACCGACTGCGCGCGGCAACCTTCATCCAGGGCAGCCAGGCGATCAACGCCGAGGGCGTCGGCGACGCCGACGTCTTTGCCCTGGCCGTGAAGGGCGGGCAGATCGCCATCCAGGCGTTCTTCGTGCGCGGCGGGCAGAACTGGGGCCATCGCGCATTCTTCCCCACGCACATCGCCGACGTGCCCGAAGCCGAGGTGCTCGCCCGCGCGCTGATGCAGTTCTACGAGGAAGTGCCGCCGCCGCGCACTATCCTGGTCGACCGCGAGTTGCCCGAGCGCGCCTTGCTCGAGGAAGCGCTATGCGAGGCCACCGGCCACAAGGTGTCGATCAGCGTTCCCCAGCGCGGCGACCGCCGCCGGCTGATGGAGCAGGCGAGCCGCAACGCCGCCGAAGCGCTCGACCGCCGCCTCGCCGAAACCGGCACCCAGGCGCGCACCTTGCGCGAACTGACCGAGTTCCTCGAATTGCCGGAGGAGCCACGGCGGATCGAGGTCTACGACAACAGCCACATCCAGGGCACCAAGGCGGTCGGGGCGATGATCGTCGCCGGGCCGGACGGCTTCCAGAAAGGCCAGTACCGCAAGTTCAACATCAAGGGCGCGCAGAGCGACGACGACTTCGGGATGATGCGCGAGGTCATGCGCCGCCGCTTCGGGCGCGCGCTCGAGGAAGACCCGGACCGCGACGGCGACACCTGGCCCGGCCTGGTGCTGATCGACGGCGGCAAGGGGCAGATGTCGAGTGTGCGCGACACGCTCGAGGACCTCGGCATCGAGGACGTGCCGCTGATCGCCATCGCCAAGGGCCCGCACCACGGCCGCGAGGGGCGCGAGGTGTTCCATTTTCCCGATGGCCGGGAGAAGACGCTGCCGACCAACAGCCCGGTGCTGTTCTATCTCCAGCGCCTGCGCGACGAGGTTCACCGCTTCGCCATCGGCGCCCACCGCGCCAAGCGCAGCCGGGCGATCAGCGCCAGCCCGCTCGACGAAATCCCCGGCATCGGGCCGGCGCGGAAGCGCGCGCTGCTGCTGCACTTCGGCACCGCCGGAAAGGTTCGTGCCGCCGCCCTTGAAGACCTCAAGCGCGCGCCCGGCGTGAGCGAGGCCGTCGCGCAGGCAGTGTATGACTTTTACCATCCGAGCGGCTGAGCCGCCACGCGGTCAGCGCCGCGGCACGTGCCCCGATGTCGGGGCGAAACAGCTTTCCTACACGCGCCCGTTCTGCTTATGTTCGTAGCATGGCGTTGATTCGGCGATCGCTCCCGTATTCTCATCGCCGTGTGGGCCATCGCGCGGATCGACATTTTCCGCGCGGAGTGTCACCCTGTCGCCGTGTCTCCTTTTCTACGATAACTCTTTGGAAAGATAAGAAAATACAAGGCGACAGTGAGGGTGACAGGGTGTCGCCTTTGTCACCCTGGAAGGTGACATCGCGGCTTGCCGGGGCAATGCTTCTGGCAGCCTTCGCTCACGTTGCGGCGGCGCAGACTTCGGGTTCGGCGGAGCTCTGGGCCACGCAGGATGCTCAGTGCAAGGCGGCGGAGGGCGAAGCCCGGCCGTGGACCAACAAGGGCTACGCGCCCGAATGCCGCGCCCGCTACGCGCTGGCCGAGTTCAAGACTCTCGACGAGAAGCTGCGCTTTCTCTCGCCGCCGCCGCCGAACCAGCCGACCGACGGGCGCGATGTCGCCAAGTTGCTGGGGATTCCGGCGATCGCAGGCTCCGACGGCCCAGCCGGCCTCGTGCGCGGCGCGGCCACCGCGCTGCCGTCGCCGATCGCCGTTGCCGCCAGCTTCGATCCGGCGATGGCGACGAAGTACGGCACCGTTCTCGGCGAGGAGTTTCGCGCCGCCGGGCTCGGCACGATCCTCGGCCCGGCGTTCGACACCGCGCGGACCTGGCGTTTCGGGCGGCTCAGCGAGAGCATGGGCGAGGACCCGTTCCTCGCCGCCGCGATGGCGGGGCCGGAGGTGCGCGCGATCAGCGACCACGGCGTGAACGTGACCATGAAGCATTACGCCGCCTACACCCAGGAAGCCGGCCGCGTGGGCGACCAGCCGAGCGGGTCTGCCCAGACGGTCGACAACGTCATCAGCGAGAAGGCACTGCGCGAAATCTACCTGCCGCCGTTCGAGGTGGCGGTGAAGCGGGGTGGGGCAGGCGCGGCGATGTGCTCGTTCCCGCGCGTGAACGGCACCTACGCCTGCGAGAACGCTCACCTGTTCGACATCCTCAAGCGCGAGTGGGGCTTCGACGGCAGCGTCGGGCCGGACTTCCCCAGCGCCCAGCGCTCGATCACCCGCGCCGTCATCGCCGGGCTCGACAGCGGATCGTTCGGCCCGTCGCCGTTCAACGCCGCGCTGGCCAGCGAGAAGCCGCTCGCCCAGGCAGTGCGCGACGGCGATGTTCCCGAGGCACGGATCGACGACATGATCCTGCGCCGGCTGATCCCGCTGTTCCGCCTCGGCCAGTACGACGATCCGCCGGGCAAGGGCCTCCCGGACGTCTCGACGGCCGAACACCGCGCCACAGCCGCCGAGATCGTCGCCGCCGGGACGGTGCTGCTCAAGAACGACGGCGGCATCCTGCCGCTCGGCAAGCTGGTCAGGTCGGTCGCACTGATCGGCCCGCAGGCGACCGACAGGGCGACCGTGGTCGAGCAGGGCTCCCCTTACGTGAAGCCGGTGCATCTCGCGCCGGTCCTGCCGGCGGTGGAAGCGCGCGCGGGCAGCCGCATCAGCGTGACTCATGCCGACGGCACGCTCGGCCTCGGCGCGCTGCCGCCGTTCGATGCGGCGCAAGTCAGCAGCGGCGACGAGCCCGGCTGGCGGGCGGAGTACTTCGCCAATCCGAACCTCGATTTCTCCGCCGCCCCGATCGCCCGCGCCGTGGTCGCCGATCCCTCGCTCGACAAGGCGCCGGCAGTCGACGGCTTGCCCGCGCACAACCAGTGGTCCGTCCGTTACACGACCACGTTCGCGCCGGCCGAGAGCGGCGTGCATCGCTTCACGCTGCACGGCTCGGGCAGCGCGCGGCTGCTGGTCGACGGCAAGCCGGCCGGGGGGTTCGAGGTCGCCGATTTCGGCAACGCGGTTTACGCCAACCTCGAGCTCGAAGCGGGAAAGCGGGTCGCGCTGGAGATCGACTACACCCCGCGCAGCGCGCTTCGCGACCAGCGGATGGAGATGTTCGGGATGGAGATGGGGCTGACGCTGCGCGTCGGCCATGCTCCGCCCGACGACCTGATCGCCCAGGCGGTCGAGGTCGCCAGGCAGGCCGATGTCGCGGTGGTCTTCGCCGGCGAGCGCGTCGGCGAGGGGATGGACCGTTCGAGCCTGTCGCTCCAGGCCGATCAGGACCGGCTGATCGAGGCCGTCGCCGCGGCCAATCCCAACACCGTCGTCGTGCTGAGCACCGGCGGGCCGGTGGCGATGCCGTGGCTCGGCCAGGTGGCCGCGGTGATGGAAACGTGGATGCCGGGCGATGCCTTCGGTCCGGCGGTCGCGGCGATGCTGTTCGGCGACGCCGAGCCCGGCGGGAGGCTTCCGGTAACTTTCCCGGCCGACGAGACCCAAGGGCCGGGCACGCAGCGGCACCAGTTTCCCGGGCTCGCCGATCCCGCCACCGGGCGGCTCGCCGAGGCGTATTACGATGAGGGGGTCAACGTTGGTTACCAATTCTGGGATGCGCACGACCAGCGGCCGCTATTCGAATTCGGCCATGGGCTGGGCTACGGCGACGTCGCGCTCGAAGGCGTGCGCGTGGCGGATAGCCCGGACGGTGGCAAGGTCGTGGCCGTTCGCGTGCGCAACCAGGGCCTGCGCCCCGGCAGCGCGGTGCCGCAGGTCTATCTCGGCTTTCCCGAAGCCGCGCGCGAGCCGCCCAGGCAACTCAAAGGGTTCGCCCGCCTTGCCCTCGCGCCCGGGGAGGAGCAGCTTGTCGAGATTCCGCTCCCGCCTGAGGCCTTCCGCTACTGGGACCCGGGCAAGCCGGGCTGGGTGTCGGGCGGAACCTACGAGGTCATGGTCGGCGCCTCGTCGCGCGACATCGTCTGGCATGAGACGATCGAGGTGCCGGCTCACTGAGACACAAGGAAGCGCCCGGAACGGAGGAGGAAATCCGTTCCGGGCGCGGGGCACTCGGGATCAGTCAAGGGGGACGGGGGGAGTTACTGACCCGAGCTGTCCTGTTGCTGGGCGACCTGCTTGATCGTGCCTTCGCCCATCGCCGAGATCACGGCGTTGCCGTTGCCGCCGGCCTGGAAGTTGCTCGCCGGCAGCATGGCCTTGGCGCCGTCGACCTTGACAAGCAGCGACTGCACCTGGCCGCGGCCGTCGGCGATCACCTGCTGGACCTTGCCGATCTTGTCGCCGCTGGCGTCGAGCACGCTCATGCCTTTGTCGACCGAGAACGCGCCCTGGCCCGCGGCCGCCGCGCTGCCTGCCGCGGCGAGCGCGCCCGACGCGTAGCCGGCTGAGCCGTTCGCGGCGCCGTAGCCGCTGCCCGAGGCGTTGCCGGCCAGCGAACCGGCGC
>NZ_JAANOZ010000018.1 GCF_011320115.1 Croceibacterium segetis | reverse complement strand
CCGCGGCGAGCGCGCCCGACGCGTAGCCGGCTGAGCCGTTCGCGGCGCCGTAGCCGCTGCCCGAGGCGTTGCCGGCCAGCGAACCGGCGCCTCCGGCGAGGCCCGAGGCCGTGCCGCGCGCCTGCTGCGCGGTTCCGCGCGCTCCCGCGACGGCGCCTTGCGCGGTCGAACGAAGCTGGTCGGTGCCGATCAGGTCCGCCGACGCCGAGCCGCCGCCCGATGCCGAGCCGCTCGCGCGGCCGCTGCCGTTGGCGCTGCCCGCCGGGGTGTTGAGCACGCCGTTCAGGCCGCCGTTGCCGCTGGCGTTGCCGTTTCCGCTTGCGTCGACATGGCCCCTGTGGTGGTCGACATGCGCCGAGCCGTTGCCGCTGGCCGAGCCGCTGCCGGTGGCACCCAATGTGCCGCCGGTGGGATTGCTGGGCAGGTCGGGGAGGGAGGGGAACGACGGCATCGCGCCGACCGAGCCGGCGCCGCCGAGCACGCCGCCAAGTCCCCCGCCGCCGCCGAGAATCTGCGCTTGCGCCGGGAGGGCGATGAGAGCGATGGCCGATCCGGCGATCCAAATCCGTTTCATGACTGGGTTCCTTCTTCCATTCGCCGGCAGGGTCTGCTGCCGGTTCGAAAGGAAAACGGATGTCCCGAGCGGTTTAATTCACGCGATGGGAAAGAATTTTGCGAGCCGGTTCGGCTAGCGGCGGGCACACTCGCGGCAAAGCAGCCCGCGGCCGAATTGCCCGTCCGGTCCCTGCGGCCCCAGGTCCACCGCTTCGCGGTCGAGCGCCGCCCGCCACGATCCGCCGCGGGCGAGCGCGGCCGCGGCGCGAGCGGCAACGAGAGGGACGGCGAAGGAGGTTCCGCGCAGGCTGGCCCATTTCCCCGCCTTGTCGCGGCCACGGATGTCGGCTCCAGGTGCGGCGTAGTCGAGGTGCAGCGCGCGGCCAGCCTCGATCAGCGGGCGCTGGCGGCGATCGACACCGGTGACCGCCAGTACCCCGGGATAGGACGCCGGATAGGACGGCGGCGCGGCAGGGCCGTCGTTGCCGACGGCGGCGACCACGATCATGCCCTTTCGTTGCAGCGCTCCGAGCGCCTTCTCGAGCACTGCGTTGCGCGGACCGACCAGGCTGATCGAGACCACGCGCGCGCCGGCCCCGGCGAGCCAGTCGAGCGCGCGAACGATGGCGAGCGCGTTGCCGCCCGCCGGATCGCTGCCATAGACGTCGGCCGCCAGCACCCGGCGCGCGCCCGCGCCTTGCAGCAGCGAAACGACCGCGCTGCCGTGGTTGCTGGCCAGCGGCGCGCCCTTGGCGAAGCCGCGCAGCGCGGCGACTTGCTGGCCCTTGCCCGGAGCGCCGTCGATCACTCCCACGGGAGTGGCGATCGTCGCGGGCGCGACGGCCGCGGCAGCCGCAACTTCGAGCGTCGCCGTGCCGCCGCTCTGAAAATGCAGGTTGTCCGGGGCGATCTCGGCGGCGGGCGCCACGCGCAGCAAGTGCCGCTGCGCCTCGCCGAGCGACGCGCCCCGCGGCACCTGCAATCGGGTGACGCTTATTCCGAGCGAGCCAAGTTGTTCGCTGCCCGCTTCCCTAAAGCCCGCCGCGCGCACAGCCCCGAGCGTCGCCGCATCGGCATCGACCAGCAGAAGTTCGCCGCGCACCGCCGGCTCGCCGTTGGCATCGGGTTCGACGAATTCGCTCTGGCGCCGCAGCAGGTCGGCGATGCGGTCCGCGCGCGCCTCGACCAGCTGCTGCGCGGTCTGGCGAATGTCTTGCAGCGGGCGGTCGAGTGTCTGCTCGAGGCCTTGCGCGACCGGCCCCACCACTGGCAATTGCGGCACGCCGACGCCCGGCAGCAGCTGCGCCGCGGCAGGGACCGTGAGCAGCACCGCGCAGGCGGTCAGCAGGGTGAAGGGAGCACGCATTCTCGACATCTCTTGCTATTTCGCATGAAGCACGGATGAAACGCACGGTCTCATCCGTTTAATCCATGAAACGAGGCAAGTCATAGCCGACGACGGCTTCGAGCAAGGCGTGATGGCGCTCTTACCCCGGCTGCGGCGTTTCGCCGCGGGCCTGGCGCGCGACCCCGCCGACGGCGACGACTTGTGCCAGGCGACCGTGATCCGCGCGCTCGAAAAGCGCGATTTGTGGCAGCCGGGCACGCGACTGGACAGTTGGATGTACCGAATGATGCGTAATATCTGGATCGACGAAAGCCGCGCGAGGACGCGCCGGGGCGAGACCTTCGTCGCCGAGGAAGCCGGCCTGTCGGTCGGTGGCGGCGGCGGGCAGGAAGAAGCGGTCACGCTTTCGGTGATCGAGCGCGGCCTGGGCACATTGCCTGACGAGCAACGCGAGGCGGTGCTACTGGTGATGGTCGAAGGCTATTCCTACAAGGAAGCCGCCGAGATCGTCGGTTGCCCTGTCGGCACGCTCAACTCGCGGCTGGTGCGCGGGCGCGACGCGCTGATGGCGTGGCTGGGAGACGGCGTATGAGGGTGTTGCGCGAGGAACTGGCGGCCTTTGCCGACGGCCAGCTCGCCGAGCCGCGGCAGAGCGAAGTGGCAGCGGCGGTCGCGGCCGACCCGACGCTGGCGACCGAGGTTGCGCGGCATCGCGCGCTCAGGGACCGCCTGTCCGCCCACTTTGCGCCGATCCTCGACGAGCCCGTGCCGGAAAGCCTGACCGCGCTGTTTGGCAAGGCGGCGCCGAAGGTGATCGATTTCACGGCGGCGAAGCAGCGCCGCGCCGCACGCGGCATTCCACGCTGGGGCTGGATCGTCGGCCCGGCGCTCGCCGCGTCGCTCGCGCTGGCGGTCTTCCTGCCGCGCGGCGGCGAGGTGCCGGAAGGCTACGCCGGTGCGCAGCTTGCGTCCGCGCTCGATAACCAGCTCGTCGCCACGCAAGAATCCGGCGCGCCCACTCGCATGCTCCTCAGCTTCCGAAACGACGGCGGGCAATACTGCCGCGCTTTCGCCGGCGCCGCGCAAAGCGGGATCGCCTGCAAGGATGCGATCGGCTGGCAATTGAAGGCCGTAGGCGGTGCCGCCGCGATGCAGCAAGGCAACTACCAAATGGCCGGAAGCACCGCGGCCGAACTGATGGCGAAGGCCCAGGACATGGCCGCCGGGCCGGCGCTCACGGCAGACCAAGAGCGAGCCGCGCGGGCCAGCGCATGGCGTTGATTCGCTAGACGGACTGCGCGGCTCAGCGGGTGGCCCGGAACATTCCTTCCTGCGCCACGCTGGCGATCAGCCGGCCGTCGCCGGTGAACACGCGGCCGAAGTTGAGCCCGCGGGCGTGGCCGCTCCATGGGCTGTCCATCGCGTAAAGCAGCCACTCGTCGGCGCGGGCATCCTCGTGGAACCACAGTGCGTGGTCGAGGCTCGCTCCGCGCACGTCGCCGCGCGCGAAGGCGAGGCCGTGGGGTAGCAGGCAGGTCGCCATCAACCGCATGTCGCTGAAGTAGGCCAGCACCGCGCGGTGCAGGTTAGGATCGTCGGGAAGGGGTGCGCGAGCGCGGAACCACACGCGCTGCTCCGGTGCGCCCGGTTCGCGGCTGAGGAGCCCCATCGGGTTGGCTGCGCGCACCTCAATCGGTCGCGGGCGCAGGATGATCCGCGGCGCGTGAGCTTCGATTTCGGCGCGGTGGCGTGCCAGGACTTCGTGTTCGGGCTCGAGGTCGTCCGGCGGGGGCACCGCGGGCATCGTCGCGGACTGGTGGCTGGGTCCGTCCTCTGACCGCTGGAATGAGACCGAGCAGGCGAGGATCTGCCGCTCCTGCTGCATCGCGACGACGCGCCGGTTGGCGAAGCTGCCACCGTCGAAGCCCCGTTCAACGCGGTACTCGACATCGTGCTCCTCGCTGCCGCCGCGCAGGAAGTAGGCGTGGAGCGAATGCGCCGGGCGGTCGTCGGGTACGGTCGCCTGCGCCGCCATCAGCGCCTGGGCGATGACCTGGCCGCCGAACACCCGCCCGACCCCGTCGCGCCGCCGTGGGCCTTCGAAGCGGTCCTCGCCGAGCGACTTGAGCTCGAGCAGCCGTAGCAGGTTGGCGACGAGAGCTTCGGAGGTCGGTTCGCTCATCCCCGGCGGCTACACAAAAGCCCCGCCCGGCGCCAGCCGGACGGGGCTCTTGAACTCAGTCGTGAAGATCAGACGCCGGCGTGAGCGGCCAATGCCGCCAGGAGCAGCAGCGCGACGATGTTGGTGATCTTGATCATCGGGTTCACCGCCGGGCCGGCGGTGTCCTTGTAGGGATCGCCGACCGTGTCGCCGGTCACCGCGGCCTTGTGCGCCTCGGAGCCCTTGCCGCCGTAGTGACCGTCTTCGATGTACTTCTTGGCGTTGTCCCACGCTCCGCCGCCGGCGGTCATCGAGATCGCCACGAACAGCCCGCCGACGATCACGCCGAGAAGCAGCGCGCCGAGTGCGGCGAAGCCGTTGGCCTGCCCGGCGATCGCGGTGATCACGAAGTAGACCACGATCGGCGCGAGCACCGGCAGCAAGCTCGGCACGATCATCTCCTTGATCGCCGCCTTGGTGACCAGGTCGACCGTGCGGGCATAGTTCGGACGGCTGGTGCCGGCCATGATGCCCGGGTCGCCCGCGAACTGCTCGCGCACGTCCTTGACCACGTCTCCCGCCGCGCGGCCGACGGCAGTCATGCCCATCGAGCCGAACAGGTAGGGGAGCAGCGCGCCGAGCAGCAGCCCGACGATAACGTACGGGTTCTCGAGGCTGAAATCGACGTTCAGCGCGGGGAAGAACTCGCGCAAGTCGGTGGTGTAGGCGGCGAACAGCACCAGCGCGGCGAGGCCCGCCGAACCGATCGCGTAACCCTTGGTCACCGCCTTGGTGGTGTTGCCCACCGCGTCGAGCGCGTCGGTCTTCGCACGGACCGCGTCGTCGAGGCCGGCCATCTCGGCGATGCCGCCGGCGTTGTCGGTCACAGGGCCGTAAGCGTCTAGCGCGACAACCATGCCGGCGAGGGCGAGCATCGCCGTCGCCGCGTAGGCGATGCCGAGCAGGCCAGCGAGCTGGTAGGCGATGATGATGCCCGCGACGATCACCAGGGTGGGCAGTGCGGTCGATTCGAGCGACACCGCAAGGCCCTGGATGACGTTGGTGCCGTGGCCGGTTTCCGAAGCCTTGGCGATCGAGCGCACCGGGCGGAAGTTCGTCCCGGTGTAGTACTCGGTGATCCAGATGATTAGCCCGGTGATGACGAGGCCGAGCAGCGAACACCAGAACAGGTCCATGCCGGTGAAGTTGCCGCCACCGCCGCCGGCGACGCCAACGACCGCGTTCATGTCGCCGAGCGCGAGCATCATCATGCCGTAGATCGCCGGAATCGAGAGGACTGCGGTGACGAGGAAGCCCTTGTACATCGCGCCCATGATGTTGGTGCCGCCGCCGAGACGGACGAAGTAGGTGCCGATGATCGAGGTGACGATGCAGGCGCCGCCGATCAGCAGCGGCAGGCTCATCAGTGCCATCAGCTTGTCGCCGGCGCCGCCGAGCAGCAGCGCGGTGAGCACCATCGTGGCGCCAACGGTGACGACGTAAGTCTCGAACAGGTCGGCTGCCATGCCGGCGCAGTCGCCGACGTTGTCGCCCACGTTATCGGCGATGACCGCCGGGTTGCGCGGGTCGTCCTCGGGGATGCCCGCCTCGACCTTGCCGACGAGGTCGGCGCCGACGTCGGCCGCCTTGGTGAAAATGCCGCCCCCGAGACGGGCGAAGATCGAGATCAGCGAAGCGCCAAAGGCCAGTGCGGTGAGTGCCTGCACGACCGTGCGGTCGGTCCCGCCGACGGTGTAGCCGCCCGGGCCGGTGAGGTACCAGAAGAACACCGCGATCGCGAGCAGCGCCAGACCGGCGACGAGCATGCCGGTGATCGCGCCGGCGCGGAAGGCGAGGGTCAGGCCCTGCTGCAAGCCCTTCTGGGCTGCCGCAGCGGTGCGCACGTTGGCCCGCACCGAAATGTTCATGCCGATGAAGCCGGCGAAGCCCGAGAGGACGGAGCCGAGCACGAAGCCGGCGGCGCTGATCGGGCCGAGGAAGATAGCGACGATCACCGCGACGACGACGCCGACGATGCCGATGGTGGTGTACTGGCGCTTGAGGTAGGCCTGCGCGCCTTCCTGGATCGCCCCGGCGATCTCCTGCATCTTGTCGCTGCCGGCGGACGCGCCGAGGATCTGGCGGCTGGTGACGAAGCCGTAGACGACGGCCAGAAGTCCCAGAACAATCGAAATACCTACGAGGCTCATTGCTAGC
Source organism: Croceibacterium segetis (assembly GCF_011320115.1). GTDB lineage: Bacteria > Pseudomonadota > Alphaproteobacteria > Sphingomonadales > Sphingomonadaceae > Croceibacterium_B > Croceibacterium_B segetis. Next base: position 40,903 of record NZ_JAANOZ010000018.1, on the reverse strand, counting down.
CTTCCCCCTATTTCCCAAAACAAAGCCGCGGCCCGACGGGAACTCCCTCGGCCGCAGGCGACGAAGCTGGCTAGAGGGCGCGCGGGGCGCGTGCAAGCCCCTTGCGGCGGATTTCCGCGCCGACCTCGGCGGTGGCCGCCGCGCCATGGCGGCTGACCCGATTTGTGACGGCAAGCCCCTGAATCTTGCGGCGGACCATGGTTTAATTTAGGTAAACGGCCGATGGGCGCCCTCGTAATCCGCAAACTGCTCTATTGGATGCCGTTCCTCTTCGGGATCGGCTTCATTGCGCCGTTGACCGCGCAGACGATGGCCTATTGGCAGATCGACGCGCCGCTCGGCCTCTCGCGGATCGGCTTCGGGCTGCTGTTCGGTGGCCTCTGGGGGCTCTACGCCAACATCAGGGGGCGGTGGATTTGATGGACCGCCCGCTCGACGACCTGACCCGCGAAGAGGCGGAAGACTACGCCCTGCCCGGTGACGCCGGGTTGATCGAAGGCGGCGTCGAGGGCGCCGCCGCCGAGCGTTCGGCATTCGAATGGCGCCACGCGCCCCAGCTCGACAAGCACGTCCGCGTCAACCTGCGACTGCAGGAACGGGAGGTGGCCGAGAAGTTCATGGCCGACCCGAAGCATATGCGGATCTATACCGTGCTGACGCTTGGCTGCTTCGGCCTGTGGCTGGCGATGTTCCCGCTGACGATGATGCAGATCATCCCGATCTGGCCCTGTTTCCTCTTCGCCACGTTCATCGCCGCGGTCGGCTACATCCCGAGCCACGAGGCGATGCATCGCAACATCGGCCGGCCGGGCACCAAGTACCACTTCTGGAACGAACTGGTCGGCCAGGTCGCCACGCTAATCCTGATCTTCCCGTTTTCAATGGCGCGGCTGATGCACATGCATCACCATTACCATTGCAACGATCCGGTGATGGACCCGGACTACACCGACGGCGCCAGCGGGCCGATCATGGCCTGGGTCAAGACCTGGCTCAACCGGCAGCCCGGCGCCGACGGCTCGATCCATCACTACAAGCGCTGCCTCGAGCGGATCGGCACGCCGGAGGCCCAGGTCGCCCTGCGCGACACGATGCTGCTGCAACTGGGCAGCATGGGGTTCCTCTTCGCGCTGGCGTGGAGTGGATACGCCTTCGTTGCCTGCTTCCTGTTCTGGCTGCCGCGGCACCTCGGCCTCAGCTACATCCGCTACTGGCTGAGCTGGGCCCCGCACCATCCGCGCGACGGGCTCGACCGCTACACCAACACCCGCGTGTTCCGAACCTGGGTCGGCCACTGGCTGTCGCTGGGGATGCAGTACCACATCGTCCACCACCTCTATCCGGGCATCCCCAACCACGCGACCAAGTACGCCTATTACGAGATGAAGCCGATCCTCGAGCAGCGCGGAGTCGACTGCTCGCCGCTCTAATGCTCGTAGCCGAGCGGGCCCGTTGGCGGTTGGCCGTCGAGCAATAGCGCCGCATCGCCTCGTTCACGCACCTCGCCGATGCGCCAGGCGCTTACCGTGGGCTCGGCGCCGGCGGGGAGTGTGAACAGCAACTCGTAGTCCTCCCCCCAGCGCAGCGCATCGGCCCGTCGCTCCTCCGGAACGGCGATGGGCACGTCGGCAGAGCGCAGCGAAATCGTCACTCCGCTCGTCTCAGCCATTCGCGACGCGTCGAGCAGCAGCCCGTCCGAAATGTCCATCATCGCGGTGACGAAGGGGGCAAGCACCTCGCCTTCCGCCAGACAGGCGAGCGGGCGGCGGAAGGCCACGCTGCCCGCGCCGGTGCCGCCGCGCAGGGCCTCGAACCCCGCCATCGCCGCGCCGAGCGGCCCGGTCACCCAAACCGTGTCTCCCGCTCTGGCCCCGGAGCGCGAAGGCACGGGCCGGTGCGTCGCGCGCCCGATAGCGGTCAGCCCCCACGCGCGCGGCGGTCCGCCCGATGAGGTGTCGCCGCCGAGCAAGGGCACATCGTACCGGGCGAGAACTTCACGGAGGCCGCCGGCGAAGCGCTCGTCGTCCGGGCCGAGCATGTGCCCGAGCAGCACGCCGAGCGGCCGCGCGCCCTTGGCGGCCAGGTCCGAGAGATTGGTGGTGACCAGCTTCCACGCGATATCGGCCGCGTCCTGCCCCGGCAGCGTGTGGACGCCTTCGACCATCATGTCGTGGGTCAGCACCAGCGTCTCGCCGCCGACCTCGATTACCGCGCAATCGTCCGCAAGCCCGCGCGCGGCGGGGTCTGTGGCCAGGGTTTTGAGGGACTCGATGAAGGCGCGCTCGGCGCTCACCGCACCGCCTTGGACACGGCGTCGAGCACGCCGTTGACGAACTTCGCCTCACGGTCCTCGAAAAAGGCGTGAGCGACATCGACGTATTCGCTGATCGCGGTGCCGACCGGGATGTCCGGCCGGGCAAGCAGTTCGTAGGCGCCTACACGCAGAATCTGGAGCATGGTCTTGTCGAGCCGGGGGAGGCTCCAGCCCTGGGCCAGGCGTTCGCTCAGCAGGCCGTCAATCTCCTCGCGCCTGGCGAGCGTGCCGATGACCAGGTCGTCGAAGAAGTCGACGTCGGCCTGTTCGTACTGCTCGTCCTCGATCTCTCGGCCGAGGCGGTGCTGGTGGAACTCGTCGAGCAGCTTGGCCTGCGCGGTGCTCTCCATCTCGTGCTGGTACAGCGCCTGCACTGCGGCGAGGCGCGCCGCCGCGCGCGCCCGTGAGCGCTTGGGACCGCCGCGGCTCATTTGAGCCTCAGCTCGACCGACTGGGCGTGCGCCGGAAGCCCTTCGGCCTCGGCCAGCGCGATCGCCGCCGGGCCGATTTTGCCGAGCGCCTCGGCATCCATGGAAATGAAGCTGGTGCGCTTCATGAAGTCGAGCACCGACAGCCCGCTGGCGAAGCGCGCTCGGCGACCGGTCGGCAGCACGTGGTTGGGTCCGGCAATGTAGTCTCCCACCGCCTCGGGCGTGTGCCGGCCGAGGAAAACGCTGCCGGCGTGGCGGATCTGCGCGAACAGCGCCTCGGGATCGTCGACCGCCAGCTCGACATGCTCGGCGGCGAGCCGGTTGGCGAGGGCGGGGGCTTCGGACAAGTCGGACACGATCAGCAGCACCCCGAAGTCGTCCCAGCTCGCCCGCGCGGTGCGGCGGGTCGAGAGCATCGAACATTGCACGTCGATACGGTCCTCGACCTGTTCGGCGAACTGCGGGTCGTCGGTGATAAGAATCGACTGCGCCAGAGGGTCGTGCTCGGCCTGGCTGAGCAGGTCGGCGGCGATCCACTCGGGATCGTTCTTGCCGTCGGCGATGACGAGGATCTCGCTCGGACCGGCGACCATGTCGATGCCGACCACGCCGTAGAGCTGGCGCTTCGCTTCGGCGACATAGGCATTGCCCGGGCCGACGATCACGTCGACGGCCCGGATCCGATCGGTGCCGTAGGCGAGCGCGCCAATCGCCTGCGCTCCGCCGATGCGCCAGATTTCCTCGATGCCGACGAGGTGCGCGGCGGCGAGCACCAGCGAATTGACCTCGCCCTTGGGCGTCGGCGTGGCGATCACCAGTCGCTCGACCCCGGCGACCTTGGCCGGAATCGCGTTCATCAGCAGAGAAGAGGGGTACGAGGCACGGCCGCCCGGCACGTAGAGCCCTGCCGCATCGACGGCGCTCCAGCGCGCTCCCAGGCGCACGCCGGCGTCGTCGGTAAAGTCGCGGTCGCGCGGCAGCTGGTCCCGATGGTAGGCGCGAATGCGGTCAGCCGCGAGCTCGAGCGCCTGGCGCAACCTGGGGTCGAGCGCTTCGAATGCCTGCTTGCAGGTGTCTGGGCTGATCCGCCAGTCCTCGTCCGAACGTAGCCGATGGTCGTCGAAGCGTGCGGTGTATTCGATCAGCGCCTCGTCGCCGAGGTCGCGGACCCGGTCGAGGATGTCGTCGACAGCGTGCGCGACCTCGACGTCGCTTTCGCGCCGGTCGTCGACCAGGCGGGCGAACTTCGCCTCGAAATCGGGGTCGCTGGTCTTGAGCCGCTGCATCAGGCAGCTGCCTCGGCGACCAGCGTCCGGAACGTCTCGACCAGTGCGGCGACGCGCGGGTCGGTCTTGAGTGCCGCGCGATTGAGGATCAGCCGGGCGGAGACCTCCATGATCGTCGCCGTTTCCACGAGGCCGTTATCGGCCAGCGTCCGGCCGGTCGAGACGAGGTCGACAATCTGCCCGGCAAGCCCGAGCCCTGGCGCCAGCTCCATCGCGCCGTTGAGCTTGATGCACTCGGCCTGCACGCCTTGCCGCTCGAACCAGCGCTGGGTGATGTTGGGGTACTTTGTGGCGACGCGGATGTGGCTGGCGTTGTCCACTCGCTTCGCTTTCTGCGGCGCGGCGAGCGACAGCCGGCAGTGGCCGATGTCGAGGTCGACCGGCGCGTAGAGCTCGGAAAAGTCGAACTCCTCGATCACGTCCGAGCCGACGATCCCAGCCTGCGCCGCGCCGAAGGCCACGAATGTGGCGACGTCGAATGCGCGCACGCGGATGATCCGCATGTCGCCGCCGTGGCAGGCGAACGACAGCGCGCGGTTGCCCTTGTCGTGAAACGCGCTTTCCGGCACGAGGCCGGCGCGCGCCATCACCGGCAGCGCCTCGTCGAGGATGCGCCCCTTGGGCACGGCGAAGGTCAGCGGTTCGGGCATCGCGGCGCAGATAGTCGGCAGGTGGAGAAAGGGCAACGCATATGGCGGGAACCGGGGTGACCGACATTCTGGACGTGCGCGAGGCGATCGAATGGCAAGCCCGACATGCCGAGGAGGCCAGCGCGCCGCGCACCGCGCGCGTGATCCGCGCTGAGCTGGCGATTCTCGACACGGAGACCGCCACCGGGCGGCGGATGGCCAACTGGCATGGGCTGGTGCTGGCGGACGCCATGCCGCTGCGCATCGCCGGCGGCCTGCACTGGCTGTGCCTTTCCGGCGAGGACCGGCGGCTCGAGCCGGTCTATGCCGGGCTGCTGACCGATCAGGCCGCGATCGACGCGATCGTCGTGGACATGGTGGCCAAGTACGACGCGCGGCTAATGCCGTGGCTAGATGGCCCACCGCAGACCAACGAGGCCGGGCGTTCCGCGAGCATCATGGCCGGGCTGCTGTGGCTCTCGCAGCGAGTCGGGCCAAAGTTCGAGCTCAACGAAATCGGCGCCAGCGCCGGGATCAACACGATGATGGGGCGCTATCGTTACGACCTCGGCGGGGTGAGGTCGGGACCAAGCCTGTCGCGAATGAAGATCGCCCCCGAATGGCGCGGTCCGCCGCCTCCTGACGCCAAGGTGGAGATCGTTGCCGCGCGCGGATGCGATCGGTCGCCGGTCGACCTCAGCGATCCGCAGCAAGCGCTGCGCCTCAAGGCCTACGTCTGGCCCGACGCGACCGAACGCATGGCGCGCCTCGACGCCGCCATCGCGATGGCCGAGCGGTCGGCGCCCGAGCTCGTCGGGATGGACGCCGGCGAATTCGTCCGCGAGCGGCTGGCCGCGCCGCAGGAGGCGGGCGTTACCCGCGTGCTGTTCCATTCGATCGTCTGGCAATACCTGCCCGATGCGACCCAGCAGGCGGTCACCGAGGCGATGGAGGCGGCGGGCGCGAAGGCAAGCGCCGAAAGGCCGCTCGCTTGGCTGGCTCTCGAGACCAATCGCCAGACCTTCAAGCACGAGTTGCGCGTGCGCTACTGGCCCGGCGGCGCAGAACCGGTGAAGCTGGCGGAGGCCCATCCACATGGTGCATGGGTCGACTGGCTCGGCGAATCCTGACGACACCGAGTGGGCGAAATGTAACGCGTGTCGCAGACGTGCGACCAGCGAGCATGATTATTTCTTTGCCAAACCCCGCTAATCGTTGACTTTGTCCAGTTTCGTGCGCGGCACGGCCGCCGTACAATCTCCGACAATTTGCGTCACGTCGGGCAAACTCCTGCGACGCCCCCTGCGGCATATGGGTGCCATCGCCAATCACGGCGCCGACCCTCGGAGTTTCATCATGACCAAGCTTGCCATCAACGCGGTTCTTGCCGCCTCGCTTTCCCTCCTCGCCGTTGCCCCGGCCGCGGCCGAAGAGTTCGCCACCCAGGTGACCTACGGCGACCTCGATCTTGCCTCGCCCGCCGGCGTCAAGGTTCTCGCCCAGCGCGTCGAAGCCGCCTGCGCCCGTCCCGACATCCGTGACCTGAGCGCAGTGTCGGCGTGGCAGCAGTGCAAGGCTTCGGCGCGCGACAGCGCGATGGAGCAGCTCAACAGCAAGGGCGTGGCGTTCGACAGCGCGGCGTTCATCGCCAGCTGACCCATAAGCGCCTCGCCGAACCGGCCGCTTCGTAACCGGAGCGGCCGGTTTGCTATGGATAACTGACGGTTTTGGGCACTTCCGGAAGCGGAATGAATTCTTCTTCGTCACCCGGAACCTTGCCGAAACGGCCTTCGCGCCAGTCGGCCTTGGCCTGCTCGATCCGTTCGCGGTCGGAGCTGACGAAGTTCCACCAGACGTAGCGCCGCGAGGTGAACGCCTCGCCGCCGAGCAGCATCGCCCGCCCGCCATTTTCGGACCGCAGCGTCATGGCGTCGCCCGGGCGGAGCACGACCAGATCGTAAAGCTTGAGCACCTGGCCATCGAGGCTCGCCTCGCCGCCGACCAGCATGACCGCGCGCTCGTCGGCCTCGGCCTCGATCGGGATCGCGCCGCCGGCTGCGAGCACGATCTCGGCGTAGATGGTCTCGGCGTAGCAAGTCGTCGCTGCACGGCTGCCCCACAGCGAGCCCATGACGATGCGCGCCTGCGCACCGCCGCCGTCGATCACCGGCAGGTCGCTCACGGCTTCGAACGCCGGGGCAATCTCCTCGCGGCCTTCGGGCAGCGCGAGCCAAGTCTGCATGCCGTAGAGCTTCGGGCCCGCCATGCGCTCGGATGCTGGACTACGCTCCGAGTGGACGATGCCGCTGCCGGCAGTCATCAGGTTCACCGTCCCCGGATGGATCGTCGAGAAGGTTCCAAGGCTGTCGCGGTGGTCGATCGCGCCTTCGAACAGCCACGTGACCGTCGCTAGGTTGATGTGCGGATGCGGGCGCACGTCCATCCCCTCGCCTAGCGCGAGCTGCGCCGGGCCGAACTGGTCGACGAACACGAACGGCCCGACCATCCGGCACTCCGGACTCGGGATCGCCCGGCGCACCTCGAAGCTGCCGAGATCGTGGGTCACCGGAGTGACCGTCTTCAAGATGCTCATTCCGAGTCCAGTTCGGGATAGTGGCGGAAGATGCCGTCTTGATTGAACGGCAGGCGGCGGTCGGAGGCCAGATAGGCCTCGATGCCGTCGATTTCCATGACCGCCTGGCGGCAAAGCTCGAGCCGCGGGTAATCGAGTTGACGCATCCGCTTTGGGAACATGTAGTCGAGCCCTTCCATCAGCTGGAACAGGCTGGTGTCGACGTGCGCCCAGTTGTCTCCGAGCATGTATGGGCCGCCGTTCTCCTCGAGCGCGCTTTCGAAGTGGTTGAGAAAATGAGGGATGCGCTCGTCGCGGAAGTGCTGCGCAGCTTCGTAGGCGGCGTCCATCTGGTCATTGTAGTACAAGCTGCCGGCGAGCGGATGGTGGACGTTGTGCACCTCGGCAACGATGTCCGTCACGTCGAGCTGGAGCTGGATGAGCTGAAGGTCGGTGTCCAGCTCGCCTGCGCCGAAGTCGTGGCGGTCGGCCAGAACGGCGAGAATGTTGGCCGTCTGGCCGACGCACAAGTCGTCGTCGATCACGAGGTAGGGCGGGGCGAGCGGCTTGATGCCGCTGCGGCCCTGCAGGTCCTCGATCAGCGCCTCGGCCCCTTTCTCACGGGCCATGTCCTCGTATTCGACCTCGGCCGCTTCGAGCGCCAGGCGGACGAACTCGCCGCGGCCGGGAATGTTCGGCCAATACCACAGCTGGTAGCTCATCCGGCTTCTCCGGGAGCGAAGGCGCGGATGGCGAGCGCGTGGACCCGCTGGCCGGGAATGTCTCCCAGCGCGCGGTTGACCATCCGCTGGCGCTCGAGGCGGTTCTTGCCGGCGAAGGCGACGCTTTCGATCACCACAGTGAAGTGCGATTCGCCGCTGCCGTCGTCACCCGCATGGCCGTGGTGGCGGGCGCTGTCGTTGATCACCTCGAGCCGCGTCGGCACGAAGGCGTGGCCGAGCAGGGTTTCGATCTCGCGGGCGACACTTCCTGCCATATTGGGGTTTCCTTCCGAGGCGACTCTCCCCATCCTATAGCCGATGCGAAGCCAGAGGTTCCACGGCCGTTACGAAGAAACGGGGCGCGAATGCGAAGCGGAGGGATGCGACGAGCCGGGCGAGTTCCGCGCGCCGGGATCGCGCTCCCCCGGGTTTGACGGCCCGGGTGACTGGCGCTGGTTCTGCCTCGAGCACGTGCGCGAGTTCAATTCAGGTTACGATTGGTTCGAGGGGATGAGCGCCGACGAGATCCTCGCCGCGCAATCGCCTATCGCCGGCTGGCGTACCGAAACGCGCGTGTTCCGAGCCGACGCCGGGGTCGACGGCATGCCGCGCTGGGCCGACTTCCACGACCCGCTCGACGCGATCGGCTCGCGGGCCAACGACATTCGTGCCCGCGCAGCCGGGCGACAGGCGTTCGATACCTCCTGGTCGCGCTTCAGCGCGCGCGAGCGCGAGGCGCTCGGAGTCATGGGGCTCGATCCGCAGGCCGACCGCCAGCGCTTGCGGCGGCGCTATTCCGAACTCGTCCGCCGCTACCACCCTGATCGCAATGGCGGCGATCGCAGCCACGAAGGCCGGCTGCAGCGGGTGGTCGAGGCTTATCAGCTGCTGCGCAAGGCGGCGGCGTTCGCCTGACGACGGCTCAGATTTCGTATTCCGGTTGCCAGTGGGGCTCTTCGTAAGCGGGGCGGGGCGCGTCCGGCTGGCGCGCGAGCATCTCGCTGTAAAGTCCCTTGATCGTGGTGCTGCCGGTGCGGACGAAGAGCGCCGGAAATAAGGCGTGGACGAAGCAGGCGAACCCGCCGGCGACCATCGTCAGGCCGAAGCGCGAGGCGACGCGAAAATGCTCGGTGTAGGTCTCGCCGACGCTTTCGGGGTGGGCGACGAACCACTGGCGGATCGGATCGGGCATAGGCGTTTGTACCTAGCCGCGGGCCGATTGGGAACCTCCGGCCGGTTCACCCTTCGCCGAACCGCCACTGCGCCGGAACGGTACCGCCGCCTGCCTTGCGTCCGCTGGCATCGGCTTCGAGCGGGACGCCGCGTTCGATAGCCGCGTTCACCAGCCGCCAATCGAGATCGGTGAGCCGCACCTTGATGCGATTGACATAGCCGCAGCCGTCGGTGCGCGGCCACGAGAGATAGACGAAGCGTTGGTCGCGCGGCCCGCAGGCGAATGGGCCGGTGAAGTTCGGCCGCCCGTCGGGCCCCTCGCTCACCGTCAGCTCGAAGTCGAACACATGCATGCCATCGGCGCGCTTTATCGGCGGTTGCAAGTTCTCGTCCTTGTCCTGCAGCCCGAACGGGGCGCTGGCGTCGCCGCTCGGCGCCGCCGGGTCGTCGCGCAACAGGCGCATTCGAACGGTTCGCTTGGCCGTCATCAGCCGCCCCGCAAAGCGCGCCAGCGAGCCGCGCCATCCGGGCCGAACAGCGTGTCGAGATCGTCGCGACTGTAGAACACGTCGTAGGCCGGCGCGTCCATCGAGAGCTCGAACCACGGCTGCTTGCTGCCGGTGAAGATGTGCACGTGCGGCGGGCAGGCGTCGGGATTTTCGAGCGTGCCGACACGGACGAACGCGGCCTTCTCGCCCATTCCGCCGTAATGGCTCCACAGCGCGACGTGGCAGGTCGGACAGCGGACGATCTGCTGGCCCTTGCCGCTGGCCGATGGGGTGCCGATCATTTCGGGCGAACCGGCGATCACCTCGACCATCGGCGTCTCGATCAGCCCGTTGATGACGAAGGCCGACCCTGTCTCGCGCTGGCAATCGCGGCAATGGCAGCAATGCACCGCGAACGGACGGTCGGCGAGGCGGTAGCGAACCTCGCCGCAAGCGCAGTGGCCTTCGAGCGCGGCGGTCTCGTTAGCCATGCGCCTGCATCTCCTCGATCAGCTTGTTGTCGATCGCCTTGGCCTCCTGGTAGGCTGGCCGCGCCCGCACCCGATTGAGATAGGCGGTGAAACTGGCCCGCTCGGGAAAGGACTTGAAGATCAACCCCCAATCGACGTGCGAGCCGAGGTAGACGTCGGCCATCGTGAACCGTTCGCCGCACACGTAGTCATGGCTCGACAGCCAACCGTCGAGCGCGTCCATCGTCCTGTCGTAGCTGCCGAAACCGGCGGCCATCTCCTGCTCGGGCGGCAGCTGCCAGCCGAACATCTTCGCCGTCGCCGCCTGCTCGAGCGGCCCCGCGGCGAAGAACAGCCAGCGGAAATAGTCGGCCATCTCGTGCTCGCCGGGCAGCAGCCCGGCCTCGGGATGGGTGGCCGCGAGATAATGGCACACCGCCGCGCCTTCGCTCACCACGTGATCGTGGCCGCCGTGATGGTGGATGATCGTCGGCAGCTTGCCCATCGGGTTCGCCGCCATGAGCGCCGCGGGCTTGTCGTCCCACTTGACCAGCACCGGCTCGTAGTCGGCTCCCACTTCGTGCAGCGCCCAACGGGCAATCTGCGCCCGGCTCATCGGATTGTAGAAGAAGGTGAAGGCGGCCATCGCGAATCGCTCCCCAAGTGGCGAGAACAATAAGAGAACAAAAAGGGCAGGTCAATTCTCACAGAGCGTCTTGAGCTGCTCGGCGCAGGCGCCCCAGCCGGCTTCGAAGCCCATCTCGTCGTGGCGTTTCGAATCCGCCTCGGTCCAGTGACGTGCGCGCGCAGTGTAGCGGGTACCACTGCCCTCGGGCTCGACCTCCCAAATGCCGATCATGAACGGGCCGGCCGGCTCGAGGTCGTCGACGATCGCGTCGGTGAAGGCGAAGCGGCGACCTTCGTCCCAGGCGAGGACGGTGCCGGGGTGTGGATGCACTTCGCCGTCCGGGCCGTACATGGTGCAGCTGCCGTTGCCGCCGGGGCGCCGTTCGAGACCGTCGAATTCGGCACGCCACGGCTTCGGGCACCACCATTCCTCCATCCGGTTGGCCATGACGTCCCACACCCGGTCGGTCGGGGCGTCGATGTAACGGGTGATGGTAAGCTCGTGCATCGGCCTCTCCTGTTCAATCGCGATCGGGCGCACCCGGGGGGAAGTAGGGGCGATAGGGCCGTGCCTCATCGACGCAGCGGACGACCGGGGGCAACGCCAGGAGCTCAGCGCGCAGGGCGGCAAGGCGCGGGCAGTCCTCGGGAATCGGCTCTACCCAGTCGGCATAGAATAGCGACGGGGCGGCTGCGCAGGTCACGAGGCTGACGTGCGGCGGCAGCGCATTCGCCGAAAGCCACCGCTCGAGCCAGGCGTAGGCGCGGCGCAACCCGACCTTGGCAGCGACCATTTCCGGCGCGAAGGGCTCGTCCCGCAAGCCCCCTGCGGCTGGATCGTCCTTGTCGACGAAGTATGCCGCCATGAACCGCTGCATGTTGCCCATGACGTAATTGTCGAACACCCGGTCGATCATCCGCGCCACGACGGCCTCGGCGGGATCGGCCGGGATAAGCGGGGCGGGGCCGGGGTGGTGAACCGCGAGGTGTTCGATGATCGCGCTCGTTTCGACGACGATCGCGTCGCCGTCGGTCAGCACCGGGAACTGACCCGACGGGTGCGCCTTGCCGGTGAAGCTTTCGTATTTCGGCACCGACGGGTCGATTTCTCGGAACTCGAACTCGGTCCCGTTGGCATAGAGCGCGATCAGCGCCTTCCAGGTGTAGGACGAGAACGGATGCCCGTAGAGCGCCAGCATCACCAGCTACCTTCGGCGATGCGCCTCTGGCGGCGCTCCTCGCTCGCATTGCCTTCGACAGGCGGGCTCTGCCCAAGTTCGACGCCAAGCTCGGGAACGAAACTGGCAACCGTGGTCCCGCGGCCGGTCATCTTGCCGCTCTCAAGCCGCAGCGTCGCAGCCGGCGTGCCGTCGCAGAACAGGCGCTTCCCCTTGCCGAGCACGAGGGGATAGGTCAGCACCGTCAGCCGGTCGAGCAGGCCACGCTCCACGAGGCCTGGATAGAGCGTGCTGCTGCCCCAGACCTGCAAATCCGGCCCATCGCCGCCGCGGATTTCCGCCAATTCGTCGAAGCCCGCGACCCGGTGGCTGTTCTCCCATTCGAGCGGCGCGTCCGAATGCGTCATCACGAACTTCTCAGCCGCGTTGAAGTCCCGGGCAACCTGTCCGCTCTCGTCATCGCTCTCCTGGTGGGGCCAATACGACGCGAAGATGTCGTAGGTCCGCCGGCCGAGCAGGAGGGCATAAGGCGGTTGCAGGCTCGCGCCGATCGCCTCGCCGGCCTCCTCGTCGGGAAAGCCGAACTGCCAGCCGCCGAACTCGAACCCGCCAGTGGGGTCTTCGCTCGGCCCGCCTGGTGCTTGCATGACTCCGTCAAGCGTCTGAAATACCGTACCGACGATCTTGCGTGCCATGATCTCAGTCTCCCCTTACGGCCGCTTCGATCGCGGCAATGTCGATCTTCTTCATCTGCATCATCGCCTCGAACGCGCGCTTGGCGGCGGCCTTGTCCGGATGGGTCGTCGCGGCCATCAGCGCGCGCGGGGTGATCTGCCAACTGATGCCCCACTTGTCCTTGCACCAGCCGCACTGGCTTTCCTGTCCGCCGTTGCCGACGATGGCGTCCCAGTAGCGGTCGGTCTCTTCCTGATCGTCGGTAAAGACCATCAGCGAGAACGCCTCGCTCGCCTTGAAGTGCGGGCCGCCGTTGAGGCCGAGACAGGGGATGCCGCAGACGGTGAATTCGACCGTCAGCACCTGGCCTTGCTCGCCGGCGGGAAAGTCGCCGGGCACGCTGTGGACCGCGCCGACCGCGCTGTCAGGGAACACCGAGGCGTAGAACTTCGCCGCGTCTTCGGCTCCGGACTCGTACCAGATGCAGTTGGAGGCCTTGTTGGCCATGATCATTCTCCTTTCGGGCCGACGAAAGCGACCGCTGCGCCCGCGGGGTCGTTTGCCATGAAGATGAAGTCGCCTCCGGGCACCTCGTGCACTTCACCCCGGATCGTGCCGCCGGAATTCTTGGCCGCCTCGTGCGCTTTGTCGATGTCGGCGACCCCGAAATAGGGCAGCCACGAAACCGACATGCCGTCGGGCATCCACGGATTGATCGCGCCGATAGTGTGCCCTTCATGCTCGACGAAGCGGTACACGCCCTTGTCTCCCATCGGCATCGTGTTTTCGGCGGTCCAGCCGAACATGGCGGTGTAGAACGCCGTGGCTGCGGGCTCGTCGGTGGTTTCGAGCTCGAGCCACCGGCAATGCTGCGCCTTCTCGCGATCCCACACGTCGCTCTTCGCGTCGGGATTATCGGCCGGCGGAATGGGATCCATAAGGTAGAACGGCGCGCCTTGCGGATCGGCGACCATCGCCATTGTGCCGACATCCATCGTGCGGGTGGGCATCCAGGTTTTCCCGCCCAGCTGTTCGACTTTCTCGACCGCCGTGGGCACGTCGTCGACATGGAAATATGCCAACCAGCCCGGCTTTGCGCCGCCGTCGATCATGTCCCGGCTGAGGCCGAGCACGCCGCCGGCCATTCCGCCGTCGCCGCGCTGAATCGCGCGGTAGTCCATTTGCCCGCTGCCCGCGGTCATCCCCGCGGGCCCGATGTCCCAGCCGACGACGGCGCGGTAGAAATCACGCACCGCGTCGGGATCGGGCGTCATCAGTTCAAACCAGATGGGCATGCCAGTCATTGGGGCCTCCTCAGGTCCAGCATCGGCTCGAACGAGCCAAAGATCATCCGCCGTCCGTCGAACGGCATTTCGGTCATCGCCTTGAAGCGCTCGTCCTCGTGGATCGCCTCGTGCGCCGCGTCGGCCGTCGCCTTGTCGGGCCACAGGATCCACGAGAAGACGATCTTTTCGCCCGGCTCGGCGGCGACGGCCTTGCGGAAGTCAGTCCGTTTGCCGTTGGGCACGTCGCTTTCCCAGCCCTCGACCACCTCGAGCGCGCCGAGATCGATCATCGCCTGGTCGAACCAATGTGCCATCTCAAGGTAGGCCTGCCGCTTGCCTTCCGGGACGGGAATAACAAAGCCGTCGAGGTGCATGGCTCAGCCTCCCCGGTTGGGCGCGGGGCCGTCGAAGTCGGCCAGTTGCGCGGCAAGCGCCCGCTGGTAGGCCGGACGCTCGGTGCCGCGCTTGTGATAAGCGGTGAGCGTGGGGAATTCTGCGATGAAGGGGGTGTCTTTCAGGTTGTTGAGCACCGTAATCATCAGGATATCGGCGATCGAGAATTCGCCTGCCAGCCAGTCGTCGTCGCCGAGCGCGTCGCTCACCCGCTTGAGCTTCTGCCGCAGCAGCGGGATCACCGATTCCTTGGCGCCTTCCGTCCAGTCCTGGCCCGCGTTGAACACCTCGTAAGCGAAATAGCGCATGATTGAAGGCTCGACGCTGTTGAGCGCGGCGAACAGCCAGGCGATCGCCTGCCAACGCTTCGCCTCGTCCTTCGGTAGCAGCGCGCCGTGCTTCTCGGCGATGTACAGCAGGATCGCACCAGATTCGAAGAGTTCGACCTCGCCGTCGCGGTACGCCGGGACCTGCTCGAACGGTTGCCACTTGGCGTAGCCGTCTGGGCGGGGGTTGGCGGCGCCGAATTTTTCAACAGCGTAAGGCGCGCCGATCTCCTCGAACGCCCAGCGCACGCGCAAGTCGCGCACCAGGCCCTTGGCGAAATCGGGAACCCAGTCGAACGCAGTGACGACGGGGGCGGGTTGGGTAGCCATGGGATCAGTCCTTTGCTTGAGTGAGGGGGATCAGCGCGCGCAGTACCGGGGAGCGGAGCCAGAGCCCGCCCCACATGAACAGGGCGAGATAGATGCTGAAAAGCGTGTGGCTGAACAGCGGGCTGCCCACGCGCATCCGCGTCGCCAGCGCGCCTCCGAGGAGCGCGGTCATCAGAATGGCGCCGAGCACGCTGGTGCGCGGGATCGCGTAAAGCACCGTGAAGGCGAGCTCGAACAGACCGATCATCAGCACGAAGCGCGCAGGCCAGCCAAGTTCGGTGAGAGTCTGGGTCGCCACGTCGAGGCCGAGCAGCTTTGGTGCGACCGAGGCCCCGAGCATGAACACGACGAACAGCATGCTGAGCGCGCGGCCAATCCAGACGGAAGCCGGGGCGCTATCGTTGGGTGTTTGCGCAAGGGATGCCATCGGCTCTCTCCTGTCCTTTGCCGCGCCTCAGGCTTCGATATGCTCGACCGGCATCTCGCCGGCGGCGACCTTGGGATCCATCCACATCGTTTCCCAGATGTGACCGTCGGGATCCTCGAAGCTGCGGCCGTACATGAAGCCGTGGTCCTGCGTCGGCGTCGGGTCGGGGGCGCCGCCCGCGCGCTTCGCGTCGCCGACGATCGCATCGACCGCCTCGCGGCTATCCATGCTGACGCACAGCAGCACTTGCGCGCTCTCCTTCGCGTTGGGGATCGCCTTGCTTGTGAAGGTCTTCCAGAAGTCGTGCGTCAGCAGCATGACGACGATTTCGTCTGACCAGGCCATGGCGGCGGCGTTCTCGTTGGTGAACTGCGGGTTGTTGGTGAAGCCGAGCGCTTCGTAGAAGGCCATCGACTTCGCCAGGTCGGTGACCGGCAGGTTCACGAAAATCATCTTGCTCATCGTCAATTCCTTTGGCTGTGCTTCAGTTTGAGTAATCGAGCTTGGGGTACCAGTCCTTGCTGCGCCCCTCGGGTGTCCAGTCGATGACATTCCAGAGCGGAGTGGGGTCTGGCGCCAGGTGCGGATCGAAGCCAGGGTCGGCGGTCTCGGGCCCGCCTTCGGCGGCCCAGAACAGGCGCGCCGTGTCGCCGTCGCGCGTCCAGACGAGCACGCGGGCCCATTCCTCGCCATCGACTATCCACTGGATGTCACGCTCGAATTCGTCGCCGACGGGCTGGTAGAACCTGAGGTTGCGCCACCCCCGCTCGCGAGCAAAGGCAAGCTGCCGCGCCAGCGGCGAGCGGCCGATGATCGCCAGCGAGAGGCGCTGCTCGATGTCCGGCGCCGGGATGTCGAGCGAGCCGACGAACGAGGTGCACATCGGGCAGGGCCGTTTGCGCTCGGGCCCGTACATCCACAAATAGGTGAACAGGGTGCCATGCTTGCCGAACAGGTCGAGCAGGCTGACCTCCGCGCCCTGATCGTCGAGGAAGCGATAGTCCTTGGCGACCGGTCCCGGCGGCAGCGCGCGCCGCTGTTCGGCGACGCGCTGGATTTGCCGGCGCAGCTCGATCTCGTCGGCCAGCAGGGCGTTGCGGGCCTGGCGGTACTCGGCGCTTTCGCCCAGCCAGCTCGTCTTGTTGGCCTGGGCCATCTCCCGAGCCGGCTGCAGTTCGGACGGCAGTGTTACTGGGTCGCTCATCTTCACCTCTCCACGGGCTCCCGCGACTCGGGACTTGCGATTCGTGCCGCAATGAGTTACTAAAAGCAACTATGAAGTTACAAAAAGAAACCGAGTCGTCGGAAACGCGCCACGGCCGGTGGTATGAAGACGCCTGCGGGACGGCCTTCGCCATGGAACTGGTCGGCGAGCGGTGGTCGATGCTTGTAGTGCGCGAGCTGATGATGGGGCCGCGCCGGTTTTCCGAGTTGCGCAAGGCGTTGAACGGAATCAGCGCCAAGGTGCTGACCGAGCGGCTCGAAAGCCTCGAACGGGCAGGCGCCGTAGCCAAGCGAGTGCTGCCGCCGCCGGCGAACGTGCAAGTCTACGAGCTGACCGAATGGGGCTATCTCGCCGAACCGGCGCTCCAGGAGCTCGGACGCTGGGCGGCGACCTCGCCGCGCCATGACCCCACACTGCCGCTGTCACCGGTATCGCTAATGCTCAGCTTGCGCACGATGCTCGACAAGGTGCGGGCGACCGAATTCGATGCGACGATCGGATTCGATCTCGCCGGCGAGTCTTACCTGGCGGAGCTGAAGGACGGCCGATTGCCGATCCGCCGCGGCTCGATCGAGCGCGCGCAAGCGATCTTCCGCGCGCCGGCGGCGCCGCTTCTCGCGGCGGTGTTCTACCGCAAGGTCCCCCCGGAAGACCTCGCGGGGCAGGGGGTCCGCATCGACGGCGACCGCGCCCTCGCGGATCGCTTCATCGACTTGTTCCACCTGCCCGCGAAGGTCGGCTAGCCCTGCATCGAGGCGAAGACCGCGTCTTCCTCGTCCGCCGCCTGCTGCCATGCAGCGCGCTCGGTCACGCGGCCGTACCATGCCGCCAACTTGGGATAAGCCGCAGGATCGAGCGTCCAGCCGGTGTAGCCGAGCGTCTTGATCGTGCAGGCCACCGCGATGTCGCCGATCGAGAAGTTCCAGTCGAGCCAGCCGCTGTCGCTCACCGCGCTTTCGAGATAACCCAGCGGCTTCTTGATCGCCTCCTCGCCCGCCTTGGCCGCTTCCTCGTCACCGTCGGTCCCGAAGATCTTCGGCCGCAGGAAGCGGTTGACCACGATCGGTGCGCCGGCCGGGACCAGCACGGTGTCGGATACTTCCTCGAACCACACCGCGCGCCCGCGCGCCTGCGCCTCGACGGGGAACAGCGGTGGCTCAGGATACTTGGCATCGAGATAGGCGACGATCGCAGTCGAATCGGCGAGGCAGAAATCCCCGTCCTCGAGAGCGGGAATCTTGCTGAACGGGCTGACCTTGAGGAACTCCTCGGTCGGCTGGCTCGGATTGGCCGGGACCAGATCGTACTCGAGTCCCTTCTCGCGCGCGGCAATAACCACTTTGCGAACGAAAGGCGACAGTGGAAATCCGTAAATCTTCATGAAGCGTTTTCCTCCCGGCAGACAGTTGCCATTGTTTGTTGCAGCGCCAAGTCGGCGCGTATAGGCGTGGCCGGCGATGAATGAAATGACCTCTACCCACGGCGAATCCGGCACCCTGATGGCGGCGCCTGACACCGAAGTCGACGTTCGCAAGACGTTCGGCATCGACACCGACTGGAAGGTTCCCGCCTTCTCGAAGGCAGACGAGCGTGTCCCCGACATCGACGATGCCTACGTGTTCGATCCGGACACCACGCTCGCGATCCTCGCCGGCTTTGCGCACAACCGCCGGGTGATGATCCAGGGCTATCACGGCACCGGCAAGTCGACCCACATCGAGCAGGTGGCTGCGCGCCTCAACTGGCCGTGCATCCGCATCAACCTCGATGCACACATCAGCCGCATCGACCTGGTCGGACGCGACGCTATCGTGCTGCGCGACGGCTTGCAGGTCACCGAGTTCCGCGAAGGCTTGCTGCCGTGGGCGCTGCAGCATCCTGTGGCGCTCGTGTTCGACGAATACGACGCAGGTCGGCCGGACGTGATGTTCGTCATCCAGCGCGTGCTCGAACAGTCGGGCAAGCTGACCCTGCTCGACCAGAACCGGGTGATTCGGCCGAATCCGTGGTTCCGCCTGTTCTCGACCGCCAATACGGTCGGCCTCGGCGACACCAGCGGGCTCTATCACGGAACCCAGGCGATCAATCAGGGCCAGATGGACCGCTGGAACATCGTCACCGCGCTCAATTACCTGCCGGCGCCGGTCGAACTCGAGATCGTCAAGTCAAAGACCAAGATCGCCGACAAGACCATCGCCGACATGATCCGCGTCGCAGAACTGACACGCCAGGGGTTCATCGGCGGCGACATCTCGACCGTGATGAGCCCGCGAACGGTGATCACCTGGGCACAGAACGCCGAAATCTTCGGCGACGTCGGCTTCGCCTTCCGCGTGACCTTCCTCAACAAGTGCGATGAGGCCGAGCGGATGCTGGTGGCGGAATACTACCAGCGCGTGTTCGGTGACGAGCTGCCCGAAAGCGTCGTCGCCAAGGCGTAACGGCAATGCCTATGCTGCGCGAGCGCGGCTCGTGCGCGACGGCACCCGCAGCTTGAAGCGCAGGCCGACAGGGCCGGAATCGAAGCTTGTCTGGGCGCCCAATTGCTGTGCCAGGGCGCGAATCGTCCTTGCCCCGGTGCCACCGTCGGCCTGCGGGTCGAATCCCTCGGGCAGGCCGACGCCATCGTCGGCTATCTCGACGATCAGCGACCCGTCGCATTCTTCCCGGCAGCCGACGAAGATCTTGCCCGGAACCTTGGTCGGATGCGCGTACTTCAGGGAGTTGGTGACCACCTCGGTGACGATCAGGCACAGCGGAACGACCTCGCGCACCGCGACGAAGCACTCGCCGACACCGATTCTCACCAGCTTGGCGCGTTGCGGATCGCTTAGGGCCGAAAGCAGGGTTTCGCTCAGTCGGTACAGGTGATCGTTGAGCTCTAGGCAATCGGCGCCGGGCTTGTCGGAGAGAAAGCGGTGCAGCCAGGCGATGGCCAGGATCTTGGCGCTGACATCGCCGAGAATCAGCGACACCTCATCGTGGCTAAGGTGCTGCTGCCGGCGAGAGACGTCTGACGCCCGAATGCGGACCGCGCTCGCCAGAATGGCAAGATTGTTGGAAATCCGGTGATTGGCTTCGGAACTGGAGACATTCGGCTCGACAGACGGAAGCGATCCGGGTTGCGAGTCCCGGACTTCACCCGCGTGGAGGAAATCCCGATGTGCCATGAAGCGCGTTGCTTTATCAGTATTTGACATGATGTGCAAGTTTATTGCATTTGTCAGCGGGTATATGGAATATTACAATAGAACCCATGTTGAGTATTCCAATACTATTGCGCCGCTTGCACAACGGAACCAAACCGCGACGAATGTGTAAAATGAGTAAGTGACGTCTCATGGCGCCTCTCTGGATGCTGCGCGGTCACGCAGGCCGCGCCGTTTGGAGAGCGAGATCAGGAGGAAGAAGCTTGAGCGAGTTGATGCGCGAGCAGCGTTTGCAAATCATGCTCACCGAGGATGAACTGTCGGCGATCGACGATTGGCGGTTTGCCCGCCGCATGCCGACCCGAGCTGCCGCCGTGCGCGAGCTGCTCAAGCGAGGCCTTGCCGCCGAAGGTTTCACTTCTGCCGCGGCTCGCGAGAAGTCCCAGGATTTCGGTGTGGTCGCGGGCCGAGAGGCGCACAAGAACGGCGACGGCCAAGGCGACGGGACGTCGTAGCTTTTCATCGGCGCGGGGAGCTAAAGCGATCCGATAGGCTGGCGATTCGGCAGTCGGGCTCACGGGAGTATCGCGAATGGACGGCGCGGCACGAGGCGCGATGACCAAAGTGCCTGCGGTCACGCTGGGATTCTGGATCATCAAGATTCTCGCCACCACGCTCGGCGAAACCGGCGGCGACGCCGTTTCGATGAGCTGGCTGGGCGAGACCACGCCGGAGGCAGGGCAGGGCGGTTTCAACGGCTATCTAGTCGGCAGCGCGATCTTCGGAGCGCTGCTGATCGTGCTGGTGTGGGCCCAGATCGGCGCGCGCAAGTTCAATCCGTGGCTCTACTGGGCGACGATCGTCGCCTCGACCACCGCGGGCACGACGCTGGCCGACTTCGCCACACGGTCGATCGGCATCGGCTATGCCGGCGGCTCCGCGCTGCTGCTCGCGCTGGTGCTGCTGTCGCTGTTGGCCTGGTATCGGGCCACCGGAACGATCTCCGTCAGGAGCGTCGTCAGCCCGCGTGAAGAGACGTTCTACTGGGTGACGATTACTTTCTCGCAGACCCTCGGCACAGCGCTCGGCGACTGGATCGCGGACTCGAGCTTCGGCTATGGCGGCGGCGCGCTGTTCTTCGGCGCACTGCTGGCGATGGTCGCTGCAGCTTACTTCTGGACCCGTCTCGGCCACGTGCTGCTGTTTTGGATCGCCTTCATTCTCACTCGTCCGCTTGGCGCAACGATTGGCGATTTCCTCGATAAACCGCTTGCCGATGGTGGCCTATCGCTCAGTCGGCCGCTCGCCTCGATGGTACTGGCGGTGGCGATCGTCGCTCTGGTCCGGCTGATCCCGCAACGGCCGGGCGAGCACCCAGGACATGGCGGCTCGAACGCAGCCTAAGCCATTTCCCGTTCAGCGCTTGATTTCTAAACGGCGTTCGCCAAACTGTGTTACGGAGTTAAAACAGTACCGATGCGGATGTTCTGGGATCGATCTGGCAAGCAGAAGGGTGGCGCTGGCCCGTCGGGGGAAGCGACCGAGCCGACGTTCTATTCGCTGCAGGATGCGCCCGGCGACCGCTGGGCGGCGCGGCTCGAGCAAATCGACCGCTATCTCGGCGCTAACAAGCCTCCCGAGTCGAAGCCAGACGCTCCCCAATCGGATCAGCCGCAGAAGAAGCGCAGCCGCTGGTGGTGGATCAGCCGCGGCTTCGCGACGTTCTTCGGCTTGTTCGTCCTCACCGTGCTGTGGCTGGCAATCACCGCGCCGTTGTCGAAGTCGCTGCAGCCGATCGCGCCGCCCGAGGTCACGCTGCTTGCGGCCGACGGCACGCCGATCGCGCGCAACGGCGCGATCGTCGACAAGCCAGTGCGGGTGTCGAAGCTGCCGCCGCATGTGGTCCATGCGTTCATCGCGATCGAGGATCGGCGGTTCTATCACCACTGGGGCGTCGATCCGCGCGGGATCGCCCGCGCCGCGTGGAGCGACCTGACCACCGGGCGCACCCAGGGCGGCAGCACGATCACCCAGCAGCTGGCCAAGTTCACGTTCCTCTCGCCCAAGCAGACGCTCGGCCGCAAGGCGCGCGAGGCGCTGATCGCGTTCTGGCTCGAGGCCTGGCTGACCAAGGACGAGATCCTCGAGCGCTACCTTTCAAACGCCTACTTCGGCGATAACACTTATGGCCTGCGCGCCGCCTCGCTGCATTACTTCTATCGCCAACCGGAAAAGCTGACGCCGGGTCAGGCGGCGATGCTCGCGGGGCTGCTTCAGGCGCCGTCGCGGTACGCTCCGACCGACAACTTCAAGCTGGCGCGCCAGCGGATGCGCACCGTGTTGTCGGCCGAAGTGGCGGCCGGCTACATGACAGCCGCGCAAGCTCGGCGGACCCCCACGCCCCAGCTCGACGTCCGCCCCAACAACGATCTTCCAACCGGGACCTACTTCGCCGATTGGGCGCTGCCGCAGGCGCGTCAGCTGAGCGACGTCGGCTACTCGCGTCAGACGCTGCGGACTACGCTCGACTCGCGCCTGCAGGGCATTGCCCGGCGCGTGATCGAGCGCGCGCCGCTTGGAGGCGCGCAAGTCGCGTTGGTGGCGATGCGGTCTAATGGCGAAGTCGTGGCGATGGTCGGCGGCAAGGACTATGAAAAGTCGCCGTTCAATCGCGCCACGCAGGCGCAAAGGCAGCCCGGATCCACGTTCAAGCTGTTCGTCTACCTCGCCGCGTTCGAGAAGGGCATGACGCCCGACAGCACGATCGACAACAGCCAGTTTCAGCAGGGCTCATACCGGCCGAAGAACGCCAGCGGCAGCTATTCCGACCGGATCACGCTCGAGGACGCCTTCGCCCGCTCGAGCAACGTTGCTGCGGTGCGGCTGCTGCAGACTGTCGGCGACGACGCGGTGATCGCAGAAGCCAAGAAGCTCGGCGTCGATTCGCCGCTGGCGCACGGGGACCCGAGCCTTGCCCTCGGCACCTCCACGATGACGCTGCTCGAACTGACCAGCGCCTACGCCGGAGTGGCGGCCAACAAGTTCCCGGTCGAACCGCGTGCGTTTCCAGCGGAAGAGGAGGGCTGGTTCGATTGGCTGTTCGCCGAGCGTCACCGCCTCTCCGGTACCGAGCACGACGAGATCGAGCAGCTGCTGGCGCGCACCGTCAGCGAAGGGACCGCTCGCGCTGCCAGGCTGCCAGTCCCGAGCTTCGGCAAGACCGGCACGACGCAGGACAACCGCGACGCGCTGTTCGTTGGCTACGCCGGTGACCTCGTCGTCGGGGTGTGGATGGGCAACGACGACAACACGCCCTTGAAAGGCGCCCACGGTGGCGGAGTGCCGGCGCAGATCTGGCACGATTTCATGGTCCAGGCGCTCAAGCTCGCACCTGCTCCGCGCCCGGTGCGCCCGAGTCCGTCGCCCAACCCCGAGGGTCCGGTTCAGCCGCAGGACGTGCCGGACCTGCGGGATATCCCCCTCGGCGACGGCGACACGAACCTGCAGATCCACGACGACGGGGCCACGATCACGACCCAGATCAACGGCGTGCCGGTGACGCTGGGGATCGATCGCAACGGGGTGCGCGTGCAGCCGACAGGCAAGCTACCGACGCCGTCACCGACGCCGCCGCCGACGTTCGATCAGGTCATTCGTCCGGATAGAGTGCCCGCACGAAATACAGGCCCTCAGCCGGAGCGTTGAGGCCGAGCGCGGCGCGGTCCCTGGCCGCCAGCGCCTCGGGGACCTGTTCCTCGCGCCATTGCCCCTGGCCGACCAGCGCAAGGGTGCCGACCATCGAGCGGACCTGGTGATGAAGGAAGCTGCGCGCCGCGGCCTCGATTATGACGCGCTCGCCCTCGCGCCGGACATCGAGCCGGTCGAGCGTCTTGACCGGATCGTTCGCCTGGCAATGCGCGGAGCGGAATGTGGTGAAGTCGTGGTGTCCGACGAGCGCCTGAGCCGCGCGGTGCATGGCGTCGGCGTCGAGTTCGCGGGCGATGTGCCAGGCGCGACCGCGCTCGAGCGTCAGCGGCGCGCGGCGGTTGACGATGCGGTATTCGTATTGCCGCCCGACGCATGAGAAGCGCGCGTGCCAATCGTCCGGCTTCACCTCGCAGGCGAGCACGGCGATAGGGTCGGGCCGCAGGTGGGCGTTGACCGCTTCCATCAGCCGGAACGGCTCGATCGCCTTGGCGATGTCGACATGGCTGCGCATCGCCAGCGCGTGAACGCCGCTGTCGGTTCGTCCGGCGCTGTGCATCGTCACTGTCTCGCCAGTGACCGCGTGGACCGCCGCCTCGAGCGCCCGCTGCACGCTCGGCCCGTGATCCTGCCGCTGCAGGCCCATGAACGGGCCGCCATCGAATTCAAGCGTGAGCGCAAAGCGGGTCACCTGAGCACGGTTCCTGCCGGCACGGGCTTGCCGCGCAGGAAGTCATCGGCGCCCATCGCCGGCTTGCCGGCGCGCTGGACTGTCAGGAGGCGAAGCGCCGCCTGGCCGCAGGCGATTGTCAACTCGTCATCGAGCACCGTGCCATCGGCCCCGTTCACGCCGATGGTACGGGCACGCAAGACCTTTATCCGTTCGCCGTCGAGTTCGAACCAGGAACCGGGGAACGGAGCAAAGGCGCGTACTTCGCGCTCGATCAGCTCGGCGGGCTTGCTCCAGTCGATCCGTGCCTCGACCTTGTCGATCTTGGCCGCGTAGGTCGCCCCTAGCTCGGGTTGCGGCTGCGGCTTGAT
The DNA here is from genome assembly GCF_011320115.1 of Croceibacterium segetis. Classification (GTDB taxonomy): domain Bacteria; phylum Pseudomonadota; class Alphaproteobacteria; order Sphingomonadales; family Sphingomonadaceae; genus Croceibacterium_B; species Croceibacterium_B segetis. The sequence goes on along the minus strand of NZ_JAANOZ010000018.1, from coordinate 16,456 downwards.
CTGATCGAGTTGGGCGACGGTTTCGACCAGCAGGCGAGCGCCGATCTCGGCGAGTTCGGCGTGCAGCTCGCCGCTGGTCTTGTCCTCGATAGGCACCCGCGCGCTCGCCAGCATCGGCCCCGTGTCGAGGCCCGCTTCCATCCGCATGATCGTCACGCCGGTCACATTATCGCCCGCGAGGATCGATCGCTGGATCGGTGCCGCCCCCCGCCAGCGTGGCAGCAAGCTGGCGTGGACGTTGAGGCAGCCGCGCTTGGGCCCTTCGAGGATCGGCGTGGGCAGGATCAGGCCATAAGCGACGACCACCGCCAGCTCGGGCTCGAGCGCGAGGAAATCGGCCTCCGCCTCGAGATCGCGCAGGGTGATGGGGTGGCGCACCTCGATCCCCAGCTTTGCGGCGGCGAGCTGCACTGGCGACTTGCGATCCGCCTTGCCGCGGCCCGCGGGACGGGGCGGCTGAGTGTAGGCCGCGACGATCTCGTGCCCGGCCTCGTGCAACGCCAGGAGCGTGGGGACCGCGAACTCGGGCGTGCCCATGAAGACGATCCGCATTGCCACCCTTCCTAAGCGCCCGCCATGGCCCTATCTGCCGGCCCATGGCATCGCAAGAGATCGAGGCGCTCAGCGCCGCGCTCGCCCGCCTTCCGGGGCTCGGCCCGCGTTCGGCTCGGCGCGCTGTGCTGTGGCTGGTCAAGCGCCGCGAAACCGCGCTCGGGCAGCTGCTCCAGGCGCTCACCGCGGTGCAGGACACGCTGGTCGAGTGCCACGTCTGCGGCAACGTCGATACCCGCGACCCGTGCGGCATCTGCGCCGATCCTCGCCGCGACGCTCGTCAGCTGTGCGTGGTTGAGGATGTCGCCGACTTGTGGGCGCTCGACCGGGCCAAGCTGTTCACCGGCCGCTACCATGTGCTCGGTGGGAGGCTGTCGGCACTGGAGGGCATTCGCCCCGAGGATCTCAGCATCGGCAGGCTGATCGAGCGGGTAGCGCAGGGCGGTATCGACGAAGTCGTTCTGGCCATGAACGCCACCCTCGAAGGCCAGACGACGGCGCACTACCTCGCCGAACGGCTTGAGGCATATCCGGTACGGATCACCCAGCTCGCCCACGGGCTGCCGGTCGGCGGCGAGCTCGATTACCTCGACGAGGGCACGCTTGCGCAGGCGTTGCGGGCGCGCCGGCCGGTCGGATGAAGCGCGGCTGGATCGTCGGCGGCTGGCTGTTCGCGCTGGTAGCGTCGGCGATTCCGTCGCTATGGATGGCCGGCGACCTTGCGGACCGAAATCCGCTGGGGATCTACGTCGACGAAGGCGGCGCCTACACACCGCAGCTCTACTGGCAGTTTTTCAAATGGTGGCTGCCGATCGCCGGCGCGGCCAGCGCGCTGGCGCTCGCCTGCATGTTACTCAATCGGCCTTCCGATTAAGCCGTCTCGAGGATAGTCTCGGTGTGCAGCGCGCATTTCCACGCGCGGCCGTCCTTCACCCACGCGGTGCTGTCGGCGCACTCCATGTCCATCGGTTTGCCCTTGAGCTCGCCCTTCTGGTGGACCTTGTAGGCGACCACGGCGGTGTCCTCGGCCGGGAAGATCACCTTCAGGTCGCTGAACTCGAAGGTGTCGAGCGTCCATTGGCCGTCCTTCATCATCGTCTTGTACTTGCCAGGATCGATCCGCATCGTGCCGCTCGGACCGGTGATCAGGCACTCGTCGGCGATCATCGCTGCGGCGGCGCCGGTGTCCTTGTCGACCAGCGCCTTCCAGAACCGGGTCTCCAGATCGACGATGGTTTGCGTGCTGTCGGCCATGGCGCTCTCCTTTACCCGGGTTAACCGTCGCAAACCCCGCGAGGTTCCGCGCGTTCACTTGTCGTTACGGCGCGAAATGCTTATCTTTAGCGCATGGCTATCCGTGAAATCCTCGAAGTGCCGGATCCCCGGCTGAAAACCGTTTCCACACGCGTCGAGACGTTCGACGACGGGCTCAAGGCGCTCGCCGCCGACATGTTCGAGACGATGTACGCCGCGCGCGGCATTGGTCTGGCGGCCATTCAGGTTGGCGAGCCGATCCGCCTACTGGTGATCGATCTGCAGGAGCCCGACGAGGACGCGGAGCCCGAGGACTGCGATCACGGCGGGCATCACCACACCCACCAGCCGGTCAAGCACGACCCGCGCGTGTTTGTGAACCCCGAGATCATCGATCCGGCCGAGGAGCTGTCAACTTACCAGGAAGGCTGCCTCTCGGTCCCCGAGATCTATGCCGACGTCGACCGCCCGAAGGCGTGCCGCGTTCGCTGGCAGGACCTTGAGGGCAAGGTCCACGAGGAGGACATGGAAGGGATGCTGGCCACCTGCATCCAGCACGAGATGGACCACCTCGAAGGCGTGTTGTTCATCGACCACCTGAGCCGCCTCAAGCGCTCGATGGCGCTCAAGAAGCTCGAGAAACTGCGCAACGCTGCCTGAGGCTGCTCAGGAGTCCTCCAGCGCCTGCCCAGCCAGCACGGCCGGATCGCTCGCCAGTTTGTGGAGGTACTTGCGTCGCTCGAGGCTGCCCACTGCCAATGTCTTTAGCTGGTGGGCCTGGCCTTTGGTTAGCCTGAACCTTGTGTAGCCCCGATCTGTCAGGCAGCGCTCCAGCTCGTGCCGCATGATGGTTCCTGCGCGGTTCCACTGAACGTCCGGCGGAGCGAGCCGCAACGCCCGTTCGACATCGTCGTAGCCGTTCTGGTTGGTGATCATCCGCGATGCCAGAACGAGCGCCTCGGCCGGTGCCGTGCCTGACAGGTCGGTAGCCGCGGCCGTGTGGCCGCACTCGCTGGCGTCGATCCAATATTCCTCGAGCGAAACACCGGCCTTGCCCCAGCTGGTCTGGTATTCGGGCCTGACCCGACCGGCGCTTGCCGGCGAGGCGAGGAGCGGGAATGCCGTGGTTGCGGCGACGAAGGCGGAGATCACGAGCGTTCTGCGCACGGAGACAGGCTCCCTCGACTGGCGACAGGCCGCCATACCATAAATGCGCGCGCGGAGGCAAAACGCTCGGCGCTTCGAATTATGCTGCCTCAAGCGGCGCCGTGCTCGAAGTGGCTGACCTGCCCGTCGGCGTGGACCTCGTCGTTCAGACTCTCCAGTGCGCGTCGGCAATCCTCGGCGCATTCTTGGCACATCTGCGCGCAGCGGCGGCAATGCGCGTTGTCGTGCCTGGCGCACTCGGCCTCGCAAATCTCGCAGGCGTGGACGCAGGTCGCCAGCATCGTGCGGATCAGTTGCCGGTTGTCGCCGGTCCGGCGGGTGGCGACGCGATAGGTCGCCTCGCACACGTCCGAGCAGTCCGAGCACGTGCGGATGCACTGGCGCATGTCCATTTCTTCGGCCGAGCAGGCATCGGCGCAGGAATTGCAGATTGCCGCGCAATACATCGCGTGCTTGACCGCCCGGCCGAGCGCCTCGTTGTAGTCCGATCCGACTTGCGGATGCTCGGAAATCATCTTCTCGATCGACATGCGAATGCTCCTTCCTTCGGGAAAGGAGCGCGGAAGCGCGAGGTTGGTTCCGCCGTTAGTCGAGCGCTGCGAGCGTTTGCCGGTCGTGGGCGTAAGGATCGCTGCTGACTGCGATCCGGTCCCCGTCCGGGTGTGCCGTCAGGTAGGTGATATAGAGCGGCACCGGTTGCGGCAGGTCAACCTTCTGCTCGGGAGCGCCCTTGGAGATGGCGGCGAGATCGCCCCCCAGCAACCAGCGGCCGAGCCGGTTGGCGTCTTCCAGCCGAATGCAGCCGTTGCTGAGCTGGCGCACATCCTTCTCGAGAAGGTCTTTCTCCGGGGTGTCGTGGAGATAGATGCCGTAAACGTTGGGGAACTCGTACTTGACCTTGCCCATCGAGTTGATCGGGCCGGGAAGCTGCCGAACGTGAGGCTCTATGTCGCCGCGCTGTACAGCGTGCCAGTCGATTGAATTCGGGTCGAGCGCAGCGGCGTCGGGTTCCCAGCCGTCAACCACTTCGTAGCCCTGGCGCTTCATGTACCGCGCGCCCTGCGACAGCATGTTCCTGGCAATCAGGCTGCGCACCAGGTTGTCCGGTACGTTCCAATACGGGTTGGTCACAGCGTAGCGCACGTAACCGGCGTAGATCGGCGTTTGGGTGACGGCCTTGCCGACGATGACCCGCATCGTGTCGACGACGCGGTCGCCTTCGTACATCGACAGGGTGGCATTGGCGGCGTCGATGAGGATGTATCGATCGGCCGGATGCGCCGGAATGTCGCGGATGCGGGCGAGGTTGGCCACCGCCACCTGCCGCTCGGAGGGACCGGCCGCCCCTTCGGCGACGAGGCGACGCAGCGGCGCGTAGAGCGGATGCATCCAGCGCATGTCGTGGATGTATTCGGCGAGCGAGGGCGCCTTTGCCGCTTCGGAGAGAGTATAATAGGTTCCAAGCGTGTGCGGACGTAGCGTGGCCGCTTCGTAAGTCATGCCCGAAGGGGCGGGCTTCCGCAGCGCCGCGACGTAATCGGCGAAACTCTGGGAAAGCCGAACCTCGGCATCGATCAGCGCCGCCGGAGTGGGGGTAGCCTGCGCCTGGCTTACCGCCTGGGCAAGCTCCGAGGCATGGAGCGCGGCGGGGTCGAGCCCATCGGCGTCGGCCGTCTGCACCAGCTTGACGAGTTCCAGCGCGGCAGGATCGAACGTGCCGTCGGCGCGGGTCCACATTGGAGCGCTGCGATAGGCGTAAAAGCTTTTCAGCTCGCCGGTGGCGTGCGAGGCGAGCTGTTCCTGGAAGGTGGGTACGTGCACCGCTACCGGCGGCGGGGCAGCCTTCTTCTTGGCGAATGCCGGCTGCGACAACGCGACTGAAAGGGCCAGAGGCAGGAAGACGGCCGTTCGGCCTACACGAGAGAGCGACATACCTTTCAAACCGGCGATTCCCCTATCCGTTCCATGAGCCTGAAGACCTCGAAGCCCATAAAAATAATCGCAGGAGGTTCCTTAACGTCGGGTGAGTCTCGGCAAAATTCGCCAATAGCCACAATCGTTCCTAACGAAAGTTAGGGACAGGCAATCCTGAACATCGCGGCGCCGCAAGAAAAGCGCGGTTGCCATGATCTGCCATTCAATAGCCGCGGACGATGTGCGCTTCCAAACAGACGACGTTCCGGATGCGCTTGCAAAGATTCCGCCAAAGTCAGGACTGGACGCGGCTGAACAACTCTTGCAGGGCCCGGGCCATCCATTGCTCGTCGAGCTCTTCGAAGGCGACCGACAGAGGCGGACCGCTGGCCAGCGAATAGCGGCTGCGGTCAATCGGTTGGGCTTCGAGAACGGCCCGGCCGGTCTCCACGCGCATGGCAACCGCCATTACGCGATTGGCGTGGACCTTGAGCACGAAGCGTTTGACGTCGCGCGTCGCGCCTTCCTCGGTGAATTCGAACTCGCCGCGCTTCTCCAGCGCCGCATGGGCGAACGCCACCAGCCGCGCCAGCACCGGGCCGACGTTGCGCTCCCACTGCAGACGTTCGAACAAGGCGCCGTCGACCACGCTCGAGAGGCGGTCGCATTCGATTTCGAAGTTGTTCTGGGGCACGCGGGTTCGTTTCGATGCTGGACCCGGGTCGGCTGACGGGTCGCGGTGATCTCGCCGTACGCGCGAGACCTTAACGAGTGGCCCTGCGCCGCGGGCACAAAGCAGAAGCGCCGCCCCTTTCGGAGCGGCGCTTCGGGTTTCGTCTGGCGATCTCGGATCCTAGAACAGCCCTTCGATCTGGCCGTTCTCGTCGAGATGAATCGCTTCCGCGCTCGGCACCTTGGGCAGGCCGGGCATGGTCATGATGTCGCCGCAGATGGCGACGACGAAGCCGGCGCCGGCCGAGAGGCGCACCTCGCGCACTGGCACCGTGTGGTGCACCGGCGCGCCGAGCTGAGTCGGGTCGGTGGTGAAGCTGTACTGGGTCTTGGCCATGCACACCGGAAGGTGGCCGAAGCCGGCGTCTTCCCACGCCTTGAGCTGGTCGCGGACCGACTTGTTGGCGATCGCCTCGTCGGCGCGGTAAATGCGCGTGGCGATGGTGTTGATCTTTTCGAACAGCGGCATCTCGGCGGGGTAGAGCGGGGCGAACTGCGCGGCGCCGCTCTGGACCACTTCGACCACCTTGTTGGCCAGGGCCTCGGTCCCGGCGCCGCCGTTGGCCCAGTGCGTGCAAACGATCGCTTCGGTGCCGACTTCCGCCACCGCCTCCTGGATCACCTTGAGTTCGGCCTCGGTGTCGGTGACGAAGTGGTTGATCGCCACCACCGCCGGCACGCCGAACTGGCGCACGTTCTCGATGTGGCGCAACAGGTTGACCACGCCCTTCTTGACCGCGCCGGCGTCTTCCTTGCCGAGATCGGCCTTGGCCACCCCGCCGTTCATCTTGAGCGCGCGCACGGTGGCGACGATCACGCAGGCCGAGGGCTTGAGCCCGGCCTTGCGGCACTTGATGTCGAAGAACTTCTCGGCGCCGAGATCCGCGCCGAAGCCGGCCTCGGTCACCACGTAGTCGGCCAGCTTGAGCGCGGTCTTGGTGGCGGTCACCGAGTTGCAGCCGTGGGCGATGTTGGCGAACGGGCCGCCATGGATGAACGCCGGGTTGTTCTCGAGCGTCTGCACCAGATTCGGCTGGATCGCCGACTTGAGCAGCACGGTCATCGCGCCGTGCGCCTTGATGTCGCGCGCGGTCACCGCGCTCTTGTCACGGCGGTAGGCGACGATGATGTTGCCGATCGATTCCTCGAGGTCCTCGATCGACGTGGCGAGGCACAGGATCGCCATGATCTCGGAAGCCACGGTGATGTCGAACCCGGCTTCGCGCGGGTAACCGTTGGAAACGCCGCCGAGCGAGACGACGACCTGGCGCAGCGCGCGATCGTTCATGTCGAGCACCCGGCGCCAGGTCACCCGGCGAGTGTCGATGTCGAGCGCGTTGCCCCAGTAGATGTGGTTGTCGATCATCGCGCTAAGCAGGTTGTGCGCGCTGGTGATCGCGTGGAAATCGCCGGTGAAGTGGAGGTTGATGTCCTCCATCGGCACGACCTGGGCGTAGCCGCCGCCGGCCGCGCCGCCCTTCATCCCGAACGACGGCCCGAGCGAAGGCTCGCGCAGGCACACCACGGCGTTCTTGCCGATCCGGTTGAGTCCATCGGTGAGGCCGACCGAGGTGGTGGTCTTGCCTTCGCCCGCGGGAGTCGGGTTGATCGCGGTGACCAGGATCAGCTTGCCGTCTTCGCGGCCGGCTTGCTGCTTGATCCAGTCCATGGCGATCTTGGCCTTGGTGCGGCCGTATGGCTCGAGCGCGTCGTCGGGGATGCCCAGCCGCGCCGCGATCTCGCCGATCGGCTTCATCGTGGCTGCGCGGGCGATCTCGATATCGGTGGCCATTGGGCTTCCTCTTCCGTTGTGGGGCTCGGCAACGTTTCACTTACGCGAAAATTTCGCGAGTCCGAAATTGTAAGCACCCCATACAATCGGCAGGGGGCGAATCTCAAGGGTGATTCTGGCGTGCGGTCAGCCGCTGCCGGTGGAGGGCTCCCGCAGCGGGGTTGTGCGCGCGCGTTCGGCCCGATAGGTTCGCGCTTCGTTCCAGAAGGGCCGTTCGCATGGACATCACCGCCGTCATTCTCATCCTCGTCGCGCTCGCGGGTGGCGCGCTGGTCGGCTGGTTGCTCGGTTCGCGCCCGGCGGCCGACTGGAAAGCGCGCCATGCCGAGCGCGAGGAGGAACTCAAGCGGGCGGTCAGCGAGCTCGGCGACGCCCGGATCGAGCTCGCCACGCTCAAGGCCAATGCGGAGAATTTCGACAGGCAGATTCAGCAGCTCAACGAGGCGCGCGAGCATCTGCTCGCGCAGTTCAAGGCCGCCGGCGGCGAAGTGCTCTCGAAGGCGCAGGAGGAATTCCTAAAGGCGGCCGCCGAGCGCTTCGGCCATGCCGAGCAATCGAACAAGGAAGCGGTCAAATCGCTGCTTGAGCCGGTCCACCAGCGCCTCAAGAGCTACGAGGAGCAAGTCGCCAATCTCGAAGCCAAGCGGGTCGACAGCTTCGGCCAGCTCACCGGCCTGATCGAGAACATGCGCGCCGGCCAGGAAGCGATCCGGCAGGAAGCGGCGCGGCTCGGCAATTCCCTGACCAACGCGCCCAAGGCCCGGGGGCGCTGGGGCGAGCGCGCGTTGCAGAACGTCCTCGAGCAATGCGGCCTGGCCGAGCACACCGATTTTCACCTCGAACACTCGCTCGACACCGAAGAGGGCCGCCTGCGCCCAGATGCGATCGTCAACGTGCCCGGCCAGAAGAAGCTGGTGATCGACGCCAAAGTCTCGCTCAACGCCTACCAGGCCGCCTTCGAGGCCGACGACGAGGAGGAGCGCAAGCGGCACCTGGCGCTTCACGCCAAATCGATGCGCGGCCATGTGCAGACGCTCGGCGCCAAGAGCTACCAGAGCCAGTTCGAGGACGCGCCGGACTACGTGGTGATGTTCGTCCCCGGCGAGCATTTCGTCGCCGCCGCGCTCGAAGCCGATCCCGAGCTATGGGACTTCGCTTTCGAGAAGCGGGTGCTGCTGGCCACGCCGACCAATCTCGTCGCGATCTGCCGCACGGTGGCACAAGTCTGGCGGCAGGACGGGCTGGCGCGGGAGGCGCAGGAGATCGGCCGGATGGGCGCGGAACTATACGAACGGCTACGCACCGCCGCCGAGCATCTCAAGCGCGTGGGCGGCGGGCTCGAAACGGCGGTCAACAATTACAACAAGTTCGTCGGCAGCTTCGAGCGGAATGTCCTTTCCTCCGGCAAGCGGCTGGCCGAAAAGGGGGTCGATATCGGCAAAGCCGAAATTCCCGACGTGCCCCTTGTCGAAAGCGCGCCGCGCTATACAGGTGGCGACGAGGAAGAACCTGCGCCCGTCCGCCTGGTGGCCGGGACCCGGGTCGAGGAGACTGGCGAGAGCGGATGACTGGACGGCTGTGGACCTCGATCGCGCTCCCGCCGCTGCTGCTGTCGGCCGCAGCGTGCGATCGTCACAAGGCGCCCTCCGACAAGCTCGCGCAATCCGCTTCGGAGCTGGTCGGGGCCAAGGAGCCCGAGCCGGCACCGCTCGCCCAGGGTCCCTATGCTCCGCGCGACACCTGTCACGACTTGCCGGGCGCCGAGGAATTCCGCGAGAAGCTGGCCGAGGCGGTGATGGCCCGCGACAGCAGCGCGTTCGTTGCGCTCGCCGCCGAGGACATCAAGCTCGACTTCGGCGGCGGCACCGGCCGCGCCGAGCTGAAGAAGCGGCTCACCAGCAAGGACTGGATGTTGTGGGATGAGCTCGACGACCTGCTCGCCCTCGGCTGCGCGGCCAACAGCCAGGGCGGGCTGACGATTCCGTGGTATTTCGAGCAGCACATCGACAAGGTCGACCAGACGAGTGGAATGCTTGTCGTTGGAGAGAAAGTGCCGCTGCTGGCCGCGCCCGATCCCAAGGGCAAGCCCATCGAGGCGATCTCCTGGGATGTCGTGACGCTCAACACGCTCAAGCCCGACGATCCGTTCCAGCATGTCACCACGCTCGGCGAGGCCAAGGGTTACATCGCGACCGAAAAGCTGCGCAGCCTGCTCGATTACCGCCTGCTGGCTAGCCGCCGCAACGGCAAGTGGAGCGTGGTCAGCCTCGTTTCGGGGGACTGAGCGAGGACAGCGCCTCGTAAGCCAGCACCGCGCCCGCAATTGCCGCATTGAGGCTGTCGGCGCGACCGCGCATTGGAATCGTCACCCTGAGATCGCAGGCGGCTTCGTATTCCTCCGGCAGTCCGCGCGATTCGTTGCCGACGAGGATGAAGCACGGCGCCTGGTACGGCGCGCCACGATAGGGCACCGCATCGCGCAGGCTGGCGGCTACGAGCTGGCCTTCGTCCTGGCGCAACCAGGCAATGAACTCGCCCCACGGCGCCTGGGCGATCGCTTGCGTGAACACCGCGCCCATGCTCGCCCGCACGGCCTCGGCGCTGAACGGGTCGGCGCACTCGTCGATCAGGATCAGCCCGCCGGCGCCGGCGGCGTCGCCGGTGCGCAGCATCGTGCCGAGGTTGCCGGGATCGCGCAGCGCCTGCGCCACCAGCCAGATCGGCGCGGCCGTGCGGTCGAGCGCGGCGAGCGAGGTGTCGAATTCGGCGAATACGCCGAGCACGGCCTGCGGGTTGTCCTTGCCGGTGATCTTGGAAAGAATCTCGGGGCTGGTTTCGAGAATCTCGCCACCGGACCTGTCGATTTCGGTCGCCAGCGCTTCGAGCAGCGGATGCTCGTCGCGCCGGTCGGCCATCACCAGCATCTCGGGCAAGCGGCCGCTTTCGCGGGCGTCGGTCAGCAGCCGCAAGCCTTCGGCGAGAAACTTGCCTTCGCGCTTGCGGTGCTTCTTGTCGCGCAAGCTGCGCAGCAGCTTGACGGTCGGGTTGGAGAAACCGGTGATCGTGCGGCGGGTCACGGAAGCGACCCTAGTCCTCGCCGAAGCGGCCCGCGACCAGCGCGACCAGCTCTTCGAGCCGCGCCTCGGCCTGGTCACCCTCGACGGCGATCTCGATCGTATCGCCCTTGGCCGCGCCGAGCATCATCAGGCCGAGGATGGAGGTTCCTCCGGCGCTCGACCCGTCCTTGGTGACGGTGATCCTGGCGCCTTCCATCAGCGCCGCCGCACCGACGAACTTGGCACTTGCCCGCGCATGCAGGCCACGCTTGTTGCAAATCGTGACCGTCTGCTTCGCTGCCGTCATGCGGAAGCCTTACGCGTCCTGTCCCAGATACTCCGAGGCGACCGTGATGTAGTTGCGCCCGGCTTCGCGCGCGGCGGTAACCGCGGCGGTCAGGTCCATGTCCTTGCGTGCGCCGGCCAGCCGGATCAGCATCGGCAGGTTGATCCCCGCGATCACCTCGGTCTTGCCCGCCTTGAGCAGCGAGATCGCCAGGTTCGACGGCGTGCCGCCGAACAGGTCGGTGAGGATCACCGCGCCTTTGCCGCTGTCGACGCGCTTGATCGCGTTGGCGATCTCGCGCCGGCGCGCCTCCATGTCATCGTTGGGGCCGATGCAGATTGTCGCCACGTCGGGCTGTTCGCCGACAACGTGCTCCATGGCATGGACGAATTCCTCGGCCAGACGGCCGTGGGTCACCAGGATCATTCCGATCATGTGGTCAGGTTACTCTCGAAATCTTTCGATTCTGCCCTAAACGGCAGGCAAGGACGGGGCGCATACTCCCAATTCACGGCTGATGCGACCCCTCAATCGCCCCGGCTGCGCGCGAGCCGAGGTTCCGGTGCAGCACGGTCGGCGAAAAGCCGCCATCGCGCAAGGCCGCGGCGACCTTTTCCGCCATGAACACAGACCGGTGTCTCCCTCCGGTACAGCCGAAGGCGATGTTGACGTAGGTCTTCCCTTGCGCTGCGTAGCGCGGGAGCAGGTCGATCAGCAGCTCGCAGATGCGGCCGAAATTCTCCTCGAACGCCGGATCCTTGACGATGTGCTGGCCGACTGGCTTGTCCAGCCCGGTCAGCTCGCGCAGCTCGGGCTGCCAGTGCGGGTTGTCGAGAAAGCGCATGTCGAACACCAGATCGGCCGCCGGCGGCACCCCGCGGGCGAACCCGAAGCTCGAGATGGTCACGGTCATCTGCCCGCTCGACTGGCCGGCGAAGTGCTGGCGGATAACCTGCCGCAGCTCGTTCGACGAAAAGCGCGTGGTGTCGATCAGCACGTCGGCCCAGCGCCGCAGAGGGGCGAGCAGCTCGCGCTCGGCGAGCACGCCGATGTCGACCGGCACGTCCTGCGCCAGGTGGTGGCGGCGGCGGGTTTCGTCGAACCGCCGCTGCAGCTCGGCGGTCGAGCAGTCGAGGAACAGCGTGGTGACTTCGAGGTCGGCGCGCGCGCTCAACTGTTTGACCCGTTCGATCACTCGGTCCGGCGAAAAGCCGCGCGTGCGGGAATCGAAGCCGATCGCCAGCGATGGGGCCTCGCCGTCCCCCCGCTCGCCTTCGCGCCCGATCAGGCGGCCGAGCAAGCGGATGGGAAAGTTGTCGACCGCTTCCCAGCCGATGTCTTCGAGCTCGTGCAGCGCGGTTGTCTTTCCGGCGCCGAGCATGCCGGTGACCAGCAGGATGCGCTGGCGGTCGGTGGGAGATTCGCTCGCCATGGGATTTTCTTGCGCGTTCGCCCGGCGAAAGGGAAGGGCTCAGGCCAAACCGTAGGTTTTCAGGGCATATTCGGCGAGCAACGGCAGGATCGGGCTGGCTGGATCGAGGGCGACGAGCGGCAGCGCGTGGCCGGCAAGCCCGGCCTGGTCTGGGCTGTCGATGAAGCGCGGCGCGGCGGCGTCGAGGCGGATCACAAGGGCCAGCGGTGCCGACACGGCCGGCAGGCGGACCAGGCCGACGTTGCGGACCTCGATCAGGCCGGCGATGTTCGGCGGCGGCACAGCCCACAAGCGGTCGCCGCGGTCTTCGAGCGTCACCCCGTCGTCGCCGATCAGCACGGCGCCGCGGTCGATCGATGCCAGCGCCAGGCTCGACTTGCCGCTGCCGGGCGGGCCCTCGATCAGCACGCCGCGTCCGTCGATCGCGACGCAAGTGACGTTGGCGAGTATTGTGCTCACGCTGCCGGCAGGGTCAGCACCAGGCACGCGCCGGGGCCATGCTCGGGATCGCGCACGATCAGCGTCCCGTCGTGCGCTTCGGCGATGGTTCGGCCGATGGCCAGGCCGAGCCCGCTGTGATCGCCGAAGTCCTCTGCCTCGGGCCGCAACGAATTGAAGCGGGTGAATACCTTCTCGCGCGCTTCCGCGGGAATGCCGGGGCCCTGATCGCACACCGAGGTTTCAACGGTCTCCTCGTCGCGGACGACCGACACGATGATGGCGCCGTTTTCGGGCGAGAACGAGACCGCGTTGTCGAGCAGGTTCTCGATCACCCGCTCGAGCCTGAGCGGCACGCCGAGCACCACCGCCGAGCCGCCACCGCGCGCCAGCTCGATCCGGCAGGTGCCGTTCTCGCCGCGCGCCTCGCGCCGCTCGATGACGTTGGCCACCAACCGGGCGAGATCGACCGGCTCGAACGTCGCCCGGCTCAGCTCGGCGTCGATACGGCTGGCTTCGGAGATCTCGCTCACCAGCCGGTCGATGCGCCGGACGTCGTGCGCGGCAATCTGGGTCAACTGCTTGCGCAGCTCGGGGTCCTCGACTTTCCCGAGCGAGTCGATCGCGCTGCGCAGGCTGGCGAGCGGGTTCTTGATCTCATGCGCGACGTCGGCGGCAAAGCTTTCGACCGCGTCGATGCGGTGGCGCAGCGCCCCGGTCATGTCGGCAACGGCGCGCGCGAGCAAACCGATCTCGTCGTGCCGCTCGGGCAGCCGCGGAACCTCGATCTCGCGCCCGCGGCCGAGGCGCACGCGGATCGCCGCGCGCGCGAGCGTGCGCAGCGGGGTGACGATCGTCCGCGCCATGAACAGCGAGAGCATGATCGAGATGAGCAGCGCGAGGCCGACCGCGATTCCCAGCGTGCTGCGCGCCTCGCGGACTTTCTGGGTGATGTCGATCGCGTTGCGCGTCGTCAGCAGCGTCGTACCCGCCAGGCCCACCGGCGCGGCGGCGTTGATCACCGGCGTGCCGTCGGGCGCGTCGCGCAGCTCGATCTGGGTGAGGCGCTCTTCACGCGCGCGGCGCAGCTCGGGCCAGGCGTCGGCGCGCGGTGCGTTGGGCTCGACGTAGTCGGGGATCGGCTCGGCCCCGACGATGGTGTCGACCGCCCGGTCGAGCCAGCGCGAAAACCTGCCCCGCCAGGTCTCGGCGCCGATCTGGCCGAGCTGGAACGCCGGCTTGTCGAGCGCGAAGCTGTCGGCGGTGAGGCGGCCCTGGGGATCGAAGATGCGCAGCCGCATGTGCTGCTCCTTGCCGATCTGGGTCAGCACCGCGTCCTGCCGCTCGCGCGTCGCGCCGGCGAGGGCCTCAGCGGTGATCTGCGCCTCGATCCGGGCGAGCTTGTAGCGTTCCGAGAGCAGCTGCTTGCGATAGGAATCGAGATAGAAGATGCCGCCGCCGAGCAATGCCAGCGGCAGGAGGTTGACCGCCAGGATCCGCGGGGTGAGCGAAAGCCGGCTCGACCAGCGTCCCGGGTGGGAGAGAAAGTCGGGCCGGCGGCGCGGCGCCCTTTCAGCCATCGGAGAAGCTGTAGCCGGCGCCGTAGAGCGTTTCGATCGCTTCGAACTGGGGATCGACCGCGCGGAACTTGCGGCGCAGGCGCTTGATATGGCTGTCGACCGTGCGATCGTCGACGAACACGTCGTCGGGATAGGCCGCGTCCATCAGCTGGTTGCGGCTCTTGATAACGCCCGGCCGGCTGGCCAGCGCCTCGAGGATGAGGAATTCGGTGACCGTCAGAGAAACCGTCTTGCCCGCCCAGGTGACGCGATGCCGCGCCGGGTCCATCGTCAGCCGGCCGCGCTCGATGACCGTCGCCTCGCCCGGCTGCGGATCGCCGCCCGGGCTCTGCGGCGGGCCGGCGCGGCGCAGGATTGCGCGGACGCGGGCGAGCAGCAGGCGCTGGCTGAACGGCTTGGTGATGTAGTCGTCGGCGCCGAGCGCGAGGCCGGCAGCCTCATCCTGCTCCTCGTCCTTGCTGGTGAGAAAGATCACCGGCAGGTCGGAATGCTCGCGCAACCGGCGGAGCAGCTCCATCCCGTCCATCCGCGGCATCTTGATGTCGAATACCGCCAGGTCGGGCGGGTTTTCGGCGAGCGCCTTGAGCGCCGCTTCGCCGTCGGAATAGACTCGCGTGGCGAAACCTTCGGCCTGCAGCGCGATCGACAGCGTGGTCAGGATGTTGCGGTCGTCGTCGACGAGGGCGATCGTGCGCCGGCCGTCGACGGCTGGCGGATCAGCGGCTTGCTGGGCGGGGTCACTGGCCATGGGAGCGGGCTCTGGCTTGCACCCGGAAGGGGTTACAGCTTTGCCCTTGCCGAGACAATCGGCTTGCGACCTCGCCGATTGTGCCAGCGGTAAACAATTGTTGTTGTTAAGGAATCCTGTTTGGTATCAAGATGCTTTGCCGCGCTGCAGGTGAGCCAAATTGACGCCGGGGACGGTGGCGACTATGCGCGAACGCAGGAGCTACCCCCGGCGCTGCCCGCCGGTTTTCGTCTATTATCGAGAGAGGCCTCGCGTGACCGTATCGCATACTGTTTCCCTCGCCGATCAGGGCATCTCGACCCGTGCCCAGATCAAGGCAAACCTCGGCACCGCCGCGCTCGTCGAAGAGGCGATCCGCAACCGCGAAGGCCACTTGGCGGCGCATGGTCCGCTGGTGGTCGAAACCGGCAACCACACCGGGCGCAGCGCCAAGGACAAGTTCATCGTCCGTGACGCCGAGACCGAGAACACCGTGTGGTGGGGCAAGGTCAACGTACCGATGACGCCGGAGCACTTCGCGGCGCTCAAGGAAGACTTCCTCAAGGCACTTGGCGAGAAGGACATGCTCTACGTCGCCGACCTGTTCGGCGGCTCGCAGCCCGAGCACCGCGTCAACGTGCGGGTCATCACCGAACTCGCCTGGCACAGCCTGTTCGTGCGCACCCTGCTGGTGCGCCCGACCCGGCACGAGCTGGCCCACTTCGCACCCGAATATACGATCATCGACCTGCCGAGCTTCCGCGCCGATCCCGCGCGCCACGGCTGCCGCAGCGAGACGGTGGTCGCGGTCAACCTGACCGAGAAGCTGATCCTCATCGGCGGCACCAAGTACGCCGGCGAGATGAAGAAGAGCGTCTTCGGCATCCTCAATTACCTGCTGCCAGTGAAAGGCGTGATGCCGATGCACTGCAGTGCCAATATCGGTTCCGACGGCAGGACCGCGGTGTTCTTCGGTCTCTCCGGCACCGGCAAGACCACGCTTTCGGCCGACGCCAGCCGCACGCTGATCGGCGACGACGAGCACGGCTGGTCGGATACCGCCGTGTTCAACTTCGAGGGCGGCTGCTACGCCAAGATGATCCGTCTTTCGCCCGAGGCCGAGCCCGAAATCTATGCCACCAGCCGGATGTTCGGCACGGTGCTCGAGAACGTGGTGATGAACCCCGACACCCGCGAGCTCGACTTCGACGACGCCAGCCTCGCCGAGAACAGCCGCGGCGCCTATCCGATCGAGTTCATTCCCAACACCTCGGCGGCGAACCTCGGCCCGGTGCCGTCCACGGTCGTCATGCTGACTGCCGACGCGTTCGGCGTGCTGCCGCCGATCGCGCGGCTGACGCCCGACCAGGCGATGTACCACTTCCTCTCGGGCTACACCGCCAAGGTCGCCGGCACCGAGATCGGCGTGACCGAGCCCGAGGCGACCTTCAGCACCTGCTTCGGCGCGCCATTCATGCCGCGCCACCCGTCGGTTTACGGCAACCTGCTCAAGGAACGCATCGCCA
>NZ_JAANOZ010000017.1 GCF_011320115.1 Croceibacterium segetis | reverse complement strand
CGGATCGACGAGGCGGCCAGGTTCGTCCCCATCGAGCAGCTCGCGCTGAGCCCGCAGTGCGGCTTTGCCAGCACCGTCCACGGCAACGACATCACCACCGAGCAGCAGGCCGACAAGATCCGCCTCGTCGTCGATGTCGCCGACGAAGTCTGGGGCACCGTCCCGGCGATGGCGGACTAAAAGGTAGCGCTACCAAAAGACGCCTGTTAGACCCTCTCTCCGTCAAGGGGAGAGGGTCATGCAGGCCAGCAACCGCATCACGATGGTCGACGCCCTGCGCGGTTACGCGCTGCTCGGGCTGTTCCTGGTCCATTGCGTCGAGCGGTTCGAACTGCACTGGCTCGATCCCAAGCCGGGCTTCTGGTTCGATGCGGTGTTCGCGCTGTTCTCCGGCAAGGCCTTCGCGATCTTCGCGCTGCTGTTCGGCTTCAGCTTCGCGACGATCATGGCCAACGAGCGGGCGCGGGGCGGGGACTTTACGCTGCGCTTCGCCTGGCGGCTCATGCTGCTGTTCGCCATCGGCACGCTCCACGCGCTGGTCTATCGCGGCGACATCCTGCAGGTGCTGGCCCTCGCCGGGCTGATCCTGATCCCGTTCGACCGCGTCAGGTCCGACAGGTTGTTGCTGGCGCTGGCAGCGCTGCTGTTCCTCCAGTTGCCGCTGCTGGGGCGAGCCTGGGCCGCAAGCCACGGCGCGGCGTGGGCGCAGGCCAACCCGCTGTTCTTCGGGGACAGCAACCTCGCCGCGCTGGCTTACGGCAGCTTCGGCGAGGTGCTGGCGGCGAACGCCGGGCCGGGGATGATGAGCAAGTGGTCCTACTATCTCGAAACCGGCCGGGTGGTAGAGATCGCCGGACTGTTCTTCCTCGGCACGGTCATCCAGCGGCGCGGCTGGTTCGCCGACGCCGGGCACCACCGGTCAGGCTGGTTCGCGGTTCTCGCCGTGTCTGCGGCGCTGTGGGCGCTGGCGCGTTGGGCAGGGCCATCTGTGCTTCCGGCGGGCGCGGATGCGGGCGGCGCGCCGATGGTGCGCCAGTCGCTAGAATCGGCGGTCGATCAGTGGCGCGCGCTCGGCGCCACCGGCTTCCAGGTCGCGCTGTTCGTGCTTCTCTGGCTGAGCCCGCTGCGGCGACCGCTGGGCTGGCTGGCGCCCCCGGGGAAGATGACGCTGACGCTCTACGTCGGCCAGTCGCTGGTCGCCGCGCCGCTGCTCTACGGTTTCGGCCTGGGGCTGTGGGACGACTTGTCGCAAGGGCAATTGGCGCTGGTCGGAGCGCTGCTCTTCGCCGTCCAGGCCGCGCTCGCGGCACTGTGGTTCCGCGCCTATCGCTACGGCCCGCTCGAATGGCTCTGGCGCGCGGCCACCCGGACAACGCTCGCCGTGCCGTTCCGCCAAACGTGAAAGGGCGGCCACAGGGGCCGCCCTTCCCGAGTTCCAAAGCGCTTGCGCTCAGAAGGTCTTCTTGACCGTCACCGCCCACTCGCGCGGACGGGCCGGCTGGGCGCCGACGAAGCCGGCGCCAGCCCCGGTGAGGTCGAAGCTGGTCAGCAGGTAATACTTGTCGAACAGGTTGGTCACCTCGGCCGAGATCTCGAGATCGCGGTCGGCGTTGCGCCACGTCAGCCGTGCGTTGGCCAAGGTGTAGGCGGCGATCTGATTGCTCGGCTTGTTGACCGCGTTCGACCAGATCTTCGACTGGTAGTTGGCGTCGAAGCGCGGCGTCAGCGAACCGGAACCGCCGAGGTCGATCTCGTACTGGATGCCGACCGCCCACTTCCATGCCGGGGTGTACGGCGGCACCATGCCGACCTGCACGCCTCCGGGTGCGCTGGGCCCGCCGGCTTGCGGGTTGATCGAGGTGTACTTGAAGTCGAGATAGCTGAACGATCCGTCGATCAGCAGCCCGTTGCGCGGATCGATCGTGGTTTCCAGTTCGAAACCCTTGATATGCGCGTTGCCGGCATTCTGCGGCAGCGCACACGGCCCGGGGCCACCGAACTGCGGGCACGAAAGCAGCGTCAGCTGGATGTCCTTGTAGTCGGAATAGAACGCCGCGCCGTTGAACCGCACGACACGGTCGAACAGGTCGCTCTTGAAGCCGACTTCGTAGGCGGTCAGCGTTTCCGGCCCGAACGGCCGGACTTGCGCCGGATTGAACGGCCGCGGGCCGATGCCGCCGCCCTTGAAGCCGGTAGAGACCTGCGCATAAGTCATCAGCGAGGGGCTGAAGCGGTATTGCAGGTTGGCGCGCCAGTCGACGCGGTTGCCGTCGTAATTGCCGGTCACCCCGTCGAGCGCCCCGAGGAACGGATTGAGCGTGCCGTCGCGGTTGCGGCGGCTGAAGGTGTAGTCCTTGTGCTCTTCGGTATAGCGCAGGCCGCCGTTGAAGGTCAGGTCCTTGACCAGTTCCCAGGATACGGCCCCGAACACCGCCTTGGTATCGGCGTTGACCGGATCGTCGCCCTGGAACTGCAGCGGGATCGGCGCATAGCGCAGGTCCTGGAAGGTCGCGTACGTAGAACGCTGGTCGAGGTAGAAACCGCCGAGCGTCCAGTTCAGCGTGTCATTGAGCATTTGCCCGTTGAGGCGCAATTCCTGGGTGAAGCCCCAGTAGTCGAGGTCACCTTCGCCGTTGCCGATCGACAGCGGCGACGCGTCGTCGTCGTTGGTGAAGTGGAGCGTGTATTCGCGGTAGGATGTGATCGATTGCAGCTGCAGGCTGTCGGTGATCTGGAAGTCGGCCTGGCCCGACAGGCCCCAGCCTTTGAACTTGGTCCGGCCGTCGCCGCGCGTCTCGATCAGCGGGTATCCCGCGACCGGCGGCGTAAGCCAGGCGCCGGCAGGCGAGAAGTAACTGGCGTAGTTGCAATAGCGGCCACAGACGAAACGGCTGTCGTACGGCACGTTGACCGCATTGCCGCGGATGTTGGGGTTGGCGTTGTTCGCCTGCAGGAGAATGCTCGCGGCGTCGGTGCGATCATCGTTCGTGTAATCGCCGATGATGTTGATATCGATGCGGTCGCTCGGGTTGTAGCGCAGCTGGCCGCGCACGGCCTGGTAGTTCACCTGGCCGTCACGCGCGACGACGCAGTTGCCCGCGTTCGTCGTCGGCTGCACTCCGCCCACCGCCGGGTTGAGCGCGCTGCCGGGCGGATTGACGCAGCCGAAGTCGAGCCGCTTGACGTAGCCTTCCTGCTTTTTGGCGACACCCGCCAGGCGCATGTAGAGATCCGGCGCCAGCTTGAAGTCGGCGCTCGCCCGCAGGTCCATCCGGTTGCGGCTGCCGTAAGTGCCCGAGACGTAGCCGCTGCCGTCGCCGGTCGGCTTCTTCGAGTAGAGCTTGACCGCGCCGCCGATGGAGTTCTTGCCTGCCAGGGTCCCTTGCGGGCCGCGAAGAACCTCGACCCGGTCGAGGTCGAGCAGGTCGAAGATGGCGCCGGTGAGCGTCGCGTAATAGACGTCGTCCACGTAGAGGCCGACACCGGGCTCGAGCGCCGGGTTGAAGTCGTACTGGCCGACGCCGCGGATCGATGCCGCCAGCGAGGGACCGAACGCCGCTCCTTGCGGCTTGAGCGTCACGTTGGGCGCCTGGGCGGTGATTTGCGAGATGTCCGTCTGGCTGCGCGCCTCGAGCATCGCGGCATTGACGGCGGTAATCGCCAGCGGGGTGTCCTGGAGCTTCTGCTCGCGGAACTGGGCCGTGACGACGATCTCGCTTCCGCCGGCATCCGCCGTCGATGCGGCGGACTGAGCGGTTTGGTCGCCCGCCGCCTTGGCGTCGTCCGATTGAGCCAGCGCGGGCGATGCCAGGGTCATCGCCGCAAGAGAAGCACCAAGAACCAAGGACGTGCGCGTCCGGACGCGCGAATTGGCATATGCCATCGAAACCTCTCCCTTATGAATCGTTGGCCGCGCACTCGAGTGGCAGCGATTGTATGCATTACATACATTAACGATCGTTGCAATTGTCGCGACCGGCGCGGCAGCCCAATGCGGCGATGATGATGCATGCCGGCAACAGGTTTTCCGGTGCTGGAAACGGCCGCCAAAAGAAAGGGCGGCCCCGCGGGACCGCCCTTCGATTGTCGCCGGCTCAGGGAAGCTAGAACGTCTTCTTGACCGTCACTGCCCATTCGCGCGGCCGGCCCGGCTGGGCCTTGTCGAGCCCGGCGCCGGCGGCGCGCAAGTCGAACAGGGTGACATAGTAGTACTTGTTGGTGAGGTTGGTCCCCTCGAGCGACACCGACAGGTCCTTGTCCTCGTTCTGCCAGGTCAGGCGCGCGTTGAGCAAGGTGTAGGCGTCGATGAACTGCGGCACCGTGTTGTAGGTGAAGCCGCTGTAGATCTTGTCCTGGTAGGTCGCATCGACGCGCGGGGTGAGCGACCCGAAGCTGCCGAGGTCGGTCTCGAACTGCGCGCCCAGGGTCCACTTCCACTTCGGCGAACCGGCGAAGGGTTCGTCGAGCGAGATCGTCGTTCCGGGGGCCAGCTTGGTGTACTTGAAGTTGAGGTAGCTGAGCGAGCCGTCGATGCTGAAGCCGTCGATCGGTCGCGCGAGGAAGTCCGCCTCGACACCCCATTCACGCGCGTTGCCGCCGTTGATCAGCGCGGCGCACGGGGTCGAGCCGTCCGGGCAGACCGAGACGCCGACCTGGGCGTTCTTCAGCTTGCCGTAGAAGGCGTCGACGTTGAAGCGCAGCCGGCGGTCGAACAGGTCGGTCTTGAGACCCACTTCGTAGTTGGTCAGCACTTCGGGGGCGAACGCGATCGCCTGGCTGGCGTAGAACGGCCGCGGATTGGTGCCGCCGCCCTTGAAGCCGGTGGCGGTGCTCACGTAGACCATCGCCTCGGGCGAGAAGCGGTAGTTGAGCGCCGCGCGGTAATCCCAGCGGTTGCCGTGGTAGCGCGCGACGAGGCCGGTCAGCGCGCCCGGCGCGCCGGCGCCCGCCACCGCGCCGACGGGGTCGACATACGGGTTGATGGTCACGCCGTCGGGATTGTAGCGGAAGTAGTGATACTGCTTCTTCTCGTCGGTGTAGCGCAGGCCGCCGTCGAAGGTCAGGCCGGGCACGATCTCCCAGTTCACGTTGCCGAACGCGGCCTTGGCTTGCGCCGGGGTCCGGTCGGGCTGGATGAACTGCAGCGGGAACAGCCCGAGGCCGGGCGCGGCGTTGATGTAGCGCAGGTCCTGGTACGAGAAGTAGTCGGTCTCCTGCTCGAACCAGTAGCCGCCGAGCACCGCGTGGATGTTGCTGGCGAGTTCGGCGTTGAGGCGGATTTCCTCGCTCCAGTTCCAGTGGGTCAGGCTGTTGAAGCCGCCCGACAGCGGGATCGGCGAAAGGTCGTCGTCGACGCCGAACTTCGACTTCCAGTTCTGGTAGGCGAGGATGTTGTCGATCGAGAACATGTCGCTCAGCGCGAAGTGCGCGTTCGCCGCCAGGTTGTAGCCGTCGTAGACGCTGGTGTTGTTGTTCTGCGTGGCGAGCAGCGGCTGGTTGGGCGCCAGGATGCCGTGATAGACGATCGCCGGCGAGGAGTACGACGAGAAGTTGCAGAACTTCCCGCAGATGAAGCGGTTGTCGTACGGCACGCCAGGGCTGCCGCCGGCATATTGCGGCGGGTTGGTGCCGATGTTGGTGTTCGGGTTATCGATCACGGCGGTCGCCGCAAGCACTTCGCCGGCGGCGCTGTGCTTGTCGTGGATGTATTCGGCGGTCAGGTTGATATCGACCGCGTTCGACGGGTTGTAGCGCAGCGCGCCGCGGATCGCCTGGTAGCCGACCTCGCCGAGCTTGTCGACGCGGCACGCGCCGTTGGCCTTGATCGCCGGGATGCCGCCGGTGGGATTGGTCTGCTTGGTGGTGCCGTCGTTGGCGGTGAAGGTGGCCGGGCCGCCGGCCGGATAGACGCAGCCGAAGTCGAGCTGGTCGACGTAGCCGTTCTGGTGCTTGTAGACCCCCGAGACGCGGGCGAAGAGGTTGTCGGTCAGCTTGAAGTCGACCCCCGCGCGCATGCCGATGCGCTGGCGGCTGCCGTAAGTGCCCTCGACGAAGCCGTCGCCCGAGCCGGTCGGCTTCTTGGTGAACATCTTGATCGAGCCGCCTTCGGAATTGCGGCCCGAGAGCGTGCCCTGCGGCCCGCGCAGGATCTCGACGCGGTCGAGGTCGAGCAGGTCGAACACCGCGCCGGTCAGCTGCGGATAGTAGACGTCGTCGATGTAGATGCCGACGCCGGGCTCGTAAGCGGGGTTGAAGTCGCCCTGGCCGATGCCGCGGATCGAAACCGCGATCGACGGGCCGAACGAGGCGCCTTGCGGCTTGAGGGTGACGTTCGGCGCGCTGTCGGCGACTTGCGCGAGGTTGGTCTGGCTCTTGGCCTCCATGGTCGCGGCGTTGACCGCGGTGATGGCGAGCGGGGTGTCCTGGATGTTCTGCGCGCGGAACTGCGCGGTGACGACGATCTCGTTGCTGACCTGGCTGTTGTCGGTCGTGGCGGCGGGATCGGGGTTGGCGGCCTGTGCCTGAGCCTGCGGGGCCGGCATGGCGGCGTCCTGCGCGAAGGCGGGGCCGGCGATGGTCAGGGCGGCGAGCGAAGCGCCGAGCATGAGGGGCGAGCCGGCGCGCAGGCGCGGCGAAACAGCGGTCATTGATCTCTCCAAGTCTGGGAGCCGCCATCTGGGGGAGTCGGCGGCGTTGGTATGCTGTGCATACATTAACGATCGTTGCAATCGCTGGAGAGGCGCACGAGGTCAGCGCACGCTAACCTGATGCAATTGCGCAACATTGTTAGCGCTAACCCGGCTCAGAACATCCCGTTGGGGTTCTTGGTTTCCGCCGGATCGGGCACTTCCTGCATCACGTCCCAATGCTCGACGATGTAGCCGTCCTGCACCCGCAGCAGGTCGACGATCGCATAGCCGCGGGTGCCTTTCTCGCGCAGGAAGTGGAAGTGCACGGCGACGAGGTCGGCATCCCCCCAGACGACCCGCTTCACCTCGTGGCTGAGGTCGGGCAGCCGGGCCATGCTCGCCTGCATCATCGCCAGCGTCGCATCGCGGCCGGTGGGCGCATTGGGGTTATGCTGGATGTAGTCGAGATGCATCCAGCAGGTGAAAGCGTCGGTCGGGTTGTCCTCGACGTAGAACAGCTGGATGAAACGCTCGGCGACCTGCCGCGCGGAGAGCGCCTCCCGATCCGACGTGTCGCGCGGATCGAACGGCGGCGCCCCGGTGTCCCACGGCAGCGCTCCCGCGGCCGGCTTCACCGCTTCTCCTGCCCCGCCAGCAGTGCGCCGAACTTCGGGTGCGCGAAGTGCATCGGCACGTCCTGGCGATAGGGCCAGGTCTTGCGGTGCTGCTCGGGCGGCAGCAGGCGGTCGGGGCCGAGCGGGTCCTCGGGGTAGGTCTTCTCGGCCGGTTGCAGGTGCGCGGTGGTATGCGCCCAGCCTTCCTCGTAGTTGGCCTGCCATTGCATCATGTAATCGAGCCGCTTGATCTTCCACACGCCGTCCACGTTGACGTAGTCGTTCTCGTAGATGCCGGCTTCCATGAACTGCTGCGGCATCATCTCCTCGCGCGTCTCCTGAAAGTCGTCGTGCCAGCCGCCGAGCAGGATGCCGTGGAAGCGGCCCTTGGCGGTCTTGCGGTCGGGCGCGACGGTGATCACGTCCTGCATCTGGAAGTGGTCGAGCAGCAGGCCGTTGACCGGTCCCGGCTTGCCGCCGGTGAAGCGCCCGGCAATCCAGTCGCCGTAGAGCCGCTTGACGCCCTTGTGGCCGATGTATTCGCCGCTGAGGAACACCACTGCGCCGTCCTCGGCGAACAGGTCGGCGACCTCGTCCGGGCGGTTGAAATCGATGTAGTAGCCATAGGCCCAGTGAAGGCGGCGGATCGCCTGGATATCCTCCAGTACGCCCACCTTGTGCTCAAGCTCCGCAAGGCGGGCTTCGACGTCGCTCATTCTCGACTCTCCGGATTATGTTTGTATGCGTTACTAACGAACGTGACTGTTTTGGGTAGAGGATTTCGGACATGAGCAACGAGCGGCGCCCCTGGGAGGGCCGTGTGGCTTTCATCACCGGCGCGGTGACCGGGATCGGCCTCGGCGTGGCGCAAGCCTTCGCCGACAACGGCTTTCGCCTGGCGCTCAGTTACCGCAACGAGGACGATCGCGCGCTGACCGAGCGCTGGTTCGAGAGCAAGGGCTACGAGCAGCCGCTCTACTGCAAGCTCGATGTCACCGACCGGGCGCGCTTCGCTGACGTGGCCGACGAAGTCGTCGACCGCTTCGGCGAGGTGCACGTGCTGGTGAACAACGCCGGGGTCTCGGTGTTCGGCCCGACCGACGAAGCGAGCTACGACGATTACGACTGGATCATGGGCGTCAACTTCGGCGGCGTGGTCAACGGGCTCGTCAGCCTCCTGCCGAAGATCAAGGCCGCCAGGGGCCGCCGCCACGTGACCAACGTCGCCAGCATGGCCGCCTTCCTCCCGGGGCCGCAGGCGGGCATCTATACCGCCAGCAAGTTCGCCGTGCGCGGCCTGACCGAAAGCTTGCGCTACAATCTCGCCCCGCACGGCATCGGCTGTTCGCTGGTGTGCCCGGCGCTGACCAGGACCAACGCCTGGACCAGCGCGCTCAAGCGCCCCGACAGCTTCGCCGAGAGCGGCTTCTCCCCGGTCGAGCAGGCCGAGCTCGAGCAGTTCGGCACCGCGTTCGAGGAAGGCATGGACCCGTACGTGGTCGGCCAGAAGATCCTGAACGGCATGACCGAGCAACGCGGCCTGATCCTCACCCACCCCGAGCACGGCCCCGACTTCGAGGAAATCCACGCCGCGATCATGGCCGCCCTGCCGGACGAGGAGGCGCCTCCGGGGCGGCTCAAGATCGAGCAGCTAAGGCGCGACGCCATGAAGGCGGCGGAGCGGGGGCTGAAGATCAGGCTCGACGATTTGACCTGAGGAAAAGCCGGCTGCCGCGCAAAGCCAAAAGTCGCACAAAAGTCGCACCAGCGCGAGGAGCCGCCGGACGTGTTGCGCAAGATGCAAGTTGACGAAACACGCGCAGGACTCGCGCGCGCCAAAGGGGCGGAGCGAGCCTGGGATTGAGGGGAACCGACGATTGGAAAGAGCCGCCGCGAGTCTTTCAGATCGCGGGCGTGTAGGAAAGGCTTATCGGCCGGGACGAGGTCGATTGACGGAATTGCCAAGCGCGAAGCGATGTAGGCAGCGGAGCAGATGGCGAGGATCAGGCCGCATGATTTGACGTAGAATTTCGGCTGGCGTCAAATCAAAGCCTAGAAGGCCCGAGTGAGTCCGACTTGCGCCTTCATCCGGCGATAGTCGTAAATGCCGACGGTCGAAAAGTTGCGCTCGAGGGTTACCCGTACGAACGGAGCAAACTCAGCGACCGCAAGTTGGCGAAGCGTTACGCCGCCGCTGACGCTTGCAAACCACTCCCGTCGCCGGTCGTCGAACAGGAATAGGCGTGCGTCACCCAACGTCCGGCGTAGGGTGGATGAAGCGTAGACGGTCATCGGTCCGGCTTCGCGCCAGCCAAAAAGCGAAACGTAGCCTGATGTCGTCGCGTAGCCCGGATCCCGAGCCGATTGCCGAGTTGCTCCAAGCGAGCCACCAACGCCAGTCCGAGCGCTCACCGCGAATTCGGCGGTGGCAGAAACATTATAGAGGCCACCGGACTGTAGCCTGTTGAACTTGTACGATGCTTGTCCTGCCCCTCCTCGGAGGGTCAATTGCGCCCTTGGTCCCAGCGAATGCACCCAAGCTGCTGATAGTGTGTCAGTCGTCGCGTAGGGTTTGCCGCCGAACCAGCGCCAAGTCCTGCCTGCCGAGGGCGTGATCCGATCCTTGCCGGCGTGCCATTCAATGCCTGCCTGTGCAGACACGGAAACGTCATCGAACTCGCTTTTGCGGTAAAATTCCCCTTCGCCCGAGACGCGCGGGACGACATTAACTTCGTCGCTGAGGGGCCAGCGAAGATAGGCCTGCCCGCTTCCTTCGACGCCAACACCGGATTGGGCGCGAGCCGCGTCGTCCAAAGTGAGGGGGGCGATAACGGTTTCCAATATGCGGGCGTCGGTGGCGCGGTTGATGTTCGAGTTTGGGGCAAAGCCGATCTCGAACGATCCGCCTATTGGCTTGCGTGAGCGAAGGGCATCCGCGAAGCGATCGACAAACATCGCCACATCGGCTGGTAGTGGTACGGCGCGAACCTGGCGCAGCTCCCGTCGCGCTTCTGCCTCGTCGCCCATCCTTTCGAGCAGACGCGCCAATTCGAAACGAACTCGCGTCGCATTTGGCTTTTCGTCAAGTATCGCGCGGTAGGCGCGCGCCGCTTCAGGCTCTCGGCCGAGCCTGGTTAACAGGCCGCCCATCCGGAAACGGGCTTCAGAGCGCACCTCGAGATCGGGGTCATTCGCCAGTGCCCGATACATGGCGAGCGCCTCCCCACTTTTTCCGGCTGCGGTCGCTCGGGCAGCAGCATCGAACAGGTCAGAGGCCGACAGCCCTTTTATTACCTGATGGGACAGCGCCGGTCTCACCGGAATTCCAACGCAGCCGGCAGCAAATAACCAGATGAATGCGCGCATGACTACTTGGCGAGGGTTGCGCCGACTATTTGAACCCCGGAAGGATCGAGGGCCGGAGTGGTCTTCAACCAGAAAGTCGCACCAATCTCCTGTCCTGTCGGTCCGTAGAAGCGAGGATAGATCGCGCTGCCAGGATCGAATGCTCCGGGTCCGATCAACGGCGCGCTGACCATGCTGTTGTTCGCCGCGCCGGAGAAAGTCCAGCGGCCAAAGTCGGTTACTGTGCCATTTGATTCGTTGCCAAGGAGCTGCATCCAGCCGCTATAGGTGTCGGCATCAAACCGAACGTCGAAGAATGAGGACCCGCTCACGTTGAAAGCACGTCCGTCCGGTGCTGCTCCCGCTCCGTAGACAACTCCGGAATAGGTCGCGCTACCCGTACGAGCCGCGATGATCCCCGTCGGAGTTTCAAATCCGTAGACCAAATATTGGTGATAATAATTGGTCGCGGCGTCTCCGGACGGCAGCGTGGTCGGCTCGCTCGATCGCCAGTCGACAAAACTCGCGTAGGTCAGGGCCAATTCGCCATTGGCGGATCCTGTCTTGTATAGTGATACCGTCAATGGCTCGCCATTGAACGTCGAGCGGTAAGTCGAAAAATTGGCCGGACCGACCGTGTCAATATCACTGGGAACAAGAGTGTAGCTGCCGTTGTTGAAATTCAGCGACTTAACTCCGTCCGGTTCGATTGAAACCTGTCCTTCTGATTGGCCCCGAACGAGATTTTCGAACCCGGGAGTGCTGCTCTGCCGATAGAAGAACGTGATCGACGGCCCAGACAGGCGCTGCGGGGTGAGCAGGTTGGTCAGGCTGATGTTGGGGATTCCATCGCTAGTTGCGCCCACATCGAATTTCTGGCCGGTAAAAGCACCGGTCAATGTCGCGCCATTGCCGCTTCCGTTGAAGGTACCCCCGATTTCATCGCCGCTCGGGCCATAGAATGAACCCCCGATCGCGCCGTTCAATCGAGCACTTGGGGAAACATAGGAGAACAACCCAGCAAATCCGCCAGTCGAATTCAGTGATCCCCCGCCGTCGAACCGTAACGCGCCGCTGGCACCCCCATCGGTCACGACGTTGCCTTCGTTGAGATATGCCAGGGTCTGGAAAGTACCATCGGCGAAATCAACCTGGAAATCTCCCGATCCCTGGACGACCTTGAGCTCGACTCCGGGAATCGAGAGCAGCCCAAATACATCGGTCAGCCAGTGCGCTGCGCCGGTGCGCGGCACATTGGCGGCCGCGGTGTTGAAGCCGTACGTGAAGGTGTCGAAATAGGTTTGCTGGACGCCTGCCGTCAGCGCGTTGCGCTGCCAATAGCCCATGCCCACGTATTTGTTCGCATATTGGGACCCAAAATAGGGATTGGTAACAAGCGTGAGGTGTTCGCTTCCCGTGGAGTCCGAGCGGGACCAGGCCTGTTCCCCGTCATAACGCGGCGTCTGGCTTTCGGCGGGCCCGAACGACGCACTGCGCCCGTCCGTCGTGACTGTATACGTCTGGGACGAGGCGTCGAAGTCGACTGAAATGGCATCGCGTGATTGCGCATTCGATTGCACGATGCCGTCGGGCAAGGTCAGCGTGACGTTTGTGGTGCTGGCTTCACCTGTAAATGTTTGATCAGCCTTGAGGTCCGAAATCAGCGCGTTCGTGGGAGTTGGAGTCGGAGTTGGAGTTGGAGTTGGAGTTGGCGCGGGAGTCGGGATCGGTGGGGGCGTGCTCTGGACGCCTCCGCCACTGCCACACGCCGCCAACAGGATGAAGGTCGCAGAAGCGACCAGTCGAACTGTAGTGTGCATGTGGCGACCCCAGACGTGGAAGTCGCATTTTTGTGCCGGGGCCCAAGGTAAGTCAAACGGTCATTCGGAAGGCCGGGTTGTTGCACGCATTCTGGTAGTCGAATCGACTGATGTGAGCGAAGGGCCACTTGCGGTCTCGCGCGCTTGAAACGTCAAACCGCCACCGCTTCCTTCGCTTCCGCCAGCACCATCTCGGCGCCCTTCTCGGCGATCATGATCGTCGGGGCGTTGGTGTTGCCGCTGGTGATCTTGGGGAACACGCTGGCGTCGATCACCCGCAGGCCTTCGACCCCGCGGACCTTGAGGTCGGGCGTCACCGGATAGCGCTCGTCGCCCATCGCGACGGTGCCGACCGGGTGGTAGACGGTGCCGCTGGCGATCTTGGCGTATTCGAACATCTGTTGATCGTTGTCGCCGAACGGGTCGCCCTTGGCCGCCATGTATGGCTCGAGCGCCGGCTGCTGCCAGATGTTGCGGATGATCTTGAGCTGGGTGACCGCCATCTCCTGGTCGATCGGGTCGCTGAGGTAGTTCGGCACGATCTTCGGCGCGACCATGCCGTCGGGCGACCTGGCATGGATCGAGCCGCGCGATTCCGGGCGCAGCTGGCAGGGGTTGCTGGCGAGCCCCGGCTCCTTTTCGAGCTGCAGGGCCTGGGTGGTGGCGAGCACCTGAAGGTCCATCGACGCGGCCATCATGTGGATCTGCACGTCGGGATGCTCGAGCTCCTTGCGGCTCTTCACGAAGGCGCAGCCGTGGGCCACCGCCATGCTGAGGATGCCGGTCTTGCTGATGCCGTACTTGGCGATCTCCTTGATGAGATTCAGCCCGGTCGCGCGGTGGTTGATCGAGTGCCAGTCCTCCTTGAGGCGCGCCTGGCAGCCGATCATGACGTGGTCCTGCATGTTCTCGCCGACCATCTTGCTCTCGTGGATCACCGGCACGCCGAGCTCCTGCAGCAGCGCGCCCTGGCCGATCCCGCTGATCTCGAGCAGCTTGGGGCTTTCGACCGAGCCGGCGGCGAGGATCACTTCGCGCGCGACCATGACCTTGCGCTTCTCGCCGTTCTGCATGAACTCGATGCCCACGGCCTTCTTGCCCTCGAACAGGATCTTCGTGGTCATTGCCCGCAGCTCGACCTGCAGGTTGGGCCGGTTCATCGCCGGGTGCAGGTAGGCAACCGCGGCCGAGTGGCGCTTGCCGTTCTTGGCGGTCATCTGGAACCAGGTGCAGCCTTCCTGGTCGCCGTTGTTGAGGTCCTCGCGATAGGGAATGCCGGCTTCCTGGCAGGCCTCGATCAGCGCGGCGGAGACGAGGTGCTTTTCGGGGAAGTCGCACACGTTGAGCGGGCCGCCGACGCCGTGGGTGTCGATCGGCCCACGTTCCTGGTTCTGCGCCTTCTTGAAGTAAGGCAGGACCTCGTCCCAGCTCCATCCGCGCGCGCCCATCTGCGCCCAGTTGTCGTAGTCCGCAGACTGGCCGCGCACGTAGAGCAGGCCGTTGATCGAGCTCGAGCCGCCGAGCACCTTGCCCTTGGGCCACTTGTGCGCCCGGTTCCCGGTGCCGGCATCGACCTCGGTCTCGTAGAGCCAGTTGACCTTGGGATCGTTGAGCGTCTTGCCGAAGCCGATCGGGGTGTGGATCATCAGGTTCGACCAGATCTGGCTCGGCTCTTTCAGCGGCCGGTCGTCGCCGCCGGCTTCGAGCAGCACCACCTTGTGCTCGCCGCTCTCGGTCAGCCGCGCCGCCAGCACGCAGCCCGCGCTGCCCGCGCCGACGATCACGTAGTCCGCGTAAAGGTCCGCCGCCATTTTATGCTCCTCTCAGGGTGCGCTCGCGCAATTTTCGCGCGATTCGCTTGGCAGCCACGCTAGGGTTCGTGCCCCGCGCGGGCAATGGCCGAGACGCGCGGCACTTCGGCTGGTCAGGCAAGCCTTCGCCGCGTAAAAGCTCCCAAGACCGCACTGCCGTCGCTGAGGGCAAATGAACCGGCGTCACCTGGCTCTTCAAATCCTGATAACGGGCTCGGCTATCGTGCTGGCGCATGCTGCCGCCGCGAAATCGGCCTACACGCCGGGCAGGACCGCCTGGGGCGATCCCGACTTGCAGGGAACCTGGCCGATCGATCGCATCGCCGATGCCGGCATTCCGCTCGAACGGCCGGAACCTTTTGGCGACCGGCTGTTGCTCAACGACCAGGAATTCGCCGCACGGCTGGCCGCGGCCAGGAAGTCCGACGCCGGAGTGACCAGGGACGTGGTCGAGCAGGGCACCAGCGGGCTCGCCGAATGGTTGCAGTCGACACCCTTCGCCCGCCGCTCCTCCTTGCTCGTCGCCCCCGCCAACGGCCGCGTCCCGCCGCTGACGCCGCAAGCCGAGGTCCTCTATCGCGCAGGGCGGACGAGCTGGAAACCCGGGCAGCCGATCGACTGGGTGACCGACCTCGACAGCTACGACCGCTGCGTGTCGCGCGGCTTCCCCACCTCGATGCTGCCGTTTCCCTACAACGGCGGCATCCGCCTGTTCCAGTCGCCGGGGTTCGTGGTGCTGCAACTGGAAGTCCTCGGCACGCGGATCATCCCCGTCGGGCATGGTGAGCAGTGGCCGCAGGCGGTGCGCGGCTGGTTGGGGCAGAGCCGCGGCCGCTGGGAAGGCGATACGCTGGTGATCGAGACGACCAACCTGGTTGCCGGCGACAGCGCTGCGAACGATGTCGCCAAGCGCGCCGCCCCGCCGCTGCAGGGTCGCAAGAGCATCACGATTCCGGTGAGCGAGCAGGCGAGCGCGGTCGAGCGCCTGACGATGACCGGGCCGAACACGATCGCCTACCGGGTTACCTACACCGATCCGGAGGTATTCACCGCGCCTTTGACCATCGAGCTCGAATGGACTCGCAATGCCGGCTATCGCTTGTACGAGTTCGCTTGCCACGAAGGTAATCAGCAGGTGCGAAACATGATCGCGGCATCACGCGCGCAGCGAAAGTCGGGCCAAGCGGTCGCGGCAGCTGCCAGGCCGGAGGACGGACTGGGCAACTGGCCGGTACCGGCACGGCCATGATCAAGCCGGAGCTGGAATTCGTCTACGAAGCCGGCGGCGAGCTCGAAGCGCCGCGCGAGATCGGGCCGGTCTACGACGGCGCGCGGCGGATCATCGCGATCAAGAGCGGCGGCTACGTGAAGGGTCCGAAGATCAGCGGCCAGCTGATGGGCAACTCGGCCGACTGGCAGCTCACTCGGCCCGACGGGGTGACAGTGGCCGACGCGATCTACGCGATCGAGACCGACGACGGCGCGCTGATCCAGATCCGCAACAAGGGCCTCCGCCACGGCCCGGCAGAAGTCATGGACCGGCTGCGCCGCGGCGAGGACGTCGATCCGTCCGAATACTACTTCCGCACCGTGCCCGAGTTCATCGCCCCCGACGGCCCCTACGACTGGCTCAACAAGTCGATCTTCGTCTGCGCCGGGGCCCGCTATGCCAGCAGCATCAAGCTGTGGGTCTGGCGAGTGATGTGAGCCGGCGCTAATAGGCGAGCGAATGCACTGCCGGGGGGCTTTCGTGCGCGGTCGACTTATCGCAACCTTCGCTTTGGCCGCCGCGCTGGCGCTGGCGGGCTCGGCAACCGGGCACGAGGGGCCGAGAGATGATAGGGCTGTGCCGGCCGTCCCGCATTCCTACGCTCCGAAACGCACGCCATGGGGCGATCCCGACTTTCGCGCCACCTGGTCGGGCGACAACCTCGCTTACGTCGGAGTCGAGCTGGAGCGGGACGCCAAGCAAGGAGACCGCCTGTGGCTGAGCGACGAGGGGTTCGCCAAGCGTGTCGCGGAGGCGGAGAAGTCGGATGCCGACAAGACCGACTTTGACGCCCACCTGATGCCCGACAACACCATCGGCCTCGCCGCATGGCTGCGGACGTCGTCGTTTGGGCGGCGAACCTCGCTCATCGTCAGTCCGGCGAACGGGCGCCTGCCGCCACTGACGCCGCGCGCCGAGGAACTGTTCAAAGCCGGCCGCACCAGCTGGAACAGGGGCCAGCCGATCGACTGGGTGTCCGACCTCGACGCGGTCGATCGCTGCATCACCCGCGGCTTTCCAGCCGCGATGATGCCGACCGACCGGGATAGCGACAACGGTATCCGCATCTTCCAGGCGCCCGGCTTCGTCGCGTTCCAGCTGGAAATGGAGGGCCTGCGGGTCATTCCGATCGGCCGGGGCGCCGCCTGGCCGTCAGCGGTGCGCGGCTGGCTGGGGCGGAGCCGCGGCCATTGGGAAGGCGGCACGCTGGTGATCGAGACTGCCAACATCCATCCTGGCGACAGCGCCAGCGGCGACCGGTGGCAACGCGGCGCGAGCCCGTCGAGCGCGAACTCGACGATTCCGACCGGCGACAGGGCGAGCACGGTTGAACGGCTGACGATGACCGGTCCCGGCACGATGGTTTACCAGGTGACTTACACCGACCCCGACGTGTTCACCACGCCATGGACAGCCCAGGTCGAGTGGGTGCGGGACGACAAGTACCATATCTACGAATTCGCCTGTCACGAAGGAAACGTGCAGGTCCGAACCATGATCAACGCTTCGCGCGCGCAACGGAAGAAGGATGCGGCCACGGCGGCGTCCAAGTGAAGTCGTTCCGTCAATCGGTGGAGGCCCTTGCTTTCATGCTGCTCCTCGCCGCGGCGCTTACGCTTGGCGAGGCGAGTGCGCACGCCAAGCGGGCCGCGTACGTTCCCAGGCTGACGCAATGGGGAGACCCGGACTTTCGCGCGACCTGGACGACCGATCGGATTGCCGAGGCGGGAATTCCGCTCGAGCGGCCGGTCGCGCAGGGGGATCGCGCGTGGCTGACGAACGAGGAGTTCGCCAAGAGACTGGACGCGGCGAAGAAGTCGGACGCCGGCTACCAGGAGGACGTCGACGCCAACGGCACCGTCAGCCTGGCGCAGTGGGTGCAATCGGCGACGTTCGCGCACCGGACGTCGCTGATCGTCAGCCCGGCGAACGGCCGCCTGCCGCCGATGACGGTGCAAGGCGAAGCGCTGTTCAAGGCCGGGCGCAACAGCTGGCTCGACAAGCAGCCGATCGACTGGGTGGCCGACCTCGACAGCTACGACCGCTGCGTCGCGCGCGGAGTGGATTCGGCGATCCTTCCGTGGCCGAACAACAACGGCGTGCGCATATTTCAGTCGCCGGGTTTCGTTGCCCTCCAGCTCGAGGTCTTCGGCGCGCGCATCGTGCCCATCGGCCGCGGCGATCGTCCCATGCCGCGCAGCTGGCGTGGCGCGAGCTCAGGCCACTGGGAAGGCAATACGCTGGTGATCGAGACCAACCAGATCGTTGCCGGCGACAGCGTCAGCGGCGACCACCTGAAGCGTTCAAGCTCACCGATCACCGGACGGGGGCATGGTACGGTGCCGATCGGCCCCCGGGCGCACACCACCGAGCGGCTGACGATGACCGGCCCGGGCTCGCTGACCTACCAGGTCACCTACAGCGACCCCGATGTGTTCACCGCGCCTTGGACCGCCGAGGTCGAATGGCTTCGCGACGATACCTATCGGATATACGAATACGCCTGCCACGAAGGCAACGGCGTGCGCGAGTGGATCACCGCCTCGCGGGCCCAGCGGCGGAATGACGCGCGAAGCCAGGTCCGCCGGTAGCCGACGCTCATTGACTCCATGCACACAGGGCATCTTGCCTCGCGACCTTTGACCCGCCACCCTGCGCCGGCGGGAGCGAGGGGAGAGCGATGACGGCAGGACGATCGACACGCGCGTACCAGGTGCTGCTGGTGACGCTGTTGTGCCTCAACTTCGGCATCCTGTTCTTCGACCGCAACGCGCTCAACTTCCTGATGCCGTTCATTCAGCCGGACCTCGGGCTGAGCTATACGGAGGTCGGCCTGCTCGGTTCGGCGCTGTCGTTCACCTGGGCGCTGGCGGCGATCTTCGTCGGCTGGCTGTCGGACAAGGTGGCGCGGCGCAAGGTGATCATCGTCGTCTCGACGCTGGTGTTCTCGCTGTGCTCGGTGGCGTCGGGCTTGGCGACCGGGTTCCTGATGCTGCTCGGCGCGCGGCTGCTGATGGGCCTCAGCGAAGGCGGGGTGATGCCGATCAGCCATGCGATGGTCGCCGCCGAGGTCACGCCCGAGCGGCGCGGGGTCGCAATGGGCATTGCCCAGAACCTCGGTTCGAGCCTGCTCGGCTCGACCGTCGCGCCGCTGGTGCTGACGCCGATCGCGCTTGCCTGGGGCTGGCGCAGCGGATTCTTCCTCGCCGCCGTGCCGGGGCTGATCTCGTGCGGGTTGGTCGCGCTGTTCGTGATCGAGCGGCCGCTGCCCAAGCCCGAGGTGCGCAATGCGGGCGACCGTGCGCCGCTGCTCGAAACGCTCGCGAACCGCAATGTGATCGCCTGCGCGGTGATGGCGGTGCTGCTGGTCAGCTACCTGGTGGTGACCTGGGCGTTCATGCCGCTGATCCTCGTCCAGCTGCGCGGCTACGATCCGGACACCGCGGCGTGGCTGATGGCGGTGCTCGGCGTGTCCTCTGCGATCGCGGCGTTCCTGGTGCCGGGCATCTCCGACTACGTGGGGCGGCGGCCGGTGATGGCCGTTTCCACTTTCGTGGGCGTGCTGCTGCCGCTTGGGGTGATGACCTTCCACGGCTCGGCGCTGACGATGGGGACGATCTTCTTCGTCGGCTGGCTGTTCAACGGCATCTTCCCGATGTTCATGGCCACCGTGCCGACCGAGTC
Organism: Croceibacterium segetis; assembly: GCF_011320115.1. Classification (GTDB taxonomy): domain Bacteria; phylum Pseudomonadota; class Alphaproteobacteria; order Sphingomonadales; family Sphingomonadaceae; genus Croceibacterium_B; species Croceibacterium_B segetis. The sequence continues at coordinate 29,159 of NZ_JAANOZ010000017.1, read as the reverse complement.
CGTCAGCCCGCGGCAGGCGGCGACGGCGATCGGGATCGTCATGGGCCTGGGCGAGATCCTCGGCGGGGTGCTGTCGCCCTCGCTCGCCGGCAAGCTCTCCGATATCTATGGCCTGCAGGCGCCGCTGTGGCTGCTGATGGGTCTCGCCCTGTTCGGCGGCCTGACCGCGCTGTTCCTGCGCGAGACCGCGCCCCGCGTCGTCGCCCGGCGCGCCGCTTTGCAAGGAGTTCCCGCATGACCCGTCCCCCGGTCGAAGACGAGCTGGCGATCCGCGAGCTTTACGCGCGTTACTGCTGGGCGCTCGATACCGGCGACACCGACGGCTATTGCGCGCTGTTCACCGAGGACGCCGAAGCGACCGAGGAAACCGCGAGCGGCGAGCTCGAGGTACGCAAGGGGCGCGAGGAGATTCGCAAGCTGGTGCTCAAGTTCCACGAGCGGCCAGACTTTCCCGGCCACCAGCACCAGATGGCGCAACTGGTGTTCGAAGCCGACGGACCGGATCGCTGGATCGTCCGCAGCTATGCCTGGGCGACGATCAACCGCCCGCCCGCGCATCCCTACCTCCACTGGTGCGGCCACATTCGCGACGTGGTCGCCAGGGAAGGCGGCCAGTGGAAGATCGCCGCCAAGGCGATCATGGGCTGGAGCGGCGAGGTGCTGGCGCGCTTCGAGGGCTAGTGCTTGTGGACCGCGTACTCGATCCTCAGGTCGAGCAGGGTCGGGCCCTTCGCCGCGAAGCTCCACGCTAGCGCTTCGTCGAGCTCCTCGACGGAATCGACGCGCTTTGCCGTGACCCCGTGCCCCTCGGCGAGCTTGACGAATTCCAGCCCCGACAAGTCGCAGCCCGGCACGTGGTTCATCCCAAACTCGGAGGAGAATCCGGTTAGCGCGGCATAGGCGGCGTTGTTGAGGATCAGGAAGCTGACATCAGCGTTCTCGGCGACCGCCGAGAACAGGCCCTGGATGGTGTACATCGCCGCGCCGTCGCCGAGCACGGCGATCACCTTGTCGTTCTGGCCGAGCGCTACTCCTACCGCGGCCGGGAGCGAGTAACCGAGGCCGCCGCTGGCGCAGGTGTAGAACCCGCCCTCGCGGACGATCGGCATGACCTCGTGCTCAGGGCCCCGCGCCGTGGGGGCTTCCTCGACGGTCACAGCGTTTGCGGGCCGGAGCGCGGCCACGCGCTTGAGGACGTAGGCCGCGGTCATCGCCGGCTCGGGATCGGCGAAAGTGCGCGACTTGCCGGTGTAGGCGCGGTTGTTGGCCCGCTCGCACAGCAGCGCGAGGCCTTCGGCGACATTGCCGAGCACGCCCCCGCCGCCGGGCAGCGCGGCGAGGTGCTGCGGATCGTCGCTGAGGACCATCAGCTTGGCATGCTCGGGAAAGTGTGGTCCGCTGCCCTCGACGTGCCAGGTGAACACCGGCGCCCCGGCGACGAGGATCGCGTCGTACGGAGCCAACAGGCCGCGCAGCTGGTCGCGCCAGGCCGGGAGGAAGCCGGCGAACTGCGGGTGGTCTTCGGGAAACGTCTCGCGCGCGGCGTAAGGCGCGGCCCACACCGCGCAGCCGGCCTTTTCGGCCAGCCGGATCGCACACTCCCAGCCGCCGGAATTGGCGACGCCGGTGCCGATCACCAGCGCAGGCCGTTCGGCCCCGTCGAGCAACGCGGCAAGCCGCTCGATGCCGGTTGCGGAGGGCACGGTCTCCAGCGTCAGCTCGGGCAGCGCGGGCATCTCGCATTCGCGGTCCCAGTCGTCGACGGGGATCGAGACGTAGCAAGGCCCCATCGGCGGAGTCAGCGCGGTGACGAAGGCCCGGATCAGCGCCAGCGGCACGTCCTCGGCGCGTGCCGGCTCGATCGAGTATTTCACGTACGGTCGCGGAAATTCGGCGGCACGCTCGTTGTAGAGGAACGGGTCGAACGGCAGGATCGAGCGCGCCTGCTGGCCGGCGGTGACCACTACCGGGGCGCAGTTGCGGAAGGCTGTGAACAGGTTCCCGAGCGAATGCCCGGTGCCCGCCGCGCTATGCAGGTTGACCAGCGCCGGCTTGCCCGAAGCGCGCGAGTAGCCGTCGGCCATCGCCACCACCACCGCCTCGTTGAGCCCCATGACGTAGGGCACGGGGAGCGCGCGAAGCATCGGGATCTCGGTGCTGCCCGGATTGCCGAACAGTTTGTCGACGCCGAAATGCTCGAACACGGCAAAGGCGGCTTCACGGACGGTGGGCACTAGATCGGTTCTCCTCCGGCGCGGGCGCGGTCGAGCACGGTCGTCTCGTCGCGGTTGACCCGCCACAGGACGATGAACAGGCAGGCGAGGATCGGCAGCCACACGACGTTGATCGAGATGATCGCCTGGGCCAGGTCGCCGCCGTTGCGGTCGGAGACGATGCCGACGAAGTACGGCCCCATGCCGAGCCCGAGCAGGGTGGTGATGATGATGAAGATCGAGCTGGTCACCCCGCGCATCCGCGGCAACACGAGATCGTAGAGCAGCGAATAGAGCGGCGGCAGCCACAGCGTCAGGATCAGACTGAACACGCTGAAGCGCAGGTAGAAGCTCGTCAGGTCCTGCGCGCTGTAGGTCCATATGCCGAACAGCGGCGAGATACCGAGCGAGAAGATCGTCAGCCACACCCGGCCGCGGCCGCCCATGCGTGCCGTCAGCCAGTCCGACAGCGGCCCCGCCACGATCGGCCCGACCATCGCCAGTCCGGCAGAGAGCAGGCCGAACTGCAGGCCGGTCTGCGCCTGCGAGAGCCCGAAGGAGCGGTTGAGCAGCGAGGGCGTGAAGCCCATCACCCCGTAGTTGATCGAGGTCTGCAGCCCGGCGACGACAATCAGCAGGATCACCGAAGGAGACGCGATGACGTTGTAGCTCGCCCGGTCGGTCAGCCGCAGCGACTGGAACATGTTGAGGATCACGAACGCGCCGAAGCCGACCACCGACCATTGCAGCACATGCGGGTCGATTTTCGCGCCGAGCACGTCCGTCGGCGGACGTGGGGAAAACGCCTGGGTGAGCTGGGTCATGATCCAGCAGAACAGAGCGATGGCCGCGAGGCCGATCAGGTTGATCGCCCACTGCCGTGGCGGCGCCTTGCGGCTCCACAGCGAGACCCAGTTGATCCCCGGCGTGACCGAGGCGAGCACCGCGCCGCTGGCCCTGAACGGGTGCGGATCTTCGGGCGAGCGAATGCCGTCGACCCCGCCGCGGACCGGCTCGGGCAGGCGCGAAATGAGCCAGGCGAGCAGCAGTCCGGGCAACGCGGCGACGAGGAAAGCGAACTGCCAGCCGGAGAAGCCGGCCGCGCCTTGTGGGAAACGTGCGTCGAACCAGCCCGCGACCACTCCGCCGAGCGTCATCGACAGCCCGAGCCCGAGCGCGGTGGCGATGCCCATCGATGCCATCGCCGTGCCGCGCCTGGAGCGGGGGAAAGTGTCGAAGATGATCGAGTTAGCCGAAGGCTGCGCAGCCGCCTCGCCGATGCCGACGCCGAGGCGCGAAATCGCCAGCAGCGTGAAGCCGCCGGCGAAAGCCGATAGACCGGCGAAGATCGACCAGGCGAAGATGCAGATCGAAAGCAGTCGCGTGCGGATCCAGCCGTCGACCAGCCGCCCGAGCGGCAGGGAGAACAGAGCGTAGAACAGCGAGAAAACGGTGCCGTAGAGCAGGCCGAGCTCGGAATCGCCGATGTGCAGGTCGGCCTTGATCGACGGCGCGAGGATCGAAAGGATCTGCCGGTCGAGGAGGCTCAGGCCCTGCGCCGAGGCGACCAGCGTGAGCGCGTACCATCCGGCGCGGCTGACGCGGTCCGATTGCGGCGGCGCTTGCTCGGCGATCGTAGCCATTGTCTCTCCCTCTCCCAAGGACCTCCCCGGGCGGGGAGGATTGGATCATCCCAACGCCTGCCTGATGCTCTCGCCGATGGGCGTCGTCGGCCGTCCCGAAAGACGGCTCAGCTGGCGCTCATCGTTGTACAGCTCGCCGTGGCCGGCGAGGTAACTCGTGCTCGCCAGCATCGCCGCGATCGGCGGCGGCAGGCCCGCGCCTTCGAGCGTCTTGGCGAAGTCGGCTTCGCTCTGGTTGACGTACTTCACCGGCTTTCCCGAGTGCTTGCTGACCTCGGCGGCGAAGTCGTCCATCGTCCAGCTCTGGTCGCCCGCGAGCTCGTAGATGTCACCGCCCTGGCCGTTCACCAGCGCGGCCGCGGCTCCGGCGGCGAGATCGGCGCGGCTCGCGGTTGAGAAGCGGCCGTTACCGGCGGCGCCGTAGATCGCCCCCTGCTCGATCGCCGGGGCGAGGCCGCCGACGTAGTTGTCGGAGTACCACGGCATCCGCAGCACGTCGTGGTTGATCCCGGCCTTCTCGAGAATTTCCTCGGTCTCCTTGTGCTCCGGCGCGAGCGCCAGCCTGGAGTTCCGGGCGTTGAGAATCGAGGTGTAGGCAAGATAGCTCACGCCGTTCTTCTTCGCCGCCTCGATCACGTTACCGTGTTGCCGGCCGCGCTGGCCGACGGCGTTGCCGCTGATCAGCAGTACCCGGTCGACTCCCTTGAGCGCCGCGTCGAGGCTCGCCGGATCGTCGTAGTCGGCCTGGCGGACCTGCACGCCCTTCATCGCGTAGTCGGACAGCGCCGCCGGGTCGCGCGCCAGGGCCACGATATCGCCGGGCGAAACCTTCTCCAGCATCTCGTCGAGCACCAGCCGGCCGAGCTTGCCCGTCGCGCCGGTCACCGCATAGGTCGTCATCGTCTCTCTCCCTTGGGAATCGCCTTACAGCTTGAACCAGCGCTCGGCGTTTGTCTGGAAAAACTTCTTCTTTTGCTCGAACGGGATCTCGAGATCGTCCATCCAGCGGACCTCGTCGGGCACGTATTGGTAGGGATAGTCCATCGCGTACATCACGCGGTCCTCGCCCATGACCTCGATCATCGTCTTGATCGCCGGGCCGAACGGCAGGCCGCTGTTGGTCGCGAGCACGTTGTTGCGGAAGTAATGGAACAGGTCGTGCTGCAGCGGCTTGAGGCGCGGGTAACGTCCGCTCCGGAGGCCCGCCTTGTGCATGTAGTCGAGCCGGTAGAGCATGTGCGGCAGCCCCTCGCAGCCGTGTCCGAGCATCAGCTGAAGGTTTGGATAGCGGTCGAACACGCCGGTCGTGAGCAGGCGCATCGCGTGATAGCTGACCTCGACCGCGAAACCGAAGATCGCCCCGTCGAGCCCGACGCCGACCATGTCGCCGATCATGTCGTCGGGCAGGCCCTGCGGGTGGATGTATAGCGGCAGGTCGAGATCGGCGCAGGCGCGCAGGATCGGGTCGAACTGCGGCTCGTCGAGATAGTGACCGTGAGTGTGACTGTTGATCTGCACGCCGTGGAAGCCGAGCTCTTCCTTCGCGCGGCGCAGCTCGCCCGCCGACCATTCGGGGTCGATCGGGGCGACCGCGGCCATGCCGTAAAAGCGGTCGGGATATTTTTCGCACGCGGCCTTGAGCTGGTCGTTGCCGTCGCGGGCGATCTCGCGCGCTTCTTCGACGTCGAACAGCGTTTGCGTGCCCGGGCTGGTCATCGCCAGCACCGCCTTGTCGATGCCGGTGTCGTCCATCGCCTGGATGCGCAGTTCGCCGAGGTCGAGCAGGCGCTCGCGGATGAACGTCGTCCGTTCGCTTGGGGACGTGCCGTAGAAGCCCCACAGGCTTTGGGTCCCCTTGTCGGCGCGGCCTTCCTTGATCAGCCGCATGATCGCGTCGAACTGCTGCTGGGTGGCAAACGCTTCTTCCGTGGCGATGCGCAGGTAGCCGCGGTCACCGCCGGTCTTGAGTTCGTGGGTCATCGTCATCCTTCGTGAACTGCTTTTGTCACCATGCATGCGAGCACGCCTTCGGGCCCGTCCTCGCTGCCGTGGCCCGACCACTTGACGCCGCCGAACGGGCTGTCGGCGCCGCCGATCATGTGGCTGTTGATGCCGACCATGCCGGTCTCGATCGCATCGGCGAGGCGCCGCTGGCGCTTGACGTCGTTGGTCCAGGCATAGCCCGCCAGGCCGTAGGGCACGCGGTTGGCCTCGGCGATCATCTCGTCCTCGCCCTTGTAGGGGTTGATCAGCGCGACCGGGCCGAACGGCTCTTCGTGCATGATGTCGGCCTCGAGCGGCACTTCGCTGAGCACCGTCGGCTGGAAGAAGAAGCCCTGGTTGCCGATGCGGCTCCCGCCCGCATTGAGCGTCGCGTCCTTGTCCCTGGCGTTGCCGATCAGCCGGTCCATCGCCTCGGGGCGGCGCTTGTTGGCCATCGGGCCCATCTGCGTGCCATCGAGAAGGCCGTCCCCGACCTTCACCGCCTTGGCGCGCTCGGCGAAGCCGTCGCGGAAGCGCTCGAACACATCTTCCTGGACGATGAAGCGCGTGGGGCTGACGCAGACCTGGCCGGCGTTGCGGTACTTCCCCGCCACGGCGACGTTCAGGACCTGCTCGACGTCGACGTCGTCGAACACCAGAACCGGGCCGTGGCCGCCCAGCTCCATCGTGGTGCGCAGCATGTTGTCGGCGGCGAGCTTGGCGAGGTGCTTGCCGACCACGGTGCTGCCGGTGAAGCTCAACTTGCGGATCACTGGGCTTGCCAGCAGGTGGCGGCTGACCTCGTCGGGCACGCCGAAGACCGCCTGGGCGACCTGCTTCGGAAGCCCGGCGTCGAGCAGGGCCTGGAGCACCCCAAGCGCGCTCGCCGGGGTTTCCTCGGCGGCCTTCATGATGACCGAGCAGCCCGCGGCGATCGGCGCGCCGAGCTTGCGCCCCGGGTTGCCGAGCGGGAAGTTCCACGGCGCGAAGGCGGCCACCGGGCCGACAGGCTCGTGGCGCACCGTCGAGCGCATGCCGACCGGGCGGACGAGCTCACGGCCGTAGAGGCGGAAGACCTCGCCGGCGTAGAACTCGAACAGGTGCACCACCATCATCAGCTCGAGCCGCGCCTCGGGGAACGGCTTGCCTTCTTCCATGGTGGCGATGCGGGCCATGTCGTCGGCGCGTTCGTGGAGCAGCCGCGCGGCGCCCTGCAGCACGGCCGAGCGTTCCTGCGGGGTCGACTTGTGCCAGATCCTGAAGCCCTCGGCCGCGACTTCGAGCGCGCGGTCGAGATCGGCGGCCTCGGCCAGCGGCAGCGCGCCGATCGCCTCGCCGGTGACCGGGTTGACCACGTCGAAGGTCCGCCGGCCGCCGCCGGAGACCTTCTCGCCGTCGATGATCATGTGCAGGGAGGGGTAGCTTGTCATCGTTGAACTTTCTTCGTCGCCCCCGCGGAACCGGGAGGCCCGCTTGATCGCGAGTTGGTCAAAAAGGGAGGCGTCATCCCGGATCAAGTCCGGGATGACGAGGTAAAGACGCTTACCCCGTCACCGCCGCCGCGGCTTCGGCCTTGTTGCGCGCGGCTCGCTCTTCGTCGCGCTTCCTGTCGCCTTCCCAGCGCTGGGCGACCATCTCCTCGCCGGTGATCGGGTGCTTCATATGGAACGGCAGCAGCTTGTGCGTCGGCCATAGCCAGTGATCTTCGATCAGCTCGTCGGGCCCGGCCGGGTCGCTCGGGTAGGTCGTGCGAATGAACGGGGTGTACTCGGGATCGGTGTAAGCCCATCCCTTGTCGAAATCGGCGTGCCAGTGCGGAAAGTAGTTGAGCACGTGGATGCGCCACTTACCGTCGGCGCCCTTCTTGTAGGTGTTCTCGTAAAGGCCGCCTTCCCACCACTGGCGCACGCCGAGACCGGCGGCCTCGTCGGTGTAGTCCTTGTGGCGGCCGGCCTGCATCGTCGAGCGGGCGCGCATCTTGGCGGTGACGCCGTCGGGCTCGATGTCGACGATGTCCTGCAGTTGCGGGTGGTCGAGCAGGAAGCCGTCGACGGGGCCGTTGTTGTCATGCGTGAAGCGCTTGCGGAAGCGCTCGCAATACAGCCGCCGGGCGCCTTCCTTGCCCTTCCACACGCCGCCGAAGAAGCGCACTTCGCAGTCATCGGTGAACAGCTCGATCACCTGGTCGTACATGCATTTGTCGATCAGGTAACCATAGAGGAACTGCAGCTTGCGCACGTCGAGCTCGTCCTCGCGCCGCTGCAGGCGCTTGTCCATCGCCTCGAGCTTCGCTTCGAGCGCGGCGAGCTTGTCTTCGGACATCACGACTCTCCCAAATTTTGTAAGTGTTGCTGACGATTTGGGAGATATCGCCTGCTGCTGTCAACGGGAGATCAGAGGCCGAGCTTCTCCAGCCGCTCGACTTCCTCGCGATAGGGCCGAATGCCACGGAACATGAAGAAGGTGGCAGTGGGCAAGAAGATGACGGCGGTGATCAGGATTGCCTTCCACACCTGGCTCTCGTCGACGACGATGTAAGTGCTGACCCAGCCGATGACGAAGCTGCCCATCGCCCCGAAGAAGGTGAACATGAACAGGTAGAGCGCGCTCACCTGCCCACGCTTTTCGTTCGGCGCGATGCGCTGGATCGCCGCATTCTGAGCCGGCGCCCCGGCAAGGCCGAAGAAGGTGCCCAGCGCCATCGCCCCGATAGCCAGCTCGCCGGTCGGCATCAGCGGGGCGGATATCGTCGTCACCGTGGTGCAGGCGAAGATGATCGCCGTCGCGCGGATGTTGGCGTCCTTGTAGCGCTTGCCCATCCAGGTCACGAAGAGCCCGCCGACGAAGATGCCGGCGAGCATCGAGACCAGCAGCAGAGTGCCGAGCAGGCCGCCGATCTCCGCCTCGTTCCAGCCATAGGTGCGGGCGATGAACGGCACGCGCCACGCCGGCAGCCCCTGGCTCTCGACGGCCGACAGGGCGAGCGCGGCGAACAGCGGCACGAACACCTGCTTGCGCTGCCAGATCGCTACTGCCGCGTCCCAACCCATGAACGCCGCGACCTTGCGTCCGAAACCCGTGTCCTCGGCCACCAGCTTGTGCGCCCCTGCGGGGCTGCGCCGCGGCGGCTCGCGGACCAGGAGGAGGATGCCGCCGGCGACAAGACCGAGCGAGCCGATGATCACCAGCACCAGCTGCCAGTTGAATGCCGGAATCCCGAGTATCGAGATTGTCTCCGGCATGGTCGCCGTCCACGCGATCATCTGCCCGCCGATGATGTTGCCGAGCGAACTGCCGCCGATATAGCCGAGTTGGAGGAGGGCGAAGACGAGCGGGATGCGCATCGGCCGGAAGGCATCGACCAGGAGGGAGTACGAGCCGGGGCCGTTGGCCGAGCTCGATGCCCCGACGAACAGCCGCGTGCCGATCAGCTGGCCGAAATTCTGCGCGATGCCGCCGAGCGCCATGATCAGGCCCAGCACGGCGATGCCCGCCGCCAGGACATACTTGCGGGCGTAGATGTCGACCAGCCGGGCGAGCGGGATGCCGACGATCACGTAGGCGATCACGCTGGCCGGTCCGAGCAGGAAGCCGAGCGTCGAATCCGAGATGCCGAAGCTGCCCTTGATCCGTTCGGCCAGCATGGCGAACACCGTCTGGTCGAAGAACGTCACGAAAGTCGCGAAGACGATTGCGGCCAGCGCGAACCAGCCGGCGCCCTCGGGGGGCCACGGCTGCGCGCTCGATCCGGGCTGCGCATTCTGGGCCTCGACCACCATTTCGGTGGCGGTGGGCGCGATAGCCATTCACTCTCTCCCTTGGGGCCCGTCTGGCGCGGGCCTTTCGTGAATCTGCTTGCGGCGGTTTGTAAGTGGCGAATAGACAAAGGCGAAGCGAAAAGTTGTCGCCAGTTGTGGCGTGCGAACGCGCCTCGGGGAGAGAGAATCACATGCCGAAATCCATCGCCCGCGCGGCCTTCGCCGCCGCCCTTCTCACCTTGACCGGAGTTGCCTCGATGCCCGCAGACGCCAAGCAGCCGACTTATTCCAAGAGTTATGCCGAGGATCGCGCCGAGATCGAGGACCTGATGGCGCGCTACCTCTTCGCAATCGATTACTTCGACTGGGATTCCTACGTTGAGACCTTCGCCCCCGACGGCGAGCTCGAATTCGCCAGCGGCACCTCGAAGGGGCGCGAGGCGATCCGCGCGGCGGTGACCAGCTTCAGCAAGCGGATCGGCGAATTCTACCACACCGAGGACGGCAAGCCGGCGATCCTGCGCCACGTGATCCTGCAGTCGTCGATCCGCGTCGAGGGCAATCGCGCCTGGGGTCGCACGCTGTGGGTCGAGATGGCCAACCACGGCCCCAAGGACACCATGAAGATGGGCACCTACGGCATCTACGAGGACGAGTTCGTGAAGCTCGACGGCAAATGGCTGATCGCCAAGCGCCGCGTGCTCAACGAGTTCCTCAAGGGCCGCCAGTCGGGCCCGACCAACCCCGTCCGTGACATGGACGCGCTGGCGGTGGCTTCGAAGAAATGAGCTACGCCGCCGACCGCGCGGAGATCGAGGACCTCATGGCCCGGTATCTTTTTGCGATGGATTACCACGACGCCGACACTTATGCCGAATGCTTCACCGAAGACGGCGAACTCGACTGGGCCATGGGCGTGGCGAAGGGGCGCGAGGCGATCCGCGCCGAGGCGCTATCGTTCAAGGCGCGGATCGGTGAGATATTCAAGGACAGCAGCGGCAACCCGGCCAATCTGCGCCACGTGGTTGCGCAGAAGGCGATCCGTGTTGAGGGCGACCGAGCGTGGAATACCGGCTTCTGGTTCGAGATGACCAACGGCGGCCCGGACTGCTCGATCGCCTTGCCGAGCTTCGGCATCTACGAGGACGAGCTCGCGCGGATCGATGGCCGCTGGCTGTTCACCCGGCGCAAGATTTGCAATGAATTCCTTCCCGGTCGTGAGTCGGGCCCGGGCAATCCGGTGCGGACCATGGACGCCATGCCTGCGACCTGACGGTTGCCATTCAGCTTCGCTCGGTTAGGAGCGTGGCCATGACGCGCATCCTCATCGCCGCCGCCCTCGCGCTTGCCGCCACTCCGGTGCTCGGCCAGCATCCTGCTCCGCAGCTCACCGTTGCGCAGCAAACCCTGCTGCATTGCTCGGCGACCTTTGCGCTCGTTTCGGGCCGCCAGCATGCCGGCGACAAGGAAGCGCTCGCCTTTCCCGACGTCACAGCTCGCGGCCGCGAGTATTTCGTGCGCGCCCTGGTCCAGCTGATGGACGAGGCCGGGCTCGACCACGAGACCGTCGCCAGGCTGGTGCAGGCGGAGGCCGCGAAGCTGCAGGATTCGGCCGAGTTACTCAAGCAGATGCCCAACTGCCTGGCCTCGCTCGACGCCTCCAAACTGTAACTTCAAGCGGGCAGTAGACGCGCCGCGCGCCTTGCGGCATGGCGAGCCGCCATGTGGCAATTGCATTGCTTTCCCCTCTGTCCGTTCAGCCGCAAGGTCCGCCTCGCCCTCAGCGAGAAGGGGGTGGCCTTCGAGCTTGTCCGCGAGAATCCCTGGGAAGGTAGCGATGCGTTCTATGCGCTCAATCCGGCGGGCCGCACCCCGGTGCTGCGCGACCCGGGCAAGCCGCTGACCCTGATCGACAGCCAGGCGATCTGCGAGTTCTTCGAAGAGACAGTCGACAAGGCGCCGCTGATCCTCGGCACCGCCGCGCAGCGCGCCGAGATCCGCCGGCTGGTCTCGCTGTTCGACGAGCAGTTCTTCGGCGAGGTTACCCATCCGCTGCTGCACGAGCGGATGAAGAAGCGGCTGATCCTGCGCACGCCGCCGGATTCCAAGCTGCTGAGAGAGACCATGCGGCTTGCGCACGAGCACCTCGACTACATCGACTGGCTGATCGACAACCGGCGCTGGCTCGCCGGCGCGCAGCTGACCCTCGCCGATTTCGCCGCCGCGGCGCAGATCTCGGTCGCCGACTACCTCGGCGGGATCGACTGGTCGGGGCATGACGAGGCGCACGGCTGGTACCGCGTGATGAAGAGCCGGCCGAGCTTCCGTCCGCTGCTGGTCGAGAAGATGGAAGGCATTCCCGCGCCGGCAGGATATAGCGATCCGAACTCCTGACCCCATATTTCAGCCGAAGGAGAATCCGATGGCCGAGAAGATGCACTTGTCCGACGCCGAGTGGCGTGAGCGACTGACCCCGGAGCAGTACGCGATCCTGCGCCAGAAGGGCACCGAGCGGGCGTTTACCGGACAGTACGAGAAGAATAAGGCAGCCGGCGAATATGTCTGCGCCGCCTGCGGACAGCCGCTGTTCGAGAGCGACGCCAAGTTCGATTCCGGTTCCGGCTGGCCGAGCTTCACCCGGCCGGCCGAGGACGGCGCCGTCGAAGAGCATCGCGACGTCGGCCACGGAATGGTTCGCACCGAAGTTGTCTGCGCACGCTGCGAGGGGCATCTCGGGCACGTCTTTCCCGACGGCCCGCAGGAGGAAGGCGGGCTGCGCTATTGCATCAACAGCGCCGCGCTCGATTTCAGGCCGGAGGATAACTGAGCGCGGCTTGCGGCCTGGCCGTTAACGCTGCGTTTTGTTTGCCCTATGCACGGCAGCGTTAGAACACCGGGCGGCGGGACGCGCCCATTAGACGGCTGATAGGGCCAGATGGCTGACAAGCGGGGCTCGCGCTCCAGGCAAAGACGCGAAAACGAGCGGCGGCGGCAGGAGAAGCCTTCGCGCAGCGGCAGGGGCTGGCGCCTTTGGCTCCGCCGCGCGCTCGTCTGGGGCGGCTCGTTCGCGTTCCTCCTTGCATTTGCGCTTGGCTGTGCGGTGTTCTTCGCGGCCCGCTCGATGCCGAGCTACACCACGTTGATGGGCAGCCAGAACGGACAGACCATCGTCGTCCGCGCCCGCGACGGCAGCGAAATCGTCGAGCTGGGGCCGAACTACGGGCAATGGCTGAGCTGGAACCAGATCCCGCAGCCGATGAAGGATGCCATGGTCGCCGTCGAGGACCGGCGCTTCTACCATCACCTCGGCGTCGATCCGCTGGGGCTGGCCCGCGCGGTCTACGTCTGGGCGACCGGGTCGAAGCGGTTGTCGGCGACCTCGACGATTACCCAGCAGCTGGCCCGCAACGTGTTCCTAAACTCCAACCGTACCTTCGACCGGAAGTTGCGCGAAGCCGTGCTGGCGATGGCGCTGGAAACCAAGTTCTCGAAACAGCAAATCCTCGAGCTCTACCTCAACAAGGTCTACTTCGGCGGCGGCGCCTACGGCATCGATTCAGCGAGCCGAAAGTTCTTCAGTCATCCGGGCACCGAGATTACCGTTCCCGAGGCGGCAATCATCGCCGGCATGGTCAAGGCGCCGAGCCGCTTCTCGCCGACTGCCGATGTCGATGCCGCCGTCGACCGCGCGAACGTCGTGCTCGGTCTGATGCGCGACCAGGGGATGATCTCGGCCTCCGAGGCTGCGGTGGATCCCAGCACGGTGCATCTCAAGAGCGAGGAAGGGCAGAACTCGGTCCGCTATTTCACCGACTGGGCACTGCCGCAGCTCGACCTGCTGCTGCCCGAGGGCAATACCGAGCCGATCCAGGTGTGGACCACGATCGACCTTGCGATGCAGAACGCGGCGACCAAGGCGATCGACGCCAACGTGCCCAAGGGCGCGCAAGGGGCGCTCGTCAGCATGGACCGCGACGGCGCAATCCTGGCGATGGTCGGCGGCACCGACTACGTGAAGACAAATTACAATCGCGCCACCGAAGCGGTGCGCCAGCCCGGTTCGGCGTGGAAGCTGTTCGTCTACCTCGCCGCGCTCGAGGCCGGCTACAGGCCCGACGACAAGGTCAAGGACGTGCCGGTGACGATCGACGGCTGGAGTCCGAAGAACGAGGGCGGCTATGCCGGCGAGATCGACGTGCGCAGCGCGTTCGCCTACTCCAAGAATACCGTCGCCGCACAGCTTGGCAACGAAGTCGGCTTCGGCACGGTCGCGTCGATGGCGCGGCGCTTCGGCATCACCACGCCGATCTCGACTTATCCCTCGATGGTCCTCGGCGCTTCCGAAGTGCGGGTGCTCGACATGACCCGTGCCTTTGCCGAGGTGTCCGCCAAGGGGCAGTCGCTCGAACCCTACGGAATCATCAAGGTGGCCACGGCTGGCGGCCGGGTGCTCTACCAGCACCAGGCGCAGGGCAGCAGCCAGCTCGTCCCCGACTATGTCGCCGCCGGGATCACCGACCTGCTGCAGACCGCCGTCAATACCGGAACGGGCCGGGCCGCGCAGATCGGCCGGCCGGTGGCCGGCAAGACGGGCACCACCAATTCGAACAAGGACGGCTGGTTTCTCGGCTTCTCGAGCGGGATCACCACCGGCGTGTGGATGGGCCGTGACGATGCCAAGCCGGTCGGCGGGCTCTACGGCGGGACCGCGCCGGCGCGGGCCTTTTCCGATTTCATGCGGGTCGCGGTGAAAGATCGTCCGGTCGAGCAATTCGAGACCGAAGCCAAGCTGCCCGATTGGCAGCTCGAACCCGACGACGAATACATGCAGGGCGATCCGCAGGACTATTATTTCATCGACGAGAACGGCAACCTGGTGTCGCCGCCGGGACCCGAACAGCCGCGCGCAAATTCGTCCCCTCCCGACGCGACCGAGCCCGAACGTCGACCCAGTAGCCCACCGGTTTCCGGACTGCCCACCCAGGCGGCAAGCGACGATTTCCTCGAACGCGCGACCGGCAGCAACGTCCCGCGCGAGCCTGCTCCCAGGCGCCCCGCGCCGAACGCCACGCCGCGCGGTTATCAGCCGCAGCAGTAGCTATTGCACCAAAGAAGTGGCCCTCCCCGCGCGCGCGGCCTGTATTTGCCTGGTGCGTGAGCCGTTAGCGCAGACGGATCGGCACGGAGATCGCCGGACCGCCGCGGGCCTGGGCCCGCAGCAGGATCGCCGGGCGTCCGGCTGCCTGGGCGCTCTTGACGATCGTTTCGAGCTGGGCCGCGGTAGTGACTGGCTGGCCGTTGGCGGAAAAGATCACCGTCGCCCGGTCCATGCCTTTCTGGCCGGCGTCCGAGTTCGGGTCGACGTCCGTCACCACGAGCCCCTTGGTAGTCGGATCGAGGCCGAGCTGGCCGGCGATCTGCGGAGTCAGCGGGATCGCACGGATGCCGAGGGCCTTCTCGAGCACACCGCTGCCGGTGTCGCCCTGCGGGGCCGGCGTCTGGTTATCGCCCTTGGCGTTCGGGTCGAAATACTGCTGGGCGAGCTGGTCTTCGCTCGGCCGGCGGCCGACGGTCGCTGTGATCGTCGAGCGCTTGCCGTCGCGCAGGATGGCGATCGGCACCCGCGTACCCGGCGCGAGGTTGGCGACGATGTACGACAGCGTCTGATCGGGAGTGATTTCCTTGCCCCCGACGCTCAGCACGACATCGCCGACCATCAGGCCGGCTTTCTCGGCCGGCCCACCGGCTTCGACCGACTGGACGAATTCTCCGCGGTTGTTGGGAATGCCCAGTGCGTCGGACAAGTCGCCTGTTACCGGCTGGATGCGCACGCCCAGGTAGCCGCGCAGGATTTCCTCGTGATTGATCAGCTTTTGCACGATCGGCGAGGCGATCTCGGCCGGAATAGCGAAACCGATGCCGACGCTGCCGCCGGTCGGCGAGTAGATCGCGTTGTTGATGCCGATGACGTCGCCATCCATGTCGAACAGAGGCCCGCCGGAGTTGCCGCGGTTGATGCTCGCGTCGGTCTGGATGTAGCGCTCGTAAGCGCCGCCGCCGGTGTTACGCAGCACTGCGGAGATGATGCCGGCGGTGACCGTGCCGTTGAGGCCGAATGGCTGCCCGATGGCGATCACCCAGTCGCCCACGCGCGCATGACGCGAATCGCCAAAGTGCACGAACGGGAACGGCTTGGTGCCCTTGATCTTGAGCACCGCCAGATCCGAGGCCTGGTCGTTGCCGACAAGTGTCGCCTCGTAGTCGGTGCCGTCGGATGTGGTGACGGTAATCTGCTCGACCTTGCCTTGGCCGTCGGCGGTGATCACGTGGTTGTTGGTGACGACATAGCCGTCGGCCGAAATGAAGAAGCCGGAGCCGAGCGACTGCGCCTCGCGCGTGGTCGGCTGGGCGCTGCCGCCCTGGCCGCCGAACAAGTCGGCGAACGGCGTGCCGGCAAACGGATTGCTGCTGACCGTGATCTTCTGCCGGGTCGAGATATTCACCACCGCCGGCATGAGCTGCGCGGTCAGGTCGGCAAAGCTCGCCGGGGCGCCGGCGCGGGGCACGACGCGAGCTATGGCGCGGTCGTCGTTCTGCGCCACTTGCGCGCCCGCCGGATAGCCGGTTGCGAGCGAGATGGCCGCTCCTCCGAGCAGCAGGGCCGAGGTGATGGCGTATGAATAGCGCACGGGCTTCACGTCCTCTTTATCCTCTCTTCACGGGCGCCGCAGCGCCCAGAATTACAAATGTCGTCGCCTTTCAGCCGCCCAAGGCTGAACCGCGCTTTAATGTCGCCCGCTCAGCGGCCGCGGAATTGCCGCAGATACTCGTTGTCGGGCGACATGATGATCTGGCTCGACCCGCCGTCGCCGGCGAAAGTCGTGTCGTAGCTCTGCATCGCGCGGTAGAAATCGTAGAACTGCGGGTCCTTGCCATAAGCGTCGGCGTAGATCTTGGCGGCCGAGGCGTCGGCGGTGGCGCGGATGATCTGGGCGTTGCGCTGGCCCTGCGCGCGGATCGTCGCCGCTTCCTGCTGGCGCGCGGTGCGCATGCGGGCAAACGCCGATTCCAGCGGTGTACCATCGGGCAAGTCGGCCCGCTTGATCCGCACGTCGATCACTTGCGCGCCGTACTCGCGCGACTGGGTGTCGAGCAGCTTGCGAATGTTCTGCATCGTTGTTCCGCGCTCCGCCGTCAGCAGTGAAGCGAAGCTGCGGCGCCCTAGTTCCTGTCGCACCACGGATGAGAGGATCGGGGCGAGCTGCGATTCGACGTTCTCGACCGTTCCGGCGGTCTGCACCATCTTCACCGGATCGATCACGCGGTATCGCGCGTAGGCGTCCACGTTGAGCCGCAGCTGGTCGGTCGACAGCACCTGCTGCGGCTGCATGTCGAGCGAGAGGACGCGCTTGTCGATGTACTCGACGCGGTCGAAGAACGGGATGCGCCACCAGATGCCGGCGCCGGTCCTGCCGTACGGCTGGTTGGGTTTGAACTTGTTGACCACCGAGATCGGTTCGCCGGTGCGGATGATCACCGCCTGCTGGGTCTCGGGAACGACGATTATCGTCGAGAGCGCCGCGACGACGAGGACGGCGAGCGCGATCAGGCTCAGCTTGTGGTTCTGCCAGACGCTTTCCATCTTACTGCCCCTGGTCCGGTGCGGCGCCGAGATCGGGCTCGGCGCGGCGCTTGAGCTCGGGCAGCGGCAGGTAGGTCGTCACCCCCGGCGCCTCGACCACAACCTTGTCCGTCTTGCGCAGCACACGCTCCATCGTCTCGTAATACATCCTTCGGCGGGTCACTTCGGGCGCCAGCTTGTACTGGACGTAGACCTTGTCGAACGAGGCGGCGTCGCCCTGCGCGCGGGCGAGGACCTGCTGGGCGACCGCTTCGGCCTGGTTGACGTAACCTTGCGCTTCCTGCTGCGCGGCCGAGACGTCCTTGAACGCGTCCATCACTTCGCTCGGCGGGTCGGTCTTCTTGATTTGCACGCCCTGGACCGCGATGCCCGAGCGATAGGCGTCGAGGACCTGCTGCATGCGCAGCCTCACCGCCGCCTCGGTGTCGGCGCGGCCGGCGCCGGAAAAGATGCTGTCGAGCGATTCCTCGGCCACGGACGAGCGCATCGCCGATTCGGCGACTTCCTTCACGGTGTCCTCGGGATTGAGCAGCTGGAAACGGAATTGCTTCAGGTCCTTGATGTTCCAGCGCACCACGTAGCTCAGGTCGACCAGGTTCTGGTCGCCGGTCAGCATCAATTGCTGGCCGCTTCCCGCGGGTATGGCTTCGATGCGGAACTCGCTCGTGTTCTCGACGTCGACATGCTGCAGCGGCCACGGCAGCGTCCAGCTCAGGCCGGGGTGCAGCGTGCTCGTGTACTTGCCGAAGGTGGTGACGATGCCCTGTTCCTTGGGGCCGATCTGATGCGTGGTGGTCACGGCGAGCCACAGCAGCACGATCGCGCCGATGGCGAGCGGGAACCAGCTCTTGCCGTCCGGCCGCTGCGGCAGGCGAAAGCCGCCGCCGGGTCCGCCGGGTCCGCCACGACGCGGGCCTTCGCGGCCGCGATGCTTGAAGATGTCCTCGATGCCGGCCGAGCGCCGCGGCTTCTCTTCGTCGCCGCCGCCAGCGCCGGGCAGCCACGGATTGCGCGGGCCTTTCGGCTCTTCGCTCGACGGCGGAGGGGTTGCCTCGCCGTCATTGTCCTCGTCGCCGCCGGACGGCCCCTTGCCCCAAGGGCTGCGCTTGCCCGCCATCGCCAGCGCGATCCTTTCGATCAGCCCGCCCGTTCGTTCCATCGACACCCTTATAAGTATCGCCCTGCGGAAAAACAGGGGCGGTCCCAAGTTTTCGCTGCGCGGCGGCGGGAGGTGCGTTAGGGCGCCTGATCATGACGGAGCAAGAAATCAGGGAAGCCCTGCCGACCCAGGCGGTCGGCCGCGTCAGGACGATTACGCTGAAGGATGGCACGGCGACGCTGGTGGTCGACGCCTCGGGCCTGTCGCGGGGCGACGCCGAAGCGCTCGAGGCGGCGATCCGTACGCGCCTCGAGGGGCTCGAAGGCATCGACACCGCGCGCGTTGCGTTGATGGCCGACAAGGTCACCCGGCGAATCGTCGCGGTCGGCTCGGGCAAGGGCGGGGTCGGCAAGTCGACGCTGACGGCCAATCTCGCGGTCGCGCTGGCGCGGATGGGGCGCAAGGTCGGCGTCGTCGATGCCGACGTCTACGGACCCTCGCAGCCCACGCTGCTCGATGCCGCGAACCAACGCCCGCAGGCGCGCGAGCAGACGCTGTTGCCGGTTGAAACCGAGTTCGGCGTCAAGTTGCTCAGCATGGGCCAGCTGGTCGAGCCAGGCCGGGCGATCGCCTGGCGCGGGCCGATGGTCGGCAGCGCGCTCGGGCAGATGATGGACGCCGACTGGGGCGACACCGAGGTCTTGCTGGTCGACTTGCCGCCCGGCACCGGCGACGTCCAGCTGACCATGCTGCAGAAATTCCGCCCGGCCGGCGCGGTCATCGTCACCACCTCGCAAGACCTGGCGCTGATCGACGCCACCCGCGCACTCAACCTGTTCAAACAGGCCGGGGTACCGATCGTCGGTCTGGTCGAGAACATGGCCGGTTATGTCTGCCCGCATTGCGGCGAAGTGTCGGACCCGTTCGGCTCGGGCGGGGCCGAGGCAGCGGCGCGCTCGCTGGGCGAGGCGTTCCTCGGCCGCGTGCCGCTGGCGATGGAGATTCGCGTCGCCAGCGACACCGGCCAGCCGCCGGCAGCCAACGACACTTCGCAAGGCCAGGCCTTCGCGGCGATCGCCCAACGGCTTGCCGCCTGGCTCGACGAGACAGGTCGCTAGCCGGTGCATGTTTCGCGGCGAGGCTTGCTGATCGGCGGAGCGGCCGGCGGCGGGCTGCTCGTCGCTTGGGCGCTCATGCCGCGCCGCTACGACGCGCCGCTTTCGACCGGGCCGGGCGAGACCGCGTTCGGGGCTTGGCTCTCCATCGGCACGGACGGCGTGGTCGCGGTGGCGGTGCCGCAGCTCGAGATGGGCCAGGGGGTGACCACGCTGCTGCCGCAGATCGTCGCCGGCGAGCTCGGCGCCGACTGGCGCCAGGTCGCCGTCGTGCCCGCGCCGATCAGCGGCGCTTACGCGAACTTCCCGCTCGCCGCGCGCTGGGCGCCGCTGTGGCGCCCCGGGGTGCCGTTCCTCGCCGACGATCCCGACGACCTGCTGCTCAAGCGCTGGGCGCAGGACGAGGCGTTCACCGCCACCGCCGAGGGCACCACGCTCGCCGCTCACGAGCAGCCATGCCGCGAGGCCGCCGCCGCGGCGCGGGCGCTGCTGTGCATGGCCGCCGCCGATCGCTGGAACGTCCGTTGGGAGGAATGCGACGCCAGCGGCGGGCTGGTTGGGCATCAGGGCAAGACGCTCACTTTCGGCGAGCTGGCGCGCGAGGCCGCCGCGTACGACCCGCCCGATCCGCCGCCGCTGCGCTCCGAGCCCCCGGCCGAGAAGGCCGCCCGGTTTCCCGATCCCGAGGCGTTGCAAACGGAGTATCCGCGGCTCGACCTGCCTTCGAAAGTCGACGGCAGCTACCTGTTCGCCGGCGACGTGCGGCTGCCCAACATGGCCTATGCGGCGATCCGCCACGGCCCCCTCGACGAGGCCGAGCTGACCACTTTCGAAGTGGAAGACGCGGCCACGCGCGGGCTCCTGGCGGTGGTCAAGGGAAAGCGGTGGCTCGCCGCCGTGGCCGAGACCTGGTGGGCCGCCGAACAGGCGCTCGACAAGATGGCTCCGCGCTTCAAGGTGGCCCGCGCCATCGAAGGCTCGCAGATCGACGAGGCGCTCGATCGCGGCGTGCGGCGCGGCAAGCCGCAGCGCGTCGCCACCCGCGGCAAGGGCGACGAGACGATGGGCGCCCTGACGATTGCCGCGCGCTACGACGTCGCCCCGGCCCTGCACGGCACGATCGAGACCGCGAGTTGCACCGCCCGGTTCGAGAACGGCAAGCTCCAGTTGTGGCTCGCGAGCCAGGCGCCGGAGCGGGCGCGCCGCGCGGCGGCTAAGGCGCTCGGGCTCGGGCTCGGCGACGTCGTGCTCTACCCGATGCCCGCCGGGGGCAGCTTCGACCGGCGGCTCGAGCACGATCACGCAATCGAGGCCGCGCTGATCGCGCGCGAGGCCGGGCGGCCGATCTCGCTGGTGTGGTCGCGCTGGCAGGAGCATCTCGAGCTGCGTCCGCGGGCGCCAGTCGCCGCGGTGCTGTCGGCGCGCACCACCACCCCGACCGGGTTCATCGAAACCTTTCGCGCGCGCCTCGCCACGCCGCCCTCGGCGCTCGAATTCGGGCGGAGGCTGTTCGACAACAAGACCGGCTGGGCGGCGATCGCGGCGGTCGACGGCGAAACCGACGCGATGGCGCTCGAAGGCCTGATGCCGGCCTATTCGATCCCCAACGTCGCGGTCGATCACGTGCCGGTGGCGATCGGCCTGCCGACCGGCCGCCTGCGCGGCAACGCACATGGCTACACGGCGTTCATGGTCGAAAGCTTCATCGACGAGGTCGCCCACCAGCACGCCCAGGAGCCGCTCGCCTTTCGAATGTCGATGCTCGGGCAGGACCTGCGGCTGGCGATCTGCCTGCAGCGCGCGGCGCAGCTCGGCGAATGGAGCGGTGGCGGCGGCGGCGCCGGCCAAGGCATCGCCTGTCACCGGATGGGTGACGAGAAGACCGGCGGGCGCATCGCGCTGGTCGCCACCGCGAGCACCGGCGAGGGTGGCGTGCGAGTGAGTAAGCTGGCGGCTGCGGTCGATATCGGCCGGGTGGTCAATCGCGACCTCGCCTTGCAGCAGATCGAGGGCGGGCTGGTCTTCGGCCTTGGCCTCGCGCTCGGCTCGGCGACCGATTACGAGCGCGGGTTGCCGACCTCGGGCCGCCTCGCCTCGCTGCAATTGCCCTCCCTGGCCGATTGCCCGGAGATCGCGATCGAGCTGATCGACAGCGACGAAGAGCCGTTCGACCCCGGCGAGATCGGAGTAGCCCCAGTCGGGCCGGCGGTCGCCAACGCGCTCTATTCCGCGACCGGGCTTCGCGTGCGCCGCCTCCCGCTGCTATCGGGCGAAGAATGAGCGCGAGAAACCTTCCCGAGGATCACCCGCCGGTCGCGAGCGGAGAGATCGGCCTGCTGCTGCTCAACCTCGGCACGCCCGACGCACCCGACCCCGCTTCGGTGCGGCGCTATCTCGCCGAGTTCCTCTCCGACCGCCGGGTCGTCGAGATCCCGTGGTGGGCCTGGCAGCCGATCCTGCGCGGGATCGTCCTCACCACGCGGCCGAAGAAGAGCGCGCATGCCTACAAGCAGGTGTGGACCGAGGCCGGCTCGCCGCTCGCGGCGATCACCCGGGAGCAGGCGGCGAAGCTGCAGCAGCGTCTGGGCGCGGCGGTCAAGGTCGCCCACGCCATGCGCTACGGCAACCCGGGCATCGCCGCCGAGCTGGAGAAGCTCGTGGCCGGGGGCTGCGAGCGTATCCTGCTGGCGCCGCTCTATCCGCAGTACTCGGCGGCGACGACCGCCACGGTCGTCGACAAGGCGGCCGATGCGCTGCGGGCGATGCGCTGGCAACCGGCGCTGCGCACCCTGCCGGCCTACCACGACGATCCACTCTATATCGAGGCGCTGGCGAAGGACCTCTCACGCCAGCTCGATGCGCTGACCTTCCAGCCGGAGGTCCTCCTGCTCAGCTTCCACGGCATGCCTGAGCGCACGCTGCACCTCGGCGACCCCTATCACTGCCAGTGTCGCAAGACCGCGCGGTTGCTCGAAGAAGCGCTCTCCCGCCCCAGGTTGCGCATGGTGACGACGTTCCAGAGCCGCTTTGGCCGCGCCAAGTGGCTCGAGCCGGCGACCGATGCGGTGCTAGGCGAGGAGGCCGCGAAGGGTACCCGCCGCCTGGCCATCGCCGCGCCGGGGTTCGCGGCCGATTGCCTAGAAACGCTCGAAGAGCTGGCGATCCGCGGGCGCGAGCAATTCCTCGCCGCGGGCGGCGAGCACTACGCCGCGCTGGCCTGCCTCAATGCCGGAGACGCCGGGATGGACATGCTCGAAGCGATCGTGCGGCGCGAGCTGTCCGGCTGGATCGCCTGACGTCTTGATGACGGTCGAATACCTGATCCTCTTCGCTATCGTTTTCGGCGTAAACCTGATGCCCGCATTTGGTCCGCCGACCTGGACGATCATCGTACTGTATGGCCTCAATTCGAGCCTGCCGGTTCCGATCATCGTGATCCTCGGCGCGCTTGCCGCGGCTTCGGGCCGTTTCACCCTGGCGAATGGATTTCGGCTGCTCGCCCATCACGTCTCGCAGAAGGCCAAGGCCAATCTCAATGCCGCGCGAGAGGCTCTCGAGCGCAACAGGCGCAGCGGTTTCATCGGGCTGGGGCTGTTCGCGCTGTCGCCGCTGCCGTCGGCCCAGTTGTTCGAGGCGGCGGGACTCACGGGGGTGCGATTGCTGCCCTTCACACTGGCCTTCTTCGCCGGGCGGCTGGTCGCTTACGCGATCTATGCCGGCAGCGCGAAAGCGGTCGAAGGCCTGACGCTGGGCGACACGTTCAAGGAGACGCTGACAAGTCCGGTCGGGATTGCCATCCAGGTGGCGATGCTCGTTGCGCTGGTCGTGCTGGTGAAGGTCGATTGGGCAAAGCTGCTGGCGAAGGAAGCGCGCGATTAGAAGTCGACGGCGATGCCGTTCCTGACCCAGTCGCCATAGCGCGTCGGACTCAGCTCCTCGTCGGCTTCCGCACCGGGCCGGGGCTCGGGCGGCGGATCGCTGCTCCAGTGCGCGGGCTTCCTGAAGCCGTCGGGCCGCTTGATCGCGCGCTTGCTCATGCCATGGAAATGGGCCCGCTGGCGCCGCGATGCAATCGCGGATAGGGCGCGACGCGATGCCCGATACCTCCGGACTGCCCGCGCGCCGCGCCGCGCTCAAGTTGCTCGACGCGGTGCTGCGCCGCGGCGAGACGCTCGAGAACGCCGAGGCCGCGGCCACGCGGGGGGTGGGCGCGCCCGCCGACCGCGCGCTCGCCCGCGCCATCGCCGGCGAGGTCTTGCGCTGGCTCATCGATCTCGATGCGCTGATCGACAGCGCGACCCGGAACAACCTGCCCGACGACGCCAAGCCGCGCACCGTCCTGCGGATGATGCTGGCCCAGTGGCTGCGGTTCGACACGCCGCCGCACGCGGTGGTCGCCACCGGGCTGCCGCTGCTCGCCGGCGGGCCGCGGCGGCTGGCGCACGGAGTGTTCTCGGCCCTGCACAAGCGCGGCGTCGCCCTGCCGGCCGCGCCGACTCTGCCGCCCGCGGTCACTGCCCGCTGGGGCGAGCGCGGCGAGGCGATTGCCGCCGACCTCGCCGAGCCGCCGCCGCTCGACCTCACCTTGCGCGACCCCGGCGCGACCGGCGAGTGGGCCGACAAGCTCCCCGGCGTGAGCCTCGCCCCCGGCCATGTCCGCCTGCCGCGCGGCAGCTCGGTCGCCGAGCTGCCCGGCTATGGCGAGGGCGCGTGGTGGGTGCAGGACTTCGCCGCCTCGCTCCCCGCGCGATTGCTCGGCCCGGGCGAGGGCCGCCGCGCGCTCGACTTGTGCGCCGCGCCCGGCGGCAAGGCGCTGCAGCTGGCGAGCGCGGGCTGGCAAGTCACCGCCGTCGACAAGAGCGACAAGCGCCTCGACCGCCTGCGCGACAACCTCAAGCGCACCAGGCTCGACGCCAAGATCTGGATCGCCGACGCGCTGACCTGGGAGCCGGCCGAGCCGTTCGACGCGATCCTGCTCGACGCCCCATGCACCGCCACCGGCACCTGCCGACGCCACCCCGACGTGCTCCACCGCATCGGGCCAAGGCAGATTGCCGAGATGGCCGCGCTCCAGGCCCGCCTGCTCGAACACGCCCAGCGCTGGCTCAAGCCCGGCGGGGTGCTGGTCTACGCCGTCTGTTCGCTCGAGCGCGAAGAGGGTGAGGACCAGGCGGCTCACGTCTATCTCGCTCCTTTGCCCATAACCGCCGCCGAACTCCCCGCCGGCTTGCAACCCACTTCCGAAGGCTGGCTGCGCACCGACCCTGGCATGCTCGCCCAAGCGGGCGGCCTCGACGGATTCTTCGTCGCCCGCTGGCGCGCGCCCTAGGCTTTCACTTTCGCCTGGAAGCTCTTGCGCAGTTTCAGCAGCTTGGGCGGGATCGTCGCCAGGCAATAAGGATTCCGCTGGCCTTCGCCTTCCCAGTATTCCTGGTGGTAGTCCTCGGCCGGGTACCACACGGCAGGGCCCTCGATGGTGGTGACCGCGCGGCTGCCTTCGTGCTCGGCGTTCCAGCGCGCGATCGCCGCCTCGGCCTCAGCGCGCTGGGCCTCGTCGAGCGGGAAGATCGCGCTGCGGTACTGCGTGCCGACATCGTTGCCCTGGCGATTGAGCTGGGTCGGGTCGTGCGTGCCGAGGAACACGTCGAGGATCTCGCCGTAGGAAATCGCCGACGGATCGTAAGTCACCCGGATCGCCTCGGCGTGGCCGGTCTGGCCGCCGCAGACCTGCTTGTAGGTCGGGTTGGCCACGGTGCCGCCGATGTATCCGCTCTCGACCTCGCTCACCCCGACCACGTCGCGGAACACCGCCTCGGTGCACCAGAAGCAGCCGCCGGCGAGGATGGCGGTTTCGTTATCGCTCATGCTGGTCTCCTTTGCCGCCGAGATAAGCACGCGCGCGCATCGTTGCCAGCCCGCAAGCGAAGCCCTAATCGGCGCCGATGGACACGCTCACCGTCGCCGCGCTGCAGCTGCACCTCAACCTCGAGGCCGAGGCCGACAACATCGCCGCCGTCTCCGCGCTCGTGGAAGAAGCGGCGGGGAAGGGCGCCAGGATCGTCCTCCCGCCCGAGCTGTTTTCCGGCGGCTATTTCTGCCGCGAGGAGGACGACCGCTTCTGGGTGCTCGCCCGGCCGACCGGGGAGCATCCCTCGGTGCTGGCGATGCAGAAGCTGGCGAAAGCGCTCAAAATCGCCATTCCGACCAGTTTCTTCGAGAAGGACGGCCAGCACTACTACAACACCCTGGCGATGATCGACGATGCGGGCGAGATCCTCGGCACCTACCGCAAGAGTCACATCCCCGACGGGCCGGGCTACGAGGAGAAGTTCTATTTCCGCCCCGGCAACACCGGCTTCAAGGTGTGGGACGTTTGCGGCACCCGCGTGGGCGTCGGCGTTTGCTGGGACCAGTGGTACCCCGAAAGCGCGCGGGTGATGGCGCTGATGGGCGCGGAAATGCTGTTCTACCCGACCGCGATCGGCTCCGAGCCGCAGGCGCCCGATTTCGATACCCACCGCATGTGGCGCCGGGCGATGGTCGGCCACGCCGTCTCCAACTGCATGCCGGTGATCGCCGCCAACCGCATCG
This sequence comes from Croceibacterium segetis, assembly GCF_011320115.1. Lineage (GTDB taxonomy): Bacteria > Pseudomonadota > Alphaproteobacteria > Sphingomonadales > Sphingomonadaceae > Croceibacterium_B > Croceibacterium_B segetis. Next base: position 3,115 of record NZ_JAANOZ010000017.1, on the reverse strand, counting down.
GCGACGAAGGCGGGCAGAGATTCTACGGCCACAGCTTCGTGACCAACGAATGGGGCGACCGGCTCGCCGAGTTCGGCCGCGAGGACACCGGCGCGCTGGTGGTCGAGCTCGACCTCGCCGCCGCCCGCCGCCACCGCGCCAGCATGGGCTTCTTCCGCGACCGCCGCCCGCAACTCTACGGGCGGATCTGCGAGGACATCTAGCGCGAGTCGCACCCGCGCCGGCGCGGGCGAAACGGGGTGACACTTTACGGACCCTGTCACCCTGGTGTCGCCCAAGGAACCACGCCTTTCCGCGGGTTTCCGGGCCGAGCGACGGGTGACACATTTCCTGCGCGAAAAGACCCACGCAGCCGGCTGGAGTGGTGGCATGGGGTTCGTCCGCATGGATAGAACATAAGCAGAACGAAGGTGTGTAGGAAAGCGATTTCCACGCACCTGGCCAGCGGGTAAGCCGCACGAATGGCCGCACCTGCCCACCGCTACCTGATCGCGCTCGGCTCGAACCAGCGCCACCCGCGCTTCGGCCCGCCGCGCCAGGTGCTGGCGGCCGCGCTCGAGCGGATGGCGGCCGAAGGCCTGCGCGTCACCGCCGCCGCGCCGGTGATCGAGACCGCGCCCATCGGCCCCTCGATCCGCCGCTACGCGAACTCGGCGGCGGTGATCGAAACGAGCCTCGACCGCGAAGCCCTGCTCGCCCTGCTCAAGCGCATCGAACGCGACTTCGGCCGCCGCCCCGGCGGCCAGCGCTGGCGCGCCCGCGTGCTCGACCTCGACCTGGTGCTGTGGAGCGGCGGCCCTTACGCCTCGGCGGACCTGACGATCCCCCACCCGCTGTTCCGCACCCGCGCCTTCGTCCTCACCCCGGCCGCCACGATCGCCCCCGCCTGGCGCGATCCCATCACCGGCCTGACCGTGCGCCAGCTTCACGCCCGGTTGACCGGCCCCCGCCCGCTGCCTAAGCGATCCGTCGGTCGGGCCCTTAGCTCAGTCGGTAGAGCAACTGACTTTTAATCAGTAGGTCGCTGGTTCGAATCCAGCAGGGCTCACCACGTTTTCAATGGCTTAGGAGCAAGAGGGCGGAGGCGACCTCAATCCAGGTAGCAAATAGGTATCACGACTCGAGGCATCCATTCCTCAAGGGTACCACATTTTTCTTAGGTGCGATTTTGCGTCAGCTGCTGGAATGGTGTGGTCGCACACACCCGAGAAATTTCTGCCGACCGACGAAGGGGCGGTAAGTCTGTGCGTACGGCAACAGCTGGGCCGATTCCAGACCGTCTGCTTCTAAGGGTCAAGGCGCGGGGAGCGGCTCTTTAGCAAGCAACTCTCTAGCGGCCATTCATTGATGCTGAAGAGGAGCATCCGATTTTCGGAAGCTTTGCCATCATCCGCCATGGTTGATACGAGTAGGTATGGAAATTTTCGTCAGCGTCGGGACTGGCTTGAACCCTGACCAAGAGGCGTTTGTTAGCGCCGTCGAGGCTCGGCTGCGCGCCGCCGGCCTCGTGCCCTGCACGATCGGGCGAAATACTTTCAGTGCAGATGCACCTCTGCGTGCTGTGGTTGACCTAATGAACCGCTGTGCGGGAACAGTGGTCATTGCTCTTGAGCGTTACCATTTTACAGATGGGCTGGAGCGCCGTGGGTCAGCCAAAGAAAAGCAAACTGGGGTTGTCGCTCTGCCTACGCCATGGAACCAGATTGAAGCGGCAATGGCTTACGCCCAAGGGCTTCCTTTGCTCGTCCTTGTTGATGAGCACCTGCGCTGTGATGGCTTATTGGAAAAGGGCAACGACTGGTTTGTCCAAGAGCTAGCAGTTGACCCGGCAGCCCTTAATAGCGCCACCTTCAATGGGGTCTTAGAAAGCTGGCGAAACCGTTTGTCTCAACGACAGCCGAAGTTGCCCGCGGATCGGAGCACTGAAGCCACCATCGATCCTTCCAAGATGACAATCTCGGAGCTCGTTGGCGCTCTCAAACCTCCTCAATTTTGGGCCGCGCTCATTGCTATGGCCGGAGCGCTAGCCGGCGCCTTTGCTTTGGGCGCCAAACTCGCAGGTTAGTGGCTCATAGCAAACCGCCTTTTAGCCAGGTTGAAACTAGCGCGAGAATTCGGAGCAGCGGAGGCGGACCAGCAGTTCCTCACCCCAAAAGTCCACCGTCGGACGAAATTCTACCGACCCTGAAACCGGTCATCTGCAGGTTACCATTGAATCGGCAAGACCTGGGCCGAATGCGGACTGTCGCCTTTCGAGGGGAAAAACTCGCAAAGCTGCCGTTCGTGGGCAAGCCTCGATGGTAGGCGTTGACGCTGAAGTTTGTGACTGATCTATCGACACAATGCCTGAAGGCCTTAAGATATTTGTCGGCGGTATCGTCGTATTGGCCTTGTTCGCCGCGCATATTTGGCTGTTGGGGCTTTTGAACGACAAGTTGGACTCAAGAGCCGAAGCCGTTGAGGCAGCGAATCTTGGTCAGGCCAGTGCCACGGCGGAGCGTTTGGTCGTGCAACTTGGAACGATCCTAATAAAGACGATCCGCGCACTGGCTTGGCTTACAGGATTGTTGGTACCGCCGTGTCTTGTCCTAATTGTTTACGAAGGTGCTTGGCTCTATTTGCCGATTGTTACTGCACTTTCTCTTGGCATGTTATTGATCGTGAATTGGTCGGATCTGACCCTTCGGGCATTGAACCGCGAGACGTAATCTAGAACGTCTCCTTATGGCCGGTTGTGGACTGGCAGCTTTAGGCCGTGGCGAACTTGATTGCCGTCATTCGGCATTCCAATCTCCGCCAGCCCGACGCACGCCTGCTGGCCGCTTGGCAAACCGGCTCGTTCAGGACAAAAGCGACCTCAAACAAGAAATACGGGACTCGCAGTCCCGCGGGAGGGGTCAACATCATGCGCATTCTGTCTTTGCTTCTTCCTGTAGCCGTCATGCTCGGTGTGGGAGCGCACGCCGCTGCGGAGGAAACGCACGCGCGCATGGACATGCCCGCGCAGGCAGCGCTTTCCGCGGCCCATCCGTCGCGCTGGTCCGATCCGGCGTCGTGGCCCGACGGTAAAGTGCCGGGCGAAGGCGACGCGGTCACGATTGGGCGGGACAGGGCG
>NZ_JAANOZ010000016.1 GCF_011320115.1 Croceibacterium segetis | reverse complement strand
GTATTCAGAACAACGTCACCTACAACAACGTCGGCCACTGCTTCTTCCTCGAGGATGCGGTCGAGCACGGCAACCAGATCGTCCACAATCTGGCGATCCTCACCAAGTGCCATCCCGACGGCAAGCCCTGCGAGCCGACGGACCTCGGCCCGTTCGGTGCGGAGGCGGACGGCAAGAACTTCAAGCTGGCCGGCCAGGACGCCAAGGATATCCTGATTCCCTCGGACAACACCGCGTCGAGTTTCTGGATCACCAATCCGGACAACACTTACATCGACAACGTCGCCGCGGGATCGGAGGCGACGGGCTTCTGGCTGGCCACACCGCAGCATCCGACGGGCGCGTTCCTGAACAAGGCGGGCAGCGAGAGCATCTGGCCGCGCAGTACCCGCTTGCGCGAGTTCAGGGGCAATACCGCCCACTCGAACTTCGACGGGTTCATGTTCGACCGCGGCCCCAGGTCCGATGGTCATTTCGGTCCCGGCGGCCATATGGCCCTTGCCAATCCGGCTGACCCGAAGAGCCCGGTCGTGGAGACGGTGTTCGAAGACCTCACCGGCTACAAGAACCGCAACAGCGGCATCTGGGCCCGCGGCGAGATGGACAGCTTCAGGGGCCTTAAGATGGCCGATAACGCGATCGGCTATACTCACGCGTCCGGCAACTTCGGCAATTCCGAATTCACCTCACGGGTGATCGATTCGCGCTTCGTGGGCGAAAGCGACAATATCGGCAATCCGAAGGCGCCGGCTGAGATCGCCTACGGCCGCAGCTTGCCACAGCCCAAAGTCCCGGACTTCCCGATCCGCGGCTACGAGTTCTACGATTACCTTCATCACCTGGACAACGACACCTTCGTGAATTTCCAGGACAACGAGACCCGCAAGACCGGGGCAATCTCCTACCTGTTGTATACCAGCTTCGGCATGAGCTCGAACAACACCGTGCAGCACGCGAAGTTCGTCAATGCCAAGCCGGTCTATTTCCCGCCGATGGAACACAAGTGGAGCAACGACGACTACGGCAACGGGAGCTACAGGACCTCGGTGTTCCACGATGTGGACGGTTCGGTAACAGGCGCCCCTGACTCATTCATTCTCATCAACGACGAAAACAACGCTGTCGCCATCGATAACGCCTGCGAGGTCAGGCCCAGCTGGAACGCCGCCGTGTGCAAGGGTGATATCGGACGCTTCACTGTTGGTGCGCTCGGCGGCCCTGGCCTTCCCGGCTTGGGCGGGGCTCCGGGCGCAGGTCCTGCCAGAGGCCCGGCTGCCCCTTCCGGTGCGGCCGCTGGTCCCGGTCGCGGCCCAGGCGCGGGTCCCGGCGGGCCACCGTTTGGCCGGCCCGCGGGACCTCCCCAACCACCCGTCGTTCTCAGCCGCAACGGCAAGGAGTTCACCCTGGCTGGAGATACCAACGTGCGCGCAGGGACCGAGATCAAGTTGACCACCGCAAGGCCGTCCGTCGCCCTGCGCCTCAGCGAACTCGACAAAGGCTCGTGGGTGATCTTCGAGATGCCGGGATTCACCACGGCGGCCGCGGGCACGCCGCAGGACAGCTTGGAGGCGTTGCGCAAGGCCAGCGCCACGTCCTTTTACAAGGACAAAGACGCCCTGTGGGTGAAGGTTGTCTCCACCGGCGAAGGCGCCCGCATCGCCGGCCCTGGCGCCGGTGGAACCAGCGTTGAGGTCAGCCGGTAAGTTTGGCCTGGCCCTTTAGGCAGCAGCCCCGGCGCAGGCCGGGCCCCTCTCCGCATCCTCCGGTCCACCGCCGCCGAGCATCCAGGGGCCTCACTTGCAGGAGGAGCAAAGTGGCGGAGAGCGAGGGATTCGTAGGTCGAGTCTAAGAACGTCAAGTTTCGCAACTTTCTCTAGTGGCGGGGCCGCTCAGCGACAATGGAACCCCGCGGCATCGCCAGCGCATGAGAGTGTGCCGGATGAAGGTTAGAAGCGCCTCTCGCGGATTAGCGAACCGATGGCGACCTTATAGATTACCGGCGTGTCGAACGGCAGCGCCTGCTGCCAAGTGGCGCCGGGGTAAAGCCGCTTCGCCTCAAGAGACCGACAGTTCTTGCCGCTCGTGTCGCACTGCCTGCCGTCAAACAGCTCCTGTGCGGTGTTGCCGGCGTTGGTAAGGAGGAGCGCCTTGCCCTTGCGCTCTGCGGCAACGTCGCCCGTAAACTGCGCTGGTCTGATGAGCACTAGCGCGTCATAGCCGACGAACATCTTGAGCGCGCTCGCGTCCGCCGAGAGGGGGCCGGCGACCGGTTTGATCGCCACGCGATAGACGCGGTCTGCGGCCGGCCGCTCGCCAATCGCGGCGATGCGGATCGTGCGTCGCTCGCCCGGAGAAAGGACAAGCTTTTGCGGCGAGACGAGGATGCCAGATCGTTCGGGGTCGGTCGCCGGCAGGCGTTGTTCGAAAGGTGTGCCGGCGAACCGGATCTCAAACGGCTCAGCCGAGACGTACATCCGCTCGGAGCCATCGTTGAACACTTCGATGTCATCGCGCGGGGGCTTACCCGGAAGCAGATCGACGATGACCTGGCTCAGGACCATCTCGGCGTGCGCCAACGAGGCGAACCCTAGCGCCATTCCGAACGCCAGCGTGACATGGACAATGGTCTTCTTTGTCATTCCGCCGTCCCCTCGACAGGCAGGACTCGTGGGTCGAGGGCGCCAAGCCACATTTCACCCGCGCCACAGCATAGCACCGATCCAAGCCGGACGACCCCGCCTTGCGGTTCACCCAATGGTAGCTTCGCCGCAAAGGAGCGGCCGTCATGCGTCGTCACGGTCAGCTCCGCATCATCGGGTGCCTCGACCTGGAAAAAGCCGTTGTCGTCAGTCTCACTCCAGACGCCCCTGCCGGTGATTGAGGCGCGAACGACCGGCTTGCCATCAGGGGCGACTAGGCGGCCGAATTTGATCGTGATGGGAGCAACCTTCCATTCGAGTCGGCTCACCGCGCCTGGGTAAAGGCCAATGTGGCGCGGAGAGCTGTCGTAGGCGAGCAAATCCTTCCCGGTCGGCCGGATGCGCACGTCGTAGGCGCGATAAGTCGCGAGGGGGAGCATGAGCGGCTGGTCACCCACGATCGTTCCGGCGACTTGCTCGTTGACGAGCATTTCGAAGCGATCGCCATCGCGTGCGCCCGCGACGTGGGCCACGACCAAGCTGTCGCTGGTGGTCTTGCCGGCAACCCGCACCGTTCCACCGCCGGCGATGATAGTTGTCTGCATGCCGACACTGTATTGTGATACGCTCGAGGGACCGTTGTCGCTGCGCACAAGATCGCCCGACAGCGAGCCCAGCGGGTGACGAAATTCGGACGACAGCACGAGATCGTCTTGCCGCGGCTGATGTTCAAAGCCGGCACCGAGAGCCAAATCGCCGCCTGCGGCGCCCGTCGTCCACGTCCCGGCGAGGGATGTCACAAGGCCATCGCCAAGATCGTCGGCGGTGATACTGGACGTCCTGCTTGCACCTAGCGCGGTCATAGACGCGTGTCCTCCAACTAGGCGCAGCGAAATACCCGCGAACTCGGAGGCGCCGCGCTCGGTCGCGGTCATATCGCCGCGCAAAGTTAGCGTGAACGGGCCCTTACGCAAGACATCCCACTCCAGTGAGGGGCCAACACTGTAACTCGCCACTTGCTCGTGATCCTCGCGGTAAGAGAACACGCCAAGAAAGCGGACGTTCGCCATGCTGTAGGATACGAGGCCGCCAATCTGCAAATAACTGTTGCCCAGCCGGGCCAAGCCAGCTGCGCCGAAGGAATTCGACAGCGAACCCCCGACTGGGCCAGCCGTTGGGCCTGCGGTCATTGAACCACCGTCGAGGCGCCGCAAATCGAAACTGAAGTTGAGCCGTGAGAATCCATTCGAGGCGAGCTGTAGGATGCCGCCGAAGCGCCCGTGAAAGTCGGCGATTGCGGCGGCGCGCACTTGCGCGAACTGCGTCAGCAGGGTCGCTCCCAGCTCCATCGACGCGGTTTTGTCGCTCGCCTCGATCTTACCCTCGACTGCCCAGCTCTGATTCATCCGGCGTCCGATGCCGGCTTCAAAGTAAGGATGGCGTGACGGCAGGAGGGCGCCCGGATCGCCGCCGCGGGCGAAGACGCCGCCGAAGGCGAAGAAGTCCGTCCGCCCGGGTGACGGGATTCGCCGGCTTTTCGTGAAAAATCGCCGCTCCTCGCGTGTTCGCCCGCCAGGTTCGTCAATCCGCAGGACAATTTGGTAGGAACCTTCGGGGAGATTGGCGGAATTCACCTGCTGATTCCCGGCTTCGTAGATCGCCGAATTGAGCACGCGGCCATCGCGGACCACATCCACCCGCGCTCTGCGATCGAGGTAGACTACAACCGGACTGCCGAGAATCTGGTCTTTGTCCAGACGCGTGTCGACTTGTGATTCGATGCCGAGACCAAGCAGCTTGCGCCGCCCCGTCAGGTCGGTTCCCGGAGCCCACAATGCACCGGCCGAGTAGCGCACCTCTGCCCGGTCCCATTCAAAAGCGAGCCGCTCGGCTTCGAGGCCGTGGTTTGTGGCGTAAGACATGTCTGCACGCAGCCGCCGCGTTCCATTCGCGAGTACGAGTCGGTCCTGCAAATTGTAGAAATTCCGGCCTGTGCCTGATTGCCCCGAAAGCACTGCACCAATGCCGTTGGTCATCGACAGGCCGCTCGTCGGCGTAGGCAGGTAGCGTTCCTCGACATTGTCGTGGATGACCAGCAGTCGAGGATTGAGGAACACGTCCAGGCGCAGCCGCTGCCGATCGAGGATGACGCCGACAATCTCGGGCGAGAGACGACCGCACGTGTCGCGGTCAGAGCCTGTCGAGCAGGCCAGGGCGGAATTTGCCCGAAGATCGGGCGCGGCAAGTGCCGCCTGGACGCGCGCCTGATCGGTTACAGCTGGCAGCAAATCAAACAAGGCCACGGGGTTTTTGACCCGCACGTTATCAGGCGTCGCGACAACAAGCGCCTCTCCCAGACGCACTCCTCCGAAATAGACATCAACCAGCAGCGTCTGATCCCCGGTCAGCTCGGCAAAGCCGTCGGGCTCGCCGACCGAGATCACCGGAGCGTTGCCGGCGCGCGCCTGCGCAGGCAGGAAGCTCGTGGCAACGGCCGCGCAGCCCAGCGCGAGCGCGCCGCGGCATCCGGTGAATGACCGTAAGTTGCTCATTCAGGCGCGATTGTGATTTGCAGCATACCCGAATAGGTCCCCGCCCTTGCCGACATCAGGGTCGCCGATCGGATAATCACAGTAAGGCTTGCCGAGGAGCTCGGACCGCTATTGCAGGTTTGCTGGCTGGCAGTGGAGGTGAAGCCCGACCTCGTCGTGCCCGGGGCCAGGGCGACGCCGCTGGTCTGGTTGCCGGCATCGGACCACAAGACATCGTACGGCAGCGGCGTGGCACCCGCGAGCAGCTCGAACGCTCCCCCTCCCCCGCTCCCGATCGCGGTGACCGAATATCCATTGGTATTGCTCGAGCTGTAAGCGCAAACGCTCTGGCTTGCCGACTGATCGACGTTGCTCGCGATCAGCCCGAAGGCGACGTCGCTCAGGCCGGTGAGGCGCGCCTTGTTGGACGCCGCGTGCGCAGGCGACGACGACGTGCCAGCGACAGCCGCCCACACAACCAGGCCCGCATTAAGGACTATCCCCGATTTCATGGTTAACGTTATGAACAGGGATCGTTAAGAACCGGTAAGCAAAGATGAGAAGCCCGCCCACGGCCAATGAACCGGGGCGGGCAAGTCACGAAGTGAATGACTTCGCTTACTGCGGCGTGACGAGAAGGGTCAGCGTTCCGGTGTAATTGCTCCCGGCGATCATCGTGCCGAGGTCAGTCGTGGTCATTTTGACGATTAGGCTGGCCGAGGCGTTCGGGGCGCTCGAGCACGTTTGGTTTACCGCGCCCGATGCCTGAGGAGAAGAGGCCGTCCCCGCGATCAGCGCCGACCCCGATGTCTGCCCGCTCGTGGCCGCCCATTCGACGGCGTAGGGCACTGTGCCGGCACCGTTCGACAGCGTGAAGGCGCTACCGCTACCGCTTCCGGTAGCCGTGATCGTGTACGCCTTGGTCGCGGTGTTGCTCCATACGCAGATATCCTGTGCGGCTGAAGCGGCCGTGCTGGGATCTTGATTGACAAACGAAACGTCGCTTAGACCTGTGATACGCGCACGGCTCGGTATCGACGCCGAAATGGCGATGTCGCCCGTCGACGTTGCGCCAAGTGTTCCCTGGTTTGCTGCCATCGCCTCACTTGCACTGATCTCGCAGGCAAGCAAAAGGCCAATCATCATCGATCGGCTAATCACGGCGCGAACCGTCCCTCCGCCAAGTGTCATCTTGATCCCCTGTTGTGGCTCTAGGTAAATGTCCCGAGGGGTCTTTTACGTGGGTGCGGTTAACAAACGGTTTGCCATGCAAGGAACCCTGCTCGCGCGCACCGCCCAGTTCTGACCACAAGGGTAATCGGCAGGCGCTACTTGTCTTGCGGTGCGCGGGGTGCATTCGTGCCGGTACGGCGCGGCCACCAACGTCAAGAATGGACTGGCGGCCGCGATGCCAGAAACGCTTCCCCGTCTTGGGCGTGCCGGGCATGTTCGTGCGCCAGCGATCAACTCCTGCGCTGCGGCAATCGCCATTCTTGTCGATCGTCGACGCGGCAGATCCGCTTTTCGATCGCCGGGCTTATGTCGCATTTTCACGAGCAATATCAAATTCGTATCGGGCACGGCGCTGGGCCCGGCAGCCATCGCAGCTCCATGCACATCGGAGCGCCGAATCTGAGGGTGAACTCGGCGCTCCTTTGATGCGGGCCACATCTGACCTCAAACATATGCTTAAGGCAGTCGTTGGGAGCGTCGGGCGCAACCCAGACCTATCCCGCGCGCGGCGCTCCTTCGGCTATCACTTCTTAACATTTGTAGCTGAGAATGTGACTCGGGAGTGCCGGGGGGTCGCAACCCCTCCTGACCCGGCGCTCCTTCCGCTCCCAAAAAGCGCCAGCACCCACCATCCACCGAAGGACATGCTTTTCATGGAAAAGGCGTTTGCTAAGGATTGAAGGTCGAAACCTCCGAGGGCCCACCACTCGGATTCCATGTGCGACCGCGGACTATAATGCACCACGCCAACGCCCCATCAGTGTCGAGCGCTGCCGAAACAGACCGATCGCCGGATTGCCATTGCCAAAGGAACAAGGCCCGGAACCGGAGCCGAGGTGGACGCGGTTCGATAGCGCAGACATAACATGGGCAGAGGCATTTCGGCGTTTGCCAGTTCTATCGTCGGGTTAATCGCCGGCCGACAACTCGTCCCGGATTCGCAACGCCGCGCCAACGGACACGGCTAGGCTCGCCGAATAGGCGTCAAAGACCACGCTGCGTTGCCCATCCTTTCCTCACAACCTGTCCTGCCGCGCTTCTGATGAAGAGTGACAGGCGAATGGCGTGCAAGTATTACTTGGCATGGGCCACCAGATTGGCGGCATTGATGTCTTGAGACCAAGCATCGAGTGCTCTCCGGCAAAATTCCTTTGCCGGCGGTGCCGACTTGCCGTCATCGACGCCGCGGGAATAAAGAGCCGCGCCTCTATCGAGCAACTCTCGACCGACCGCGCTGTGAGGAATAATCGTCTTGCTCCACCAGTTGCGCCACACGGCGATATCACTGCCCGGCAAGTAGCCGCCGCAATATCCGAGGAAATATTGACCCTCGCTCCAGATCGTGAGCGACCGAAACATCGGTTTGGTAATCCCCGCGGGCTCCAACCATTGGTGACCCTCCGACCACAGGTCGTCAAAGCGGTCGGCCATCGCAGCCGAGGCAGGGTACAACAGTATTGCCGCGAGCAAGAGTTTGTGCCTGAACATTGGAAAGGGTCGACCCCAACTCACCGTTCGATCAATGCAACCTAGAAGAGTAAAGCATAGTCATTCGAGTCGCGGAAGGAGAAGCGACTCGTCTCGCGATTTTCGCGCAGCGCTTATCGACTAGCCTTCCAGCGCCGATCCGCTGGGCAGGTACAGAATCCTCCGTCGGCCACCTGCGCAGTGAGTGGCGCGTTTGGACACGTGCGAGAGCAAGTGCCAAGCGTATCACTGGGCTCGAAGCGCAGCAACGAATTGCAAAGCAAGCCCCATCGCCGCTTCGGAAGCGCGCACCCAGCGCAGGGCGGCTTGAAGTCAAGCGTTGGTTAGATCTCGCTTACGGCTCACCACCCAACCACTTCAGGAGTCTGGCTGGCGAACTATCGCGGACATCCTCCAATGCAATCTCGAATACCTATACGAGCGAGGACTGGACGGCCAGACCGATCCTGCAGGACAGGACCACAATCGGGTGCCGGCTTGAAACCAAGATGGTCAGCCACCGCCTCAGGTAGGCGATTGGCGAACAGCATGCCGCCATATCGTCCCTGCGCCCAAGCAAGAGACCCGGCTGTCATACCGACGAGGGGCAAAGGCAGTTCGATTACGCCAGCGGCCCCGGGCAGCCGACTTCGCCATCGCCAGGAAGAGCGGCGATGCCTCTCCGGCCATCGATTTGGCATGCAGGAATTCGGGCTTCGCTTACCTCAATCGTCGAAGTCCAGAGTCGGCCGTGACCAAAGGCGCTTCCGGCAAGCCGCGGGAGGTATATTCACTCGCCGCCGTGCAAGCTCAAGCTGTCGCTAAGTGTCTTTGTAGGCGAGGGCCACTTTGGCGTTATTGCCAAGTCGCAATCGTCGCATCGCACCGCCAAGGGCGGCAAAACCGACGAGCAGCAGTGCCCAAGTCGACGGTTCGGGGACCGCCGGCGGGACCTGCGTCAAATAGAGTCCCGCATTCGAAATGCCACTTTGGGTATTCGAGTACCATGTGATCTTGTCGGTGTCCGCTGGCGCGTCGAGCAACCAGAACCCCGTCCCATTATATCCGTCACGGCCTCCGCCGAAATGGATGCCGATCACGGTCTTCCCGGATAGCGAGGTGAGGAAATCGATGGGATTGCCGTCTTGACCCGACCCCCATTCAATCTTTTCGAGCAGCGACGATGCATCGCCATCCAAGCCGCTCGTCAGGCCGAGAGCCTGAGTGAGCTTCGGTCCATCTTCGGCAACCAGGTTGCCCTCATAAAACCCAAGGCAGTCAAGGGTCGTAACGCTGAACGTGACGGTAGAGCAGCCTGGCGGCGGCGCAGCGACCGGCTTTCCCGCTTCAGCCGAGGACGCCCACGACAGGCCCGACAAAGTGGCGAGGGCGAAAAGGGTCAGGCGATTTACTCGACGAATCATGGGCCCTCGCGCGTGGACAGCGTTAAACTTCAGGGTCAAAACTTAACACCAGCCGCGGTGCACCGAAAGGCGAGAGTTCTTCTCGAGTTTCCCATTTTGGGATGCGTGTCGAGCTAGAACCGCGGACCAGACAAGGCTCAGGACAAGGCACGCGCTACACGCGCGTCCCTGACCCAATGGTAATTGGCCGCCATCCTCGCGGCATCATGAAGCCATCCAGAAACCCGCGGTGCTCGCGCCCGCCAAAGACGCTATTGTAATAAACAGCTCCGCAAAAGGAACAGCGCTCGCCCTTCGCCGCCCAGGGTTCGGCGATCTTCAACTGCTGGCCCGGGGTAAGCGGCAGGAAACGCGGCTTGGCCGCTTCGCAAAATGGATTGAGGCACTTGGCCATCTTCGACTCACTTTGTCTCGCGCCGATCTTTTGCCAGAACAGCGGTAATCACAAGCGCTAAGGTTTCCCCGCCAAATTAAACGCGAAATCCAACAACCGAAACGAACAAACTCCGCCGCAGAAGAGCCCGATCGACGCGCTGCTTTGGGCGCGAATTAACAGGCTTCCTGCCAAGCCCGGGGCCGCCAGCCGCTGGCCTCGAACGATGGCCTAAGTCGAGGCTGTCCCGTTGCCCTAAATGAGCTTGACTGGGTCTTGCCGCAAGCAGCTAGTCCTCTCGGACTATCGACCGGAAATCCATCGGGCGACGCGCCACCGCGCAGCGAACGAACTTTAGGCCTGTAGCCCGGACGTTAGGTTTCACCTTGGTGCCGTTGCTCACCTCGACAGCAGGCCATAGCTGTGCGGTGAGAAGGCAACTGGAGCTTGGGACGAATTCAACGTCCATGGGTAGTTCGGCGCGCCGAAAGTGTGGCTCGGCCAGCCCAAGTGGAAAGCGCAAGCGGCTTCCCAAAAGGGGACACCGGGAACGGCCTCGTTTCCTCACGCGCCGGAGGCAGTACTCGTGCGGCACGGTTGAACGAGAGTCGCCAATGGAGCTGTTCGAAACACTGTCGCCGAAAAGTCACCATGCCGTCCTATCAGGTAGGATATCGCATCGCGAAGTTGATGCAGTATGACAGCCGCAAATCCCTTCAATGCCCGCCAGCGCACGGTCCTGTTGGTTGGGCACCCCTGCACGGAAGTGACGGTGTTCGCCGATCAGGCGTGCCATCTGGGTTGGCGAACGATGTTCTGCACGGATCTGGCAGAAGCCAATTCCATGCTGGACACGTCGTCCGAGTTGCAGACGTCGGCGATAATTCTCGATCAAGACGCCGTTCAGGGGCCGATCGGGGAGGCTATTGCGGACCTAAGACGTCGCGAACGCAACCTTGGCATCGTCGCGATCGCCTCGAGCGCTTCATCGCGGTGGTTTTTTGATGCACTGCGCGCTGGAGCGGGCGATTGCGTCGCGAAACCTGTCACTCCGGAACAACTGCTCCAACTCCTGCGCAAAGCTACGAGCCGCGCGTACGATCACCTCCGCGAACGAGAGTCATGGGCCGATCAGCTTGAATTGGGGATCGGATTTGATTCGATGATCGAGGCCGATCCGTCGTTTCGCGCCGCCTGGGCACAAACAGAGAAAATCGCACGGGCTAATGTCCACGTGCTGATCGAGGGAGAACCTGGCACCGGCAAAGACCTCCTCGCCCGCGCCATTCACGCTGCCTCGCCACGGTCACGAATGCCACTCAAGCACGGCGATTTCAGCCACACCACAGCGAGCCAGATTGAAGCCGCGCTGTTCGGCTATGAGCGGGGGGCCTTTGTCGGTGCCTTTGACGCGCGTCCAGGACTGCTCGAGCAGAGTCACGGCGCCACGCTGATACTGAATGACGTGGACGACCTGCCAATACCCATCCAGGACCGGCTGGCGGAAGCCCTTTCAGACCGACGCGCGCTGCGCTTGGGCAGCGCGGCAGCCTACTGTTTCGACGTACGCATTATCGCGTTGGGCGATGATCCGATCGCCGAACTCGTCGAAAGCAAGGCATTCAGTACCGAGCTTTACAGAAAGTTCGAGTCGGCGCGCATCTACCTGCCTCCGCTTCGCAAGCGCCGGGAGGACGTGTCACTGATAGCGCGAGCGTTCGTCAGCACATTTCGAGACCCTCGAGATCTTCGCATGCTGGCGATCGACGACGATGCGCTGGCGCTGCTTCGGGGGCTTGATTGGCCCGGTAACAGCCGTCAACTCCTGGCGGTCCTCCTACGGGCGGTCGCGATGGCCACAGATCATGTTTTGACGCGCGCCGACTTCGTCGAATTAGCCGGCTCAGCCATGCCGGGCAAAGCCGTGCGCCTGGACCCGAGCCAATCGGCTACACCCGAGATGAAGATTTGCACCGAAGAGGGCCACATGCGTAGCCTCGACGACATAGAAGCCGATGTGATCCGCTTCGCGATCGAGCGTTACGGCGGGCGCATGGCGGAGGTCGCGCGAAGATTAAAGATCGGCCGCTCGACGCTTTATCGAAAGGCCCGTCAGCTGGGATTTGAAGGAATCTACGGGGCGAATGCGCGGGATTAGATCTGCGTAAGAACCTTCGGGCAATTCGGCTTCCGTTTGGCGCCCGCCTCGCTTGGAGCCGGCTGCTCCCGAGAAACTATCGGAGCCTCGCGGCTGCGATCACTCCGGTCAAGCGGATCGGCCAGGGCCGTCATGCGCCGCGGCATCAAAGGATTCGACAGGATCGGATCTTTCCCTGGCCAGCTCCGCCTCCTTTGTCGGTGGGCGCGACGGCTTGCATCTGACCAAGTCCTCCGGCTCGGAATCGCGAGCCGTTGCAGTTGGCGGCGTAGCTTAGCGCCGCATCGCGCGCTCGGATGCTCGGTTTGCGCGAAAATTCCCTACTCGAATTTGCACCCACGCGAGCCTGGGTCGCGCGCCTCCCTTCGATGTCTCAAGAGAAAAGGAAAGTTAGCGGCCATTAATCGGGAGCGAGACGGCTTCCGAGAACCTGCCCCTGGGAATGGCTACCGCAAGACCGACAGGCAATTTCCTCATTCTCTGCCCACGCGTCCACGGGCTCTAAGATTCGGTTAGCGTCCGATAACTTCATTTTAACCATAGCCCACCAAGGTACAAGGATGTGCTTATCCTCACTCTCTGCAGGCAACACGGCTGGTCTCACGGGCGACGCGGTTGATCGCACGACGTGGGAAAGGCGCGGGCCCTCAGATTGCGGCTTTGCCGGCTCACGGCGCAGCGGATGCAGCGTTGCGGAGTGCGAGGAGGAGGGGAGGTTTAGACGCTCGATGATGGTTTTGCGAATCTCGCCAAGTATAGCGCGAGCTGCTTTGGTGGTGGGATGTTCGATATTGGCTTCGGTCACCACTCCCGCGCGTGCCGACGTGCTCGAAGTCGGGGCCAGCGGCGCACAGTGGATCGCAGGCAACGGGGCTCCCGGTCAGCGGTTGACACTTCAGGTCGCGCAAGGCCCAGCGGTGCCCGCAGGCTCGCTGGCCGATCCTTCCGCGAGCGCTGGGAGGGTTCCGCAGCCCTATGCCGCAAAGGTACAGGAGCTTGCGGCCCGCTATGGCCTCAGCCCGGCGCTGATCGAAGCGGTCGTTTGGCAGGAAAGCCGCTGGCGCGCCGGCGCCGTCTCGCCGGTCGGCGCGCGGGGCCTCGCTCAACTGATGCCGGGCACGGCGCAAAGCCTCGGCGTCAATCCCGACGATCCGATGGCCAACCTCGAAGGCGGCGCGCGCTATCTGCGCCAGCAGCTCGACCGCTTCGGCGGCGACCTCGAAAAGGCGCTGGCCGCCTACAATGCGGGGCCCGGCCGGGTCGAGCAGGCCGGCGGCGTCCCGCGCATCCGCGAAACCCAGACCTACGTCGCGGCCGTGCTCGGCCGCCTTTCCGACCACACCCGGAGATAATTGCCATGCGTAAGCTTGCCCTCATTCCCGCGCTTCTCACGCTGTTCAGCCCGACCGCCGCGCTGGCGCAAGGCGTCGACCCGCGCGGCTCGGGCCCGATCGTCGCCGCGCTCGCCTGGATGCAGGGCACGCTGCTCGGCAACGTCGCCACCGCGGTCGCCGTAATGGCGGTCGCCGCAGTCGGCTTCATGATGCTCACCGGCCGTATGAACTGGCGCTTCGGGGCCACGGTGATCGTCGGCTGCTTCGTGCTGTTCGGCGCCGCCTCGATCGTCTCGGGCATCCAGTCCGCCGCTGCGGTCGGCTGAGCGCGGACGATGGAGCTTATCCGCCATCCCGTCCATCGCACGCTTACGCGGCCGCAGATGTTCGCCGGGGTGACCTACAACTTCTTCATCATCAACGCCGCGGTGACCACCGAGCTGTTCCTGATCACCGGCAGCTTCCTGGCGCTGCCCGCGGCGCTGGCGATTCACGGCATCGGCTACCTCGCCTGCCTGCGCGAGCCGCGGGTGTTCGACTTGTGGATGACCAAAGTCAGCAAGTGCCCGCGGGTCAGGAACTGGCAGCGCTGGGGCTGCAACAGCTACTCCGCATGAGCACCAAGGAACGGAAGATGACCAAGACCTGGCTCGGAGCAGCCGCCTGGAGCAAGCGCGAGGCCCACGCCGGCGACCGCCTGCCTTATGCGCGGTTGGTCGACGAAAACACGATCCTGCTGCGCGACGGCTCGCTGATGACGGCGCTGCTGGTTCCGGGACTGCTGTTCGAGACCGAGGACAGCATGACCCTGAACGCCCACGCGGCGACGCGCGAGGTCATGCTGCGCTCGAACCTAGACGCGCGCTTCGTGCTCTATCACCATGTGATCCGCCGCCGGGTGAGCGTCGAACTGCTGGCCAGTTTCGACGATCCGCTGTCGGCGCACATCGACCGCCGCTGGCGCGACAAGCTGGCAAGCGGCTCGCTGTTCGTGAACGACCAGTTCGTGACCCTGGTGCGCCGTCCCGCGCGCGGCAAGGCGGGGCTGGCCGAGCGCGCGGCGAAGCTCTGGCGCCGCGCAGGCCAGCGTGGGGGCCGCGAGCCGATCGAGGCCGATCCTCGGGAGCTGCGCAGCTTGCGCGCCGCGGCCCAGGCGCTCGCCGCATCGCTCGGCGACTACGGCGCGCAGGCCCTCGGCGACTACCAGGGGCCAAGCGGCGCAACCAACAATGAGCTGCTCGAGCTCTTGAGCGCGCTCTACAACGGCGAGATGCGCCCGGTGCGGCGACCCGCCGACGACACCGACATCGGCCGCATGATCCCCTATCGCCGGGCCAGCTTCGGGCTCGATGCGATGGAGCTGCGCGGCTCGGGCGGCAGCGACTTCGCCGCGATGCTGAGCCTCAAGGACTATCCCGACGCCACCTCGCCCGGTTTGCTCGACGCCTTGCTGCGGCTGCCCTGCGAGATGGTCGTCTCCGAGAGCTTCGCGCCTCACGAGCGGCAAACCGCGCGCGAGCGGATCGACCTGTCGCTGCGCCGCCTGCGCTCGGCCGACGAGGAGGCGATGAGCGAGCGCGCCGACATGCTGGCCGCGCGTGACGCGCTCGGCGCCGGCTCGGTCAGCTTCGGCGATCATCACCTCAGCGTGCTGGTGCGCGAGAGCGACCTCGAGCGGCTCGACGACGCCGCCGCGGCCTGCGCCGCCGCGCTCGCCGACACCGGGGCGATCGCGGTGCGCGAGGATACCAATCTCGAGCCGGCGTTCTGGGGCCAGTTTCCCGGCAACGAGGCCTTTCTGGTGCGCCGGGCGATGATCTCGAGCGCCAACATGGCGAGCTTCGGCAGCTTGCACGGTTTCGCGCTCGGCAAGGCCGAGGGCAATCACTGGGGCGACGCGGTGACGCTGCTCGAAACCACCAGCGCGACGCCGTTCTTCTTCAACTTCCACCACGGCGACCTCGGCAACTTTTCGATCATCGGCCCGTCGGGCTCGGGCAAGACGGTGGTGATGAACTTCCTCGCCGCACAGGCGCAGAAGTTCTCCCCCCGCACCATCCTGTTCGACAAGGATCGCGGCGCCGAGCTCTTCATCCGTGGGATCGGCGGACGCTACGACCGCATCCGCGCGGGGGAGCCGACCGGGTTCAACCCGCTCGCGTTGCCCGACAGCGCCGCCAACCGGGCCTTCCTCCGCGACTGGTTCGCGGTGCTGCTCAAGGCCGAGGGGCCGGAAGAGCTGGCAACCGTCGCAGCAGCCGTCGATGCCGCTTACGCCAACGCCTCGGCGCTGCGCCGCCTGCGCCATTTCCGCGAGCTGCTCTCGGGCGCCCGCCGCCCGCAGCCTGGCGATCTCGCCGACCGGCTGAGCCCGTGGATCGAAGGCGGCGAGCACGCCTGGCTGTTCGACAACGAAAATGACCGGCTCGATCTGGGCAGCCGCGTGCTCGGCTTCGACATGACCGCGCTACTGGAATCGCCCCGCTTGCGCACTCCGACGATGATGTACTTGTTCCACCGCATCGACGAGCGGCTCGACGGCAGCCCGACGATGATCCTGATCGACGAGGGTTGGAAGGCGCTGGACGACGAGGTCTTCGCGGCGCGTATCCGCGACTGGCTCAAGACGCTGCGCAAGCGCAACGCGCTGGTCGGCTTCGCTACCCAGAGTGCGCGCGACGCGCTCGACAGCAAGATTGCCACCGCGCTGGTCGAGCAAACAGCGACGATGATCTTCCTGCCTAACGCCAAGGCGCGCGCCGAGGACTATTGCGACGGCTTCGGCCTGACCGAGCACGAGCTGGCGCTGATCCGCAGCCTGCCTTCGCACAGTCGCGCGTTCGTGATCCGCCAGCCCGATGCCTCCGTGGTGGCGCGCCTCGATCTCTCGGGCGCTCCCGAAGTGCTGACGGTCCTCTCGGGCCGAGAAAGCGCCGTCCGCCGGCTCGACTTGCTGCGCGAGGCGGTCGGCGACGACCCGGCCGACTGGTACCCGGCATTGACCGGCCGTCGCTGGCCAGGCGCCGGCGCTAGCGAGGAAGAGTTCGACTTGTGGGAAGCGGCCGAATGAGCGCCGCTTCATGCCAACAGGCCGTCGAGGGCGTGGGCAACGGCGTTGCCGCGAGCCTCCGCGGCGTCGATTGCGCGGCGGGGCAGATGGCAGAGGCGGCGTTCGGGCGGCTGTTCGGTACCCACGGCGCGCTGCTGCCGGCGCTGACGATCCTGCTGACCATTTACGTCGCTCTGTTCGCTTTCGCCCTGGTTACAGGGCGCAGCCGCATCGGCATCAACTCCATGACCTCGCGGCTCGTCACGATCGGGCTGGTGCTGACTTTCGCGACCAGCTGGATCGCCTATCAGAGCGTGGTCTGGAACCTTGCCACCGGCGCGCCGAACGAACTTGCCGGAATCCTCACCGGCACTCCCGGCAACGCCACCGACGTCTTCGCCGCCAAGATCGACGTGGTGTTCCAAAGGCTCAACGAGGCTGCGGGAAACGGCGTCGCTCCGACCTCCACGTACTCTCCCCTTGGTCTGATGTGGCTCGGCGGTACGCTGATCCTGCTCGGCACGGTCGGCATTCTGGCGACCTCGCGCATCGCCCTCGCGGTGCTCCTGGCGCTCGGGCCGGTGTTCGTCGTGCTGGCGCTGTTCCCCGGCACCCGCGGGCTGTTTACAGGCTGGCTCAAGGGCGTGGTTCTGCTCGCGCTGGCGCCGCTGTTCGCCGTGCTCGGCGGCTCGTTCATCCTTGAACTCTCGATTCCGATCCTTTCGTCGCTGGCGCCAGTGATGCCGGGGCAGATTGCTCCTCAAGCCGCCATGGCGTTCTTCCTGCTGGGAGCGGTCCACGTCGCGCTGATGACTCTCGTGCTGAAAACAGCCGCCACAATGGTCGGTGGCTGGGACGTTTTCGGCCTCGCGTCCAAGCACTCGGCGGCGTCCTCGACGATTGCTGATCCGCGCCGTTCGGTTGAATCCCACTCGGTAGGGTCGGCCGCCGCAGGTCAGGCGCGAGCGGCCAGTTCAGCCCCCCGCCCCCTTATTCGCTTCGCCTCGAGCGGGCAAGTTGGTGCGAATTTCGGCGGCGGGATGGCGGCCCGCACCGACATGGAACGCGGCAGGCCCGCGATGCAACCCGCGGCTGCGACCGCCGGGCTGCACGTTTCACGGGCTCGCGGAGTGGGTAGCCGGTTTCGCTCGGCGCGACCTCGCCAGATCGGGAAATTGAAATGAGATTCGCTGTTGTCGTTGTAGCGTTCATCGCCACCGCTTCCTCTGCTTGGGCGGAGGATCCCCGGCTCGTGGACCTTGCTTACAAGCCGGGGCAGATTGTTCGGATTGAGGGTCGTTCCAATGTCCAGGCAACGATCCGTTTTGGCGGCGACGAGCTGATCGAGAACGTCGCCATCGGGGATTCGAGCGACTGGCAAGTGACGCCCAACAGGCGCGCCACCACGCTGTTCATCAAGCCTCTCGTGGACCGGGCGACCACCAACATGACGGTGATCACCGACAAACATGTTTATTTATTCGATCTGATCGCAAACCCGGCAAACAAGAATCCAATCTATATGCTGTCTTTCAGCCATCCTGGCGAACCCGCGGGGACCCAGCCACCTCAGCCGTCTGCGGACAAAACAATCGAAACGCCCACTACAATCGAGATGGCGGCCGCAAGCGACCCCTACGCCGTCGTCGACCCCGCCCAGCTCAACTTCGCCTGGGCCGGATCGGGTGACAAGAAGCTCCTTCCGGCACGCATCTACGATGACGGGGAAGCGACGTTTCTGACCTGGGCGAGCCGGAGCGCTATCCCCGCGATACTCGTCAGAGACCGGAATGGAACTGAGGGACCGGTCAACTTCGCAGTCCGTGGCAACGTGATCGTAATTGATGGCGTCCCGCGCGAGATCATTCTGCGCTCGGGCCGTGAAGCGGCCACCATCAGCAATAATGGGCCTTTGCCCGCGCCGGCCATACTGGCCCAGTCCGAGAGGTGAAGAAATGAAGCTTGCCATGCGCCTCGCCGCCAAGCCCAGGCAGGCGGACAACGACCGCGATCCGCGCGAAGGTGAATCCGCCGAGATCATTGATCTCGCCAGCCGTGCCGCCTATCCTGCGGTCACGCAGCGCAAAGGCAAGTCCGACGCGCTCGGCCTCGCCGCCGGCGTTGCCGTAGTCGCGCTGCTCGGTATGGCGACCTTATGGGGCTTGAATTCGGGGCGTACGGCGGACAGGGAGCCTGCCGCGTCGCAGGCGCCTCAACAGGCCGCTGCCAGCCTGCCCCAGCCGCCTTTAGCGCCGGTTGGATCTCCCTCCGTCGTCGATCCGATGCCCTCCTCGCCTCCACCTTCGCCGCTGGCGCCGGTGGTCGCTGTGGCACCCCAAGCTCGGCCACTGCCCGCCGCCAGACCATATCCGTCTTCAACGGTAATCTTCGACTCAAGCGCGCTTCCCGAATCAGTGGCCTCGGCAGCGGCGCCTTCGGCACCGCCAGGCGAGGCACCAAAGGCGGCCGCCATCGGCGATTTTGCCGCTCGCATTGGCGGTGTGGGCGGCGGGCCTGCGACAGCAGCTACCAATTTCGACCCGACAACGACAATTACGCAAGGCACCATGATTCCGGCTATCCTGGAGACCGCGATCAACACCGATGTGCCTGGTTATGCGCGCGCGGTGGTCAGCCAGGACGTGCGCAGCTTCGACGGCAGCCGCGTGCTCGTGCCGCGCTCGAGCCGTCTGATCGGCCAATACCAGTCGGGCGTGCAAGGCGGACAGAAGCGCGCCTACGTCATCTGGACGCGGCTGATCCGACCCGACGGGGTCTCGGTCGACCTTGCCTCGCCAGCGACCGGCTTCGACGGCAGCACCGGGCTCGAAGGCAAGGTCAACAGCCACTTCTTCCAGCGCTTCGGATCGGCGATGCTGCTCTCGGTGGTGGGGGGCCTCAGCGCCATCGGCACCGGCGGTGCCAGCCTGATCCTCGGCGGAGGCCAGAGCGCCGCGGCGACGGCGGTCCAGCAGGGCGGCACCATCGCCCCGACGATCCGCGTGCGTCAGGGCGAGCCGATCCGCGTGTTCACTGCGCGCGACCTCGATTTCTCGCGCGCTCCGCGCCTGTGAAGAGCGGAGCATGAGCGCCGAAGTCCACCGGTTGGCCGGAGCCGCGGCGGAGGCGCTTGCGCCAGGCGGCAGCGCTTACCTCGAGGCCTATCTGCAGCCGTTCCGGCGCTGGCTCGACCGCGACACGGTGACGGAAATCCTCGTCAACCGGCCCGGAGAGGTGTGGATCGAGGATTCGCAGCACATCGGGATGCAGCGGGTCGAGGCGGCGGAGATCGACGATCGCCTGGTCCAGCGCCTCGCCGAGCAGGTCGCCCGGGTCAGCCATCAGGGCATCAACCGCGAGCACCCGCTGCTCGGCGCGACCCTGCCCGACGGCGCGCGCGTGCAATTCTGCGGCCCGCCGGCGACGCGGCGCCATTGGGCGATGGCGATCCGCCGCCACCGCCGGCTCGACCTTCCGCTCGACGCCTACGTTTCCGGCCCCATCGGAACCGCTTCGGAAGCCGGGATGCCCGATTCCGCCGCCGAGCCGATCGCCTTCCTGCGCGCCGCCATCGCCGCCAGGAAAACCATCCTCATCTCCGGCGGCACCAGCACCGGGAAGACGACCTTCCTCAACTCGATGCTCGGGGAAATCCCGGCGGAAGAGCGCGTCGTCCTGGTGGAGGACACGCCCGAGCTGCGCCTGCCGGGCGCGAACGGCGTCGGGCTCGTCGCGGTGAAGGGAGAACTCGGCGAGGCGCGCGTCACAGCCAACGAACTGCTCCAGGCCGCCCTTCGCCTGCGCCCCGATCGCATCGTGCTCGGCGAATTGCGCGGCGCCGAAAGCGTCAGCTTCCTGCGCGCGATCAACACCGGCCATCCGGGCAGCTTTTCGACCATCCACGCCAACAGCTTGCGCGGCGCGCTCGAGCAGCTCGCCTTGATGGTGATGCAGACCGGCATCGGCCTCAGCCGGACGGACACGATCGAGTACGCCGTGTCGGTGATCGACGTGATCGTCCAGCTCGGCCGCGTCGACGGGAAACGAATGATTCGTGGTATTGCCCTAGCCAGTGATTTGACCGGCTAAAGGGTGGGCCGACGTTCTGATTAATTGTTCACTGAGAAGGTGACTTGCTGAGTAGCGGGATCAAGCTTTGCCTGGATGCCGGCAGCGGCGAGCGTTTTCAAACTGACGAACTTCGAGGCTGCGCTGGAAGACGTCATCCACACGAACAGCGGTCGATCGAAATGGTCTTCAAAAAGAGAGACGAGGTCGCCAAGCCTGATCGCAACCAGCTCATTGTCGTGAACGATCAGAGAGGATTCACTAACCTCGCGCGGCGCGGCTGCCGACGGCCGCACACTTTGGACAGTTCCCGTCCCTAGCTGAGCATGGCCGCGATCGACGAGTTGCTCCTTTTGCGCGTAGCGCTCTTTCACATGGTCGAGGTGCGTCTTGATCCGGCTTACCGTTCCCCTGCTCTCAGCTGGAAGAACACGACTTGTGCGTGCAACGCTCGCTGGGACCGGATCCGTGCGCTGAAGCTCGACCGCAGCCAAGGGCGCAACGCCGCTATGCTGGACCGCCAATTCGGTATCGCTCGCTTCACCAGAGCTGCTCTCATTCAAGGTACGAGTCGGACTGCCCGAAGCTGCATTGCCCTCCCCCGGCGCTTGGGTTTTCGCCTCAATCGCCATTGGGGTCGCTGCGGGCCGCGCCAACATCCCGTACTGCCCATCGGCTATGATCGCACTGTCTGGCAGCACGTCGACGATAAGCTGCGGGACCGGCGCGCTCGAGAGTGTCATGGTCGTCGGGACAGCCTGTAGACCACCCGTTTCGCTGCTCATGGTAGGCGCAACAGCTCCTTCCGAGCGCTCAGCTGGATCATGCCAACTCTCCGCCGACAGCCGAGTCACGTCGCTGTTGGTGGTCGCCGCACAGTCCGACTGACAAGCACTGGCCTCAGGTGAACGTGGTGGCCGATCAAGGCTGGGAGGAGTGTCGGGCTTTCGATCGTATCGCCCCGCCGCTTCGAGCCGTGGCAGTTGCACAGTCAATGCGGGAACTTTGGGGCGAGACGCGGGACTGGGTCCAAGAGGTCCATGGCTCAGCCCATTGCCTCCGTCGCCCCCGGTCGGCGGCGAAGGGGTCAGCCTAGCAGGAACGCGCCCGAACTGCGCATTGTCAAGCTCGAACAAAAATCCCGGTTCGACTGCGCGCCCAACATCTCGCACCGCTGGGTCACTTTGGCGCAAAGGACCACTCGCGGCTGCGGGAACGTGCAGCGCCTCGATGTCGCCTCCCCCAAAGGATATGGCGACCACCGATACCGTCCCAAGCGTCGCCAGAAGAGGAAGGCCGAACTTTCGACCGTTCGGACCAACCCGCGGCGCTACCATGTGGGATGGGCGGGCCTCGCCGACCGCGTATGAGGAAAAGGGATACTTTGTGCTGCTGCCGTACATGAGCGATGCCCTGGATACGCTCCAGAGTGAAGGCCGAACGAGGCAATCGCAACACAGCGCCTGACAAACTTAGTGGAAAAACGCAAAATCAATGCGTTCGGTTTGCCGAAACTTGCCGAGCCCAAAAACAGGAGCCCCAGAACGATCTGGGGCTCCCAAGTGCAGACATCAAATTTACAGGCACCGCGCGTGCGGTGTCGAGACGCTTCGTTACGCGAGCTTCAGACGCATGCGCTTCTGACGCTTTTGGCCGCGGAGAGAAGCTCCGATGAAGCCGAAGCCGAGCAGGAGCAAAGCCCAGATGGCGGGCTCGGGCACCGCGGTAACCGCGAAGTTATCGGTTTCGAATGCATTCTGCGAGGACCAGAGCCTTAGCCCGCCAATATTGCCTTGGGTGGTTCCGCTGAACGTAAGCGTGGCGAGCGGATTCGTGGCCGGATCGTGCTGATCTCCGTCGGCAGGCAAAGCGGCATCGCTCCCCGTGAAGGTCGCAATCACGTTGTTGAGCCGGTCCAGAACTTCGAGGGTGTTATAGGTATCGACCGAACCCCAGATGAAGGATATCGAGGCAATTCCTGCGAAGCTCGACAAATTCAGCACGCCAGGCGATCCATCGCTCGGCCCGACCGTCCAATAGCCGCCGGTGCTGCCGTACGGTTGAGCCGCAACACCGGAAGGAGAGGTGGTCCTCACCGCTCCGCCTGTGATCGGAGCGCCAGGCGCGTCGAAGTTATAGGTAGGTGTCGGTCCGGCATAGGGATCCGAGCCATTCACAACCCCCAGTGAAACCTGCGCAGACGCAGGAACAGCTACAAACGCGCAAAGCGCAGCCGCCGTGATCATTGTCTTCTTGAGCATATCAGTCACTCCGAAATAAAGAAATTCAACTCTACGTCTCACAACTCTTCATTGCGGCTCAGACTTGCGCGCCGCGACCCGCGAGCGATCCCATCGGTTGGGCACTCATAATGCAGGCGACTCGACTCGACGACTCATCCCCTGTCGATAGCTATGTTGATAACTTAGCGGGCGCTAAGGTGCGAGTCAGAAAATTCGCGACTCCGGCTCAACTCCGTGTCAAATCGGGACTGGGTTACACGGCTCCGCTAATTCGGGTGTGCTCGGGGCTCGTTTTGTGCTTGAGTTGGCAGGCGACATATGAACGAAGCTTTGCCTGCCGTCGCTGCAAGTGACCTTGGAGACGTGAGATGGAAACCGTTTGGGATTGGCTGACGATCTTCATTTTCGCAGGTCTCGTAACTCTGATGTTGCAAAGGTCGAGCGAGGAGACGCCGAAGGATAAATTATGGCAGTACATGCCTGCCGCCCTTGCCTGCGCCCTCGCCAATTACCTTGGAAACGAAGGCGTGGTCTGGGCCGCAGTGGTGATTTTACTCGCGACGTTGGCTTACGTGCTGATCGTCCTGAAGGTTCGCCTTCCCTGGGCTTAAGTTGTGGCTTTCGAGCACCATCCCATTAGCTGCAGGCCGGAGAGACGCTCGTGAACGTTTTTACGCATGGCTTATCAAACCCGCGATCCGCCAATTTGGGCGGGCCGCCAGCAGGGCGGCCGACTCGCGAAAAGCGCCTCATTCTATATTGCCTGTCACTCCTGTTTGACTGTGCCTCCCTGATCCTGGGGTATGCAATCGCGCTAAAGCTGCGCGATGCCATGTGGCTCGACAGCGGGGGGCAGCCGATCATTGCCATCGCCCTCCCCTTGTTTCTCATGTTCGAGATCGCTCGCGAAGTCCAATCGATCGAAGCGCTGGAGAGCCGCTCGCTGGCCATACAGCGAAGCCTGAGCGCATTGTTCGCCACGGCTCTGCTCGTCCTGGCGCTGTCATTTTTATTCAAGGCCGACGACATCTCGCGTCTCGGCTTTTTCGTCACATTCGGAGTGGCCGGGCTGCTCGTGGTCGTCGGCAAGCTCATCCTCGATCTGCTGTTCGATCGCTGGATGGGCGGTGCATCAACCGCAACGATCGTGTTGCAGGACGGCTTGCCGGCGGAGCCACGCGTCGGCTGCGACTTCGTGGATGTGGCGGAGCAAGGGCTTTGGCCGGACCTCAATGAGCCCTCGTCTGTCGACGCGCTATCGCGGCTGATCGCACCCTACGACAGAGTCGTGGTAAGTTGTCATTTTGAACGGCGCGCTGCCTGGGCAACCTTTCTCAAAAGCCAGGACGTCGGCGGCGAAATTCTCCTCGACCGAGATTTGCTTCACGGTGCTGTGGCGGTGGGAACTTACGGATTGGATGACACCCTGATCCTCTCGCGAGGTCCGCTAAGTTTATCCAATCGAGTGCAAAAGCGGGCCTTCGATCTGGCGGCGTCGATCGTCGCGTTGGCCGTCTTTGCGCCGTTGATGGTAATCGTGGCCATTCTGATCAAGCTGGAGAGCCCCGGGCCGGTCTTTTTCCGGCAGGTCAGGGTCGGCGAGGGAAACCGCCAGTTCAAGATCTACAAGTTCCGCTCGATGCGGCTCGAGAGCGCCGACAGGCACGGACACGTATCCACCCACAGAGACGATCCGCGGATCACGCGGATCGGCAAATTCATCCGCCGAACAAGCATCGACGAACTTCCGCAGCTGTTCAACGTATTGCGCGGCGAGATGAGCATGGTCGGGCCGCGGCCGCACGCGCTCGGGTCGCTCGCTGGCGAAACACTCTTTTGGCATGTCAGCCAGACCTATTGGATCCGTCACGCGCTAAAGCCCGGCATCACCGGCCTCGCGCAGATCCGGGGCTTCAGAGGGGCGACGGACACCGCGGAAGCGCTTCAGAGACGGGTTCGAGCGGACTTGGAGTACGTTTCCAACTGGTCCCTCTCGCTCGACATCCTCATTCTTCTACGCACGCTTCGGGTTGTGGTGCACAAGAACGCCTATTGATTGGGCGGCGCGACCTGCGGCGCCGTTTCTGACTCAGAAACTCGCCCAACCCACGCCTTCAGACTGTGTGTGTGAGCTCTTTCGGGTCGCACTCGATGCGGCGCTGCTCACGAGGGCCTGGAGCCATCCTTCCTAGGCCGAAATATGGCGCGACGCCTGACCGGCGTGCAGCCTCATGGACAATCAAGGGCAGGAGAACTCCCGCGACGACGGTGATGGCGAGTAGCACAAGGCCGCCAACCGGGAAGACTATCTCGAGCAGTTCCCTGACGCCCGCTGAAAAGATCGTATGCATCAGGTATATCGAGAGTGAAGCCTCGCCGAGATAGGTGACCGGGCGCACGCGACGGACAAGGTACGCCGCCGCGACCGTCAAGGAGATTCCCACACCGGCCATGGCGAACTTTGCCAACGCCGCAAGGTCGAGCTGACCGAAGACTGCGGCTGCTATTGCCGCCAGGAACACGCCGAGAACGAGCCCTCCGCCTGCCTCAATCTCCCGAGTCGGCGCGCCAGCCAGAAACCGGGGCGCCAGCACGAGGCCTGTGATAAACCATGGAAACTGCGTCCAGAAGGCCGGCACGTTGATCGGCGGCAGCGGCCCCAGGAGCATCCAGCCACTGAGCAATGTCAGCAGAGCAACGCGCGGCCAGGTGAACGCGGCCAAAAGTTGGCAAAAGAACAATACATATAGAAACCAGAGGTGCTCGATAGGATGCAACCAAATCCACAAGATGGCGTCGTAGTCGAGAGGAGAATTGACGCGTGAGGCGAAAAGGGTCTCAAGCAGCCAATAAATCGCCGACCACAACACATAAGGGTAAATGACCGTGCCGAATTTGCGGCCCAGGTAGGATTTGCGAGATTGGTTGAGAGACTTCACGCTGACCAGGCCGGCCAGAAAGAAAAATAGCTGCATGTGAAAGGCATAGACCAGGGTATCGATGGCTTTGAATGCGCCAAGGAACGGCAATACATCGACCAAGGCACGAGCCCCGTGAGCATAGACGACGAGAACAATGCCGATACCGCGGGCCGCATCGAGCCACATCAAGCGGCGAGCGACGGTGGCGGCCGGTTCGCCTGTAATCTGCCGCATTGGCTGCGCAATCGCCTCGCATGTGTCCATTTCAATCTCGCATGTCCGGAGCGGACCAGCCCTAATCCATTAAGTCGCTGTCTCGTCGAAGGACCGATCGACGGCTTGACTCGCGCCCCGCCATCTCTCTCGAGGCATGAAGACGTAGTCCCCATCCTCCCATACGCGCGGCATTGGCAAAAGGTGTAAGCGGCTCCGCCCTTCAAGGCCAAGCCGCTGTCCTTGGTAACCCAACCCTTCGAGCCAAGAGCAAAGATTGAAGGGTTCTTGTCCGTCTCGCGCGAGATGTCGCGCGATCATCTCCATCACTATCATTGGACGGACCCGCTCCAAGGTTCGCCGCAAACCAAGCAGGACGTGGGCCTCAAATCCTTCGACGTCGATCTTGATGAGTTTTGGCGCTCGGCCCTGCAATATCGAATCGCCGATGCGCACGGGGCACGGCGAGGAGTGCCCTTCGCTTGCGGTCGCTGGCGCGGTGAAAGAGCCCTCCCCACTGTTCGCGCAGGGGACAAAGAGCTGTAGCTCGCCGTCCTCGTCACCCAAGCCACACGCATGTAGTTCAACGTTCGTGATTCCGTTTCGCCGCAGGTTGCGTTGAAGGATCTCCCTCGGCACGGGATTCGGTTCAAACGACATAACTTTGCCGGTGTCACCCACCAGACGCGACCCAAGAAGCGTGATCATCCCTTCATTCGCGCCCACATCGACGAAAAGATCTCCGTCTCGCAATTCCTGCTGAAGCAATAGCTGCGTGGGAAGGTCGTAAAAGCGCTCGAGAAAGAAGGTCGATCGATTGGACCAACCCGCAATCCGCACGGACATTTCGTAACTGTGCAGTTTTCCGCGTACCCAACGCTCAGGCTCGCCCTGCCAAAGCCAATCGCGCTTGTAGGCGCCTACGAGTACTCGATACAGCACGCCCCAAGCTGGGAGTTCGCGCCGAATGTATGGTCGCGCTAGGACCATGATGGCTTTTCTATAAAGCGCTCTGAACGTCACCACGCTCTACCAGCAGCTGTCGAGAGACCAGAGCGGTTCATGAGACGACGCTCACTGGTGCACCTTGCGCCTGACCATCGATGATCCCGCTGGCCAAAAGCTGGCGCCGCAGCACAGCTTTGTAGGCCCGGTTAGGATCGTAGAACTGTGCCTGTAGAGGACTACAGTTGCTCACCTTGGAATTGTAAAGGGCGTAATCCTCGGCAAGCTTGAGCAGTGCGTCGCTATACCCTTTTACGTCGTTGGGAGGGACGCCGAGGCCGGCGTCCCCGAGAGATAACAAGGCAGGGCACACGGGAGAAGTCACAAAAGGCCGACCGGCCAGCACAGCTTCGACGCATGTCTTTGCCAAGCCCTCCTCGAAGTCGCTTCGGGTGGGGACGATGACCACATGCGACGAGCCAAGCAATCGAGCAAGCTGGTCTTTATCGCAGAAACCCAAGACTCTTACCGATGCTTCCAGACCACGTTCGTGTATTGCGGTGATGAGGGCCTGCTCCTGCGAGCCCTCGCCGCAAACGTCGAACCGGAACTCGCCTGGGCGTTCGTTATGCAAGCGTCCGGCGATCTCAAGCAGATCGAAAATCCCCTTGTTCGCTTCCACTCTTCCGTTGAACAAGACCACGAATGGCCGCTGCACATGATCGGCTGCCGCAACGGCATCAAAATGACCCGGTGAATACGTTGGCGTGATAACCTCAACATCAAATCGCTCACTTTTCGCCAGTCTTTTAAGCTGACTTGCCACCACACCGGAAATTGCCATGGCACGCCGCACACAAAAACGCAGGAATAGCCCGTCCAGCCAAAGTAAGAGGCGCACGTGTCGCGGGGTCGAGCCGTAGGGGCGCCACATGACGCAATGAGCCGACGGAATGATCTCCGTGCCAAGCATCTTTGTGTAGAGGAGTGCGAACCAGTAGTTCTGGTGCGCGGTTATAATGAACGCATCTGGCCTGAAGCGGATGAGGCTCGGAGCAAGAGCAAACATCGAGACAATTATAGCAAGGTGGTACCTTAGCCCACCAGTTGTAGGGGGCGGCCGGTTCTCAATGATTACCCGTCCGATCGTTTGTCTGCTTGATTTTCCCGGCAATGTGGTGATTACCAAAGCTTCGGCTTCGAGTTCGCTGCACAGCTCATAGAACTGCATGAGATAGCTTGTGCCGAACAGCTTGGTATGCTGGCCCGCTCTCCACCTCTCGTAGACCTCGGCCGCATCAACAGGGCCGCTTAAGTACGCCAGTCTGATCTTTCGCGTGTTCATTATCCGCCCATTGGCTGGAGATTTCTCGCCTAGCGGCGTAGGGAGGAAGAGCCAAGCGCGCTTGTAAGAGAATGGCGCCAAACGGAGCGGGTGTCTCATTCGGGCGCACGTAAACGAGCAGCTCTTGACGAAAACGTAAGCTCGCGGCGCAGTCACAACCGGGGTGGATGTGGAAAAGTGGAGTCACTTTCGCTCGTGCTTGCCGGATCGGATCGGCGCGACACAAGATGGGCAACTTAGTGTGGAGCCTCTTCCTTGATCGATTTGAGCGCCTTGGGAATCGTCGCCATAGGACGCAATGAAGGGGAGCGGCTGCGCAGTTGCCTCTCGTCAATTCCTCAAGACACTCGAACGGTTTACGTTGACAGCGCGTCGACCGACGACAGCGTAGCAATCGCCCAATCGCTCGGGGCTGAAGTGGTCCACCTCCACCTGTCGACCCCGTTCACGGCGGCGCGCGCGCGCAACGCGGGATTCGCGCGCCTGGCCGAATTGGCACCCAAGGTGAAATTTGTGCAATTCATCGACGGCGACTGCGAACTCGAGCGAACCTGGCTGGGGACGGCGCTTGACTTTCTTGAACGAAATCCGCAGGCGGCCGCGGTCTGTGGCCGGCGCCGCGAACGTCACGTCGATGCCTCGATCTACAACCGCCTCTGCGACGACGAGTGGAACACCCCTATAGGTGAGGCCGAAGCATGTGGGGGCGACGTGATGATGCGTGCGGAGGCGTTCAAGGGCGCGGGCGGATACGACGCGGCGCTGATCGCCGGAGAGGAACCTGAACTGTGCGCGCGCCTGCGCGATCGCGGCTGGCAGATTTGGCGGCTCGATGCGTCTATGACCGTTCACGATGCGGCGATGGAGCGGTTTTCCCAGTGGTGGAAACGCGCGCTGCGTAGCGGCTACGGCTACGCGCAGGTTTGGCACAAGACGCGCAGCGCTCGCAGCGGCGGCCTTTACGGGCGCGAACTGTGGCGCGCGGTGGTCTGGGCAATCGGAGTACCGTTGGCGGCCGTGGCCGCAGCGCTCGCCTGGGGCCCGCTAGCGCTACTGTTGGCTCCGCTTCTCTGGGTGTTCCAGCTCGGACGCCTTGGGCTTAGGTACGGCTTCGTGAAAGGCGCGCACTTGCTCCTGTCAAAGGCCGCGGAGTGCATTGGTGCCGCGCGATATGCGCAGGCGGCAGTGCTGCGCCGGCAGAAGATGGCCATCTATTACAAATGACCCGCATCGCCTATCTGGTCAGCGAATACGCAGCGCCGTCGCATACCTTCGTCCGGCGCGAGATCGCTGCGCTGCGCCGGCGCGGCCTGACAATCCTGCCGTTCACGATTCGCCGCGATGCGACAGCCGCTGATGAGGAAGTGCCGGCGGTGCTGGGCATCCCGCGCCACCGCTTAGTCGCGCGCGCGGTGTGGGTAATGCTCGGGGCGCCGCGGCGTAGCGCCCGAACTTGGCTGCTCGCTCAGCGTCATTGTGCACCGGGACTGCGCGGACGCCTGTGGGCGCAGTTCCACTTTCTTGAGGCGCTGGTGCTGGCGGCGATGCTGCGCGAAGCCGGCGCCGAACGGTTGCATTCTCATTTCGCCAACAGCGGCGCGACGGTTGGAATGCTGGCGGCACAGTTCCTCGCCATCCCCTGGAGCCTGACGTTGCACGGGATTTCCGAGACTGACCCGCCTGCAGGCGGACTGCTCGCCGGAAAGATCGAACGGGCCGAGTTCGTTGTATGTGCCAGCTGGTTCATGCGCGCGCAGGGCATGCGGGTGGTGCCGCCCGCACAGTGGGACAAATTCCACATCGTCCGCTGCGGTATCGATCCCCCTGTCAAACTGGCGGAGCCGGCCCACGGGCGCACGCGTACACGATTCGTTACTGTGGGCCGGATTTCTGCGGAGAAGGGCTATCCCGGTCTGCTGTACGCGCTGTGCGAGGTGATCGCCGTCGGCATTGATGCCGAGCTGGTAATCGTCGGCGACGGACCGCTACGCGGCGAGCTCGAGCAGTCAATCGCGCGCTCGGGCCTGGCCGATCGCGTCGTATTGCGCGGAGCGCTGCCAGAGTGCGAGACACTGCGTACGGTTGCCGCGGCCGACGTGTTCGTGCTTGCCAGCCTAATGGAGGGCCTGCCGGTAGTGCTGATGGAGGCGATGGCGCAGGGGGTGCCGGTCATCGCGCCGCATTTGGCCGGAATTCCCGAGCTTGTAAGCGACGGCCAGAACGGGCTACTGTTTCGCCCTGCGGACTGGGACATGCTCGCCAATTGCATGCACCGCCTCGCCGTCGATGCCGGCTTGCGCGAGCGACTTATTAGCGAAGCTAAGCAGCGTATTAAGGACGCCTTTACGATCGACGAGGCCGTCGAGCCGCTTGTCGACCTTTTCACGAAAGAGGCGCCAAGCGCCGGTTAGGTTGCGGGTGGGTTATGTTCGAACGTGTCCATAGCCGCCGCTGTCTGCCCGTTCCGCCGCACGGTTCGACTGATTTCCTTGGATTAAACCTTAGCGGCAATCTGATCTTAACCGTTGCTGTTATACTGCCACTAGCCATCAGACGAGGATCGTTTGGCGAGTTGGAGGGAACATTGGAGAGCAACTTTTCACGACGGCGCTTTCTGGGAAGCGCGCTCTCCAGCGGAACGGGTCTCTCGATCGCCATCCTCCTGGGCGGCTGCGATACGGGGTCGAGCGATTCCGCGGGAACTCCGAGCACCGCCCCGGCCAAGCGTCCGATTACCTTAAAGCGACCTACCGAAGCGATCTGGAAGCGACTCCGCGTGGGCGCTGGTGGTTATGTCACCGGGATTAGTATCGCCAGGGACGGTACTAAGGTCGTCCGCACCGACACGCACAATGCCTACATCTGGAACGACCAGACCAAAATCTGGGACGAGTTGCTCACGCGCAAAACTTTGCCGGAGGGTGACGTGCCGTTTCCCTCTTACAGCCAGCAAAGCGACGGCGGTAAGTCGGATGGTCCGGGCTGCTGGGAAGCCGCAGTGGCCAACAGCAATTCCTCAGTGATCTATGCTGTGTGGAACGCCTGGTGCTATCGCAGCACCGACCGTGGGAAGAGCTTTCAAAAGACCGCGCTGCCACGGATCTATGCGCGCGCCAACGACCAGAACTTCGCTGGCGGGATCGAGCGCGTCATGGGACCCAAGATGGCCATCGACCCTGCCAACGCGAACGTGGTTTGGCTGTCGGGTGACATGGGCGACGGGCTGTGGGTCACAAATGACGGTGGCGGTAGTTGGACGCAGAATTCCCGGCTGCCCCAACCAACCGATGGGACCGCGTCGAAGACTAGCTCGGGGCCGTACCTCGTCGCATTCGACCCGAGCTCGCCGATCATCGATGGCAAGACCCAGGGCATCTACGTGGCCGTTTATGGCCACGGACTGTTCCGGTCGCAAGACGGGGGGGCGACTTTTGCTCAAGTACCTGGCGCGCCAATCGCGTTCCGGCGCCTCACCTGTGACCAGCTCGGCCGCGTGTGGATTTGCGACACGTCGACAATGGCGCAGCCGATCAAGAAGTACGAAAACGGCACCTGGACGTCGCACGGTTCGTCGAACGCGCGGCTGATCGACGTCGCGGTCAACCCGGCCAACCCGGCGC
Organism: Croceibacterium segetis; assembly: GCF_011320115.1. GTDB lineage: Bacteria > Pseudomonadota > Alphaproteobacteria > Sphingomonadales > Sphingomonadaceae > Croceibacterium_B > Croceibacterium_B segetis. Next base: position 24,711 of record NZ_JAANOZ010000016.1, on the reverse strand, counting down.
ATATCGTTGCTTGGTCGAACGCGCTGATCATCGTGCAATCCAAGGACGGTGGGGCGACGTGGCAGCAGTGGGTCAGCCATAGCGACCCGAACATGAGCAAGATCTCGACGACCGCCACCGACATTCCGTGGCTGGCGAAGTCGGTGAACAACGCCGGCCTGTCGATCGCGGCCGCTGCGTTCGATCCCTCGAGCGGCAAGTGCTACATCGCATCAGGCCTCGGGGTGTTCTTCGTCGAAAGCTACCCGGACACCAGCGCCATCAAGTTCGAGCTGGTTTCGCAGTCATGGGGCATCGAGCAGCTCTGCGTCTGGCGCATCATGGCGCCGCCAAGCGGCGCGCCGCTGACGGTGCAGCTCGACCGCTCCGCGATGAAGCTGTCCAACCCTGACGTCGCGCCGGATACTTACGGCCCCAACATCGGTCTCAAGGACGGCTTCGACCTCGACTATTCGTCCAGCGATCCATCCTACGTCGTGATGCTGTGCGCCAAACTGGGCAACTTTTCGGCATACTCGCGCGACCGCGGCGAGACCTGGACGTACTTCCCCGGCAAGGGCCTGATGTCGGCGTCGCCTGGCGGCTCGATCGCTGTGAGCGAGCCGGGAAACGTCGTCCATGTGCCGAGCAACAACGGCGTGGCTCGCTATACGCTCGACGGCGGAGTGACGTGGCTACCGCTGTCCATCCCCGGTCTCCCGGCGACCGACGGCATCGAGACCGGCTGGGGCTGGCTGTGGGCTCTCAACCGCAAGATTCTCTGCGCGGACAAGGTCCAGGCCAAGGTCTTCTACGCCTACAACTACGGGCCTTCGGGCAAGCCTGAACTGGCGGGGCTGTGGACGACGACTAACGGCGGCGTCACTTGGACAAAGGTAAAGGCCGGCACGATCGGTCAGTGGACGACCTATCACACCCAGATGAACTCGGTCCCCGACAATGCCGGTCACCTGTTCTTCACCGCTGGCCGGGAGCAGAACCAACCGCTCTACCGCTCGACCGATGGCGGCGCCACATGGAGCGAGGTTGCCAACGTCAAAGACGTCATCACGTTCGGATTCGGCAAGGCCGCCAACGGAGCGCAATATCCGGCGGTGTTCATCGCCGGCAAGGTGGGCGACGTGTACGGAATCTGGCGTTCGACCGACGACTGCAGCAGCTGGACCAAGATCGGCGAGTACCCGCTCGACGGCATCGACGCTCCGGTGACAATGGCGGGCGATCCCAACCTGTTCGGCCGCGCTTATGTCGGATTCGGTGGCTCGGGTGCTGCCTACGTCGACTCTGCCGGAGTGTAAGGCTTGGGTACTTTGTGCAGGGAACCCAACATTCCCCGCTTATCCTCATGAACGAACCAAAAGTTCCAGTTGGCCGAGTAACCTAGTTTCTCGAAAGAGTCGGCCTCGGGCAACGCTTCGAGCACGCCATCGGCGAGCCGATACACCTCGTAGCCGAGTCCGCGCATGAACCTGAGGAAGTCGGTTATCCGGGTGCCGAAACGACCGTGCAGGTGGTTGATCTCGCAGATGACTGTCGGCTTCGACGTCTTAAGCAGCCCTTCGGCACCCCGTAGCGCTGGCATTTCAAGCCCCTCGATGTCAATTTTGATCCAGTCCGGAGCTGGAAGGCTCTTCTCGGTAGCGAAATCATCGAGCCGGACCAACGGCACTTCGCGGTCGCCAGTCTCGCTAACGTGGTTGCTCGAACGCTTCTTCGTCGTCATGCGGACCACACCGGACGTCTCACCGACTGCGACGGCATGGACGTTTTCAGCGGACATCTGATTCAGCGCGAGGCTCTGGAGAAGTTCCTCGGGTTGCGGCTCGAACGAATGGACCTCGATCCCGGGAAAGCGGTGCCTGAGGGTGATCGTATAAACGCCTCCGTGCGCACCGATGTCGTAGAAAACCTGCCCATCCTTGATGCGGTGAAACAGCGCCAGACGAGTCGTGTTCTCGGCGTTCGGCTCCCAGTCGATGTTACCGGTGCTGCCAAACTCGAGCGGGTGATAGGTGAACCAGCAGCCCTCGAACAACGTGGCAGGGCCGTCTGGGCCTAGCCGGTAGGTTGGCGGTGCGGGATAGCGGCGATGCAGCCAACCAAGCGCCCCGATGAGAGCCGCATTGGCCGCGCGGTAGGCAAGTTCGCGGACTCTAATCATGCTTCAACGTTCCTAGGCATGCGAATTATGGCGAAATGTCCCGCCTCCGGCAGGTGCTAGAGAAGAAACGGAAGGTTGAGCGCTGAGCGAGCCAGCGCCACAAGACCAATCACACCAAAAAGAATGGCGGTCGCGGCCGCGTCCTGCCCCAGGAACGCAAACGAAGCGCGCCTTTGCTGGGGGATGGTTGCAAGATAACGAACGACGTCGCTGGCCGAAATCGCCGCAATCGCAGCCACCATTCCATAGACGCTCACCGCCAACGGCAGCGCCACTACCAGCCAGACCAGCTTGGCGCCGTTCGAGAACGAGGCGGCCTGCGGCCGACTGAGGCCGAGCAGAGAGGATTCCGCGGTCGAGGCGAGGACCGCGAACCAGACGCCGACCGTGAGGATCGAGGCCATCCAGCCCGCCGCGTGATAGCGGTGATCGAACAGCAGGTTGACCAGCAGGTCGGCCGAGCCCGCGAGCCCCCCGACCGCGAGCGCGGACGCCGCCAGGAACCGCAAGCGGATCGCGCCAATGTCGCGGCGGACCTGTTCGCGCGGCAGCCCCGCCTCGGCGGCGATGTGCGGGAACAGGATGCTGTTGTTGAGACGGATGAAGACCGCGTTGACGATGTCGGTGATCGTGCGGGCGATCGCGAAGATGCCGAGGAGCTGAAGCGAGATGACCGCCGGGAAATAGATCCGGTCGAGGTTCATCGTCACGAAGAACACGGCGGACGACAGCGTGATCCACTTCCCGAACGAGAGGATCTCCGCGAAATGGGAGCGATCGAGCGTGAACCAGTGATTGAGCTGCTGGAGTCGGAAACTCCCGGCAACGTTGACCAGACTGCCGAAGACTAGCCCGATCACGAGTGCCCAGACGGAAGGATATACAAACGCGACCGCGACCTGAAACACCGAGTAGAGCAGCGCGGTGACCACTTCGAACACCGCCACCCTCGGGAAGTTCATGCGGCGCCGGAGCAGCGGGAGAGCCATCGAAGTGAAGCCGGTGATGAGCAGAGTCGATCCGGCCGCGGGCAGCACGTAGAGGAGTTGCGGAATCTCGTAGATGGCCGAGATCGGCACCGCGAGCGCCGCGCACAGCAGGAACAGGCCGAGGCCGCGCCAGATCTGCAGCGTCCACGCGGTATTGTAGAACGCGGGCTCCTCGCCACGGGGCGAGCGGATCACGCTCTGACCTATGCCGATGTCCGACAGCAGCTCGGCACCGGTGCGGACCGTGTTGACGATCAGCATGATTCCGAACAGCTCGGGGGCGAGGAGCCGCGTGACCGCCATGCTAGTCGCGAACCGGATGACCTGCGCCACGCCGTAGCCGCCAAGCGTCCAGGCCGCAGCAGATGCCAGCTTCCGTGCCACCCCTGCGGCTGGCGCGGCAATTGCCGCGCGCGCCTCGTCCGGAAGCGCAGCACGTGTCCCCGCGCGCGATGCGTCGTCCGCGGTCATGAAGCTGCCGCGCCTTCGATTGCCTGAAGTCATTTCACCAGTACCCGGCCCCTGCTCCCTTGCGCATAAGCATGGTCGCTCTCAGGAAGACCACCAGGTCGAAACCCGCGCCGAGGATCGCAACCGCGCAAGATCGCAGCGTACGCGCCTGCGCCGGCGAGTTGCGCATCCGCCGGAGCCGCCGAGACACGAAGCGCGCCTCAAGCGGAAAATAGCTGGCCTGCATGCGGTCGCGAATCAAGTTGTTTACCCAGCCAGGGTCCTCGTCGTTCCTTCGCCTGACATAAGCCGAAACGTCGACACCTTGCTCACGCAGCTGCCGGATATGATCAAAGAGGAGGATGTTCACTGCGGTGCCAATCGCCAAACGCACGTTGTGGCGAACAACGCCACCGAGGTCGCGCATGGATTCGAATACGTGATAAGCGCCTTCGACGAATAGCAGGCGGTCGAGCTTCTCGGACTGCTCGAAGTTGGAGGTCAAAAGCATCGCCCGCAGGAACCCGTCTTCGCCAGGAAGTCCGATCGGCATCCAGATCCGGCGAACCTCGGAATAACGCACGCAGTAGCACGCGCCCGCGATCGCAGTGCGCGGGTCGGTCGCCGTTCCCGTAGCGAACTTGATCAACTTCTCAACCAACCCGCTGGGTTGCTCGAGTTCGATATCCTTGACCGACCGGTCGACAGCAACGACGGCGTTGGGCGAGGCCGCGAGCTCTTGCACCATCAACTTGAGCGAGCGCCGTTCGGGAATGCGGATGTCTCCATCGAGTAAGATCACAAAATCGGTAGCGTCTGGTACTATTCGGTGGATAAATTCGTTCCACGCGTTCGACTTGCCTCCTTGGAGCAGTTCATGCACGGTCGCGTCCACGCCGAGTTGCGCGAACTTGCCGGCGTCGAACGACTGGCGAGCGACCTCGACGGTCCGGTCGGTGCAGGCGTTCGCCACGACGTGCACCTGCACCCGCAGGTCTCCTTCGGTGAGCAAAGTCTGCTGTCGGAGGTCGTCGATAACCTGGGCGATCCCGGCTTCTTCGTTGCGCGCGAGAATGCCTACGGATACGTTCAGGAGGGCCTTGCGCATTCGCGTCGTCTACAAACGCTGCCTTGGCAAGACAAGGAAGCGGGCGGTATCACTACAACACGTCCCGCGTGGGTACACCTCAACGCCGGCGCTACTGCCCGCCGAGCATTCAGATAAGCTTTTGAACGCGGTGCACCGGTTACTGGCTGAGCGCGACCGAGGTTGGCGAAACGCCGTGAGGCGGCGTAGGTTTGAAAGCGATTTATGAGACTTCTCGCAATCATCATTGTCCTGGCCTCGTTCCCCGCGTTCGTGGCACTGCTGCAATCGAAAGCGCATCGAAAGTGGGCGTACGTCGCCCTTGGTGCATTGCCGATGCTCTATGCCCCACTCAATCTCGATGCCTCCTTCATCAGCTGGCCGCTGTGGCCTGGGCACGCACGCGGACTCACGCTGACGATCGTGGATCCGCTCGCGCTGGCCGTGTGCTTACGTTGTGCGCGCGGCCGTCCGCGACCGCGGCTACTATGGGCCTTTGCCATATATCTGGCTTGCCTGGTGCCCGGGCTGTTCACGGGCACGTTCACGCCGGCCCTGTTCTTCTTCTTCCAGGCGCTTCGTATCACGCTGTTTTTCTATTCTGTTTACCTCGCGGTGCTCGGTGGGCAAGCGATGCGGGTGGCCGAAGGTCTGGCAATCGCGACTATCGCAAGCGGCGCGGTGTCGGTTTACCATGGCCTGTCCGGCGCCTTGCAGGCGCAAGGAATTCTCGGCCATCAGAACCTGTCAGGTCTTGCGACCAATCTCTGCGTCCCGCTGCTGCTGACGCTCGGGCTGACCACTAAGCGCCGGTTGTTCTTGGTGGCCGTGGCTGCCGCTGCGATGGGCGCAATCGCGGGCGGATCGCGCGGAACGATTATCTTCCTTGGCGTCTCGCTTGCCGGCACGATGGGAGTGGTGCTGGCGGTGAAGCCGAACGGACGCACATTCGCGATTGCGGGACTGGCGGCGCTCGGTCTCGCGGCCGCCACACCGTTTGCGATCCACAAGCTGGACGAGCGCAACGCCGGCTTCGAGAAAGACCCCGAGCGGCTTGCCTTCGAGAAAACCGCAAGGCTAATGATCGCCGATCACCCATGGGGGGTGGGACTCAACCATTACGTCAGCGTCGCCAACCTTGGCGGCTACTTCGACAAGGCTGGCGTCCGCTGGGGCTACGAAGCGCGCTCGACCAACGTGCACAACACTTACCTGCTCATCCACGCGGAGGCTGGCCTGCTTGGGCTCTGTGGATTTCTGATTTGGCTGCTGAGTCCGATTCTTGCGTCCCTCGCGGCGCTGTTCCGCCGGCAAATGCCACTGCGCGAGGTCAGCGCCGCCTGCGGCTTCGCGATTGCCGGCACTGCTCTGCATAGCCAGTACGAATGGGTCACGGTCACGGCGACGCCGCAGTATTTCATCGCGCTGATGGCAGGGGTGATCGCGGCCGTGACATCGGCTTCTGCGCGCGCGCGGCGCACGCGGTCGGCGGCGCACGCGACCAAAGCCGGGTCCGGGACGATGCGGGAGCCGTCGCCCCAGCCATCGACGAAGACCATGGGGAGATGACTGCCGCAATCCCCGACGAGCAAAAAGCGGAAGCGAGCGGCCCGCTGGCAATCAGCGCCGCGGGGACCCACCTGCGGGTGCCCGAGCTTGACGGCTGGCGCGCCACCAGCATCCTGCTCGTGCTTGCCGGTCACCTGCTTCCACTCGGCCCCCACGCGTTGGGGCTGAACAATCAGGCCGCGCTGATGGGCATGAGCCTGTTCTTCGCCATTTCCGGATTCCTGATCGTGCGCTTCCTCGCCGAGGGAATGCCGGTCCCCGCGTTTGCGGCGCGCCGGCTGTCACGCATCCTCCCGCTGTCGTGGACAGCGATGGCCGCCGTGTACGTGATGAGTGACGCCGGCGCGGGCAAGCTCGTGGCCAACTTGCTGTTCTATGCCAACCTGCCGCCGGCGCGGCTGATGCATGGGGGCGAGCACCTGTGGTCGCTGTGCGTCGAGGTGCAGTTCTATGCGGTCGCGGCGGCGCTTGCGCTGCTACCGCGCCGACGGGGCCTCTACCTTGTGACGCTGCTGGGGCTGCTGGTGACGGCGCTGCGCGTGCAAGCCGGTGAGCCGATCAGCATCATCACCTGGCATCGCGTCGACGAAATCCTCGCCGGCGGGACCATCGCGCTGGTTTATTGCGGGTGGTACGGCGTGGGGGCGCAGGCGCTGCTGCGACGCACGCCGGTCGCGGTGGCGGTGGCGGCTTGGCTGCTGTGCAGTCATCCGGCGTCGGGGCCGCTGCTGTACATACGCCCATACGCGGCGGCGCTGGTCATAGGAACCTCGCTTCAAGGCGTCGCCGGACTGCCCGGTCGGCTGCTGACCTCGCGACCAATGGCCTACATCGCCGAGATCTCCTACGCGCTTTACGTGATCCACGGAATCCTGACGGTCACTTGGCTCGGGTCCGGCCCCAGACTCGAGAAGTACGCCAAGCGCCCGTTGCTGTTCGCGGCGACCTTCGCGCTAGCGCACTTATCGACGCGCTACTTCGAGCGGCCGTTCGTGAGGCTTGGGCGCAGGATTACGTCCTCGCCCAAGCGCGTCTCACCGCAGCCGGAATCGATCTGACGGCGGACGGCCGAGGCCAGGACCGCCGGGACGGGCCATTCCCCGGAATGCTCGCACACCGTCTACGATAAACAAGACGACAGACCAGGGATTCCCGATCTCCCAAGTCCGCAGCCACGCGTCTGCGGGCCGTCCGCTGCGCAGAGCGAACTTCGCGAAGGCCTTTGGACTAGGACCCTTCATGGACCGCGTTGGCAATTGCGTCGGCCAATATCGGCCGACGACCCAGATGCGGAGTTCGAGGCGCAATGGCTAAAAGGTCTGATCGACGCTTAGCTGCATGGTCGAAGCAGTGTCGGTGATAACCGTCGTCCGCCTGACGACCGCCGACTGACGGGCATTATGTATCGTAATATTTGCTGTAGGCTCCAGCGCCGTAACCATAGCCGTACTTGTCGAAGATGGGCCCTCTGTAGCGATTAAGGACGGTCCCGAGGCAGACTGCGGGCGCAAGCATCGACAAGGCGTCTTCGACATGCGCCTTGCGCGTTTCAGAACTGTCGACCACCAGGATGTAGCCATCGAGATGCTTGATCGACAGCATGGCGTCGTCGTTGGCAAAGATTGGGGGCAAGTCAAATAGAACTACCGTCTTCGCCGGCTGCGCTCGAATGGCACTCAGAAGCCTGGAAAAATTCTCTCCTGCCAATAGTTCTGCCGATTCCAGGGGTTCCGCATTCGTCGGCAAGATCGCTAGGGGCAGACCCTCAACGCGCAGTCCGATCTCGTGCAGAGCCGCGTCGCCTGAAAGGAAGTCTCTGACTCCCCGGGTTGGCGCCAAACCCAGTTCGGTCGCGATCGATCCGCGGCGCAAGTCCAAATCTACCAATAGCACGATCCCTTCGGCGACCTTCGCCAAAGACAAGGCGAGATTCGCGGAAATGTACGACTTGCCGGCCGCGGGAGTGGCGGAAGTTATGCCGATCAGTCTCGGCGTCTCGTCCGACCCCAACAAGTTCATCAGGCTGGTGCGCATGAGATTGAACGGCCTCGAGCGGCTATCGCCGCTGTTAAGGCCGACGATCTTGTGTTCGGCAAGCCAGCTTCGCTCGAGTTCCGCTTCAGGAAGACGCGCTAGGTCGAGCGTCATGGGACCCGCCGTGCGAGCGGGGTCGGCTTCGGCCATCTCAACTATATCCTTTTGCGGCCGTCTTCCGCCAGAACCGGAAGCCCGTCCGCCTGGCGCCTAGCGGCTTCTTGGGAACAAGCGGAACGACGCCAAGTGGCGGAGCACCAGTAATCGAAGTCAGTACCCTGGGATCGCGAATCGGCCGTAGCGCGAGCTCAACGAGCCCCGCGAGCAGCAGTCCGAGACCAAGGCCGCCAACAACGCCGCCCGCCAGGACGAGAAGTCGGTTCGGCCACACCGGCTCGTCAGGCATGACCGGAGGCTCCACCACCGTAAGCCTTTCGCCCATCTGCTCATCCTCGGCGCGCACGCCCGCCTTGGCCGAAAGCAATTTCTGCTGGACTTGCTGATACTGCTGATTGAGCCCGGTGAGGCGCTCCTGGAGAGCGGAAATCTGTTGCTGTACCAAGGGCGCGCGCGATTGGGCGGCAAGCTGCGACGAGACTTGGGCGTCCTCCCTCGCCTTGGCGGCCCGCAATTGGGCGATTTGCGAGTTATTGAAAGCGATCTGCTGATCGATTGAATCGAATGGTAACTTTTCGGCAGTGCTGCGTGCCAGCGCACGCGCTTCCTGAAGGCGCTGTTTTGCGATGACCACGTCGGGGTGATTTTCAGAGTAGACCGCACGAGCTGCGGCCAAGGCTGCTTCAGCGTTTCTGACCACCGGATCGCGCGTATCGGAATTCTGCGCGGCTTGCTTTTGGGCAATCAGATTGGCATTGTCTCGCTGCAGCCCGGCGATCTGCACGTCGTAGCTTCCCGAGTTCCCGGTGATGACCGTGCTGGCGCTCCCCAAAACGCTCCCGTAGCGAGAGTTGATCGCCGCCAATTCACTTTGGACTTTGGCAATCTGTTCCTCGAGACCGTGCGATTGATCGGCGAGGAACTGGGCCGTGTTGGTGGCCTGCTCCAGATTCCCGCTCGAATCGAGTTCCAGAATTCGATCCATGAGATCCTGGACGACCGCCTGAGCCGGTGCCGCTTCGGCGTATTCGAAGCTGAGCTCGAAAGCGACGGTGCTGTCCTTGGCACCCCCACTCGGGAGCGCCACGGTTGAAGGCGTTAGCGTAATCTTGTCGCGCATTTCGTCGATGACATCCGACAGCGGTTCGGACGCGCGTTCGCTCGAGTAGAGGCCATGCCGGTTTATCAGGTCGACGAGGTCCGGTCTGCTCGTCACGCGCTGCTTGATGGCGGCAATTCTGCGCTCGATGAGAGAATCGCTGAAATCGCCGATGATCTCGTCGGGCAGCTGCGGCGATTCCACCAGCATGACCGCGTTCGCCTTGTAGCGCGGCGGTATCAGAAGCACGGCCGCCACCGCTCCTACAACGCCAACAAGCGCAGGAACGATGATCCACCAGCGGCGCTGCCACAAGATCGCCGGAAGATAGGAAATAAATTTCCCGCCGTTATCCTGTGGCGCCTCCTCTGTGCCTAGCGTAAGCTCGTTCATCGTGTCCTTCCGAAGATGTAAGAAACGCCCAGCAGCGCCTGATAGTTTTGTCGCCTGCCGGACTGGTCATCGTTAACCGAGGCGAAGCTTGGAGTAACAAACGCTGCCACGCGCTCCGCCAGCTTGCGTCGATACGTGCCGCTTACGCTGACGAGTTCACTGCGCCTGCCGAGACCGGTCGAAAAGGGCAATCTCGCTTGACTGGTGCGCGCATAGACGGCGGTCACAGACGCCGTGTCGCGTGGACCGAAGGTGCGGGCGTAGCTGAGCCCGACGGAACTGACGGTGGTAAGGCCCCCGAAGGAGGTAGGCTGCGTCGCCCTCGTTCCTGTCAGACAAGCGCTACCCCTGCCGTCCTTGTCGCAAAGGTCGAGATTTCCCGCCCATGCGACGGTCGTCTCCCGATTTCCGCTTGGGGATTCGACGGCAGCTATCGAGGCGCCAATCTGCCCCGAAAAGTGGAGGGTTTGCGAGAGTTGATGGTCAACCCCAACCAGCGAGGTGACGAACAAGCCATCGCCCGCCCGCTGGCCGAGATAATTCGCGTACCCCCCGTTCACCGTGACCACCGCCGAAGTGGTCTCGCTCAAGGTCCGCGTGTATTCTAATCCGAAGTTGGAATCTCGATAGTCGCGGCCGGACCCGGAACTGACGCGAGTGAGTCCAACGCCCGCGCTCGCCACCAAAGAGCTCTTGGGATCCAAAAGATGTTTCAGCGAACCATTGACGCTAAGCCTGCTGGACCGGCCCGCGACGTTGGCCAGGGTAGGATCGATCGGCGAGCTGGCGGGCACTTGGCTCTGTCCGACGATGTCCGCTGGCGTGCCGAGGTAAAATTGCCGCGCCGCTGATTTGCTCGAGCGAAAATCGACGTTGGTGCTCAGCGTCGTTTTTTCGTCGATGCGATGCTCTCCGGCAGCCCCGAGTTGGACCGAGCCATCCAATCCATATTTGTCGAAGAATTCCTCGAGACTCAGACCACCCCAAAAGGTTACCGATGATGTGCCGGTTTCGACCGCCAGCGAAGGCCGGACTGTCAAATTGACGCCAACCGCCGATGTGTTCGGACCATCGAGCAGGTACGGATTGCTTGCCGCCGTAGCTCCTGCCGAAACGTCGACGTTGGCGCGAGACTGAGCCCTCGCGACAACAGGCGAGAGGCAGAGGCTTGCGGCGGCCGCGAACGATACGCCGCATAGGCCTCTACGATAGGAGAGCGGCAATGAGGTCATGGCACGATCAACGTGTCGCCAGGCTCAATCTTCGTGATGCTGGAAAGCACGCCCGCATCTTCCAGGTTGCTTCCCCCCTTAAAGACCGAGCCGATGTGCAGCCGAAAAGCCTTGAGCTGCCCCCCCTGCTTGCGCAGCAAAAGAATGTTGTCCAGATTGGCAAACTCGCCCGGGCCGCCAGCCATGCTGAGCGCTTCGAGCACATTGACATAGCGTCCGGGCGTGAATGTACCTGGAGCTTTTACGCGCCCCATGACCGAAAACTGCATTCCGCTGGGGTTCACCACGGAGACCGTCACCTGTGGAACTTGGCCGCGATACTGGCCTTGCAATTTAGAGGTTATCGATGCCTCCAATTGCTGGGGCAATAAACCTTGTGCCACGACTTGCCCTACCAACGGAAACGCGATCGTGCCGTCCGGCAAAACCTTGACGGTCCGCTGAAGGCGCTCTTCTCCCCAAACGTAGATTTCGAGCTCGTCCCCGGCGTTGATGCGATACTCCGGCACTTGTTGTCTCGCCTGAGGCACTGGTGATTGCGCCTGCTGGCCGAGAGCGGCCCCGGGCACCCCAAATCCCAATACAACCGCCAGAAGTGACGTCCCGAATCGCATTCCGCCCTCCAAAGATATCGACCTGCGCCTTGCTCGGCCTATAACAACCTGCATGCAAGCTGGCCAACCTCTCAAACCGCCAATCCCGTTCTGGTGCACCTTTCTTGTCCTGTGTTGCGCGGCTTTTGTCGCGCCCGGTTGCTCGAGCCGCAGCCAGGCAGCGGCTCAAGAAGCAGCTCTGGCGCAAAGAGCGCTGAACAGCAACGATTTGCCCGCCGCTCGCGCCGCGATCACAGCCGCGATCGCGGACAGGGACGATATTGCCGACTACCACATCCTGCGCGGCCGAATTGAATTCAACATGGGCTCATCAAGCGCGGCCTACAACGCCTACAGTAATGCACTGGCGCTGGACCCGACCAATATGGAGGCGCTTCTGCAAGTGGCGCAGCTGGGCCTCACCACCGGCAATCTGCGCGGGTCGCTCGACGCTACCGAGAAGGCTCTCGAGTTGGACCCCAACCAAGTCGACGCTCTGCTGATTCGCGGCATCCATTCCATGGTCGAGCACAATTATGCCCAAGCGATTACGTACGCCGACAAGATTCTTGCTCGCTCGCCCGGACAGGAGGGCGCCTCGATTCTGAAAGCGCGGGCGCTCTATACGCTCCATCGGCCCGCGGAGGCGTTGAAGACGCTCGATAGCATTTCGGGTGACGCAGCCAACTCCCGGGCTACGAGCCTGACGCGGCTCGAGATTTATCGCGCCGAGCGGCAACCTGCCGAGATGCTCGCCCAGTTTGAACGGTTGCGCCGGCTGCAACCGGGCGATCCCGACTTGGCTCTCGATGAGGCCAATGTTCGTTTCAAGTTGGGGCAGCGCGCTGAAGGTCATGCTCTGGTGGAGAAAGCACTGGTTAATCCGGCGATCAACGGGGCTACCGCCGATCAGGCCCTCGCGCTTTGGCAGGAGTATGGCTCATCCGACGTCGCGAGGAGCGCCGTCGAAAGGATCGGCCGCACCGCCTCCAACGCAGCTCGCATAGCGCTCGTTCGGTACCTTGTCGAACAGGCACGGGGTGAGGACGCGGCCAAGATCTATGCGCAGATTTCGAAAGCCCCGCCTGCCGGCCTCAAGGCCCGCCTGCTTCTCCTGAACGGTGACGGACAGGAGGCCGGGCAACTGGCCGCTACAATACTTGCCCGGGACAAAACCGATTGCGATGCGCTGGTTGCCGCAGCGGGAAGCGCGTTAAAGCGCGGCAGCGCCGAGGAAGCCTTGCGGTTTGCACAGCAGGCGTCGTCGGAATGCCCGGCGATGGTAGACGGATGGTTGCTTTCTGCCCATGCTTACGAGGCTTCGGGTGGGGACAGTGGTGCGAGCGGTGTGAGCCGAGTCTACCGAGATGCGCTCGAGGCGAACAAGCAGAGCGAACCGCTGACGGCGGCGTACGGTCAATGGCTCGCCTCTCACCACAGGACACGCGAGGCAGTCGCCATCGCACGGCGGCTGACGCGCTACGCGCCGGCTCTTTTGAACGGCTGGCGGCTGTACGCAGATCTTTGCCGAAGGTTCGACCAGAGTTGCGTCAGCTCTGCGACAACGGGTTTGGCGAATGCCCGGACGTTGTTCGGCGTGGATCTTGAACCGGGCCAGCCCCCGCCCAACGGTTTGCTGGGCAGGTTCGTAGCACAATGAACGTGTCCTCGCCCTTGAACGGACGAATTCCCTTTCTTGATCTTGATTTCGACGCGCTCGACGAGTCCGGCGCCGTGGAAGCGGTGCTATCTTTGCAACGCGGCGACACGTTCGCCTATATCGTGACGCCCAACGTAGATCATCTTGTCCGGCTACATCGGCGAAAGGACGATGCAGCACTCTGGTCGGCGTATCGCAGCGCAACGCTGTGCCTTTGCGACAGCCGCATTCTGCTGGCCCTTGCTAGACGGTCGCAGCTCGAACTCAGCGTTGTTACGGGCAGCGACTTGACCGCGCGCCTCCTTCGCGCTGCGAATTTATCAAGCGCGGCCGTCATCGGCGGCGATTCATGCTTGGTGCGCGATTTGGCTGCCAAGTACCCTCATGTGAGGTTCCTCCACCACCGTGCCCCGAATGGCATCCTACATGATGCCCAAGCGCAACTGGAGGTTGCGAAGTTCGTCGAAAGCTGTGCGGCAGGTGTGCATTTCTTCGCGATTGGGGCGCCGCAAAGCGAGCTCATCTGTGCGCTTATTCGCGAACGCGGGAAGGCGGCGGGGGTTGCCCTGTGCATCGGGGCATCGCTCGAATTTCTCACCGGCATCAAGCGCCGGGCCCCTCGATGGATGCAAAGGGCCGGCCTGGAATGGCTGTTCCGGCTGGCGAACGAGCCGGCACGGTTGTGGAGGCGGTACTTGGTCGAAGGACCAGCCATCGTTCGGATCTGGTGGCGCTGGCGCCTCAGTTTTTCTCGTTAGCTCTGCGCGTGCGGGTCCACTGTCTCTCTCGAGCCGAAAGGAGCCGGAGGTAGAGCGGGATCTTCCATAGCACGTAGACGGGTGCCCGCAGAAGTGCCCGCCAGGGAAGCGCGGCCCTCCCCTGCATAGTCCAGGCGGCGCCAATCGCCGCGATCGCAAAAGCGAAGGCGGTCAGCAACACCGCCGCCGGTCCAGGATTGCCATAGAAGGCTGCTGCAACAGCGGGGATGAGCGCCACCGCGCCGATAAGGAACAAAAGGGACAAAGGCGGGACCAACATGTGCGCTCCAAGGGCGACAAGGTGCCGCGATCGGCGGACGATCCCCAGCAAGAGGAGCGGCAAAGCGGTTCGAATGGAATGCGCCAGGAATCCGTGTTCCCATCGCCTGCGTTGCCCGAGACTGTCCGACAGTTGCGCGGCGGGGCTCGTCACCAGCAGATGTTCATCGAAATGAACTTTCGTTCCGGCCAGCGCCAGCGACAGCGCCATCCCGAGGTCCTCCACCGCTTCGGATGTGGCGAGATCCAGCTGCAGAAAGACCCGCCAAGGGAACATCATGCCGGTTCCGAATAGGGTAACCCCGCCCCCCAGACGGTACAGGCCCCTCGCCCGCACCAGGTTCTTGATCAGCATGGCGAAATTGGACACCAGCACAAGTGATGGCGCGTCCGTTGGGGCGGACAAGAGGTTCGCGTATTGGACCGGCTCGTGCAAAGCCACCGCATAGTTGGCACTTTGCTGAAGGTTGCCTTGGGCGATCCGACAATCCGCGTCGAGGACGAACACCGCATCCGGAGGCTGAGCCGACAAAAAATCGCGGGCGCATGCGAGCGCGAAGCCTTTTCCGCGGCGAAGCTGATCTTTGCGCTCGGCGACGGCTGCGCCAGCCGTACGCGCGAGCTCGGCTGTCGCGTCGGAGCAATTGTCAGCTATCACGACTAGCCGAGTTGTCGAGCCGATCTGCTTCCGAACGGCCTTCACGGTGTCGGCGATCAGCAAAGCTTCGTTGTGGGCTGGAATGACCACGGCTAGCTGCACATCGGGTCCCTGGCCGAGAGTCGGTCTGCGCGGGCGCAGGCCGGCGAAAACTTCAGCCGAGAAGCAGAACAGCGTGAGCGCCGGTGGAATCGCGCAGAACCAGACGAAAAAGGAGCCCATCGAACCGCTAGTTTCTCAAAGGCGGGATGAGTGCCAGGCGTTCGCCAGGTATGTTCCGTATTTGGATAGATCTCACGCGCGGCTTGCCTGGCCTCAGCGCCGCGCTAGACCGGCATGGCACCGTGAAAGGCAGCACATGACTCGCAGGTATTTTTCCCAAAGGCGCATTCTGGTGACCGGCGGAGCCGGATTCCTCGGATCGCACTTGATCGATCGATTGCTCGAAGGCGGCGACGAGGTGCTGTGCGTCGACAATCTCTTCACCGGGTCGAAATCGAATATCGCGCATCTGCATGGAAATCCCCGTTTCGAATTCATGCGGCACGATGTGTGCTTTCCATTGTACGTCGAAGTGGACGCGATCTACAATCTCGCTTGCCCGGCATCGCCGATTCATTATCAGCACGATCCGGTCCAGACCACAAAGGTCTCTGTCACGGGATCAATTAACTTGCTTGGGCTGGCCAAGCGGTTGGGCTGCCGCATTCTTCAAGCGTCGACCAGCGAGGTTTACGGTGACCCCGTCGAACATCCGCAGACCGAGTCATACTGGGGCAACGTGAACCCGATCGGCATTCGTTCTTGCTATGACGAAGGCAAGCGATGCGCCGAAACGCTGTTCTTCGACTATCACCGGCAACATAGTCTTGAGATCAAGGTCGCGCGCATCTTCAACACTTATGGCCCGCGGATGCATCCGGCCGACGGTCGCGTCGTGTCCAATTTCATCATGCAGGCCCTGCGCGGAGAAGACCTCACCATATTCGGCGACGGCAGCCAGACGCGTAGCTTTTGTTATGTCGACGACCTGGTCGACGGGTTGATCAAGCTGATGGAAAGCCCTGCAGACTTCCTCGGTCCGGTCAATATCGGCAATCCTGTCGAATTCACGATCCGCGAGTTGGCGGAACTCGTCATCGAAATGACCGGTTCGCGCTCGAGGCTGGTCGAACTGCCGCTCCCCTCCGATGACCCGACGCAAAGACGTCCTGACATCAGTCTTGCTCAGGCCAAGCTGGACTGGGCACCAAAGGTCCCGCTGACCGAAGGTTTGGAACACGCCATCTCGTATTTCCGCCGCCTGAGCAACTAACGTCCCGCCAGGGTCTCCAGCAAGAATTCATGGTACTGTGCGCTGACCGATTCCCATGAAAAGCGCTCGATCCCTTCCGGTGCGCCGGCATCACGGGCTGAAAGCGCAGCCTTCAGTGCGGTATACAGGGTGCGGGGATCTGTCGTGTCACAAAGAAAATGGCGGTCGCCGAGAATCCATCTCAGCCTTGCGCTATCGTGAGCCACGATCGGTAATCCGCTAGCCCAGGCTTCGAGAAACACGTTTCCAAAGGATTCGAGAAGCGAAAGATGGAGAAAGACATCGGCCGACCGGTAGAGGTCAGGCATGTCCTCTGGCGGGAGAGAAACCAGTTTAAATCGGCCCGGGAGGAGTTGCTCGGCCAGCCTAGTGACTTGTTGCCGCAGGGGGCCGTCGCCCGCGACAACGAGCGATGCGTCGGCCAATTTGGCTACGGCACGAATACCATCGATGACGCGCTTGCTGTCGATAAGGGCGCTGACCATGAGGACGACGGGACCATTGGTGGGCAGTCCCAATCGGCTCCGTTCTGCTTTGCCAGGCTTAAAGCGGGCAACGTCGACGCCGTTTGGAATGAGGCGGCAATTCCAACGATCGGCGTTGCGGGTCAAATAGTCTGGGTTTGTGCAAACAAGCCCTTCGCATGAAAATGTCCGATACTCCGACTTGTTGCTGAAAGCCGGCCAATCGCCGTTCTGAGTGACAAAGATGCTCGCCGGCCCCGTTCGGCCGAAGCGTCTCAGCGCCCAATGCGTAAAGGGAAAGGAACACGTGACGCTAGCGTCATATTGCTTCAGGTCGATCTTGCGCAGCAGATTGAGCGCGAAGGTGGCGTCTTCCCACGCCGTTTCCGATCGAAATGGCGGGAATGTCGGGAACTTTTCGAACCTCTCACGGCGAACCGAAGGGACCTGGACATAGTCGTACCCGCGGTCGCCGGCGATCGGTCCCGATCCGGCAACAGTAACATCCTCACCGCCTCGGGCGAGCTCCGCGGCAACGGCGAGAAGCGCGATTTCGGCTCCGCGGTCGTACCGGTGAATCCCCGGAAGGGCGAAAATCAGGCGCATCTGCTCTCAAGCTCGATGGTCGTGGCTCCACGAGGTCAGGCGAATCGAACCCGATATGCCGCAGTGCCGTCGGCATGGGCCAACTATAGCCGAGACGCCTCAGCCCGCCGGCTTCGAAGTTTGAGCGCTTGTGGAGGCGGGTGCCGGCGGTGAAAAGGAGTCTTGATATTCGATTTTCGCTTTGCCCTTCTGCGCTTCCAAGCGCTGTTGCATCGCCGCGGACAAGGATTGGTTACGGAGCAATTGCACCGCCGCGGGCCTTGCCTGGTCACCTTCGATCGGCTGCGGCTTGCTGCCGGTGATGACCGCGACCGTGACCACGCCGTTTTCCGCGAGGACGAATGGCTCGCCGGACGGTAAGCTGCGAATTTGATTGAGCCGCTCTTGCCCCAGACGCGCTGAGTCCAATTGACCGGCGTCCCTGCTAAATTCGATTCCCAGTTGCCGCAACCTGCTCGCCACGGCATCCATCGAGTGATCGCCCTGCAGCGCCTTCAGCTTTGCTGTATCCGCTGGAGCGGCGAATTGGATCCGGTCAACGGTGAAGATCGTGCGCCCGGAAAAAAGGGCCGGATTTCGCTCGGCAAAGGCATCGATTGCCTTGGCATCGGGCACCGCCACGCTGCGGCCCACTCTCTGGCTGAGAAGCTGAACGAGAAGCGCATCCTCCAATTGGCGGCGACGGATGAGAAACTCCGGAGTCTTGTCCAGCCCGTCGTCCCGGGCCGCTTGCGCGAGAAGCCGCCTGTCGACAATTCTTTGGAGCGCCGCTTTTTGGGCTTGCGTCTTGTCGACCCCCTGCGGAAGCTGCATGCTGCTAAGTTCCGCGTTCACCTCCTGAAGCGTGATCTCTTCGCCGTTGACGACCGCCGCAACTTGTCCGGTGGCTTCCTTTTGGCATCCGGCCACAAGCACGACGCCAACCAAGCAGGCGATCCTGAAAGCTCGAAAAGTCGTCATTTTACAGTTCACCTCCTGGGCTGGTCGTCCTAGACAATCAGCAGCTTCTGCAACGAAGGATTTGCCGCAGCGGCAAAGCCTTTGACAAACTGGCGCAACATATCGACTGCCGCATCTCTATCCGTACTGAGCACGGATACTCGCAACAACACACCGTCAGGAATCCGGCCCGCAAGGTTTTCCTCGATCACTGCAATGCGTTGTTCGGCCCAGGACCGCGGGTAGTGATGCCCGAGGCGGGTGAAGTAAATAACCTGCTCGGTCCGGTCGGCATTTGCGGCTGTGAACACATTCGAGGGGATCGGCCGCCCCAAGGCAGAAATTGCAATCCGCTTGGTTTCGGTGAGAACAAAACCGCCCGTCGGATAGCAGACTTCCGGCCGGTGCACCTGCAGGACGCCGTCCTGTCTGTTGTTGTAGGCGATCAGCATCATGACGTCCCCGGCGGGCGCGCTGTAAACTCGCGTAACGAGGTTGTCGTACAGACGCGCGCTAAGCGAATCCGGAGGAGGCAGGACGACGCCGCTGCTGCCCGCCAGGCTCCAGCCGTCGAAATTCACTGGAACCCACCTTTCGAAGGTCGACGACTTGATGAGCGGCCTGTCCACTCTCGGCTGACGCGCGAAGGCGACGCAGGACGCTGCGGCCAGCGCTCCTCCGATCACGAGGTGACGTCGCGACAGCATCTGCACGGACTTGGCGTTCTCATCAGTCATTCTGCAATCCGCCCGCACGCTCACCCGCGTGTCGCAACCACAAGGCCCGGATCGCTTCGTCCGCAAGGTAGATTGAGACAAGCGCCACCGCGAACATGACCACGCCCGCGGTGTTGTGGAGGAACCCCTGGGCTGCCGCCTCACCGAAGTAGTAGGTAACCAAAATCAACATCAGCACTCGCACGAAATTTGCGAGGAGCGCTACGGGGATAATCAAGCACCCCAGTAGCGCCGCATAACGCCACTCCGCTTGGTGCCGGATGTAGATGTAGAACAGCGAAATGGCGGTTAGAGAAATGATGGAATTGAGCCCGGAACAGGCCGCCGCGACGAGCAGCTCATACTGGCCGATGTATATCTTTACGCCCTCGCCGCCGATAGGATAACCGAGCGTGTGAAGCAGGCTGACCGCGGCTTTCGACAGCTCGATTTTCATCGGAAGAGTAACGGCTGCGACCAGCGTCTCTGGAGGAGGGAAGATAAACGCGAGGTAGAACAGCGGGAACCACAGCCGCCGCAAGGATTCGTGCCCGACCATGCTGTAGAGGACAACAAGGAGGCAGGCATACATTGCATACCCCTCGATCTCGACGATCTGCGTGATCCGAGTGAACGTATAGAGAGATAAGGAAAATGCCAGCAAGAGCGCCACTTTGGTGCCGCTCGGCTGTTGTGCGACCGCTCGGGCTTCAGGCCATTGGCGCCACAGCAGCCAAAGCCCGGTGAATAGCACGATAGGGCCGTGGGATCCCTGTTCTGTACTCCAACTCTCCTTCGCGACGAAGAACATCGTCGGCAGAGCGACGACCGCCACGCCGAGAAGAAGGACGACTAACTCTACGATCTGAGAGCCGGTCGATTGCACAGGTCGCGCGTACGCGCTCGGCAATCCCGTGTTGTCGCTCTCAATCCCATCACGCGGAGTTTGGGCGACGGTTGCATCCATGGTGGCGTGTCTAGCACAATCCAATGACCTCACAATCGCTCTTGGCTCACCCGTTCGCATTGTACCGAACTGGCGCAACACACAGGTCCCGCTTTATCGTGGCTACTGCCGACTCGCCTGAATCGCCCCAGTGAGTTAACTTGTAACATATGGGTGCGCTAAGAAATTCTTCCGGGATTAAGCTTGCTGGCTACGCCTTCGCTGCTGCCGTGGCCGTGGCATGCCTCGTCCTCGCTCTGCCGACAGGCGACGTCAAATCGTACAGCCAACCGGGGCACGCGCAGATCCATCGACCAGCAAGTTCCCCACCGCCGCGGCCTGAACCGCAGCTCATCCAGATGCTCACGCGGGAACAGGCACTTGCGATCAACGATGTCCGCCCGGTCGTTCTGGGCGGACTTCAAACGGCGCTTGCGTTCAACTACAGTGATAAGCTCATTTCCCCCACGGGACACCAATCCGCCGTCGATTGCCTGGCAACGGCGGTATACTATGAGGCAGGAGGCGAGCCCGAGGAGGGCCAACGAGCCGTTGCCCAGGTCGTACTAAATAGAG
The DNA here is from genome assembly GCF_011320115.1 of Croceibacterium segetis. Taxonomy (GTDB): domain Bacteria; phylum Pseudomonadota; class Alphaproteobacteria; order Sphingomonadales; family Sphingomonadaceae; genus Croceibacterium_B; species Croceibacterium_B segetis. The sequence goes on along the minus strand of NZ_JAANOZ010000016.1, from coordinate 4,070 downwards.
TGCGGCATCCAGCTTATCCGCAAACGGTCTGCGGTGTTGTCTATCAAGGTTCGGAGCTCCCAAGCGGTTGCCAGTTTACCTTTACCTGCGATGGCAGCTTGGCGCGGCAGCCGAGCGGCAGCGCTTGGCAGCGCGCGCGGCGAATTGCCGAAGAGGCCTTGGCCGGCCGTGTCGAGCCCTCGGTCGGCATGGCAACTCATTACCACGCCAATTGGGTTGTGCCGTATTGGGCGGCGAGCCTCGACAAGATCGCGGCCGTGGGAAGCCATATCTTTTACCGCTGGCGAGGATATTGGGGCCAGAGGCAAGCTTTCGACAAGCCGTACGCGGGAGAAGCGGCCGGTGCGACACGGCTCGCCTACGCCGACAAGTTGCTGGCCGCTTGGGACGAAAATACACCGCAAGGGATCGCCTTATCATCGACGCATCCCGCGCAATCGCGCGACGATCTTGTCGATCGTTTGCAGCCACGTCCCGCGGCGGACCTAGCAGTCCGCGAGCTCCTGGCGGACGACGCATCGGGAAGGCTTGTTGTCGATGACCCCGCGACGAGCGCGCCCCGGGCTATGTCGCTCACACTCGCGCCTTGAGGGGGATGAGAGCGGCGCGGTCCTAAATTTCGATGATCAACGTTACCTTTTCGGGAGTGGTGCCCGCGGCGTCGGCGATCGTGACCTTCGCTTGGTGGACGAGGCTCTTCAGTCTGCTTTCGTCCTCGGGCGCTTCTTCGCTCTGACCGGCAATAGCGGCAAGATTTGCGGGGCCCTCCAGTTCGCTTTCCGTGACCTCGAGGACTTTCAGCAACTGCTGACGTTTTCTTGGGCGGGGTGCATTCTTGTTCGCCTCCCAAGCCCATACGGTGGGCCGACTCACGTTCATCTTATGGGCGAACTCGACCAGCGAGAGCCCTCTGGCGAGCCTGATGGCCCTTATCCTCTCGCCGAGGGTCTGCGCTGTTGCGCGATTGACCGTCGAAGGTCCTGGCAGCGCCTCGCCCGGGCGCGACTTTGGGTCGCTCCGCAATAGAGCGGCGCTCACGGCGGCCTCGGAAAGCGGCCGGGCGAATGAACAGCCAAACAGGTTGTCGTCAGCCCAAACGATCCCCGCCGCGGCGTGGCCGATTTGAGGTAAGTCTATGACGAGCTTTTGGCCGACCACCAAGCCAACCGCAGCTTCAAGTAGCATACCTGTCGTCGACAGATTGCGGATGAGCACGTCAGTGGCGTTGCCAGCCCCGGGAGCGCCGCGAGCACGCAGAGTCATCTCGCGCCGGATCGAGCCCCGGCGGCCCTTGAGATTCGGCGTGCCTACTAGCTCTGCCGCAATTGCCACTCACGCCTCCAAGTCTGCAAAGGGAGGAGTGGCCGGAATACCGTTAATTAATCGTTAGCATCGAGCCCTCTTGCTGCAGTTCGGCAAATGACATGCACCTCCGGCCGTCCCCGGGGACGGCCGGATTCGCGACGCAGCGTCAATCCCGCCCAAGGAGCATTGTGGCGTCTGCAGCGCTTGGCCTGCTTCAGAGTGGCTTTGGAATCGGATGAAGCTTTGTCATGGTCTCGTGACGCGTGGTCCCGACCGCCCGCAACCGGAATACGCAACTCTCTCGTTCATCGTGCTGATTCCGCTGACGTACGTCACTGTCTGGACGCTGTTGGTGTTCTGCGGAATGTAGCCCCGCTCGCAAGAGAGCAGCCGATGCATCGAGGAGATCCCTTTCAACGGCGATTTCGCGCTGTCCAGGATGCCGGGAGCGCCGGGTCGATTTCGCGACCCCCCGGCACTCCCGAGAGGAAGCACCATAGTCTGCATCCATTAAGAGAGCGTTGCCGAGGAGCGTCGATCCCCGAAGGCGGGACTCAGCGCTCACCTGCGGTGGCTCGCTTCTGTTCGGAACATTGCCGGCTTATCGGTCACGCTGGGGCGTATACCGCATGCATCCACGCGTGGGCTTTTCGCCTCATGCGGCGCTGTTGAGCTCGAGAGTCGATCGCTCAAGCGACGACCGCACGCGTTACGAGCGCCACCACGGCCTAATATTTCGCAAGCGAACCTATGGTTCGTGTTGGGAGAATGCCCGAAACAGGAAGGCAACTTCCAGAAGCGCGGCGGTCACAAAAGCCGCGAGCGCGACATCGAACGAAGGGCTTTCGACAGTTCCAGCAATCACCATCTGGTAGAATAGGTACGCCCAGGACGGTAAGCCGACGCAAAGAACGTAGAGCTTACCCCACAGAGGATGAGAGCTCCAAATCGCCCGCCGCAGTTCCCGCAAAGTGGCCGAAGGCATGCGCATCCGGCGAATGATTGCATCATCTTCGTCATTACCGCAATAGATCGCAGGTTGCCGCAACGCCGGCGAGCGGAGCGTCAGCCTCGGTCGATGTTGAGGCATCCTTTCGTAATCGCATACCCCTTAGCCCGGTACGACGATCAATGTGAGAATGCCCGCAAATCCGGTGCCAGCCTGGATCTCGTCGACGCGCTCTGGATCAATCGCGACGACAAAGGCGATCGCGCGCTGCCCGTGCTCGCAGCCCCCGCGCGAACCGTCGCGGGTGCCGCCATTGTCGCCAGGCGCTGTGTCCGCCGGTGACGCAAACTTCACATGGTACGGCACGTTTCGATGCCCGTCGGAAAGCACCAGCGCGCCCGCCGTTCCACTGCCTGTGGCCGAAACACCGAAGGAATGGCCCGTCGTATTGCGCGACAGGCAAAGATGCTGCGAGGTTTCCGAATATGCTTTCGCAAGCGCGCCAAAATGAATTTCGTTCGGTGCGGACGTCCGGACCGGAGAGGCGATCGATATGGTGATGCCGATGGACCCAGTTGAGGTCGGGCCAAGCGGTCCCTGTCTAACCGCCCCAGCCTGGCTCGCCACAAACAACGAACTGGCGCAGATGGCCTGCCCAGCGAGCCACATGTTACCTCTTTTGTGCATGGTGACATGTCCTTCCGCTCTCAAATGCATGATCTTAAAGCCAGCGACATCCCATTTCGGGTGTCGCAGGGCGACTGGCCGCGAGCATCAGACAATCGAGCTATGGGCGGCGGTTTTCCGTACCGCTCCCCTTCTGAAGACATCCTGCGGTTCTGCACCGCGCGCAGCGAGCTAGTTCGTCGCGGAACCGGGCAACGGTCCACTGCTTTGCTGTGCTTCTGCAAGAGAACGATGAAGGTACGATTGCGTTCGCCCTCAGTAAGATGCCTCAGCTATCGTTCCAGTTCCTGGGCCAATTACGTGGGCGGCCTAGGCCGGGCTGGCGCACCGGCCAACAAGTCGGCAACTCACCGGGCGCGCATGGAGCTTTGACGGGCTGCGCGCCCGAAACATCGTGCTGGACGTGGTTTACGGCGGCGCTCGCGGCTGGGGCGGCAAGCGTGCCTGACGCTCCGCTCAGGACAACTATGACGGGTTCCGGAGCGACAAGGAAACCTGAACGCCGCCCGCCCGGCGCGGGAAGCATCACCGGCAGACCTGCGGGCACCGCGCTTACTGTAGCGACGAGACGTTCCCGGTCATTCGGTTAAAAGCCTGTAGCGCCGGTTCAAACGTCTGTTGGCTCCTTCAATGAGGATGGCTGCCAGGCAGGCGTTCACCCGAAGCAAGGAATTGATGTCTGGCGAATTCAAAGTTCGCCGGCTCATACCGCTGCTAAGCAACGCGCCGCTAACGGCGGAGAGCGAGCCAATGATTTAGTTTGATAAATGTCCAATTCGGGTGATCTTCCGGCACACATTTCTCCCGCTCCCACTTGGCTGGGAAATCCAACTCCGACCCATTGGGCAAAGTGACTTTGACGGTTTGCATGGGCCCCTGCCGGAAAAAAGGGTGCACTCGCATCGCCTTCGGCGCAAGCGCCTTTCGATATCAACAGCGAATGCTGGTCACTGGCCAAATCCCTTGCTAGCTCAGTCGCAAGTGAACTGCGGGATGCAAGAAGCGATGAACGATGACATTGAGCCGCTCGAGGCGGCGCTGTGGTTTCGTCGCATTGAAATGATTGCCCGGGGCGAGCTGCCGGGCGTCGAGAACGCGCTGCGCCACGCGGCTCATTTGCTGCAGCTCA
>NZ_JAANOZ010000015.1 GCF_011320115.1 Croceibacterium segetis | reverse complement strand
GGCAGTGGAAGTGGCACCTCGACGAGGTCTACGTGAAGATCAACGGCGAGATGCATTACCTGTGGCGAGCGGTGGACCAGGAAGGCGAGGTGCTCGAGAGCTACGTCACCAAGACGAGGGACAAGGCTGCTGCGCTCACCTTCATGAAGAAGGCGCTCAAGCGCCATGGCTCACCCGAGACGATTACCACCGACGGGCTGCGCTCGTACAAGGCAGCGATGAGCGAGCTTGGCAATGCCGACAAGCAGGAGATCGGCCGCTGGGCCAACAACCGGGTGGAGAACAGTCACCTGCCGTTCCGACGACGAGAGCGGGCGATGCTGCGGTTCCGGCAGATGAAGAGCCTGCAGAAGTTCGCCTCGCTCCACGCCAACGTCCACAACCACTTCAACCTCGAACGCCACCTCGTCGACAGAGAGACCTACAAGACCCGCCGCTCGGCCGCCCTGGCCGAGTGGCAGAGCCTCATGGCCTGAGGCATGCCGGGGAAGGGGAGAGCTCTGTCAATCGGAGACAAGTTGCGATTAGACTGACAGCACCCGCTCGAGGTCTGCGCCAAGCTCGCGTGCCAGAGCCTTTGCGACGAGATGGGTGTTACCGGTGCGCGAATAGTCGACGACGAGAACGCGTGACATGGAACGGACTCCGGCTGCTTGTGGGGATCCGTGCATGCGCCGACCCCGCGAAGAACCGAATCCGCAATATCCCGGATGGTGACGGCCCGCCGGACCAGTTCTGTGCGAACCTCTGCGAACGAGCCGTTGGTAACATTGCGGATGGCACGGTGTGAGCCCCTGCCGCAGGCACACTGGATGAGCAGCAGGACAGTCCCGAACGGCATGCCGCTACCCCCGCAAGCAAGGGCCCCCGCAGTGGCGGTCGAGCCGCGCTGGATCGTGCCATTTCGCGAGGTCGGGATCGATGACGTCGGCACCGTCGGAGGAAAGAACGCTTCGCTGGGGGAAATGCTCACCGCGCTCGGCGGCGAAGGCGTGCGGGTCCCCGATGGCTTCGCGGTGACGGCCGATGCCTATCGCGCCACCATCGAGGCGGCCGGGCTGACCGACATGCTGAGGGACCGCCTTGCGGCCTTGCGCGACGGGACGCTGGCGCTGCACGCAGTCGGCGGGCAAATCCGCGCGGCGATCCGCCACGCGCCGCTGCCCTATGCGGTCGCGGCATCCATCCGCGAAGCCTACCGCGCGCTTTGCGAGGAGGCCGGCCAGGCCGATGTGGCGGTGGCGGTGAGGTCGAGCGCGACGGCGGAGGACCTGCCCGATGCGAGCTTCGCCGGACAGCAGGAAACTTTCCTCAACGTTGCCGGCGAAGCCGCGCTGCTGGAGGCCTGCCGCGCCTGCTATGCGTCATTGTTTACCGACCGCGCGATCTCGTACCGCGAGGCGAAGGACTTCGATCATCTGGCCGTGGCGCTATCGGTCGGCGTGCAGCGGATGGTCCGCTCCGACAAGGCCGGCTCGGGCGTCATGTTCTCGCTCGATCCGGAAACCGGCTTTCCCGGCGTGGTTGTCATCAGCGCCGCATGGGGTCTGGGCGAACTGGTCGTGCAGGGCGAGGTCGATCCCGACCGCTACACGGTGTTCAAGCCGCTGCTCGAGCGCAAAGGCTCGCGGCCCGTGATCGGCAGGAAATGCGGCGGCAAGGCGCACAAGCTGATCTATGCGACCGGCGGCAGCGCGCGCACCAAGCAAATTGCCACGACCCAGTCCGAGCGCACGGCCTTCGTGATCGGTGACGACGACGTGCTCTGCCTCGCCCGCTGGGCGGTGGCCATCGAGCGCCATTATGGCCGGCCTATGGACATGGAATGGGCCAAGGACGGCGAGACCGGGGAGCTGTTCATCGTCCAGGCGCGGCCGGAGACCGTCCAGTCGGTCCGCAAAGTCGGAACGCTGAAGAGCTGGCATATCGAGACGGGCGGCGCCGAGCCGGTGGTGTCGGGTGCGGCCGTGGGCCAGGGAATTGCGGCGGCTCCGGTCTGCCTGATCCGCGACCCGGCCGATGTCGAACACTTTGCAGATGGGGCCATCCTGGTTACCGAGATGACCGACCCGGATTGGGTCCCGGCGATGCGCCGCGCCGCGGGGATCGTCACCGACCACGGCGGCCCGACCAGCCATGCCGCGATCGTCAGCCGCGAGCTGGGGGTGCCGGCGGTTGTCGGCACCGGGAATGCCACCGAGGTTCTCGCGGACGGAAGCACCATCACGCTGTCCTGCGCCGAAGGCGACGACGGCCATGTTTACAGCGGCAAGCTGCTCTTCGGGTCAGAAGAGATCGATGTTTCCGATCTGCCTGAAACGCGCACCGCGTTGATGATCAATCTGGCCGATCCCGACACGGCATTCGCCTGGTGGCAGCTACCGGCGAAGGGGGTCGGCCTTGCGAGGATGGAGTTCATCATCAGCAACTGGCTGCGGGTCCATCCGATGGCGCTGGTGCATCCGGAGTTGGTCAAGGATGGCCGCGCGCGCCGCGCAATCGAGCGGCTCGTCCGCGGTTATGCCGAGCCAACGGAATACTTCGTCGATCGCTTGGCGCTCGGCATCGGGCGGATTGCCGCGGCGTGCCACCCGCATCCCGCGATCGTTCGCCTGAGCGATTTCAAGACCAACGAGTATGCCCGGCTGCTCGGCGGAGCCGACTTCGAGCCACAAGAAGAGAACCCGATGCTCGGCTTTCGCGGTGCCTCGCGCTACTACAGCGAGCAATACCGCGAGGGCTTCGCGCTCGAATGCCGGGCGCTCAAGCGGGTGCGAGAGGAAATGGGCTTCACCAACGTAACGGTGATGGTTCCTTTCTGTCGCACGCCCGAGGAGGCCGACAAGGTGCTCGCAGAAATGGCCACCAACGGCCTGGTCCGCGGCGAAAACGGCCTCGAAGTCTATGTGATGTGCGAAATCCCAGCCAATGTCCTGCGAGCGGAAGATTTCGCCCGGCGCTTCGACGGCTTCTCGATCGGATCGAACGACCTCACCCAGCTGGTGCTGGGCGTCGATCGGGACTCCGCGATGCTTGCCTCGCTGTTCGACGAGCGCGACCCGGCAGTGAAGGCGATGATCGCCGACCTCATTCCGCGGGCCCATGCGGCCGGCGCGAAAGTGGGCATATGTGGCCAGGCACCAAGCAATTATCCTGAATTCGCGCGTTTCCTGGTCGAGTGCGGGATCGATTCCATCTCGCTCAACCCGGACAGCTTCGTGAAGACGCTGAGGACAGTCGCCGAGGCCGAAGAAGGCGAAGGCGTGCCAGCAATCGCATGATGGAAATTGCCACCCTTACGATGAACCCGACAGTCGACGTCGCGCTCGAGGTCGACCGGGTCGTCCACACCCACAAGATGCGCGGCCGCAATGAGCTGCATGCGCCCGGTGGCGGCGGCATCAACGTTGCCCGGGTGTTCGTGCGGCTCGGCGGGAATGCCCGCTGCTACTATCTCTCCGGCGGTCCCATGGGCGTGGCGCTCGACGGCCTGCTCGATTTGCATCAGCTCCTCCGGACGAGGATCCCGATCGCTGGCGAAACCCGCATCAGCACGGCGGTGCACGAGCGGGAGAGCGGCAAGGAGTATCGTTTCCTCGCCGAGGGACCGACGGTCAGCGAAACCGAATGGCAGGCATGCCTCGACGCGGTGGGACAGGCGCGATGCGACTACCTTGTCGCGAGCGGCTCGTTGCCCAAGGGCGTGCCGGACGATTTCTTCGCGCGCGTCGCTGCGATGGCGAACAAGCGCGGAATCCGCTTCGTGCTCGACAGCTCGGGCCCGGCGCTCGCCCAGGGCCTCGCGGGTGCCGGCGTCTTCCTTGTGAAGCCTAGCCTCGGCGAACTCCGCGCGGTCACCGGGCAAAGCCTGGCCACGGATGAGGCGATCGCCTCCGCCGCCGCCGCCATCGTGAGCAGAGGCGAAGCCGAAAATGTCGCCGTCACGATGGGCCGGGACGGCGCGCTGCTGGCCACCAAGGCTGGAATCCAGCGCCTGCCCGCGTTGCAGGTGCCGACTGCCAGCGCGGTCGGCGCAGGCGATAGCTTTCTCGCGGCGATGGTCCATGCCTTCGCCGCGGGAGGGGACGTGGACAAGGCGTTCCGTTTCGGTATCGCCGCCGGTGCGGCGGCCGTCCTCAGGCCGGGCACCGACCTCGCCGCAGCAGCGGATATCGAGCGCCTGCACGACGCGATGGAAGCGGAGGTTTCGGCGCGTTCCGTCGGGACCTAGGTCGCTCGGTCGATATCGCACTGGAAGAGGAGCGCGCTGGTGAACCGCGAGCAAATGATGGATCGCATCCGCCGCGCGAAGGGCATCATCGCGGCAATCGATCAATCGGGGGGCTCAACGCCCAAGACGCTGATCCGCTATGGCCTGTCGCCCGATGCCTGGACCGGCGAGGAAGAGATGTTCGATCTCATCCACCGGATGCGCTGTCGGATCCTCCTCTCGCCGGCGTTTGACGGCCAGAAGGTGCTGGCTGCGATCCTGTTCGAGCGCACGATGAAGGGGGTGGCGGGGGGCAAGCCGGTTCCGCAACTTCTGCACGACAAGGGCATCGTGCCGTTCGTCAAGATCGACCAGGGCTTGGAGGCCGAAGCCGACCGCGTCCAGTTGATGAAACCGATTCCCGATCTGCCTCGCAAGTTGGCGCAGGCACGAGAGCTGGGGATGCTCGGCACGAAAGCACGATCCCTGATCAAGGGTGCCGATCCGAAGGGAATCGCCGCCATCGTCAGGCAACAATTCGAGATAGGGAAGGCCGTTCTCGACGCCGACCTGCTGCCGATTCTCGAGCCGGAATATGACATTTACGCCCCCGACCGAGCCGAAGGAGAAGCTATCCTGCGAAGCGAGCTGCTCAAGGGACTCTCCGGATTGCCCGAAGGGCGCCAAATCGTTCTGAAGTTGTCGATCCCCGTCGAACCCAACGCCTGTCTTGAGCTGATGCGGCACGCCCGCGTTGCGCGCGTCGCGGGCCTTTCGGGGGGCTACAGCCGGTCCGAGGCATGCGCTGAACTGGCGAAGAATCCCGGCATGATTGCCAGTTTCAGCCGAGCGCTCATGTCGGACCTTCGAGCGAACATGAGCGAGCAGCAATTTGACGAGTCATTGGCGACGGCCATCGACGAAATATACCGGGCGAGCACCGACCCGACGGTGCCTTTCGCCGCGGTCAGTTCATCGTCTTGAGCGCGGCGTCGGCACCGTATCGGAAAACCGACGGAACGGCGGGCGGCCCGGGAAGGTGATCCGCGACGGAGACGAGCCCCTTCGCGGGTCGAGGACTTAGTTCGAGTTCAGCAACCGCCCCGGGAAGTGCGAGCTGCAGGCCATCACATGCGTGATCGCTTCACGGTCGTATTCGTCGCCCGAGCGATACTTGTCGAAATAGGCGTTCAGCCGGCAAATTCGCTCGGGCATGGCGCGCGCGGCCTGCAGGCCGACCGAGACGCCGTAGTTGGCAAACGCGATGCGGACCCCTCGGGCATAGCTTGCGCGCGCGAAATAGCCGGGCGGATCCGTCCACAGCTCTTCGAGTGCCGCGAGCGAACGCTGAGTCTGTACCCGCGCCCATGGCTCGTCGGGGAAGAAGTGGGCGAGCCACAGCATCATGCCGAGCCCGAGGTCCTGGTCGATCTCGAGCGAGCGGTATTGCCCGTCAATCAGCTGGCGCATCTCGGCGATCTCGGGTGCGAGCGCGCGCGCATCCAGCAGCTTGTACGAGACGTAACCGTCGAATGCGTCCATCGCCCCGAGGCCGTAACCGGGATAAGGTCCGGAGAGGTCCTCGCGCATTTTCCAGGCGACTCCGCGCCCGGGGATGACGAACGCCGAATGGACTTCGCGCACGAGCGCGATCCCGCGCTGGCGGTACTCCGGCAACTCGTCGCCGAGCCGCGCGAGCGCGAACATCCACATGGCCAGGTAATGGAAGTATTGTCCGTCGCGATCGGGCGCCTCGCCGATGCGCAAGCCGCGCTCGCGGCCGAGCACCCGCTCCACGTTGGCGACCAGCTGTTCGGCCTTGTCGAGCCACGTGCGTTCACCCAGTTCGCGATAGAGCGACAGGTAGAGGACCACCCCGAACGCGTCGGTCCACAAGTACCGCAAGCCGTTCGGCCAGATGGCCTCGGCCTCCATGAACGCGAGCTTGTCGCGGACGTAGTCGATCTCGAAATCCATTGCCGCGGCAACCGGTTACCAGGGCCCCATGTCTTTGGGTGGCGGCGTCTCCGGCGGGCAGCGGTCGGGCTCGTCGATGTCCGGGAGTGGAGGTTCGGATTCCGGAGGAGGGGACACGAACGGCTCGTGCTTTGGCGGCACGATGCCAGGGGGCACCTGTGGATCGATCCGATTTGGTTTGGTCCTGGGGACGGTGACCACGACGGGTTTCCTAAGCATAGAGGGACCGATGACGGCGGCGACGACGCAACTTCGCCGCCGCCTCCGCTCGGAGCAGCAATCAGCCGATCGCGATTTTCTTGACGCGGTTTGCGGCCTTCGCGGCCTTCTTCAACTTCAGCTTGTCGTCAAACGGCCTGTCGATCTGGTCGTGCAGGCGGGCGAAGACGGCGGGCACTCCCCGATCGGAGCCGGTCCCGGCAGGGAGAGATGTCTGCTCGCTCATCGGGTGTCTCCTTGGAAATCATTGTGAAGCAGCTGGACTCGCAGTGAAGCTGCCCGTGCAATGAAGGCGCGCATGGGGGACAATAGAATTGGTAAGATTACGGAGCGCTCGGCGCTCGTCACCTCGCAGCCTTCTGCCGGTCATCCGGCACCGGAGCGGGCTCGAAGGCAGAGCCTCATGGTCTGAGCTTCGCGCCAGCAAGACACAGCTCCGCCGATCGGAGTCGAGTTGCGATTAGACTGACGGCGCCGCCAAGGGCGCGTGGGCCGGGTCGACCGGCCGAGCTTGGCGACCTGTTCACCGGGGGTCCGCTGCGGTGGTTGCTCGGCCCGACTGCGGCCCTCGCGCGGGACGTTGGAGGCGAACGATCCTGACCGCGCGGCGCGGTCGCGAATCACCGGCAGCCACCGGCTTTGGCAGAGTTGGTAACGCTACCGCGCCCAATGGATGCCCAAGTGGTCCAATCGGAGCGATTTTTTGCAATTAAATTACATATTGACAGGCTTTCATTCTATGGTAGCCATTGCGCCGATGTTAGCGCTACCTCAAAAATGGTAGCGCTACCATAACGAGCCGGGCCGGAACGAGCGACCGGCTCGAGGTCGAGAGCAATGACAACAAGCGACGAAAACGTCGCTGGTGGGGAGGATGAATATGCGCGATCTGGGAACCCGGACTGTATCTGACAGCGGCGCTGGAAGGCGACTGCTTCGAGCCACCTTGGCGGCAAGCGCATCGGTTCTTGCAAGCGCGGTTTTCGCGCAGCCGGCCATGGCACAAGACGCTGCTCCTGCGGCCGACGCCCAGGCAGCCGATGCTGAAAACGCCATCGTGGTCACCGGCTTCCGCGCCAGCCTCGAGCGCTCGATGGACATCAAGCGCGATTCGAGCGGCGTCGTCGACGCCGTGTCCGCCGAAGACATCGGCAAGTTCCCCGACACCAACCTGGCCGAATCGCTCCAGCGCGTTCCCGGCGTGTCGATCGACCGGGTGAACGGTGAGGGCTCGCAAGTCACCGTTCGCGGCTTCGGTCCGCAGTTCAACCTGGTGACCGTCAACGGGAGGCAGATCGCCAGCTCGTTCGTCAACTCGCCGGGCGGCGATCAGTCGGTCGACTTCAGCCGGGCGACCAGCCGCTCGTTCGATTTCGACAATCTCGCTTCCGAAGGCGTCAGCCGGCTCGAGGTCTACAAGACCGGCCGCGCCGGGGTTCCTTCGGGCGGCATCGGCGCGACGATCAACATCGTCACCCAGCGTCCGCTCGACGTCGCCGGTGACGGTCTCCGTGGCAGTCTCGGCGCCCGGGCGCTTTACGATACGAGCAATCCCAAGTTCCACGTCGATCCCGACCTCTCGGGCGTCATCACCTGGACCGATGTCGACAACACCTTCGGCGTGTCGCTGTTCGGTGCCTACCAGAAGCGCAACAGCGCCGCCGCCAGCGCGACGTCGAACGATTGGAACATCGCTCCCTACTCGTCCTTCCCCGGCCGCGGACCCTCCACGGTGGTAACAGGTGCACCGTCCGATCCCAGCACGCTGGTCGCCGTGCCCAACGACAGCCGCTACCACTATTCGCAATCGGAGCGTGAACGGATCAACGGCTCGGCAACGGTGGAATTCCGTCCGAGCGATACGCTGACTTTCACCGCCGATGCGCTGTTCGCCCAGAACAGGATCAACGAGGCGCGCACCGACCAGACCAACTGGTTCAACCGTCCGTTCGACCACATCACCTTCGACACCAGCGATGCCGTGCCGACGGCCATCTACATCGACGAAGGCTCGGGCTACGGCACCAAGGATATCGGTTTCGAGCAGCAATATCGCGCGACGAAGACCAGGCTCGAGTCCTACGGCCTGAACGCGGCGTGGGAAGTAGCCTCGAACCTGACCCTGACGCTCGACGGCAATCACTCCGTCTCGAACTCGACGCCGGATGCCAAGAACGGTGCGAGTTCGACGCTCGTCAGCTTCGGCGCGCCGGTGGTGGATGCCCACTCGGTAGATTACTCGGGACCGGTCCCGCACCAGATGTGGACGCTGAACGACAGCGGCCTCGGCACCGACGGCATCCGCGGCACGGCCGACGATCGCGGCAACAACAACGGTGTGCTCGACATCGGCGACCTCGGAACGCAGGTGCAGCGCACCAACGCCTCGAGCCAGCGCCATCGTCTCGACCAGTTGAGCGCCAATCTCGGCTGGGACTTCGGGGGCGGCACCCGCTTCGACGTCGGCACCAGCTACATCGATTCGCGCATGACCAGCGCCCGCGTCCAGACGCAACAGACGCTCGGCGACTGGGGCATCAACAACGTGGGCGACGTGAAGGCGGTCGCCGGCGACCTGATCCATCAGTTCTGCCTGGGCTGCCAGTTCGATCACTATTCGGTGACCGATGCGGACATCGCCTTCCGCGGCAACGCAGTCGATCTCTACAACGCCTTCCGGCCTTACTACGAACAACGCGGAAACCCGGTCAACATCAGCGGCAACGACTTCGATCGTGTCGGCGAGAAGATCTGGGCCGCCTACGCGCAGCTGACCTGGAAGGGCACGCTGATGGACGTCCCGGCGAGCTTCGTCGCGGGCGTTCGCTATGAAAACACCAAGGTGAATGCCTACTCGATCGTGGCGCAACCCGATCGTATCGAATGGGATTCGGACAACGACTTCACCCGCGTGATCGGCTCGAACACTGCCGAGATCACCCGTACCGGCGAGTACAACAATCTCTTGCCCTCGTTCGATTTCCGGATCGAGCCCGCCGACAACGTCGTCGCGCGCGTTTCGTACAGCAAGACACTCGCCCGGGCCGACTACGGCAATCTGTTCGCTTCGCAATCCGCCGGCGCACCGAACCGTCCGACTTACCTCGGCGGCGTGACCGGCGGAACGCAGGGCAACCCGAACTTGAAGCCCCTGGTGTCGGACAACTTCGACATCTCGCTCGAATGGTACTTCGCGCCGACGAGCTACATCTCGGGCGGCTTCTTCTACAAGAAGGTGAAGAACTTCGTCGGCATCGGCCAGGTCGATCAGGAGCTGTTCGGGCTGCGCGATCCGACCTCCGGCGCCCCGGGCACCCGGTCGGGGGCGGCGGTGACGCAGATCAACGCGATCGGCGCGGTAATGAGCGACGTCAGCCTGTTCACGATGACGGCGCTGATCGACGCGCACAACGGCGACGTTGCCGCGGCGAGGACCGAGTTCCAGGCGCACCTGGGGCCGAACGGTCAACTCGATCAGGCGTTCGTGGACACGGTACTGGCGGCCCGCGACGTGATTGCCAACGATACCGATCCGCTGTTCCAGTTCCAGGTCTCGACCCCGATCAACAACCGCGAAGGCAACATCCACGGCTTCGAGTTGCAGGGGCAGTACTTCTTCGGCAACACCGGCTTCGGCGTCTCGGGATCGTTCACCAAGGTGTACGGCGACGTGAACGTCGACATCCTGTCGAACCCGACCGACAACGTTTTCGCACTGCAAGGACTGGCCGACAGCGCCAACATCACGGGCATCTACGAGAACGGCGGCCTGTCCTTCCGCGTGGCCTACAACTGGCGCGACAAGTTCCTCTCCGGGCTCAACCGTGGCGGCGGGCGCAGCCCGGTGTTCATGGCGCCGTTCGGAACGCTTGATGCCCACATCAGCTATGACGTGACCGAGAACATCTCGGTTTCGCTCGAGGCCATCAACATCCTCGGCGAGCCGATCCGTTCGTACGGCCGCGACCCGAACCAGCTGTGGTTCGCGCAAGAGTTGCATCCGCAGGTGTTCGCGGGAGCGCGCTTCAAGTTCTGACTCGGGCGCCGACGTCAGAGTTCATGGGGGAAAAGGCCGCTGTGACCCAGCGGCCTTTTTCCGCCCATTGAGCGACGGCGCGGCTTGCCGCATACCCGGGCAGCTCAAGGGGAGAGCGGCGCGCAGCCGAAGCCGATGACCATCGCCTTGCTCAACAACGTCGATCATCACGATCTTCGCGTGATCACGCGTCATGGCGCCGAATTCGGCGAGGCGACGAACCAGGTGCTGGCCTTTCCGACCGAGTTCGAGGAACTGCAGCGCGAATATCCGATCCTCTTCCGCCGCGACGGCGAAGGGGCGTTGCGGCCGGTTGCCCTGCTGGGACTGTCGCGCGACGAAAACCTGTTCCTCGATGGCAATGAGGGATGGCAAGCGCGCTACGTCCCGGCTCTTTTCCGGCGCGGCCCCTTCAGCATCGCGGCTCCGGACACCCCCGAGAGCGAGCCGATGATCCGCGTGGATCTCGATCACCCTCGCGTCTCCCGCACCGAAGGGACGCCGGTCTTCCTGCCGCAAGGCGGCAATACGCCCTATCTCGAGCAAGTCAGCGCCGTCTTGCGGGCCATTTACGTGGGCCACCACCTGCTCGAACCGATGGTCGCGGCTTTCGAGGCCGCCGGACTGCTTCGGCAAGTCAACCTCGAAGCCCGCGTCGGCGAGAACGAGGTTCACGCCGTGGCCGGGGTCTTCATCATCGACCGCGAGCGGCTTGCCGCCTTGTCGGCCAACGAACTCGCCGCGCTGCACGAGGGCGGCTTCCTGCAGGCGGCCTTCTTCGCCGCCGCATCGCTCGGCAACGTCCAGCGGCTGGCGGACCTCAAGGGCCGCAGGATCGCCGAGGCGGCGGCGTGAGCCTCGCGGCGCCTCCCGTACGTCGGGTGTCGGGGATCGCGCCGGACGCGATACCTTTCGATGAACTGATCGACGCGCAGGAACCGGTCGTGATGGAAGCGCTCGCCGGGGACTGGCCGCTGGTCGCCCACGGGCGTGAGGGTCCGGCGGCGGCCGGCGATTACCTCAAGCGCTTTGCCGCCGACCGCCCGGTCACTGCCTTCATCGGCCCGCCCGAGATCGGCGGGCGGTTCCACTACGACGCCGACCTGACGGGAATGAACTTCACCGCCGAGCGGATGCCGCTCGCGCGGTTCCTCGACACGATCCTGGCGCACCTCGACGACCCCGCGCCGCCGTCGTTTTACGCCGGATCGACCGATCTCGACATCTACCTGCCGGGGCTGCGCGGCGAAAACGACCTGCTGCTCGATCACCCGGCGTTTTCGGCCCAGGCGCCGCTGGCGAGCATCTGGATCGGCAACCGCACCGTCGCGGCGGCGCATCACGACATGTCCAACAACCTCGCCTGCTGCATGGTCGGGCGGCGCCGGTTCACCCTGTTCCCGCCCGAGCAGGCCGCGAACCTCTATCCCGGCCCGCTCGAGCCGACGCCGGCGGGGCAAGTGGTGACGATGGTCGATTTCCGCGATCCCGACCACGAACGCTACCCGCGCTTCCGCGAGGCGATGGCGGCGGCGCAAGTGGCCGAGCTCGAGCCCGGCGACGTGCTGTTCTACCCCGCGCTGTGGTGGCACCAGGTCGAGGCGCTCGACGGCTTCAACGCGATGATCAACTACTGGTGGAACCCGGTGCCGGCGTGGATCGACACCCCGCAGACTTCGTTGCTCCACGCCTTGCTCAGCCTGCGCGACCGGCCGGAGAGCGAGAAGCAGGCCTGGCGCGCGCTGTTCGACTATTACGTCTTCGGCCCGTCCGGACTTGCCGCGGCGCATCTGCCCGCGCACGCGCAGGGCGCTCTCGCGCCGATGGACGAGATGACGGCGCGCAAGCTGCGCGCGCAATTGCTCAACCGATTGAACCGGTAGGCCGGAAGGATGGCGAAAGTGGACGGGCAGGCAGTCAAGCGCGTGGTGATCGCCGGCGGCGGCACGGCCGGGTGGACCGTCGCCGCGGCGCTCGCCAGGCAGCTCGGCCCGCTGCTCGAGATCACGCTGGTCGAATCCGATGCCATCGGCACCGTCGGCGTCGGCGAATCGACGATACCCACCGCGCGGCGGTTTCACGAGCTGCTCGGCGTCGACGAGCGCGACTTCGTCTGCGCCACGCAGGCGAGCTTCAAGCTCGGCATCTCGTTCGAGGACTGGGCGCGCGTCGGCGACCGCTATTTCCACGCCTTCGGGGTGACCGGACAGTCGACGTGGATGGCCGAGTTCCATCACCTGTGGCTGCAGGCCCATGAGCAGGGCCTCGCCAAGGACTTCGGCGAATATTGCTTCGAACTTCGCGCAGCGGAGGCGGGCAAGTTCCTCGGCGGCAAGGATTCCCGCCTCAATTACGCCTATCACCTCGATGCGACGGCTTACGGGCAATACTTGCGCCGGTTCGCCGAGCCACTGGGGGTCAAGCGGGTCGAAGGCAAGATCGCCGAGGTCCGCCTGGCACCCGAAACCGGGTTCATCGAAGCACTGGTGCTCGAATCCGGCGAAGCGGTCGCCGGCGACCTGTTCATCGACTGCACGGGTTTCCGTGCGCTGCTGATCGAGGGCGCGCTCGAGACGGGCTACGACGACTGGGCGCATTGGCTGCCGACCGACAGCGCGATCGCCGTGCAGACCGAGGCGACCGGACCCGCGCGGCCCTACACCCGCGCGATCGCTCACAAGGCCGGCTGGCAGTGGCAGATCCCGTTGCAACGGCGCGTCGGCAATGGACTGGTCTTCTGCAGCCGTCATATTTCCGACGACGAGGCCCATGCGATGCTGGCCGAGCGCGTCGAAGGCGAGATGCTCACCGAGCCGCGCCTGATCCGCTTTCGCGCGGGCAGCCGGCGCAAGGCGTGGAACAAGAACTGCGTCGCCATGGGCCTGGCGAGCGGGTTCATCGAACCGCTCGAGTCGACCAGCATCCACCTGATCATGATCGCCGTCACGCGGCTGATGCAGCTGTTCCCCTTCGGCGGCGTGAACGAGGCGCTCGCCACGCGCTACAACGAGGTCTCGCAGCGCGAGCTCGACGGTATTCGCGACTTCATCATCCTTCACTACCACCTGACCGAGCGCGACGAGGATCCCTTCTGGCGCGAATGCAGGGCGATGGAGATTCCGGGTACGCTCGCCCAGCGCGTCGCGCTGTTCCGCGACGGCGCCTACGCTTACCAGGCGGCCGACGAGCTGTTCCGCACCGACTCCTGGGTGCAGGTCATGCTCGGCCAACGGCTCTTGCCGCGCAGCCATCACGCGATCGGCGGTCTGATGCCGCCGGAACAGCTTCGTGACGCGCTGGCCAGCATGAAGAGCAACATCGACTCCGCCGTCGCCAGGCTGCCGCAGCACCAGGCCTTCCTCGACGGCTTCTGCGGTTCGCCGGGAGGATAGCAGCCCGTCGCGAACTGCCGTGACGTGAACCGATCCGCCGCGATCCGGAACCAACGGATCGCAGGAGGTACGGTTGGTTCGAAGCGCCACGCAGACGCTCGGAGGAACGGACGTCGCGGTCGCTCGCCCCGTGCGAACATGGCTCGCCGACGTTCGCCGGTCGCTGGCTGGTCCGTTGACCGACCTTGTCACCGACATCGCGCGCTTCGCGGGCCCGCGGCGTCTCGCCGCTGCCTTTGCCGTCATCGTGGCCGGTGCCGTGTTCGAAGGCGCCGGCATCCTCCTGCTGGTGCAGCTCATGCAGACACTGCTGAGCCCCGCCGCCGATTCCGCGGCCTTTCCATCGCTTGCACGGGCGGGACAACACCTGCTGGCCGGTATCGCGCCCCCCGCCCGGATGGCGCTAGGACTGGCGCTCTTCTGTGGCCTGATCGCCGCGCGCGGCGTCACCCTGACGGTCCGCGACACCTTGCTCGCCCGGTTGCAGCATGGGTTCGTCCAGCACACCAAGATGGACCTGCTTGGGCAACTCGCCGCGGCGCGCTGGGTCGATCTCATCCGGCGCGACCGCGGGGCCCTGCTGCAAATGCTCGGCTCGGAAATGGCCCAGCTGGCCGGCGCCGTGCATCATTGCCTCGGGTTGTTCGTGTCCTCGATCTTCCTCGTCGCCATGACCGGGTTCGCGTTCTGGCTGGCTCCCGGCTTCGCGCTGTTCACCGTGAGCTTCATGGGCGCGTTCGGCCTGGCGAGCGCGATCTACCTCCGTCGCTCGGGCCTCTCGGGCAAGAAGCTGCTCGATGAGGAAATCGCCATGAACGAAACCGCGATGAGGTTCCTCGATTCGATCAAGCTGGCGAAAGCTCACGGGCTGGAGAGGTCGTTCCTCGAGCGCTACGACAGCTCGTCGAGCGCCGCGGTTCGGCAGCGCGTGGCCTTCGTGCAATTGCTCAGCCGGTCGAGGAACGGCCTCATGGCAACGGCTGCCATCGTCGCCGTGCTGGCGGTGGCCACGGGGCTGTCGCTTATGGAGGTCAAGCCGGCCGAGCTGGTCGCCTTCGTGATCATCCTGTCGCGGCTCGCCGTGCCCGCCCTTTCGATCCAGCAGAGCCTCCAGCAAGTCGCCGTCAGCGTTCCGCAGTTCGACCTGGCCAGGAAGCTCGGGCGGACCCTGGGCGAGCCCGGCCTGGAAGGACTCGCCGCCGAGCCCACCGGCCCGCGCGTAGGGGACGGGCGGGTCGAATTGGCGGGCGTCCATCTCGAACGGAACCTCGGTCCCCTGGGATCCGGGTGCCTGCATGATGTCTCGTTCGCCGTCGACCCCGGAGAACTCATCGGTCTTTGCGGCCCGTCCGGCGCCGGAAAAACGACGATCCTCGATATCGTCGCGGGCCTGATTGCGCCGTCGCGCGGAGTGGTGAGGATCGGCGGGACGGCCGTGTCGCCAGGCCGGCGCCGTGGGATCGTCTATCTTGGGCAAGAGAGCGCGCTTTTCGCCGGCTCGCTGCGCGACAACCTGCTCTGGTTCGCTCCCGGCAAGACCGACGAGCAGGCCGAGCGGGCGATGCGGCAGGTCGGCGGTGGCGAATTGCTCGCCCGACACGGCGCCGGGCTCGACATGGATCTGGCGGACGGAGGCGGCAACCTTTCGGCGGGCGAGCGCCAGCGGATCGCGCTGGCGCGCGGCGTGCTGCGCGGCGGTTCGCTTTTTTTGCTCGACGAGGCGACATCGTCGCTGGACGCCGCATCCGAACGCCAGGTCATCGAGGCGATCCGTTGCCTGGCCGGGAGGCCGACGGTCATCCTGATCTCGCACCGCCGCGAGACCCTGGCGATCTGCGACCGTCTGCTCGCACTCGAAGATGGCCGATTGCAGCATGCCGCCGCGAGTCCATCGGCGAGCGCCCCGACGTGGCCGCGGCCCCATTCCATCGATGCAACTGGAGTTTAGTGATGCGTAAAGGCACCAGAATCCTCGTCTCCCTCGCCGCCGTGGGCGCGCTTCTTTCGATCGCGGGCGAGGCCTTCGGCGAAGGGACGAGCGGCGGAAAGACCTACACCGTCGAAATGGGCAACATGGTCTATGCCAAAGTGCCCACCACCGCGAAGGTCGGTGACACGATCGTGTGGATCAACACGGACACCGTGCAGCATAGCGCGACGGCGAAGGACGGAAGCTTCGATGTCCGGCTGCAGCCGGGCCAGAAGGGCCGCACCGTGCTCAAGAAGGCCGGCAAACTGGCCTTCTACTGCATCTATCATTCGCTGATGCGTGGCACGCTTCCCGTCGCTACGTCTTGACGAGCATCACCTGCTGCCAGGGAAGCCCGACGGCGCTGACGCCATGCGAGGCGCAGTGTTCGTCGAATGCGGTGCGGACTTCGGCGAGGTCGTAGTCGTCTCCGAGAAGGATCCCGCCCGGGACCAGGCGCGGCCAGAAGAATTCGAGCGCGGCGCGCGTGCCGGCGGCCAGGTCAAGGTCGAGATGGACGAAAGCGAACCGTTCCGTGCCGCTGGCGATAGCCGACTGCGGGAACAGCCCGGTATGGAAACGCACCCCCTCGTAGGGCGCCAGGAGTCGCTCGACAGCGGCAAGCGTCGAATGGAACCGGTCGAAGTGGTCCCGAACGGTGCGCCCGTCATCGTCCAATCCGCCGGATTGGAGCGTCTCGAAGACGTCGTACAGGTGCAGCGCGCAGTCGCCTTTCTCCTGGCAGATGAGCCGCGCGCTTCCGCCCCAGAGGACGCCTGCCTCGGCCATGGCGGCGCCAAGCGGGCGCGCCGCGCGCACGCAGGCGAGCAGAAACAGCGCGCGTGCGTCGGTGAGCAGCAGGGGGGTCGTCTCGCGCGTCTCCGAAATTCGCGCAAGATCGCGCGCCGAGGCCGGACCGAGCTCCATCAGTGCCCTGTTCCGGGAGGCAAGGAAGCGCCGCAACAACCGTCCCGCCGGCGAATGCAGGCGTAGCCGCCGCCAGCGCGGAACCTTCGCTGTTCCGCCGATCACCAGCGGAATCGCAGGGCGGCCTGAAGCACGTTCTGGCGCTCTTCGGCCGGAATGGCGAAATACGTCGTTCGCGTGCCGCGCGTGCTCTCGACGTGCAGCGCCTCGACGAACACGTTGAGCATGTTTGCCAGCGGCCAGCGCACGGCGGCGGTCATCGCCCAGCCGTCTTCGCTTTCATCGGCGTGGACCATCTGGCTGCCGCGCTCCCGGGTATCGAAAGCCTCGACCCGGCCGGTCAGCGCGCCCGCGCCGATCGTGTGCGTGATCAGCACGAAAGCGGAGCGGAAGCGCGTGTGCACCCAGACGACGTCATTGGTCTTGAAACCCATTTTGGTGGTGCCTTGCATCGCCTGGGCGATCAGTCGGGTGCCCGGACCCAGTTCCGCGGCGAGCCCGAGGTTGAGGAAGCGCGTGCGCCAGCCCCATTGCAGGACGTTGCTGAAGGCCTCGGGATCGCCGCGATTGTCGTAGTAGAACGCATTGAGCACCAGGCTGGAGGATGGGCGCCACTCCGCCCGGCCGTAGAACCCCGGGCGATCGTCGATCTCGAGCAGCGAGCGGGTGCGGTGCTCCTGCGCGTTGGTGATGAACGAGTTGAGCGGCGGGAGCTTGAAGTGGCCGAAGGCCGTCGCCTTGATGTCGTGCAGCGCCCAGCCGCGGAACGACAGCAATGTGCCCGAGGTATTGTTGAAGCCGAACACCCCGGCGGTGAACGACAGGTCCTGCTCCCCCAGGCTTGCGTGGAGCGTGGCTTCGGCGCCGACGACTTTCACTTCCTCGCCGACCCACGCATTGATGGCCGAAGGGGTGATCGTATAGATCGTGCTCCAGGCGCCGCCCGTCGCGTGCTCGAGCGAGATCTCCGGCCAATAGAGCCCGCCCTTCAGTGAGTAATCGACATTGCCCGAGCGGCGCGGATTGAAGGTGAGGTAGGCTTCGAGGAGATCGGCGTCGTTTTCCTGGTCCTTCTGCCAGGCGACCGAGACATTGCCGACGAACGTGTCGGTGAAGCGCGGTTGCCAGATCAGGTCCGCTTCGACCGGCACCGCCTGGAGCCTGAAATCTCCCTGGGAGTTGCCGTCGAAACGAGTCTTGCCGAGGCCGCCATCGGCGAAGCTCCTGTGTCCATCGGCCACCACCAGCCGGGCGTCGAGCAGGACGGTCAGGGTGTCGGCCGAAAACAGGTCGAGCCCGCCGCCGGCGGAATCCTCGACGAAGTCGCCGGAGTTGTCGTTCGCGCCGTCGTTCGCGCTGTCGTCCGGCGCGAGTTCGCCGGCGTCGGTCTTGTCCGCAGAAGCGTCCTGCGCAAACGCCGGGCTGCCGGCGAGCAGGGCGAGGGCCGCGGCCGTGACTGAAAGATGCCTTGTGGCGATAGCGATCAACAAACCTGTGCCCTCCCTGGCGTGGACCTTGTCATCCTCGTCGGTTGGTCCTGCCGGGGCCCGCATGAGTTCAAATGGCCGCGCCGCTGGTCCACCGTTCGATGCCGCGAACCGTCGCCAGGCGGCCGCAATATCCGAGCTGCTCCAGCATAGGTGCAAGATCCGGCCGTGCCACTCGCGGCGTGCCGCCGGCGAGGACCAGGACCACGTCTGCCGCCGAAGCCTCGAGCAACGGAGCGGCAAGAACGACGACATCGGCGGGCTCGCCGGGAGCGAGCCGCGCCACGGGCAATCCGAGCCGCCGGGCCGCGGTTTCGCCGATCGCCTGTTCGAGCCGGCGGTCGCGAGCCAGCCCCGTCGCGCGGGCGAGGCGCAATTCGTCGAGCAAGTCGCCGTCGCTGGTCAAATGCGAATCGCTGCCGAGCAGCAGATCGATGTCTTCGGCGAACATCGCCGGCGGCGCGGTCTGGCCGAACAGGAAGAGGTTTGACGACGGGCACCAGCAGAATGCCGCCCCGGAGCGGCGGAATCGCGCCGCCGCATCGGCATCGACGCCCACGCAGTGGATCGCCAGCAGGTTCGCATCGAGCAGGCCGCGCGCCTCGAGCTCGCGGACTTCCCCGGCGGCGACGGGGTCCACCCCTTCGGCGACGTGCAGGGCGAGCAGTCCGCCCGGCTCTCCCCGCTCGAGTTCGGGCGTCATTCCGAGCGAGTCGGCGCTCGGGACCGGCGCGACGCGAAGCGGGAACTCGCGTTCGAAATCCGCCTCCCAGGGATCGTGGTGGACCACCGTCGTGACGCCCGCGAAGAGGTTCTTCCACGCGCCCGCCAGAAGGGCCTCGCGCCGCGGGATCCGCCGCCCCGCAGCGATGCGATCGCGGTAGCGCCGCTCGACGTCGCTCCCCCAGGCATAGGCGCTGGGATAGGGCGGCGTGCCGAGGCGGCCGTAGTGGTTGCGGTGAAGGTGGTCGTGGGCGTTGATCAGCCCCGGCCTGATCGCGCAGCCGGGAAAGCGCAGCTCGAGGTCGAACGCGCCGGCCGGCTCGACCAGTGCTCCACCCTCGATCCCGACCGCGAGGTTGTCCGCCGCGAGGAGGATCCGGCGGTCAGGCATCGCGCCTGAAGGCGAGCCCCAGCACTAGCGGACGGCCGCGCTGCTGCTCGTACATCGCAGCCTTTCCGGCCGCGCTGTAGAACCCGCGCACTTGCGGCCCGACGACGCCCTCGGCGGCGGCGCTCAGCACCAGTCCGGCCTTTTCGGCGGCGGCGATCTGGGTTTCGGCGGTGTGCACGTAGTGCTCGATCTCGAGCACCTCCTCGCCGTCGCGAAAGGTGCGGCGGAGCCCGGCGGCGTAGGCGTCGGGATGGAAATCGGTCACCACGACCTGCCCGCCGGCGGCCGCGGCCCGGCCGAGCTCGCGGTAGGCGGCTTCGCATTCGGGCAAGTGCCCGATCATCAGGCGGCACCAGACCAGCTCGAACGCGCCGGCGGGGACCGGCAAGGCCCGCGCGTCCCCTTCGAGCAGGCGGACTTCCGGGCCGAAACTGTGCGCCTGGCGGCCCGCCGCGAGCATCTCGGGGCACGCCTCGACGCCGGTCGCGCTCGCCGCGCCGCTGCCGACGAGCCGGCGCCCGGTGCCGCAGCCGACGTCGAGCAGGCGCAACCCTCGCGGCGAGCGCGAGAGCCGCTCGACCAGCTCGCATTCGAGCGTGGTGACGGCGTTCTCGTGCTCGTAGGTCGCGGCCCAGCGGGGATAGGCCTCCCGGGCAGCGGCGACCGTCATGCCGCCCCCGCCTGCCGCAAGTGGCCGTAGGCCTGGCGGTCGTCGGGAAGGCGCCGCGCGAGCGTGCGCACCCGTCGGAGCAGCTCCGGATCGGCGTAATGCCCGCTCCGCCAGCGGCGCAGCGCGAGGAGCTGCCCGGCGAGCTTGCCCCAGGGCCGCGTCAGGCGGTCGTGCGCGGAAGGAAAGCGGCTCTTCAGCACCAGCTCGAAATCGTCGACCCGCGCCTTCACCTCGCGGGCGAGCCACGGCACGTGGGGGTCCTCGTGGGTCATCCAGTTGACCCATTCGGGCCGCGTCCATTCCTCGAGATCGCCCGGCGTGCCCGACATCGCGTCGACGTCGCCGTAAGTGCCCGCGCGCTGCGGCGTGGGGGTGTAAAAGTAGCTGATGATCTCGAGCCGCGGGTTGATGCCCTTGAGCTTGCGGATGAAGCGCAGCGTATTGTCGATCTCGCGCTCCGGCTCGTCGGGATCGCCGAACACGAACGAGAACTCGGGGATGATCCCGTGCTGGCGGGTGCGCGCGGCGACTTCCTCGATCTGCGCCGTGGTGATGCCCTTGCTCATCTTGGCGAGGACCTCGTCGGAGCCGGATTCGGCGCCGCAGAAGACCATCTTCAGCCCGGCTTCGCGCAGGCGCCGCCAGGTATCGTCGGAAAAGCGGCACAGCGCGTCGATCCGCGCCTCGCACCACCAGGCGAGGCCGAGCGGGGCGAACGCCGCCGCCACCTCGCGCGCGTGCGCTTCGTTGAGGAAGAAGTTGTTGTCGTAGAAGTGCACCGAATCCATCCCGTGGTGCCGCTTGAGCCAGGCAAGATGCCGTGCGGTGCGCTCGGGCGGCTGGACTTTCTCCTTGCGCCCGAACACCGAGATCACGCCGCAGAAGTTGCACGCGTAAGGGCAGCCGATCGAGGCCTGGTAGACGCCCGAGCGGCGACCGAGGAAGGTCGGGTGGAGGTACTCGGCGACCGGTACCTTGTGATAGGGCGGGTCGGGCAGCTCGGCCGGGCCGACCCAGGTGCGTTCGGGGCCGATCCAGTGCGAGCCGTCGGCCTCGCGGAACGCCAGCCCGGCGACCGCGTGGGGATCGAGCCGGCCGGCGAGGACCTCGAGCAAGTCGAGGAAAGTCTGCTCGCCCTGTCCGCGCACGAGCCAGTCGACATAGGGCGCGTCGAGGACCGGCGCGGGATAGAGGCTGCCGAAGTTCCCGCCCCAGACGATCGGGATCTGCGGATGCGCCGCCTTGAGCGCCTTCGACACCGCGACCCCGCTGACCACCTGCGGGCCTGGCATCACGGTCACCGCGATCAGCTCGACCGGATCGGCTCCGCCGGCCCGCTCCTGCACGATCCGGGTAACGGTGGCCGGCACGTCGAGATCGGGCAGGTTGCCGTCGACGATCTCCCATTCGGTGCCTGCGGGCAGCGCGGCGCCGACAGCCATCAGCGAGAGCGGAAAGCGGCGGTTCTTGGGCCGCGTGGCGCGGGGGTTGATGAACACGATCACGCGCGGCGCTCCAGCTCGAGCAGGTAGTGATCGGCCAGCCACGGCAGCGGCGGCACGGTCTCGAGCCGGCGCTCGCAGCGGTCGAGCGCCGCCAGCATCCGCGGGTGACGCGCGGCCCAGGCTTCCGCGTAGGTGGGCGGCAGCAGAGCGCCGATCGCCGCGACGCGGCGCTGCGCGAAGTGCGGCGCGAACGCGCGCCGTGTCTCGCCGATCGAGGGATAGCGGATCGTCAGCCCGCGCCACGGCGCGCCTCCCCGGCGCAGCCGCCGCGCCGCCTTGCCCGGTTCGCCGTGAGCGAGGTACCAGCCCCACTCCCACGGGACGGCCGGACCCATCACGCACAGCAGCGCCCGCGCGCCAGGCCGCAGCAGCGCGGCGAGTGCGCGCGCGACGGCGGGCAAGTCGCTCACGCAATTCAGCCCGCCGAAGTTCGACAGCGCGCCGTCGAAGCGCCCGGCCGCCGTGTGCGCCAGCTGCTCGATCGCCAGCGGAGCGGCCTCGACCAGAGCGTCGAGCCCGGCGCGCGCCACTTTCGCGCGGGTCGCCTCGACCATCGGCGGCGAGCTGTCGGTGGCGAGCACGCGCACGCCGCGTTCGGCCAGGTGGACCGCGTCGTCGCCGGTGCCGCAATTGAGCTCGAGCACGCGCTCGCCCGGGCGGAATGCCGCGTCGAGCCGGCGCCAGGTGGCCGCGCGCATCCTCCGGCCGACCGCGCCCGCGCCGAACGAGCGGTCGTATTCGGACGCCATGGCGTCGAACGGCGAGGGTCGGCCAAGCGCGGCGAGGGTGGGGGCGGCGGTCACGCTTCGACCTCGTGCGCGGCGGCGAGAAGGGAATCGCGCGCGCGCAGCGCCTCGGTTCGGCGTGCGAGCGCTTCGGCGGGGTTGTCCTGCTCGAGCCGGAAGGCCGCCACCTCGCTGCGCAGCCAGGTGTCGGCATGCTTGTAGTAATTGCGTGAGTGGCGGCCCTTGATGACGAAATCGCGGTCGGTCGCCGCGCTCCATTCCTTGGTCAGCACCGCTTTGTCGGCGACCTTGCCGAAGTACGGGGTGTTCATGATCGGGTAGGCGACCGTGGTCAGGAACACGTCGGGGTTCCATTTCTTCACCTGCTCGACGGTGGCCTCGATGTCCTCGAGCTCCTCGCCGTCGTAGCCCCACATCAGGAACATGCCGACTTCGATGCCGTGGCGCTGGGCGGCCTTGGTCGCCCATTCGACCTGCTCGACGGTCACCGCGCGCTGCATGCCGTCGAGAATCCGCTGGCTGCCGCTCTCGGCGCCGATCCAGATGCGGTAGCAGCCCATCTCGGCGAGCGTCTCGAGCACCTCCTCCTTCATCATCCGGTCGGCGCGCGAGATGGTCTCGAACGGCAGGCGCAACCCGCGGCGCTTGAGCTCGCCGGCGTAGTTGTAGAGCCAGCGGTGATTGATGGTGAAGACGTCGTCCGAGTACCACACCTGGTCGGGGCGATAGACTTCGTTGATGTGCTCCAGCTCGGCGGCGCAATCGAGGAAGCTGCGGCGGCGATAGGAATAGCCGAACACCGCGTGCGAGCACCAGTTGCACTTGTAGGGGCAGCCGCGCGCGGTGATCAGGTTGACGCTGCCGCTGCCGTGGTGGGTGCGCCAGGTGTCGACGTACCTGGGCAGGTCGATCGCCGCGCGGTCGGGCCACGGCAGGCTGTCGAGATCGGCGATCTGCGGCCGCGGGGGATTGCTGACCATGGCCCCGCTCTCGTCGCGGAACATCGTGCCGGCCACGCCGTGCAGGCGGTGCGGCCCCTTGCTCGCGAGCGCCGGAAGCAGCTCGGCCAGGGTCTCCTCACCCTCGCCGACGACCACGACGTCGGCGCCGTGAGCCAGATACTGCTCGGGGTAGTTGGCGCTCTCCGGCCCGCCGAGAACGACCGTCCAGCCGTGACGCCTGGCCTCGGCGACGATCGCCAGCACGTTCGCCCGGGTTATCAGGTTGGTGTAGATCCCCAGCGTGCCGCCCGGCTCGCGCGCCAGCCGGGCGAAAAGCTCGGGCTTGCTGCCCCAGGTGCTGTCGTAGATTTCGGCCTCGTACCCCGCCCGCCGCAAGTAGGCCGAGATGTAGAGCAGCCCGAGCGGCGGGTAGGGCTTCATGATCTGCTGCTCCTTCTCGTCTTCGCCGAGGAAGTAGCCGTGGGTCAGGAGGATATCGGGCATGTCAGGCGCTCAGCCGCAGATCGCCGCTCCGGTGCAGCGCCGCCTTCGCCGCCAGTGCCGCCCAGCGCGCGTCGTCGAACGCGCCGGAGGGCGCCTCGGCATGGAGCGCATCGCGCACTTCGCGGTAGAACGCCGTGTCGAACGTGCCGCGGAACAGCATTGCCAGCTCGTCGGTGTCGCGCCAGTTCCGCTGCGGCCCCAGTTCGGCGAGCTGGCGTTCGTGGAACACGGTGCCGGGCAGCGGATAGGCGACCGACACGCCGATCTCGTCGGGCGCCTCCTCGCGCACCAGGTTGCGGGTCAGCAGGATGTCGTGCCAGTCCTCCGGCGGGTAGCCGAGCTGGAGGAACCAGCAGGCGCGGATGCCGTGGCGCTTGAGGTTGCGCGTCGCCGCGCGGGCGGCTTCCACGCGGGCGCCCTTGTCCATCGCGTCGAGGATCCGCTGCGAGCCGGACTCGACGCCGAGCCAGACTTCCTGCGCGCCGGCCCGGCGCAAGGCGTCGGCCACGGGAACCGAGATCAGGTTGACGCGCGACTGCATCATGAAGGGGATCACCGCGTCGCGGCGTTCGACCTCGTCGGCGAACTCGCGCAGCCAGTTCTCGCTCATGCCGAAGATGTCGTCGGCGAACCACAAATGGTCGGGATTGTAGCGCTGCTTGAGCTGGCGCATCTCATCGGCGACCGAGGCCGGCGAGCGCTGGTCGTAGCGCCGGCCGAACGTCGGCTTGGCGCACCAGTTGCAGGTATACGGGCAGCCACGCGAGGCGGCGATGTTGATCGAGAAGTGGCCGTGGGCAGCCGACCAGACGGCGCGGTAGGCCTCGATGTCGATCAGCTCCCACGCCGGCAGCGGCAGGCGGTCGAGATCGGGCCGGATGCGCGGACGCGGCAGGGGTTGCAGCCCGCCATCCGCGCCGATGGTGATGGTGCCCGGCCCGGCGGGGACCCCGCGAACGAAGTCGGCTGCGGCGAACTCGCCCTCGCCGGTGAGCACCGCGTGCGCCCCGGCGTCGAGGTAGAGCCGCGGATTGTCGGCGGAATCGGGCGAATTCACCGCCACGCGCCAGCCGCGCCTGCGCGCCGCGCCGATCATCGCCAAGGCATCCGCGCGGCGGGTCTCGGTGCACATCTTGGTCAGGAAATTGAAGTTGTCCTCGATGAGGATCAGCGTCGAAGGACGCCGCTGCGCGATGTGGGCTTCGAACGCGCCAGGCCCGTCTGCGAAGGTGGCGTCGAACAGCGATACCTCGTGCCCGGCTTCGCGCAGGATGGCGGCGGCCAGCAGCGTCGTCAGGGGAGGGTAGGGCTTCTGGCGGGCGAGTTGCTTTGCGTCTCTTCGCAGGAAGAACGAATGTGCCAGTAGTGCCAATGCCATGTTCCCACCCGCCGACTTGCGGGAATGGGTAGCCTGTCGCGGAGGCGAGGGTTCAAAGCGGGCGCGAAAAAAGGCGGTCAGCGCGTGAACTTCGCCCGATCCCGGCCGAACCAACGGGCCATGCGGAGCGGGGCCGAATCGTCGGCGCAAATGATCGCGGCCAGCCGGCTCGTCCACCGGGTCGAAGCCGTGCTTCTCGGCATGCCGGTGCGCATCGCCTGCGCCGGCGCTGCGAGTGCGGCATCGGTGCGCAAGGCCTGCGGGACGTGGGACGGCGCCCCCGACCGGGCGGCTGCTCCCTTGCTGATCGAGGTGCGCGAGAGCGCTCGTTCCGCGATGCTCGAATCTCCGCGCATCGAGGTCGCCGGCGGGCGCATGACCTTGTCCGGAAGGGGCGTCGCCGCCGCGGCCGATGCTGCCGGCCGGCGGGCGGTCTGCACGCTCTCGCCAGAGCTGCTGGGCTCGCCGGGCGCGCTGCGGGCCGATGTCCTGGAGCCGCTTTGCCTGTTCCTCGCCACCCGCAACGGACGCGTGCCCATCCATGCCTCCGGCGTCGAGCTCGACGCCCTGGCCGTGCTCTTCTCCGGCCCGAGCGGCGCGGGCAAGAGTTCGCTGGCCCTGGCCGCCTCGCGCGCCGGGATGGCGGTCATTTCGGAAGACACGGTCTATGTGCAGCAAGAGCCGCATTTGGCGATCTGGGGCTGGCGGGGACCGATCCACTTGCTGGCCAAGGATGCCGGAACCTCCGCCGGGCCGCCGCGCCTGCGCAACGGCCGGGTGAAGTTCGCCATCGAGCCGTACCAGGGCCGTGCCGCCCGGGAGCCGGCGACTTCGGCGACCCTTTGCCTCCTGCAACACGGCGAACGCGCGTCGCTCGCGCCGATCTCGCAAGAGCGGGCCCTGGCCGGACTCGGCGCGCTCGAGCCGGGGTTCGACCTCTTGCGATCCGAGATCGAAGCCGTGCTCGCCCGGCTGACTGCGAACGGCGCCTGGTTGCTGACGCTGTCAGGTTCGCCCGAGGAGGCCGTGGCGCTCGTCAGGAAAGAGGCCGAGGCCTTGCGCGGCCGCGCGACTGGCCGATGAAGATCGCGGTGGTCTTGGCCGGCGGGGTCGACCGTGACGGTACGACGCGCGTCATTCCGTGCGTGCTCTGGCTGATCCGGCGCCTGGTCGAGGCGGGCGACGAGGTGCATGTCTTCGCGATGCAGCAGGAGCCCGAGCCGGGCCGCTGGCGGCTCCTGGGAGCGAGCGTCTATAATGCCGGATCGAAGCCGAGGAGCCTTCGCATCGGCCGGGCGATCGCCGCCGAGCATTGGCGCGGCCGGTTCGACGCGATCCACGCTTTCGGCTCGTGGACCGGGGCCATCGCCGGCCTGCTAGGGCGGCTGCTTCGGGTGCCCGTGATCTTGACCTTCGTGGGCGGCGAGCTCGCTCGGGTCGAGGCGGCCGGATACGGCGGGCAGCGGACCGCGAGCGGGCGGGCGGTCGTCGAGCTCGCGGCGAAATGCGCTCGCGTGGTGACCGTGCAGAGCGAATTCATGCGAAAGCTCGCCGACGGGATCGGCATCGCGGCCGTGCGGCTGACCCTCGGCGTCAGCACGCGAGACTGGAGGCCTTCACCGCCGCGGCCGAGGATGGCGGGCGTGCCGCTGCGCATCCTGCACATCGCCAGCCTGAACCGGGTCAAGGACCAGGCGAGCCTGCTGCTGGCCATGGCCCGGCTGCGGGATCTCGATGTCGATTGCCAACTGTCGATCGTCGGCTGGGACGCGCTCGGCGGCGCGGTCCGGCGGCAGGCGGAGGCGTTGGAGCTCGGTTCGCGCGTGCGGTTCTGCGGCTTTCTGCCGCATCGCGAGCTCAGGGACCGGCTCGACGAGGCCGACCTGCTCGTCATGACCTCGCTGCACGAGGGCGGGCCGCTGGTGGTTCTGGAGGCGGCCATGGCGGGCGTTCCGACCGTCGGCACCGCGGTCGGTCACCTGGCCGACTTGTCCCCCGCGGCAGCCCTTTGCTCACCGCCCGGCGATCCGGCCGCGCTGGCGGACAACATCCGGCGGATCGCCGGGGACGAACCCCTGCGAATGAGCCTGGCCGCCGCCGCACATACCTTCGCTATGTGTGAAGATGCAGACTTTACCGCCGCCGCCTTCCGCAAATTGTACTTCTCGTCCTGACCCTTCGTGGACTCGTGCAGCACTGCACGAGAGCAGGGATGGCCGCCCGGTCCAGGTCAGGGACCGGGGACGATCGTGAGCGTGATGACGTCGGCGTAGGTCCCGGGCAGTTTCCCCGATGGAACGCCTCCGGGCAACGTAAGGGCAAAAGCGAAGGTGTTGCCGCCGACACCCGCTCGCGAAACGGTCTGCGGCGAGCCCGCCGTGATCGCCGAACCGGCGAACGTCATCGTGTACGGGATCGTCGAATTGGTGGGAAAGGGCGATACGGCTCCGTTGAGGACCATTTGCGAGCCGTTCACGGTGGAGACGGATACCGACATCGTGCTGGTGCTCTTGAGGGAAACTTGCAGTGTCTGCGACGTCGTCGTGAAGTTGCCGAAGTTGAGCGTCTGCGGGCTGGCCGTGACGATGCTGAGGACGCTGGCGATCGAGGTGGTCAGGGAGACTGCCGATCCCGTGTCGGCGCCCGAGGAGTTGCCGTTGGCGAAGAAGCATTGCAGCGAGTAGCCGAGATTTTCCGTGCACTGGGTCCCGCCGACAAAATCCTGTCCCGAAGAATTTACCGGCAGCGCAACGGTGAAGCTCGGCGATGTGACGGCCTTGTCCGACTGAGCAACGCCGGAGCTGACTGCCGTGGTGTTCTTTGGAAAGGATACCGTCGTGGCGCCCGAGGTGATGGTGTAGATCGGCCCAGTCGTGCCAATCCGCAGCGGCGTTCCCGTGTCGGCATCGGTCAGGATGAGGATATACTTCTTGTCGTTACTGGCGAACCCAGAGAGCGTCGCCGTGAACGTGGTCGTCGCCGATTGTGTGGCCTTAATCGGGTCGTAGGTGATCGTGGCAGGCGCACCGGGCGAAAAGGACACGTTGGCGCAATTCGCCGCCAACGCTGGCTCGGCGCCAAGGGCCGTTGCCGCCGAGGTCGCCACAAGTACAGCTCTAAGCGTCCGGTTCATTTGCCATGCTCCTGCGGAGTTTCCGTCAACGTGCCGATCCGGATCATCCCCGGTGCCGAGCCCGCCGCTTCATCGGGCAGTTCGAAGTCGAAAATGGCTGGAGGCTCGCTCGCCATGACGATCCGCCAACGCCCTGGACGAAGCCCTTGCGCGACAAAGCGTCCGTCCCGCGTGGTGAAGACCGTGATTCCCGGCCGTTTTGGCGCGGCTAGCTCGGTCGCCGTGCCGGTGAGCAACGAGACCGGGTCGCCAAAGCGGTTGAGCAGCTTGCCGACCAGGGCGGGGCCAAGCGTTCCCGATCGCGCCATTTCTCCGGTCGCGCGCGGGTCCAAGCGAGCCGCATGGCCTACGCGCCTGTGAACGTATGTCCGTCCGGATCGAGATCCCGTAGGTCGCGGTCGCGGGTTTCCTTGCCGTACCATCCGACGAGAATCAGCGCGACCACAGTTGGAACGGCGGTCGCGACCGCGACCAATGCCAAGGGTGGAACTAGGGCGAGAATGGCGAAGAACTGCGCGAGCATGCCGCCCGCCTTGCTGCAGGCGGCGACAATCCCGGTCGTCCGGCCGCGAATGCGCAGGGGGAAGCTTTCAGCGGCATAGGGTAGCAGCATGGCGACAAGCGCGTTCGTGCCGACGATCATCAGCGCCACTGGCAGCACAGGGCTACCAAAACCGGTCAGTTCGAGGTTCAACACGCCGAGCAAGCCGGCGATCGTCACGGCGATCGAAACGACTACCGACCATTTCGTGCTCCAGCGGCTGTAGGCGAGCGCGGCAAGGAACACGGTGGGAAAGGCGATCAGGGCGGATTCCGCGAGCAGCCGGCTCGAGACCTCCATGCTGTAGCCCTTGGCGACGAGATCCGCCGGGAGCCATAGCAGCAGGCCGAAGTTGACCAGGCCATAACAGATTGCGGCCAAACTCAGCGCGATCAGCTTGCCAAAAAACGCGCGGCCCGTCAGGGCCACGGCCTTGGGTTCGCTGGCGAGCTCGGCTTTCGGGGCCTGCAAGGCGTGGGCCTGGGCACCGAAGCGCGCCATCACCCGCTGTGCTTCCTCGTTGCGGCCGCGCGACAGCAGGAACTTGGCCGATTCCGGAATGAACGCGCCGAGCAGCACGAGCGTCAAACCCGTCGGCAGGTTGAGCAGCCAGAGAATGCGCCAGCTAAAGATCGGCACGAGCAGGGCGGACGCCCCGCTGGCGGCGAAATAGCCTCCGACCGAGCCCAGACCGCCGACCAGCACCAGGCTCCAGCCGCGGTGCTTGCTTGGCATCATCTCGGCCAGCAATGCGTAGGTTACCGGCAGCATGCCTCCGGCGGCGGCGCCCATCATAAAGCACATGCCGATGTTCCACTCGAGCGATGGCATCGCGCCGCACACCGACGTCCCGACGAACATCACCGCCGATAGCAGGATCGACGCCTTGCGGCCGTAAATGTCGGCGATCGCTCCCCACAGCACCGATCCCACAACAGTGCCGATGAGCGCGAAGAAGGGCACCAGCGAGACAGTCGCCTTCGGAACGCCGTATTCGCCGACCATGCCGGGGATAGTGAAACCGAGGCTGGCAGGCTTCATCACGTCGATGATCAGGGCGACGACGAGGACGGCCATGAGGCGCCAATGCTGCCACGATAAGGGCGCGTCTTCGGGCGGCGAAACCACAATATCCGAGGCGGCGGCGACCGTTGTCAGTCTTCGCGGAAGCAGGCCGTAGGCTGCAACGCCGATTCCGGCGACGATCAGCACCATCGCGACGATCATGGTGCGATCAATCCCCATGCCGACCATCTGGTAGCCCATAGGGGCGCCCATCAGGAACATCTGCACGTGGACCACGACGCCTGCAGCCACGGCGATCACTCCGAGCGCAAAGGCCCAGAGACCGCGCCGGTCCGTGCGCGAACCAACACTCGTCATTCCGCCTCCAAATTCCCCTGGCGCGTCACGCCTTTGGCGCTGGTCAACCCTTCGCAGCTTTGCCATGGTAGCGCAACCAAAGGAGGGAAATCTGCGACAAGTTGACGACAGCAAGCTCCCGCTGATCGCGCGGGCAGGGTTGACGCTGGCAGCGCTATTGCTCGCCGCGCCGGCGGTTGCGGGAAGCGCCGAGCCCGTGCCCCACGGCATGCTGGTGACTACCGATTCCGGGCTCAAGGTGCGCGTGCTCGCCTATTCGGACGGGACCTTCCGCGTGACCGCAGCGACCGATCCGATGCAAGCGCCGAAGAGCTACATGGTCGTGGCCGAAGCGGACGGTTCGCCGCAATTCGCCAGCGACGGCGGGACCGCCAGCCTGACCACTTCCCTCTCGCGCGCCGTGGTGCGGCTCTCCGACGGTCAACTCAGCGTGTTCGATGGTGCCGGCAAGCCGTTGCTCGAGGAATACGCGCCCGCGCGGCGGCTCGACCCCGTGACCATCGAAGGGCAGAGCTTCCTTGCCACCCGCGCGCAGTTCAATCGCGGCACGGACGCAGGCCTCTACGGCCTCGGGCAGCACCAGAACCGGCAGATGAACTACAACGGCGAGGACGTCGAGCTCGCCCAGCACAACATGGACATCGCCGTGCCCTACCTGCTCTCGACGCGCGGGTACGGCATCCTGTGGGACAACAATTCGATTACGCGGGTGGGCGACCCCAAGGGGTACGCGGAGCTGAAGCTGCCAGCCGGGTGGCAGGCCGAATATTTCGCCGGCGAGAAGCTGGCGGCGAGGCGGTCAGAGGCCGCGATCGACTACCCTTACATCCGCGATCTCAAGCGCTGGCCTGCGAAATTGCCCCTCACCCAGACGACAATGGTTGTCTGGAACGGCGCATATATTCCTGAAAAATCTGGAGATCACAAGTTTCGCCTGTATTCCTCAAGCTATGTCGAGGTCTATGCCGACGGCAAGAAAGTGCTCGAGCGCTGGCGGCAGAACTGGAACCCCTGGTACCACAATTTCGAGCTGCCGCTGACCGCTGGCAAATCCGTCAAACTGCGCGTCGAGTGGCAACCGAACCAGGGCTATATCGCGCTCTATCACGCCGATCCGCTGCCCGAGGCCGACCGCCGTTCCGTCAGCTTCGCGTCGGAGGCCGGCAAGGCGATCGACTACTATGTCGTGCCCGGCAAGGACATGGACGCGCTCGTCGCCGGCTATCGCCGGCTGACCGGCAAGGCGCCGATGATGCCGCGCTGGGCGTACGGCTTCTGGCAGTCGCGCCAGCGCTATGAAACGCAGGATCAGCTCGTCGGCGTGGTCAAGCAGTACCGCGACGAGGGCATCCCGCTCGATGCGATCGTGCAGGACTGGTTCTACTGGCCGGAAGACCAGTGGGGCAGCCACACGTTCGATCCCAAACGCTTTCCCAGGCCGCGGGAAATGGTCGACGCCGTGCACGCCATGCACGGCAGGATCATGATTTCGGTCTGGCCCAAGTTCTATCCGGGGACCGACAACGGCAAGGAGCTGGCGGCGAAGGGATACCTCTACCAGCGCCCGCTCGACGCCACGCAGAAAGACTGGGTCGGGCCGGGCTACGCCAACACTTACTACGACCCTTATTCGCCTGAGGCGCGGAAGATCTATTTCCGCCAGATCAGGGACGCGTTGGTCTCGAAGCACTTCGACGCCTGGTGGATGGACGCGACCGAGCCCGACTGGCACTCGAACCTCTCAATCGAGGAGCGCGCGTATCAGATGACCTCGCCCGCGGCCGGGCTTCCCGGTGGGGCGATCTTCAACAGCTACCCGCTGGTCCATGCGCTTGGCATGGCCGAGGGGCTGCGCGCCGCCGAGCCCGACAAGCGGCCGTTCATCCTCACCCGCAGCGGCTTCGGCGGCACCCAGCGCGCTTCGGCCGCGGTGTGGTCGGGCGACGTCGCCGCGCGCTGGAGCAACTTGCGCGACCAGATCAGCGCGGGATCGAACCTGTCACTCTCGGGCATTCCCAACTGGACGCATGACATCGGCGGCTTCGCCGTCGAGGACCGCTATTCGAAGCAGGACCCGGCGGCGCTGCCCGAATGGCGCGAGCTGTACTTGCGCTGGTTCCAGTTCGGCGCGTTCAGCCCGCTGTTCCGCAGCCACGGCGAGTTCCCGCTGCGCGAAATCCCGCAGGTCTCCGAGGGCGACCCGGCGATGCGTGCGGCGTTGATCCATTACGACAAGCTGCGCTACCGCCTGCTGCCGTACATCTACACGCTCGCCGCCGGGACTTACTTCGACGACGGCACGATCATGCGCCCGCTGGTGATGGACTTCGCCGGCGACAAGCGCGCCTGGGGCGTCGACGACGAATACATGTTCGGCCGCGCGTTGCTCGTCGCGCCGGTGAGCGAGTTCAAGGCCCGCGAGCGGCAGGTCTACCTTCCCGGCGGAAGCGAGTGGTACGAAGAAGCGAGCGGCAAGCGGATCGCAGGCGGCCGGGAGTATGCCGCGCCAGCACCGCGCGAGAGGATGCCGTTGTTCATTCGCGCCGGATCGATCGTGCCGCTGGGCCCGGAGGTGCAGTGGACAGGCGAGAGCTCGCAAGGTCCGCTGACGATCCACGTCTTCCCGGGCGCCGACGGATCGTTCACCCTCTACGAGGACCAGGGCGAGGACATGGGCTACGCCCGCGGCGAATTCGCCCGCATCCCCATGAGCTGGGACGACAAGGCGCGGCGGCTGACGATCGGCGAACGCGAAGGCCATTTCCCCGGCATGGCGACAACCCGACGGATCGGTATGGTCGTTCACGGCAGCGTCGGCGGGCCGGTGTTCGAGCAGCGGCCCGAACGCTGGCTCGACTATTCGGGCAAGGCGGTCGCGCTCAAGCTGTAAGGCGCGGCATGGTCGAGCGGCGGGATCGCGCCGTTGCGCATCATCACCCATGCCGCCAGTTCGTGACCGGCCCGCGCCGCTTCTTCGGCCGAGCCGCCGCGCAGACGGCAGGACAGGTACGCCGCGCCAAAGGCGTCGCCGGCGCCGCTGGTGTCGACCGGC
Source organism: Croceibacterium segetis (assembly GCF_011320115.1). Taxonomy (GTDB): domain Bacteria; phylum Pseudomonadota; class Alphaproteobacteria; order Sphingomonadales; family Sphingomonadaceae; genus Croceibacterium_B; species Croceibacterium_B segetis. The sequence continues at coordinate 37,048 of NZ_JAANOZ010000015.1, read as the reverse complement.
TGCAAGGTCGCGTGGGGTGGCGCGATGTCCCCGCCCGGCAGCACGCAGCCCCGGGCGCCGAGCTTGACAACCACCTCCTGGCAGCCCGCCTCGCGCCAGGCGGCAGCGATGGCGGCCGGCTCGGCCGCGCCCCCGGCGATCTGTTCTTCGTCTTCGAGCGTGGGAAAGCCGAAATCAGCCTCATGGGCGGCCCAGTCACGCCAGAGCCGGGCTTCGTCGGGGTTTTGCCATAGACGCGGGCGATAGTTGCCGTCGAAAGCCACCTTGCCTCCGCGCGCGCGCACCGCTCGCGCCAGGCCCAGCAAGGCCTCGCGTCCTTCCTCCGGCAGGATTGCCAGCGAAATCAACGAATAGACGAGCACATCGGCTTGCGCGGCCTTGGCGGCGGCGCTCACGCTGTCGGGGTGATTGAACAGCCGTCGCGCGGCGCTGTCGGAGCGCCAGTAACTGAACTGACGCTCTCCCTGCGCATCGATCGAGATCGCGTAAAGTCCGGTGGTCCGGACAGGATCGCTCAGCACCAGCGAGGTGTCCATTCCTTCCCGGCCCCACGCGGCGCGCATCGGCCCGGCGAAGGGGTCGCAGCCGAGCACGGTGAGATAGGCGACGTCGTGGCCGAAGCGTACGAGGTGGAGCGCCTGGTTGATCGTGTCGCCGCCGTGCCCGACCTGCCAGCCGCCCGAGCGCGAGGACAGCTCGATCATCGCCTCGCCGGCGCAGACCACGCGAAAGCGCCCCCCGATCATGTCACCAGTTCCACATCGTCCCGTCGCTGAGGCGCGCGACGGGCAGGCACATGGGATTGTACGGATACTTGGCCGCCAGCGCTTCGTCGATCGTCACCCCATGCCCCGGGCTCTCGCCGCAGATCAGGTGCCCGTCTTCGAAGCGGTAGTCGTGCGGGAATACCGCGTCCGTCTCCTCGGTGTGGCGCATGTATTCCTGGATGCCGAAGTTGGGCACCCAGGTGTCGAAGTGCAGGGCGGCTCCCATGCATACCGGGCTGAGGTCGGTGGCGCCGTGGCTCCCGGTGCGGACCTGGTACATCGCCGCGAAGTCGGCGATCCGGCGCAAGTGGGTGATTCCACCCGCGTGGACTACGGTCGCGCGGATATAGTCGATCAGCTGCTCCTCGATCAGCTGCTTGCAGTCCCAGATGGTGTTGAACACTTCGCCGACCGCGAGCGGCGTGGTCGTGTGACGGCGAATGTGGCGGAAGGCCTCCTGATTCTCCGCCGGAGTGGCGTCCTCCATCCAGAACAGGCGGTGGGGTTCGAGCGACTTGCCGAGCTGCGCCGCTTCGTTGGGCGTCAACCGGTGATGCACGTCGTGCAAGAGCTGCGGCCCGAAACCATAGGCCTCGCGCAGCTTGTCGAACAGCCTGGGTGCGAAATCGAGGTACTTCGCGGTGTCCCACACGGTCTCGGTCGGCAGCCGTGCGTCGGCCGGCTCGTAGTATGTATCGCCGCGGCCGACACCGTAGGCCTTGTCGATGCCGGGAATCCCGCTCTGCGCGCGGATGGCATGGTAGCCCATCTCGATGTAGCGCCCGACCGCCTCGACCGTACTGTGGAGATCGGCGCCGTTGGCGTGGCCGTAGACAAGGACGCGCTCGCGGCTCTTGCCGCCGAGCAACTGGTAGAGCGGCTGGCCGCAGACCTTGCCCTTGATGTCCCACAGCGCGGTGTCGACCGCGGCTATCGCGGTCATCCCGACCGGCCCGCGCCGCCAGTAGGCGCCGCGATAGAGGTATTGCCAGATGTCCTCGATCTGGCTCGGGTCGCGGCCGATCAGGCAGGGGATGACGTGATCGGTCAGGTACGAGGCGACCGCCAGCTCGCGGCCATTGAGCGTCGCGTCGCCAATTCCGGTCACGCCCTGGTCGGTTTCGATCACCAGAGTGACGAAGTTGCGGCCCGGGCACGTCACGATGACCCTTGCCGAAGCGATCTTCATGCCCGAAACTCCTCTCCCGTTAGCGCTACCATTGCGTTAGGACCCCCGGGTTCGGCAAGAGACAAGTTGAGGAGGGCCCGCTGGCACACAAGCTCGAACTTCATCCTGACCGCTTGTTTCCCGCCGAGCCCGGCGTGCGGGCGATCGCGCGCGAGCTTTATGCGCCGATCGCCGGCCTGCCGATCATCAGCCCGCACGGGCACACCGATCCGGCGTGGTTTGCCGACAACGCGCCATTCGGCAACGCCAGCGAGTTGCTGCTGCAGCCCGACCATTACCTGTTCCGCATGCTCTATTCGCAGGGCGTCCCGCTGGAGGCGCTCGGCGTAGGCGGCCCGGCGAGCGGGCGGCACGCGTGGCACCTCTTCTCCGAGCACTACGCCCTGTTCCGCGGCACGCCGTCGCGCATCTGGCTCGACTGGGTCTTCGCCGAAGTCTTCGGGCTCGAGGTGCGCCTCGAAGCCGAGTCCGCCGATCTCTACTACGACACGATCACCGACGCGCTGCTGCGGCCCGAGTTCGCGCCGCGAGCGCTGTTCGAGCGGTTCAACATCGAAGTCATCGCGACCACCGAAAGCCCGCTCGACGCGCTCGCGCATCACAAGGCCATTCGCGAGAGCGACTGGCCAGGCCGCGTCGTCACCGCTTATCGGCCCGATCCTGTGGTCGACCCCGAGTACGATGGCTTCCTCCCTAACCTCGGCCGCTTCGCCGAGTTGACGGGGGAGGACTGCGGCACCTGGCACGGATACCTCGCCGCCCACCGCAAGCGGCGCGCGTTCTTTGCGTCGATGGGCGCAACCTCGACCGATCACGGCCACCCGAGCGCGCGCACGGCCGATCTCGCGCCGGCCGAAGCCGAGGCGCTGTTCGCCAAAGTGGCGTCGGGCAACTCGTCGCCGGAAGACGCCGAGCTGTTCCGCGCGCAGATGCTCACCGAGATGGCCGCGATGAGCCTCGACGACGGGCTGGTCATGCAGATCCACCCGGGATCGTTCCGCAACCACAACCGCGCCATTTACGCAGGCTTCGGACGCGACAAGGGCGCCGACATCCCGATGCGGACCGATTACGTGCATGCGCTCAAGCCGCTGCTCGACCGCTTCGGCAACGAGCGCGATTTCACGCTTATACTCTTCACGCTCGACGAAAGCGCCTACGCGCGCGAACTGGCGCCGCTTGCCGGGCATTACCCCTGCCTGCGCCTCGGCCCGGCCTGGTGGTTCCACGACAGCCCCGAAGGCATGCGCCGCTTCCGCCGGATGACCACAGAGACGGCCGGGTTCTACAATACCGTCGGCTTCAACGACGACACCCGCGCGTTCCTGTCGATCCCGGCGCGGCACGACGTCGCCCGGCGGATCGACTGCGGCTTCCTCGCCGAGCTGGTCGCCGAGCACCGGCTTGAGCTCGACGAGGCCCACGAGGTGGCAAGGGCGCTGGCGTACGATCTCGCGAAGGCGGCCTACAAACTGTGAGGCTGGCAAGCGAAACGCTGGGCCGGCTGCCGCCGGACGTTGCCCGCTTCGAATACGAACGGGATGCGCAAGCCGTCGGCATTGTCCATTTCGGTCTCGGCGCGTTCCACCGCGCGCACCAGGCCTGGTACACCGACCTGGCAATGAGCGGCGGCGAACGCGACTGGGCGATTGCGGGGGTGTCGCTGCGCTCCGCCGCTGTCGCGGAGCAACTCAATCCACAAGATGGGCTCTACACCTTGACCGAGCGCGGCGGCCACGCAGAAGCCACGCGCGTGATCGGGGCGGTGCGTGAAGTACTGGTCGGCAACCGTGAAGGAGTGGAGATCGTCGAACACCTGGCGGCTCCCGAATGCCACGTCGTCAGTTTCACGGTGACCGAGAAAGGCTATGCGCGGGCGCCCGACGGTTCGCTCGATTTCGCGCTGGCGGAAACAAGCTTCTATCCGCCGCTGGCGGAAGGGCTTGCGCGACGCCGCGACGCGGGGCTGCAAGGGCTGACGCTGCTTTCGTGCGACAACCTGACCGACAACGGTCGCCAGCTTGAACGGCTGGTGCGCGAGTGGCTCGCCTTTCGCGCGCCGGACCTGGTCGAGTGGTTCGAGAATGAGTGCCGCTGCCCGAACTCGATGGTCGACCGTATCGTGCCGGCCGCTACCTCGGCCGACATCGACGTCCTGGAAGCCCGCCTCGGCCAGCGCGACGAAGGCGCGGTGTTCGCCGAGCCGTTCAGCCAGTGGGTGATCGAGGACTGCTTCGCCGGCCCGCGCCCTGGTTGGGATAAGGTCGGCGCCGAACTGGTCACCGATGTCGCGCCGTACGAAACCGCCAAACTACGCATGCTCAACGGCGCCCACTCGGCGATGGCTTATCTCGGGCTTGAGCGTGGTCACGAATACGTCGATCAGGCGATCGCCGACCCGGCGTTGCGGCCGCTCATCGAGCAGTTGATGCGGCGCGAGGCGGCGACAAGCTTCGTTCCCGCTGTCGGGCAGGACCTCGACTCCTACGCCGACGCGCTGCTTGGCCGTTTTGCCAACCCCGCGCTCAAACACCGGCTGGCGCAGATCGCCATGGACGGCAGCCAGAAGATTCCCCAGCGCTGGCTCGCCAGCCTCGCGGCGCACCAGGCGCGCGGCGAACTGTGCGAAGCGACCTTGGCTGCGCTCGCCGCGTGGTTGCGCCACGTGCGCGGCGGTCCGCTTGTCGACGATCCGCTTGCCGCCGAGTTGGCTGGCGCCTGGCGCGAGAATGGCGCGGATGAGATCGTCCCGGCGTTTTTCGGTCCGCCGGGGCTGATCGCCTCGCCATGGCAGCCTAGCGCGGAGGAGCGCGCCTACCTGGAACGGCAGTTGCGGGGCTAGTTGGTCGCGAACGCCTCGGCGTGCTCGCGGATGATCGCCAGCATCTCGGCGTCGCTGTCGAAATTGCCGTACCAGCCTTGCGGCTCGTGCGGCGGGTCGCCCATGTACTGGGTGTCCACGCCGGCAACGAAATGGTGGTCGGCGTGCTGAGCGCGAGCCTCGCCGTTCCAGGCCCAGAAGTTGGTTCCCTGGACCGGCCCACCCGCCGCGAGGCTGGCCTCGGCGGCGCCGTAGATCAGGCGGTAGTAGCGCTGGCGGAACGTGGTCGGCACGGAGGGATCGTAGAGCTCGCCGTCGCGCGGGAAGCCGAATTCCTCGAACACCAGCGGCTTGCCCGCTTCGCGCGCCAGGCGAACGTGGGTGTCGATGTAGTCGACCACCTTGGCCTTGCCCGCGTCCCAGGTGCCGGCGAGGTTCTTGCCGTCGACCCAGCCCCAGTTGAGCGGCCAGACGTGCGCGGTCATGTAGTCGATGTCGCGGTGCGCGCGGGCGACGATCTCGGTGCTACCGTTGGTGGCGATCGTTCCTTCCATGCCGAGCGAAACGAGGTGGTTCGGGTCGAGCGAGCGGATCAGCGCCGCGCTGTCGCCGATCCACTTGTAATAGGCGGGCAGGATCGCCTTCATCACCGCCGGCGAGACGCCCGGGCGCGGCTCGTTGCCGAGTTGCCAGGCCATCAACGTCGGGTCGTCGCGATAGGCGAGGCCGGTGACGCTGTTGGTGCGCGTTACCAGCATCCGCACATAGCCGAAGAAACGCCTGACCGCCGGCTCGTTGGCGTAAAACGCGCTGCCCGCATCGGGGAAGGCCGGCCACGGGTCGGCCGGGTCGTTCATGTTCTTGAGCTTGCCGGTCTCCCAGTAAAGGCGGCTCATCATCCCGCCCGACCATTCCCAGTTGTTGGTGATGTACAGAACCGCGGTCATCCCGCGCTTGCCGAGCTCGGCCATCGCCGTGTCGAGCCCGGCGAGGAGCGCGGTGTTGAGCGTGCCGTCCTGCATCTCGAAGCCGGGCTTGATGCTGTTCCTGACCGGGCTTTCCTCTGCGCCCGCGAGGAGGCGGACGTTACCCACGCCGATCGCCTGCAGCCGGTCGAGCTCGCGGCCGAGCCGGGCACGGTCGCCGTACTTGGTGTCGCTGCCGAGCCAGGCGAGATACCACGCGTTGGCGCCGGTGTAGCGATAAGGCCGACCGCCGCGGGTGAAGCGCATGCCGTCCCGGCGGACGAAGCGGTCGCTTCCGGCGGGTGGCAGAGTGACGCAGCCTGCGAGGCTGGTTGCCCCTGCTCCGGCAAGCAACGAACGCCTGTCGAGCGTGAAATCCATCAAGGCCATGGCGCTTCTCCCCTCACGCTCTTGCATCGCGCGATGATAGCGCTACCATAACCACGAGGCCGCGACAATTCCGTGCGCAACGGGAGGGCGGCAGCGAGGGGAGAGGCCGTCTTGCACGCATCGATTCGATTCGCTCTGGGGGCCGTCGCGGCGCTGGTCGTCGGCTGTACGACGGCTTCCCAAAAACCGTCGGCCGAGGGCAACGGCGTCGCCCATCCCGAGAAATGGCCGCAGTACAAGTACCCGGTGCCGCGCGACCCGGCGGTCGAGGCGCAGATCACCGACCTGCTCAAGCGCATGACCCTGGAGGAAAAGATCGGCCAGCTTGTGCAGGCGGACTTGTGCTGCGTGAAGCCCGAGGACGTGAAGACGTATCACCTCGGCTCGATCCTCGTCGGCGGCAACAGCGGGCCGAACGGCAACGACCTGGCGCCCGCGCCCGAGTGGCTCAAGACGGCCGACGAATTCTACCTCGCCTCTGTCGACAAGTCGGGCGGCGGCGTCGGCATTCCGGTGATCTGGGGCATCGACGCGGTCCACGGCCACGCCAACATCATCGGCGCCACCGTCTTCCCGCACAACATCGGCCTTGGCGCGATGCGCGATCCCGCGTTGGTCGGGAAGATCGGCGCGGCTACAGCACAGGAAATTCGCGTCACCGGCCAGGAATGGACGTTCGCGCCGACGGTCACCGTGCCGCAGGATTACCGCTGGGGCCGCGCCTACGAGGGCTACTCGTCCGATCCCAAACTGGTGGCTTCGTACGTCGGGGCGATGGTCCGCGGCCTGCAGGGCCCGCCCGACCAGCCGAACCTTCTGGCGCGCGACAAGGTCATCGCCTCGACCAAGCACTTCCTCGCCGACGGCGGGACCAAGAACGGCGTCGACCAGGGCGACGCGCAGATCTCCGAAGACGAGCTGCGCGACATCCATGGACTGCCTTACGGTCCGGCGATCGAGAACGGCGTCGCCACCGTCATGGTCAGCTTCTCGAGCTGGCAGGGCAAGAAGATGACCGGCAACAAGAGCCTCGTCACCGACGTGCTCAAGAAGCGCATGGGTTTTGGCGGCTTCACCGTCAGCGACTGGAACGCGCACGGCCAGGTCGAAGGTTGCACCAACGATTCCTGCCCTCAGGCGCTGATGGCCGGCGTCGACATGTACATGGCGCCCGACAGCTGGAAGCCGATCTACAACGACCTCCTCAAGCGCGCGAAGGCGGGCGAGATCCCCATGGCGCGGATCGACGAGGCGGTGACCAACATCCTGCGGGTCAAATTCCGTCTCGGCGTGTTCACCGCCGGCAAGCCGTCCGACCGGCCGCTGTCGGGTCAGTGGAACCTGCTCGGCTCGCCCGAGCACCGCGCCGTGGCCCGGCAGGCAGTGCGTGAATCGCTCGTGCTGCTCAAGAACCAAGGCGTGCTCCCGCTCAAGCCCGGCGGCCGCCTGCTGGTCGCCGGAGAGGGGGCGGACGACGTCTCGCGCGCCTCGGGTGGGTGGACATTGAGTTGGCAAGGCACCGGCCTGAACAACTCCCAGTTCCCCGGCTCGACGACGCTGTGGAAGGGCCTCCGGCAAGCGGTGACCGCCGCCGGCGGCAGCGCGCAGCTTTCGCCCGACGGCAGCTTCACCCACAAGCCCGATGCGGCGGTCGTGGTGTTCGGCGAGAAGCCTTACGCCGAGTTCCAGGGCGACCGTGCGACGCTGGCGCTCGATGCCGACCTCACAGGTCCCTATGCCACGATGAAGAAGCTCAAGGCGCAAGGCATTCCGGTGGTCGCGGTGATGATCACCGGGCGGCCGCTCGAGGTGAACGCCGCGCTCAACGCTGCCGACGCATTCGTCGTCGCCTGGCTCCCGGGAACCGAGGGCGGCGGGCTGGCCGACGTGCTGATCGGCGATGCCGCCGACAAACCGCGCTACGATTTCGCCGGCAAGCTGCCGACAGCCTGGCCGAAGACCCCGAGCATGGCCGATGGGGCGTTGTTCCCGTTCGGCTACGGGCTGACATATCAGTCGCCGCGCACGGAGTGGAAGGCGCTGCCCGAGACCGCAGGCGATGCCCGCGACGCGCGGATCTACTTCGCCAAGGGCGTGCCGGCTTCGAGCTGGTCGCTGGTTCTCGGCAATATCGACCGCGCGGACGAGAAGCGCATCACCTCGGTTCCGGCCGATGCCATCGGTGGCCGTGCCAAGGTCACTGCGGCGGACGCAGCGGTGCAGGAGGGCGCGCGGCGGGTGCAGGTGAGCAGCGGCGGTGCGGCGCTCGCGGTGTCGAGCCACGATCCGATCAACGTCGGCCGCGAGACAAACGGCGACGTGCTGGTGCTGTTCACCGTCAAGGTCGACAAGGCGCCGGCCAGCACTGCGCTGGCGCTGCGCTGCGACGGGCCCAAGTGCGGCGCGCGCGTACCGGTCAAGCTGCCGGCCAACGGCAAGTACGTCCGTTACGGGGTGCCGCTCAAATGCTTCGCCGCCAAGGGCGCCGACATGAGCAAGGTCACCGCGCCGTTCATCCTCGAGACCACCGGAGCGGCCGACTACTCGCTCGCCGAGGTGCGCCTCGGCAGCGACGCGGAGAAGGTGCTGCCTTGCGGCTGAGCGGCTTCGTCGCCGCGGCCGTGCTGGCCGCTACGGCTGCTTCGGCGCAGCCGGCGGGGCCCATGGTCGCCGTTCCAGGCGGCGAAGTGCGCGGCGAGGCGGTCGGCGGCGCGCTGGTCTTCCGCGCGATCCCGTACGCCGCGCCGCCGTTGGCCGACTTGCGCTGGCGCCCGCCGCAGCCGGTCAATCACTGGCAAGGCGTGCGGGACGCGACGCACAACGGCCCGGCCTGCCTGCAGAACTCGGAAGGCTGGAACCGCGCGTCGTGGCTCCACGCCAGCGAGGATTGCCTGACCCTCGACGTTAAGACGGCGTCGCTGACCGGCAAGCGCCCGGTGATGGTGTGGATCCACGGCGGCTCCAATCGCTCGGGGTCGTCCGGCGGCCCGGCGGATTCGGACCTGACCCAGCAAGGGGTGGTCGCGGTCGGGGTGCAGTACCGCCTCGGCGTGCTCGGTTTCCTCTCCTCGCCCGAGCTGTCGGCCGAGCAGGGCGGGGCGAGCGGGAATTACGCGCTGATGGACCAGATCGCCGCGCTGCAGTGGGTGCATGACAACATCGCGCGCTTCGGCGGCGATCCGGACAACGTGACGATATATGGCGAAAGCGCCGGGTCGCAGGACGTCTCGCTGCTGCTCGCCGCACCGGCTGCGCAAGGGCTGTTCCACAAGGCGATCCTCGAGAGCGGCACGCCGGGTTTCGGGATGACTTTCCGTCCGCTCTCCGAAGCCGAGAAGCTCGGAACCGAACTGGAAGAGAAGGCCGACGCCAAGGGCGATCTCGCAGCGTTGCGCCGCCTTTCGCCGGTGGCGCTGCTGACGCTGCAGGAGCAGCTGCACGATCCGCTCGCGCAGCACGGCGAGGCCAATTGGCTGCGGATCACCGTCGACGGGAAGGTCCTGCCGCGCGCGCCCGACCTGCTGATCGCCGAGAACAAGCCCAAGCCGGTCATTATCGGGACCAACAAAGTCGAGTTCGGGCCAGGCGCTGATTCGATCGAACCCACCAAGCTCGCCACGCTGGCCGAGACCTGGTTCGGCGCCCATGCGGCCGAGGCCGCCGCGGCCTACCGCGCCGAGCAGGCGCCCGATCCGCGCCGCGCCCATCTCGAGATGCGCATCCAGTCGGACGGCGAATTCCATTGTCCGGCCGACCGCCTGGCCGATCTCCTGGCCGATCACGGGTGGCCGGTCTGGCGCTACAGCTTCGACGTCGGCGAGAACGGCGGCTTTACCCGCCACGCCTACGAAATCGGCTGGGTGTTCGAGCGCAAGCCGCTTCCGGGCGGGGTGGCGATGCAGGACTACTGGGCGGCGCTGGCGGTCAGCGGCGATCCGAACGGCAAGGCCGGGCGAACCGCGGCGCGACCGGCTTGGCAGCGGTGGGTCCCGGTCAGGCCGCGCCAGATGGGTTTCGGGCAGGAGCAGTCCGCGATGGAGCCGGGCAAGCCCCGCGCCGCGTTCTGCCGCTTCACGGAGAACTACTAGGCATGCGCACACTCTTTGCTTCGTTTCTCGCCGCGCTGCTGCTGCTCCCGGGCACGGCTACGGCGCAGAAGGCCGACCTCGCCCAGACCCCGCCGATGGGCTGGAACAGCTGGAACCATTACGGTTGTTCGATCGACGAGGCGCTGATCCACCAGACCGCCGATGCGCTGGTAAAGTCGGGCCTGCGCGACGCCGGTTACGTCTACGTCAACCTCGACGATTGCTGGCAGCTCTCGCGCGACGCGCACGGCGACATCCAGGCGGATGCGCAGAAGTTCCCATCGGGAATGAAGGCGCTCGGCGATTATCTCCATTCACGCGGCCTCAAGTTCGGGCTCTACACTGATGCCGGCGAGAAGACCTGCGGCGGCCGCCCCGGCAGCCAGGGCCACGAGTTCCAGGATGCCGCGCAGTACGCCGCGTGGGGTATCGACTACGTCAAGGTCGACTGGTGCAACACCGGCTCGGGCGCGGCCGAGCGCAACCCGCGCGAGGCCTACGGCACGATGAGCCGGGCGATCGCCGCCTCGGGCCGGCCGATGGTGCTGTCGATCTGCGAATGGGGCGATCATCAGCCGTGGCTGTGGGGCCGCGAGTACGGCCATCTCTGGCGCACCACCGGCGACATCACCAATTGCTGGGACTGCATCGTGAACCACGGCGGCTGGTTCAGCTCGGGCGTGCTGTCGATCCTCGACCGCCAGGACGCCCTGCGTGCCTACGCCGGGCCGGGCGGGTGGAACGATCCCGACATGTTGGAAGTCGGCAACCTGCCGACCGCGGCGGAGAACCGCTCGCACTTCGCGATGTGGACGATGCTCGCCGCGCCGCTGATCGTCGGCACCGACGTCGAGGCGATGACCCCGGCGATCCGCGACCTGCTCGCCAATCGCCGCCTGATCGCCATCGACCAGGACTCGCTCGGCATCCCGGCGATGAAATGGATCACCGTGCCGGGGCTGGATTACTGGGCCAAGCCGCTCGCCGACGGACGCTGGGCGATCGCCCTGCTCAACCGCGGCGACAGCCCGCGCGCCGCGCGGCTCGACTGGGCGACGGCCGATCTCAACGATGGGCTCAAGAACAGGCAAGCGGACTTCAAGAAGACCCGTTTCCGCCTGACCGACGTGTGGACCGGGCAGGCCGCGGGGACGACCGCCACGCCGCTCGAACGCACCATCGGGCCGCACGACACGCTCGTCTTCACGCTCGATCCGGCGTGACGGCGATGGACCAAGGGATAATGCCATGAATCGTTCGATCTTGCTCGCGGCGGCCGCGTCGCTGACGTTGGCCTCAACCGCCCCGGCGGCCGACGCGCCGCGCTCGCTGCCGGTCGGCGCGTGCATCAACATGGGCAACCAGCTCGAAGCCCAAGCCGAGACCGCGCACGGCGGCGTGGCGATCGAGGCGAGCGACTTCAAGCGCATCCGCGCCGCCGGGTTCACCACCGTGCGCATTCCGGTGCGCTGGTCGGACAAGACCGGCGGCGGGCCCGATTACGCGATCGATCCCAAGTGGATGAAGCGCGTCACCACGGTCGTCGACCAGGCGCTCGCGGCCGACCTGCACGTCATACTCAACGATCATCACTTCAACGCGCTCGACGACGATCCGGCGGCCAACAGCGCCAAGCTGGCGGCGATCTGGCAACAGGTCGCGGTGCACTTCGCGAACCGGCCGACGAAGACCCTGTGGTTCGAGATCGAAAACGAGCCGCACGAGAAGCTGACCAACGCGATCCTCGGCGAAACCCTCGCCCCCGCGCTCAAGATGATCCGGGCGAGCAATCCCGACCGGCCGGTGGTGATCGGCGGCGACAACTGGTCAGGGATCGATTCGCTGGCAACGCTCGAACTGCCCGGCGATCCAAACGTCTATCCGACGTTCCACTATTACGAGCCGTTCGACTTCACTCACCAGGGCGCCGGCTGGGTCAAGCCGGCGCCGCCGAAACTGGGCCGCGTCTACGGCAGCGCCGAGGACGCCCAGCGGCTGGTGACCGACACCGCCAAGATCAGGATCTACATCGCCCGCACCGGGCTGGTCCCGTTCATGGGCGAGACCGGGGCCTACGACGCTCACATCCCGCTTGAGCAGCGCGTGCAATACACCCGGGCGGTGCACGATGCTTTCGCCCCGCTCGGCGTGGGCATCTGCGGCTGGGCCTACACCAACACCTTCCCGTACTACGACCACGAGGCCAGGCGCTGGCTGCCGGGGATGCGCGCGGCCTCCGGTCTGCCTGAGAATTGAGCGCGAAGCGAAAGGGAGGCGTTGCGATGATCGGAAAAGCCGCGATGGCGGGGATCGCCGCGGGCGCCTTGGCATTGGCGAGCGTCGGGTCGGCGCAGGACCTCAGCCCCGAGTTGCAGGCGCTCGACGCCAAGCTGCCGGGCACGCTGATCAACGATCCGTCGAGCCTCGACTGGAAGACCCAGGGGCTCGGCTTCAAGTCGAAAGGCGTGACCGACCCGGCGATTCCCGGCGGCGGAGCGGCGGTGCAGTTCGAGATCCGCAAGGCGGACCCCAAGCCGTACACCATCCAGGCCTTCGTCCCGCTGCTGAGCACCATCGCCAAGGGGGACACCGTGACGATCGGCTTCTACGCCCGCGCGCTGTCCGCCGACACGACTGACGGCAAAGGCGTGGTCAACGTCCGCTTCCAGCAGAACTCCGACCCGTGGCCCGGCTTCGGCGACGCGGCGGTCAAGGTCGGGTCAGAATGGGAGTGGCACGAGGCCAGCGGCATCTCGAACATCAATATCGCCAAGGAGGTCGCCGTCGTCGCGCTGCAGCTCGCCGGAGCCAAGCAGACGATCCAGATCGGCCAGGCGATCGTGGTCAAGGGCGCCTCGGCAATCGCCGGCGCGGCCGATCCGTCGCGCCAGGCCGATGCGGCGATCGCCGCGCTCAAGGAATCGGTCGATCTGCCGCCACCGCTCAAGGACGCCGGGCGCCTGATCGACCGCCCCGACGTGCGCGGCTGGGGCAATTCCGGACCCGCAGGCTCCATCGCCGAACTCGACGACAAGACCATCTGGCTGGGCAAGGCGACCCGCTTCACCGTCACCCAGAAGGGCCAGAACCGCTGGGACGTCGGTACCGCGATCCAGCTGCGCGAGGGCATAGCCGTCGGCGACAAGCTGCTGATCGCGGTCGCCGCCAAGACCGTCAGCGCCAGCACAGCCGACGGCAAGGCGCTGGTCGGAGTGCGTGTGCAGAGCAGCGACCCTCCGCACGAGGGCTTCGCCGACCATCTCGTCGCTGTCGGGCCAAACTGGCAGCTGATCCGCCTGAATACCACCGCCACCCAGGCGATTCCCGAGGGCAAGGCGGAGATCGCGCTGCACTTCGCCGAAGCGCCGCAGGTGGTCGATATCGGCCCGGTCTACGTGTTCAAGGTGCCCTAGCGGCCCGCCAGTGCGTAAGGCCCGATCACCAGTCCGGTGAACAGCCCGGCATGGACCGTGGCGAGCGGCTCGACGTCGACTTTCGCCGACAGCACCTGCCAGCGGCCGCCCGGCTTGCGCCAGCTCAGCGCCGCGTGGCCGCCGTCGATGGCCACACGCAGTTCGAGCGGGCCGGTCACGCCGCGCGGCGCGCTGGCGACCACTTCGCCGCGCTCGTCCTGCGTCGCATCGGTGCGCCGGTGAGCGACGATCTGCTGGCCCTCGATCCCGAAGGCGAGGAAGTGCGCCTCGTCCATGAACGCCAGCAGCCCGGCGAAGTCGCCCGGCTTGTCGGGCGCGAAGGCGACGGTGGTCGAGACGGTCGCCGCCGGATGGCGCAGGCGCTTGCCCCAGAAGGCGGGCGTGCCGAGGCTGCCCGCAGGATCGGCGCCGGGGACCAGCGCGAGATCGCCGCCTTCGAGCGCGTGGTCCTGCACCGCGCCGGGATTGCGGATGCGCAGCCATTCGGCGGAGAGCGCGCGCTCGCTGAAGTCGTCGGTCCACTTGTCCCATGCGTCGCCCGGCGAGGCGGGCAGGGCGGGACGCCTGGCCACCAGCGGCACCGGCTCGCCCGGGGAGAGGAACAGCGGCCAGCCGTCCTGCCAGCTTACCGGCAGCAGGAAGGTCTCGCGACCGAGCAGGGTCGATTGCCCGGCGAATGGCCGCGTCGCCAGGAACACGCCCCACCAGCTGCCGTCGGCGAGCTGCACCAGGTCGGCATGGCCGGTCGCCTCGACGCGGTCCGAGCGGCCGGGCGGCAGGTTGCGCTGGGTCAGGATCGGGTTGATCGGCCCGGCCTCGTACGGCCCGTCGGGCCGGCGCGAGCGGTAGATCGTCTCGGAATGATTCTCCGCCGTGCCGCCCTCGGCGGCCATCAGGTAGTACCAGCCGTCCTTCGTGAACACGTGCGGCCCTTCGGCCCAGACCGGCCTGTCCTCCGGGTGCACCCCGCCGTCGACCAGCACCTTGCGGGGCCCAAACAGCTTGAGCGTCTTCAGGTCGAACTGCTGGATCCAGATCGCCCGATGTCCGTCGTAGCGCGGCGTTTCAGGCGGCGAACCGTTGTTGACGATCCACGCACTGCCATCCTCGTCGACGAACAGCGAACAGTCGATGCCGTCGAAATCGAGCCATACCGGGTCCGACCACGGACCCGCTGGGTTGGTTGCCGTGCCCAGGAAATTGCCGCCGCAATCGACGCAGGTGTTGAGGATGTAGAACGTGCCCTCGTGCCGGGTGATCGCCGGCGCGAAGACGCCGCGGCTGGTGCCGAGCCCGGCGAGGTCGAGCATCCCCGGCCGGTCGATCGCGTTGCCGATCTGCCGCCAGTGGACGAGGTCGCGGCTGTGGTAGACCGGGATGCCCGGAAACCACGCGAAGGTCGAGTTGACGAGGTAGAAGTCGTCCCCGACGCGGATGATCGAAGGGTCGGGCTGGAAGCCCGGCAGCACCGGGTTGCGGTAGCTCCCCGCCGGCGTCGGCGGAACATGCTGCGCAACGTAGGTCAGCTCGGCGAAGTGCGCCGTCGGCGCCGCGGCGCAAGGCGCTGAAACAAAAGCCAGGAATGCTCCGGCGGCGGCCAGTGTTTCGCGCATACGAAATCCTCCCATAGGGGATGAACGGACTTGCTCTCTCGTTCATCCTCGCCCATATGGTAGCGCTATCAACGGAGAGGGCAATAAGCGGCTGTGGCCGAAACGCTGCACGACATTCTGCCGTCGGACTTTGCGTCCGGGACCTTCATCGGCCGCGCGCTCTCGCCGGCCGGGCCGTGCGTCATCGCGCTGCGCGGCGGGCGATTGTTCGACCTGACCGACGAGGTCGCGACGGTCGCCGGCGCGATCGACCGCAAGCATTTCTCGGGCGGGCGCGACCTTGGGCCGGTGGAGCAAGGCTTGCCTGAGGGCTGGAGCCTCCTTTCCCCGGCCGACTTGCAATGCATCAAGGCCTGTGGAGTCACTTTCGCGCTCTCGGCGATCGAGCGGGTGATCGAGGAACGCGCGCGCGGCGATGCCGGCAAGGCGGCCGAGATTCGCGGCGCGCTCGAAGCCAAGGTCGGCGCCGGCATCCGCGCGGTGGTGCCGGGGAGCGCCGAGGCGGCCGAGCTCAAGCAGGCGCTGATCGACGAAGGCATGTGGTCGCAGTACCTCGAGGTGGCGATTGGGCCCGATGCCGAAGTGTTCTCCAAGTCGCCGGTGCTCTCCACCGTCGGCGCGGGCGCCGAGATCGGCGTGCGCTCGGATTCGGCGTGGAACAACCCCGAACCCGAGGTCGTGCTGGCGGTCGATCCGCGTGGGCAAGTGCTCGGAGCGACGCTCGGCAACGACGTCAACTTGCGCGATTTCGAAGGCCGCTCGGCACTGCTGCTGTCGAAGGCCAAGGACAACACCGCGAGTTGCGCGATCGGGCCCTTCATCCGCCTGTTCGACGGCCACTTCACCATCGACGACGTGCGCCAGGCCAACGTCGACCTGACTATCGACGGGCCCGAGGGCTACCGCCTCGAAGGCAGCAACGACATGGGCCAGATTAGCCGCGACCCGCTCGACCTGGTGGCGCAGACCTTGTCCGAGCATCACTATCCCGACGGTTTCGTGCTGTTCTGCGGCACGCTGTTCGCGCCGACGCAGGACCGCGACACGCCCGGCGGCGGCTTCACCCACAAGATTGGCGACCGGGTGACGATCTCGTCGCGCCGGCTCGGGCGGCTCACCAACACCGTGACGACCAGCCGCGATGCGCCACGCTGGGAGCTCGGCATCGGCGCTTTCATGCGCAACCTCGCTTCGCGCGGGCTGGCAGACAGGATTTAGGGACGCAAAATGGATACGCAGATTCTCGGGCATTACATCGGCGGCGAATGGACCGGCGCGGACGGCGCGCTCGAAAGCCGCAACCCGTCGGATACCGACGAAGTCGTCGCCCGTTTCCCCGACGGCGGCGAGGCGGAAGTGGCCCATGCGGTCGCCGCGGCGAAGGACGCGCAGCCGGGCTGGGCGAACGCCTCGCCCGAGGTGCGCTCGGACGTGCTGCGCAAGGCGGGCGAGGCGCTGTTCGCCCGCTCGGGCGAGATCGGCGAGCTGCTCGCCCGCGAGGAAGGCAAGACCCGCGCCGAGGGTGTCGGCGAGACGCTGCGCGCCGCGCGCATCCTGCTCTACTTCGCCGGCGAGGCGCTGCGGCGCCACGGCCAGACGCTCGAATCCACCCGCCCGGGCCTCGATGTCGCGACCTACCGCGAGGCGCTCGGCGTCGTCGGGCTGATCACGCCGTGGAACTTCCCAATCGCGATTCCCGCGTGGAAGGCCGCCCCGGCGCTGGCGTTCGGCAACACCGTGGTGCTCAAGCCGGCCAATATCACTTCGGCTGTCGCCGCGGCTCTGACGCAGGTCCTCCACGACGCCGGGATGCCGCCCGGCGTGTTCAACCTCGTGCTCGGGCGCGGCCGCGTCGGCCAGGCGATCGTCGATCACAAGGACGTCGCGGCGATCAGCTTCACCGGCTCGCAAGGCGTCGGTTCGCAGGTCGCCAACAGCGCGGTCGCGCGCCAGGCGCGGGTGCAGCTCGAGATGGGCGGCAAGAACCCGCTGGTGGTGCTCGCCGACGCCGACCTCGACAAGGCGGTGGCGATCGCCGCCGACGGCGGCTTCTTCCAAACCGGCCAGCGCTGCACAGCCTCGAGCCGGGTGATCGTCGAGGACGCGATCCACGACAAGTTCGTCGCCGCACTGGCCGAGCGGGCCAAGGGTCTCAAGGTCGGCCCGGCGCTCGCCGAGGGCACGCAAGTCGGCCCGGCATCCAGCGAGAGCCAGTTCGAGCAGAACATGAGCTACGTCGGCATCGCCACCGGCGAAGGCGGGCGGCTGGCCGCGGGCGGGGACAAGCTGTCGCTCGATACCCCGGGCTACTTCATGCAGCCGACGGTGATCGCCGACACCGATCCGAGCATGCGCATCAATTGCGAGGAAGTGTTCGGACCGGTCGTCTCGACCGTGCGGGCCAAGGACTACGCCGAGGCGCTCAAGTTCGCCAATCGCGGCGAGTTCGGGCTTTCGGCCGGGATCGTTTCGAACAACGCCAAGCTGATCCGCGATTTCCGCAAGAACGTCCGCGCCGGGATGGTGATGGTCAACCTGCCGACGGCGGGGGTCGATTACCACGTGCCGTTCGGCGGTACCCGCGGATCGAGCTACGGGCCGCGCGAGCAGGGCTTCGCGGCGGTCGAATTCTACACCCAGATCAAGACAGTTTACACAGGGGATTGAGGGCTTTGGCGGAGGGAATCATCAGGCCGGTGGGCCAGGGGGCGGTCTATCCGAGCCTCGCCGGCAAGCGCGTCATCGTCAGCGGTGGCGGTACGGGGATCGGCGAGGGAATCGTCGAGGCATTTGCCCGCCAGGGCGCGGCGGTTGCCTTCGTCGACGTCCAGGACGACGCCAGCGAGGCGCTCGTCGCCCGGCTCGCCGATGCGGCGATCGCGCCGCTGTTCGTCCATTGCGACATCCGCGACTGCGCCGACTACGGCGCCAAGATCGCCAAGATCGTCGACAAGCTCGGCGGCTGCGACGTGCTGGTCAACAACGCCGCCAACGACGATCGCCACCAGGTCGAGGAAGTGACCCCGGCCTATTGGGACGAGCGGATGGCGGTCAATCTCAAGCACCAGTTCTTCGCCGCCAAGGCGGTGTTGCCGGCGATGAAGGCGGCCGGCGGCGGCTCGATCGTCAACCTGGGCTCGATCAGCTGGCACCTCGGGCTGCCCGACCTGACGCTATACCAGACCGCCAAGGCGGCGATCGAGGGCCTCACCCGCAGCCTGGCGCGCGAGTGGGGGCGCTGCGGTATCCGCGTCAACGCGGTGATCCCGGGCAACGTGCAGACGCCGCGGCAGATGCAGTGGTACACGCCCGAGGGCGAGGCCGAGATCGTCGCCCAGCAATGCCTCGAAGGGCGCATCCAGCCGGCCGACATCGCCGCGATGGTGATGTTCCTGGCGAGCGACGACGCGCGCTTCTGCACCGCGCACAACTATTGGGTCGATGCCGGATGGAGATGAAAGCTCAGGTTCGCGAGGTGCTTCACACCGAGTGCACGCTCGGTGAAGGGGCGCTGTGGGATGCCCGGCGCAAGGTCGTGTGGTTCGTCGACATCAAGAAGCACCACTTGTGGCATTACGACCCGGCGACCGGCAGCAATGCCCGCGCCGTGGCCCCCGACCAGATCGGCTGGGCGCTGCCCGCCGAAGACGGCCGTCTGCTTTGCGGGCTCAAGGAAGGGCTGTGGACCTTCGATCCCGAGCACCAGACCTTCACCCGCCTGCGCGACGTGCCCGGCGAACCGGCCAGCAACCGCAACAACGACGCCTGCACCGACACCCGCGGCCGCGTCTGGCTCGGCACGATGGACGATGGCGAGAAGGCCGACACCGGGCGCTTTTACGTCTTCGACAAGGGCCAGGTCACGCCCGCGGGCCCCGACCATGTCTCGATCACCAACGGCCCGGCGGTGAGCCCTGACGGCAAGCGGATCGTTTTCACCGACACGCTCGGCCAGAAGATCCTCGCCGCGGAAATCCGCGACGACGGCAGCCTGGGACCGGTCAGCCTGTTCGTCGACACCAAGGCGCATTTTCCCGGCGCCTATCCCGACGGCCCGGTCTTCGATGCCGAAGGCTTCCTGTGGACCGGGCTCTACGTCGGCGACCGAATCGCCCGCTTCGCGCCCGACGGCAAGCTCGACGCCACGGTGGCGATGCCGACCTCGAATCTGACCAAGCTGTGCTTCGGCGGCGACGACCTCAAGACGGTCTACGTCACCAGCGCGAGGGCAGGCCTCAGCGCGGAAAAGCTTGCCGCGCAGCCGCTGGCGGGTAGCCTGCTGGCGTTCGAAGCCCCGGTGGCGGGCTTCGCCGGGACGAGGGTCAAGCTATCGTGATCAAAGCCGGGGTCGCACTCGCCGCATTCCTGTCCGCTTCCACGGCGCTCGCTGCGCCCACGCTAAGCCCGGTGTGGACCGATCACGCGGTAATCCAGCGCGACCGGCCGGTGGTGGTGGAGGGAACCGCCAAGCCGGGCGAGAAGCTCACCGGCACGCTGGGGGGCGCGAGCGCCAGCGCCACGGCGGCGAAGGACGGGTCGTTCGCGCTGACTTTCCCGGCGCGGCCCGCCTCGAGCGAACCGGTCGCCCTCACGGTGAACGGCGCCGACGCCAGCTCGACCACCGTCTCCGACCTCCTCGTCGGCGACGTCTGGCTGTGCGGCGGGCAGTCGAACATGGAATTCTCGACGTGGTCCTCGGCCGGCGGTCCGCTGGCGGCGCAGAACTCGAAGGACGACAGCCTCCGCCTGCTGATGATCCCCAAAGTCAGCGCGCTCACCCCGCAGAAGGATTTCGGCGGCAAGGTCGCCTGGGCGCCAGCTGCGCTCGACAGCGTGAAGGACTTCTCCGGCGCCTGCTACTTCATGGCGCGGCAGCTGAGGAAGGACCTCAAGGTCCCGATCGGCGCGATCCATTCGAACTGGGGCGGCTCGCAGATACGCGCCTGGCTCAATCCCGAGGGGGGCGCCAAGCTCTATGGCGCCGCGGCGATGGCGCAGCTCGTCCAGTACCAGAAGGACCCGCTCGCCGCGGTCACCGCTTTCGGCCCGGAGTGGGAGAAGTGGTGGACCGATCACGCCCATCAGGCGCCGTGGGACAATCCCGACGCGCTCGACTGGCAGCCGGTGCCGCAGATATCGGCCTGGGGCGAATGGAAGGGCACGCCGCTGGCGACGAACGGCAACGGCAACGTGTGGATGCGCCGCACGATCACGCTCACGCCGCAGCAGGCCAAGGCCGGCGGCACGCTCAACATCGGGCTGGTCGACGACATCGACATGACCTTCGTCAACGGCCACCCCGTCGGCAACACCTCGAGCTGGAGCGACGAGCGGCACTACCGCATCCCCGCGAGCTACCTGAAGGCGGGCGCCAACGAGGTCATGGTGCTGGTCACCAACAGCTACGGCGCCGGCGGGATGGAGAGCAAACCCGACCGCCTGTCGTTCGACCTCGCCAATGGCGCGAGCATACCCCTCGGCGAAGGCTGGCGCTATTCGATCTCCAAGGTCACCGACTACCCGCCGCGCGCGCCGTGGGACGGGATCGCCGGGATCGGCGTGATGCACAACAAGATGATCTCTCCCTTCGGCCACTTCGCCCTCACTGGCGCCGGCTGGTACCAGGGCGAAAGCGACGTCGGCATCCCCGGCTATGCCGATCGCCTGCGCGAGCTCATCGCCGGCTGGCGCGAGCAATTCGGGTCCGGCCTCAGGATGCTGGTGATCCAGCTCCCGAACTGGGGCCCGACCACCGAGCACCCGACCGCTTCGGGCTGGGCCGAGATTCGCAACGAGGAATTCAAGGCCGTCGCCGCGGACAGGAACGCCGCGCTGATCCCGACGCTCGACATCGGCGAGAACGACAACCTCCACCCGCTCGACAAACTCCGCGTCGGCCTGCGCATGGCCATGGGCGCCGAGGGCAAGGCGCTGCCGCTGCCGGTTTCGGCCAGGCGCCAGGGCGGCGCGGTGGTCGTGAGCTTCTCCGGCATCGAAGGCGGCCTGCACACCTGGAGCAGCGGCCACGCCATCGGCGTCGAGCTGTGCGGCGCGACGCAAGAGAGCTGCCGCTACGCCGCGGCGACCGCAATGGGCGACACTCTGAGCATCGTCGACGACGGCCAGCCGGCGACGCGCGTGCGCTATGCCTGGATCGATAGCCCGGTGGTCAACCTCTACGACGCCCGCGCCCTGCCGGTGCCCGGCTTCGAGCTGCCGATAACGCAGTGAGCCTGACGCTCAGCGCGGGCCCATGGCAGGCCGAGCTGCGGCCCGAGGTCGGCGGCGTGCTGGCATCGTTGACGCTCGATGGCACCGAAGTGCTGCGGACGATGCCGCAAGGCGTAACCCACCCGCTCGAAGCCGCCTGTTTCCCGCTCGTGCCGTATTGCAACCGCATCCGCGACGGGCGCTTCACCTTCGCCGGGCGCGAGATCGTCCTGCCGCCGAACTTCGCGCCCGAGCGCCACAGCATCCACGGCCTCGCCTGGCAGCGGGAGTGGCGGGTCGAAAGCGCGGTCGAAGGCAAATGCGTGATCGTCGACGATTACGACGGCTTGGGCGCCTGGCCGTGGGGCTATCGCGCCGAGCAGCGCGTGCGGCTCGGCGACAAGGGCTGCGCGATTACGCTGGTGCTGACGAACCGGGGCGACACCGCGATGCCCGCGGGGATCGGCCTGCACCCGTACTTCCGCCGCCGCGAGGGCGCCCGCGTGCGCTTCGCCGCCGACCATGTCCTTCTGAGCGATCCCGAGTGCCTGCCGACCGGCGTCACCGCCCCGGCGGACCATTTCGCCGACTTCCGCCACGGCGCGGCGCTGCCGCCCGAAACGGTCGATCACTGCTTCGCCGGGTGGAGCGGCGAGGCGACGATCGAGGACGATCTCGGCACCATCGCGATCACCGCCAGTGGCGCCCCGCACCTCCATGTCTACGCCCCCGCCGACGGCAGCGCCTTATGCCTCGAACCGGTCGGTCACACCCCCGACGCCCCGAACCGCGCGCCCGAGGCCATGACCATCCTCCCGCCCGGCTGCTCGGCCACCCTCACGCTGCGGATTTCGGCCGAATCCTTCTCCTGATCCCGGTCCGTCCCTTGTAATCTGCCCGCCGCGCGGCCATTTCGGAATGGCATCGAAGCTTGAGGTAATGAGGGTGGACGCAAGCGCCGCAAACGCCGCGCTGCCCATCTTTTCCCGCCCCAAAGAGAAGCGCCGCCGAGCGATCGGACCGCACTTCCGGCGATGTCCGCGGCGCGCCATGCGCCGGGGGAACCGAAGGCAGGCATTCATTGACGTCAACTTCTACCGAATGCCTCTCGTTCTCCGAGAGCGAAATCCTCGGCGGGCACCTGTCGCGGCGATTCAAAGCCTATGGCGCCGATCTCAAGCGAAGCCTCTTTCAGCTGATAACGACCGGCTTGCCGTTCATCGCGCTGCTCGGGGTCATGGCCGAGGCATCGCGCGGCAGCTATTGGCTGACGCTTCTGCTGTCGATTCCGACGGCCGGGCTGCTCGTTCGCCTGTTCATCATCCAGCACGATTGCGGCCACGGCTCGTTCTTCAAGTCGCGTGCCGCCAACGATTTCCTCGGCCGCGCGCTCTGCGTGCTCACGCTCACGCCCTACGGCAGCTGGAAACAGGGCCATGCGGCGCACCACGCGACCACCGGCAATCTCGACCGGCGGGGCCGCGGGGATGTCGAGACCCTGACGGTTGCCGAATACGAGGCGCTCACCCCGCTCCGGAGGCTGGGCTATCGGCTCTACCGCAACCCCTTCGTGATGGTTCTGCTGGGCGCGCCGATAAACTTCATCGTGCTGCAGAGATTGCCGCTGGGGCGGCAGTTCCGTGACCGCGACGCGCGCCGCAGCATCCTCTGGCTCAACGCCGCGCTGGTCGTCGTCTTCGGGCTGCCGATGCTGGTGATCGGGGTGGTTCCGGTCCTCGTGACCTACCTGCCGGTGATGATCATCGCCTCGTGGATCGGCAACTGGCTGTTCTACGTCCAGCACCAGTTCGACGGCGCCTATTGGGAAGCGGAGCGCGACTGGAGCTTTCACGCCGCCGCGCTTAGCGGCAGCTCCTACTTCAAGCTTCCGCCCCTCCTCCAGTGGTTCAGCGGCAGCATCGGCCTGCACCACGTGCATCACTTGTGCAGCCGGGTTCCGAATTATCGCCTGCAGGCCTGTCACGACGCCGCGCCCGAACTGGATCGCTTCGTCAAACGGATAACGCTGCGTGAAAGCCTGCGATGCTGGCGCCTGGCGCTGTGGGATGAGCAGCGCCGCCTGCTGGTGGGCTTCCGCGATCTGAAGCGCCAGCCTGCCTGACGGAGGGCGCTCAATACCCGAACGCGAGCAGGCTGACGACGACCTCGAAGGCGATCAACGCGACGACGGCCACTTCGAGCCGGAAGGATCGCTTGTCCATCACCAGGTTGAGCAGCACGTCGGCCGCATCGCCGATCACTTCGAGCTTGCGTTCGATCGCGCGGGCGCGGTCGCCCAGCTCGAACTCGGCTTCGAGGCGGCCGTAAAGTCGGTCGAGCTCGGGATGGTCCCATAGCAGGTCCGGCTTTTCGCCTATTTGCGCGCGCCCGACGACGCGGTGCCGCGTGGCGAGGACGCCGCCGATATGCTGCATGACCCGCTTGATCGGCAGCCGCGCGCGGCCATTCGTGCGAAGGTCGTTCACCAGCGGCTCGAGGCGGTCGAACACTTCGGCGATGCGGCTTTCGTCGCGCGCCAGCACGACGCTGCGCGCGAGGACCGTCGCGGTCAGCAACAACCGCTCGGGCGTGGCTTCGCGCAGGCGGATATGACCGTTGGCGCTGACGTTCTCGTCGCCGCCCGCGCGAATCTCGATCGAGGCGGTCTCCAGCTCGGGGGAGGAGGCCGGCTCGATGACATGTTCCATCAGTTCCGCGACCAACTCTGCTTCCAGTTCCGCCGAAGCTCCGAAAAGCACCAGCACCCCGTAACGGAAGACGAAGGCGGCGCCGGTCCCCGACAGCTGCAGGTCGCCGGGCTCGACGAAACGAGGCAGGTGGCGGGTGTCGATCCGGGTGCCCAACAGAAGCGCCCGGACATCGGCAGTGGGCGAGCTCGACGCGATCGGGAAACCAAGAACCTCGCGAACGCCGACACCGCCAGGACGTATCGGTCCCGATCCTGCGAGCGCACTGGTTTCCGGTCGATCTGTCAAAGCCCGCCTCGCCTCGCATCGTACCGCAACGAATCGGTACATCCACGCTGGGTCGAGACTGTAATGCGGCGCTTGGCTTGTCCCAAGTCGTTGCCTGCCGGGCGGGTTGGCGGCCTCAGTGGTTGTGGCGCGGCGGCTTGTTCGCCGTGCCGCGGTACTTGAGCGCGAAGTCCATCACGCCGCCTTCGCCGAGCTGGCCGGTCTTCTCGCGGTAGAGCTCTTCCCAGGGCGTGCGCGATTCGGGGATCGGCGGGGCGGGGTCCTCCGCCTTGCGGCGGGCGATCTCGGCTTCGTCGACCAGCGCGTCGCAGGTGCGGGCGTTGAGGTCGACGCGGATCGTGTCGCCGGTGCGCAGCCAGGCGAGGCCGCCGCCGGCGGCGCTTTCGGGGCTGGCGTTGAGGATCGAGGGGCTGTCGCTGGTGCCCGACTGGCGGCCATCGCCGAGGGTGGGCAGCCATTCGATTCCGCGCTGGAGCAGCGCATCGGGCGGCTGCATGTTGACCACCTCGGCGCTGCCCGGCCAGCCGATCACACCGGCGCCGCGCATCACCAGGATGCAGTTCTCGTCGATCTGGAGCGAAGGATCGTTGATCCGCGCGTGATAATCGTCGCCGCCGTCGAACACGATCGCCCGCGCCTCGAACACGTTCTCGTGCCCCGGGCGGCAGAGGTAGCGCTGGCGGAAGTCGTCGGAGATCACTGAGGTCTTGAGGATCGCGAAGTCGAACAGGTTGCCGGCAAGGACCAGGAAGCCGGCCTTGTCCTGCAGCGGGTCGGCGAAGGGGCGGATCATCTCGCGGTCGTCGCTTTCGCGCCCGGCGAGGTTCTCGGCGAGGGTCTTTCCAGTGCAGGTCAGGCACTGCCCGTCGATCTTGCCGGCCCCGAGCAGCTCCCACATCGCCGCCGGTACGCCGCCGGCGCGGTGGAAGCGCTCGCCAAGGTATTCGCCGGCGGGTTGCATGTTGACCAGCAGCGGCAGCGCGTAGCCGTGCTGCCAGTCGTCGGGAGTCAGCTCGATCCCGGCGTGGCGGGCGATGGCGACGAGGTGCGGCTGGGCGTTCGACGAACCGCCGATGGCGGTGATCGTGGCGACCGCGTTGAGCACAGCCTCGCGGGTGATGATCTTGCTCGGGCGCAAGTCCTCGTGGACCATTTCGACGATCCGCCGCCCGGTGCGATAGGCGAACTGCCCGCGCTCCTTGTACGGCGCCGGGACCGCCGCGCAGCCGGTCAGCGACAGACCGAGCGCCTCGGCCACCGCGTTCATCGTGCTCGCGGTGCCCATCGTGTTGCAGTGTCCCGCCGACGGCGCGCTGTCGAGCGCGCGGCGAAGGAACTCGGCCTCATCGATCTCGCCCGCGGCAAGCTTGCGGCGGCTCTTCCAGATCACCGTGCCCGAGCCGACCAGCTCGCCTTCGTGATGGCCGTCGAGCATGGGCCCGCCGGAGAGAACGATCGCCGGAATGTCGACCGTCGCCGCGGCCATGATCTGGCTCGGCGTGGTCTTGTCGCAGCCGGTGGTCAGCACCACGCCGTCGAGCGGGTAGCCGGTGAGGATTTCGACCAAACCGAGGTAGAGCAGGTTGCGGTCGAGCGCGGCGGTCGGACGGCGGCAGTTCTCGAAAATCGGGTGGACCGGGAATTCCATCGGGATCCCGCCCGCGTCGCGGATGCCGGCCTTGGTCCGCTCGGCCAGCTCGACGTGGATGCGGTTGCACGGGACGAGGTCGCTGCCCGACTGGGCTATGCCGATCACCGGCTTGCCGCTGCGCAGCTCCTCGGGCGTGACGCCGTAGTTCATGAAGCGCTCGAGATAGAGCGCGGTCTGGTCCCACCGCTCGGCGTTGTCGAACCAGTCGCGGCTGCGCAGCCGGCGCTTTTCAGGCCCTTGCGCCACGCTCAGCTCTTTCCGCGGACGGAGCGCTTGGCGAGGGTCGGTGCGGCGTCGGATTGGCGGCGGATCAGTTCGTACCCGAGCGTGATGGTGGTCGGTTCGGGCCGGCCGCCGCCGCGCTTCTGCTTGAGCTCGGTGCTGAGCAGGTCGATCGCCTTGCGCGACATCTCGCCGATCGGCTGGCGGATGGTGGTCAGCTCGGGCCAGATCGTGCTGGCGATGGCGGTATCGTCGAAGCCGCACACCGAGACGTCGACCGGTACGTCGAGGTGCAGCCGGTGGGCGACCGCGACGGTCGCCGCGGCCATGTCGTCGTTCGAGGCGAAGATCGCGCTCGGCGGGTCGGGCTGGTTGAGCAGGCGCATCGCCGCGTCGAGGCCCGAGCGGTAGCTGAACAGCCCTTGCGCGAGGTAGCTTGGCGGAACCTCGAGCCCGTGCGCGGCCATTGCCGCCTGGAAGCCTTCGAGGCGCAGCGCGCTGGCGGTCTGGTGCGGGTTGCCGATGATGAAGCCGACCTTCTTGTGACCGAGCCGGATGATATGCTCGGTCATGTCGTAGGCCGCCTGGTACTCGTCGATCATCACCGCCGAGTGATGGTCAGGGCCGATGCCCGAGCCGATCGCCACGGCGCTGACGCCCATCTCGGTGAGCAAATCGAGCAGCGGCTGCTCGTCGCACAGCGGGGAGGGCAGCAGGAAGCCTTCGATACCGCTCTCGGTCAGCCGGCGGACGACGGCGAACTCGTCCTTCTCGAACTCGCAGCGCTCGACCACCAGGTGAACGTCGCTGAGGCTCGCCTGCTCGAGGCCGCCCATCAGCAGCTCGCTGAGGTATGAGGCCGAGGGGTTCGAATAGAGCAGCGCGATGCGCGCCTGGTCCGTCCCGGCGAGGCGTCGCGCCGCGCGGTTGGGCTGGTAGTTGAGCTCGCGGATCGCCTCGAGCACCGCCTGGCGGGTCTGCTCGCGCACGCTGCGCTCGCCGTTGATCACCCGGCTCACCGTCATCGGCGAGCAGTTGGCGACGCGCGCGACGTCGGAGATCGTCGGCGCGCCCTTGTGGCGGCCGGTCCGGCGCGTGGCGGTGTCGGTCCTCGCGGTGCTCATCGCGAGGCTCTTAGGGCTGCGTCCGGGACGGACAAAGGTTTTTTTAGGAGCATTTCATTCCCCCGGTGCCTCAGGGAAGCTGAGGGCTTTGTAATAGTCGAGCGAATGCTCGGGCGGGCGGGTGCCGGCCGGCAGCGGCAAGCCGTTGATGGACTGCCAATAGGCGATCGAGGCATCGCGCCACCAACGGGCTTCCCGGCTCTGGATGCGCAGGAAATCGGCGGTGTCGGCGAAGCGCTCGGGATCGACGTAAGGCGCAAGCGAAGCCCAGGTCGCCGCCATCTCGTCGACCGTGGCGACGCCGCGGTCGTAGCGGTAGACCAGCTCGCCCCACAGCGGCCGGCCGGACGGGGTGCGGAAGTCCCACGGCACGTGGTGGAACCACAGCAGGTAATCCTCGTCGATGGTCCTGGGATCGGCCCACTGCGCGGCGACGGAGGGCGCGTATTGCGCCAGCGCGTTGCTGCCGCTGGCGGTGCGGTCGAAGCCGATCCCGCCCTTGTCGGCGCGGCTGTAATAACACGGGTTCCACTCGGGCCGCTTGAGGTTGCAGATCCACGGGCCGGGGCCGTAGTGGTGGCCGGTGGCCATCTGGTGCGTGAGGCCGAGCGGGGTCATGTATTCGGCGACCGCCTCGCGGCTGGCGATCATCATCGGCACGACCTTGCCGATGAACCCGCGTTCGCGGCTGAAAGTCTGCATCGCCCATTCGCGGGCGATCTGCGCGCTCGACAGGGTGGGGTCCCAGGCCAGCCGGCCGAACGCGTACCAGTTGGCCTGGTTGAAGTGCGAGCCCGACCAGTTGCGGTCCGAACCGGTGTTGGCGACCCCGGCCATGCCCGCCGGGGCGATCACCTGGGCAACCGTCCCGCCGCGGCCGGTCTGGGCGTCGAGCACTTCTTTCCAGTACGGCGCGAGATAGGCGAGGTGGGTCGCCTGGCCGAGGTATTCCTTGGTGATCTGCCCTTCGAACATCAACCGGGTGTGCGGCATCGCCCCGAACAGCGGATGGAACGGCTCGCGCGGCTGGAAGTCTACCGGTCCGTTCTTGACCTGCAGGATGACGTTGGGCTCGAACTGGCCGTCGAGCGGCACGAACTCGTTGTAGGCCTGCTTGGCCCGGTCGGTCTGGTCCTCGGCCGAGTAGACGAAGGCGCGCCAGATCACCACGCCGCGGCTGCCGACCGCGCGGGCGAGGGTGTTGGCGCCCTCGGCGTGGGTGCGGTGGTAGTCCTGCGGCCCCGGCTCGCCTTCGGAGTTGGCCTTGACGAGGAACCCGCCGAAGTCGGGAATCGCCGCGTAGAGCGCGTCGGCGCGGGCCTTCCACCAGGCCTGCACCGCCGGGTCGAGCGGGTCGGCCGTCGGCAGCCCGCCGACGTCCTTCGGCGCCGAGAAGCGGGCGCAAATGTACAGGCGGATGCCATAGGGCCGCCAGGCGTCGGCGATGCGCCTCAGCTTGGGGATGTAGCGGTCGGTCAGGAACAGCGGGCTGGCGTTGACGCTGTTGACCACCGCGCCGTTGATGCCGATCGAGGCGTCGGCGCGGGCATAGTCGACCAGCCGCTGGTCGAGGTGCTCGGGCAGCTTCCACCAGTCGAAGATCGAGCGGCCCGAATAGCCGCGCAGGACATAGCCGTTCGGATCGTCCCAGTGGTCGAGCAGGCGCAGCGGCATGGCGGGGCGCTCGTCGAGGTCGATCTTTGCCGGATTGCGGCCGAGCGACAGCTCGCGCAAGAGGGCGAACGCGCCGTAAAGGCAGCCGATCGGCTCGCCCGCGGAAATGCGCAGGCCGCCGTCCGCCGGTTTTATCGCGAAGGCTCCGCCGGGCGGAACCGCGGAGTCTCGGCACTCGAACGACAGCGAACCGGGCGGCAGCGGCCGCGCCAGGCGCGAGGCGGTTATCACGACGCCCGGCCGCCGCTCTTCACCGCGCAGCTTAGCCAGGCCGTGCACCAGCTCCTCGCCGGCGAGGGCGACCGTCGGATCCTGATCGGCATGGACCACCAGCGGCAGCGCTCGAACCCGGGCGAGCGCTTCGCCCTCGAGCGGCGCATAGCGCAGCCAGAGCCGATATCCGTCCTCGGCCTGCGCCGCGCTCGCCACGGCCAGCGCGGCGCAGGCCGCGATGAGCGCCAAGAGGCGATTGACAAGCCCTCTCCCCATAATCATGGTAGCGCTATCACGAAGGGCCGTACAGTCAAGATGCGGCGGGTGGGGAGAGTTTGAATGACGGGTCGCTTCAAGGCCGCCGCGCTGGCCGCCGGAATCGCTCTAACGGCGCTTTCGGGGGCGCTCGCCAGCCAGGCTGAGGCGCAATCGGCGCCTGCCGCGGCGGCCAAACCGATGGCCACCGCGCCCTATTGGAACGCTTCCCTGCCGACCGAGCAGCGGGTTGCCGACCTCCTCGCGCGGATGACGCTGGAGGAGAAGATCGCCCAGATCACCGCGCTGTGGGACAACAAGGCCGAAGTCCAGCGCGCCGACTACAGCTTCGATCCGGCCAAGGCCTCGCAGACCCACCCCGACGGCATCGGCACGATCTCGCGCCCGTCCGACAAGCACGGGCCCGGGAGCCCGCGGACCGAGCCGCCGCGCACGATCGAGGACAGCGTCGCCTACGTCAACGCGGCGCAGAAGTGGGCGCGCGAGAAGACCCGCCTGGGCATCCCGATCCTGTTCCACGAGGAAGCGCTCCACGGCATCAACCCTGGCCGCGACGGGACCGCCTATCCCCAGGCGATCGGCCTCGCCTCGACCTGGGACCCCGACCTGCTGCGCACCGTCAACGCCCAGATCGCCGGCGAAATTCGCCCGCGCGGGGTGCAGCAAGTGCTTTCGCCGGTGGTCGACGTCGCCCGCGACCCGCGCTGGGGCCGCATCGAGGAGACGTTCGGCGAGGATCCCTACCTCGTCGGCGAGCTCGGCGTCGCGGCGGTCGAGGGGCTGCAGGGCGTCGGTACCGGCCACAAGCTCGCGCCGGGCAAGGTCTTCGCCACGCTCAAGCACATGACCGGCCACGGCCAGCCCGAGAGCGGCACCAACACCGGCCCGGCGCCGATCGGCGAGCGGACGCTGCGCGAGTTCTTCTTCCCGCCGTTCGAGCAGGTGGTGAAGCGCACCGGCATCGATGCGGTGATGGCGAGCTACAACGAAATCGATGGCGTCCCGAGCCATTCCAACGTGTGGCTGCTGCACGACGTGCTGCGCGGCGAGTGGGGCTACAAGGGCGCGGTGGTCAGCGATTACTACGCGATCTCCGACCTGATGGAGATCCACAAGATCGCCCCCGACCTGAAGACCGCCGCCGAGCTGGCGCTCAAGGCCGGGGTCGATGTCGACCTGCCGACCGGCAATGCCTACGCCCATCTCGCCGAGGCGGTGAAGGCGGGCGAAGTGCCGATCAGCGCGATCGACACCGCGGTCGGGCACATCCTGACGATGAAGTTCAACGCCGGGTTGTTCGAAAGCCCGTGGGCCGACCTTTCCGAGGCGCGCAAGTCCGGCGGGCCCGAGGGCGTGGCGCTTGCCCGCAAGGCGGCGGCCGAAGCGCTCGTGCTGCTCAAGAACGACGGCACCTTGCCGCTGGCGCTGCCCAAGGGCGGGGCCAAGCCGACCATCGCGGTGATCGGACCGAACGCCGCGGTCGCCCGGCTCGGCGGCTATTACGGCATCCCGCGCAGCAAGGTCTCGCCGCTTGAGGGCATCAAGGCGCTGGTCGGCGACAAAGCCAACGTGGTCACCGCCCAGGGCGTCGTCATCACCAAGAGCGACGACTGGTGGGAAGACAACGTCGAGCTCGGCGATCCGGCCGAGAACGCCCGGCTGATCGCCCAGGCGGTCGAGACGGCGAAGACCGCCGACACGATCGTTCTGTTCATCGGCGACACCGAGCAGACCAGCCGCGAAGGCTGGGCCAAGAGCCATCTCGGCGACCGCGCCGCGCTGGATCTTGTGGGCCAGCAGAACGACCTGTTCAACGCGCTCAAGGCGCTCGGCAAGCCGGTCGTCGCGGTGCTGGTGAACGGCCGCCCGCCGAGCTACCCGACCGTCGCCGCCGGGGCGAATGCGATCCTCGAGACCTGGTACGGCGGGCAGGAACAGGGCCACGCCATCGCCGACGCGCTGTTCGGCCGGGTCAACCCCGGCGGCAAGCTGCCGGTGACGGTGGCGCGCGATGTCGGCCAGCTGCCGATGTTCTACGACTACAAGCCGAGCGCGCACCGCGGCTACCTGTTCAGCGAGGCGACCCCGCTCTACCCATTCGGTTACGGCCTGAGCTACACCAGCTTCGACGTCGGCGCGCCGGTGCTCTCTTCGGGGAGCATCAAGGCCGGCGAGGGCCTCAGCGTCACGGTCCCGGTGACCAACACCGGCAAGATGCCCGGCGACGAAGTGGTGCAGGTCTACTTGCGCGACGACGTCAGCAGCGTCACGCGGCCGGTGAAGGAGCTGGCGGCGTTCCAGCGGGTCACGCTGCAGCCGGGCGAGACCAGGCAGGTCGCGCTGGCGATCCGCCCCGAAAGCCTGGCGCTGTGGAACCGCGAAATGAAACGGGTGGTCGAGCCGGGCACGTTCACGATCATGGCCGGCGGCAATTCCCAGGACCTCAAGAGCACGACCCTGACGGTGACGCCGTGAATCGGCGCGGCGCCCTGCGCTTGCTCGGCGGCGGCAGCGTCGCCGCGCTGGCGGTGGCGCAGGCCCCGCTCGCTTTCGCCAAGGCCGGAGCGCCGCTCTACAAGGACGCCAGGGCGCCGATCCCGGCGCGGGTCGCCGACCTGCTTGCGCGAATGACGCTGGCCGAGAAGATCGCCCAGATGCGCGGCGTTTGGGCCGGCAAGGGCGGCATGCTCAGCGGGCTCGATTTCGATGCCACGAAAGCCAAGGTCAACTTCCCCGACGGGATCGGCGCGCTCGGCCGCCCGTCGGACAAGCGCGGCACGCCGGGCGTGGGGCAGGCCTCGGGCGGCTCGGCAGACCGCTGGCGCACCCCGCGCCAGACCGTCGAGTTCATCAACGCACTGCAGAAATGGGCGCTCGAGGGCACCCGGCTCGGCATCCCGGTGCTCGTCCACGAGGAATCCCTGCACGGCTACATGGCCACGCAGGCGACCAGCTTCCCGCAGGCGATCGCCATGGCGGGCACTTTCGACCGAGACCTCACGCGCCGGGTGCACAGGCTGATCGCCGGCGAAATGCGCGCCCGCGGTGTGTTCTACACCCTCTCCCCGGTGATCGACATCGTCCGCGATCCGCGCTGGGGGAGGATCGAGGAGACCTTCGGCGAGGATCCCTACCTCGTCTCCGAGATGGGCGTGGCCACGGTCGAGGGGCTGCAGGGGCCGGGCAAGTGGGAGCGGCTGCCGGCCAATCACGTCTTCGCCACGCTCAAGCACTTTACCGGCCACGGCCAGCCCGACAGCGGCACCAACGCCGGGCCCTCCGAAGCCTCCGAGCGCGAGCTGCGCGAAAACTTCTTCCCGCCGTTCCGCGCGGTGATCGAGCGCACGTCGGTGGGCGCGGTAATGCCGAGCTACAACGAGATCGACGGGGTGCCGAGCCATTCGAACGTGTGGCTGCTCGGCAAGGTCCTGCGCGGCGAGTGGGGCTTCGACGGGCTCGTCTCGAGCGACTACAACGGGGTCGACCAGCTCGCCGGGCTGCACCACGTCGCCGCCGACAACGCCGAGGCGGCGCGCATGGCGCTGCTCGCGGGCGTCGACAGCGAGCTGCCCGAGGGCGACGCTTACGCCACGCTCGCCGGGCAGGTCGCCGCCGGCAAGATCGACCCGGCGCTGATCGACCGCGCCTGCGCCCGCGTCCTGACCTTCAAGATGCGCGCGGGCCTGTTCGACGATCCCTACGGCAACGCCGACAAGGCCGAGGCGGTCACCGGCAACGCCGACGGGCGCGCACTGGCGCTCGAGGCGGCGCGCAAGGCGCTGTGCCTGCTGACCAACAAGAACGGCACGCTGCCGCTCGATCCGGCCAGGATGGGGCGGGTGGCGGTGATCGGGCCGAACCATGCGATCGCCCGCTTCGGCGGCTACTCGAGCGTGCCCAGGCAGGCGGCGACGCTGATCGAGGGGCTGCGGCAAGTCGCCCCCAACGCCGATTTCGTCACCGCGCAAGGCGTGTTCATCACCACCAGCGACGACCGCTCGGTCGACAACGTCGAGCTGTTCCCCGCCGAGCGCAATCGCCAGCTGATCGCCCAGGCGGTCAGCGTGGCCAGGACCGCCGACACCGTGATCCTCGCCATCGGCGACACCGAGCAGACCAGCCGCGAGGGCTTCGCGGTGACCCACCTCGGCGACCGCGACAACCTCGACATCGTCGGCGACCAGAACGCGCTGGTCGATGCCCTGGCGGCGCTCGGCAAGCCGCTGGTGATCTGCGCGATCAACGGCCGCCCGCCGAGTTGGCCCAACGTCGCCGCCAAGGCCGACGCCATGCTCGAATGCTGGTACCCCGGGCAGGAAGGCGGCACGGCGATCGCCGAGGCGCTGCTCGGCAAGGTCAATCCCGGGGCCAAGCTGCCGGTCAGCGTGGTGCGCGACGCCGGTCAAGTCCCGCTGTTCTACAACCGCAAGCCGAGTTCGCGTCGCGGCTACCTGTTCGAGGACGCGGCGCCGCTGTTCCCGTTCGGGCACGGGCTCAGTTACACCAGCTTCGACATCTCCGCGCCGCGCCTTTCCGCCTCCCGCGTGGCGCCGGACCAGCCGGTGCAAGTCGAGGCGACCGTCGCCAACACCGGCCAGCGCGCGGGCGACGAGGTCGTCCAGCTGTACATCACTCGCACCGAGCTGCCGGTCACCCGGCCCGTGCTCGAACTCAAGGGCTTCGAGCGAGTCACGCTGGCGCCGGGCGAGAGCAAGACGGTGCGCTTCACGATCACGCCCGCGCAGCTCGCCTATTTCGATCGGGCGATGAAGGAAGTGAACGGGCCCGGACCGGTCGCCGTCCACGTCGGCAACAGTTCGGCCAATCTCAAGTCCGCCGGGTTCGTGGTCGCGTGAGCAGCGCCGCGCCCGCGATCGCCCCCGAGCGCCCTGGGCGCTACCGCTGGTCGATCTGCGCGCTGCTGTTCTGCGTGATCACCATCAACTACGTCGACCGCCAGGTGATCGGGGTGCTCAAGCCGATCATCGAGAAGGACATGCGCTGGAGCGAGGTCGACTACGGCAATATCGTCACCGCGTTCCAGGCGAGTTACGGGATCGGCCTGCTGGTCGTCGGCCGCTGGCTCGACAAGGTCGGCACCCGCAAGGGCATGGCCCTGGCCATCGGCCTGTGGAGCGTGGCGGCGGCGTTCCATTCGGTGGCGCGCAGCGTGCTCGCCTTCATCCTCGCCCGGGCCGCGTTGGGCATCTCCGAGAGCGCCGCCTACCCGGGCGCGGTCAAGTCGGTCGCCGAGTGGTTCCCGCGCAAGGAGCGCGCGCTCGGCGTCGGCATTCTCAACGCCGGGGCCAACGTCGGCGTGCTGCTGACGCCGATCGTCGGGATCATGGTCGCGGGGACGTGGGGCTGGCGCGCGGCGTTCCTCGTCACCGGCCTGCTCGGGCTGCTGGTGCTGGCGGCATGGCTGCGGATGTACCGCCTGCCCGAGGACCATCCGCACATCCTCGCGGCGGAGCGGGCGCATATCGTCCAGGACGGCGAGGACGGCGCCGGCCGGCCGCTCGGCTGGAGCGCGGCGCTGCGCCAGCGGCAGGCGTGGTACTTCATCTGCGGCAAGTTCTTCACCGACCCGGTGTGGTACCTGTTCCTGTTCTGGCTGCCCGACTTCTTTTCCAAGACCCAGGGCATGGAGCTGTTTCCCAAGGGGCAGGGCAGCGTCTTCTCGACCGTCGGTCCGGCGCTGATCGCGGTCTACCTGCTCGCCGACATCGGCTCGATCGCCGGGGGCTGGCTCTCCTCGCACCTCATCAAGCGCGGGTGGACGGTCAATCGCGCGCGCAAGACCACGCTGTTCCTCGCCGCCGTGTGCGCGCTGCCGCTGGTCAGCGTGGCGAGCATCGATAACGCCGCAATCGTCGTGCTGCTCATCGGGCTCGGCACCGCCGGGCACCAGGCGTTCTCGTCGAACATCTTCACGATGATCTCCGACCTCTACCCGCGCCGCGCGGTGGCGACCGTCGCCGGGCTGGGCGGGGCGGCGGGCGCGGTCAGCGGCATCCTCATCGCTCAGGCGACGGGCTGGACGCTGCAACTGACCGGCTCGTACGTGCCCATCCTGCTTTACGCCGGTATCGCCTACCTGCTGGCGTTCGGCGTCATCCACCTCCTGGTGCCGCGAATGGAGCCTGCGCCGTTATGAGCTTCGACCTGACCCGCCGCGGTGCCCTGGCCGGTATAGCGGCGGCGCCGCTCGTTTTGGCTGCAGCACCCTCGTTCGCGGCGGCGCCGGTCGTCCCGTCGCCATCGCTGAACGCGCTGGCGGCGCGCAAGGGCCGCCGCTTCGGCAGCGCCATCGGCGGGCGGCGCGGCGGCGGGATCGACAACCCCGACTATGCCGCGATCGTCGCCGGCGAGAGCGGGGTGATCGTGCCCGAGAACGAGCTCAAGTGGCAGGCGACGCGCCCCGCGCCCGACAAGTTCGATTTCGCGCGGATGGACGCGATCGTCGCCTGGGCCCAGGCCAACAAGCTCGCCGTCCGCGGGCATACCCTGTTTTGGGACCGGCCGGAGCGCTTTCCCAAGTGGCTCGTCGGCTACGATTTCGGCGCCCGCCCGGCGCGCGAGGCCGAGCGGCTGCTGACCACCCACATCCATACCGTGACCGACCGCTACCGCGGCGTGATTCAGAGCTACGACGTGATCAACGAGGCGGTCGACGAGCGGACCGGCGCGCCCCGGGTCAACAACGTCACGCGGGCGCTGGGGAGCCCGGAAGCGCTGGTCGACCTGGCGTTCCACACGGCGCGCGAGCGGCTGCCGCAAGCGCAGCTGGTCTACAACGACTTCATGAGCTGGGAGCCGGGCTCGCGCGCCCACTGCAGCGGCGTGCTGCGCCTGCTCGAGGGCTTCCGCAAGCGCGGCACCCCGGTCGATGCGCTCGGCATCCAGTCGCACATCGAGATGTTCTCGATCGACCCGGCGAGCGGCGTCGGCCCTTACCTCGAGAGCGAGTGGCGCCGCTTCCTCGATGAGGTCGTCGGCATGGGCTACAGGCTGCTGATCACCGAGTTCGACGTCAAGGACAAGGCGCTGCCCGGCGACATTGCCCTGCGCGACGAGCGGATCGCCGACTTCGCGCGCCGTTACTTCGACGTGATGCTCGATTACGACGCGCTCGGCGACGTCCTCGCCTGGGGCATGGTCGACAAGTTCAGCTGGCTCCAGGGCTTCGCCGCGCGCGACGACAAGCTCGAGGTGCGCGGTACACCTTACGGCGACGATTACCGCCCCAAGCCGATGCGCGCCGCGCTCGCCCAGGCGTTCGCCGCCGCCTGAAAATCCAACATCGCCGGGCGTGCGAAGGCCCCGGGCGGGGCGAACCCGTCCGAGGCCTCGACGTGAGGACCTTCGCGGCCGGCGCGGCGTCAGTCCGGACGCAGCGCAGGGGCGGGCGGCGG
>NZ_JAANOZ010000014.1 GCF_011320115.1 Croceibacterium segetis | reverse complement strand
CGGATCGACGAGGCGGCCAGGTTCGTCCCCATCGAGCAGCTCGCGCTGAGCCCGCAGTGCGGCTTTGCCAGCACCGTCCACGGCAACGACATCACCACCGAGCAGCAGGCCGACAAGATCCGCCTCGCCGTCGATGTCGCCGACGAAGTCTGGGGCTGATCCGCGGCAAGCCCGGGCCAACACTCCCAACTTTGAGCGAAAAGCAGAGCGGACCATCGATCGCGAGTCTCGCGCGTAGGTAGGTGCACGCGGTTCCTGGCGGCATCCTCGGGGCGATTGCGAGGCGTACGACGCCAAGGTTCGCGCCCTTGCGAACCAGATCGACAGCAAGTCGCCCTCCTCGCGCGATTCGAGCTTGAACGGGTGCATCGACATTTTGTATGACAAATGCCAAATAGCGGAACGGTCGTTCGAAGGGTGGGGTCATGAAGGTCGAGTGGGTTGGCCATTTTCTCGCGCCAATGGTCGTTGCCGTCACGGGCGTTGCCGTGGCGGCAAGCCCGGGCAATGCCGCTTCACAGGAGAGCCAGGCGACCCTCGACGGCGGGCAGGTTCACCCGGCTTCATGGCCGGCCGCGAAAAACGCGGGATTGCTCGATCCCGCGACAGAGGCCCGCATCACGCGAATTATGGCCGGCAAGTCGCTTGAAGAGGAAGTCGGGCAGATGATGCAGGGCGATATCGCCTCGATCGTTCCCGACGGGCCCGACATGGCGCATGTCCATCCCGCCTGGGTGCTCTCCGCAACCGGCCCGATGCGGATGAGCTTTTCCCAGATTCGCCTGGTTCCGCAAGCGCCCGGGGGAATTCGCCCCGCCGCGCCGAAGTGAACGCCGGGCGTGTGTCAACCAAGGAAGGATTTCATATGCCTCGCCTGATCCGCGCCTGCCTGATCGCAGCTGCCCTTGCCGGACTTGCCCAGCCTGCCTCGGCGCAGCGCGCTTCGCTGCCGCGGATCGAGTCGGCCGGCGGCCATCACTCCCTGATCGTGGATGGAGAGCCGTTCCTGATGCTCGGCGCCCAGGTCAACAACAGCTCGAATTATCCAGCGATGCTGCCTGAGGTCTGGCCCGTCATCGACGAGCTGCACGCCAACACCGTGGAAGTGCCGGTCGGCTGGCAGCAGATCGAGCCGCAGGAAGGCAAGTTCGATTTCTCCTTCCTCGACGCCTTGCTGCCGCAAGCGCGTGCGCACCACGTGCGCCTGGTCCTGCTGTGGTTCGGCACCTGGAAGAACACCGCGCCCGCCTACACGCCGGATTGGGTCAAGCTCGACCAGAAGCGCTTCCCGCACATGATCAACGCGAAGGGCGAGGTCCACTACGCGCTTTCGCCACATTACCGCTCGACGCTCGAGGCCGACAAGCGCGCCTTCGTCAAACTGATGGAATATCTCAAGAAGAACGATCCGCAGAACACCGTCATCATGATCCAGCCGGAGAACGAGACGGGCAGCTACGGCAGCGTGCGCGACTTTTCGCCAGTGGCGCAGAAGCTGTTCGATGGCCCCGTGCCGCAGCCGTTGCTGAAGCAACTGCACAAGTCGCCGGGCACCTGGCACGACGTGTTCGGCAAGGATGCGGGCGAGTTCTTCCACGCCTGGTCGATCGCCAGCTATGTCAACGAGATCGCCGCCGCCGGCAAGGCGGTGAAGCCGCTGCCGATGTACATGAACGCCGCGCTCGCTTCGGCGTTCGGACGGCAGGACGCGGCGACTTACTCCAGCGGCGGACCGGTTCACTTCGTCATCGACGTGTACAAGGCCGCCGCCCCCGCGATCGATTTGGTCGCGCCGGATATCTATACTCGCGACCACGCGGCGTACCTGGCCTACCTGGGTTTCTACGACCGGCCGGACAACGCGCTGTTCGTTCCGGAAACGGGCAACGACCGCGATTTCGCGCGGTTCTTCTTCCCCACCGTCGGGCGCGGCTCGATCGGCTTTTCGCCGTTCGGCATGGATAATACGGGCTACTTCAACTACCCGCTGGGCGGGAAGGAGCTCGGGCCGGAGACCCTCAATCTGTTCGCCCGAAATTATCGTCTGTTCTCCCCGATGGAGCGCGAATGGGCGCAATGGGTCCTCGCCGGCAGGACCTGGGGCGCAGCCGAACCGACCGATCCCAAGGCCGAACACAGCCAGGTTCTCGACCTCGGCAAGTACAAGCTGACCGCGACCTTCGGCCAGTGGCAGTTCGGCACGGACAAGCCCACCGGCAACCCCGTGCCGACCGGTGGTGTCGCCGTGGCGCAGATCGGCGAGGACGAAT
Organism: Croceibacterium segetis; assembly: GCF_011320115.1. Classification (GTDB taxonomy): domain Bacteria; phylum Pseudomonadota; class Alphaproteobacteria; order Sphingomonadales; family Sphingomonadaceae; genus Croceibacterium_B; species Croceibacterium_B segetis. Next base: position 69,860 of record NZ_JAANOZ010000014.1, on the reverse strand, counting down.
ACATCGTAACCGGCTTCGACACCCGGGTAGCCTTTTCCCTCGCTCGTCCGGCGCCGTTCGAATCCATGATGATGCTGCGGGTCGAGGAAGGCCATTTCGACGACGGCAAATGGGTGTTTCGCCGCGTCTGGAACGGGGACTCGGTCGACTACGGCCTCAACTTCACCGATCGCGAGCAGGTCCTGCGAGTGAAGCTGGCAAGCCATCGCGGCACGCCGGCGATCCCGGTCGGCAATCCTAACTGATACGACAACGAAAGACCCACCCGATGAGAATTGTTGCCCTCTTCGCGCTCCTCGGCGGGGCCACCGCCGCGCTCGCTGCTCCGCTCGGGGTCGACGCGCCGATTACCGCCCATGCCGTGCTCCAGCGCGGGAAGAGCGTGCCTGTGCGCGGCGAGGCGGTGCCGGGAAGCACCGTGCGGGTGACGTTCGACGGCGTCGAGCAAGTCGCCCGCGCAGACGCCTCGGGGCACTGGCGCGTCGACCTTCCGCCGCACGACGCCGGCGGCCCCTATACGCTGCGCGTGCGCAGCGACGACCAGGCGTTCAGCCTGGAGGACGTGCTGGTCGGCGACGTGTGGCTCTGCTCGGGCCAGTCGAACATGGAGTTCACCCTGCGCCACGCGACCAACTCGGATGCCGAGGTCGGCGGCGCCACCAATCCGCGGCTGCGCCTGCTGACCGTGCCGCGGCAATCCTCCCCCACTCCGCGCGAGAGCTTTTCCCAGCCGGCGAGCTGGCAGCCCTCGACGCCGCTAAGCGCCGGCGATTTCTCCGCCGCCTGTTACCTGATGGGGCGCGAGCTTCAGGCGCACGAGACCGTTCCCATCGGCCTGATCAACGCGAGCTGGGGTGGCTCGGTGATCGAGGACTGGATCAGCCACCCGGCGCTCGCCACGCTCCCCCGCTACCGCCCGAGCCTCGACCTCCTCGCCCGCTACGCCGCCGATCCCGACGGCACCCGCGCGAGCTGGGGGCAAGAGGCACGGGCATGGCTCGGCAAGGCCGCCGATGCGCCCGCCGCCGCGGCGTGGCGGTCGGTCGCGAGCAGCACGCCGTGGGAGACCTGGGGCGACCCCGGCCTCGCCTTCTTCGATGGCGTCGGCTACTATCGCACGCACGTCTCGCTGACCCCGAAACAGGCCGGCAAGGCGACCCTCGCCATCGGCGCGGTCGACGACATCGACGTGACTCGCGTCAACGGCAAGATGGTCGGCGCCGATCAGCCGTGGGACAAGCCGCGGGTTTACGCGCTCCCGGCGGGCGTGCTCAAGGCCGGCGACAACGTCATCGACGTGGCGGCGATCGACACCGGCGGCGGCGGCGGGATGTGGGGCGATGCCCCGCGCAAGCTCACCCTGGCCGACGGGACCGAGATCCCGCTGACCAAATGGACTTTCGCCAAAGGGCCCGCTCTAGCGCAGCTCGGCATGGCGCCCAGCCAACCGTGGGTCGGCGGCAGCGGTCGGACGACGCTGTTCAACGGGATGATCGCCCCGCTGCACGATTACCCGCTGACCGGCTTCGCCTGGTACCAGGGCGAGGCAAACGTCGCCGACGCGCGCGGCTACGCCGAGCTGATGCCGCTGTTGATTTCCGACTGGCGCGCGCGCTTCGGTGCCAAGCCCTTCGCGATGGTCCAGCTGGCGAACTTCGGGCCGATGATCTCGCAGCCCACGAACGACAGCTGGGCGCAGCTGCGCGACGTCCAGCGGCGGGTGGCCGATGCCGATCCCCAGGTCGGGATGGCCAGCGCGCTCGACGTCGGCCAGTTCGGCGACATCCACCCGACCAACAAGCAAGCCGTCGGGCACCGCCTGGCGCTCGCGGCGCGCGAGATCGCGCTGGACGAGGCGGTCGAATCCCGCGGCCCGTCGCCGCTTTCCGTCGAACGCGGCGGTGCCGGCATCGTCGTGCGCTTTGCCCACGGGCCGCTCAAGCTGGTCGCCGGGGGCGAGGCGCTGGGGTTCGAGCTGTGCGACGCGGGGGGCAACTGCCGCTTCGTGCCGGGCAGGCTGGCGGGCGACACGATCGTCCTGCCCGGCGATGCCAACGCGCGCGAGGTGCGGTACCTCTGGCAAGCGAGCCCGCTGGTCAACTTGTACAACTCGAGCGACTTGCCCGCGACCGGCTTCGCTATGCCGATCAAGTAAGCGACCGTGCACCGGCGTCAATTCGTGGCCGCGGCCGGCGCGCTCGCCTTGTGCGGGGCGGCCAAAGGCCGCGGCGCGGTGGCGGCGGCCCGCGGCGAGGGAGCCCAGGTTCCGGCCGATTTTCAAGGGGCTGAGCTACGAGACGCCGCAGCTCTATAACCCCGCCTACTTCGCGCCCACCAACCGCCCGCTCGTCGATCTTATCCGCGGTATCTCCCGGCACGGCGTGCTGCGCTTCGGCGGCTCGCTCTCCGCCTACACCCGCTGGCGCAGGGAAGGCGCCGGCTTCACCTCGGCCAAGGAGGAGCACGCGATCGCGGCTCAGCGCAACTGGGAATGGAAGCTGCTCGACCCGGCGCTGGCGGCGTCGGGCCCGCAAGCCGGCCCAATCACGCCGCGCTCGCTCCATGCGCTGCGCGGCTTCCTCGATGTCACCGGGTGGCGCTGCATCTACGGCCTAAACTTCGGCAGCGGATCGCTCGAACGCGCGGTGGACGAGGCCGATCACGTCGTGCGCATCCTCGGCGCGCGTCTGCTCTGCCTGCAGCTCGGCAACGAAGTCGATTTCTGGGCCGGCAACCCACTGCTTCGCGCCGATCCTTATCCGTTCGAGCAATACTGGCGGGAGTACAAGGCATTCGTCGGCGCGATCCACTCGCGCCATCCGCGCGCTCCTTTCGCCGGACCCGACGCCGCACTGAGCCTGGAGTGGATGGTGCGCTATGCCGAGCTCGCGCGCGACGACGCGCTGTTCGCCAGCGGCCACTTCTACGCAATGGGCCCGGCATCCGATCCAAGCATGAACGCGGAGCGATTGCTGGCACCCGCCAACGCGAAGCTCGAGCAGCAAATGGGGGCCGTCGCGGCGATGACCGCGCGAACGGGAATGCGCTTCCGCCTGACCGAGGCGAATTCGTGCTTCGGCGGCGGCAAGCCAGGAGTCAGCGATGCCTTCGCCTCGGCCCTGTGGGCCGCCGATTTCCTGCTGACCACGGCCAGCGCCGGATACCTGGGTGTCGATCTGCACGGCGGCGGAACGGGTTACTACACCCCGATCGCGGCGGAACCTTCAGGACCGGCGGCGCGGCCGATCTTCCACGCCATGCGCTTCGCAAGTCCGTTCGCCGGCGCGCGGCTACGCCGCTATCCGCTGGCGGGCGCGGCGAATGCCAGCGCCTTCTTCGGCGAGCGCAGGGGAGAACGGCTGCTCGCTGTGGTCAACAAGTCGTCCGCGCCGTTGCCTCTCGAGCCCGCAGGGCTGTCAGACCTGGGCCGCAAACGCCCCGCACTGCTGCTTCACGCGCCCTCGCTTGATGCGCGTAGCGGCACCGTGCTCGAGCCATGGCCCGAAGGCGAGAGCAAGCAGGTAACCGTGCCGCCGTTCAGCGCGGCGCTGATTCGCAGCCGCTAGCGCGCCTCAGCGCCCCATCACGCGGAGCAGCTTCGGCGCCGCGCGGGCCAGCCCTGCGTCGCCACCGCTGGCGCTCAGCGCACCGGCGGCGTCGTCCCACTTCAGCCGCGTCGTCGTGCCCTGGCCCTTTTCGTAGGCGTAGCTCTTGCCGTCGTCGTCGTAGAGCGCGAACTCGCCGTCCTGGCCCGGATAGACGCGGATTTCCTCGATCGGCTGCGGGCTGGCGGTCGACTGGACCACTTTGCCCAGCGGAACGATCGAGCCGGCGCGCACGAACAGCGGTATCTGCTCGATCGGCGTGGCGACCTTGATCCAGCGCCCGCCGGCGATCTTCTCGTTGGTCCAGAAGTTGTACCAGTCGGCTCCCGCCGGGAGATACACGTCTTTTTCGGTCTGCCCCTGCTCGGTCACCGGCGCGACCAGCAAGGCCGGGCCGAACATGTACTGCGTGCCGATGTCGGCGACGTTCGGATCGTTCGGGAAATCCATCCACAGCGGCCGCATGAACGGCGCTCCGGTGTCGTAAACCCGCTTGGCCTGCGAATAGATGTAGGGGATCAGCCGGTAACGCAGGCGGTCGTACTCCGCCATGACCGCCTCGGCCTGCTTGCCGGCGCCCCAGATCTCCGGCTTCGGGCGAAGCCCGTGCAGGCGCAGCGTGGGCAGGAAAGTCCCGTATTCGAACCAGCGGGTGAGCAACTCGGGATAGTCGGAGAATTGCCCGACCATGTCGCGCGCGTCGGACGGATCGAGCAGCGGCGGCTTGGTCGCGTCGGTGGTCGAAGGGAGGCCCTGCCAGCCGCCGATGTCGTTGCCCCAATAGGCGATGCCCGATGCGGTCATGTTGAGGCCGGTCGGGATCTGCCGCTGCAGCGCTTCCCAACTCGGGTAGACGTCCGACGACCAGAACAAGGCCCCCGTGCGCTGCGAGCCGAGATAGGCCGCGCGCGCCAGGATCAGCACTCGCTTGTTCGGTTTCCACGCGCGCATCCCCTGCGCCACGCCTTCGACGTGGACCAGCGGGAAGAGGTTGAAATAGCGGTCGCCCGATCCGACCGAGAAGAACTTGCCGTCGGGCACGAGGTCGGGCTCTGTTTCGTCGAGCCATGGATAGTCGAAACCGTGCGCCAGGATGTTGTCGCGCGCGTGGTCCCAGAACCATTTGCGCGCGTCAGGGTTGGTCGAATCGATCAGCGCGCCGGTCCGGTCCGAGCGAAACGGCAGGCCGTCGACCGTCTGGCCGTCCTTGTCCTTGAGGAAGTAGCCCTTGGCGTCGAGCTCGTTGAAATAGCGGCCGCTGGTCTCGAAGCGCGGCCAGATCGAGACGATCGACTGCAGCCCCATGTCGTGGAGCTGCCTGTTGAGCGCGTCGGGGTCAGGGTACTCGGCGGGGTTGAAATCCATCTGCCCCATGCGGGTCCAGTAGAACCAGTCGACCACCATCACGTCGAGGGGATAGCCTTTCTCGCGGTAGGTCTGGGCCACCCGCAGCACGTCCTGCTGGGTTTCGTAGCGCGCTTTCGACTGGATCAGGCCGAACGCGGCCTTGGGCGGAATCGGTGTCTTGCCGGTGACGCGGGCGTAGGCGGAATAGATCTCCTCGGGCGTCTTGCCGACGATGACGAAGAAGCTGACCCGTTCGCCGACATTAGAGCGGATCGTGGTGCGCCCGTTGATCCCGGCGGAAAGCCAGGTCTCGGACGGGTTGTCCCAGACGATCGCGTAGCCCTTGGATGAGACCAGCACCGGCACGCAGACGGTCTCGCCGGCCGGGGCGTCGTACCAGTGCTTGCAGTCGATCGTGCGCCCGCCCAGATCGAGCGGGCCGCGGCTCTCCTGATTCTGACCCATGCCGTAGTAGTGCTCGTCGGCGGGCGAGGCGAGCGTGATGCCGACCTGATAGGTCTTCTCGCCGTTGACCTCATGCGGAGACATCTCCCAGCCGAGCATCTTCAGTACGGTCGCGCCGCGGGCGTCGGCCACTTGCAGGCCGACCGGAGCCAACGAAGGCGCAAAGTACTTCTCGGAAGTGCCGGGAACGTGAGGCGCAGGCGCGGGATCGAGCTCAAGCTTCATCGCCAGCGAGACGAAGCTGTCACCGCTGGCGGCCGGACGCAGCTGGAACGCCGAATTGTCGGCATTGCCGGGCAGGATGCCAGGCCCGGGTCCCTTGATTGCCTCGGCCTTTTCGGCGGCGATGGTGACGTGCACCACGTTCGGACCATAAGCCTCGAGCGAGACCCAGGCCCCGTCCCGGTCGAGCGTCGCCACCGGCTCCGCGTCGGCGACTCCGGCATATCCCACAAGGAACAGTGAAACCGCCAGAGCCTTGCCCGGTGCGCGCATCTTCAAACCCCCTCCCTCACAATTCCGCCTCTCGTGCGCCACACTCGGCGGCACGATTCTGCCGCAACGGAATGGTAGCGCTACCTCTTTGCGCTCTGTGCCGGATCGCGGCTATCGTGGCAATAGTCAGACAATATAGTCGGCGCGGCCGGTCGCGATGCGGATTAGAAACTGCGCCGCCGTCAGGCTCGGCGATCCCAGCAGCGCGACGAACGCCGCTAGATGGCTTCGGCATTGGGCTCAATGTCGCCTCGCCGGGAAGAGCGGAGAGCGGCGCCCTCAGCGATCCACCTCTACCACGACGACTGATTTCGACGGCAGGTTCAGAATCAGGCCGTTCTTGCCCGCCCTCTGCGCGAAAGGCCGCGGAGCGACAGTGTCGGGGTGGTCGAAGGAGTTGTGGGCGTCGATCTCGTCGGCGGTGAGCACGCTGCCCTTCACCGAGCCTTCGGCACCGAGCTTGACCTGCGCGGCGCGTTCCGGGTCGGCGTTAACCAGCGCCAGCCACAGCTGGCCGTCCTTGCCGCGAGCCGCGGTGGCGTCGACCATTGGCAAAGTCGTGTCGCCGGCCTTGAAGGTCGGCGACTGGATCGTCACGGGGTAAGGCGTCGCGCCCATGAACGGCTGGTACATGTCGAACACGTGATAGGTCGGCGTCAGCACCATCTTCGCACCGTCCGTGAGGATCATCGCCTGCAGCACGTTGATCATCTGCGCGATCGCGCCGAGCCGGACGCGGTCGGAATGGCGGTGGAAGATGTTGAGCGTGGTCGCCGCGGTGACCGCGTCAAGCAGCGAATTCTGCTGGTACAGGACTCCGAGATCCTCCTTCGGATCGCTGTCGAACCAGTTGCCCCATTCGTCGACGAACAGCCCCACCCGCTTCTTCGGATCGTACTTGTCCATCACCGTGCTGTGGCCGGTGATGATCTCGTCCATGCGGCGGGCCCGCTCGATCTGCTTGGCCCAGCCGGCGTCGTCGAACCCGAGAGCGCCGCCCTTCTTGTCCCAGCCGCCGCGCAAGGTGTAATAGTGGAGACTGATCGCATCCATCTTGTCGGCCGCCAGTCGCATCATGGTGTCGGTGAAAGCATAGTCGTCGCCGGACGCGCCGCTCGCCACCCGAACCATCGGGCCGTTCTGCGACGGCGCGCTGACGAAAGTCTGGAAGCGCCGGTGAGTCATCGCCGAGACTTCGGCGGTCATCTCGCCGCCGCAGCCCCAGGTCTCGTTGCCGAAGCCGAGGTACTTGAGGTGCCAGGGCTTGTCGCGGCCATTCGCGCGCCGCTCCTCGGCGAGGGAGGAGTGCGAGGGCGAAGTCATGTACTCCACCCACTGCGCCATCGCCCGCGGCTCCATCGAGCCCATGTTGCCGGAAATATAGGCATCAGCGCCGATCAGTTCGGCAAAGTCCATGAATTCATGCGTGCCGAAGGCGTTGGTCTCCTCGACGCCGCCCCAGCTGGCGTTGACCCGCACCGGGCGTTTGGCCCGCGGCCCGATGCCGTCGCGCCAGTCATACTGGTCGGCGAAGCAGCCGCCGGGCCAGCGGAGCACGGGAACATGGATGTGCTTCAGCGCGGCGACAACGTCGTTGCGATAGCCGTTCGTGTTGGGGATCGGCGAATCCGGCCCGACCCAGATGCCGGGATAGATGCCATTGCCGAGGTGCTCCGAGAACTGCCCGTAGACGGCCGGCTCGATCGTCGGCCCCGGATGCTCCAGGTCGATCGAGACACTGGCGCTTTCGGCCGCGGGCCTGGCCGCCGCAGCGCCCGATGTGCCGAGCATGACGGTACAGGCCAGCGCTGCCGCGGCGGCCTTCAATCGTCCGACGGTCATGACAATAATCCCCTATTGTTGCGGTGCCGCGCAATGGCGCGCGATGAAGTCCTGGTGCCGCGGCATCGCGAGCGCCGTTTTCTCGATCACGTCCCGAATGGACGCGATGAATTGCCGCGATTGAACCGGATCGAAGGCATCGGCCAGCGGATCGTGCGATCGCGGAAACTTGCGTTGGCCCAGCAGCACCGCGATCCAGCTATCGTCGGTGAACAGATCAAGCGGCGTCCGGAACAGCCGTGCCTTGCCAGCCCAAAGCTCGAGCTTTTGCGCCAGAGTGTCGGGTATCTCCATTGTGCGGCAGTAGTTCCAGAAGTCGGAATCGTCGCGCTCCGTGGCCGCGTAGTGGAGGATGATGAAATCACGGATCCGCTCATATTCGTCGACCAGCAGTGAATTGTACTGTTCGATCTCGGACGGATCGAAGCCGCGGTCGGGAAACAACCCCATCAGCTTGAAGATGCCTGACTGGATAAGGTGAATGCTGGTCGATTCCAGGGGTTCGATGAAGCCCGCGGAAAGGCCGATCGCCACGCAGTTCTTCTCCCACGGCCGTTCGCGCCGGCCGGCTTCGAAACGCAAGGTGCGCGGTTCGGCCACGGGCGCTCCGTCGAGGCCGCTCAGCAGTTCGTCGAGCGCGCGCGCTTCGTCGATATGCGCGCTCGAGAACACATGGCCGTTTCCGGTGCGGTGCTGTAGCGGAATGCGCCAGCGCCAACCGGCGGAGCCGGCGGTTGCACGGGTATAGGGGGTCAGCTCCGCTGCGGAGGCACAAGGAGCGGCGATCGCGCGGTCGCACGGCAGCCAGTGCTGCCAGCTGCGATAGGGAATGCCGAGCGTCTGGCCGAGCAGAAGCGAGCGAAAGCCGCTGCAGTCGACAAAGAGCTCGCCACTTACGAGGCGGCCGTCGTTCAGCCGCACCGCCGTGATGAAGCCAGTTCGGGGGTCCTGCTCGACCTGTTCGATGCGGCCTTCGACCCGCTTCACGCCGCCCTCTTCAGCGTAGCCGCGGAGGTAGCGGGCGTAGAGGCTGGCGTCGAAATGAAAAGCGTAGCGCAAGGTCGACAGCACCGCGCCGGGGTTCGAGGTCGGCCAGGTGAAGCGATTGTCCCGCGCCGCGACCACCGACAGGCAATATTCGCCGATGGCGCCCGGTTCGCCAGCAAAGCCTTCGCCTTGGCGGTCCTTCAGCCAGATCTGGTGGAACTTCACGCCGTTGGAGTCGCGCCCGTAAACGCCAAACGGATGGATGTACCGGTCGCCCTGGCGAGCCCAGTTCACGAATTCGATCCCGAGTTTGAACGTCGCCTGGGTCTCGCGGATGAACTCCAGCTGGTCGATGCCGAGCGCGTTGTTGAAGTCGAGCAGTGGCGGAATGGTCGCTTCGCCGACGCCGACGGTGCCGATCTCTTCGGACTCGACGAGGGTGACGCTCACGTCGCCGGCGGTCAGCCGCGACAGCGCCGCCGCCGCCATCCAGCCCGCCGTGCCGCCGCCGACGATGACGACCTTGCGGATCGGATCTGGCGTGCGCTCAGCGGTCATGCCGCGGCCGATCCCGGCGTACCGAAGTCCCGGGTGCGGGCATATTCGACCAGCTGCCGGTTGGTCGGCAGGTTGGCGAAAGCGTACCGTGCCTGCCGCTGCACCTCCGCGAAGGCCGCGCGCGCGTCGTCATGATAGCGGTAGATGCCGGCCTTGGCGCTCAGGTCGGTTTTCCATTCCATGCCGTAAAGGACGTATTGCCAGCTCGGTTCGGTGAAGATGTCGAGAACGGGATCGATGTCGAGCTCCGACGGCGGGCGGAAGCGCCACCGGTCGAGCCGCTCGAGAAGGCTGTTTGGCACGCTCGACGCTTCGGCGTTGTCGCGCCAGAAGGCGGTGTCGCGGCGTTGTGTCAGGCAATAGTGCAGTTTGATGAAATCGAGCGTGCGTTCGTAGCGTTGGCGCATGATCGCGTTGAACTGGCGCGCCGACGTCTCGAAGTCGCCGCCCCATGGGAAAAGGTTTGCGACGAGGCCCGCTGCGAGCTCCGAAAAAACGATGCCGGTCGCCTCGAGCGGTTCGAAGAAACCGCTCGAGAGGCCGATGGCGACGCAGTTCTTCTGCCAATTGACTTCGCGATAACCGGGATCGAAGCGTAGCCGCCGCGCCTCGAGGCGGTCGGCGGCGGGGCCGAGATAGCTTCGAAGCACGACTTCGGCGCGATCGTCGTCGGTATGATCCGAGGAATAGACGTGGCCGGTGCCGCGGCGGCCGTCGAGGCCGATGTCCCAGGTCCAGCCGGCTTCCTGCGCGGTCGAGATCGTATACGACGCGATGGGATCTTTGGCGTGCGAATAAGGCACCTGGATCGCCACGGCGCGATCGCAGAACAATTCCTTGCGGCAGGTTCGGTATGGCACGCCCAGCGCCTTGCCGATCAGCTCGGCGCGAAAGCCCGTGCAGTCGATGTAGAGATCGGCCTCGAGCACGCCATGGTCCTGCGTGCGGACGGCGGCGATGGCTCCGTCCGCGGCCAGCAGCACTTCCGTGACCGTGTCGACCAGGTGATCGACCCCGTTGGCGATCGCCTGATCGCGCAGCAGCTCCGCCAGAGTGATGGCGTCGAAATGGAACGCGTAGTTGAGCGGGCCGACGAAGTTCGGGTGCGTCGGAAGCTTGGGCGCGCGGTTGGCGTCGGCGGCAGCCTTTTGCGGTGAGCTCACTTCGTCCCACGCCCGGTCGCCTGCGGCGCCGAGCAACCAGTACGGCAGCAATTCCAGCCCGCCGGGGCTCTCGGCGACCTGGAAGGCGTGGAAGTAGTGATCCGGGTTCGATGTACCCGGTGGGCGAACCCAATCGACGAATTTGGCGCCCTGCTTGAAGGTCGCCCCGCACCGGCGGACCATCTCGGCCTCGTCGATACCGATCGTCGCTAGCGTGCGGCGGATGGTCGGGAAGGTTCCCTCGCCCACTCCGAGAATGCCGATGTCGCGGCTTTCGACCAGCCGGATCTCCACACCGCCGGGAAGGTCTGCGGCGAGACGGCGGGCCAGATAACCGGCGGTCAGCCAGCCGGCGGTTCCGCCGCCGACGATCAGGATCTTGCGAACATTATCGACCATCTGAACCACTCGAAAAGAGGTGGCGGATCGCTGACCCGCCACCATTCAGGGAGGTCAGAAGGCCACGTTGACGCCGAAGCTAATCCTTCGATCGGCCTGGAACCAGCTGCGAGTGTGCAGTTCCCCGCCGGGATAGCCGCCCATCGAGGTCTTGGTCGTCGTATTCAGCAGGTTGGTTCCCTGGACGCCGACCGAGAGATTGTCGCTCAACTTGAACCTGACGCCTGCATCGAGCTGGCCGTTTGCATCGCCATACACCGGAAGCGACGTCTGAACCCCCAGCCCCGGGGTCCCGGGATTCGCGACAAAGGTGTAGAAGGGACTGGTCCCGTTGGCATTGGTCGATTGCAGGTACCGCGAGCGCCAGGAATAAGCGACGCGCGCCGACAGCCAATTCTTTTCATAGAGCAATGTAACGTTGAAGTTATGCTTCGACAGGCCCTGCAGCGGGGCATCGTTGTGGCTCACGCCGTCGATGTCCTTGTACAGATCGCCCGGATTCTTGCTGTCGATGAAGGTGTAGTTGGCCTCGACACCAAACCCCGACAGAACGCCGGGCAGCATGTCGAAGAAGGTGCGCCCGCCCACTTCGATGCCCTTGACCGTCGCCGGCTTGGCGGCGTTGGCAACGTCGGTTGTCGTCGCCAGTTCTTCCGAAGTCGTGCCATCGGCGAAGTAGACGGTCACCGGATTCCGCGTCAGCGCATAAATCGGCAAATTGGTAACGCGCTTGTAGAATGCCGCGACGTGGACGGTCGTGCCCTGGCGAGGATACCATTCAGCCGACAAGTCGAAGTTGTTCGACATGGCGGGCTTCAGCGTCGGATCGCCGGAACTGGTCGTGTAATTGACGAAGATGGGAGGAAGCTGTGGCGCCGGCGACGGGGGGTTGTTCGGATTGGTCAGTGTTGCCACGCCGAGTGACCCCGATGCCCGCAAGGCATAGAACGACGCATTGTCCATGGTGATGTTGTAGCTGCCGCGGAGCTTGACCGTCTCGCTTGGCGCGAAGGTCAGGTTCACGGAGGGGAGCACTCGGGTGAACTTGTCGCCATCGCTGCGGATTGCCTTGTGCTCGGCAAGTTGCATCACCTGCCCATCGCGGATGAACGTGGAGACGTTCTGCTGGTAGTATCCCGTGCTCTCGTTCCTGAGCCGCACCACGCGCGCACCGACGTTGCCGGAAAGGCCCAGCCCGTCGTCTTGCCCGAAGCGGATCAACCCATAGCCGGCGACCGTCCGCGTCAGATAATCGGTTCGGTCATCGGGCAGCACGAAGCCGGGTTGCCGGTAGCCCGATCCGCCGTAGCCGGTCTGAGAGACGGGGCCTCGCGGTGAACAGTTGAAATAATCGGGATTGCTGCCGCCCCAATCGAGCTGGCCGCAGAAGTCGCCGGGCGAGGCATGGAGCTGCGCCCGGTCGAACCGGCTCACCAGATCGGATGACGGGAAATAAAGGTTCGCCGGAAGTACCGCCTGACCGTGGAAGAAGTTGTCAAAAACATGCAGGTCGACGTCGCCGGGGGCGGCATTGGCGAAGGTCATCTGCGGGTCGCCGTTCCAACCGCGGCCCAGCGCAACCCAGTTGTAGCTATTGTCGAAATCGCGCTCCTTGCGTTCCGCCCAGCGGCCGCCGACCTTGATCGACTTGAAGAAGCTGTCGTCGAACGAATATTCGGCATCGAGCTGCGCCGAGTCGAGGCGACCCTTGTTGTTCGCCTCGTGCGGCATCGTCGCCGCCCACATGTAGTTGGCCGGATCGGCGAAGATCGCTTGCGCCGAATCCGGCACGGTGACCAGCGGCAATTTGCCGGTCAGGTCGAGTCCGAAGCTGCCCGGGAACTGGACGTCGCGAAACACGTCCAGGCGGTGGGAAATCGAGCTTGAGTCGACCCGCTGCAGCGAACCGTGCAGTGCCAGGGGGCTGCCGGACGGCGCCCACTTAAAGGCGAGCGAATAATCCCGGGTGACGGAATTGTCGCGGTATTCGCCCTTGTTACCGCCGCTGGTGATGGGCGAGTTGTTCGGTTGCAGAGTGCTCGGATCGCGCGTGAAGAGCGAGGGGCTGGAGATGAGCGCCCCGGTGTCGTCGAATTTGCTGACCGACGGATCGACTGCAAGACTCTGCGAGGTGACGAACGATCCCCAGTCGCCCGAGTTGTTCTTGTAGCGCGACTGGAAGAAGATTCCCGTGAAGGTCAACGAATCGGCGGGCTCCCATTGCAGCGCGCCATAGATGCCGGCGCGCGTACGCTGGAACTTCTCCTCGCCATAGGTATAGCCGCCGGGGATGAAGTAGTCGGAGGCGCCGATGTGCGTCCGGTAATAGGGTTCCATCCGGAAGAAGTGCGAGTTGGACGAGAGCTCGCCGTACGCGAGATCGACCAGCACGCCGATCTTGCCGATGCCGGTCTGCCAGGTGTCGGTGATCAGAGCCGATCCCGAAAGGTCGGCCTTCTCGGCGAGGTCGCCGGCGCTCATTTCACCCGTCCCGGCGACGTGTAGGCCACCCGAATAATCGAACGGCAATTTCGTCCGCAAGTCGACCTGGCCGCCGGTGCCGCCCTCGATGAGGTCGGCCGTCGAGGCTTTGTAGACGTCAACCGCCGCCATTAGCTCGGGGGTGACGTCGCCCCACAGCAGCGCGCGGCCGTTGTTGGCGCTGAAGATCTCGCGCCCGTTCAGGCGAGAAGCAACCCCTGAAAGACCGCGGACCTGGATGCCCGACCCTTCGATCGAGAAATGGTCCGGATCGTTGATTGCACGGAACTTGACGATCGTGACACCCTGGACGCGCTGCAGCACTTCGGTGATCGAGTTGTCGGGCAGCTTGCCAGCCTCGTCAGCCACGACCGAATCGATGATGGTTTCGGAGCTCTTTTTGCGCTCGTCCGCCGCCTGAAGGGCGGCGCGGCGCCCGGTCACGGTGATGCCGCCCTTGCCGGTGTCGTCCGGCGTCGCTTGGCCGTCGGAGGAATTTCCATCGGCACTGGTCGTGGCAGCAGCCGCATCCTGGGCGTATGCCGACTGCGATAGGGCGAGCCCCGCAATGACCATTGCGCTCGCGCTGACGCCGTGCACCAGATTCGTAAGCCTCATTAACCCCTCCGTTCGATTCCCCGAAAGCGGGCCTAGCCTGGTTGGCGACGTGCCTGCTTCCGTGCGCCAATGAATGTTCCGAAGCTCCGGCGACGCCGGGACGAGCCACGTTTGATTCGATGCCGCTTATTATGTCAGACAACATTTACGAATATGTCGGACAAGTCAATCGGGAAAAGTTGAGGAGATTACCGTTCAAAATCAGCGCTAAGCTTTCGCCGCGCCGCGCTTGCGCCTGAATGGCGGCCGGCCGGCAGGCTCAAAGATGTCAAGACACGAGGGTTTCGGCCGCGCTCGGCGGCGGGCGATCAGACCAGGACCAGGGCCATGTCCTGCAGCGCCAGCGAGAGCAGTTCGCGCGTGGCCGCGATCGCGCGCTCCGGGTCGCGCGAGGCGATCGCGTCGCGGAGCTCGACGTGCTCGTCGATCGGATCGCGCGGGGCGGCGGCGTGCTTCAGCTTGAACCTCGTGGTCCAGCGGACGGCCGCGCCGACGCTGCTGGACAGCGACGCCAAGGCCTCATTTCCCGCGGCGTTGAGAATCGCCGTGTGGAAGTCCTGGTCGGCCTCCTGCCCCTCGGGACTCTGCAAGCCATGCTCGCGCATGCCGACAAGCGCGCGATCCATGATCTCGAGATGGGCGGCTGTGTGCCGCTCGGCCGCGAATGCCGCGGCGGCGGGTTCGATGACCCCGCGCAGCTCAAAGATGTCGTGAATGAACTGTTCGTCCGGCTGTCCCGAGAACATCCAGTCGAGTACGTCGGGATCGAGCACGTTCCAGCGCTTGCGAGGTGTGACATGTGTCCCCGCCTTGGGGCGACTTTCGACCAGCCCCTTGGCAATAAGGATGCGAATGGCCTCGCGATAGGCGGTCCGCGAGACGCCCAGCGTCTCCGACCGCTCGACTTCCCCGCCGAGATTGTCGCCGGGCTGGAATTCGCCCGACACGATGGCCGTTCCGAGATTTCGCGCCATCGTGGTGTGCAGGCGAAGCGAGCTGGGGCTTCCGGGTGCTCGCTCAGGCATCTCGCATTCCTTTCACGCCTGCGTTCAATCCTCGAACGGATCGGTTGGCAGGACGGCCCCTTCGGACAGGGCCTGCGCCGCCAGTCTCAGGGGTTCCAAGTCGACATCGCTTCCCCCCCGGATAGCAAGCTCCGCAAAGCGGCGGTAGAGGGTTGTGTATTCGGCTTCCGGGGGCACCGGGACGGAGGTCCCGCCTATCGTGAGCCGGTTTCCTCCATCCGTCAGCGCCAGAACGCCCCGGTCCGTTTCGCATACGATGTTCCAGGTCTGCGGCCCGCTCTGGCGCCAATCGAAGACGGCCCGGATCGGGAATCCGGAAACGCCCGCCATGACCATTCTGGCCGCGATCGGCATCGCCCGATTAGCGGGCAGCTCCAGCTCGGCCGAACGGAACGAGACCGGTCCCGCAACGATCTCGGTGAGGATCGACAAGGCGTTAATCCCCGGATCGAACACGCCGAAGCCGCCTTGCTCCCAGATCCATTGCTGTCCCGGATGCCAGCGGCGGACATCTTCCTTCCACTCGATCGCGATCGAGCGGATCGTGGCGCCCTCCAGCCATTGCCGGGCCTGCGGCACCGCCGCAGCCGCCCGCGAATGCCACGCCGCGAGCAGCGCTGTCCGCCGCGCCCGCGCGAACTCGAGCAACTCGCGCCCTTCTTCGCACGAAAGCGAAGGCGGCTTCTCGAGCATAACGTGACAGCCAGCCTCGAGGGCCACGCGCGCGGCCGAATGGCGGTAGCGGGGCGGCTGGCACATCGAAACCGCCGCAATCTCCGGATGAGCGGCCAGCATTGCTTCCAGATCGGGATAGGCGGGCACGTCCGCCCGCGGCAGCGCTGGGTCGGCGATCGCGACGAGTTCGAACTCCGCGCGAGCAGCGATCGCCTGCAGGTGTTGCCCTCGCGCGATCGCCCCGAAACCGACGATGCCGAGCTTGAGCGCGCTCACAACCGACGGGCCGTGACGAGCGGGGACTCGCTTTCCGTCACAGCCGCCGTAACTGCGTTGCGCAACGGCAGCATGAAAGCATCGGCCGATATCTCGAACACGTCCCCCTCTTCAGGCGCGACGCCGTCGGCGAACGAAAGCGTCGCCGTGCCGAAGAAGTGGACATGAACGTCCCCAGGCCGGCGGAACTGCGGATACTTGAAATGGTGGTGTTCGAGATTGCCGAGCGTGTGCGACATGTTGGCTTCGCCGGTCAGGAACGGCTTTTCCCAGACCATTTCGGCGCCGCGCCAGATGCGACTGATGCCGCGCACGTCGCGTGGCAGATCGCCGAGGCGCAGTTCGGGGCCGAGCGCGGCCTGCCGCAGCTTCGAGTGCGCCAGCCAGAGGTAATTGCCTCTTTCGGTGACATGGTCGGAAAACTCGTTGCCAAGCGCAAAGCCCAGGCGAGCAGGGTTTCCCGCCTCGTCGATGAGATAAATGCCGGCAATCTCGGGCTCCTCGCCGCCATCGCCGGCGAAGCCCGGCCGGACGAGGCTGTCGCCATCGCCGACGATAATCGAACCGTCGCCCTTGTAGAACCACTCCGGCTGCGCGCCGACCTCGCCCGCCGCTGGCTTGCCGCTCTCGAGCCCGAGCAAGAACATCCGCATGGAATCGGTCGTCTCGCCCGAAGCCGCGGCCTTGTGCATCTTGTCACGCCCCTCGGCGGATCCCAGATGCGTCAGCCCCGTTCCCGAGACCATGCAATGCGCCGGATCGGGATGGTCGATCGGCGGCAGTAGGCGGACCGCGGCGAGCTCCAGCGCATCGCCCAGCCGCGAGGCCGCGAGCGACGCCAAGTCAGTCTCACCGGCCAAGGCGTCATGCGCGAGCGCAAGCACGCTTTCGATCCCTTGAAGCACCCGCGCATTCCCGTCCCCGTCGAGCGCGGCAACCCCGCGCTCGCCCTTGTCAGAGAACTGGACCAGCGACCGGATCATGGCACGAATCCCCAGACAGGTTGCAGCCACCGCGCCGTCATGAGCGCAGTGCACCGCCTAGTGCTACCGCCAAGCAAGCCGGCCTCCGTCAGTGGCTGTCGCGCGGCAGCCCGCGCTCCTGGGCGATGCGCTGATATTTCTCGGCGCCCTCGAGAATTGCCCCGGTTTGCAGCTGGCCGGTGAGGGCGCGCTGGATTTCCTGCCATGGCGTCTGGGGCGGCGGATAGGGAAATCCACCGGACGCCTCCAAGTCGGCACGGCGTGCAGCGAGGTCGCCCTCGTCGATCAGGACATCGGCGGTGCCCTTGCGAAGATCGATGCGCACCCGATCGCCGGTGCGAAGCAGGGCGAGCCCGCCCATCACTGCCGCTTCGGGCGATGCGTTGAGGATCGACGGACTGTCCGAAGTACCCGACTGGCGGCCGTCGCCGATGCATGGCAAGTCGCTGATCCCTTCGCGCAGCAGGTAATCGGGTGCGCGCATGTTCACCACCTCTGCCGCGCCGGGATACCCGACCGGCCCGGTGCCACGCATCACCAGCATCGTGCTCGCGTCGATCCTTAGGGCCGGATCATCGATCCTGCGGTGGTAATCCTCGGGCCCGTCGAAGACCACGACCGGACCTTCGAAAGCCTCGGGATCTTCGGGATTGGACAAATACCGGGCGCGGAATTCCTCGGAGATCACGCCGGTCTTCATGATCGCGCTGTCGAACAGGTTGCCCGAGAGCACGATGAAGCCGGCATCGCGCATCAGCGGCTCATCGACGGTGCGGATTACGTTCAAATCTTCGATTTCGGCTGCCTTGCAGTTCTCGCCGATGGTCCTGCCGTTGACCGTTATCGCGCTCTCGTGGAGCAGCCCCGCACCCATCAACTGCCGAACCACCGCGGGAACGCCGCCCGCGCGGTAGAAGTCCTCGCCGAGATATTCGCCCGCCGGCTGCAAGTTGACCAGCAGCGGGACCTTGTGGCCGTGCTCCTGCCAGTCGCGAATGTCGAGATCGATGCCCATATGGCGCGCGATGGCCGCAATGTGGATCGGCGCGTTGGTCGATCCGCCAATCGCAGTGTTGAGGACGATCGCATTGAGAAAGGCCTCGCGCGTCATCACGTCCGACGGCTTCATGTCCTCATGCACAAGCTCCACTGCGCGTTTGCCGGTGAGGTAGGCTACCTCCTGGCGGTCGCGGTAGGGAGCGGGAATAGCAGCCGATCCCGGCAGCGACATCCCCAGGGCCTCGGTAAGGCAGTTCATCGTCGTCGCGGTGCCCATCGTGTTGCAATAGCCGGTCGACTGCGTCGACGACGCGACCAGCTTGATGAACGCGGCGTCGTCGATCTCCCCGCGGCTGAGCATCTCGCGGGCTTTCCACACGATCGTGCCGGAGCCGGTCCGTTCGCCCTTGTGCCACCCGTTGAGCATCGGCCCGACCGATAATGCGATTGCCGGGATGTTGACGGTGGCAGCCGCCATCAGCGCGGCCGGCGTAGTCTTGTCGCAGCCGATCGTCAGCACCGCGCCGTCAATCGGATATCCGTAGAGCACTTCCACCAGCCCGAGGTACGACAGGTTGCGGTCGAGCCCGGCCGTCGGTCGCTTGCCGGTCTCCTGTATCGGATGGACCGGGAATTCAATGGCGATCCCGCCCGCCTCGCGAATGCCTTCGCGGACTCGCTCGGCGAGGACGAGATGGTGACGATTGCAGGGCGAGAGGTCGCTGCCGGTCTGGGCGATGCCGATGATCGGCTTGCCCGACCGCAGCTCGTCGAGGCTGATCCCGTAGTTGAGGTAGCGCTCCAGATAGAGCGCCGTCATGTCTACGTTGTCCGGATTGTCGAACCAGGCTGCCGACCTGAGCTTTCCGGTCATTGGGCGCTCTTGATCATTTGAGTGTCGATGTCCGGATTATCATCACCTGGTGGTATGGCTTGGCGGGATCGACCCGGGCGGAGCCGAACCGCGGTTGGTTGGGGGTATCGGGAAACTTCTGCGGTTCGAGCGCAAAGCCGTCACCCATGCGATAGACGCAGCCGTTCTTGCCCGCGTTCGTTCCGTCGAGGAAGTTGCCGGTATAGAGCTGCACCCCCGGGTCGGTAGTGAGAATTTCGAGCACCCGCCCCGACGCCTGATCGACCACCCGGGCTGCCAGGCCGGGCTTTTCGGTGGCTCCCTTGTCGAGCACGAAATTGTGATCGTAGCCGCGCCCGATGCGGATCTGCGCGTCGTGGCCATCGCGCAGGCCGGCGGCCAGGTTGCGGCCCTTGGTGAAATCGAACGGGGTGCCGGCCACCGGGCGGAGTTCGCCGGTCGGGATCAGATCGGCGTTCACCGGCGTGAAACGGCTGGCCGGGATGGTCATGCTCACGTTCATCGCGCCATGCACGGGGCACGCGCCCGACAGGCTGTACAGCGCGTGGTTGGTCATGTTGAGGACCGTGGGCTTGGTCGTGGTGGCATCGAATGCAATGGTCAGCGTCCCGGCCGCATCAAGCGAATAGGTTACGCGCGCGGCAACCTCTCCCGGATAGCCCGCTTCGCCGTCCGGGCTGACATGCTCGAGCACGACCGACGCGACCGGTCCGCTCTTGACCGAGACGATGCTCCACAGCGCCCGGTCGAAGCCGTGGCCGCCGCCGTGCAACGAATTGTGGGTGTCGTTGAGCGGAAGCTGGAAAGTCTTGCCGTCGATCGTGAAGCGGCCTCCGGCAATGCGGTTGGCATAGCGGCCGACGGTCGCGCCGAAGAAGTCCTGCACCGCCTCGTATTCGCCGGCGCTATCGTGGCCGAGAACGATGTCGCCGAGCTTCCCGCTGCGATCGGGCACGAGCAGCGCCTGCAGTGTGGCGCCATAGCTGAGGATTCGCGCGGAGACGCCGCGGCGGGTGTTCAACACCACCGCGTCGGCGTGGCTGCCGTTGGCGAGCGCGCCGCCGTCGACGCGCTTCGCCGTCACGTCCTGAGCGAGAGCGGGAACGGCACTGAATGCGGCCAACACCGCAAGGCCACAGGCCCAAGCCTTCGTCATCTTCGTCCCCTCGCGCCCGTTGAATACTTGCAGGATATACTCATACAAATCGCGAGGTCAATCTGGGAGTACGCGGAGGCACATCACCGCGATCGCCGGAGGGACGCGATTGTCGCCCTACGCAAAGTGATCGTAAGGGATGTGGCGCAAACCCTAACCGCCCGCCGGAGACAGCACCGCGACCGCTCCGCCCGAAGGCGCAAGCTGGAGCACCAGCTTCGTGCTTGCGTGCGACTTCAGGGTGCTGCTGCGCAAATGGCTCATGTCCGCGCCGTCCTGCCAGAGCCGGGTGGAAAAGCCGCCCTCGCCGAGGAAATCGAGCGGAATCGACACGGTGCGGCCGTTTTCGTTGGTCATCGCCCCGAGAAACCAGGTGCGGCCCTTGCGCCGCGCAGTAACGATGTACTCGCCGATGTCGCCGGCCAGCACCCGCGTTTCGTCCCAGATGGTCGGCACCGCGCCGATGAACTCGGCGCCGTCGGCCCAGCTACCGTCCGCATTGCGATAGGCGCCGGGACTGTCGGCGACCATCTGCAGTGGTGAGTCGAAGACGACGTACATCGCCAGGGCCTGCCCGCGCGTCGTCTGCACGAACGGAGCGATGAAGCGCCTCTGCCTGGCGAACTCTTCCGGCGAGAGATGTCGGAATCCGCCCGGCGTGTAGTCCATCGGGCCGAGAAGCATTCGCGTGAACGGCAGCGTCACGTTGTGCCGCGCGGTAATCCGGCTGCTCCACTTGTTGTATTCCGCTCCCATCACACCTTCCTGGGTCAAATAGTTGGGATAAGTGCGGCTGAGGCCGTCGGGCGGATAGGCGGCGTGCAGGTCCACGAGCAGATGATGCTGCGCCGCCTTCGCCAGCAGCGTATGATAGTAGGCGACCATCTCCTGGTCGTTGCGGCTCATGAAATCGACCTTGATGCCCTTGATGCCCCATTTTTCGTAGAGAGCGAGCGCCTGGTCCATCTGGCGGTCGAGCTGCTTCCACTGCAGCCAGACCATCACGCCGATCCCGCGCTCGGCGGCGTAACGGACGATTTCCGGCATATCGATGGCCGCGACGGTCTGGGTCACGTCAGCAGGCCCGGGGCCTTCGCTGCTGCCTTCGTACCAACCCTCGTCGATCAGGACGTATTGGAGCTTCATCGCCGCGGCGTTGTCGATGTAGGCCTTGTACGTCGCGGTGTTGATACCGGCGCCAGGGATGTTCACCGCCCAGCCGTTCCACCAGTCCCACTGCGCCTTGCCAGGCTTGATCCAGCTCGTGTCGCCGATGACCGACGGCGAGGCGAGCTGGGCGATGAGCGTCGATTGCACCAGCGCGGCCGGGCTGTCTCCCAGCATGACCACGCGCCACGGGGTCACGAGCGGCCCGCGAGCGAGGTCGGCCTTTACGGCGAGGTACGTGGTCTCGTCGTTGTCCGGGCGAGGGGCCAGATTGATGGTGACGCCCAGTCCGCCGTCGCCGCGTCCCGAGAAGTAGGCGCCGGCGTAATCGCGCATATCGGCTTGGGCGAGGGCGAAAGTCGTCGGCCCTTCCCCGGTCTTGCACACCAGCGGCGCGTCGAACAGGTGAGCGGGGCGGATGAGCGAGGCCTTGACGGGGTCGAACTCGCCTTCGTGCCCGCTGTCGTAGCGCCCCGGGTTGAAACCCCAGCAATCGTAGTCACGCGGGAAGTCGAAGCGCGTTTGCTCGCCGGCGAGATCGAGCCTTTGCAGGCCGTCCTGGCCGGGGACGACGTAACGGAAGGCGACGCCGTCGTTGTAGGCGCGCACGATCAGCGAAAAGTCGATCGCCCCGCTGCCCGGCTGGCGCAGGCTGATCGCGCTTTCGTTGTAACGCTCGGCAACGGTGCCGGCCTTGCCGGCTACGAGCTCGATCTGCTGGCGGACGCTACGTTCCTTGTGAGCAAGCATCGCCGCGCCGGCACCGCCCAGCGTTCCGCGGGTGCTGTTCAGGCCCAGCGGCGAGGACGCGATGACCGGCTTGCCGTCACGCAGCACTGCATAGCTCGCGCCGTCCGGGCCGGTTTCGACCTCGACGGTGTTACGCCCGTCGGGAGATGTCACGGTCACCGCTTCGGCTCGCGCCTCGACCGTGCCCAGGCAGCCGAGCGCGAGCAGCGCCGCGCCGGAGACGTGGCGCAAATAGGCCGTCCTCACTTGTCGCCTGCCCCTTGCAACAGTTCGACCCCATACGGGGCCAACTCGAGCGTACCGCGATAGGTTTTGCCCGACAGCACACCGGTCTTGGCGCCGTCGATCGACACCGAAATCGGCGCGTTGTTCGTGTTGACGTACATCGTTCGCCCCTCGACCACGCGCGCCACGACGCCCGCGGGCGTGCGCGGGCCGCGCTCGATCTGCAGCTCGGGGTAGAGCGAGCGGATCAGGGGGCCGATCAGCGAAGTCTGGGCGGCCGTGGCGAGGTAGATCGCTTGCCCCTTGCCGTAGTGGTTGACCGAGATCGCCGCGCTTTTCTTCGGCGTGTTAGTGAACATGGCCAGCGGCTTGGCGGTGCCCAATTCGAGGACTTCGTAATAGGGGTCGGTGCCGGTCAGCGTCTCGCCGCCGAACGATACCTTCAGCGGCTGGTCGGCGCGATAGAACTCATTGGTTCGGAGCCCGAATACGTCGGTCAGGCGGCCGGGCAGGGGAATCTCGAACCACTTGCCGGTTTCGTCCACCTTGGCCGAATATCCGGTCATGATCACCGTCCCGCCACCCGCGACGTAAGCGCGGATCGCGTCGGCAGTTTCCCTGTCCATCAGATAGGCGCTGGAAACGACCACCAGCTTGTAAGCCCCAATCGGATCGTGCCCGATATCGATAACCGCGGTGTCGATGTTGTCCTCGAACAGCGGCTGGAAGGCGGCGATGACCTGGTCGGTATAATTTCCGGTGAAATATTGCTTCAGCGTGTTCGGCCCCGGGGGCGGGCTTGTCAGCCAATTGGTGTCAAACGAATAGTCCACCGCGACCTGAGCCTTGCGATAGCGCGGGAAGCCCATCGTCTTCAGCTTGGCGAACTCGCTGGCGATCTGCGCCCACTCGTCGACTTTCCAGGACGGGCGGCCGTCATGATCGACCAACCCGAAGAGTGACTGTTCTTCCCCGCCGATGTGCGAATTGAAGGTCCAGGCCAGGAACGTCTGGCCGTAATACAGCAGGCCGAAATAGGCCCACATTCGCGACCGCCCCGGGGCGCCATAATCGCCTCCACCCCCGGCCGTGAACTCGTTGAACCAAAAAGGCGTGTCGAGTCCGGCCCTGTTCGTCGTGACCTGGAAAGCCGTGTCCAAGAGACCGATCGGATAGAGGCCCTGAGCGCCGTAAGTGGCGATGTTCTCGTACGAGCGCAGGTAGTTGAATCCCTTGGTCCACGCGGTCGGCCAGAAATTCGAGGCGACCGGCAGGTTGGGCGCGTATTTCTTGCGCACAGCCTCTAGATCGCCGAGCGCGCTGATCGTGTTGTCGGACCAGTAGCGGCGCAAGTCGAGGTTGCGCTCGTTCGGCCCGGGCCCTTCGCCGTACGGCAGGTCGACCTCGTCCCAGCTGCCGATGCGGCGCGACCAGCGCTGGGTCGCCCAAGCCTTGTTGAGCGCTTCGATCGTCCCGTACTTCGCCTTCAGCCATTCGACGAAGCGCCCCCGGTCTGCCGCGGAGTAGGACATCACCCCGTTGCCGATCTCGTTGTCGTAGCCGAGCGCGATCACCGCCGGATTGTTGGCGTAGCGCCGGGTCATCGCCTCGGCCAGGCGGATCGCCAGCCGGCGGTAGTCCGGATCGCTGATGTTGTCCCAATAGCGAGTCGCCGCGTTGAGCCGCTCGCCATGCTGGTTGACTACGTCGACGCCCGGATAATGCTTGTGCATCCAGATCGGCGCCGGCTCGCCGGGGATGTCGATGATCACCTTGATTCCCGCCGCGTGCATCTGCGCGAGAACGTCGTCGAACCATTCGAAGGTGAACTGCCCTTCCCGCGGTTCGAACGAGTCCCACGACAAGTCGCCCATGCGCACGAGGTTGAAGCCGGCGCGCTTCATGATCGCGATGTCCTGGCGGATCTGCTCGGGCGAGCGGTCGATCGGTTGATAGCAGGTGCCGACGAACAGCTGACCTTTGCCGGGCCATTCGGGGTGGCTGGCGGCGCTTTGTGCCACGGCCGGTTGCGGCGCCGTCAGCGCCAGCAGCCCGGCCGAGGTTACCGCGCGAAAAACGAGCGGAAACGTCCTCAGGATATCGGAAACCGAAGACCGCATTGCTCCCCTTCCCTTTGACTGACCTTGCCGCAGACGCCGCCGAAAATTTTCGGTTGACGTCCGTGCGGCCGACGCAATAGACGCCCTCAAGACAATTTGTAAGACAAATTAAATCGGGTGTCTGCAAGACGCAAGCTCGGAGGGGTGCGGCCAGTGGCCGGAGAAACGAAATCGATGCTGGCGGCTGCCGCAATCGCAGCATGCCTCGTCAGCTCCGCAGCCAGCGCGAAGAGCGTGCGAGTCGTTACAGCCGACGTCAACGAGATCGCTGGGCCGATGAGCACGGTTTGGCGCGATTGCGTCGGCGCCGACCACGGCGGGCTGCTGCTGCGCCAGGCGAACCAGGACCACTTGCGGACGGTCGAAGGGGAGATCGGCTTCCGCTACATCCGCTTCCATGGGATCTTCGCCAAAGATACCGATCCCTACCGCGAGATCGACGGGCGCCCTTACTACAACTTCGACCGCGTCAACGCGGTCTACGCCCAGGTGCTCAAGGCCGGCCTAAAGCCGATGGTCGAGATCGGCTTCATGCCGACCGACCTCGCGTCCGACAGTCGGACGATCTTCTACTGGAAGGGCAACGGCTCGCCGCCCAAGGACTGGGGAAAGTGGTCGGACTTCATCACCGCGTTCGCCCAGAACCTCGAAGCGAACTTCGGCAAGGAAGAGGTCCGCACCTGGCGGTTCGAAATCTGGAACGAGCCGAACCTCGACGGCTTCTGGAGCCACGGCAGCCAGCCCGAATACTTCAAACTCTATGATGCCACGGCAAGAGCCATCAAGGCCGTCGATCCTGCCCTCGCGGTGGGCGGCCCGGCGACAGCGGGTGCGGCGTGGGTGCCCGATTTCCTGGCCCACGCGCGGCAGGCGAAGGTGCCGGTCGATTTCGTTACGACGCACACTTACGGCGTGGCCGGAGGGTTCTTCGACGAGAACGGCGTCGGCGACAACAAGCTGGTCCCAGACCGCGCCGCGATAACCGCCGACGTGGTCAAGGTGCGCAAGGAAATCGACGCTTCGGCCACGCCCGGCCTGCCGCTCTACTTCACCGAATGGAGCACTAGCTACAGCCCGCGCGACCCGATCCACGACACCTATCTCAGCGCGACGTTCATCCTCGACAAGCTCAAGGCCACCGACAAGGCCGCGCAGTCGATGAGCTACTGGGTCTATACCGACCTGTTTGAGGAAGCCGGCCCGCCACCAAGCTCGTTCCATGGCGGGTTCGGGCTGCTCAATCGCGAGGGCATCCGCAAGCCGGCCTATTTCGCCTACAAGTACCTGGCTCAACTGGGGCCGCAGGAGCTCCGCAACAGCGATGCGGAATCCTGGCTCACTCGCAACGGCGACAACTTCGCCGGCCTGATCTGGAACTTCACGCTGCCCGATCAGGACCAGAGCAACCGGCCCTACTTCACTAAGGTCCACCCTTCGGCCGCGGCGGACCCGGTCGAGCTCAAGCTCAGCTCGCTCAAACCGGGCAAGTACCGCCTGCGGATCTATCGCACGGGCTACAAGGCCAACGACCCGTACACGACCTACATGGAATGGGGGCGGCCGGATGACCTTACCGCCGATCAGATAGGCCAGTTGCAGAAGCAGACCGCGGACACGCCCGAACTGGACACGCTCGTGAAGGTGGGTGCCGCCGGCACGATCGCTCGGCGCATCAAGTTTAGAACCAACGATACATTGCTGGTCAAAATGGACTTTGTCGGCACTTGATGCCGGCCGGAGCAAGGCACGTTTTCCTCCCCACTCGCCTTGTTCCGACTTTTCTTTCCACCCTTCGCAGGTGGGGATCGAGGCCGGTCGAGCTCGTTTCCCCACCCGCGCCCCCAACCGGCGTCGGTGTAGCCGGTGGTCTGGAACCACCATCAATGGAGCCTGAAATGCGCATTGCCAGACGACTGTTCATCGTTTCGGGATTGAGTGCCGTCGCGGCCTGCGGCGGCGGGGGGTCCGGAACCCCGGCGCCTAGCCCCGCGCCTTCGCCGAGCCCCACCCCGGTACCGACGCCCACGCCGGCGGGCCTCTATCCGAGCTACAACACCAGCCCGATCGCGGCCGACATTGCCGGGATGAGCAGCACCGCGGTGGACATCGCCGGGCGCATCAAGGCTGGCTGGAACATCGGCAATACGCTCGAGGCGATCGGCGGCGAAACCGCCTGGGGCAATCCGCTGATCAGCAAGGCCTATGTCGACTTCGTCAAGGCCAGCGGCTTCGATGCGGTGCGCCTGCCGGCGGCGTGGGACCAGTATGCCAACCAGACGACCGCGAAGATCGACGACGCCTGGCTCGACCGGATCAAGACTGTCATCCAATACTGCGTCGACGCCGGCTTGTACGTCCTTCTCAACATCCATTGGGACGGCGGATGGCTGGAAAACAACGTGTCGGTCGACAAGCAGGACGCCGTTGCCGCCAAGCAAAAGGCCTTCTGGGAGCAGATCGCCACCCACTTGCGCGACTTCGACGAGCATCTGATGTTCGCCAGCGCCAACGAGCCGAACTGCGACACCGCCGAAAAGATGGAAGTGCTCTACCGCTACCACCAGACCTTCATCGACGCGGTTCGTTCGACCGGGGGGAAGAACGCCTACCGCGTTCTCGTTGTCCAGGCGCCCAACACCAACATCGCACTGGCCGGCAGCCTATGGAACAGGATGCCAACGGACACAGCGTCGAACCGGTTGATGGTGGAAGTGCATTATTACGAGCCCTTCCAGTTCACGCAGCTGCAGGAGGATGCGAGCTGGGGTCGGATGTTCTACTACTGGGGCAAGGACAATCACTCTACCACCGATCCGACCCGCAACGCCGACTGGGGCGAGGAAGACTTCGTCGATCAGCAGATGGCGATCATGAAGAGCCAGTTCACCGACAAGGGCATCCCGGTCGTGCTCGGCGAATACCTCGCTTCGGTGCGCAAGAATCTGACCGGGGACGCCGCGACGCTCAACCAGAAATCGGTCACCTACTGGATGAAGTACGTAACCGAAAAGGCGGTCGCAAACGGGCTCCTGCCATTCGTATGGGATACGGGCGGAGCGATCGACAGGCGCAACCCGGCGATCACCGACCCGGTAGAAATCAACACCGTGCTTCAGGCGACCGGAAAGAAGTGACCGGGAGGCGGACGCCGGCCGGCGGCGTCATTCGGCGCAGAGGCGGGCGTTCGCTCAGAACGTGATTTGGAGCGCGCTGGCGTGGCGCGTCGGCAGCGTGGGCGGCAACTGCACTTCGAGCCCGGCGCTCGTTTGCCGGAAGGCCAGCGAGCGCCGGTTGCCGAGCAAGCGAACGGCTCGGACCGGACGCTTCTCGTGCGCGTTGTCCTTGCGCAGCGAGGTAATCGCGACCTTCCAGGCCGGCTCTCCGAGGGTGATCGCGTACACCGCTTCGCCCTTGGCGGTGAAGCGGATGTCCTGCGCGGTGTAGGCGGCGCTTTCCTTGAAGGCGCCCGAAGCAGCTTCGGTCGGGCCTTCGCCGAAGACCTTCCACGGCCGGGTGCCATGGATGGCTTCGCCGTTCACCTGCATCCACAGCGCGAGCTCCGCCAGCAACTGTTCGGATTCGGGCGGCAGGCTGCCGTCGGGATAGAGCACGACGTTGAGCAGTAAGTTCCCATTCTTGCTGACGATATCGGCCAACATGGTCAGCACTTCGCCGGTCGTCTTGTACTTGTAGCCGTCGCTGTAGAACCAGTCGCCGTTGGAGGTATCGGTCTGCCACGGCAACGGGTTGATCCCTTGCATTACGCCGCGCTCGACATCCTGCACGCAAGCTTCCTTGTAGAATTCGCCGGAGCCGAGGTCCTTGCAGTTGTAGACCGCCTCGAGCTTGCCCGAGCGGGCGATGCTCGAATTGTACATGTGCGCGACGAGCGAGCGGCCAACCACACCGAAAGGAATTCCGCCGTCCGAATAAAGCAGGTCGGGCTGGTAGCTGTCGAGCAGGTCGCGAATGCGATCATACCAGATCTGATGGAAGCGGGGGTCCTTGGTGTACCAGTCGCCGCCGCGGTTGAGGTACGGCTCGTTGTGCGCCGCGTGGTACAAGTCGGCGTACTGCGGATCGGCACCGTCGTAAGGGACGCCGAGCTTCGGCCAGAACTGGTCGCATTGATGGCTCGGCCACCACCAGTTGTGGCTCGCGCCGAGATGCTCGGAAACCCCGAAGCGCAAGCCGCGCTGGCGCGCCTCGTCGCGCCATTCGCCGACCACGTCGCGCATCGGGCCGACCTTGGTGGCGTTCCAGCGGTGATGCGCGGAACTCCATAAGTCGAAGTTGTCATGGTGGACACCCATGCTGACAAAGTACTTGGCCCCGGCCGCCGCGTACTTTTCCATCAGCGCGGCTGGGTCGAACTTTTCGGCCTTCCAGAGCTTGATCACGTCCTTGTAACCGAACTCCGACGGGTGACCGTACTTCCTGACGTGCGCGTCGTAGTCGGGGTGACCGGGGACATACATGAAGCGCGCGTACCAATCGCCCATGCGCGGAACGGCTTGCGGACCCCAGTGGGCCCAGATCCCGAACTTGGCGTCACGATACCAGTCCGGCGCCTGGTAAGATCTTAGCGATTCGACCCGCGCATCGAAGCGGCCGGGAGCGACCGGCAAGTCGTACGCCGCTTGCGCCGGCGCCGGGGCGCAACCGTCGCTGGCTGCCTTCGCCGCCGAGGAAACCCCGAGAGCGGCCACCAGCGGCGTCGCCAGGAAGTCACGTTTGGTGAAGCCCGTCATCCGATTCTCCCCGCAGTCGGTGCGCGACGGCGTGTCTGCCGGCTCCGGACTCCTTCGCAAAGTTTTATTTGTATGACAAGTAGCGCTCGCGGCCGCCGTTCTACGGCGAGCTGCTGACAGCATCGATTTGCACTTGGCACGCGAACAAGCCGTCGCCCGCTATCTCAACCGTGATCGGACCGGCCCCGGATCCCGCGCTAACGGCCGCGACCGCGCGGCCGTGAAACGTCTTGCGTACGTCCGATTGAAAGCTCGACGCGTCGGTCGGGCTCTGTTGTCGGGAGTTGACGCCATTACGCGCCAGATATACTCATACAAATCGAGAGGCAATTACCGAGGGGAAATGGGCGTGGCGACAATGGAACAAGGCTCTGCGGCCCCTTACGGCAGGGCGCTCGCGCTGCTCGCCAGCCTGTTCTTCATGTGGGGCTTCATTTCGGTGATCAACAACACGCTGCTGCCGCACCTGCGCAGCGTGTTCGATCTCAACTACCTCCAGACCACGCTGATCGAATCGACCTGGTTCATCGGCTATCTCGTCGCCTCCGTGCCGTCGGCCTTCCTGATCGAGCGCATCGGTTACAAGCGGGCGTTGACCACCGGGCTCACGGTGATGACCGTCGGCTCGCTTGGGATGATCCTTGCCGCCAGCCTGCCGTCCTACGGCGTGACGCTGGCCTCGCTGTTCACGGTATCGTGCGGGATCGCCCTGCTGCAGGTCGCCGCCAATCCCTATGTCGCCGTGATCGGTCCGCCGGAAACCTCGGAATCGCGCCTGACCCTGGTCCAGGCATTCAACACGACCGGCGACGTGCTGGCGATCGTGTTCGGCCAGCAGCTCATCCTCGCGCGGACGATCGGCGGCACGTCGCTGCATGGGCACGAGCTGACTTATGCCGAACGCATGGCGGACGCCCAGGCTACCCAATTGCCATATTTGATCGTGGCAATCGTGCTCGCCGTCCTCGCGGTGGCGATAGCTCGCGCCAAACTGCCCGAACTCGGCTCCTCGACGCGCCGCGCATCGGCCGAGGCGCGCAAGGGGCTATCGTTGTTCAACCACCGCAACCTTATCTTCGGGTGCGGCGCGATCGCGCTGTGCGTGCTGTCCGAGATCGGCGTCGGTAACCTGTTCATCAATTTCGCCTCGCAACCGAGCGTGGCGAACATCACGCAAGAGGGTGCCGCGTTCTATCTAACGTTTGTGTGGGGCGGGATGATGGTCGGCCGTTTCGCCGGCGCGTGGATCATGCGCTACATCGCAGCCGAGAAGGTGCTGGCGCTGTTCGCCGTGCTATCCTTCGCCGGAGCGCTGGTTGCGGTGTTCGTGCCGGGCCCCACGGCGATGTACGGACTGATCGCAGTTGGCCTCGGTAACTCGATCATGTTCCCGACGATCTTTGCGCTCGCCATTCGCGGCCTCGGCCCGCTCACCGAGGAGGGATCGGGCCTCCTGATCATGGCGATCGCTGGCGGCGCGCTGGTCTTCATTCAGGGTAGCATCGCGGATACTTACGGGCTCCACTGGGCGTTCACGGTGACCGCGCTGTGCAGCCTTTACGTCCTCGCCTACGCGCTGTGGCTCTCGAAGCCGACCCACGCGCTGCCGCCCGAACGCCTGCAGCCCGCGGCCGAGTGAGCGGCTCGCTGGTCATCGGCGATTGGGGCAATACCCGACTCAGGCTGTGGCGATTGGAGAACGGCGCAGTCGCCGAGCGCCGCGAGGGCCCGGGCATGGTGCACACCGCCGATCCTCGAGGCGCGCTCCCGGCATTGCTCGAAGACTGGAGCGCCGAACAGGTGATCCTGTGCGGCATGGCCGGCGCGCGCAATGGGCTACATGAAACGCCTTATGTCTCCTGCCCAACAGATGTCGCCGCCTGGTCGGACCAAGTTGCGCGATTCAATCTAGATGGCCGGAAGATCACGATCGCGCCCGGCGTCGCCGAAGCGAAAGATCGCGGCGGCCGCGATGTGATGCGCGGCGAGGAGACTCAAATATTCGGGGCTATAGCGCACGATCCCCGCCTGGCCACGGGGCACCACCTATTCGTCCTCCCGGGAACCCACAGCAAATGGGTCCGGGTGGAAGATGGCCAGATCATCGGTTTCAACACCCACATGACCGGCGAGCTGTTTGCGTTGTTGGAGACTTCGACCTTGTGCATGGCGGCTGGCGAGGCCACCAACGACGACGACGACGACGAAGGGTTCTCGGCGGGACTCGCTCGCTCGGCCGATGGTGCCGTTCTCACCGCCGGTTTGTTCGAAGGCCGCGCCGCGCAACTGCTGGATGGCAAATCGCCCGGCTGGGCCCGAGGGTTCGTGTCGGGGCTGCTCATCGGGGCCGAAACACGAGCCCAAACGGTCTCCGGCCCGACGGCCGTTGTCATGATCGGTGAGCCGGGCCTGACGGCTCGCTACAAAGACGCGTTGGCGCATTGGGATGTGAAGGGCACAGTCCTGGATGGCGAACAATGCGCGATTGCAGGGTTGAGGCTGCTCTATGCCGACGATTGACCGATTGCTCGATGCAGGCGCTCCGCCGGTCATCGCGATTCTGCGCGGCGTGACACCCGCCGAGGTCGTCGACATCGGCGCGGCGCTGATCGCCGCCGGCATTCGCATGATTGAGGTGCCGCTAAACTCGCCCGAGCCGTTTGCTTCGATCGAGGCGCTGCAGACCGAATTCGGTGACGAGGGGCTGATCGGCGCGGGGACGGTGCTCGATACGGCTTCGGTCGACCCCCTCGTGCAGACCGGCGCCAAGCTCATGGTTGCGCCGAATACCGAGGCTGTCGTGATTTCGCACGCCATCGCAAGTGGACTTGAGCCGCTGCCCGGCTTTCTCACCCCTTCGGAGGCGTTCGCGGCGATCACGGCGGGCGCAAAGCGGCTCAAGCTGTTCCCTGCCTTCGCGTTCGGAGCGGCTTATCTCAAGGCGCTGCGCGAGGTCTTGCCCGCCGATGTCGGCGTGTGGGCGGTCGGCGGGATCGATTCGGATAACTTGGGTGAATGGATCGGCGCCGGTGCCGAAGGGGTGGCGCTCGGGGGCGCTCTTTATCGGCCCGGCAACAGCGCCGCCGATGTGGCGGCCAAGGCGGCACTTGTCGTCGCCGCATGGAATAGGACGAAGGGGAACAAGCAATGAGGATGATCCTGGCCGGCGCAGCACTCGCGGCAATAGCGGCAATGCCGGGCTCCGCGCTGGCACGCGACGACGCC
Organism: Croceibacterium segetis; assembly: GCF_011320115.1. Taxonomy (GTDB): domain Bacteria; phylum Pseudomonadota; class Alphaproteobacteria; order Sphingomonadales; family Sphingomonadaceae; genus Croceibacterium_B; species Croceibacterium_B segetis. The sequence continues at coordinate 37,674 of NZ_JAANOZ010000014.1, read as the reverse complement.
GCGACTGAGATAACGATCGAGTCTGGCAAGCTGGGCGCCAGGATCGACCGCCACATCTTCGGCCAGTTCGCCGAGCATCTCGGCACCGGCATCTACGGCGGCGTGTGGGTCGGACCGGATTCCCCGATCCCCAATGTCCGCGGCATCCGCAGCGACGTGGTCGCCGCGCTCAAGGCGATCAAGGTGCCCGACGTGCGCTGGCCGGGCGGGTGTTTCGCCGACGAATATCACTGGAGGAACGGGGTGGGGCCGAAGCGTCGGAGCACGGTCAATGCCAACTGGGGCGGCGCCATCGAGCCCAACACTTTCGGCACCGACGAGTTCATGGATTTCGCCCACCAGATCGGCTCGGAAGCGTACGTCTCGGTCAACGTCGGCTCAGGCACGCTCGAGGAAGCGTCCGACTGGATGGCCTACATGACCGCCGACCAGCGCAGCTCGGCCGGGGCTGACCGTGCTGCCAACGGCCACGCCGACCCGTACAAAGTCGAATTCCTCGGCCTCGGCAACGAAAGCTGGGGTTGCGGCGGCAACATGCGTCCGCAGTACTATACCGATCTGATGAAGCGCTTCGCGCGCTTCACCCGCAACTACAATCCCTCCCAGCAGAAGGAGGCGATGCAGCGCGTTGCCGTCGGACCGACGGACGATGACGCCTCCTACACCGAAGCGGTGATGAAGGCCTGGAGCGAGCGCGATTGGAGTTGGTCGATCGAGGGCCATTCGTTCCACAGCTACACGGTGCCGCACTGGCCGCCCTCACTCGCCAGCTCCGGGTTTGGTGAGGGCGATTATGCGACCATCCTGGCGACCACGCTCAAGATGGACGGTCGCATCGCCCGGCACTCGGCGATCATGGACAAGTACGACCCCGAGAAGAAGGTTGCTCTGGTAGTCGACGAATGGGGCGTCTGGTATGCCGAGAACCCCGGCACTCCAAGCGGCTTTCTCCAGCAACAGAATTCGATGCGGGACGCGATCGTCGCCGCGCTCAACTTCAACATTTTCGCGCGCCATGCCGACCGGGTGCGGATGGCCAACATCGCGCAGATGGTGAACGTGCTGCAGGCGATGATCCTGACCGACGGGCCGAAGATGGTACTCACCCCGACTTACTACGTGCACCAGCTGTACCTGCCGTTCCAGGACGCGACGTTCGTTCCCGTCGAGTTCAACGCCGGCAGCTATCGCCACGGCGAAATCGCGTTGCCGCGCGTGGACGCGGTCGCCGCTCGGGCAGCCGATGGCAAGCTCTACCTCGCGCTGGTCAACCTCGATCCCGCGCGGCCAACCACGGTGCGTGTCACGCTGCCCGAGGGCGGAATCAAGACGGCTGCAGGTCAGGTGCTGACTGCCGCGAATGTCAATTCGGTCAACACCTTCGATGCGCCCAAGACAGTCATTCCGGTGCCGATCGCAGGGAAGGTCGCAGGCGGCGCGGTGACGATCTCGCTGCCGGCCAGGTCGGTCGCGATGGTCGGCCTCGGGCGCTAGAAGCCTTTTCGCTCGATGGTCCAGCCCGGGACGCCGCAGATGCGGCAGTTCCGTCCGATGAAGGTGCGCCCGGCGGTCCGGTCGCCGCGAAGCTGCCACTCGAGCCAGTCGACGCTGATCGCAGCCGCGGCGCCGCCGTAGGGATCCGCGTAAGTCCCACCGTGCCCCACCGGCAAGGCGACCAGCACGGCGGGCACATGGTTGATCCGCTTGAAGTCGTCGGTGCCGTTGGCCCAGGCGATGTCGGTTGGCCCGCCCATCAGGTACAGCACCGGCGTGTGGATCTTCGCCAGCGCCGACTTCGGCAGGTCCATCCCGGGAATCTTGGTCGCATCGTCGGGGAAGATGCCGCTGTTGTCGACGATAAGCGCCTTGATGCGCGGATCGCCGGCCAGGCCGAGCGCTTGCACGCCGCCGCAGCTGAACCCCGCGACCGCGACGGCCGAAGGGTCGATCAATCCGCGATACTTGCTTCCGGCCGCGCTGTTTTGGGCCAGCGCCCAGTCAAGCCCGGCCTTCACGTCCGCGGTCGAGGTCGCCAGCGTCAGGGTGCCCTGCGGCGCCGGCGGCTGCGTCTTGCGGCGCGCGGCCAGTTCGTCGCCAATGTAGCCCGGCACGACAACGAGATAACCGTACGAGGCGATCTCGAGCAGGTGGTTGCGCGAACTGGCGGCGTCGTCGGTGCAGGCGCCGTTGCCCCAGGCATAGACGCCAAGCTTGCGCTCGCTGGCTTTGGGCAGCCTTGCCGGACGATAGATCACGTGACCCGGTAGCGAAGGATCGACCTCCATCACCGCAGGATAGGGGCCCGATCCCTGTCCGCTGTCGGCCTGCGGTGGGATCGGCGAAGGCGGCGGTCCGAACGCAAGGTACTTGCCGAAGAACGGCAGCACGTGATCCTCGAAACGAAACGCCACCGCGCTGGTATGTGTGCCCGGGTAAATCTCGAAGCTGCTGGCGATGCCGTAGGCGGCGAGCATGTCGTGCCAGCGCTGGGTATCACCGACGAGCGAATCCTTGTCGCCGACGTCCATCGCGATGGCGGAGTAGCGCCGGAGATTGGGCACGTACTGGTCGAGCATCGCGTAAGGCGAATTGGCGGTCCACCGCGCGAGCACTTCCGGGTCCGGCCTTCCATCCTGGTACGGCAGGTCGAGATAGAGCGGCGGCTTGTTGGGATTGGGCGACCATGCCGAAGACATGGCCAGCAGTCCGCGCGCGCCGAAAGGCAGCTTCGCCGCGTCCTCTAGCGAGCGGACGCCAGCGATCTGCGCCAGGGTTTCGGCAGTCGGCACACCGATCGGCCTCCCCTGCAGGCCCCCCGGGCTCATGATGTAGAGCGCGCCGAACACGTCGGCGTGCTTCATGCCGATCCGCGTGGCGCCGTATCCACCCATCGAATGGCCGACGAGGCCGCGGCTCTTGCGGTCGGGAATCGTGCGGTAGTGCCCGTCGATGTAGGCCACGAGGTCCTCCGAAATGAAGGTCTCGAAATCGCCGGTGGTGACCGAGCGCGAATAGACCGAGCCGTTGTGCGCCGTCTTGCTGTCGGGCAGCACCACGATCATTTCCGGCACGCCCTTTGCGAAGGCATCCTCGGTCACCTGCGGAATGCGTATTTCCTTGATCCACTGCTCGGCGCCGATCGAATAGCCGTGGAGCGCGTAGATCACCGGGAACCGCCGCGACGGGTCGGCGCGATAGCTGGGCGGGAGCACGACGATCACGTCGCGGTCGGCCGAATTGCCTTCGAGATTGCCCTCGATGGATGGAGCATGGACCTTGATGCGCTCAATCACGACCGACTTGGCCCCTTGAACGACCGGGGGCCGTTCGGTCTCGACCTGGGCGATTGCCGGGCCGGCGATCGCGCCTGCACTCAGCATTAGACCGGCCGCAACGCAGGCCGTGAGGCGGCGCCCAAGTCCATCGATCAGCTTGCGGTGCAACACGATCAGTCCCCCCCTTGCGGCATCAACGCTCGTGGTTGTGTCCCGGCCAATTGTGTGAGCAATTTACGCCAAGTCAATCGTGGACTTGGGAGCCGAAATGGTCAGGTCATTGTGCAGGTTTGGCGCTGCAAGCAGCGTCTTGCCGCTTGTTGCAGCAGGGTGCGCACCAACGGTCGATCACAGGCCGATCGGACCGCTTGCGGGCAGCAATCCACTCATCACCACCGCATTCACGGCGGACCCTGCGCCGCTCGTCGTCGGCGATACGGTCTATCTATACACCAGCCATGACAAGGCGGCGGGCAAGGTGCTGTTCGCGATGGACGATTGGCTGGCGTTCTCCTCCAAAGACTTGCGGCATTGGCAATCGCTTGGCCCGGTGATGCACGAGACCGACTTCGCGTGGGCCACGGACACCAAAAGCGCGTGGGCGGCGCAAGCGGTCGAGAAGGACGGCAAGTTCTATTTCTACGCGCCCGTGAAGCACAAGGAACCCGACCGCGGTTTCGCCATCGGTGTCGGCGTGTCCGACAATCCCGCCGGACCGTTCGTCGACGCCCGCGGTAGCGCGCTGGTCACCAACAGCATGACGACCGCCGGGCGCGATTACGACGAGGACATCGATCCCACGGTATTCATCGATTCCGACGGCACGCCCTGGCTGATGTGGGGCCACTTCACCTGTTATCTGGCCAGGCTCAAGCCGAACATGGTCGAGCTCGACGGGCCGATTACCACGATCAAGCTGCCCAATTATACGGAAGGCCCCTGGCTCTTCAAACGCGGGGACCTCTATTACCTCGCCTACGCCTCGATCGACGAGGTGGCGCAGGGGGCGGAACGGATCGCCTATGCCACGGCTCCGGCAATCACCGGTCCATGGAGCTATCGGGGCCTGATCACCGGCAAGACTCGAAACAGCTACACGATCCATCCGGGGATCATCGAGTTCAAGGGCCAGTGGTACTTCTTCTACCACGACGCGCTGCTGTCGATCGGCGACCTGAAGGGCGCGACCGGACGCCGGGCGGTGGCCGTGGAATACCTTTACTTCAATCCCGACGGGACGATCCGTCCGGTCGAGCAGACCGATGCGGGGATCAGCGTGCCGCCGCGACGTAGCGATGCGGCTGCCAGACGCCCTTAGAACTCACGCGAATTTGTTCTCGCGGCGGCGGCCGACCAGGGCTTGGCGCCCGAATCGGGCGCAGAGCGCGGCGCAATAGTGCGACACTGAGCCGAATCGTCGCCGTCGTCGGGCAGTCCGGACTTCGAGCCGCGCAAGGAGGCTCCTACCAAGATGACGGCCGGACCCCTGCCCAACGCGGTGCGCGCGGCGAGCGGGAGCAGGTCGAGCCGGGTCAGGAACCGGCGCGACCCGGGAAGGCTGGCATTCTCGACCAGGGCCACCGGGGTATCGCCAGCCAGCCCGGCGTTCATCAACTCGCTTGCCACTTCGCTGGCAGCAGCCTTGCCCATGTAGATGGCTAGCGTCGCTCGCGGATCTGCCAGAGCGAGCCAGTCGAGCTTGAGCGCTTCGCCAGCACGGACGTGGGCGGTCACCAGCGTGAGCCGCCGCGCGGCGCCACGCAGGGTCAGCGACAAGCCGAGGTCTGCCGCGGCTGCGCTCGCGGCGGTCACTCCCGGGCAGATGCGCACCGGCACCCCCATCGCGCGGCACGCTTCGAGTTCTTCGGTGGCGCGCCCGAAGATCGCCGGGTCACCGCCCTTGAGCCTGACCACCCTGCAGCCCGCTAGTGCCGCCTCGACGATCAGGCGGTCGATGGACGCTTGATCCCTGGAATGTCGTCCCGAACGCTTGCCGACGTAAACCAGCCGCGCCGAGGGCGAGGCGAAATCGAGCACGCCGGGGCCGACCAGCGCGTCGTGGAACACCGCGTCGGCGGCGCCGATCAGCCGCTCCGCCTTGCGCGTCAGCAATTCCGGGTCGCCGGGTCCCGCGCCGACCAGCCAGACGGTTCCAGGGGGAAAGTCGCCAAGTTCATGCATGGGCGGCCTCCTTGCTTTCGCCGATCAGGCGTTCGATCGCGGGGCGGCACGAGCCGCAATTGGTCCCCGCGGACAGCGTCCGGCCGACGGCCTCGACGCTCACCAGCCGCTGGCTGACGATCGCTTCGACAATCGTGGTGAGGCCGACGTCGAAGCACGCGCAGACGATTGGGCCGCGCTCTACCAACGGAGCCGCCGAACGGCCCGCGAGCAGTTCGACCGCGCTTGCTTCGGCCGCGGCGAGCCGATCGACGAGCCACTCGCGGCCCGGCAATTTGCCGCTGCGGGTGATGTAGAGCGCGGCCGCGAGGCGCCCGCCGCCAAGCACCGCGACGCGCAAGCTGCCCCGCCCGGCGTCGACGTTCTCGGCCCGCTCGCCGCGTGGCAGCAGTCCCTTGGCGAGCGCGGCGGGGTCGCCGTTGCCGGCCAGCTCGACCAGCCAGCCGTGGCCGACGCGAACGATGGCGAAGTACTCGGCCTCGATCCGCTGGGGCAGGGTGCGCGTGACCAGGAAGCCGCTCCATTCGAACGCCGCCTTGTCCATCCGCGCCGGAGTGGCCTTGAAGCCCGGCTGTCCCGAATGCGGATCGACGAGCGGACGCGGCAGCAGGCCGGTTCTCCCCCCGCTCGACTGGCGGTCGGTCCAGTGGATCGGCACGAACAGCTCGCCGCGCCGCTGGCCGGCGGCGATCGCGGCGCGAAACACGCTTTCTCCTTGCGGCGACGCCAGCCGCACGAGATCCCCATCGTCGATACCCTGTGCCTCGGCATCGAGCGGATGCATCTCGACGAGCGGCTCGCGGCGATGCTGCGAGAGCTTCGGCGAGAGGCCGGTGCGGGTCATCGTGTGCCACTGGTCGCGATAGCGCCCGGTGTTGAGCGTCAACGGCCATTTGCGCAGCGGCTCGCCGAGCGCCAGCTGCGCCACTGGCACCAGCCGCGCCTTGCCGTCGGGCGTGGGGAAGCGGCCGTCGGCGAAGGGGGTGCCGCCCCAGCGGAACGGCTCGAGCTCGTCGTATTCGCGGTTGGTCAGCGCCGCGTGGCTACCCAGGTCGAACAGGCGTGCGCCGTCGTTCCGGTAGGCCGAGAGCCGCGCGTGCTCGCGGAATATCTCGGCCGCATGGTCGTAAGAGAAGGCGCCCCGCCAGCCCATCGCGCGGGCGACCTGGGTGACGATCCACCAGTCGGGCCGCGCCTCTCCTGGAAGCGGGAACAGCGCGCGCTGACGGCTGATCGTGCGCTCGCTGTTGGTAACCGTGCCGTCCTTTTCGCCCCATGCCGCGGCGGGCAGCTTCACGTGGGCGAAGCGTATCGTGTCGGTATCTGCCATGCAGTCGGACACCGCCACGAATGGACAGGCGGCGAGCGCCTCGCGAACCTTGCCGGCGTCGGGCAACGAAACCGCCGGATTGGTCGCCATGATCCATAGCGCCTTGATCCTGCCTTCGCCGACCGCGCGAAACAGATCGACGGCCTTGAGGCCGGGCCTCGTGGCCATCCGCGGCGCCGACCAGAAGCGACGCGCTTCCTCGACATTCTCGGCCGCGAAATCCCTGTGCGCGGCGAGCGCCGAGGCGAGACCGCCCACTTCGCGGCCGCCCATCGCGTTGGGCTGTCCGGTGATCGAGAACGGGCCCGCGCCGGGCTTGGCGATCCGGCCTGTGGCGAGGTGGACGTTGATGATGGCATTGACCTGATCCGTGCCGCGCAGCGATTGGTTCACCCCCTGGCTGAACAATGTGACCGTGCGCGGGTGCTTGGCGAAGACATCGTAGAACGCGCGCAAGTCGGCGGGCGAAAGATCGCACGCGGCGGCGGTCGACCATAGGTCGCTGCCCTGCCCGAGCGCGTCCCAGAACCCCTTCGGCTCGGCGACATGAGCGTCGATGAAGCCCCGATCCAGCACGCCCTCGTCGCGGCAATGGGCCAGCAGGCCGTTCATCAGCGCGACGTCGCTGCCCGGCCGCAGTTGCAGGTGGAGATCGGCGCCTTCGCAGGTCTCGGTCCGGCGCGGGTCGATCACCACCAGCCTGGTCCCGCGCGCGGCGCGCGCAGCCATGATCCGCTGGTGGACGATCGGATGGCACCAGGCGGCGTTCGACCCGACCAGGACGATCAGGTCGGCCCGCTCGAGATCGTCGTAGCTCGCTGGCACGACGTCCTCGCCGAAAGCGCGGGTGTGGCCGGCGACGGCGCTCGACATGCACAGGCGGCTGTTGGTGTCGACGTTGGCCGAGCCGATGAAGCCCTTCATCAGCTTGTTGGCGACGTAGTAGTCCTCGGTCAGCAACTGGCCCGAAACGTAGAACGCGATGCTCTCCGGCCCGTGGCGGGCGATGGTATCGGCGAGTTTGCGCGCAACATGTCGGATCGCGCGGTCCCAGCTTGTCCGTTTGCCGCCGATCTCGGGATGGAGCAGCCGCCCCTCCAGGCCCACCGTCTCGCCCAGGTGGGTCCCTTTCGAGCACAGCTTGCCGCGATTGGCCGGATGATCGAGATCGCCGGCGATCGTCACCTCACGCTCGCCGGTCACCGCCGCCGCGATGCCGCAGCCGACGCCGCAATACGCGCAAGTGGTGCGGATCGCGTTCACCTCAGGCGGCCTGGCGCCCCAGCACCGCCTCGCGCAGCAGGAAGATGCGCCCGGCCTCTAGCTTGAGCGGTATCGTCGGCGTGCAGCCTTGGTCGTCGCCGAGCGCCTCGCCGGTGCGCAGCGAGATGCGGTAGTTGTGCAGCGGACAGGTCACGCTGTCGCCGTGGACGATGCCCTGGCTCAGCGGGCCCTGCTTGTGGGGGCACTTATTGACCAACGCGTAGACCTCGCCGCGCGCGGTGCGGAACACGGCGATCTCCTCGCCGCCGAGCACCGGCAGCGTTCGTGCACTGCCGGGCTCGATCTGCGACGCCGGACCGATATCCAGCCAAAGGGGGCTCATCAGATAGTCTCCAGGGAAAGAGGGCGGACTTCGCCGATGTGCGAATGGAGGTCGGGCCGCTCTCCGGCCGCGCGCTTAGCCCAGGGATCGTCCTGCATGAACTGCTGCGAGTAGCGAAACCGGGCCGCCAGGCGCCGCACCGCGTCGGGATCGTCGAACAGCTCGGCCTTGACGTGATCCAGCCCGACGCGCTCGATCCACGGCGCGGTCCGCTCGAGGTAATGCGCCTCTTCGCGGTAGAGCTGGATGAACGCCGCGCAGTGCTCGAGCGCCTGCTCCTCGGTCTCCACCTTGCACAGCAGGTCGGTGACGCGAACCTTGATCCCGCCGTTGCCGCCGACGTGCAGCTCGTAGCCGCTGTCGACGCAGACCACGCCGAAGTCCTTGATCGTCGCCTCGGCGCAGTTGCGCGGACAGCCGCTGACGGCGATCTTGAACTTGTGCGGCATCCAGCTGCCCCAGGTCATCTGTTCGATCTTCACCCCGAGGCCGGTCGAATCCTGGGTGCCGAAGCGGCACCATTCGTTGCCGACGCACGTCTTCACCGTGCGCAGCGATTTGCCGTAGGCGTGGCCCGAGACCATCCCGGCCGCGTTGAGGTCGGCCCAGACGGCCGGCAGGTCTTCCTTCTTGATCCCGAAGATGTCGAGCCGCTGGCCGCCGGTGACCTTGACCATCGGCGCGTTGAATTTCTCGACCACGTCGGCGATCGCCCGCAGCTCGCGCGGGTTGGTCAGCCCGCCCCACATCCGCGGGACGACGGAATAGGTCCCGTCCTTCTGGATGTTGGCGTGCATCCGCTCGTTGACGAAGCGGCTCTTCTGGTCGTCGACGTATTCGCCGGGCCAGGCGCACAGCAGGTAGTAATTGAGCGCCGGGCGGCACGAGGCGCAGCCGTCGGGCGTCGACCAGTGGAGCTGCTGCATCACTTCGGGGATTGCCTTGAGCTCGCGTTCGAGGATCACCCGGCGCACGTCTTCGTGGGTGTAGCTGGTGCAGCCGCACAGCGTCGTCGCACCCCGCTGCACATCGTCGCCGAGAGTCAGCGTCAGCAGGCTCTCGACGAGCCCGGTGCACGAGCCGCAACTCGCGCTCGCCTTGCACTGCGAGCGGACCGCTGCGAGGCTGTCGGCCCCGCCACGGATCGTCGCGATGACCTTGCCCTTGGAAACGCCGTTGCAGCCGCAGATCTCCGCCTCGTCGGAGAGCGCCGCAACGGCCGAATTAGGGTCCGCCAGCGCACCGCCGGACGCGTAAGCCTGGCCGAAGATCAGGGCGTCGCGGATGTCCGAGACATCCTCGCCCTTCTTCAGAAGGTCGAAGTACCAGGAACCGTCGGCCGTATCGCCGTAGAGCACCGTGCCGATTAGCTTGTCGTCGCGCAGCACCACGCGCTTGTAGACCCCGCGGGCGGCGTCACGCATGACGATGTCCTCGGTATCGTCACCGCCCGAGAAATCGCCTGCCGAGAAGACCTCGATTCCGGAGACCTTGAGCTTGGTCGAGGTGACCGAACCCTCATAGCCGCCAGAATCGTCAAGCGCCGCGTCGGTCAGGCGATCGGCGAGCGCGCGGCACATCTCCCACAAGGGCGCGACCAGCCCGTAGCACTGGCCGCGGTGCTGCACGCATTCGCCGACGGCGAGGACGGCCGGGTCCGAAGTGACCAAGTGATCGTCGACCATGACACCGCGTTCGCACTCGAGGCCGGCCGCCTTGGCGAGCGCCGTGTTCGGCCGGATGCCGACGGCCATGACCACGAGGTCGGCAGGAATTTCGCGGCCGTCCTTCAGCCGCACCCCGGCGACATGGCCGTCCTTCTCGACGATCGCCTCGGTGTCGGCTTCGGTGAGGATCGCCTGTCCGCGCCGCTCGAGCTCGGTCTTGAGCAGCCAGCCGGCGGCTTCGTCGAGCTGGCGCTCCATCAGCGTCGGCATCAGGTGGATCACGGTGACCTGCATCCCGCGCAAGGAAAGCCCGTGCGCCGCTTCGAGGCCGAGCAGGCCGCCGCCGATGACCACCGCGCTGCCGCCGCGCTCGGCCGCGGCGAGCATCTTGTCGACGTCGTCGAGGTCGCGGAAAGTGACCACGCCCGGCAGGTCCTTGCCCGGAACCGGGATCACGAAAGGGTCCGACCCGGTGGCGATCAGTAGCCGGTCGTAGCTCTCGATCCGCCCGGAGCGGGCGACGACCTGGCGAAGGTCGCGGTCGATATGGATCACCGGGTCGCCGGCGATCAGCTCGATGCCGTTGGCTGCGTACCATTCGGCCGAGTTGATGACGATGTCGTCGAAGCTCTTCTCGCCGGCGAGGACGGGGGAGAGCATGATGCGGTTGTAGTTCACTCGCGGCTCGGCGCCGAAGATCGTCACCGCGTAGCGCGCCGGGTCTCGGGCAATTATCTCCTCGACCGCGCGGCAGCCGGCCATGCCGTTGCCGATCACCACCAGCTTTTCGCACGCGGACTTCGACATCGCGAAGTTTGCCGGAGCGTTCATTCCTCGTCGTTCCTTCCCGACAACGCACGCAAAAAAGCCGCCAAGTCATGCCCGAGGGCGAGACTGGCGGCGCCGTTGCCACGTTGTACTGCTGCGTTGGCGAAGGGGCCGGTTCGTCCATCGGTGGACGGGCACGCCTAGCGCTTGCCTGCTGGATACCTGATTCGGCTCGTTTCGGGCAAGCTCTTTTTGCAGTGCAGCATGGTTTTCCGGTGGTTTACCAGCTCTTGTAAGGCAGGAACTTGCCGGTCATCACCACCTGCACCCGGTCGCCCTTGTCATGCGCAACGCGCTCGATCGCCATGTCGAAATCGATCGCGCTCATGATTCCGTCGCCGAATTTTTCCTGGACCAGTTCCTTGAAGGCCTCGCCGAAGACGCCGGTCACTTCGTACCAGCGGTAGATGCACGGGTCGGTCGGCACGGTGCGGGCGAAGTCCTTCGTCGGGTACTCGCTCAGCACGACCGCCGCTTCGCCGGGCAGGCCGAGCAAGGCGGCGACTTTGCCCGCCGCGTCGGACGAGAGGCTGTTCATGCCGAGGCAGGCGGAAGTCACGAAGACCTCGCTCAGCCCGGCGGCTTCGGCGATCGCCGCCCAGCTGAGCGAGCGTTCGCGCTTGGCGGCGCGGATCATTCCGGTAACATCGGCCTTGGTCATCATCGTTTGGTCTCCTGTTGCGAGGCGGGCGAGCGGCCGGGCAGGTCCGGCCGGGTGAGGATCGCCACCAGCAGCGCCAGCGCCAGCGCGGCGGCAATCGCCCGCCATACGCTGGCGGCGCCGCGCGCGAGCAGCGGACGCGGCTCGGGCTTGACCGGCGCGGCGTTGGGATTGGCGAGGTCGAAGGTGAATTCGCTCAGCTCGGCGTAGCGCTGCCGCGGATCGACCGCGAGCGCGCGCGCCAGCGCTGCGTCGACCCAATCGGGAACGGCCGGATTGCTTTCCGCCGCCGGGGCATAGCGCAGCTTGCGCTGCGCCGCGCGTGTGCGCGCGGAGGCGACCCCGGTGCCGTACGGCAGCGCGCGGGTCAGCATCCGGTAAGCGATCGCCGCCAGCGAGTAGAGGTCGCTCTGCACACTGGCCGGCTCACCGAGATAGAGCTCGGGTGCGCTGTATTGCACCGTGCCGGCATAAGCCGCGTCCTCGATCTCGCGCGGTCCGAGCTCGTCGACGCCCTCGACCCGGACCGAGCCGAAATCGATGATTCGGGCGGTGTCGTCTACATCGATCAGCACGTTGTGCGGGCGCAAGTCGCGGTGGAGCATCCCGCGGCGGTGGAGCGCGTGCAGCCCGGAAGCGATCTGGCCGACGATCGTGCGAACCGTCGCCAGATCGGGGCGCGGGTTGTCGAGCAGCCATTGGTGCAGCGTGCGCCCTTCGAGGAATTCGCTGACAATGAAGGCGTGGCTGCGCGGCCCGCGCTGCGGCGCGGCCTTGAGCAAGTGCGGGTGGTCGAGCCGGCGCATCGCCCATTCTTCGAGCAGCAGCGCGCGGACTTGCGCCGGGTCCTGCCCGTGCTCGCTCGAGAGGACCTTGAGCGCGACCCGGCGGCCGTCGGCCTCGTCGCGGGCGAGATAGACGTGGCTGCGGCTGCCGGCGTGGAGCTCGCGCAGCACGGTGTAGCCGGAGAACGTCTGCCCCGGCGCGAGCAGCGGCGCCGGCGGCAGCGCCGCCTCGTGGCCGATCAGGTCGCTCACGTCACCCGTGGGGAGCGATTCGACGCGGACGAGCTGGACCGTCAGGTTGTCCTCGCTGCCCGCCGCCAGCGCGGCGCGCGCCACCGCCTCGGCGGCGGCGTCGAGCGAGTTCGAGTCGAGCACGAGGGCGGCCAACTGGCGGTCGCCGAGATGATCGTGGACGCCGTCTGTGGTCAGCACGAACAGGTCGCCGGGAGCCAGCGGCAGGCGGCGATGGTCGATCTCGACGTGGCGATTCACCCCCAGCGCCCGCCCGAGATAGCTCTCGCCGCCGCCGAGCGAGACGCGGTGCGCCTCGGTGAGCGGCTCAAGCGTGCCGCCGCTCAGCCGGGCGATGCGGGCGTCGCCGATGTGGAACAGGTGCGCGGTGCGCGACTTGAGGACCAGCGCGCTGAAGGTGCAGACCATCCCGCGCTCGCGCTCCTCGTCGCTGAGGGGGCGCCCGTTCTGACCGTGCAGCCAGCTGTTCGTCGCCGCGATCACCCGCTCGGCGCTCGCCTGGACGCTCCAGCTTTCGGGGGTGCAGTAATAGTCCAAGAGGAAGCTCTTGACCGCCGTTTCAGCGGCTTCGGCGCCGAAACGGCTGGTACTGATCCCGTCGGCGATCGCCACCGCGATCCCTTTGCTCGCGCGAACGACGCCCTCCGGCTGGAGAGCGCCGTGGAAGTCCTGGTTCTCGGACTTGCGCCCCGCGCTGGAGAACTGCCCCAGCGAAATCGCCAGCCGCGGCGGTTCACCGCGGTGAGCAGGGGGGGAAGCGGCCGGTCCGTCGGCCGCTTCCCGGTTGGCCTCAGGCGGCAACCTTGAGGTCCATCGGCTTGCGGCTCTTCGACGTCTTGTAGTGCGTCGAATAGAGCATCAACCCGGTGAAGGTGATCCCGCCGACCATGTTGCCAAGCACGGTCGGAATCTCGTTCCACACGAAGTAGTCGCCGAGCGAGAACGCGCCGTGCATCATCAGTGCGGTCGGGAACAGGAACATGTTCACGATCGAGTGCTCGAAGGTCATGTAGAAGAACAGCATGATGGGCATCCACATGGCGATCACCTTGCCCGACACGTTGGTCGAGACGGTCGCCCCGACCACGCCGGTCGAGACCATCCAGTTGCACAGCATCCCGCGCACGAAGATCGTCATCCAGCCGGCGAACCCGTATTTGGCGTAACCGAGCGTCCGCGCGACGCCGATTCCGGCGAGCTTGGTGCCGACTGCGTCCGGCTCGGTCGAGAAGCCGTAGGTGTAGTAGATCGCCATCATCAGCGCGCAAGTCAGCGCGCCGGCGAAGTTGCCGGTGAACACCAGCCCCCAGTTGCGCAGCACGCCGCCCCAGGTGCAGCCGGGCCGCTTGTCCCACACCGCCAGCGGGGCGAGCACGAAGACCCCGGTGAGCAGGTCGTAGCCGAGCAGGTAGAGGATGCAGAAGCCCACAGGGAACAGCACCGCGCCGGCGAGCGGCTGCCCAGTCGAGACGTTGATCTGGACCGCGAAGGCGGCGGCCAGGGCCAGCGTGGCCCCGGCCATATAGGCGCGGATCAGCGTGTCCTTGGTCGACATGAAGATCTTGGATTCGCCCGCGTCGACGAGCTTGGCGACGAATTCACTAGGCGCGAGATAGGACATGGGTAACCTCCTTCGTCAGAAGCCGACTTCAGCTTGGAGCCAGAATTTTTCGGTATCGACCGCGAACCCGTCGGCCTGGTAGTTCGCGTATTTCGCCAGCAGCCCAACCGGGCCGAGCTTGGAGCCGAGCGAGGCATCCCACTCGGAGCCGTAGTCGAGGCCGCCGACATCGCTGTCGAACTGATGATAGGTGACGTTGGCGGTGAGCCCGGGCAGGGCGGGCACGGCGAACTTGTGTCCGACCGTGGCGTAATAATCGCGCAAGCCCTTGGCGGGCGTAGTCAGGAACATATCGGCCCAGCCGTTGAAGGCGTGGAGCGTCGCCAGCGGGGTCTGGAAGGCCGCGACCCCGCCATCGCTGCCGAGCTGCTCGTAGCCGCCGATCAGATCGAAGCCGAACAGACCGAGGCCGAGCTGCGCGTTGATGTAGTCGGCGCTGTAGCTGACCGGATTGGCGCCGTAATCGCTTTGCCGGGCATAGCTTGCGAGGACCTTGAGCTTGCCGACCGCGGGGATCGTGATCCCGCCGGTGACGAGCACTCCGTAAGTCTGGCTCGAGGAGGCGACGCGGGTGTCGTAGTCGATGAGGTAGGCGAAGGCCTTGGCCTCCGCCGCGGGCAGCTTGATCCCGCCGTTGAGCAGCACCAGGTCGCCGTCGAAGTGCTCGTTCGGGCTGTGAACGCCGAACACGGTGCGCTGCGAGTCCGAATAGGTCGCGTCGAGCGTGACCGGGCCGATCTTGGCCTGGCCGCGCACCGCGTCGAACGTCTGCTCGTTCTGCCGCCAGCCGACGTTGCCGACGAAGCGGGCGTCGTCGAGAATGATCCGCTGGCGGCCGACCGTCACGCCGGTGCCCTTGTGCATGTACGATGCCTGCAGCCGGTTCAGCTCGAGGTTCTTGGGATCGGCGACCACCGGGTAGGGCTCGATCCCGTTGCCCGGCAGCGTGTCGTTGTATCGCCTGGTCACCTCGGCGGTGCCTTCGCCTTCCGCCAGCAGCGAGAAGTCGCCGGCCTTGATTTCGGTCCCGGCCCGGAGGCGAAAGGTGAGCGCTTCCGCCTCGTCAGGCTGGTTGACCTGGTCGACGAGTTCGTAGCGTAGCCGGGCGTTGGCCAGGAGCTTGAGCGAGACGCTGTCGGAAAGCGCGATCGGATCGCCCGGCGCCGCGAGCGCGGGCGAGGCCGAAACGGCGATGGCAGCGGCGGCCAACAAACTGAATTTGCAACGCATGACTTCACCTCCCTGTTCGGGCCGTGCAAGGCCCGCGACCGAATTCCGGTCATGAGAGGCGAGCGCCGTTGCCCGCCGGTTTGCCGGGAAACCCCAGCTGTCTGGTTCATCCAACCCGCGCGGCGTCGTTGCCGCGGGGCTCCCCCTCCCAGGGGTCAGGCGGCCTTTGCGGCCGGCCCGTGATCGTATTCGGCGAGGAAGTGCAGGACTTCCTGGCGGTAGCGGTAGAACTTCGGGTGATCGAGCAGCGCCTTGCGATCGCGCGGGCGCGGCAGGTCCACTTGGAGAATCTTGCCGATGGTGGCGTTGGGGCCGTTGGTCATCATCACTACCCGGTCGGCCAGCAGGATCGCCTCGTCGACGTCGTGGGTGACCATGATCGCGGTGACCTTGGTGCGGTTCCACACTTCGACCAGCACGTCCTGCAGGTCCCAGCGGGTCAGGCTGTCGAGCATCCCGAAAGGCTCGTCGAGCAGCAGCAGCCGCGGGCTGAGGGCGAAGGCGCGGGCGATGCCGACGCGCTGGCGCATGCCGTTCGAGAGCTCGGCGGCGAGCTTGTCCTTGGCTTCGCCGAGGCCGACGCGCTCGAGATAGTAGTCGACGATGTCACGCCGGGCTCTCCTGGCGGCGTGTGGATAGACCCGCTCGACGCCGAGCGCGACGTTCTCGCGCGCGGTCAGCCACGGCATCAGGCTCGGAGCCTGGAACACCACCGCCTTGTCCGGCCCGGCGGCGGTGATCTCACGGTTGTCGAGGACGATGCCGCCCTTGCTGATCTCGTTGAGGCCCGCGGCCATCGTCAGCACGGTGGACTTGCCGCAGCCCGAATGGCCGATCAGCGAAACGAACTCGCCGCGGTCCATCAGCAGGTTGAAGTCCTCGACCACGGTCAGCGGGCCCTTCGGCGTCGGGTAGACCTTGTCGAGCTTGAAGAACTCGAGGTAGCGCGCAGTGACCGCGCTTTGCGCGGCGTCGCGGTAGGCCTGTGGCGGAGGCGCGAGGTCGAGCGGGGTCACGTTGGGCAGATCGACCGAGCTGTCGCCGGCGTTTCCGCTCTCGGCGTTGAGCGAACCGAGATAGGAGACGATCCGCTTGCGCAGCGCCTGGTAGCGCGGATCGTCGTTGACCGCCTCGCGGTCGCGCGGGCGGGCCACATCGACGTCGAACATCCGCCCGATCCGGGCGGCCGGCGCCGGAGTTAGCACCGCGATCCGGTCGGCCAGCAGCAGCGCCTCGTCGACGTCGTTGGTGACGAGCAGGATCGTGCGGCGTTCTTCCTTGCGGATGCGTTCGATCTCGTCCTGCAGCTTGCCGCGGGTGAGCGCGTCGAGCGCCGAGAGCGGCTCGTCCATCAGCAGGATCTCGGGTTCCATGGCCAGGGCGCGGGCGACCGCAACGCGCTGGCGCATGCCGCCCGAAAGCTGCGCCGGCTTGCGCTCCATGGCATGGGCGAGGCCGACCAGCTCAACCTTCTGCCTGACCAGCGCCGCCCGCTCGGCCCGGCTCTTGTCCTTGTGGACCGCGTCGACCGCCAGCGCGACGTTCTGCTGCACGGTCAGCCAGGGGAACAGCGAGTACGACTGGAACACCAGGCCGCGTTCCTTGTCCGGGCCCTGGATCGGCTTGCCGCGCAGCAGGATCATGCCTTCGTCGGGCTCGATCAGCCCGGCGATGGCGTTGATCAGCGTGGTCTTGCCGGCGCCCGAGAAGCCGAGGATGGCGACGAACTCGCCCTCGCCGACTTCGAGATCGATGCCGCCCAGCACATCGGTGCCGCCGTAGGACTTGGCCACGCCCGCGAGCGAGAGGATCGGCGCGCGCATCATCAGGCGATCCGGTTCTTCGAAACGAACGCCTGGAGCGCCATCATCACCCGGTCGAGCGCGAAGCCGATGAAGCCGATCACCACCACGGCGAACATGATCCGGGCGAGGCTCTGCGAGCTGCCGTTCTGGAACTCGTCCCACACGAACTTGCCGAGCCCGGGGTTCTGGGCGAGCATCTCGGCCGCGATCAGCACCATCCAGCCGACCCCAAGCGATAGCCGCATGCCGGTGAAGATGTACGGTAGCGAGGCCGGCAGAACGAGCCGGGTGAGCTTGGCGAACCAGCCGAGCTTGAGCACGCGGCCGACATTGAGCAGGTCCTTGTCGATGCTTGCGGTGCCGACCGCGGTGTTGATCAGCGTCGGCCACAGCGAACACAGCATGACCACGATCGCCGAGATGACGAAGCTCTTGGCTAGCATCGGGTCGGCGCTGGTGACGGTAGCGGAAACCACCATCGTCACGATCGGCAGCCAGGCCAGAGGGCTGACCGGCTTCATGATCTGGACCAGCGGGTTGATCGCCGCGTTGACCGCCGGGGAGAGCCCGCAGACGAGGCCGATCGGCACAGCCACCAGCGTCGCCAGCACGAAGCCGAGTGCCGCCGTCTTGAGCGAGGTCAGTATCTGGTCGACGAAAGTCGGCGTGCCGGCATATTCGAAATGCCGCACCCCGGCCGGATTGCCGGCGGCGATGGCCGCTGTGTTGGCGGCGTCCTGCCGCTCGTAGAACACGCTTTCGTCGTGCTTCGCCGCGCGCCATTCGCCGTAGAGGCCGGCACCCTGCTCGGCGACCTCGACCGGGCCCGGCAGGGCGCCGAGCGAGGTGTCGACTTGCGGCGCGAGCATCGCCCACAGCGCCAGGAACGCGGCGATCCCGGCAAGCGGCGCGGCGATGCTCTTGAGCAGCGCCGCAAGCGCTCCCGTCAGCCGGTCCGGCCGGCGCTCGGGCGCAGCCTTCATGCTGGTCGGCGCCGGGGCCGATGAAGTCGGGAGAGCGAACTCCTCGGCTTCATCGGGCTCATCGAGGTCGACGAATGCGGTGGCCATGGAAACGCTCCTGTCACTCATCGGGCCGATCAGCCGCTCACGCCCGCGGCGGTCACGGTCTGGCCCTTCTTGAGCCCGATGCTGAACTTGCCGAGATAGTCGTTAGGGTGCTTGCCGTCGTAAGTGACCCCGTCGATGAAGCCGCCCTGCGGCCCGCGGTAGCCGTCGGTCGCCGGCACCGAGGCTTTCGGAATCTTGCCGTCGGCGACGAGCTTGTTGGCGGCGGCGAGATAGAGGTCGGGGCGATAGACCGACTTGGCGGTGTCGAAGTACCACTGATCGGGCTCGTCGCCGGCGATCTGCCCCCAGCGGCGCATCTGCGTGAGGTACCAGACCGCGTCGGAATAGAACGGGTAGCCGGCGAACTTGTCGAAAAAGACATTGAAACCCGGCGCCGGGCGGGTGTCACCGGGCGCGAAGGTGAACTGGCCGGTCATGGAGGCGGCGATCACCTTCGCATCGGCGCCGACGTAGTTCGGCTGGCTGAGGATCTTGACCGCTTCGGCGCGGTTGGCGCCGCCATCAGCGTCGAGCCACTGCTGCGCCCTGATCACCGCGCGCAGCAGCGCGGCGGTGGTCGCCGGATACTTCTCGGCGAAGTCCTTCCTCAGGCCGAGAACCTTTTCCGGATTGTCGTGCCAGATCTCGTCGTCGGTAATCACCGGCACGCCGATTTTCTTCTGCACCGCCGCCTGGTTCCACGGCTCGCCGACGCAGTACCCGTCGATCGTGCCGGCTTCGAGCGTCGCGGGCATCTGCGGCGGCGGAGTGACCGAAAGCTGCACGTCGGCGTCGACGGTGCCGCCGACGTCGCCAGGCGTGTAGTAACCCGGCTTGAGGCCGCCCGCGGCAAGCCAGTAGCGCAACTCGTAATTGTGGGTGCTCACCGGGAACACCATGCCCATCTTGAACGGCTTGCCCTGCTGCCGGTAGCTGGCGACGACCGGCTTGAGCGCGGCGGCGGAGATTGGATGCTTGGGCTTGCCGCCTTCGTGCGGCAGCGACGGGCTGATCTGGGCCCAGACCTTGTTCGACACCGTGATCGCATTACCGTTGAGATCGAGGCTTAGCGGGGCAATGAGGTCGGCCTTGGTGCCGTAGCCGATCGTTGCCGCCAGCGGCTGTCCGGCGAGCATGTGCGCGCCGTCGAGCTGACCGCCGATGACCCCGTCGAGCAGGACTTTCCAGTTCGCCTGCGGCTCGAGCGTGACGTTGAGTCCTTCCTCGGCGAAGAAACCCTTTTCCTTGGCGATCGCCAGCGGGGCCATGTCGGTCAGCTTGATGAAGCCGAGCTTGAGGTTGGGCTTCTCGATCGCGCCTTCCACCGTGGTGGCCGCGGCGACCGCCCCGCCGCTGTCGCCGGAAGCGGACTTGCTGCCGCAACCCGCGAGCACAAGGCCCAACGCCACCGAGCTGATCAGGCCCGCAAACCTGGCCCCGCGAAAGGCCTCCTCAAACGTCCGCATTCAACCGCCCTTTCCATCGTGAGCGAACAACGCGAAAATGCCGCCTCGACATCGGTCCGAAGGACCTGATCGGGCGGCACCGTTGCCACACACTGTTGCTGAGTGATCCGCGGCCGTTCGCCCGTCCTTCCTTGGACGGTGGCCCCCGAGTCGCCGCCTAATATCCACATTGCTGCAGGTGCGTAAAGCGCATTTTGCAGCGCAGCACGATTTAGCCTGCCAAGCTCGCGAGATACCCGGGTAAATCATCGGGATCGAAGCTGCGCCCGTCGAAGAAGCTGTTCTGCTCGAGCACGATCGTGCCTTGTTGCGCGGTGACCGCCGTTGTCCTGTCGAGGCTGCCTTCGACCTTGGAGCTGGCGCCGGGCAGAAGATCGCCGGTGCCGGCCAGGGCGCTGCGGTAGACGTCGGGGCGGAACACTCGCGCGGCCTTTTCCGCTTCGTCCGGCTCGAAGCCCGTGCCGTCCCAGCGAACCATCTGCGTGTAGAGCCACTCGGCCTGGCTGACCCACGGAAAGTTTGCCGCCTCGCGGTGCTGGAACATGAAATCGGGATAATGGATGGCGGCGGAGCCTTGCGCGAGCACCAGGCGGTCGGAGATCGCCCGCAGGATCAGCTCGGCGCTCGCGTCGAGATAACGCGGGCCGGCGAGGATGGCGGCGTTGGCCTGCCAATTCGCCGGATCGACGAAATGCGCGCCGGCCTTGCGCATCGCCCGAATCAGCGCCTCGATTGCGTCGCGCCGCTCGTCCAGCCGGCTTTCTCGCAGGGCGAGGACCTTCTCGACTCCGCGCCGCCAAATCTGCGCGGTGGCGAGAACGATCCGGCCCACGCCGCGCTCGACCGCGACGCTGTTCCACGGCTCGCCGACGCAGCTCCCGTCGATCTCTCCACTGGCGAGGGCGTCGGCGACGAACGGCGGGGCGACGGTGACAATCTCGACGTCGAGGTCGGGCGCAATGCCGCAGGCGGCGAGCCAGTAGCGCAACATGTAGTTGTGGCTCGAATAGCGGTGGACGACGCCGAAGCGCAGCTTGCGCCCGACGGCGGCGAGACGCTTGGCCTCGACGGCCAGGGCTTGGCCGATGGCGAGGGGATCGCCAAGCTTGCCTTGTGGTGCGCCGACCGCTTGCGCGAGTTCGGGAGAGAAGGTGATCGCGTTGCCGTTCAGACCGAGCACGAACGGGGCCACGAGGGGCTGCGCCGGCCGCCCGCGGCCAAGCGTCGTGGCGATCGCCAGCGGCGCGAGCAGATGCGCGGCGTCGGAATGGCCGTAGAGCAGCCGGTCGAGCACCGTCGCCCAGCTCACGTCGCGCACGAAAGCGAGCTCGAGGCCTTCCTCGGCGGCGAAGCCGTGCTCGGCCGCGAGGATCGGCAGGCAGGCATCCACGAGCGGAAGGAATCCGATCGTCAGGTGCTCGCTCATTCCCCCTCCCCCATCAAGTCGTGCGCGGTGACCAGCGCTTCGGCGATATCGGCAATCCGGCGGCTCGACTGCATCGCCTTGCGCCGCAACTCGGCGTAGGCCTCGGGCTCGCTCAAGCCGCGGCTGTTCATCAGGATGCGCTTGGCCGCGTCGATCGTCTCGCGCTCGGCCAGCTTGCCCTTGGCCTCGTCGAGATCGGCCTGAAGGCGGGCGAATGCCCCGAACCGGCGGACGGCGAGATCGAGCACCGGCCTGATGCGGCTCGCCGCCAGCCCGTCGACCACATAGACCGACACACCCGCGTCGATCGACGCGCCGATCGTCTCTTCGTCCGATTCGTCGACGAACATCGCGATGGGGCGCGAGAGCGCGCGGCTGACGGCGAAATACTCCTCGAGAACGTCGCGCGATGGGTTGCCGAGATCGATCAGGACCACGTCGGGCGCGAATTCCTGGACCCGGGCGAGCAAGCCATGGCGCTCGGTGATGACGAAGACCTCGCAGCCGTCGAGCTGCGCCAGTCCTTCATGGATGACCGAGGCGCGGCTGGCGCTTTCATCGATGACCGCGATCCTCATACCCCTCTATATTGCACTGCAACATAGAGCGATGGCAAGGGCCTCGGCTATTCGTGGCGCAGCGCCTCGATCGGATCGAGCTTCGATGCCCGACGCGCGGGATAGTAGCCGAAGATGATTCCCATCATCGCCGAGAAGGCGAAGCTGAGCAGGTTGACCGACAGGCTGAACACGAACGGCACATCGATCACCTTGGCGAGCGCGAACGAAAGGCCGAAAGCCAGCAGCAGCCCGATGAGGCCGCCGAAGCAGCACAGCACCACGGCCTCGGTCAGGAACTGCATGCGCACCTCGCGCGCGAGGGCGCCGATCGCCAGGCGGATGCCGATCTCGCGCGTGCGCTCGGTAACCGAGACGAGCATG
Source organism: Croceibacterium segetis (assembly GCF_011320115.1). Lineage (GTDB taxonomy): Bacteria > Pseudomonadota > Alphaproteobacteria > Sphingomonadales > Sphingomonadaceae > Croceibacterium_B > Croceibacterium_B segetis. The sequence continues at coordinate 15,530 of NZ_JAANOZ010000014.1, read as the reverse complement.
ATGTTCATGATCCCGACGCCGCCGACCAGCAGGCTGATGCCGGCGATCGCCGCCACGGCCACGGTCAGCCGCGCGACGACGCTTCCGACAGTCTCGTTGAGCGCAGCGGAATCGATGATGTTGAAGTCGTTCGGCTCGCCCGGCTGCAGGCGATGGCGCTCGCGGATGAGGTCGATCAGCGACTGCTGGATCGCCGCGCCGGAGTACGCCGGGTCGTACGAAATGACCATGTAGCCGATCGTGTCGGTCCCGGTGAAACGGCGCTGGGCGTTCTTGACCGGGATGAACACCGAGTTGTCGTCGTCCTGGTTGTTGCCGCCCTGTGCCCGCGTGGCGAAGACGCCGACCACGGTGCATGAGACGTCGTCGAGCCGCACCTGCTCTCCCAGCGGGCTGACATCGGCGACGAAGATTTCCTGCAGCACTTTCGGGCCGACGATGCAGACGTTGGCGCCGGACTCTTCCTCCGCCGCGGTGAAGCGGCGACCCTGGTCCATCTTGATTCCGCGGGCGTCCATGAAGGCGTTGCTCACACCCTCGACCTTCGAATTCCAGCTCTGGCCGTTGTGGAACGCGTGGATGTTCTTGTTGACCTCGCCGGCGACCGACTTGACCCCGGCGAGCTGCTCGCGAACCGCAATCACGTCGTCCTGCTTGAACGGGCGCGGCTGGCGGTTGTTGTCGGTCTGCTGCGGGAAGGCGATCAGCACATCGGAGCCGAGCGAGGCGATCTGCTTCTGGATCGATGCGGTCAGGCCGTTGCCGAGAGTGACCATGGTGACCACCGCGGCCACGCCGATGATGATGCCGATCGTCGTCAGGCTCGAGCGCAGCAGGTGCCGGCGGATCTGCCGCATCGCCAGGAGGAGGGTGGCGCCGAACATCAGGCGTGTGCCGCCGCGCCGGCGTCCTGCCCGCTGTCGATGCGTTCGACGAGGCCGTCGCGAAAACGGACGATGGTGCGCGCGTAGGCCGCCATCTCCGCCTCGTGGGTGACCAGGATGATGGTGATGCCGCTGCGGTTGAGATCGGCGAGCAGTTCCATGATCTCGATCGACCGTTCGGTGTCGAGGTTGCCGGTCGGCTCGTCGGCCAGCAGCACTTGGGGATCGGTCACCAGCGCGCGGGCGATGGCGACGCGCTGCTGCTGGCCGCCGGACAATTCGGCCGGTGTGTGGCTGGCCCACGGGCCGAGGCCGACGAGGTCGAGCGACTTCATCGCCGCTTCGCGCCGCGCGGCCTTCTTCTCGCCGCGATAGAGCAGCGGCAACTCGACGTTCTCGAGCGCGCTGGTGCGCGAGAGCAGGTTGAAGCCCTGGAACACGAACCCCAGGTACTTGCGCCGAAGCAGCGAGCGCTGGTCCTTGCTCAGCGACTGCACCTCGAACCCGTCGAACGCGTAAGTGCCCGAAGTCGGCGTATCGAGGCAGCCGAGGATGTTCATCATCGTCGACTTGCCCGAACCCGACGCGCCCATGATCGCCACGAAGTCGCCGCGCGCGATCGACAGGCTGACACCTTTCAGCGCCTGGAATGCCGCCGAGCCGTGACCGTAGGTCTTGGTAATACCGTGCAGCTCGATCAGCGGTCGGGAGGTCGCCTCGGCCATCACTTCTTGGTCTTCGCCTTGATCCCGGTGACGACCTTCATGCCCGCCTTGAGCTTCGACGAAGTGACCAGCGTCAACCGGCCATTGCTCGGCCCGACAACGACGTCGTACTTCTGCAGCGTGCCGTCGTCCTTGAGCACGTAGACATGCTGCCGGCTGCCGACACCGATGGTCGCCTTCTGCTCCTCCCGGGCAAGACCGACCTGGACATCCAGCCCGCCGCCGCCTTGCGCCTTGGTGGCGTCCTCCGGATTGAAGCGCAGCGCACCATTGGGGACCATCAGGCCTTTAGGGGTCCTTTCCGTGGCGATGGTGGCGGTCGCGGTCATTCCCGGGCGCAGCAGCCCGCTCGGGTTGCCGACCGCAAGCCGCGCTTCGTAGTTGACGACCGAATTGGCCTGATTCCCCGTCGACGCGCCCGAAGTCCCGGAAGCGGCGGTGGTGGCGGTGTTGGTAGAAGCGAGGTCGATGCGTTCCACCGTCGCCGGGAAGGCCCGCCCCGGATAAGCGTCGACGGTAAAGGTCGCCTTCTGCCCCGGATGCACCTGGCCGACGTCGGCCTCGTCGACGTTGACGCGCAGCTGCATCGCCGAGAGGTCCTCGGCGAGCACGAACAACGTGGGCGTATTAAATGACGCCGCCACCGTCTGGCCCGGCTCGACCTGCCGCGCGAGCACGACGCCCGAGACGGGAGAGCGGATTTCCGCCCGATCGCGGTTGGTCATCGACGAGGACAAAGCCGCCTGCGCCGAAGCCACGTTGGCCTGCGCCGATGCAGCCGACGCCCGGTCGCGCTTGACGTTGGCCTGGGCGCTCTCGAGCTCTGTCTTCGACGGCACCTTGCCGCCGGACAGGCGGTAGACTTCCTGCAGCCGGGCCAGCTGTGCGCTGTCGACGTCGAAGGTGGCCCCCGCCTGCGCGACTGACGCGCGCGCCGAGTTGAGGTTGGCCTGGGCCTGCTTGATCTGGTCCTGGATCACGTCGGTATTGATCTGCGCGAGCACCTGGCCGCGGGCGATCCGATCGTTGACGTCGACCAGCACCCGGTCGATCCGCCCCGACACTTCCGAGCCGACCTGGACCTGGTTCGTCGGGCGCAGGTTGCCGGTGGCGGTGACGGTAATGTCGAGCGAGCGCTGGGCCACCGGTTCGGCGATGTAATCGGTCTTGTTGTCGTCGCGCGTCGCCAGCACGTAGATCAGCACCAGCAGCACGATCGCGCCCGGAACCCAGAACTTGGCCCAGCGGCGCCAGCGCGGCCTTGTCGTGGTGCCGAGAAATTCGTCGATGGTCCCCGTCTCGGGGGTGGCGATATCGTTCATGGCTCGAGCCTATCGTTCGAGGGAATGGGGAGCGCCGCGGGCGACCATCCACCGCCGAGCGCCTGGGTCAGGCGCACGAAGGCGCTGGTGCGGTCGGCTTCGGCCGAGACCACGGCATTGCGCGCCGCGAGCAGCTGGTTCTCCGAGGTGAGCAGGTCGCGGAAGTCGGTCAGGCCGGCCTGGTACTGGCTGCGCGCGAGGAGCGCGGCGTTGTTCGAGGCATCGAGCGCCTCGCCCTGGATGGCGACCCGCTCGCGCGCCGACTTGAGATCGACTCCGGCGGTTTCGACTTCTTCGAGCGCGGTGAGGATTTGCTGGCGCCACGCTGCGAGCGAGCCCTGCGCGGCCGCTTCGGCGCTGCGCACTTGCGCGCGCGTGCGCCCGCCGTCGAAGAGCAACTGGCTCACCGTTGCGAACACGCCCCCGGTGATGACGTCGAACAGGCTGCCGATGCCGACCGACGAGGTGCCGAGGTTGCCGGTCAGGCGCACCAGCGGCAGCAACTGCGCCCGCGCCACGCCGATCCGGGCGCTGTTGGCGATCAGGCTCTGCTCTGCGCCGCGCACGTCGGGCCGGCGGCGCAGCACTTCGGCGGGGGCGCCGAGGCCTTCGGTCGCCGGCGGTGTCGGCATCAACTCGGAACCCTGGAGCAATCCGAGCACCCGCCCGGGAGGCTCGCCGATGAGAGTCGAGAGCGCGTTGGCGCTGGCCGCAAGGCTGCTCTCGAGTAACGGGATCGACGCCGCGGTCTGCGCGCGCTGGCCGCGCGCCTGCTCGACGTCGAGGCTCGAAACGAGCCCGGCCTGGACGCGCCAGCGGGCGATCTGCAGGTTGTCGTCCTGGTACTTGAGCGTGTCGCGGGCGATTCCCAGCTGCAGCGCGGTGGCGCGGGCCTGGATCGTGGTCAGCGCGACTTGCCCGGCGATCACCCGCTGCAGGTCGGCGAGCGAGTATCCGGCGGCGGCGAGGTCGGCGCGCGAGGCGGCGACGTTGCCGGAGATCTGCCCAAACAGGTCGGCTTCCCAGCTGGCGTCGAGACCGGCGTTGAAGCCGAGCTTCTTCTGCGCGAAATCGCCGACATCCTTGTTGGCCCCGGCGCTGGCGGAGAGCTGCGGGAAAAACCCGGCGCGGGCGGAGGCAAGCTGCGCGCGCGCCTGTTCGAGCCGCGCGGCGCTTTGCGCGAGGTCGAGGTTGTTGCCGAGCGCCTGCTCGACGAGCTGGGTCAGCAGCGGATCGTCGAGCTGGGTCCAGTACGCGGCCACGTCGCTGGCCAGAGGCGCGGTTTCGCTCTCGGCCCACTGTTCGGGCACCGGGATGCCGGCATTCGCCGGCGGGAGATCGGGCCGCACGCATCCGGCGGCGGCGAACACCAGCGGAAGCGCCAGCAGTCGCGCCTTGGCCATACGGCGGCGATCGAGTGTTTTCACGGCCCTCCCCATCAGCGCGACGCCTCGCGGCCATTTAGCCGATCAGCTAATTCGCGACCAAGGTTTCTTTTGTATCAAATGTTCGCACCCGGCCCCGACCGCTGTGTATTGGGGATTTAATACACCGATGCACGATTGCAATGAGGTTTGCCGCTTAATCTCGGCGGTTGGTCGAAGGTCAGCGTTGCGGTGCGTAGGCGGGGAGTGCCTGTACCGCCGGCCGCGCGGCCATGCGGTCGAGCCAGCCGGCAATCGCCGGAGTGGCTTGCGGATTGCACCGTTCGGGCAGGACCCGCGGCAGCGCCGGGGCCATCGAGTACCACTTGATGTCGGCCAACGAATACTCGTCGCCGAGCAGCCACGGGCCGCCGTCGGTGAGCATGTCTTCGAGCCTAGCGATGCAGTTGCCGAGCCGGCGGCGCGCGTCGGCCAGTTCCTGATCGGAATAGCCGCTCTCCGACACCGTCGCCCACTTCCGACGCACTTCTTCGTTGGGCATCATCGCCAGCCGCGCGGCCATTTCGGCCTTGTCGATCTTCGAGGCGAAGGGCGTGGCGCCGTGCGCGCCGATCACGGTCAGCGCCGGGCAGAAGTATTCGTCGACGTACTTGGTCAGCACCCGCATCTCGGCACGCAGCCAGGGATCGGCGGGGCGCAACGGCGGCTCGGGAAAGACGTCCTCGAGATATTCGTTGATCGCCGTCGACTCGCGCACCACGCGGCCGTCGTGGAGCAGCACCGGGACCATTCCTTCGGGATTGATCGCGCGGAAGGCCGGATCGTGATGCTCCCATTTGCGGCTGTCGAGCACGCGGTTCTCGAATTGCAGTCCCTTCTCGAGCAGGCACAGCAGCGGGGTCAGCGAGTTGGCGACGGGCCCGAAGTGATAGAGCGCCAGCGTCATCCGCCGAGCCGCTGCTCCTCGTCGAGCATTCCCTGGGCGCGCTCCATCATCGCGGTGAGCACCTGCCAGACCACCGCGACATCCTCCGGCGGGATGCCGGTCGTCAAGGCCCGGTCGCGCTCGTGCACCCATTCGACCATCCGGCGGTAGATCGCCCGCCCCTCATCGCTCAGGTCGATCTCGATCTCGGGACCTCCGGGCTTGCGTTCGCGAGTGAGCAGATCGCGCTCGACCATCGACTTGACCGCCCGGCTCAGCTGCCCGCGGTCCTGCAGCATCGCGTCGGCGAGGCCGTTCAGGGACAATGGCGCCGCCTCGCCCAGCTGGGTCATGATCCGCCACTCGGTTTCCGACAGGCCGAACTGGCGCCTTTGGGCAAGGATGCCGCTCTTCCGCAGCATCACGAACAGTCGGATCATCCGCATCGAGACGAGGCCGTACAGGGTTCCCGCCTCGCTCTTCGTCGCCATTTTCGCTTCGCTCATCCGCCCGTCCCCATTCCCCATCCTCTGTAGTGCAGTATTGTTGGTGTCAAAAAGCTTTTTGGTTCAAGTGTGCCGCGGGAGACACGATGCGCGACTTTGCGGGCAAGACGGCGTTCATCACCGGCGGGGCCAGCGGGATCGGCCTCGGCATGGCGCGGGCTTTCCTTTTGCGCGGGATGAAGGTGGTCATCGGCGACCTTCTGCAGGCCCATCTCGACGAAGCGCGCCGGGCGCTGGGCGCGAGCAACCGTCTCCACTGCATTCGCCTCGACGTCTCCGACCGCGCGGCGATGAACGCCGCGGCGCGGGAGACGGCCGAGGTGTTCGGCCACGTCCACGTCCTGTGCAACAACGTCGGCGTCAGCCAGCGCAATCCGATCGACGAAGCGAGCTACGCCGACTGGGACTATGTGCTGAACGTCAACCTCGGCGGCACCATCGCCGGCCTGGTGGAGTTCCTGCCCGGCATGAAGGCGCACGGCGAGGGCGGCCACGTGGTCAACACCAGCTCGATGGCCGGAATGATCCCGGTGCCCTCGTTCGCGGGGATCTACGCCACCAGCAAGTTCGCGGTGCGCGGCATGAGCGACGCGCTGCGCCTCGCGCTGGCGCCTTACGGCATCGGCGTCTCGGTGCTCTGCCCCGGGCTGGTGCGGACGCGGGCGATGACCGCGGGCGATCTCTACCGCGCCGAGCATGAGCACTCCGATCCTGAAGTCGAGCTTCGCGATGCGGTCGACGGCGGGATGGACCCGGCGGCTGTCGGCGAGCTGGTCGCCCAGGCGGTCGAGCACAACCGGCCGTACATCTTCCCGCACGGCGAGTTCGTGCCGGAAGTCAGGGCGTACTTCGAGGAGATGCTCGCCGCCTTCCCGACCGAGTTCGAGATGGACGAGCGCCGCCGCACCGGCGAGGAGCGGCGCGCGAAGATGACCGCCGAGGCGAAGGCGCTGGCGGACTCGTTGGGCAAGGAGCAGCCATGAAGGACGTCGCCGACAAGACCGCCTTCGTTACCGGCGGCGCCAGCGGGATCGGCCTCGGCATGGCCAAGGTCTTCGCGTGGGCAGGCATGAACGTCGTCGCCGCCGACATCCGCGAGGATCATATCGCTGCGGCGCATGACATGATCGCCGACGAGGGACTGTCCGACCGCGTGCGCTTCCTCCAGCTCGATGTCACGGACCGCGCGGCGTTCCGCGAGGCGGCCGACGAGGCCGAGGCGATGTTCGGCAAGGTCCACGTGCTGTGCAACAACGCCGGGATCGGCATCCTGCGCAAGATCAGCCGCGCCACCGAGGACGACTGGGACTGGGCGATCGACGTCAACCTCAACTCGATGTTCAACGGCGTGAAGGCCGTGCTGCCGAAGATCCGCGCCCACGGCGAAGGCGGCCACGTAGTCAACACCGCGAGCATGGCCGGCATTCTGCAGTACAGCCAGGCCGGCATCTACGTGACCACCAAGTTTGCCGTCGTCGGCTTTTCGGAGGCGCTGCGCGCCGAGCTGGCGGAAGAGAACATCGGCGTCTCGGCGTTCTGCCCCGGCGGCGTGCGCACCAACATCCGCGACAGCGAGGCGACCCGGCCGGCGCGCTTCGCCGACAAGTCCGAGGGGCCGCCCGGAGGCCCGCCGCCCGGCTTCAGCTTCAGCGAGGAGGACCGCGCGAGGCTCGCCACTCTCACCGCCAGTCCCGAGGAAGCGGCCGAGCTGGTCCTCCAGGGCATCCGCGAGAATGCGCTGTACATCTTCACCGCGCCCGAGTTCCGCGCCGGGGTCGAGGAGCGCTTCGAGGCGATCCGCCGCGCAATGGGCGACGACAAGGCGCGCGAGGCGCTCGCGCTCGAGCTGATACCGGGGCTGGTCGGGAGCCCGATCTATCGCGAGGCACCCTAAGCGGAGCGGCGGCGAAGTTTACACCTGTGCCACACCCCTGACAGGGTGCGAGCCGCCGTCACGACGCCCGCGAAGTTTACACTGGCCGGACAACGCTGACAGGGTGCTGGGCCGCCGCAGCGGCACCGTGAAGTTTACACTCACCGGACAAGGCTGACATGGTCCTGAGCAAAGGTTCGGGCAGCATCGCCAGCCAAGCGTCCTCGGCGGTCTTGCGCGCCGATCGCAAAGCCTCATCCCACGCCCGGGCAAACGCCGGATCGCGCCGGCGCAAGTTGTAAGCCGCCACTCGGGAGAGGCCGACGCGCTTGCATGCGCTGCTTGCGGTGACGCCGGTCGCGAGGAAATCGAGGAACGTCCCCCGCCGCTCGAGGGTCCAGCCGTCGCGACGACACTTCGAAGCCGGCAGCCGATGTTCCGGGTTCATGATCCGCATCTCCTGTGAGAACAAAACGCGAATCAAGCTCTTTATGCATCAAAGGCCTTGTAGGACAATGGTTTCTTCACGCGGTCGGGGCCGCGCGGACCTTCGCCCGCACGGCCCCTGATGCGTTGGGTCAGCGGCGGCCTAGCGCAACAGCGCGCTGATCGCCTGTTGCACCAGCATGGTCCGCGGATCGACCTGATAGAGGTACCCGTCCCGGTAATAGTAACGGTCGGACTGGTCGAAGCTGTACTGGTTGCGGAGATAGTCGGGAATCTGGTTGTAGCTCCACAGGCTGCCGAAATTGCGGTTATAGCGCTGGCCGACGTTGTAGAGCTTCTTCGCCTGGCCCGGAGGCATGCAGCCGTTGCCCTTCTTTGCCAGCCCCGGAGGACAGCTGCCGCGACGGTCGAGCGCATAGAGCCGGCCGTTGCCGGCGCGGACCAAGCCGACGCCGGCCCGGCCGTGCACGGTGCGCGCGTGGCCCGAGTTGCCATGCGCCATCGACGGAGCCGAGTGGCCGTGCGCCATGGCCGAATGGCCGTTGCCGTTGCCGTGGCCTTGACCGTGGCCATTGCCGGGCTTGGCGGCAGCCGGAGCCACCGTGACGAGCATCGCCGCGCCGGCGAGCAAGATGAGCTTCTTCATGTTCAAATCCTTTCACACCGCCGGTCAAAGTGTCCGTGCCGATAAGGCAGGCCTGGAATTACCCGCGGAGATAGTCTGTTCGTGTGTTCGACAATGAACGCGGGAGAAGCGGGTTCCAACGTTCATCGGCCCGCAAGTATTTAGTTGTTGCGAGGTCGAGACAGCGCGGCCGGAACGACCGCAAATCTTCTTTTTTCCCGCGACCCGCTGCTTGGGAACACCTCCGGCCAAGGCCGTTTGTGTTATGCCGCGGCGCCTTCAGCGCTCGATTGAGGCTCAAGCCAAGGCCGATTAGCCGATCAGCATCCGTTTCCCGATTGCCGCCCCGGTTGGCGACTGGCGCCCATCGTCGACGCGCGCGTGCTCGCTGGGCCGCAGCGGCTCCGTGGGCGCAATCGCCGACAATTGTTCCACCATCCGGCGGACGCGGAGCTGCTCCATCTTCCGGGCGCTGGCGGCCAGGTGATCCCAGGTGAGAGCGGATGTCAGGTGCTTCCGGCGCACGTTTTCGAGCGTCTCGGCGGCTGCAGCGGACCTGGCCTGGACGGCAAATGCTTCGTACTGGGCGAGGACTGCCGCGCGGCCTGCCGCGGAGTTGGTCGGCATCATGCGCCGGCCCCGGTCAGCGAAGTGCTTTCGGCCTGTCCCTGGAGGCCGCGACCATCGGCGATCAACTGCCGGCCCTTGGCCAGCGAAGTCTCTTCTTTCGCCTGATCTGCGACGGCTTCGTCGGCCTTGGCCTGGAGCGACTTGATGTCGCGCGCCAAGTCCACGAGCCGGCGGTTCGAGCGCTTCATCAGCTTCTCGCCTTCGGCGACCATTCGCTGGCCCTTCTTCCACCGATGGGAAAGGGCGGCCGTGTCTTCGGCGCGATCGCTCGCCAGCCGTGCATCGTCCGCCAGCAGAGCCCCCGCCGCCGGCGCGCCCTGAGCCACGGCCGAAGTCGGAGCGATGCTCACGAGCAATCCCGCCCCGATAATATTTATAATTGCACGCATGGTGAGTACCTTTTTCAGCTTACGTGAAGATGGGTTCTCACTTCAATTTTACAATCATCGTACGTTGATTTATCGCCGGCACCCGTTTTTAGAGATAATAAAGCCACAATATTTCCGGCTTCACCATTTTACTTCACGACACCGGGCCGCGACCTCTCTACCTGAGACGTGGTGCAAATCCGGGAGCCCAACAGGCTTCACCTTGCCGCCTCCGGCGAGGCCCCGGCCGCGTAGGTACGGCAGGCCGGCTCAGAAAACGTGGAGGTACTTGAGCAGACCCAGGACCAACACCAGCAGGGCGATCGCGGCGATCGAGTTCGCCACGTTGAAGCTGGTCCTGGCTTCGACGATGTTTTCGTCCTTGTTCAGCTCGGTCATATCGATCTCCAGAATTTCGAAACGGCGCACGCGGCCGCCTCGTTGCTCGAGCTGTCTGGGACCAAATCATTAAGGGCGTGGCCGACCGGCCTGATTTAACTCTGAAGGGCGACCGAGAACGGCAAGCCAATGTCTGCTTTCCGCCAGGGCCCGGCGGCCGTGAAGGGTGAAATGGAGCCGGTCAGCGCCCCGCCTTGCGCTTCTTGCGGGCGGCGTATTTCGAATCCCTCGCCGCCTTGCGTTCGGCCTCGGTAAGTTCGGTCGGCGAAGCGTCGAGGGCCGCGGCCTTGGCTGTCTGCGCCTCTTCGTCGGCCTTCAGCTTCGCCTGCGCCGCGGCGTTGCGCTTCTCGGCCAGCGCCGCCTCCCGCGCTTCGGCGGCAGCGCGGCCCTGGGCGAGTTCGGCCTCGCTTTTCGGTGGCCGCGCCTTGAGCTTGGCAAGGGCGGCCTCCCGGGCCTTCTGCGCGGAAGCGCGGCGTTCGTTGAAATCGAGGTCTTTGAAGCCGGCCATTGTCTTGTCCCTAGAATCTGCCGGCCTCCCGTGGTCGCTTTCGAGGAGAAGGGGAAGACTGTTTTCGGCCCATTGCGGACATCAGCAGCGGCTATACAAAGGGCTGATGGGGGCAGTCAGGCTCATCGCCATAGGGAACATCACACTTTCAATAGTGCTCCTTGTGGAATCGCCCCTCAAGGCGGGCAGCAAGGTGCTAATCCCGGGCACCGTCCATTCCGTGCCCTCTCCCGATGGCTCCGGAGCGCGCATCTTCTACCGAGAGCACACTTCTCCCGATGGGAGCCAGGCAAGCCCCGTCTTCTATGACGATGGACACGCACACATTCAGCAAATCGCCACCTTGCAGCGGCACATGGAGATAAGCTGGTCCCACGACGGCAAGTCAGCGTTTCTGGAAGATAATTGGGGAAGCAACGTTGCCGATTGTTACGTCCTGACGCGTACATCGAGCGGAATCGCAGGGGTGAGCCTTCTGAAACAAATTCAGCGAACGCCAGGTCATCCGGCGGGTGCCGAAGTGCCATTCAGGTCGCACTACTATGTCCACTGTAAAGCCTGGACGTCTGGACGGCAGGTGGTCGGCGAGGTCGAGGGATATACCGACACGCAGCCTTCGCACGCCTTCAACCGCCAATTCTCGTACGACGTTCACAAGCATCGCATCGCTTGGCGACGTTGACCGCCCTTGCAAGCCGTAGAAGGCCGATCGCATTCGGCGAATTTCCACCCGATGTCGACATAGCCTAAGGGCCCGCCCTACCGCCCCCAACCCGGCCGCATATGATACGGCACGCTGGTGCCGACCGCCTCGACTTGCCTGATCAGCCCGCCGTCGATCTTGAATGCTTCGGCCAGCAGGATGCTCGAAGGCTTGCTGAAGAAGCCGGTGTCGACCTTGGTGCCGTCGGGCATGGTCAGCGATTTCTTGCAGCCGCAGTGGTCGAACACGGCGAGCGCGAACACCGCCTGGCGCTCCTCGTCGATCACCGGGTAACGGCGGTCGTGAACCTCGGTGACCACGCCGTAGAGGCCGGTCGAGAACTGCGCCTTGCAGCCCATCCCGCCAATGTCGACCGGGCCCATCCTGACGATCCCGGGGTTGTTGCTGGTCGCGGTGCCGTTCTCGAGCCGGTCGCAATCGGCGGTGAACGGGTAGTAGCCCTTGCCGTCGTTGTTCTCGATCCCGGCGAAGTAGTAGTTCGCCGCCTGCGCCAGCTCCTGGCGCGAGAGGCGCTTGCCGCCGGCCTGCATCCACAGCGGCTTGGGCGTCTTCATCTTCTCGAGGTTGCCATAGCCGGCGTCGTTCCACGCCGGGCCGGCGCCGGTGCGGTAGGTGACCAGCTCGACTTCACTGATCAGGCCGAGCTCGAGCCTGACGCGCACGCCGAGGACGAGGCCGTGGCCGTTCTCGTCCATCGTCGCGAAGGTGCCGAACTGGCCGCTCGCCGGATCGGCGAACACGTGGCGGTAGGCGCCGACCTTGCTCGCCGTCTGCCACAACCCGTTGTCGAAGCCCATTTCCTGGCCGTTCTCGGTGTAGCGGGCGGCCTTGGCCAGCGGGAGGCTCTTGGCGTCGTGCGCGGCCAGCGCGGTGAGCAGCTTGCCGGCAAGGTCCTCCATGCAGGCGCGCTCGCACGGCAGCTTGACCGGCTCGGCCGCCGCGGCGGGCGAGGCGAGCAGCAAGGCGGCGGCGGCGACCAGTCTGGCAAGCATCTATCCTCTCCCCTTCAATTCACTCGGCCGGTGGCGGCATCGTCGGCGTTGAGCCGCTCGACCTCAGCGCGGAACGGCTTGAGCCCGCGCCAGGTGACCCACAGCGCCGGCGGCAGGAACACCACGTGGAGCAGCACGATCGACCAGCGCAAGTCGTTCGGCGAAGTGAACACGTAGTCGGTGGTCAGCCCGGTAATCCACGGCGCCATGCCGACGCCGACCACCGTGTAGATGAACAGGTACAGCGTCATCACCTGGCCGCGGATCTGGTTCGGGGTTATCGCCAGCATCACCGCGTTGAGCATCGGCCCGGCCATCGCCAGGGTGAGGAAGCCCACCGCGTTGAACGCCAGCGCCAGCTCGGGCGTCGGCATCAGCGGCATCAGGATCGCGAACGGCATCGCCAGCAGGCGGGTGTAGACGATGACCCGATAGGCGCCGGCCGCGTCGCCGTGCTTCTGGAACCATTCCGCCCACCTGGCGCCGATGACGAGCCCGGCGAGCATGACGACGATCGAGATCACCCCCGAGGTCATCCCGTACTGCTGGGGCGACCAGCCGTAGGTGCGCTGGAAGAACGCGGCGCCCCATTGCCGGCTGCCGACGTCGAGCGAGCCGAGCGTCAAGCCGATGAACAGCGGGCCGAACACCGCGAAGTGAAGCCAGAGGTAGTTGAACGTCTTCCGGAAACCCGCCTTGTCCAACGCCGCCGTGCGGTTGCGGCGCGGCGGTTCCCTGATCGTCAGCAGCAGCAGCGAGATCAGCAGGCCGGGCAGGCCGACCCCGATCAGCACGACCTGCCACGGGCGCAGCACACCGACGAGCGGCAAGTCGGGCGAGCCGACGCGGGCGACCAGCCAGATGATCACCCCGCCGAGGAGCAGCGAGAGCCCGCTGCCGGCGACCGAGCCGATCTGCAGCGCCGAAACCGCGCGGGGCAGGCGCTCGCGCGGGAACAGGTCGGCGGTGATCGAATAGGCGGTCGGCCCGTTGAACGCCTCCCCGGCGCCGACCGCGACGCGGGCGACGAACAGCTGGGTGAAGCTCTGGGCGAGGCCGGTGGCGGCGGTCGCCAGGCTCCACACGAGGAGCCCGGCCATCATGATCCACTTGCGCGTCCAGCGGTCGATGTAGCGGGAGAACGGCACCGCCACGAGCGCGTAGAACAGCGCCTGCGTCGGCCCGAGCAGCAGGCCGGCCTGCGAGTCCGAAAGATGAAAGTCGGTCTTGATCTGCTGGATCAGCAGCCCGAGGATGTTCTGGTCGAGCAGCGCGAAAGTGGTGATCACCGCGAGGACGCCGACGGTGTACCAGGCCTGGCGCGGCGGCGGGAATGCCTCGGCGTCGATCGGAAACGCGGCGGCGGCGGCGGAATTGCCCGGATCGACGGGCGTCAACGGCGGCAGCTCGCCTTCGGCCATGGTCCCCATCATCGCTCCTCCCCAGGCGCGGTTCTAGCGCAACTTCAAGCCCATATCACCCCCACCGCCCCGGCTCCGGCCCCATCACCGCGAGCGGGAACAGGTCCCCGCGGATCGCCTGCACCGACGGCCGCGCGGCGACCCGCGCCAGCCACTCGTCGACCGCCCTGGGCACCGGCAGGCCGAGCGCGCCGAACTGCGCGGCGTGCGGGTAGACGGCAATGTCGCCGAGGGTGAAACTGTCGCCGCACAGCCACTCGCCGTCGGCGAGGTCGGCGGCGAGGCGCTTACAGGCGGCGAAGATCGCCTGGGTCGAGGCGGTCAGCTGCTCGTGGCCGAAACCGTGCCTGGCGCTCAGCCACAGCTCGCAGCGCGCGGGCAGCAGGTTGGACAGCCCGGCGACTGCCGTCTCGGGCACCTTGCCGTGGAGCGCCGCCCAGCGGGCGATCGCCAGGTGCGGCGCGATATGGGTCTCGACGTACTTGCCCCACTTGCGCGCGCGGTAGCGCTGGCGCGGGTCGGTGCCGGCGAGCGGCGGGTCGGGCCATTTGTCGTCGAGGTATTCGAGGATCAAGGAACTCTCGAACACCTTGCGCCCGTCGTCCTCGAACACCGGTACCATGCCGTGGGGGTTGATCGCCAGGTACGCCGGCGAATGCTGCTCGTAACCGACCAGGTCGAGCTTGTGCAGCTCGGGCTCGAGGCCTTTTTCGCCGAGCACGATGCGCACGGCGGCGGAGTGGGGCGAGCCCGGCGCGTAATGCAGCAGCATCAGGCGGCGGCCGCCGCGCCGGCGACGCCGAGCTTCTCGCGGATCTCCGCCGCGCGCTGGGCGATGAAGCCCTTGCCCATGCGCAGCGCGGCCTGCAGGGCGGGGCGCGCGTGGCACGTCCGCAGCCAGCGCATCAGGTGCGGGGTCGCCGCATCGTTGACCTGCTCTTCGCGCGCCGTCGGCAGCGAATAGAATGTCGCGAACACGCCGATGTCGGCGAGCGAGAAGCTGTCGCCGGCGATCCACTCGCGGCGGCCGAGGATACCGTCGAAGCGGCGGATCGCGTCGCCGACGCGGCGCTCGGATTCGGCGAGGTCGGCCGGCGCAGTGGCCTGGAACATCAGCTTTTCCCAGGTTGCCCGGCGTTCGGGCAGCGGGATGCGCTCGAGCATGGCGCGCAGCTCGTCGGCGTCCTGCCCGATGAAGCGCGGCGCGGCGAGACGGTTGGAGGCGATCATCGCCAGCGCCGGGGCGACGACGTTGTCCATGTAGCGCAGCAGCATGCGCATCCGCCAACGGTGGTAGGGCTCGGCCGGGCGCAGCGACGGCCCGTCGAACGCCTCGTCGATGTACTCCATCGCCGGAGTGCTCTCGGTCATCGTGAAGCCGTCGTGGACGATCGCCGGTATCGTCCCGTCGGGGTTTATCGCCAGGAACTCCGCGCCATGGTGCTCGTGGGCGCCCATGTCGATGTAATGGTAAGTAAACGGTACGGCTTTTTCATGTAAACAAAACAATGGCTTGCCGGAATTGGCATTAGGCTCCCAGGTATAGACGTCGAGCATCCGCCCCCGCTTGTGGTTATTGTCCGATCGCGGCGGGTCTATGCGGGGCTATTGACACCGTCAACAAGGCCCCGGTGCAGTTTTAGTGGAATTCGGTGACGCCGCTTTCATTGACCGGATTGCGGTCGTTTTGGGAGCATTCGAACTCGAGGAGGGCGCCGTAGCGGTCGCGTCGGTAGCGGGCTGTGGTGTGGAAGGGTTCGGCGAGGGCGTCGGGATCTTCCATGGTCATTTCGTCG
>NZ_JAANOZ010000013.1 GCF_011320115.1 Croceibacterium segetis | reverse complement strand
GTCCAAGCCCTCCTCGCCGAGATCGGTCGAGTAGACGTTGAAGCCCTCTGTCGTCAGCATGAGCTCGATCGCCTTGGCGGTAGTCGGCTCGTCCTCGATCAGCAGTACGCGCATTGCATATGCCCCCTTTGCAACCCCTCGGTAACACCCCGCTAACGGGGATTGCCCGGTATTAACCACGCAAGGTCTCAACGAAAAAGGTTAATAACCGGTTTAAAAGGTTAACGCCTGGCCCGAGTCTTTTCGGCAACACGTAGTCTTACGCGTTCGGGTCCGGCGGGGGCGGAAACGCGGTGAAACGTCCCCTCAGCCGGCTCTCGACAGCTTTTTTTGCCGCCGCCGCTGCACCGAGCTGCCGATGCCTATCGCCTCGCGGTATTTGGCGACCGTGCGGCGGGCGAGGTCAAAGCCCTTATCCCGCAGCAGTTCGACCAGCTTGTCGTCGCTGACGATGTCGTCGGGCGCTTCGGCGTCGCACAGCGCGCGGATCTGCGCCTTGACCGCTTCGGCCGAGATCGAACTCTCGCCGTCGGCCGAAGCGACGCCACTAGTGAAGAAGTACTTCAGCTCGAAAGTCCCGCGGTCGCAGAGGAGGTATTTGTTGCTGGTCACCCGGCTGACGGTCGATTCGTGCATCTCGATCGCTTCGGCCACGGCGCGCAAGGTGAGCGGGCGCAGCATCGACACGCCCTTGCGGAAGAAGCCGTCCTGCTGCTTGACGATCTCTGCGGCCACCCTGAGGATCGTCTTCTGCCGCTGGTCGAGCGCCTTGATCAGCCAGTTGGCGTCGGCGAGCTTCTCTCCCAACCAGGATTTCGCCGCCTTGTCGTGGCAGCCGTCCTTGAGTTCGACGTAGTAACGGCGGTTGACCACCAGGCGCGGCAGAGTCGCTTCGTTAAGGGCAATCGTCCAGCTGCCTTTCGGCCCCGGCGAGATGAGGATGTCGGGCACCACCGGCTCGCGTTCGCCGCCGCCGATCCTGAGGCCGGGCTTGGGGTCATAGCCGCGCAGCTCGGCGAGCATGTCGGCGAAGTCCTCGTCGTCGACGTCGCACATTCGCTTGAGCCGGGCGAACTCGCCGCGGGCGACGAGGTCGAGGTTGCCGATCAGGCGTTCCATGCACGGATCGTAACGGTCCGCCTCCTTCGCCTGCAGCGCGAGGCATTCGCTGAGCGTGCGCGCGCCGACCCCTGTCGGGTCGAGCGACTGGACGACCGCGAGCGCCCGCTCGGTCTCGGCCAGCGCGACGCCGAGATCGCTGGCGACTTCGCGCAAGGGCACGGTGAGATACCCGGCCTCGTCGAGCTGGCCGATCAGGTGGCGGGCGACGAACTCGGATCGCACATCGGGCGCGGCCGCGCCCACCTGGGCTGCGAGGTGCTCGGCCAGTGTGGGCGCGTCGTCTGGGCGTTCCGATATGTCGGGCAGGTCGTCGTCGAAGCCGCCGCCGCCCGTCTGGGCCGACCAGTCGCCGGTGTCGCGGTCGCGGTCGAGCGACTCGGGATCGATGTCGAGCGGGGAATCCGCTTCGCCGCGGCCGCGTTCGATCAGCTGGTCGGAAGTCGGGTCGTCAGGCGCATCCTCACGCACCTCGTCCGGCGTGGCGGCGCGCTCCATCCGCATCTCGCCGGCCTCGAGCAGGGGATTTGCCTCGAGCGCCTCGCCGATGAAGGCCTCGATCTCGAGGTTCGACAGCGTCAGCAGCTTGATCGCCTGCTGCAGCTGCGGCGTCATCACCAGCGATTGCGACTGGCGTAAGTCGAGGCGCGGACCCAGCGCCATCGCTAATGAGGAAGCGCGCGGCTCACAGAGTGAAGCTTTCGCCAAGGTACAGCCGGCGCACGTTCTCGTCGGCGACCAGTTCCTCTGGGCTGCCTGCGAACAGCACCTGACCGCCGTAGATGATGCAGGCCCGGTCGACGATATCGAGCGTCTCGCGCACGTTGTGGTCGGTGATCAGCACGCCGATCCCGCGCCGCTTCAGGTCCTTGATGAGGTCGCGGATGTCGTTGATCGACAGCGGGTCGATGCCTGCGAAGGGCTCGTCGAGCAGCATGATCGAGGGATTTGCGGCCAGCGCGCGGGCGATCTCGCAGCGGCGCCGTTCGCCGCCGGAAAGCGCCATCGCCGCGCTGTCACGCAGCTTGGTCAGGTGGAATTCCTCAAGCAGCTTGTCGAGTTCGGCCAGCCGGGCCTCCTTGTCGGGCTCGACCATCTCCAGCACGCAGGCGATGTTCTGCGCCACGGTCATCCCGCGAAAGATGCTGGTTTCCTGCGGCAGGTAGCCGAGGCCGAGGATGGCGCGGCGGTACATCGGCAGCTTGGTGACGTCGACGCCGTCCATCAGGATGCGACCCGAATCGGGGCGAACGAGGCCCATGATCGAATAGAAGCAGGTCGTCTTGCCGGCGCCGTTGGGGCCGAGCAGGCCGAGCACTTCGCCCTTGCCGACGGTCAGCGAGACGTCCGAGAGGACGTTGCGCTTGTCGTAGCTTTTGGCGATCGAGATCACCTCGAGCCCGCCTTGCGGAATCGGCGGCGCGGCATTGGCCGGGGCCTCGGCCATCTTGCTGGCGAGGACGGCGGTGTCGATCGGATGCGTGTCGAGCGTTGTCATCGGTGGCCCGTTTATCATGGAAAGCTACGTGTTGAAGCCCGATTGGCAAGATTCCTGCATGGCGTTTCGCAATTGCGCCGGAACGCGTCGGCCAGCGGGCGATTATCTCGCTTGCCAGCGCCCGCGGGCTCTGAAATATTCACCTGCGGGCAAGGAGAGGTGCGAGGATGGCCAAGGCGCTGTGGGAGTCCGCGATCGAGGAAAGCGGCAAGAGCCGCAAGGCGATCGACTGGAAGCGGCGGATGAGCGACCATGTTGCTTACGCCCTGCTTGTCTACACCGGCTTGCAGATCTTCGTGACGATGGGCGCGCTCAAGAGCGAGCATGGTTCGATCCTGCCCTATTTCGGGCTGGTGCTGCTGGTCGCCGCGATCATTCCCGGTTGCCGCTTGTTCGAGAAGCGCTGGGAGCGGCTCGCCGATACCGACACTCCGCGGGAGGACCTGGCGCCGCTGTTCACGCGCGATGTTGCGGTGCTGTGGATCGCTGCGATCGGCCTTCCGTTTGTGGTGACCGGCCTGATCAAGCTTCTGCTGGCGCTGTTCTGATCGGCTGATACCGGGAACCAAGTCCCGCCCCTCGTCGCTATGCAGGCGATGAAGGCGGGCCATTTTTTTATCATCGTCCTGGCTGCGCTGGCGTTGCTTTCCGCGACCGGCTCGTCGGCGGCACAGATCCTTCCCACGACCGCGCCGAAGGTTTCTCCGAGTCCGGCGCCCTCCGTGGGACCGACGATCGAAACCGAGGCGGCCAACAACTCCGATGCGCGAATCGCGCGGCGGATTCGCGGAATCTTCTCCGAGCTCCCAAGCCTCGCCCGGGTCACCGTGAAGGTGCAACAGGGCGTGGTCACCCTGCGGGGCGCGGTCGAAGACCCGCGCGACAAGGCGAAGGCCGAAGGAATCGCCGGCCGTGTGTCGGGTGTGGTCACGGTCGAAAACAAGATCGTCCGGGATACTTCGGTCGGCAGCGGGGTCGCCGGGCTCAGGAAGGTCTCCGACAAATTCACGGGAATTGTGGGCTCCCTGCCGCTCCTGGGCGCCGCCTTACTCGTCGCGCTGCTAATCGGCGCCGTCGGCTACCTCATGGCCGGGCTGGGCGGGTTGTGGCTGCGAGTCGCCCGCAACCCTTTCCTGGCCGAGCTGATCGCCAGCGCGATCCGCTTCGTGTTCGTTCTGGGCGGGATCGTCATCGCGCTCGACATGCTCGGCGCGGGGACGCTGCTGGGCGCGGTGCTCGGCGGTGCGGGGGTGGTCGGTCTCGCGCTCGGCTTCGCTATGCGCGACACGATCGAGAACTACGTCTCCTCGCTGATGCTCAGCTTGCGCCAGCCGTTCCAGGCCAACGACATGGTCCGGATCGACAATTGCGAGGGTCGGGTCGTGCGCCTGACCACCCGGGCGACGATCCTGATGACCCCCGAAGGCAATCATTTGCGAGTGCCGAATTCGACCGTGTTCAAGGCAGTCATTCTCAACTTCACCCGCAACCCGCACCGCCGCTTCGACTTTACGCTGCAGATCGACACCAAGGCCGACCCCGCTAAGGCGCGCCACTGCGGGCTCGACGCCTTGAAGTCGCTCGACTTCGTGCTCGACAAACCGGCGCCGGCGGCGTTGGTCAAGGACGCGCTCTACCCCAACATCGCCATCCAGTTCCTCGGCTGGCTCGACCAGTCGAAAACGGATTTCGGCAAAGGGCGCAGCCGGGCGCTGGAGGCGGTGAAGCGGGCGTTGGAAGACAACGGCCTCGCCATTCCCGATCCGATCACCCACGTGCGCATGGAAGCGGGCGAGCGGCTCGCGCAACGCCCGCCCGCGCCACGGGACGCGCCGAAGGGGGAGGACGGTGACGTGACTCCCGAGAGGGCGGTCGCGCAAATGGTCGAGAAGGAGCGCGCCGAAGCGTCGGACAAGAAAGACCTGCTCGACGCGGGCCGCCCCCAGGAGTGAGCTAGGCTTTCGCCGCGTTCGCCCGCTCGATCGCCTCGAGCACGATCCGGCGCGCCTCGGCGGCGTCGCCCCATTGGCCGACGCGAACCCACTTTTCGGCCTCGAGATCCTTGTAGTGGGTGAAGAAGTGCTCGATCTGCTGGAGCACGATCGACGGCAGGTCCTGCCGCTCGCCGACGTCCGAGTAGTACGGAAACGTCGTATCGACCGGCACGCAGATCAACTTCTCGTCGCCGCCGTGCTCGTCCTCGAGGTTGAGCACCCCGATAGGCCGGGCGCGCACCACGCAGCCGGGAATGAACGGGCTGCGCGCGACGACCAGCGCGTCGAGCGGATCGCCGTCGGGGCTCAGCGTGTGCGGCACGAAGCCGTAGTTCGCCGGGTAGCGCATCGGCGTGTGGAGGATGCGGTCGACGAACAGCGCGCCCGATGCCTTGTCGAACTCGTACTTCACCGGCTCGCCGCCGACCGGCACTTCGATGACGACATTGAGGCTTTCTGGCGGATTGTCGCCCGCGGGAATCAGGTCGATGCGCATGGCGGGCGCCCTAGCTGCGGCTTACCGCAAACGCGAGGCGGGAATTGCGACTCGCGGCAAAAAGGCGCAGATTGACTTTGACAAAGTCCGCGCGGGGTGCGGAACAGAGGAGAGAGAGATGCACGTAGGCCTGGCAACCGGATTTGCCTTCCAGGGGCGGCAGGGCGGGTCCGACGCGGACTTCATCCGCGAGGAAATCGACAATCTCGTCATGGCCGAGGAGCTGGGCTTCGATTCGGTGTGGATCACCGAACACCACTTCAGCGACTACTCGATGTCGAATGATCCGCTGCAGCTGCTGACCTACATCGCCGGCAGGACCAAGCACGTGAAGCTCGGCACCCAGTGCATCATCGTGCCGTGGCACAATCCGGTCCGCACGGCCGAGGCGATCGTCAACCTCGACATCCTTTCGGGCGGCCGGGCGATCCTCGGCTTCGGCGGCGGCCTCGCCCAGCATGAATTTGCCGGACTTGGCATCGACATGAGCCAGAGCCGCGAACGCTACAATGACGGGCTCGAGATGATCTGCACCGCGCTCGAGACGGGCGTGATCGAAGGGCAGGGAGCGTTCGCGCACATCGCCAAGAGCACGCTGCGCCCGCGGCCGATCAAGAGCTTCGAGGGTCGCAAGTTCTGCGGCTCGCTGTCGGGCAACTCGATGTACACGGCCGCCAAGATGGGCTGCGGTAATATGGTGCTGATGTTGCCGCAGCGCGGCAAGGACGTCGCGCCCGACAAGTACACCGAGGTATGGAAGGAAGTGAACGGCGCGGATTCGAGCCCGCCGCCGCCGATGCTTAGCGGCAACTTCTACATCGACGAAGATGGCGACTACGCGGAAGCGCAGGGCCGCAAGTACCTCGGCAACACCATGCGCGCGGCGATCAAGAACTATCACCTCGACACGCCCGGGGTCTTCCCGACGATCAAGGGCTACGAGCACTACGAGAAGATGGTCCTCGCTCCCGAGGCGGTCGAACCTTACGTCGAGGACTTCTCGAAGGGCGCGGTCACCGGCACACCGCAGATGATCCTCGAGCGGTTGTGGGAGCTGAAGGAGATCTTCAAGCCGCAGGGATTCTTCCCGCACGTCTATTTCGGCGGCATGCCCAAGGACGAGGCACGCAAGAACATGCGGCTCTTCGCCGAAGAAGTGCTGCCCGAACTGAAAAGCTGGGAAGCGGACGCTTCGATCGACGATCGATTCCTCGAAGCCGCAGAGTAGGCTAGCCGCCTGCGCCGCCGAGCACGTTGATCGTGAAGGCGATCACGCCGATGCTGAACACGAAAGCAGCGAACGAGTGCAGCAGCGCGATGCGGCGCACGCCCGAGGCGGTGATGTTGGTGTCCGACGTCTGAAACGTCATACCGAGCGTGAACGCGAAGTAGAGGAAGTCGTCGTAGGCGGGCGTCTTGGTGCCGGGGAATTCGATGCCGCCAGTATCCACCCCGGTCTCGTCGCTCAGCGAATAATAGGCGTGGGCGTAGTGCAGGGCGTACACGCTGTTGGCGAACAGCCAGATCAGCAAAAGCGTGCCGACCAGCTTGACGATGGCGGCTAGATCGCCGCTTCGCGCGCTATCCAACTCGCCCGAGATGGCGGTCATCGCCACGAAGGTCAGGAATGTCGTGACGACGAGGATCAGCGCCCGGTTGGCGTCGTTCCTCGCCGCGTGTTGGCGGATGCTCTCCGGGCTGTTGTCGCGCAGCAGCGGCATCAACGAACCCAGGAAGATGACCGAGGCCGCATCGAATGCCATTGCCGCGGCTTCGGACCATTTCGTCGCCGGCCAGGCGGCCCGATAGGCAAGATAACCGGCGATGAGCACGGCGAGGAAAAGCAGGAAGCGCCGTGGCGCTATCCTGTTGCCCACGGTCGTGGCTTTGCGCGCCTTCCTCGATGTGTCCGTCACGCCGGCTAGCCTAGCCCGGCATCGTCTTTTCCGCGAGCGCTACTTGCTGTCGTCGTCCTTGTCGGGCGTCTCGGGCGGCAGCGGCCCAGCGCGCGGTGCCAGCAGGCGATCGAGCGGCTGCTCGCCGGCACCCGACGGCTCAATCCACGGGTAACGGAGCCCACCATGATAATCGACCGGCACGGTCATGAATCGGTCGCCACGCTTGACCAGCAACTCGATCGGCTCTTTCGAAGCCTTCGCCGCGCTGATCGCATCCTTGATCGCGTCTGTGTCGTAGGCCTTGCCGTTGACCGCCATCACTTGCCCGCCGGTGACGATCCCGGCGTTGAAAGCCGGGCTGTCCCACAGTGTGCCCGAGACCTTGCCTTCCTTGTCGAGAGAAAAGCCTAGCGAATAGGTCAGGCTGGTCGACTTGCCGTCCTTCTCGCGCGCGGCGGCGTAGGGATTCGGCTTATCCTTCCAGACCAGCTTGTAGCCGGCCATTTCGATGCCCTTGACCGGCGCCGGCTGGCCCGGGCGGTAGAATCGATCCTTGAGGAAGGTTGCCCAGTCGTACTTGTACACGCCGTTCAGCGTCGCCACGACATCATCGAAGGTATAGGTCAGCTGGCCGATATCGCCCGGGCGCACGCCGAAGAACGCCTTGGCGAAATCGTCGATCCCCTTCGCGCCCCGGGTGCCTTGGCGGATGATCTGGTCGACTTCGAGCCAGACCAGCATGCCTTCGTTGTAGTAGTCCTCGTTACGACTAAAGTCGCCGTAGGGCTGCGGCCGGCGCGAATCGACGATCGGATCGTTGGTCGTGTCCTCGACAGAGCGCCACGCCCGGCCGGACTGGGTCGAGTAGTAGCCCGCCGAATTGGCGATCTCGCCGAGCACCGTGTCCTTGCGCTGGGTGCCCGAGCGCGCCGAAAGGACGTGGCCCCAGAACTGGTCCTGCCCTTCGTAGACCCACAGCAGGCTGTTCTGCATCGGCTGGCGGTAATCGGGGGTCCAGAGATCCGCCGGGCGGCGGTACTTGCCGTCCCAGCTGTGGTTGAACTCGTGGGCGATGACGTTGCGGTCGTAGTCCTTCGCCTGCCACTTGATGAAGCTTTCGGGATCGAGCGAACTCTCGTTCGAGCGCTGGTGCTCCAGGCCGATCCCGCCGAGCTTGTCCGAAAGCGAGACCAGGAAGTCGTAGTGATCGAAGTGGAACGCGCCGTGGGCGGCATAGGCTTCGTCGACCAGCTTTTGGAACGCGGCCAGATGCTCGGGAGCGAGCGGAAGATCCTTGGCTTCGTCGGCGACGGCGTCGAGCTTGACGTTGTGGCCGAGATCGTACTGCCGGGCGTACTTGCCGGCGAGGATCGGAGAGTCCACCAGCTGCTCGTAGTCGACGTTGCGCCAGGTGACGGTGTCGCCCTTGCGGGTCTGGCCGTCGAGCGCCGTAAACACCTGCCAGCCCTGTGGCACCGTGACACTCGGCGCGAACGGAATCTGGCGTACGAAATAACCCGCGGGATAGAAGCTCATCTTCTCCCACTGCAGGCTGAGCATCTCAGGCGTCATCACGACGCGTCCCTCGCTCCGCTGCAGGGGCGAGGTGTGGACGAACTTGGCGGTGATTTCCTTGGCGCCGGCGGGGACCGGGACGTGGAACGCATAGACCTCGATCGGGTCTCGCGTCCACGCGAGCTCCTTGCCGTCGGCCAGGAAATGTACGTCGGCAATCAGGTTGATCGTGCCGGTGGGGCTGTGATGGCCCGGCAGCCATTGCGGCAGCTGCAGGATCAAGTCGCTTTGCCCGGCCGGAACCGGCACAGTCTCGGTAACGCGGAACACGCCGCGCTGGACGTCCGTCGCGTCGATCTTGAGGTCGATCGTGCCGGGAAACGGCACGTCACGAGGGGCGGGGATGCTGCTGACCGCCGAGACCGGCACCGGCGTCGTTCTCGGGACTTGCGCGGGAGCGGCGGCTGGGATGCTTAGGATCAAGCAGGCGGCGAGTGGTGCGACCACAAAATAGCGACTCATGGGCGCCGCTCATGCCGACAACCGGTTTCATCTGCAACCCTTTCGGCGCATGCGCTTTGCGAACCGGCGCATTTGGATTAAGCGCCCGGGCGCCATGAGCAGTATTGAAACGCCCCGCCCGATCCGCGGCACGCAGGACATCTTCGGCGCCGATGCCGAGGCCTTTGCGCACGTCGTCGAAACGTTCGAGCGGGTGCGCAAGCTCTACCGCTTTCGCCGGATCGAAATGCCGGTGTTCGAGAAGACCGAGGTATTCTCCCGCTCGCTTGGCGAAACGACCGACGTGGTCTCGAAGGAGATGTATTCGTTCGAGGACCGCGGCGGGGAATCGCTCACCCTGCGGCCCGAGTTCACCGCCGGGATCGCCCGCGCCTACCTGACCGACGGCTGGCAGCAATACGCCCCGCTCAAGGTTGCGACCCACGGACCGCTGTTCCGCTACGAGCGCCCGCAGAAGGGACGCTACCGCCAGTTCCACCAGCTCGACGCCGAGATCATCGGCGCCGCCGAACCGCAGGCCGACGTCGAGCTGCTGGCGATGGCCGACCAGCTACTCAAGGAGCTGGGCATCGCGGACGGCGTGACGCTGCAGCTCAACACGCTCGGCGATGGCGACAGCCGCGAGGGCTGGCGCGCGGCGCTAGTGTCGTACTTCCGCGCGCACCGGCACCAGTTGTCGGAGGACAGCCAGGACCGCCTTGAGCGCAACCCGCTGCGCATCCTCGACAGCAAGGACCCGCGCGACAAGCCGTTCGTCGCCGACGCGCCGGAGATCGACGATTACCTCTCGGGCGAAGCTCAGGACTACTTCGGCAAGGTCTGCGAGGGGCTGCAAGCCGCCGGCGTCGCCTGGACCCGCGCCCCGGCGCTCGTGCGCGGCCTCGACTACTACCGGCACACCGCGTTCGAGTTCGTCACCGACCGGTTGGGCGCGCAGGGCACGGTGCTCGGCGGCGGGCGCTACGACGGACTTATCGAAACGCTAGGCGGCGCGCACACGCCGGCGGTCGGCTGGGCCGCTGGCATTGAGCGGCTGGCGATGCTGGTCGGTGGCGCGAGTGAGGACGTCGCCGATTGCATCGTGGTCGTCGAAGAGGATGCGCTCATGCAGGAGGGCATTCGATCGGTCGGGTTACTGCGAAACGGCGGACTCAGCGCCGAACTGCTTTCCAGCGGCTCTCCGCGCAAACGTTTCGACAAGGCGGTCAAGCAACAACCGCGGGCGATCCTGGCCTTGTCGTCTCAGGAAGGTGAAGTCAGTTCGCGCTTTCACGGCAGCGACGACGACGAGGGACTGATCCGCGCGATCCTGTCCGGAAACGCATGACAATTCCCGAAGAGCGCCTGGCGCAGATTTCGCATCGCTTCGCCGAGCTTGAAGCGCGTCTTGCCTCGGGCACGCTGGCGACCGACGAGTTCGTCGCGGCGAGCCGGGACTACTCCGAGCTCGAGCCGGTGGCCAAGGCAGCGCAGGAAGTGCGCGAGATGCGCACCGAGATTGCCGAGCTTTCGGCGCTGACGCAGGACCCGGAGATGCGCGCCCTCGCCGACGAGGAACTCGCCGAGCTGCGCCAGAGGCTGCCCGAGGCCGAGCACCGCCTCGCCATCGCCATGCTGCCGCGCGATTCCGCCGACAGCCGTCCGGCGATGCTCGAAATCCGCGCCGGAACCGGCGGCGACGAGGCGGCGCTGTTCGCAGCCGACTTGTTCCGCATGTACGAGGGCTATGCCGCGACGCAGGGCTGGAAGGTCGAGACCGTCAGTATCAATGCCAATGACCTCGGCGGCTTCAAGGAAATCGTCGCCCAGATCAACGGCACCGGCGTGTTCGCCAAGCTCAAATTCGAGAGCGGCGTCCACCGCGTCCAGCGCGTGCCCGTCACCGAGAGCGGCGGGCGCATCCACACCTCGGCGGCAACCGTCGCCGTCCTGCCCGAGCCGACCGAGGTCGACGTCCAGATCGAAGACAAGGACTTGCGGATCGATATCTATCGCGCGTCGGGCGCCGGCGGCCAGCACGTCAACAAGACCGATTCCGCCGTCCGCCTGACGCACCTGCCGACCGGCATCGTCGTGGCGATGCAGGATGAGCGCAGCCAGCACCGCAACCGCGCCAAGGCGATGGATGTGCTGCGCGCGCGCATCTACGAGAAGATGCGCAGCGAGGCGCATGGCGCCGAGGCCGAGGCGCGCAAGGCGATGGTCGGCAGCGGCGACCGCTCGGAGCGCATCCGCACCTATAACTTCCCGCAAGGCCGGGTGACCGATCACCGCATCGGCCTGACCCTGCACAAGCTGCCCGAGGTCCTCTCCGGGAATGGCCTCGGCGAGATGATCGATGCCCTGATCGCCGAGGACGAGGCCAAGCGGCTGGCCGCGATGGGCGAATGAGCACTGTGGCTCAAGCGCTGCGCGAGGCGGCGCGGGGGCTCGAAAGCGTATCCGACACCGCGCGGCTCGATGCCGAGCTGCTGATGGCCGAGGCGCTGGGGGTTTCCCGGTCCGAGCTGCTGTTGCGGCATGTCGGCGATCCGGAGCCCGATGTCTTTGCCGGCCTGGTCAGGCGCCGCCTGGCGTACGAGCCCGTCGCGCAAATCCTTGGCCGCAAGGAATTCTACGGCCGCGAGTTTCGCGTCTGCCGTGACGTCCTCACTCCCCGTGCGGACAGCGAGACGACCCTCGCTGCGGCGCTCGAAGCGTGCCCGCCCGATGCCCGCATCCTCGATTGCGGCACCGGCTCGGGCGCCTTGCTGCTGACTCTCCTGGCGGAGCTGCCCGGCGCACGCGGCATCGGCATCGACCGCTCCGAAGCGGCCCTGGCGGTGGCCGCCGATAACGCCGTCCGTCTGGGCCTCGCGGACAGGGCCGAGATGCGGCTGGCCGATTGGCACGAGCCGGATTGGTCTGCCGGGCTCGGCCGGTTCGACTGCGTCATCGCCAACCCGCCTTACGTCGAAACCGGCGCCGATCTCGATCCATCGGTGTGTGAGTTCGAGCCCGCCGGCGCGCTCTTTGCCGGTCCCGACGGTCTCGACGATTATCGCACGCTGGTGCCGCAACTGCCCGGGCTGCTCGAACCCGGCGGCGTCGCCGTACTGGAAATCGGGGCCTCGCAGGCCGAGGCCGTTGCGGCCATCGCCGCCGACGCCGGCTTCGCCAGCGAATTGCGGCGCGACCTCGGCGGGCGCGCACGCGCGCTGGTCTTGCGTAAAACCCGCGATTAGGACTTGTTTAATCCCGGCGCAGGCATTACCTCCAACACAGACCAGCGGCGCACGGACCTTTTGTCCCGGCCGGGTCTAACTCCATCATTTGCATGCAGGGCAGCCAGAAAGAGCTGCTGGATAAAGCAGAGGTGGGGACCACGAGCGCATTTGGGCGCCGTGGCGAGGGGTCATGACGCGTCCGGAAGGGATCCGGACCGTCACACAAGCAAGGAAGCGTATTCCCTTGAACAACAACAATCGTAATAACAATCGCCGTCGCGGCCGTAGCAACCGTGGCCCGGGCGGGGGCAATCAGGGCAATCGGATCGACAGCCGGGCGCGCGGCAACGCGCCCCAGATGCTCGAGAAGTACAAGAAGATGGCGCACGACGCCTCCTTGAACGGCGACCGGGTGCAGACCGAATATTACCTGCAGTTCGCGGATCACTATTTCCGGGTGATCGCCGACACGCGCTCGCAGAACGAGCCGCGCCCCCGTCGCGACGATCGCGACCAGGATGATTCCAGCGACGGTGAAAACGAGTTCGAGGACAACACGAACCGCTCGGGGCGCGACAGCCGCGATTTTCGCGATGCCGACGATTCGGCCGAAGGCCATCGTCGCAACGAAGGCGAAGAGGTTTCGCAGGACGACGAGGAGAACCCGTTCGTCGCCGAAAGCCGGCCGCGGCGCAACAATCGCCCGCGCAACGGGCGCGCCGGCAACGCGAACGGCGCCGCCGAGCGCGATGAGGAACCCTCGGCCGGGCTCGATCCGGCCAGCTTGCCTCCCGCGATCGGCACTGAAAGCGACGCCGGCGAAGAAGAAGCCCGTCCGCGCCGCCGGGCGCGCCGGCCCCGCGATGCGGGTGACGACGAGGCACTCGAAGCGGTCGGCTGATAGCCTTTCGAGATGATGCGCGCGGCTGACGCGATCGATTGGATCCTGTCGCGCCCGCGCCCGCTGGCGCTTCTGCTGGGCGTTGTCGCAGCGACCGGCTTCCAGCCTCTTGGATTGTGGCCACTGGCTCTAGGTGCCATCGGCCTTTTCATTCTGCTGGTCGAGCGCGCGCTTAGTTGGCGCGGCGCGGCCTGGCTCGGCTGGTTGTTCGGTCTCGCCCATTTCACTTTCGGCAATGCCTGGATCGCCACCGCCTTCACATACCAGGCGCAGATGCCGGCCGTACTCGGTTGGGTCGCCGTGCCGCTGTTGTCGCTTTACCTCGCGGTCTATCCGGCGCTGGCCGCAGCCGGCGCGAAGCTGGTGGCGGGGCGCGGCGGGCGCATTGCAACGTTGCTCGCCTTTGCTGGTTGCTGGACCGTCTCCGAGTGGCTGCGCGGGTGGGTGTTCACGGGTTTCCCGTGGAACCCGTTCGGGGTCGTGCTGGTCGGGCCGCTCGACCGGCCGGGCCTGGCGGCGCTGGCGCCATGGCTCGGGACTTACGCCCTGTCGGGCCTTGCGGTGCTGCTGGGCGGCGGGTTGGTGCTGGCTTTGCGCGAACGTCGCTGGCTCGCCGGTGGAGCGGCCGCCACTTTGCTCGTTGTCGGTATGTACATACCGGCAGGGAGAGCTGCTCAGGGACACCTGCGCTTCACGCTGGTCCAGCCCGACGTGCCGCAGCCCCAACTCGACGATCCGCGGCTCTACGAAGCCAACTTCCAGAAGACTGCCGCGCTCTCGTTGCCAAGGCGGCCGGATACGCGGCGGCTCGTCCTGTGGCCCGAGTCCGGCCTTCCCGACTATCTGCGCGAAGGCTATCCGCAGCGCCTCTACAACACTACCACAGCGTTCGCCGACCCGGTGCTCGCACGCCGCCGGCTCGGTCGCGTGATCGGTCCCGGCGGCCTTCTGCTGACCGGAGCTGCCGATCTCGAGATCGCCCACGGCCACGTGGTGGGCGCCTACAACGTGGTGACCGCGGTCAACTCTGCGGGTGAGATCGTCGGCAGCTACGCCAAGGCGCATCTGGTGCCCTACGGCGAGTATCTCGCCCTGCGCTGGCTGCTCGAGCCGCTCGGAGCGCGGCGGCTGGTCGCCGGCTCGATCGACTTCATTCCAGGTCCCGGGCCGCGGACGCTCGACCTCGGCGCGTGGGGCAAGGCGGGCGTGCAAGTGTGCTACGAGATCGTCTTCTCCGGCCAGGTTGTCGATCGCAAGCACCGCCCCGATTACCTTTTCAACGATTCGAACGACGGCTGGTTCGGCGCATTCGGCCCGCCTCAGCACCTCGCGCAGGCGCGACTGCGGGCGGTCGAGGAAGGCCTGCCGATCCTGCGCGCGACGACCACCGGCGTGAGCGCGGTGATCGATGCGCGAGGCGTCGTTCGCCAGTACGTGCCGACGCACCGGGCGGACCGTCTCGACGGGGTGATTCCACCCGCCGCTCCGCCGACCCTGTTCTCCCGGCTCGGCAACATTCTCGCGCTTGGCTGGGCGCTATTAGTTCTTTTGCTCGCGCGCGTTGCCATGCGCCGGAGTGCCCGTTAGACCGCCTTCTCGAACCCGTCCGGGCCAAGTCAATCTCCAGAGGATCGAAGCCAAATGCGCAACAGCTACCTGTTCACGTCGGAAAGCGTTTCGGAAGGACATCCTGACAAGGTCTCGGACCAGATCTCCGATGCAATCGTGGACTTGTTCCTGGCCAAGGACCCCGAAGCGCGAGTGGCCTGCGAGACTCTGACGACGACCCAGCTCGTCGTGCTCGCCGGCGAAATCCGCTGCAAGGGCGTGTACGAGAACGGCCAGTGGGCGCCGGGCGCGCTCGAGGAGATCGAACAGACGGTACGCAACACCGTGCGCGAGATAGGTTACGAGCAGGACGGCTTCCACTGGAAGACCCTGACGTTCGAGAACCATCTCCACGGCCAGTCGGCGCACATCGCGCAAGGCGTCGACGCCGGCGAGAACAAGGACGAAGGCGCCGGCGACCAGGGCATCATGTTCGGCTTCGCCTGCGACGAGACGCCCGACCTTATGCCGGCGACGCTGTACTACAGCCACAAGATCCTCGAGCGCATGGCCGCCGACCGTCATTCGGGCGCGGCGCCGTTCCTCGAGCCCGACACCAAGAGCCAGGTCACGCTGCGCTTCGCCAACGGCAAGCCGGTCTCGGCGACGGCGATCGTCGTCTCGACGCAGCACGCCAAGGGCTACGATGCCGGCGACAAGGAAGCAGAGCTCAAGGCTTACGTGAAGAAGATCGTGGCCGAAGTGCTTCCGGCCGATCTGCTGAGCGACGAGACCGTTTATCACATCAACCCGACCGGCAGCTTCGAGATCGGCGGGCCTGACGGCGACGCCGGGTTGACCGGGCGCAAGATCATCGTCGACACGTACGGCGGCGCGGCGCCGCACGGCGGCGGCGCGTTCAGTGGCAAGGACCCGACCAAGGTCGATCGCTCGGCCGCTTACATCGCCCGCTACCTCGCCAAGAACATCGTGGCCGCCGGCCTCGCCAAGCGCTGCACGATCCAGCTGGCCTACGCCATCGGCGTCGCCAAACCGCTGTCGCTCTACGTCGACACCCACGGCACCGGCACCGTCGAGGACGGCGCGATCGAGCAGGCGATCAACGCCATCGACAAGCTCGGCGGCCTGACCCCGCGCGGCATTCGCACGCACCTCGGGCTCAACAAGCCGATCTACCGCAAGACCGCGGCCTATGGGCATTTCGGGCGCCAGCCCGAGGGCGACTTCTTCCCGTGGGAGAAGACCGACCTCGTCGCCGACCTCAAGGCCGCGCTCGGCTGAGGTTCTGCGCCGGTCAGCCACCGTTAAGCGACCGGGTGCGACGTTGGCGGGGAAGGGAGAAGAGATATGACAACGAAGATCCTCATCCCCGCCGCCCTCGCCGTCGCGGCGCTCGTTGCGGCCATGCCGGCTGCCGCCGCGCACGAGAAGGGTGAAGCCAAGCTCGCCAAGATCATCGACGGGCGCGTGGCTGGCAAGCCTGTCCATTGCCTGAGCACCTTCCAGCGGCGCGACCTCGAGGTTGTCGACAGGACCGCGTTCGTGTTCAAGGACGGCGACACCCTCTATGTCAACCGTCCCTCGGGCGCGAACTTCCTGACCTGGAGCGACGTGCCGGTGTTCAAGATCTGGGGCAGCGAGCTGTGCGACAAGGACCTCGTCCACCTGCACGATTCGTCGACCTGGATGCCGGGCGCCACGCTCAGCCTCGGCGAGTTCGTCCCCTACAAGCGCGCCGGCTGAAGCGTCAGTCGTCAACCGCTCGCACACGGGCGAGGTCGGGCCCGATGTGGCGCGCGGCGAGCAGGTAATGGGCAGCTGACCACAGGTAGATTGCGGCGGTGATTGCCATGGCGTAGGCAAGTCCGTCACCGCTGCCGAAGCGCGGCGCGAGACGGTCGCTGAGCCAGCCGACAAGCAACGGCCCCAAGCCCTGCCCGATCAGCCCATAGATCCCATTGAGCAGCGCCGAGCCCGTCGCCCGCATGCGCGAGTGGAACAGGTTCTGGAACACCCCGAAGGTGACTCCGAGGTAGGTGTACTGGAACAGCGCCGCGACGAATACCAAGGCGAGCAAGGGGATCACCTCGCTGCGGGTGATCGCAAGAATGTAGATGGGCGCCGCGACCAGCAGGCACAGACCCGGCACCTCGGCATAAGCCGCCGGGCGGCGCTCGCCGAACCAGTCGGCCAGCCGCCCGCCGAGGATCACCGAGATCGCGCCCGGCAGGCTCGCCAGCAGGCCGGCGAAGAGCCCGGCTTGTGCCAGCGACATCTCGAACTTGCGGACGAGCAGGAAGGCGACGAAGCTGTTGAGCCCGAAGCCGACCATCGAGGCGAGAGTCGAGCCGGCGAGCAGGTGCCGCGCGCTGGCGAAGCCGAATAGGCGCGAGACCACGGCCCAGAACGCCGGCACGTCGTCGTTCGCCTCGCGGTCATAGCGTCCGCGCGGCGGTTCGGCGATCAACGCCCATGCCAGCACCGCCAGAAGCAGCCCGGGAATGGTGACCACCAGGAAGGCGTGGCGCCAGCCGTATTCCTGCCCGATCCAGGCGCCGCCGGCCGAGCCGAGGAAGGCGCCGATCGGCGGCGCCAGCAGCAGCACCGACATCGCGGTCGCGCGCCGCTCGGGCGGAAAGTAGTCGGCGATCACCGACTGGTTGGCCGGCAGCCCGACCGCCTCGCCGACGCCGACGCCGACGCGGGCCAGCAGCAACTGTGTGAAGTTGCCGACGAGGCCGCAGGCGGCCGTCGCCAGCGACCACAAGGCCGTGCCGACAGCGATCAGCGACACGCGATGCCCGCGCTCGGCAAAGCGAGCGACGGCGATCCCGAGAGTGACGTTGAGCACCGCGAAGGCGAGACCGGTGAGCAGGCCGACCTCGGTGTCGCTCAAGTGGAACTCCGCTTTCACCGGCACCGCCAGCACGTTCATCACGATGCGGTCGACAAACCCTATCGTGGCGATCGCGGTGAGCAGCGACAGCGCCAGCCAAGGGGCGTCGCGGCGCGGGTTCACCGGCGGGTTCTCCGGCAGTCCGGCGAAGCGCCGCGAATCGAACCGAGAGCGACCCAAACGACACTTCCTACATTTCTCTGGCTCGGCAAGACCCGAGGATTCCTGCGGTGTTGCGGGCCACAAGCGACAGCTTGGCCAGCCGAGAAAACAAAAATGCTCTTGCCGATGTTCGAAATTAAAGGTCGCCGGCGGCCGGAGAGCGGTGCGCGCTGGACAGGTGTTGGATTCGCCATGCGATGACGCTGCACAAGTGCGCGCATGTAGGACAGCGATTTCTGATCGGAGCGGCTACTTTAGCTCATAGACCTCGTCCCAGCCGTCGCCGTAAGCGATGTGCGCCTTGAGGCGATAAGCCCGGGCCAGGCGGTCGAGAACCAGCTGGCGCGTATCGCCACGCTCGCCGACATAAGGCGCTTCGAGGACCACGACCTGCGGGCGGAGATCGAGGATCCGCCCTATCTCCATGCCTTGGTCGGCACCGATGGCGCCATCCTCGCGCGTGCGGCTCAAATGGCTCGGGAACAAGTACCGGCTGAGCGCGCAGCGGCCCGTCGCCGGGTAGAACATGGTGTCGCCCGAATAGACGAAAAGGCAGCCCGGCCCCGCGGCAATCGCCTCGCGAGTCTGCCAAAACTGCGCCCGAGTGCCGCGAACAAGGCCCTTGCTTACCAGCATCACCTGCCCGGCCACCAGCGCGATCGCCAAGGTAATGAGCGCGGCCTTCACTCCCCGCCGGCCGCTCGCGACGAAGCCGGCGCAGCAGATCGTCAGCGGCACTGTCATCGGCAAGGCGTAATGGGTGAACCAGGTGCCCATCGCGAGCATTCCGAGGACCGCGGCAACAGCCCAGCCGAACAGCCAGTCCTGCATCGGCCGCCGCGCCCCGCTCCTGTCGCGAGCCTTCCAGGCCAGCGCGGCGCCGGCCATCAGCGGCCAGGTGAGCAACAGGATTAGGAGCAGGAAGAACAGCTGCTGCGGCCAAGGATCGGCCTGCCGCGACAGGAACGAAGCGAAATTGGCGAAGAAGAACTCCGATCCGCGTCCCATCGCGGTGTACGCCGCCCAGACCGCCGCCGTCGGCGCCAGCGCGACGGCAACGAGAGTCGCTCCGCCGGCGGCGATGCGGTGCCAGCTCGCTCCGAGCCTGGCTTCGCGCCAGAGCCACCAAATGCCGAAATAGACGCCTTCGAACACCACCGAATACTTGACCTGTATCGCCAGGCCGACGAGTGCGAGCGCCGCCAGCCCCAGCAGGAACCGCCGGCGGGGCCGCTCGCCATCGTCTTCGCGCGGCGCAATGAGGCCGGCGGCGGCGATCATCAGCAGATTGTAGAACACCGGGGCCTGGCCGCCCTGACCCTCGAGCAGATCGAGCCAAAGGATGTACGCAACCGCGGCTGCCAGGGCGCCCTTGCCCCAGCCGGCGCGCGTGGCCAGTCGCGCGATGAGTGCCGCCGTCGCGGTCGCGGAGGCCAGCGCCATCGCCTGGTAGGCCCAGATTCCGGCCGGGAAGCCCAGCGCCGCGGCGGGCAGGTAGATCGCGAACAAACCGATCGGCTTGCGGTCCCACACCCCGACATAGGGCAGCGCGCCGTCGAGCCAGGCGCGTGCGGCGACGAAATAGAATTGTTCGTCGTTGTGGACGATCGGATTGCCGAAGGTGATCGCCCGCGCGACGATCGCGACGAGCAGCAGGATCGCCCAGCAGGGGAGACGATCCAGCGCCGCGCTGCGGCCGGCCAACCGCACTGGCTTCGCTCAGCTCACGTAGCTTGCGGTGGTCTTCGCGGCGACTTCTTCGGCGGTCACGCCGGGGGCCAGCTCGATCAGCCTGAAGGGGCTCGCGTGGTCGGGACGGTGGAACACGCACAAGTCGGTGATGATCATGTCGACCACGTTGCGCCCCGTCAGTGGCAACGTGCATTCGGGGATGAACTTCGGGCTGCCGTCCTTGGCGACGTGCTCCATCACCACGATGATCTTCTTGACCCCTGCGACCAGGTCCATCGCCCCGCCCATGCCCTTGATCATCTTGCCGGGGATCATCCAGTTGGCGATGTCGCCGTTTTCGGAGACTTCCATCGAGCCGAGCACGGCGAGGTCGATGTGTCCGCCGCGGATCATCGCGAAGCTGGTCGCGCTGTCGAAATAGGCGCTTCGCGGCAGCTCGCTGATGGTCTGCTTGCCGGCGTTGATCAGGTCGGGGTCGACCTCGTCGGGATAGGGAAACGGGCCGATCCCGAGCATGCCGTTCTCGCTCTGCAGCGTCACGTCCATCCCCGGGGGGATGTGGTTGGCGACCAGCGTCGGGATGCCGATGCCGAGGTTGACATAGTAGCCGTCCTCGAGCTCCTGCGCCGCGCGGGCGGCCATCTGGTCGCGGGTCCAGCCTTCGCTGAGGTTGTCGTGGATGGTCATTGTCCTGCCCCTGTATCGGTCCAGCGCTTGTCGGCAGGGAAGATCTCGTCGATGCCGCCCTGCAGGCCCGAACCGTAGACCGGGTTGGGCAGCACCCACCAGCCATTGCCCCACATCTGCGCGACCCAGCCGCGGGTGGCCGCCTGGCGGCGGTCGGCGACCGAGAGGTCCCTGGCGTTGAACAGGTCGGAGATGTCGACCAGCTGGTCCCCGGCCATGGCGATCACGCAGTAATCCCTGGCGATCGTCCAGCGCCGGCCATCCTTGCGGCTGCCCATGGCGTCGTCGCCGGCGAGGAAGAGGGTCTTGAGATGCACCGGCCGGCCGAGCCCGGCGGCGGCGATCGCATCAGCGGTGCCCTCGGCGCTCTTGTTGCTGCGGTTGGTGTTGAAGATCACCGTGACACCCATCTTGCGCAGCGCGTTCACGCCGAACACGGCGCCGGGGACCGGGGCGACCGCATTGGCGCCGGTCTGCGCCCAGCGGCTGACCATCCCGCCGCCGGTCGAGACCCCGGCAGCGGCGTTCGCCTCGAGCCCGAGGTTGAGGATCGACGTCTCGTCGACGTCGAACACCGCCGCGAGCGGCTTCTTCCCGCAGGGCACGAAATGCGGATCCGCGAACGACGAGCCTTCTGCGAGGACGACGCTGTCCCTGGGGCGATGTCTGACCCGCTGGCGGGCGAAATCGACGAGCGCGTGCCAGGATTGGATCGACAGCCCGGCCGCCTCCGCCGAGCCGTAGAGATACTGGAACGGCTTGACCCGCTCGGCGGCGACCGGGTCGGCGTTGGCCGCGGCCGGCCGCGGGGCGGTCTGCGTCATCTGCGCCGCAGCAGGGATGCTCAGCGCCGTCGCCGCGAGCGCGAGGACCAACGAAAGCCTCATGCCGACTCCCTTTCACGCGTGGTCATGAATTCAATCTTCTTGTCGTAAGGTGCGCCGACAATCATCCGCTGGACGTAGATGCCGGGCAGGTGGATGCAGTCCGGATCGAGCGAGCCGGCGGGCACGACTTCCTCGACTTCCACCACGCAGACCCGGCCGCAGGTAGCGGCGGGAAGGTTAAAGTTGCGCGCGGTCTTGCGGAACACGCAGTTACCGGTCTCGTCGGCCTTCCACGCCTTGACGATCGAGAGGTCGGCGAAAATGCCGAGCTCGAGGATGTAGTCGTCGCCGCCAAAGCTCTTCACTTCCTTGCCTTCGGCCACCGCGGTGCCGACGCCTGTCCTGGTGTAGAATCCGGGAATGCCCGCGCCGCCCGCGCGCATCCGTTCGGCGAGCGTGCCTTGCGGGCAGAACTCGACCTCCAGTTCGCCCGAAAGGAATTGCCGCTCGAACTCCTTGTTCTCGCCGACGTACGACGCGATCATCTTCTTCACCTGACGGGTGCGCAGCAGCTTGCCGATGCCTTCGTTGTCTATTCCGGCATTGTTGCTGGCAAATGTCAGGTTCTTCACGCCGCTAGCCTGGATCGCCTCGAGCAGGCGCTCGGGCACGCCGCACAGGCCGAAGCCGCCAGCGGCGATCAGCATCCCGTCCTTGAGCACGCCGGCGAGCGCGGCGGCGGCATCGGGGTAGAGTTTCTGCATCGCGGCCCTCCAAGATGGTCGCCGTTCTCCTAGGCGGAGCGGTGACTCGCGCAACCGCTTTTTAGCCCGGAAGCGGCGGCTTTTTGCAGCGCGATTATACCGCAGTGCAGCAACGCATGGCGCAAGTCGACGCTGCGATTGCGCCTGGGGCATTGATAAGAGGGCCTCTTTACCCCGTCACAACTGCTTCGTTGCATAACATGCAACGATCGGTGTTCTTTTCGCACTTGCGAGATGTGAGCAGTTGCAGCATATGAAGCAGGCCTTTCAGGCATCCTCTCCCAAAACTTCCAAGGCCCGGACGGCAACGTCCGGGCCTTTTTTTCTTGCCCTCGCCCGGAAACACCGTGTCGCGGCAGGCATTCTCCGTCAGGCATGGCCGCGCATGGGGGTTTGCAATCGGCGAACCGGTCCCTAGCTGTGGCGCACCAGAATGAGAAAATGCGGGAGCGAGCGCGCCGATGGCTGATGTTGCGGAAAAGGTGAAGGCCGGCACGGTTCGGCTCCAGGTCGCCGCCGCCAGGCAGGAAGAGAGCGGCCAGGGCGTCGCCCGCATGCCGCGCTCGGCCTTCCAGGCGCTCGGCATCACCGACGGCGATTTTGTCGAAATCGAAGGCAAGCGCGTCACCGCCGCGGTCGCCATTCCCGGCTATCCCGAGGACGAAGCGCTCGAAGTCGTCCGCCTCGACGGCCTCCAGCGCGCCAACGCCGGCACTTCGTCGGGCGAGCACGTCGTCATCCGCCGCGCCGAGTCCAAGCCCGCCACCCGAGTGATCTTTGCTCCGGCGCAGCGCGAGATGCGGCTGCAGGGCCCGACCGAGGCGCTCAAGCGGGTCTTCTACCAGAAGCCGCTGCTCGCCGGCGATCTCGTCGCCACGCACGGCCAGCAGCCGGTCGCCAACATGCCGCCCGAAGTGCGGCGGATGTTCAACGCCCCGGCTTATGCCCTGACCCAGATCCGCCTCACTGTGGTCTCGACCGTGCCCAAGGGCATCGTCCACATCGACGAGAACACCGAAGTCGAGCTGCGCGCCGAGTTCGAGGAGCCGCGCGACGGCCGCGGGGTGATCAATTACGACGACGTCGGCGGGATGGACGAGACCATCAAGCAATTGCGCGAGATGGTCGAGCTTCCCTTGCGCTACCCGGAGCTATTCACCCGCCTCGGCGTCGATCCGCCCAAGGGCGTGTTGCTCCATGGTCCGCCTGGCACCGGCAAGACCCGCCTCGCGCTGGCGGTCGCCAACGAAAGCGATGCGACCTTCTTCACCATCAACGGCCCCGAGATCATGGGCTCGGCCTATGGTGAGAGCGAGAAGCGCCTGCGCGAGGTGTTCGAGGAAGCGACCCGCTCGGCCCCGGCGATCATCTTCATCGACGAGATCGATTCGATCGCGCCTAAGCGGCAAAACGTGAGCGGGGAGGCCGAGAAGCGCCTCGTCGCCCAGCTGCTGACGCTGATGGACGGGCTCCACGCACGCTCGAACCTCGTCGTCATCGCCGCGACCAACCGGCCCGACGCGATCGACGAGGCGTTGCGCCGTCCGGGGCGCTTCGACCGCGAGATCATCATTGGCGTACCCGACGAGAAGGGCCGCCGGGAGATTCTCGGCATCCACACCCGCGGCATGCCGCTCGGCGAGGGCGTCGACCTGACCGAG
This sequence comes from Croceibacterium segetis, assembly GCF_011320115.1. Lineage (GTDB taxonomy): Bacteria > Pseudomonadota > Alphaproteobacteria > Sphingomonadales > Sphingomonadaceae > Croceibacterium_B > Croceibacterium_B segetis. The sequence continues at coordinate 67,876 of NZ_JAANOZ010000013.1, read as the reverse complement.
CTGGCGCGCAGCACCCACGGCTTCGTCGGTGCCGACCTCGCCGCGCTCGCCCGCGAGGCGGCGATCGAGGCGGTGCGGCGGATCATGCCCAAGCTCGATCTCGATGCGCGGACAATCCCGCCCGAGGTGCTCGAATCGCTGCAGGTCGAGAAGGACGACTTCCGCGAAGCATTGAAGCGCGTCCAGCCGAGCGCGATGCGCGAGGTCATGGTGCAGACGCCGACGATCGGCTGGGACGACATCGGCGGGCTCGACGACGCGGAAGAAAAGCTGCGCGAAGGCGTCGAGCTGCCCTTGCGCAACCCCGAGGCGTTCGAGCGGCTCGGCATTCGCCCGGCCAAGGGCTTCCTGCTCTACGGCCCGCCCGGCACCGGCAAGACGCTGCTGGCCAAGGCGGTGGCCAAGGAGGCCGAGGCCAACTTCATCTCGATCAAGAGCTCCGACGTGCTTTCCAAGTGGTACGGCGAGAGCGAGCAGCAGATCAGCCGGTTGTTCGCGCGCGCCCGCCAGGTCGCTCCGTGCGTGATCTTCATCGACGAGATCGACAGCCTGGTACCGGCGCGCGGCAGCGAGGCCAACGAGCCGCAAGTCACCGCCCGCGTGGTCAACACCATCCTCGCAGAGATGGATGGGATGGAGGAGATGAACTCGATCATCGTCATCGGCGCGACCAACCGCCCATGGCTGGTCGACCCGGCGCTGCTGCGGCCCGGCCGCTTCGACGAACTGGTCTACGTCGGTCCGCCCAACGCCGAGGGGCGCAAGCTTATCCTCGGCATTCACACCCGCAACATGCCGCTCGCCAAGGACGTCGACCTCGAATCGATCGCCACGCAGACCGAGCGTTACACCGGCGCCGACCTCGAAGACGTGGTCCGTCGCGCCGGCCTCGTGGCGATCCGCCGCGCCGGCGAAAAGGCCACCGACGTCACCGGCGCCGATTTCGCCGAGGCGCTCGCCGACAGCCGCCCGACTGTGACGGAGGAAATGGAAGCCGAATACGAATCGATGAAGGGCGAGCTCAAGAAGCGCGCGATGGAAGTGCACCCGATCGGCTTCATTAGCGAAGGAATGCTCACCTCGACTCGCGAGAAGAAGCACCAGTAGTCGCGGAACCTAGTGCGCGTCGTCCCAGCTCATGCCGTGGCCGATCTCGACCCCGAGGGGGACGTCGAGCTCGACCGCGGGCAGCGCGGCTTCGGCCATCACCCGCTCGATCACCGGGCGCGCGGCCGCGACGTCGCCTTCCGGCAGCTCGAACACCAGCTCGTCGTGAACCTGCAGCAGCATCTTCACGTGACCGAGTCCGGCGTCGCTTAGCGCGGGTATCATTCGCGCCATCGCACGCTTGATGATGTCGGCGCTGGTGCCCTGGATCGGCGCGTTGATCGCAGCGCGCTCGCTGCCCTGGCGCTCGGCCTGTTGGCTCGAGCCGATCCGCGGGAACCAGGTCTTGCGGCCGAACAGCGTCTCCGAATAGCCGCGTTCCCGCACGGTCTCGAGCGTCGAGTGGATGTAGTTCTGGATTCCCGGGAAGCGTTCGAAATAGCGGTCGATGATCGATTGCGCCTCGTCCGGGTCGATGCCCAGCCGGGCGCCGAGGCCCCAGCGGCTGATGCCGTAGAGGATCGCGAAATTGACCGTCTTGGCGCGCGCGCGGGTGTCGCGGTCCACCGTGCCGAACATTTCCTGCGCGGTACGCGCGTGGATGTCCTCGCCCGAGGCGAAGGCTTCCTTGAGCGGCGGCACATCGGCCATGTGCGCCGCGAGGCGCAGCTCGATCTGCGAATAGTCGGCGGCGAGCAAGACCATGCCTTCCTCGGGCACGAAGGCCTGGCGGATCTGCCGGCCGATCGCGGTGCGGATGGGGATGTTCTGCAGGTTGGGGTCGGTCGAGGAGAGTCGCCCGGTCTGCGCGCCGACCAGCGAATAGCTCGTATGCACGCGGCCGGTCTGGGGATTGATCGCCGCCTGCAATGCGTCGGTGTAGGTGCTCTTGAGTTTGGCCAGCTGGCGCCAGTCGAGCACCTTTTGCGCGACTTCGGCGCCTTGCAGGGCGAGGCCTTCGAGGATCGCTTGGTCGGTCGAATACTGCCCGCTCTTGCCCTTGCGTCCGCCTTTGTAGCCCAGCTTGTCGAACAGGATGCGGCCGAGCTGCTGCGGGCTGCCGATGGTGAAGCTCTCGCCGCAGCAGTCGTAAATTTCCTGCTCGATGCGGGCGATCTCGTGGGCGAACTCCTCGCTGAGCTTGGCGAGGCGCTGGCGGTCGACCTTGATCCCGTGGCGCTCCATCGCCGCAACCACCGGGATCAGCGGCCGGTCGACCCGCTCGTAGACGCGCACGCCGTGCTCGATCGCCAGCCGGGGCTTGAGCAGCTTGTGCAGCCGCCAGGTCACGTCCGCGTCTTCGGCAGCGTATTCGGTGGCGCGCGAGAGCGGCACTTCGCCGAACGGGATCTGCTTCTTGCCGCTGCCGCAGATGTCCTTGAAGGTCAGCGTCGTGTGGCCGAGGTGACGCTCGCTTAGCTCGTCCATGCCGTGCCCGCCGCCGATCCCCTCGAGCGAGCGGCCGGCGTCCATCGCGAAGCTGATGATCATCGTGTCGTCGACCGGCGTGATTTGGATGCCGTTCCGGGCGAGGATGTTGATGTCGTACTTGATGTTCTGCCCGATCTTGAGGACCGCATCGCTTTCGAGCAGCGGCTTGAGCGTGGCGAGGGCGGCGGCCTTGTCGATCTGCTCGGGACGTTCGGCGAACATGTCGCTACCGCCGTGGCCGAGCGGGATGTAGCAGGCGTCGTTCGGTCCGAGCGCGAGGCTGACCCCGGCAAGCTCGGCACGCATCGCATCGATCGAGCTGGTCTCGGTATCGATCGCCACCGCGCGTGCGGCGAAGGCGCGCTCGATCCAGTGTTCGAGCCGTTCGAGGGTCTGCACGCATTCGTAGGCCGAGCGGTCGACCGGCGGGAATTCAGGCTGATCCTGCCGGTTGCCGCTCGACGCCGCGGCAGCGCCGGCGGTCTGTTGCTTGGGCGGATTGAGGTCCGTCGGGCGTCCGGGGCTGCCACTGCCGCCGTCCAGCCGCCGCAGCAAGCTGGTGAAGCCGTGCTCGGCGAGGAACGCGGCGAGCGGCTCCTTCGGCACGGTATCGAGCTTGAAGTCGTCGAGTGGCATCGGCAGCGGGCAGTCTTCCTTGAGCTGCACGAGCACGCGGCTAAGTTCGGCCATCTCGCGACCTTCGATAAGCCGGTCGCGCAGCTTGCCGGGTTTCATCGACGGCGCGGCGTCGAGCGCGCCCTGCAGCGAGCCGTAGTCCTGGATCAGCTTCGAGGCGGTCTTCGGGCCGATGCCGTAGATTCCCGGCACGTTGTCGACGCTATCACCCATCAGCGCGAGCACGTCGCCGACCAGCTCCGGCCCGACGCCGAACTTCTCGACCACTTCGGGAATGTCGATCCGCTGGTTCTTCATCGTGTCGAGCATGTCGATGCAACCGCCCTCGTGACCGTCGTTCGGCTCGGCGCACTTGCCGACCAACTGCATCAGGTCCTTGTCCGACGACACGATTGTCACGTCCCATCCGCGCCGCGTGGCTTCGCGGGCGTACGAGGCGATCAGGTCGTCGGCCTCGAGGTTGTCTTCCTCGATACACGGCAGGCTGAATGCGCGGGTGGCGTCGCGGATCAGCGGGAACTGCGGCTTGAGGTCCTCCGGCGGCTCGGGCCGGTTGGCCTTGTAGTGATCGTAGAGGTCGTTGCGGAAGCTGTGGCTACCCTTGTCGAGGATCACCGCCAAGTGCGTGGGGCCATCGGCCTTGTGCAGGTCTTCGGCGAGCTTCCACAGCATCGTGGTGTAGCCGTAGACCGCGCCGACAGGCGTGCCGCGCGGATTGGTCAGCGGCGGCAGCCGGTGGTAGGCGCGGAAGATGTAGGCCGACCCGTCGACCAGATAGAGATGCTGCTTGTCGGACATCGCAGTTTCGTAGCAGCGAGTGTGCGGGAGGTCAGCCGGGCAATTGTGGCAATGTGCCACAATTCGCTTGCCGTGCCACAATATGGCCATTATTCAGCAGCGTGAAGCCAGCCTCTCTGTGCGGGTTTCGCGTTTTGCCGTGCGAACAGTGCCGGCACGCGCTTTTCTATTTGCTGTTCAAGGACACACATAACATGCGCAAGATCATCCTCGCCGCCGCCATCGCCGGTGCCGCTCTGTCGCTCACTGCTTGCTCGGAGAAGACCGAAGACGCCACCAGCGAAGCCGCTGATTCGGCTGCTGCCGACGCCGCCGCCAATGCCGACGCCGCCGCCACCGCGGTGACCGATGCCACGACCGACGCCGCCGCTGCGACCAGCGAAGCGGTCGACGGCGCGACCACGACCGAGACCACGACGACCACCACGGCTCAGTAAGCCAGGTCCGTCACTCGACAGGAAAGGGCGCGGCCTCGTCGGCCGCGCCCTTTTTGTTTGCCTGACGTTGTTTCGCTCAGGGAGCGGGCGTCGCCCGGTCGTAGCTCGCGCTGGCCCAGACTTGCGTGGGCTGCGCCTGGAAGCCGTCGTAGACCACCCTCGCGATGGTGCCGATCTTTTCGAAACGATACTTGTGATCGTTCCTGCCGCCGGTGACGTAGATCGCCAGGGCGATCGCATGACCATCCGGGCCGGTGACGATTCCGACGTCGCTCGAGGTGTTGTAGAGCGACCCGGTCTTGTGGGCGACCATCACGCCGTCGGGCATCTGCCCGGGAATGCGCTGCGGACCGGTCTTGCAGCGCCCCATTGCGCCGAGCAGTACGTTGCGGCTCGACTGGCTCAGCCAGCGACCATCGTGCAGGCCCTTGACCAGGTTGACCATCGCCAGCGGCGTGGCGGAGTCGCGCACATCGATGCTTTGCGCGGGATCCACGGCGCCGTCCTCGCGCACCAGCGTGTCGATGTAGCGATCGATGCTGAATTCCCTGATGCCCGCACGGTGAACCCAGTCGTTGACGGCTCGCGGGCCTCCGACGACGCGCAACAGCCCGTCCGCCGCTTCGTTGCTGCTGCGCGTGATCGCTAGCTCGATCAATTCGCGCGCGCTCAGCGAACGGCCCTCCTGCGTTGGCGAGAGCATCATCGGGAACTTGTCGTCAAGCCGCCAGCGGCCCTGGTCGACGCCTTCGAGGAAGGTGGCGGCGATGGCGATCTTGCTGGTGCTGGCGAGCGGGAAGCGCTGGGTGCCCAGCACCGATACCTGCTTGCCGGTGGTCAGGTCGATCGCGGCGACGCCGATGCGGCCCTTCGCGTTGGCGGTGAGTTGCGCGACCTGGCGTTCGAGCGCGGTATCGTAAGTGGCGGTGAAATCGCGCGGCGTCGCGGTGGTGCCGATGACGCTGTCGAACTGCGTCTCGAGCCCATTGTTGTTGGCGTGCGCCGGCACGATCGTCGCGACCGAGAGCGCGAGCGGGGCGAAAAACCGTCCGAAACCTGCCAAAGCCATTTACCTGTTGCTATCCGTCGATCCCTTCGGATTGGTTAACCCGGGAACGCGGATTCCGGCAAGGATTCCAGCGACGAACCGTGGCCTACGGGGTCACGAACCGAGTCCAGTTCCACAATTTACCCCATCGAAAGGCCGTTTCGTCACGTTTTTCGGCTTCAGCGCGCGCCGAGATTGCGCCTGATGTCCTGCACGAAGCTGGTTCGGCGGATCGCCCGGATAAGCAGGCTGGCGGCCATCCGGCCAGCCAGGCGCATCGGCCGCCGGACTTGCAGGAACAGCACCACGCGAGGGCTCTGTCGCTCGTTCCAGACCTCGTGCCGATGGGTCTCGTCGAACACCAGCCATTCGCCTTCGCGCCATTCGATGCTCTGACCGGCAACTTCCATCGCGCAGCGGCCCGGCCCGTCGGGCACGACCATTCCGAGATGGCAGTTGAGCCAGGCCTTGGTCACCCCGCGGTGCGGCGGGACATGGGTGCCGGGCTCCATGATCGAGAAGAATGCCACGACGAGGCCCGGCACCTTTTCGAGCAGTGCGCTGGTAGTGGGGCAGCGCGCGTGGTTGCACGCGGCGCGAAAGCCGTAGCCGGTGAAGAAGAAGCTTTTCCAGTGGCCGTCGCGGGCGATCGCCTTGTGATCGGGCGAGATCTCGCCAAGCGCCGGGATCGCGTTGCGTTCCGTCAGAAGCGGCACCAGCTCGTCCCTGATCTCCCGCCAATTCTCGCCGAGTTCGGCGAGCCCCGGTATGACCGCGGGATCTACGAACGGCTCGTCGCCGATCAGCGACTGGCGCGCGATCCAGCGATTGACCGGATCGCGCAGGCGCTTGCCGATGCGCACGGCCCTTGTGTTGGTGATTTTCGCCTTCGGTGCGGCGGCTCGCTCTCCTCCGCGAGGAGAAATAGCCAGGTCTTGCATTCCCGCGTACTCGGTCCCCATTCCGTCGGGGCGCCAAATATCATCGGAAAAGGCGTTTCGCCATAATCTGGACTATTCACCGAATGGGAATGTGTCGGGCACCCCTTCGTGCGGTTCGGTCGGCGTGAGCGGCTGCAAGGCGCGCGTTTCGTCGAACCAGACGTAGGCGTCGAACTGTCGCGGGAGCACGGCCTCGCTGTAGTGGCTCCAGCGTTCGGTCTCGGGTCGGTAGATCACCCCGATGAAGCGTTCGAGCCGTGGGTCGCCGAGCCGCCGGCGCAGGGCGTCGTGCCTGCCGGGCGTGAGGTCGAGCAGGAAGCGCGGCACGCCGCTGTCGTGGCACACCCGCTCGTACGAATCGCCGCGCGAGGGGACCACGCGCTTGGTCTCGTGGTCGCCGTCCCAGTCGGTCGCCGCGGTGACGGTGCCGGTGTGCGTCCCGAAACCGACCAGCGCGACCTGCTCGCCCCAGCGCGCGCGGACCAGCTGGCCGATGTTGTGCTCGCCGCGAACGCTGCCCATCTCGGTCGCCTCGGCGTCGCCGATGTGGCTGTTGTGCGCCCAGACCAGCGCCTTGGCGTTGGGTCCGCGGTGCTCGAGCAGGTGTTCCAATGTCTCGGCCATGTGGCTGTCGCGCAAGTTCCAGCTCTCGGCACCGCCGTAGTACATGATCCGGTAGTAGCGTTCGGCCGAGGCGACGAGGCGGGCGTTCATCGCCGCGGCGAACATCCCGCCGTCCTCGTGCAGCGCGCGTTGCAACAGGTCGCGGCATTCGGCGATCACTTGCTGCTCGCACTCGGCGTAGCCCTTGGTGAGCGCGGAGCGGCCGTAAGTTGCCGGCTCGGCTTGCCACGGGGTGAGGCAGCCATAGCGCTCGCGGGCAACTTGCGCGGCCTCGGGATCGTGCGCGTCGAGATAGGCGAGCACCGCCTCGATCGAGCCGGACATGTTGTAGATGTCGAGCCCGTAGAACCCGGCCATCTCGTCGGGTGCGCGGCCGCGGTTGAGCGCGTGCAGGTCATGCATCAGCCCGGCGATCACGGAGTTGCGCCACATCCAAGTCGGAAAGCGCTGAAACGGCCGCGGCGCGCCTGTGCGCGGATGCTGGTGGCGGATGTGACGGTCGAGCACCGCGGCATCGGGCCAGTCGGCCTCGGCGGCGACGATGGTAAAGCCGTGCTTCTCGACGAAACGCCGCGTGATCGCCGCGCGGGCGGCATAGAACTCGTGCGTCCCGTGGCTCGCCTCCCCGAGCAGCACGATCTTGCGGTCGGCGAAGCGGTCGAACGCGGCGGCGAAGGCTTCGTCGTCGATTCCCGGGAGCGGCTCGGCGGCGTCGGAGATCATCTCGGGCAAGGATTTCGCCCGCGCCGGCTGGTGGTTGCTCGCCGCGCGGCTGCCGTCCTCGTAACGCCCGTGAGCGCCGATCAGCGGCACGAAGCGCACGCCGCCGAGGTTCTGCTCGTCCCAGCGGTGTTCACCGGTGCGGGTTACGCAAAGCAGCGACTGCATGTCTTCGCCGCCGACCGGTACGACCAGTCGGGCGCCGAGCTTGAGTTGGCGCTTGAGCGGCTCGGGCACCTTGTCGCCGCCTGCCGCGACCAGGATCGCGTCGAACGGCGCCTCGTCCGGCAGGCCCAGGCTGCCGTCGGCGCAGATGATCGAGACGTTGTCGTAGCCAAGCGTGTCGATCCGCTCCGCCGCAGAGCGTGCCAAGGCCTCGTGCCGCTCGATCGCAAATACCTCGCCGGCGATGCGCGACATCACGGCTGCGGCGTAGCCCGAGCCCGCGCCCACCTCGAGCACCCGTCCGCCGGGCGGGATCTCGGCGGCGTCGATCATCAGCGCGACGATGTAAGGCTGCGAGATCGTCTGCCCGGCGCCGATCGGCAGCGGGCCATCCTCGTAAGCGAACTCACGCAGCGATTCGGGCACGAATGCCTCGCGTGGAACGGTCCGGAAGGCCGTCAGCACCGAGAGGGATTCGATGCCCCGCCGGCGGATTTGCCGCTCGACCATCCGTTCACGTAGTTCCTGGGGCTCGGCCATGGCGCCGCTTCCTCTCAACAGCCGGCGGAGCCGGCGCACGCCGTCATGCGGCCGCGAGCGTCTGGGCGATCGCCTGCGGGGATTCCGAGGTGAGCTCCTTCGGCAATTCGGCGACGATCTTGCCCTGCAGCGCCTTGTGATAGCGCGGCCGCATCTCGCCCAGCGTGCGCGGGTCGGCCACCACTACCAACTGGTCGATCTCGCCGGCGAGCGCCTTTGCGTTCAACCATTCGACCACCGCCGCGCCGTGCACAACCTCGCGGAGATCGGTCTCCGACCCTGCGGTCGTCAGTGTTCCGCGATCATCGCTGCGGCTCTCGGCGCCGGGCACAGGCAACCTGAAAGACGGTTCGGCGACCAACTCGAGCTTCGGCTCGAAGATGGGTCCGATGTTGCGCATCAGCCTGAAGCGTTCTCCGTCGACTACCGCGACATGGGCGTTGTGCGGAACTTTCATCGGCCTTCTCCTGCTTGGTCGGGTTCAGCGGCTCAACGGGCGATTCGCCTGCTGGTGCCGAAACGATTGCCAAGGGGTGGCATGGCCGCGCCACGCGACACTTTGCCATTGGTAATGCCCCGGAGGGCTGCGCTGCCTTGTAGATCCATAACAGGTTATATAATCTATCGTCGAAGGAGTGAATCATGGCGACAGATGTCCTGGCGGCCGAGGGCGGGGTCATGCTCGGCAGTCGCTTGAAGCGGCTCGCCGAGCGGTTGCAGGCGGGCGCCGAGGTCATGGCCCGCGATTGCGGCCTGCCGACCCAGCCGGGTCAGATGCCGTTGCTCACCGCGCTCTGGCGGCAGGGGCCGTTGAGCATCGGCGAAGCGGCCGAGGCGACGGGTTTCAGCCAGCCGGCGACCACCCGTGTCGCCCGGCAGCTGGCCGCGATGGGGTTGGTCGGCCAGCGAACTGACGACGACGACCGTCGAGTGCAGCGCCTGACGCTGAGCGCAGAAGGCAGCGCGGTAATGGACCGGGCCGGCACCGCGCTATGGCCGCGCATTCGTGCCGCGGTGGCCGAGACTTGCGATATCGAGGCCCTGCTTGCGCAAGTCGCGGCGGTCGAGAAGGCGTTGGCGGAGCGGCCGCTCGATCGTCGGCCCGGGTCCGGCCTCGCGATCCGCCCGTTCCGCAACGAGCTTGCGGCCGACTTCGCGCGGATCAACCGACAGTGGATCGAGGAGATGTACGCGCTCGAGCCGGTCGACGAGGCGCAGCTGGCCGATCCGCGCGACACGATCGTCGATCCTGGCGCCGACATCCTGTTCGTCGAGGACCCCGAACTCGGCATCGTCGGGACCTGCGGCCTGCTGTCGACCGGCCCGCGCGAGTTCGAGCTGATCAAGATGGCCGTGCTGCCCGAGGCGCGCGGGCGCGGGACGGGCGAATTCCTGCTGCGCGCGACGATCGAGCGCGCCTTCGCGTTGGGCGCCGAACGACTGTTCCTGCTGACCAACAGCAAGAGCCAGGCGGCGATCAAGCTCTACGAGCGCAACGGCTTCGTCCACGACGCCGAGCTTCTCGCCCGCTGCGGCGGCGAATATGCCCGCTGCGACGTGGCGATGCTCTACACCGGATAACAAAAGGGCCGGAGGATCGCTCCCCCGGCCCTTCATGTTGCTTGGGCGCGAGAGCTTAGAAGCCCATGCCGCCCATGTCGGGCATGCCGCCGCCGCCCGGCATCGCCGGCTTGTCGTCCGGCATTTCGCTGACCGCCGCTTCGGTGGTGATGAGCAGGCCGGCGACCGAGGCCGCGTCCTGCAGCGCGGTGCGCACGACCTTGGTCGGGTCGATCACGCCCGCCGCCACGAGGTTCTCGTAGACGTCGGTGGCCGCGTTGAAGCCCTGCGTCTCGTCGCCTTCGCGCAGCAGGTTGCCGGCCACCACGGCGCCGTCGAACCCGGCGTTCTCGGCGATCTGGCGGATCGGCGACTGGATCGCCTTGCGCACGATGTCGATGCCGCGGGTCTGGTCCTCGTTGGCGCCCTTGAGGCCTTCGAGAGCCTTGGTCGCATAGAGCAGCGCGGTGCCGCCGCCGGGGACGATGCCTTCCTCAACCGCGGCGCGGGTCGCGTGCAGCGCGTCGTCGACGCGGTCCTTGCGCTCCTTGACCTCAACCTCGGATGCACCGCCGACCTTGATCACCGCGACGCCGCCGGCCAGCTTGGCCAGCCGCTCCTGCAGCTTCTCGCGGTCATAGTCGCTGGTGGTGGTCTCGATCTGGGCGCGGATCTGCTCGACCCGGGCCTTGATGTCGGTCGCATCGCCGGCGCCGTCGACGATCGTGGTGTTGTCCTTGTCGATGGTCACGCGCTTGGCTTCGCCGAGCATGCTGACGGTGACATTCTCGAGCTTGATGCCGAGGTCCTCGCTGATCATCTCGCCCTTGGTCAGGATCGAGATGTCCTGCAGCATCGCCTTGCGGCGATCGCCGAAGCCGGGGGCCTTGACGGCCGCGACCTTGAGGCCGCCGCGCAGCTTGTTGACCACCAGCGTCGCCAGAGCCTCGCCCTCGATGTCTTCGGCGATGATCAGCAGCGGACGGCCGCTTTGCACCACCGCTTCGAGGATCGGCAGCATCGACTGGAGGTTGGAGAGCTTCTTCTCGTGGATCAGGATGTACGGGTTATCGAGATCGACGGTCATCTTCTCGGGGTTCGTGACGAAGTACGGGCTCAGGTAGCCGCGGTCGAACTGCATGCCTTCGACGACGTCGAGCTCGAACTCGAGGCCCTTCGCTTCCTCGACGGTGATCACGCCTTCCTTGCCGACCTTCTCCATCGCCTCGGCGATCTTCTCGCCGACTTCGCGGTCGCCGTTGGCCGAGATGATGCCGACCTGGGCGATCTCGGTCGAGCCGGAGACGTCCTTCGAACGGCCCTTGAGATCCTCGACCACCTTGGCGACGGCGGTGTCGATGCCGCGCTTGAGGTCCATCGGGTTGATCCCCGCGGCGACCGATTTCATGCCCTCGCGAACGATCGCCTGGGCGAGCACGGTTGCGGTGGTGGTGCCGTCACCGGCGATGTCGTTGGTCTTCGAGGCCACTTCGCGCAGCATCTGCGCGCCCATGTTCTCGTACTTGTCCTTGAGCTCGATCTCCTTGGCGACGGTGACGCCGTCCTTGGTGATGCGCGGCGCGCCGTAGCTCTTGTCGAGCACCACGTTGCGGCCCTTGGGGCCGAGCGTGACCTTGACGGCGTTGGCGAGCGTGTCGACGCCCTTGAGGATGCGCTCGCGCGCATCGCGCCCGAATTTCACGTCCTTGGCAGCCATGTTCGTTTCTCCTGGGAATTCTGTTGGGTTGGGAAAGCTTTCGGGTCAGCCGGCGGTCAGCCGATGATCCCCATGATGTCGCTTTCCTTCATGATCAGCAGGTCTTCGCCGTCGATCTTGACCTCGGTGCCCGACCACTTGCCGAACAGCACGCGGTCGCCGGCCTTGACGTCGGGCGGGGTGATCTTGCCGTCTTCCGAGCGCGCGCCGGTGCCGACGGCGACGACTTCGCCTTCGCTCGGCTTTTCCTTGGCGCTGTCGGGGATGATGATGCCTCCGGCGGTCTTTTCTTCGGCCTCGAGGCGGCGGACCAGCACGCGATCGTGCAGGGGACGGAATGCCATGTGAATGACCTCTCTTGTTTAGAGTGGGTTGATCCCTGTTTGGCACTCTCACGCAGAGAGTGCCAGCGGCGCGCATATGTGTGCGCGACAGGTAGTCGTCAACTCCCGTTCAGGAAGTTTTTTCGTCAGGCCGGCAACAAGCCGAGACGAGCCCGCGCGGTCCAGCGCCTCAGCAGAAGCCCGGCGACGACGACCAGGCCGACCGCCAGCCCGATCCACACGCCGGTTCCCTGCAGCGGAGTGAAGAACCCCAGCGCGATGGCGGTGCCGAAGCCGGGCACCCAATAGCCGAACAGCGCCACGATCATCGGCACGCGCGTATCCTGCAGCCCGCGCAACGACCCGGCAGAGACCGCCTGGATGCCGTCGAACAGCTGGAACGCCGCGGCGACGACCATGTAGCGCACGGCGAAGCCGACCAGCAGCGCGTTCTTCGGCGCGTCGGGATCGACGTAGAGCCGGATGATGAAGCGCGGGGCGAACAGCATCAGGCTGGCGGTGATGGCCATGAAGGCGGTGCCGATCACGATCGCCGTCCAACCCGCCCGGGCGATCGCCGCCGGGTCGCGCGCGCCGTAGAAGTAGCCGACCCGGATCGTTGCCGCCTGGGCGACCCCGAACGGCACCTGGAAGGCGAGCGCGGCGAGTTGCAGCGCGATCGTGTGTCCGGCAAGTTGCTCGGGCCCGATCCGCCCCATCAGGAACGCCGCGCCGCTGAACAGTCCGGCCTCGGCGAGGATCGTCGCCGAGACCGGCGCGCCGGTGCGCACGAGTTCGCGAAAGCGGCGCCACTCGGGCCGCCACCAGTTGCCGAACACGTGATAGCGCCTGAGCCGGCGGTCGCTCAGAATGGCGACCGCGTAGGCCCCGACGATAAACAGCGCGGTGAGCACGCTCGACAGCGGCGAGCCGAGCATGCCGAGGGCGGGCGCACCGAAATGGCCGAACACGAAGGTGTAATTGCCGAGCACCGCCACGCCGATCGCCAGCACGGTGATCGCGGTGGCGAAGATCGGCCGGCCGAGCGCAGAGACGAAATTGCGCAGCACGTTCGACACGAGCATCGGCACGATCGCCCACTTGATCACCGCGAGGAATTGGCCCGCCTTGGCGGCGACCGCCGGCTCCTGACCGGTCAGGAGCATGATCTCTTCGCCGAAGTGCAGCAGCACGGTTGCGGCAAGGCCTGTAAACACGGCCAGCCACAGCCCCATCCGCGTCGAGCGGCGCACTTCGCGCACCGCGTGACGGCGGCGGCCGAGCTCGGCCGAAATAAGCGCCGCCACCATCCCCGACATGCCCGAAAGCGACCATGCCACCAGCCCGAACAGCGAAACGGCGAGGCTGGAGGCCGCCAGCGTCTCGGCGCCCAGGCGGGCGACGAAGATCACGTCGACGGCGTAGACCAGCATCTGCGCGAGGTTGGCGACCACCAGCGGCCAGGCGAGCGCCAGGGTCGCGACGATCTCGCCGCGCCAGCCTTCGCCGCTATGCGGGGGCTCCAGGATCGGGTCTTGGGTCATGAGTAAAGCCGGCCCGGATAGGCGCGGCAGCGGGTCGAAGGAAGCGGTCGCGGAACCGACGGCGCGATTTCGCGTCACCTTGCGGCATGCCTGCCACTATAGGGGTTCCGATGTTTCGTCCGCTCTCGATCCTCGCGGCCCTGCCGTTGGCCATGGTCGCCGCCCCCGCCGGCGCCCAGGAAGTCTTCGCCGGCGCCTATGTCCACGGCGTCGATACGCCGTTCACCATCGACACGGGCGAGCGCGGAGTCGACATCGAGCTCGGCTATCGCTTCGGCCGGATCGAGGCGCTCAAGTTCATCGGCAAGCCTGCGCCTTACCTGATCGCCTCCGTCAACACGCGCGGCGACGCCAGCTTCGCGGGCGGTGGGCTCGCCTGGAAGATCGGCAAGGGCCCCCTCTACGTGCGGCCCGGCCTCGGCCTGGTGGTGCAGGACGGCCCGCGATTCCGTGTGGGCGCGAACGGCAGGCGCACCGACCTCGGCAGCGCAGTGCTGTTCGAGCCGGAGATCGCCATCGGCACGAAACTGTCCAGCCGGCTGAGCGTCGAAGCGAGCTGGACGCACATCAGCCACGCGCGGCTGTTCAATCGGCAGCAGAATCCGGGCATCGATATGATGGGCGTGCGGTTTGCCTTCGCGCTCCGTTGAAACGCCTCTTGCGCATCCCGCGCGCGGCGATAGGAACGCGCCCGACTCCATCCTCGAAGGACGCACTTCCATGATTTCGCGTTTCGCTCTCGCCGCCGCGCTCGCCCTAGGCCTCACCGCCTGCGGCTCCCAGTCCGAGCCTTCTGGTCAGCCGAGCGCGACCGACGCCCCGCCGGCCGCGGCGGCCAGCGCCCCCGCCGAGACGGCGACCGAAACCGCTACCCCGACCGAGGCCGCCTCGGCGACGCCGACTCCCACACCGTCGGCGAAGGCGAGCGGCACGTCTACGCCGCAGCCGGCTGCGAGCGGGGCGGGTGCGGCGGATGCCCCGCCGCAAGCGTTCAACCAGTGCACCGCCTGCCATTCGACCGCGCCGGGCAAGACGATCATCGGCCCCTCGCTCGCTGGCATCTATGGGCGCGAGGCTGGCGAGGTGAAGGGCTTCGAGTACAGCGATGCGATGGAACATTCCAATCTGAGGTGGAACGCCGCCAACCTCGATGCCTTCCTCGCCAATCCCGCGGGCAAGGTGCCGGGCACGCTGATGGGCTTCGCCGGAATCAAGGACGCGGCGCAGCGCAAGGCCGTAATCGACTACCTGAAGACTCTCTAAATGGCCGAAGCCGGCGCCTCGATCCTGCGGGACGGGGTGCTCCTGCTGGGCTTTGGTCTGGCCTTCGTGCTGCTGTTTCGCCGGCTCGGCCTCGGCGCCACGCTCGGCTGGCTTGTCGCCGGCGCGGTGGTCGGGCCGCACGTGCTCGGGCTTGCCGGCAACGCGAACGAGATGATCGGCGTCGCCGAGCTCGGCATCACGCTGCTGCTGTTTATCGTCGGGCTTGAGCTCAGTCCTTCGCGGCTGTGGCAGCTCAAGAACGAGATCTTCGCACTGGGCCTCGCGCAGGTCGTGCTGTGCGGACTGGCACTGTTCGGCCTGGTCTACCTGGCGAGCAGCTTTACCCTCGGGGCCGCGCTGGCGATTGGACTGCCCCTGGCGCTGTCATCCACCGCGCAAGTGCTGCCGATGCTACAGTCGGCCGGGCGTCTGCGCAGCCCGTTCGGCGAACGGGCGTTCGCGATCCTGCTGTTCCAGGATTTGTCGCTGATCCCGCTGCTGACGATCGTCGCCTCGCTCAGCCGCAATCCGGCCGACGGCGGCGGTCCGCCCGGCTGGCAGATGGCGCTGATGACGGTCGCCGCGATCGCCGGCCTGATCCTGGCCGGGCGCTTCCTGGTGCGCCCGCTGTTCCGGCTGATCTCGACGCTCGGCGAGCGCGAGATGTTCGTCGTCGCCGCGCTGACCGTGGTCGTCGCCGCCGCGGCGCTGATGCAGGCCCTCGGCCTGTCGACCGCGCTCGGGGCCTTCGTCGCCGGCGTGATGCTTGCCGACACGCCGTTCCGCCACGAGCTGGAGGCCGACGTCGAGCCGTTCCGTTCGATCCTGCTCGGTCTGTTCTTCCTCTCGGTCGGCATGCTGCTCGACCTCGGCGTGATCGCCGCCAACCCGCTGTTCGTGATCGGCATGGCGATAGGGCTGATCGCGGTGAAGACGCTGGTCATCGGCGGCCTCGGGCTTGTCTGCCGGATGCGCTGGCGCGAGGCGCTCGCGCTCGGCCTCTTGCTGAGCCAAGGCGGCGAATTCGGCTTCGTGCTGTTCACCCGGGCGCAGCAGGGACTGCTGATCGATCCCGCCGCGGCGAGCCTGTTCGCGGCGATCGTCACCCTGTCGATGGCGACCACGCCGTTCCTGATGATGGCGACCAGACGCATTCGCCAGGAACCGAAGAGCGCCGAAACCCGCGAGGGGCCGCGCGGCGAAGGAGCCAACGCGCTGGTCGTCGGCTACGGCCGTTTCGGACAGACGGTCGCCCAGATGCTGCTCGCCGCGGGCATCCCGGTGACCCTGATCGACACCGACACCGAGCTGATCGACGTCGCCCGCGAGTTCGGCGCCAACGTCTATTTCGGCGATGGCACCCGGCTCGACCTGCTGCGCCAGGCCGGCGCCGCCGAGGCTGAGCTGATCCTGTTCTGTCTCGACGGCGAGCAGCCCGACGCCGAACTGCTGCGTGCCGTGCGCGAGGCCTTTCCGGGCGCCGCGATCATGGTGCGCGCGTTCGACCGCCGGATGCTGGTGGCGCTGCGCGATGCGCCGGTCGACTACGTCGTACGCGAAGTCATGGAATCGGCGGTGCAGATGGCCCGCGCCGCGCTCGAGCGGCTCGGCGATTCCGAACAGGACATCGACCGCGCCGAGAGCTTCTACCGCGCCAACGACCGTGAGCGGCTCGACATGCAGAAGGAGCACGGCGACATCCGCGCCGGCCGCGAGCGGACGATCACCGAGCAGCACACCTGGGCGGAAGCCGGCAGCGAGCTCTAGCGGGCGGTAACCTCTCCCCTCTTTCGGAGGGGAGGGGGGCTGGAATTAAACCTTGGTGCCGGGTCCTTGCGGCTCGGGTTGCTTGACCGTGCCGGCCGTAACCGGTGCGTCGCTCACGGCCTTGTCGCAGCTGCCGGCGCTGGTCCGGGCGACCTTGGGCTGCTGACCGGTGCCGTCGGAGCTGTATTCGACCGTCTGCGTGCAGCCGTTCGCGTCCGTCGTCGAGGAGACGAACGTGTAATGCGCTCCGGCGGGCAAGGCGCCGACCAGGGTCACCGAGCCGGGCGTGGCGCCTTGCGCTGCCGCCTGCTCGAGCTGCGCGACCTGACGCATCATCGCCTGGTGCTGGGCTTCCATGTAGGCGGCCACGCGGTCGAGTTCGGCGAACGGATCGACATAGCCGATCGGCACGGCCTCGGCGGGCTGCAGCGCAACCTTCGGCGCGACGTCGCCAATGTACTCGATCTTCGCCACCGACCCGTCGGGCAGCGCAACATTTATGGTGTGGAGCTTCTCGGCCGCCGCCGCGGCCGTGCCGGCGAGGAGCAGCGCGGCTCCGCCGGCGAGGATGGTTGTACGCGCAAAGCGCATGGAACGTCCTCCTTGCTGGTTGTGAATCGCCGGGAAAATCTATCCACCGAAGCTGAACCGCCGATGACAGCAACGCAAAAGGGCGGCACCTTGCGGCACCGCCCTCCTGTCCGCGAGTGCTTCAAGACACCCGCGAAATCCGTATCGAGGCTTACTTGAGCTCGACGGTGCCGCCGGCTTCCTCGATCTTCTTCTTGATCTCTTCGGCCTCGGTCTTGTTGACGCCTTCCTTGACCGCCTTGGGGGCGCTCTCGACGAGGGTCTTGGCTTCGGTCAGGCCCAGGCCGGTGATGGCGCGGACTTCCTTGATGACCTGGATCTTCTTGCCACCGTCGCCGGTGAGAATGACGTCGAATTCGGTCTTCTCTTCGGCGGCTTCGGCAGCGGCGCCACCACCAGCCGGCGCGGCAACGGCCACGGCAGCGGCGGCGGAAACGCCCCACTCTTCTTCCAGCGCCTTGGCGAGCTCAGCGGCTTCCATGACGGTCAGCTTCGACAGTTCTTCAACAAGCTTGGCGATATCGGCCATGATGTCTTACTCCTGATTGATGGACCGGATTGCTCCGGAAATTCGAGAATTTGGAAAAACCGCTTACGCCGCTTCTTTCGCGCCATAGGCGCTGAAGACGCGGGCGAGCTTGCTCGCGGGCTCGCTGATCACGCGGACGACCTTGGTCGCCGGCGCATTGAGCAATCCCACGATCGTGCCCCTCAGCTCATCGAGCGATGGCATCGCGGCGAGCGCCTTGATCCCCTCGGCGTTGAGCACCTGGCTGCCCATCGAGCCGCCGACGATTTCGAGCTTGTCGTTCGTCTTGGCGAAATTCACCGCTGCCTTGGCGGCAGCGACCGGGTCCGCCGAATAGGCGAGCGCAGTCGGACCGGTGAGGTAAGCCTCGATGCCGGTGTAGTCGGTGTCCTTCAGGGCGAGCTTGGCGAGGCGGTTCTTCGCAACCTGGTAGGACGCGCCAACATCACGCATCTTCGTGCGCAAGTCGGTGGACTGGGCCACCGTCAAGCCGAGGTTGCGGGTGACGACCACCACGCCCGCCTCGCTGAAGACCGCGTTGAGCTGGGCGACCGCGTCGGTTTTCTGCGAACGATCCATGCCATACTCCTTCACTATGGTCGTGCGAGGCGAACCTGCGCGCGACCGGCTCATTGTTGTCCATGCCGAAGATCGACACGGGCGAGTCCGTTGAGGGGGAAGGAGTGCGCCGAAACGCGTGTGACGACGCAACGAGCGCCGCCGGAAATCTCTTTTCCCCGTCTAGGCTGCGAATTAAGCCCCGGACAAATCCCGGAGCAGCAACTGTCTCGGACGGATGACCGGAGAACCTTGCGGCTCGACGGTCGGGGGCGGCCTCTAGCCGTTTCAGGCAGCGAGTCAAGGATTTGGACGGCAAGGGGATGTTAACCCTGTTGTGCGACCCGGTGGGCGACGAATATTTGAGCATGATCGGGGCAGCGATGACGGGAACTGTTGGCGAAGCGCGCAAGGCCGGCTGGCTGCAGTCCCTGCTCAAGCCGGTCGTGCTCGACCGCGCGGAGCAGGCGGTCGTCGTGATCCTGTTCTGCTTGCTGACCTACCGCGTGCTCGTTTCGGCCAACCCGCTCGCTCCGCTGCTGATGCTGTCGGAAGGCGGCGTCGCCTTTTTCGTGCTGATCCGCCGGCCGACAGCGGCGATCTCGGTGCGCCTGGGCGACTGGTTGCTGGCGACAACCGCAACCGCGGCGCCGCTGTTGATCGGGCCGGTCGATTCCTCGCCCGCAGCGCTGGTCGTGCCTGGAGTGCTGCTGGTCGTGCTCGGCAATTGCGTGCAGGTCGCCTCGAAGCTGGTGCTGCGGCGCAGTTTCGGAATCGCCCCGGCGAACCGCGGGGTGAAGGTGGCGGGGCCGTACAGGGTCGTTCGCCATCCCATGTATGCCGGATACCTGCTGACCAATATCGGCATCATCTTGCTTATGCCGTCGGTGCTGAACCTGACGATCTACGCCATCGGCTGGACCGCCCAGGTGCTCCGCCTGCTGGCCGAGGAACGGCTGCTGTCCCAGGACGGCGCCTATCGGGCCTTCCAGCAAACGACGCGCTTCCGCCTGATCCCCGGCGTCTTCTGACCCTTTCGCCGCGCCGCCTCGCCGGCGGGTGTTGACCGGCTGCGCCCGCGTACCTATATGCCCGCTCAGCCGGATCGCTTCGAGCAAGGCGCACCTTAACGCGGGGGTGCACCATCGGATGGAAGCCCGGCCTCCCGTGAGACCTGATCAAGGCTGCAGTCCGGCCACCCCCGAGGTGTGCCTGCCCTGCGGCCTTTCGGCGTCTCATGGTGGTCCCGCCCGAGCGATTTAGATGCCGGCGGCATGGGCCGGCGAAGCGAAGAGGCTGATTTCCCTTATGGTCACCCCAAAGAACGCAGGCGGGGCGAAGGCCCCGGCTCAGGCCGGCAGCAAGAAGAAGCGCATCCGCAAGATCTTCGGCGACATCCACGAAGTGGTGCAAATGCCGAACCTGATCGAGGTGCAGCGCGAAAGCTACGAGCAGTTCCTGCGCTCCGACCGCAGCACGGGCTACGTCTCGGGCCTCGAGAAGACCCTTCGCAGCGTGTTCCCGATCCGCGACTTCGCCGGCACCGCCGAGCTCGACTTCGTCCATTACGAGCTCGAGGACCCTAAGTACGATACCGTCGAGTGCCGCCAGCGCGGGATCACCTATGCGGCGCCGATGAAGGTCACGCTGCGGCTGATCGTGTTCGAAGTCGACCAGGAGACCGAGACCCGCTCCGTGCTCGATATCAAGGAGCAGGACGTCTACATGGGCGACATGCCGCTCATGACCGAGAACGGCACCTTCATCATCAACGGCACCGAGCGCGTCATCGTCAGCCAGATGCACCGTTCGCCCGGCGTGCTGTTCGACCATGACCGCGGCAAGACCCACTCTTCGGGCAAGTTCCTCTTCGCCGCCCGGGTCATTCCCTACCGCGGCAGCTGGCTCGACTTCGAGTTCGACGCCAAGGACATCGTCAACGTCCGCATCGACCGCAAGCGCAAGCTGCCGGTCACCTCGCTGCTTTACGCGCTGGGCCTCGACGACGAGCAGATCCTCGACCATTTCTACGAGACGGTCGAATGGAAGCGCGCCAAGGGCGGCTGGGAAATTCCCTTCCTCGCCGAGCAGTGGCGCAACACCAAGCCCGGCTTCCCGCTGGTCGACGCCAAGACCGGCGAGGAAGTGTTCCCCGCCGGCCAGAAGGTGTCCCCGCGCGCCGCCAACAAGGCGGAGAAGGACGGGCTCAAGCGCCTGCTCATCCCGACCGAGGAAATCTTCGGCCGCTATTCGGCCAGGGACCTGATCGACGAGAAGACCGGCCGCATCTACATCGAGGCGGGCGAGGAAGTTACCCCGGAGAACCTCGACAAGATCGACGCCGCCGGGATCGACCAGCTCTCGCTGCTCGACGTCGATCACGTCAACACCGGCCCGTGGATGCGCAACACCATGGTCGCCGACAAGGCGGAGAACCGCGAGGAGGGCCTCGAGGCGATCTACAAGGTCATGCGCCCGGGCGAGCCGCCGACCAAGGAAACCGCCGAAGCGCTGTTCGAAGGCCTGTTCTTCGACAGCGAGCGCTACGACCTCTCGGCCGTCGGCCGCGTCAAGTTGAACATGCGCCTCGGCCTCGACGCCGAGGACACCGTGACCACGCTGCGCAAGGAAGACATCCTCGCGGTGGTCAAGGAACTGGTCAACCTCAAGGACGGCAAGGGCGAGGTCGACGACATCGACAACCTCGGCAACCGCCGCGTCCGCTCGGTCGGCGAGCTGCTCGAGAACCAGTACCGCGTCGGCCTGCTGCGCATGGAGCGCGCGGTGAAGGAGCGGATGAGCTCGGTCGACGTGTCGACGGTGATGCCCAACGACCTGATCAACGCCAAGCCCGCGGTCGCCGCGGTGCGTGAGTTCTTCGGTTCGTCGCAGCTCAGCCAGTTCATGGACCAGACCAACCCGCTGTCGGAAGTCACCCACAAGCGCCGCGTCTCGGCGCTCGGGCCGGGCGGTCTCACGCGTGAGCGCGCCGGCTTCGAAGTGCGCGACGTGCACCCGACGCACTACGGCCGCATCTGCCCGATCGAAACGCCGGAAGGGCCGAACATCGGCCTGATCAACTCGCTCTCGACCTTCGCCCGCGTGAACAAGTACGGCTTCATCGAGACGCCGTACCGCACGGTCAAGGACGGCAAGGTCTCCGGCGAGGTGACCTACCTCTCGGCGATGGAGGAGCAGAAGCACACCGTCGCGCAGGCTTCGGCCGACACCGACAAGAACGGCAAGTTCGTCGAAGACCTCGTCTCGGCCCGCCAGAACGGCGAGTTCGTGATGGCTCCCAGCGAGCAGGTCACCCTGATGGACGTCAGCCCCAAGCAGCTCGTCTCGGTCGCCGCGTCGCTGATCCCGTTCCTCGAGAACGACGACGCCAACCGCGCGCTGATGGGCTCGAACATGCAGCGCCAGGCGGTTCCGCTGCTGCGCGCCGAGGCGCCGTTCGTCGGCACCGGCATGGAAGAGACCGTGGCGCGCGATTCGGGTGCGGCGATCTCGGCCACCCGTTCGGGCGTGGTCGACCAGGTCGACGCCACCCGCATCGTCGTGCGGGCGAGCGGGGAAGTCGATGCCGGCAACCCGGGCGTCGACATCTACACGCTGCAGAAGTTCCAGCGCTCGAACCAGAACACCTGCATCAACCAGCGCCCGCTGGTGAAGGTCGGTGACGTGGTCGAGGCCGGCGAGATCATCGCCGACGGTCCCTCGACCGATCTCGGCGAGCTGGCGCTGGGTCGCAACAGCCTCGTCGCGTTCATGCCGTGGAACGGCTACAACTACGAGGATTCGATCCTGATCTCCGAGCGCATCGTCAAGGATGACGTGTTCACCTCGATCCACATCGAGGAATTCGAGGTCATGGCCCGCGACACCAAGCTCGGGCCGGAAGACATCACCCGCGACATTCCCAACGTCGGCGAAGAAGCCCTGCGCAACCTCGACGAGGCGGGCATCGTCTACATCGGCGCCGAAGTGCACCCGGGCGACATCCTCGTCGGCAAGATCACCCCGAAGGGCGAAAGCCCGATGACCCCGGAGGAAAAGCTCCTCCGCGCGATCTTCGGCGAGAAGGCCAGCGACGTGCGCGACACTTCGCTGCGGCTGCCGCCGGGCGTGTCCGGCACGATCGTCGAGGTGCGGGTGTTCAACCGCCACGGCATCGAGATCGACGACCGTACCCGGGCGATCCAGAACGAGGAAATCGAACGCCTCAAGAAGGACAGCGAGGACGAGCGCGGCATTCTCAACCGCGCGACCTACAACCGCCTCGCCGAGATGCTCGACGGGCAGACCGCTTCGGCGGCGCCCAAGGGCATCAAGAAGGGCGCCAAGATCGACCAGGCGCTGCTCGACACCGTCGACCGCTACGAATGGTTCAAGTTCGCCGTGGCCGACGACAAGATGCAGGCCCAGCTCGAAGCCGTGAAGGGCCAGTACGACGAGGCGATCAAGGCGATCGAGGAGAAGTTCGAGGACCGCAAGGAGAAGCTCGAACGCGGCGACGAGCTCGCCCCCGGCGTGCTCAAGATGGTCAAGGTGTTCGTCGCGGTGAAGCGCAAGCTGCAGCCGGGCGACAAGATGGCCGGCCGCCACGGCAACAAGGGCGTCATCTCGCGCATCCTGCCGGCCGAGGACATGCCGTTCATGGAAGACGGCACGCCGGTCGACATCGTGCTCAACCCCTTGGGCGTGCCTTCGCGCATGAACGTCGGGCAGATCTTCGAGACCCACCTCGGCCTCGCCGCGCGCGGGCTCGGGCAGCAGGTCACGGCGGAACTCGAGAAGTGGCGCGAAGCCAACCCGAACCCGCAGGCCGCCAAGCCGCCGAGCGCGCTGATCGACAAGCTCAAGGACATCTACGGCAGCAACTATACCGCCGAGATCGACGAGCGTTCGACGGAGGAAGTCGTCGAATTGGCCGAGAACCTCGCCAATGGCGTGCCGATGGGCACTCCGGTGTTCGATGGCGCCAAGGAAAGCGACGTCACCGCGATGCTGATCAAGGCCGGGTTCGACAGCTCGGGCCAGGTGACGCTCTACGACGGGCGCACCGGCGATGCCTTCGACCGCAAGGTGACCGTGGGCTACATCTACATGCTCAAGCTGCACCACCTCGTGGACGACAAGATCCACGCGCGTTCGATCGGGCCGTACTCGCTCGTCACCCAGCAGCCGCTGGGCGGCAAGGCGCAGTTCGGCGGCCAGCGCTTCGGCGAAATGGAGGTCTGGGCGCTCCAGGCCTACGGCGCCGCCTACACGCTGCAGGAAATGCTCACCGTGAAGTCCGACGACGTGGTCGGGCGGACCAAGGTCTACGAAGCGATCGTCAAGGGTGACGATACTTTCGAGGCCGGCATCCCGGAGAGCTTCAACGTGCTGGTCAAAGAAATGCGCAGCCTCGGTCTCAACGTCGAGCTCAAGTCGCTCGTCGACGAGAACGCGGACGACGAGTGGCCGGAGGCGGCGGAATAACCGCCGCCGCCTACCGCAGCCCCAGGAAATTCACCCGTAAGGGACAAGAAAAATGAACGAACTCAGCAAATTCACCAACCAGCTCGCCAAGCCGGAGACCTTCGACCAGATCCAGATCGGGATCGCGTCGCCCGAGCGCATTCGCAGCTGGTCGTTCGGCGAGATCAAGAAGCCGGAGACGATCAACTACCGCACGTTCAAGCCCGAGCGTGACGGCCTGTTCTGCGCGCGCATCTTCGGCCCGGTGAAGGACTACGAGTGCCTGTGCGGCAAGTACAAGCGCATGAAGTACAAGGGCGTCGTCTGCGAGAAGTGCGGCGTCGAGGTCACCGTGACCAAGGTCCGCCGCGAGCGCATGGGCCACATCGAGCTCGCCGCGCCGGTCGCGCACATCTGGTTCCTCAAGAGCCTCCCCTCGCGCATCGGCCTGCTGCTCGACATGCAATTGAAGCAGCTCGAGCGCGTGCTGTACTTCGAAAGCTACATCGTCACTGAGCCCGGCCTGACCCCGCTCGAGAAGTTCCAGCTCCTCACCGAGGACGAGCTGCTCGACGCGCAGGACGAATACGGCGAGGACAGCTTCACCGCCGGCATCGGCGCCGAAGCCGTCAAGCTGATGCTGATGGATCTCGACCTGCAATCGGAGCGCGAGACGCTGCTCCAGGAGCTGTCCGAGACCAAGTCGGCGCTCAAGCCGAAGAAGATCATCAAGCGGCTCAAGGTCGTCGAAAGCTTCATCGATTCGGGCAACCGCCCCGAATGGATGATCCTCGACGTGATCCCGGTCATTCCGCCGGAGCTGCGCCCGCTCGTGCCGCTCGACGGCGGCCGCTTCGCGACCTCGGACCTCAACGACCTCTACCGCCGCGTGATCAACCGCAACAACCGCCTCAAGCGGCTGATGGAGCTGCGCGCGCCGGACATCATCGTCCGCAACGAAAAGCGCATGCTGCAGGAAGCCGTCGATGCGCTGTTCGACAACGGCCGCCGCGGCCGCGTGATCACCGGCGCCAACAAGCGCCCGCTCAAGTCGCTGTCTGACATGCTCAAGGGCAAGCAGGGCCGCTTCCGCCAGAACCTGCTCGGCAAGCGCGTCGACTATTCGGGCCGTTCGGTGATCGTCACCGGGCCGGAGCTCAAGCTGCACCAGTGCGGCTTGCCGAAGAAGATGGCGCTCGAGCTGTTCAAGCCGTTCATCTACGCCCGCCTCGACGCCAAGGGTCTTTCGATGACCTTGAAGCAGGCCAAGAAGTGGGTCGAGAAGGAGCGCAAGGAAGTCTGGGACATCCTCGACGAAGTCATTCGCGAGCACCCCGTCCTGCTCAACCGCGCGCCGACGCTCCACCGCCTCGGCATCCAGGCGTTCGAGCCGGTGCTGATCGAAGGCAAGGCGATCCAGCTGCACCCGCTCGTCTGCTCGGCCTTCAACGCCGACTTCGACGGCGACCAGATGGCCGTGCACGTCCCGCTGAGCCTCGAGGCGCAGCTGGAAGCGCGCGTGCTGATGATGAGCACCAACAACATCCTCAGCCCGGCCAACGGCAAGCCGATCATCGTGCCTTCGCAGGACATGGTCCTCGGCCTGTACTACCTGTCGATGGACCGCGAAGGCGAGCCGGGCGAAGGCAAGATCCTCGCCGACATCGACGAAGTGCACCAGGCGCTTCACGTCGGCGCGGTCACCCTGCACTCGAAGATCACCACCCGCGTCCCGCAGACCGACGAGCAGGGCAACGAGTTCATGCTCCGCGTCGACACGACCCCGGGCCGCATGCTCATCGGCGAGTGCCTGCCGAAGAGCCACACGGTGCCGTTCGACGTCGTCAACCGCCTCCTCACCAAGAAGGAGATCGGCGACGTCATCGACCAGGTCTATCGCCACACCGGGCAGAAGGACACGGTGCTGTTCGCCGACGCGATCATGGCGCTCGGCTTCCGCAACGCCTTCAAGGCCGGCATCTCGTTCGGCAAGGACGACATGATCATCCCGGACTCGAAGGTCCCCCTGGTCGAGGAGACCAAGGCGCTCGTGGCCGACTACGAGCAGCAGTACCAGGACGGGTTCATCACCCAGCAGGAGAAGTACAACAAGGTGATCGACGCCTGGAGCCGCTGCGGCGACCAGGTGGCCAACGCCATGATGGACGAGATCCGCGCGGCTCCCAAGGACGAGACCGGGCGGCAGAAGCCGATCAACTCGATCTACATGATGAGCCACTCGGGCGCGCGCGGCTCGCCGGCGCAGATGAAGCAGCTCGCCGGCATGCGCGGGCTGATGGCCAAGCCTTCGGGCGAGATCATCGAGACCCCGATCATCTCGAACTTCAAGGAAGGCCTCACCGTCCTCGAGTACTTCAACTCGACCCACGGCGCCCGCAAGGGCCTGGCCGACACCGCGCTCAAGACGGCGAACTCGGGCTACCTGACCCGCCGCCTGGTCGACGTGTCGCAAGACTGCGTCGTGATCGTCGAGGACTGCGGCACCGAACGGGCGCTGGAGATGCGCGCCATCATCCAGGGCGGCTCGGTCATCGCGTCGCTCGGTGAGCGCATCCTCGGCCGCACCACCGCGGAAGACCTGGTCAACGCCAAGACCGGCGAGGTCGTCGTCAAGTCGGGCACGCTGCTCGACGAGCCGATGGTCAAGGCGATCGAGGAAGCCGAAGTGCAGTCGGCCAAGATCCGCTCGCCGCTGGTCTGCGAAGCGGAGCAGGGCGTCTGCGCCAAGTGCTACGGGCGCGACCTCGCGCGCGGCACCCCGGTCAACATCGGCGAGGCTGTCGGCGTGATCGCCGCGCAGTCGATCGGCGAGCCGGGCACCCAGCTGACGATGCGGACGTTCCACATCGGCGGCGCGGCGCAGGTCAACGAGACCAGCCACCTCGAAGCGATCAGCGACGGCAAGATCGTCTATCGCGACATGCCGACAATCAAGGACAAGCGCGGCCGCCAGCTGTCTCTCGCCCGCAACGGCGAGATGGTGGTGGTCGACGCCGAGGGCCGTGAGCGCGCGATCCACCGCGTGCCCTACGGTACCGTGCTGATGTTCAAGGACGGCGCCAAGGTGAAGGAAGGCGATCGCCTGGCCGAGTGGGATCCGTTCACCCTGCCGATCATCACCGAGCAGTCGGGCGTGGTCCGCTATCAGGACCTGATCGAAGGCAAGACGATGGAAGAGCGGGTGGACGAAGCCACCGGCATCGCCCAGCGCGTCGTCACCGAGAACCGCTCGATGGGCCGTTCCAAGAAGGAAGACCTGCGTCCGCGCATGACCCTTCTGGGCGAGGAATCGGGCGGCAAGAAGGGCGAGGAAACCGAGGCCCAGCGCTACATGCTGGCCCCGGGCACCACGCTCTCCGTCGAGGACGGCCAGCACGTCGAGGCCGGCGACATTCTCGCGCGTGCCACGCGCGAGGCGGCCAAGACGCGCGACATCACCGGCGGTCTGCCGCGGGTGGCCGAGCTGTTCGAGGCGCGCATGCCGAAGGACGTGTCGGTCATCGCCAAGATCAGCGGCCGGATCGAGTTCGTCCGCGACTACAAGGCCAAGCGCAAGATCGCGATCATCCCGGAAGAGGGCGATCCGGTCGAGTACCTGGTGCCCAAGACCAAGGTGATCGACGTCCAGGAAGGCGACTTCGTCAAGAAGGGCGACACGCTGATCTCGGGCAGCCCGAACCCGCACGACATTCTGGAAGTGATGGGGGTCGAGGCGCTCGCCGAGTACCTCGTCAACGAGATCCAGGAAGTCTACCGGCTCCAGGGCGTGAAGATCAACGACAAGCACATCGAGGTGATCGTTCGCCAGATGCTGCAGAAGGTCGAGATTACCGACGGCGGCGACACCACGCTGCTGCCGGGCGAGCAGCTCGACTACGAGGAGATGCACGAGATCAACGCTCTGCTGCCGAAGGGCAAGAAGCCCGCCAGCGGCAACCCGGTCCTGCTCGGCATCACCAAGGCAAGCCTGCAGACGCGCTCGTTCATCTCGGCGGCCAGCTTCCAGGAAACCACCCGCGTGCTCACGCAGGCGGCGGTCGAAGGAAAGAAGGACACGCTGATCGGCCTCAAGGAGAACGTGATCGTCGGCCGTCTCATCCCCGCCGGCACCGGCGCGGGCATGAACCGCCTGCGGGTCACCGCCAACAGCCGCGACGCGGCGCTGCGCGCCTCGTGGCGCAAGGCCCAGGAAGCGCTCATCGCCGCCAACTCGGCGGAGGAAGAGCGTGCCGCCGAGAAGCTGCGCGATCCCGCCGACGACATCGGCAACGATGCGCTGGCGGCGGTCGAGGGCGAGACCCACGGCACCGACGCCGACGCTGGCGATTACCTGATGGCGAGCGACGAGACGATCGAGGCCGAGCCCGAAGGCACGGTCGAAGAAGGCGGCGACCTCGAAGAGTAAGCGCCGCGCTCTCGCACGGAAAGAACAGCCCCGCCGGAGCGATCCGGCGGGGCTTTTCATTTGGCGGAGCGAAGCGGCTGGCGAATCCCTCGTCCGGCGCTAAGCTGCGCGCCAAGACACACCCAGGGGAGGGCCCATCCATGAAATCGATCGCCTTGCTGCTCGCCGCCGCAGTCGTCACCACCGCCGGCGTGGCGGCCATCCCGTCCGCGGCCGTCGCCGCCGCCCCGACGGCCGACATCAACGGCACCTGGACGACCTCTTTCGACAGCCAGGTCGGCCAGCAGACCTATACCTACACTTTCAAAGTCGATGGCGGGACGCTCACCGGCCACAGCAAGTCGAATATCGGCGAATCCGACCTGACCGGGACGGTCGATGGCGACAAGGTGACCTTCGTCGAGAACCTGACCTACCAGGACCAGAAGCTGGCGATCACCTATACCGGACAGATCGTCTCCGCCGACGAGATCAAGTTCAAGCGCGACGTGGCGGGACAAGGCGGCGAGGAATTCACCGCCAAGCGGCAGAAGTAGCGCTGACGGACCGGGGCGCGGCGACCATGCGAGGTTTCCCGGTCGCGTTCATGGCCCTGGCCGCCGCTCTGGCGAGTTGCCGGCCGACCGATTCCGCTCCGCCGCTCCCGGCCGATACGGGGGAGGCAACCGCCGCATCGTCGCCGCGCCCCGTAGCCCCGCAGGTGACGAGCCTCGCCGGCGACTGGCGCGTCGCCGGCATCGACGGGGCGGACTTCAACGAGCCTTACGGTCTCGCCCTCAAGGGCGACAGCGAGCGGCTATGGTGGGAGCCGATTTGCGCGCTCCAGGCACGCCGCTACCGCATCGCGGGCGGGACGATCGTCTTCTCGCCGCCATCCCCGCCGCCGCGACCCGGGGAGCCGCCGCCGCCCGTGTGCCTGATCGCTGCTCCGGCGCGGTTAGCGGACGTCATGCGCGCTCTCGACACCGCGCAGACGGTGGAACGCACGCCGCAGAACGGGATCCTGATCGCCGGCGGCGGCCACTCGTTGCTGCTGTTCTCGCAATAGCTTCTCGGCGCGGGAGGATTAACTTTACCGCCGGAAAGTCGCCTTGTTCGCCGGGCCGCGAACCCCAGCTTGGCGCAAACGATCCAACCGGAGCTCCCCATGACCGCCACCGACGTCCTGTTCCAGCCGTTCGCCTCGCCCAACCTCGTGCTGCCCAACCGCATCGTCATGGCACCGATGACGCGCAACATGGCGCCCGACGGCGTGCCGGGCCCGAAGAACGCCGAATACTACCGGCGCCGGGCCGCCGGCGGGGTCGGGCTGATCCTCTCCGAAGGCACGGTCGTTCGCCGTCCGGCGTCGCGCAACATGCCGCACATCCCGCTGTTCCATAGCGAAGAACCGCTCGGCGGCTGGCGCGGGGTCATCGAAGCCGTCCACCAGGCCGGCGGCAAGATGGGCCCGCAGATCTGGCACACCGGTGGGGTGGCCTCACACGAGCCGGAATTCCAGCCCGGCCCGCTCGACACTCCCTCCGGCCTCAACGCTCCGGATCAGCCGGCCGGCGAGCCGATGAGCGAGGAAGCGATCGCCGACACCGTCGCCGCCTTCGCCCGCGCCGCGGCGGACGCCAAGGCGCTCGGTTTCGACACGCTCGAGATCCACGGCGCGCACGGCTACCTGATCGACCAGTTCTTCTGGTCCGGCACCAACCGTCGCACCGACCGCTTCGGCGGCGCGACGATCGCCGAGCGCGCGCGCTTCGCTGCCGAGGTGATCGCCGCGATGCGCGCGGCCGTGGGGCCCGGTTATCCCATCCTGCTGCGCGTCAGCCAGTGGAAGCAGCAGGATTACACCGCGCGCCTCGCGTCGACCCCGCAGGAAATGGAGCAATGGCTGCAACCGCTGGTAGATGCCGGCGTCGACATCCTGCACTGCTCGCAGCGCCGCTTCTGGGAGCCCGAGTTCCCCGAAATCGACGGCGAGGAGGGCCTCAATTTCGCCGGCTGGGCGAAGAAGGTCACCGGGGTGCCGACGATCAGCGTCGGCTCGGTCGGGCTGTCGGGCGAGTTCGGCGGCGCCTTCCGCGGCGAAAGCTCGCGTCCGGCGAGCCTCGACGGGCTGGTCGCGCGGATGGAGCGCGGCGAGTTCGATCTCATCGCGGTCGGCCGCGCGTTGCTGTCCGATCCCGACTGGGTGGAGAAGGTGCGCCATGCGCGCACCGACGAGTTGCGCGACTTTGATCCGGCCTCGCTCAGGGAGCTTGCCTGAAGTCTCGCCATGGCGGGCGCTCTCGGGTAGGGCGCCCGGCATGACCGTGGTCACTCGCTTCGCCCCGTCGCCGACCGGCCGGCTGCATGTCGGCAATATCCGCACGGCGCTGCACAACTGGCTGCTGGCGGAAAGGGCCGGCGGCCGTTTCGTGCTGCGCATCGACGACACCGATGCCGAGCGCAGCCGCGAGGAGTATGTCGAGGCGATCCGCGCGGACCTCGCCTGGCTTGGGCTGGAGGCTGACGCCGAAGAGCGGCAGTCGGCGCGGCTCGGCCACTACGAGGCGGCGTTCGAGCGGCTGCGCGCCGACGGCCGGGTCTATCCCTGTTACGAGACCGCGCAGGAGCTCGACCTCATGCGCAAGGTTCGCCTCGGGCGCGGCTTGCCGCCGATTTACGACCGCGCCGCGCTCGCGCTCAGCGACGCCGAGCGCGCGGCGAAAGAGGCCACCGGCGTGGCGCCGCACTGGCGTTTCAAGCTCGACCACGCCGAGACGATCGAGTGGCTCGACGGGATTCGCGGGGTCCAGCACTTCGAGGCGGCGCAGCTTGGCGACCCGGTCGTCCGCCGCGCCGACGGCTCGTGGCTGTACATGCTGCCGAGCGCCGTCGACGACATCGAGATGGGCGTCACCGACGTTCTGCGCGGCGAGGATCACGTCTCCAACACCGCGCTGCAGCTCCAGATGTTCACTGCGCTCGGTGCGAAGCCGCCGCGCTTCGCCCATGAGGCGCTGCTGGTCGGCAGCGAGGGCAAGCTCTCGAAGCGCCTCGGCTCGCTCGGCTGCGACGCCTTCCGCGCGCGCGGGATCGAGCCCGAGGCGGTGGTTGCGCTCCTCGCGCGGCTCGGCACTTCGGAGCCGGTCGAGCCGATCGCCGATCGTGCCGTGTTGGTCGAGAGTTTCGACCTCGCCCACTTCGGCCGCGCGCCGGCACGGTTCGACGAGGCCGAGCTCGAGCGGCTGAATGCCGCGCTGGTCCACCAGATGGACTACGCGCAGGTGAAGCACCGCCTGCCGGCGGGCATGAGCGAAGCCGGCTGGCTGGCGATCCGCCCGAACCTCGCGCACGTCGGCGAAGCGGCCGACTGGTGGGCGGTGGTCACCGGACCCGTCGAAGTGCCGCAGCTATCAGACCAGGACCGGGCCTATCTGGGCGAGGCGGCGCGCTTGCTCGCCTGGTCGGACGACCCGTGGCACGCGCTCACGAACGCTCTGAAAGCGGCGACCGGGCGCAAGGGCAGGGACCTGTTCCACCCGCTGCGCCTGGCGCTCACCGGGCGCGATTCCGGCCCCGACATGAAGGCGCTGCTACCGCTGATCGGCGAGGCCGAGGCGCGTGCGCGGCTGGAGAGCGCGGCGCGGTCTTAGGGCGAATTCATTTGGGGAGGCGGCCAAGCCGCGCGTCTGCCACTGGCGTGGAGCCCCCGACCAACTCTGGCCCTCAGGGGAGGGCTCCAATGTCCCGCCGTTAGCCCGAAGAAATCGCTTTCCTACAAGCGAGTGTTCTGCTTTTGTTCGATTATGCGCTCGCTTTGGCTAGCTTCGAACGTGCCGACCGCGCGCACAACGCGAAGGCCTGTTTCGCGCGCAAGGTGTCACCCGTCGCCTTGTCGCCTTTTCGCGACAAACTGCTTGAAAAACAACGAACGGCCAGGCGACACTCAGGGTGACAAGGTCCGTAAAGTGTCACCCTGTTCGGTCGGCCGGTGGCGCTTCGGCGTAGTGGCCTTCGAGTTCGTCGCCGCTCAACCGCACGACGTGCAGCAGGTTGGTCGCGCCGGGCACGCCGAACGGCACGCCGGCGACCATGATCAGCCGCGAATCCGCCTCCGCGAAACCATGGCGCAGCGCCATGCGCTTGCCCTTGGCGACCATCTCCTCGAAGCTGCCGATGTCGCGCGTTGTCACCGCGTGCGCGCCCCACAGCAGGGTGGCGCGGCGGGCCGTGCGGGTCGAGGGCGTCAGCACCATCAGCGGGGTCTTCGGCCGTTCGCGGGCGACGCGGCGCGCGGTCGAACCGGAATCGGTGAACACCACCACCGCCTTGATCGGTAGCGTCTCGGCGATGGTCATGCAGGCATGGCTGATCGCGTCGGCCGTGGTGGTGTCGGGGATCGTCTGGTGGAAGTGAACGCGCGCGCCGTAGCTCTCGTCGTTTTCGACCTGCACCGCGATGCGATCCATCATGGCGACCGATTCCTCGGGCCACATCCCCGCCGCGGTCTCGGCCGAAAGCATCACCGCGTCGGCGCCGTCATATACCGCGTTGGCGACGTCGGAGACTTCGGCGCGGGTCGGCTGCGGGCTCTCGATCATCGATTCGAGCATTTGCGTCGCCACGATCACCGGCTTGCCGAGGCTGCGCGCGGCGAGCACGATGCGTTTCTGCAGCGGCGGCACTTCTTCGGGATTGAGCTCGACGCCGAGGTCGCCGCGGGCAACCATCACCCCGTCGGCCAGCTCGAGAATCTCGTCGAGCCGGGTCACCGCCATCGGCTTTTCGATCTTGGCGCACAGCGCGCCCTTGCCGTTCATCAGCTTGCGCGCCTCCGCGAGGTCGTCGGGGCGCTGGACGAAGCTGAGGCCGATCCAGTCGGCCCCGTGCTCGAGCGCGAAGGCGAGATCGCGGCGGTCCTTGTCGGTCAGCGCCGGGATCGGCACTTCGGCGTCGGGCACGTTGACGCCCTTCTTGTCGGAGATGACCCCGCCGATCTCGGCGGTGCAGACGATCGCCTGGGGACTGGCTTTCTCCACCCGCAGGCGGATCTTGCCGTCGTTGATCAGCAGCCGCTGGCCCTTGCCGAGCACCGCGAAGAGCTCGGGGTGCGGCAGGAACACCCGCGTTTCGTCGCCCGGCGTCTCGTTGCGGTCGAGTGTGAAGCGTGCCCCGTGGGGAATGCGCGCCTCGCCGCCCTTGAAGGTGCCGACGCGCAGCTTGGGCCCCTGCAGGTCGCAGAGGATCGCGATCGGGCGGCCGAGCTCGCGCTCGAGCGCGCGGATCGCGGCGATCGCCGCGGCGTGGGTCTCGTGATCGCCGTGGCTCAGGTTGATGCGGAAGGCGTCGGCCCCGGCGCGCCACAGGCGGCGCAGCATGTCGGGATCGCGGCTCGCCGGCCCGATCGTGGCGAGGATCTTGATCTTCCGCCGGCGCGGGTCGAGCTTGGGCATGTGCGGCTTTGCCATCGGGCAGGGCCTATGCCAGAGCCGCGCGACAAGACAAGGACACATGCACCGATGACTGCAACCGCCGACCCGCTCGACGCGCTACCCGATGCCGTCGCCGCCGCCGCTTTCCGCCGCCTGGTGCGCCACTTGCGCCACCGCCACGACGCCGAAAACATCGAGCTGATGGGGCTCGCCGGGTTCTGCCGCAATTGCCTCGCCGACTGGATCCGCGAGGGCGGCTACGAGGGCGACAAGGCCGCCGCGCGCGAGCTGATCCACGGCATGCCGATGGAGGAGTGGAAGGCCCAGTTCCAGGGCCAGGCGACGCCCGAGCAGATAGCCCGGATGGAGCAAAGCCTGGCGCGAAACCCGGGCACCTAAGGAAAAGTTTTCCACCCGGTTCACCCGCTCCGGTGGCGCCGCTATCAGCCTCTCAACCGATTCTCACCGATTTGCCGGAGCTTCTAAATGGCCGAGACCACCGACGACCGCCTGCGCCTCCTGATCGAGCGCGTCGAACGCCTCGAGGAAGAAAAGAAGGGCATCGCCGACGACATCCGCGACGTCTACGCCGAGGCCAAGGCGGTCGGCTACGACGCCAAGATCATGCGCCAGATCGTCCGCCTGCGTAAGATGAAGCCCGACGACCGGGCGGAAATGGAAGCGATCCTCGATACCTACAAGGCCGCGCTCGGCCTCGGTTGACGGAACGCAGCGGGGGCCTGCTCATTGATTTTGGCGAAAGGAATTGCGCCATGACCGATGACACCCAGACGATCGAAAAGGGCCACGTCGAGCCGATCGACGAAGAACCCAAGCTTCCCGGGCACGAGCGCAAGCTCGATCCGCTGCCCGACTGGGAGCCGCGCTATCCCGGGTCCGGGCGGCTGAAAGGCAGGGTCGCGTTGGTCACCGGCGGCGACAGCGGCATCGGCCGGGCGACCGCGGTGCTGTTCGCCCGCGAGGGGGCGAAAGTCGCGATCGCCTATCTCTCGGAAACCGACGACGCCCACATGACGATGGACGCGATCGAGCAGGAAGGCAGCGAAGCCGAGTGTTTCTCCGGGGACCTGGGCGATCCCGAGCACTGCAGGAAGGTCGTCCAGGGCGTGATCGACAAGTGGGGCCGGCTCGACGTGCTGGTCAACAACGCCGGCGAGCAGCACCCCGACAAGGACATCACGGACATCACCGCCGAGCAGCTGCAGCGCACCTTCCAGACCAACATCTTCTCGATGTTCTATCTCGTCCAGGCCGCCCGCCCGCATCTCCAGAAGGGGGCGGCGATCATCAACACCACCAGCGTGACGATGTACCAGGGCTCGCCCGGCCTGCTCGACTACAGCGCCACCAAGGGCGCGATCACCGCCTTCACCCGCTCGCTGAGCGAGAACCTGGTCAAGGAGGGCATCCGCGTGAACGCCGTCGCGCCGGGCCCGATCTGGACCCCGCTCAATCCCTGCGGCGGTTCACCGCCCGAGAAGGTCGAGCATTTCGGCGAGGACACGCCGATGGGGCGCCCGGGCCAGCCAAACGAGGTTGCGCCGTCCTTCCTCTTCCTCGCCTGCGAGGATTCGAGCTATATGTCGGGCCAGGTCCTGCATCCGAACGGAGGAACGGTGGTCAATGGCTAGGGCACGCTCCTGACGGCGGCCGTTCGCCCGGCAAGGCCCGAGGACGCGGCGAGGTGCGCCGCGATCTACGCGCCGTTCGTCGAAGACAGCTGGATAAGCTTCGAGCTCGACGCGCCCGATGTAGCCGAAATGGCCCGACGCATCGCCGAGTACAGTGCCAGCCACGCGTGGCTGGTGGCAGAGCTCGACGGCACGGTCGTCGGCTACGCCTACGGCTCGCCGCACCGCACTCGCGCCGCCTACGACAGCTCTTGCGACGTGGCGGTCTACGTCGACCCGGCGCACGGCAGACAGGGCGTCGGCCGCGCCCTCTACGCCGAACTGCTGGAGCGCCTCAGCGAAACCTGTCACGCTGCTTTCGCCGGCATCGCGCTGCCCAACGCGGCCAGCATTGGCCTTCACGAGGCGATGGGGTTCACGCCGGTCGGCGTCTACCGCGAAGTCGGCTGGAAAATGGGCGGCTGGCGCGACGTCGGCTGGTGGCAGCGGCTGCTCTAGCCGCCCATGCTCTTCTCGACCACGACGAGGCCGATCAGCAGCCCGTTGTGCAGCATGTGCAGCAGCATGTCGGACCACAGGCCGTAGGTGACGCGGGCGTAACCGAGGATCAGCCCGACGAGCAACTGCGGGATCACCAGCGGCAGCAGGGCGAGCGCGGCCCCGTCGTAATTTCCCAGGTGTGCCGCGGCGAACACCACGGCGCCGGCGAAGTAGAACCACGGGAAATGACGGCTGAAGAACGGGAACGGTGGATGGTGGCGGAGCCAGAACAGCAGCCCGATCGCAAGGACGATGCCGATGATCAAGCTGCCGGCCGCGAGGATCGGGTAAGCCTGCGGAGTGGAAAGGAACGCCAGCGCCGCCGCGGCGGCGAGCACGGCGATCGCCGTCACATGACCCGGTCGGCCCGACAGCCAGGCGCGAAAGGCGAGCTCCTCGCCGATCGGCAGGACGACGATGATCAGCAGCAGCCACCCCGGGCCCAGGTCGAGCTTGTCGATCGCGTTCTCGGGCAGGTGGTAACCCAGTTTCGAGGTGAGCCAGGCGATCCCGATCAGCAGCGCCATCACCAGCAGGTCGAGCGCGAACAATCGCAGCGTCGCACCCAAGGCGGTCAGGCGGATGCCCGTCATATGCTGGGGCAGCACGGGGCGGCTCAGGAACGCCGCGAAGGCGCGCCATTCGCCGGGGATCCAGCGGGCCAAGCCCGGGCTTGTGACTTGGCCGGTCATGCGGCTAATGGGCCCCCTGAAATCGAGAATTGAAGACGGGAACGAAGCGACCCCATGGCCGGCCATTCCAAGTTCAAGAACATCATGCATCGCAAGGGCGCGCAGGACAAGAAGCGCTCGGCGATGTTCTCCAAGCTTTCGCGCGAAATCACCGTCGCGGCCAAGTCCGGCATGCCCGATCCGGACATGAATCCGCGCCTGCGGCTGGCGGTCAACAACGCCAAGGCCGCCTCGATGCCGAAGGACAACATCCAGCGCGCGATCGACAAGGCGAGCATGGGCGATGCCGACGACTACGAAGAGATCCGCTACGAGGGCTACGGTCCGGGCGGCGTCGCACTGATCGTCGAGGCGCTGACCGACAACCGCAACCGCACCGCCACCAACGTGCGCACGGCGTTCTCCAAGAACGGCGGCAACCTCGCAGCCAGCGGCGCCGTCAGCCACGGGTTCGAACGCAAGGGGATGATCGAGTACCCGGTCGGCGCGGGCGACGAGGACAAGGTCCTCGAAGCGGCGATCGACGCCGGCGCCGACGACGTCGAAAGCGACGAGGACGGCCACATCATCTGGACCGACATGGAAGCCTTGCACGAGGTCGCCAAGGCGCTCGAAAGCAGCCTAGGCGAAGCGGAAAACGTCAAGCTCGGCTGGAAGCCCAATCTTTCGGTCGAGGTCGCCGAGGGCGACGCGCAGACGCTGTTCAAGCTGGTCGACGCGCTCGAGGACGACGACGACGTCCAGACCGTGTGGGGCAACTACGAGGTCTCCGACGCCGTGATGGAGAAGATCGGCTGATCATCGACTCATGCTGATCCTCGGCCTCGACCCCTCGCTCAGCTGCACCGGCTGGGGGATCGTGCGCGCGGAAGGATCGCGGCTCATGCACGTCGCCAACGGACAGATCGCCACCGACGCCAAGGCGCCGATCGCCGAGCGGCTGCATCACCTGCACGATACGGTCTATACGGTGATCGGAACGTACTCGCCGGACCGCGCGGCGGCCGAGGAAGTGTTCCTCAACAAGAACCCGCAATCGACGCTAAAACTGGCGCAGGCACGCGGCGCAGTGCTTGCTGCTTGCGGACGCGCCGGCCTGCCGGTGGCAGAGCACGCCGCGCGGCTGGTCAAGAAGGCAGTGGTCGGTACCGGTGGGGCGGAGAAGGCGCAAGTGCAGGCGATGCTCAAGGTGCTGCTGCCGGGCGCGAGAATCGAAGGCCCCGACGCCGCAGACGCGCTCGCGGTGGCGATTGCCGATGCCCATCTGAGAGGAAGTAGCTGATGTTCCTGGTCGTGTTCCGCAACCGCAAACGCGCCGATATCGATCACGCGGCCTACGGCGCCGCGTCCGACCTGATGGAGGAACTGGCGCAACGGCAGCCCGGCTTCATTTCCTTCAAGTCCTACGTTTCGCATGACGACGAGGTCATCGCGTTGTCGGAATGGGAAGACGAGAACGCCGCGCTGGCATGGCGCAGGGTCGCCGAGCACAGCGCGGTGCAATCGCGCGGGCGCAGCGAGTTCTATGAAGACTACACGTTGTTCGCCTGCAAGCACCCGCGGGTTCACCGCTTCAGCCGCAAGGAAGGCCCGTGATCGATTTCTACGGCATTCCCGGCTGCGACACGGTCAAGAAGGCGCGCGCCTGGCTCGACGCGAAAGGCGTCGGCTACACCTTCCACGATTACAAGAAGGAGGGGGCCGATCCGACCAAGCTGCGCGCGTGGGTCGCCGCGAAGGGCTGGGAGACAGTGCTCAATCGCCGCGGCACGACTTTTCGCCAGCTCGCCGAGTCCGACAAGACCGATCTCGACGCGGAGAAGGCCGTCGCGCTGATGCAGGCGCATCCCTCCGCGATCAAGCGGCCGGTGGTCGAGTATTCCGAAGGGCTGCTCGTCGGCTTCGATGCCGACGCGTGGCAAGAGTCGCTCGGTCAGGCGCGGTAGCGGCCGATCAGTTCGGCTTCCTGGCACAGGCCGGTGGTTTCGGCATGTCCGTCGTAGTCGGCCCCGGCCAGCCGCGTGTCGATTTCCGCGACGAGCAGCACATCGAGCGCCGGGGCGTCGATCTCACGGCGGGCGACTTCTCCGCTTGGATCGCCGAACGCGCGCAAGCCGAACGCCTTGGGCGGCTCGGTGACCTCTTCGGCGTTGTCGACCGCGGCAATCAGCGTGCGCAGCAGCCGCACCTCGTCCGAAGCCCTGGCTTGCATCGCCGCCGCCTAGCAGGCGCACTTTCAGTTCGGTGGTGCTCATCGCCTATGCGTGTTTCGCGATGACGAGGCAGTCGAGTGACAAGTCGTCCGACAGCTGCAGGCCCTTCAGCGGTGACAAGGTTATCCCCTTGAGCGTACCCGCTATTAGTCCGGCGTCGGCCAACGATTCGCGCAATTCGTGCGGGGTGACGAAATCGTCCCAGTGATGCGTGCCCTTGGGGATCGCGCCGATGGCTTCGGCGAGGCCGACCATCAGCAAGCGCGATTGCGGCGTGCGGTTTGGTGTCGACAGGACGAGCAATCCGCCGGGCGCGAGGTGACCTGCCAGTTCGGCGAGGAACGCGGGCTTGTCGGCGACATGCTCGAGCACTTCCATCGCGGTGACGAGGTCGAACCGGCCGAGACCGAGCGCGGCCAGCTCGCCCGCGCGGTAATCGATCGCCAGGCCCGATCCAGCCGCGTGCGCCTTGGCGACGGCTACGTTCTCTTCCGCCGCGTCGACCCCGGTCACCTCGGCGCCGAGCCGGGCGAGCGGTTCGGCCAGCAATCCGGCGCCGCAGCCCACGTCGAGCGCGCGCTTGCCGGCGAGCGGCCTCGTGCTCGCGGGGTCGCCGTCCCAATGGCTGTCGACGGCCTCGCGCAGGAAGGCGAGTCGCAGCGGGTTCATCTTGTGAAGCATCGCCGAGGGCCCCTTGGGGTCCCACCAATCGTGCGCCAGGCGGCCGAAATGCTCGGCTTCGCCGGGCCGGATGGTTGCCGCTGTTACAGTTGCATCGGGCATGGCGCGTCCCTAACAGCGCGCGAGACTTTGGACCAGCAGGGGAAGACGTTCACGTGGCGCGGATCGTGATGAAATTCGGCGGCACTTCGATGGCCGGCACCGAGCGCATCCGCCGCGTCGCGCAGATCGTGCGCAAGCAGCAGGCGGCGGGGCACGAAGTCGCCGTGGTGGTCAGCGCGATGGCCGGCGAGACCGACCGGCTGGTAAACTTCTGCCGTGAGGCCAACCCGCTGTACGATCCGGCCGAATACGACGTGGTCGTCGCCAGCGGCGAGCAAGTCACCGCCGGGCTGCTGGCGCTGACGCTGCAGGCGATGGGCTGCAAGGCGCGCTCATGGCTCGGCTGGCAGATCCCGGTCCACACCGAAGGCGCGCACGCCAAGGCGCGGGTGGCCGATATCAATTCGGCGGCGATGATCTCCGCCATGCAGGCGGGTGAGATCGCCGTTGTCCCCGGCTTCCAGGGTATCGCGGACGACGGCCGCATAACGACGCTCGGCCGTGGCGGCTCGGACACCTCTGCGGTGGCCATCGCCGCGGCGGTCAAGGCCGACCGCTGCGACATCTACACCGACGTCGACGGGGTCTACACGACCGACCCCCGGATCG
This sequence comes from Croceibacterium segetis, assembly GCF_011320115.1. GTDB lineage: Bacteria > Pseudomonadota > Alphaproteobacteria > Sphingomonadales > Sphingomonadaceae > Croceibacterium_B > Croceibacterium_B segetis. The sequence continues at coordinate 27,785 of NZ_JAANOZ010000013.1, read as the reverse complement.
TCGCCCGCGCGCAGAAGCTCAAGTACGTGACGTACGAGGAAATGCTCGAGCTGGCTTCGGTCGGCGCCAAGGTGCTGCAGACCCGCTCGGTCAGCCTGGCGATGAAGGAAGGCGTGCGGGTTCAGGTGCTGTCGAGCTTCATCGACGACGACGCCCCGCCGGCCGACGACTTGCCGGGCACGATGATCGTCTCGGACGAGGAAATGGCCCAGATCATGGAAGGTAGCGACATGGAACGCCAGCTGGTCACCGGCATCGCCCACGACAAGAACGAGGCGCGGATCGTGCTCACCCGCGTGCCCGACAAGCCCGGCGCGGTGGCGCACATCTTCTCGCCGCTCGCGGCGGCCTCGATCAACGTCGACATGATCATCCAGAACGTCGGCCGCGAGAAGGGCGAGACGGACGTGACCTTCACCGTGCCGCAGGCCGACCTGGCGCGCGCCCAAGCGCTGCTGGAGGACAAGCGCGAGGAGATCGGCTTCAACCGCGTGATCACCGACAGCAAGGTCGCCAAGATCAGCGTCGTCGGCGTCGGCATGAAGAGCCACGCCGGCGTTGCCGCGACGATGTTCAAGGCGCTCGCCGATCGCGGGATCAATATCCAGGCGATCTCGACCAGCGAAATCAAGGTCAGCGTGCTCATCGACGAGGACGAGACCGAGCTCGCGGTGCGCGTGCTGCACACCGCTTACGGGCTCGATGCCGAGGACGTGGCGGCCTGACGCTCAGGCCCCGGGGAACTTGCCCGATGCGGTGACGTCGGCGCTGTCGCCGGCCTTGAGCGGGAACGCATCGCGGCCGAAGCGGACGTAGCGAGCGGGCTCGCCGGTCAGGTCGTTGTCGTAGCGCCGCTGCACGGCGGCGGAGTCGTAGCCCATCCATTCGAGCAGCGTTGGGAATACCTGGCTCGCCGAATGGCCGCTGGTCGGCGCGGTTGCGTATCGCACCCGCAGAGCGTCAGGCAGAAACGCCAGCAGCGGGATTTCGTACTCCGCCGGCGCCCGGTCCGCGCTGCAGTGCGGCAACTTGCCGGGGGTGAGGTTCTGGCCGTGGTCGGAGTGGTAGACCACCGCCACCTGCGAGCGGTCGACGCCGTCCAGCAGGCGGTCGAAGAAGCGCCCTTTGGAAAAGCCCAGCGCGGTGCGGTACTGGACTATCTCGGGGCTGCCTGCCGGAATCATCCCGGCGGGGAAGTGGTCCTTGTACTGGAAGTGCACCCCGCGCAGCACGACGTAGGTGAAGGTGCGCTCCGGGCTGCGCAGCTGGCGGTTGAGCCGGCCGGCGATCTTGACGTCGGTGTCGATCCCGCCGGCTGCGCTGTCGATCTCGTCGATCAGGGCGCGTTCGGGCGGCAGCAGGAAATTCTGCGGCGCGCCGCTCGTCTGCCCGTCGATCATCATGGTGCGGTAGCCGGCCTTTCGGGCATAGCCCCAGATCGACGGCGTGCGGCGCAAGTCGGTGCGTGGGCCCGCCCGGCGAACCTCGACGCCCGAGCGGAGCGCGAGGTTCGACGGCGCGCTGCAGTTGGCGAGCGAGGCGGCCATGCCGAAGTCCACCGGATGATACGGCGCCAGCCTGGGCGCGATCAGCCGTTCGAACTCCGCGTAGGCGACGCTTTCGTCGACCAGCCAGACAATGTGCCGCGGGGTTCCCGCGACCTGCGGCACGAGCTCGACCGCCGCGCGCGGCGGCGGCGGATCGGCCTCGGCCAGCTCGAACCCGAGCGAATAGACGTTGCGCTCGGCGGCGTTGGCCGGGATGCCGAGGGGGATCGCCAGCAGGCTGGGCGCGAGCAGCACCAGGAGCCCCCATGCACTCGCCAGGCGAGGCGAACGAGTGGTCATGCGGCGTCGCAGCAGCACGGCCCGCGCGGCGACGAACAGCGCGATCGCGGCCGCCGCCTGCGCGCCCGCCAGCAACAGCGGCGTGGCGAACTCGCCGGCGACGTTGCCGGCCTGGCGCGTCTCCGCCGCCATCCAGGCGATCGTGCCGATGTCGATCGGCGCACGGGTCGTCTGGCCGTAGCTGAGGTTGACGAGGATCGAGACGAAGGCGAGCGCCATGGCGAGGGTGAACAGGCGCCGGCCCAGCAGGACGATCGCGCCGAGCAACGCCGCCGCCTGGACCGCCAGCAGCGCGAAGTTGCTCACCGCGTGGGTCACGTCGTGCGCGGCCCAGCGATAGAGCACGCCGTTCGTCAGCTGGAACCGGTTCGCCACCGCGAATCCGCACGCGAACAGCGCCGCCCCGGCGAGCGCGAGCCATGGGAATCGTTTTCGGCGGTGCACGGTCGGCTTCCCCTTCGGCACGGTCATTACGCCGAAGCCCTTGAAAAGCCTTTAAAGCTCAGTCCTGCCAGCCTTCCGGCTCACCCTTGGCACCCATGATCTGGCGGCTGGCGATCAGCCAGCGGCCCTTGCGCTTGACCAGGTGGTCGAACTCGCGGCCCTGGGTGAGGATCTTCGGCGCTTCGCCCTGCTTCTCGGTGATCGTCTCGGTGAACACCAGTCGCGCCGTCGCGGTGGCGCCGTGGACCGTCACCAGCATGTTGTTGATCAAGATGTTGAGTGCGTAAGCGCTGCGCTGCGGCGCGCTCGCCGGGACAGCTGCATAGGCGCCTTTGATGGCCTCGATGCCCTTGTAGTGGGTCGGCCCGAGGATCATCTCGCCGTCCTCGGCGTAGAACTCGCCGACCTTGCTTTCGACGCCGCCGCCGAAATTGTTGTAATAGCGCGTGAGCAGGTCCTCGATCACGGCCCGGTCGGCGAGCGCCTGGGCACTGGGTCCCTGCGCGGCGAGCTGCGCGGCCGGCGCGAGCGCCAATGCGGCGCCGAGGCCAAGCGATACCGCCAACGATCTCCTATTCATTTCATCCTCCCCGATCATTCGATTCGCCTCGAGACTAGAGGCATCCGGTCGCACCGCAAGGGCGCGCCGTCTCCACCCCGGGACCCCGCCCCGCGGACGTGCATTGTCTCCACGCGGGAGCGCAGGTGCGCGATGGCCTTCGAGCTGCTCGATAACCGGAACCGGGCGATCGGCCTCGCCGTCGCGGTGGGCATTAACGGCCTGCTGCTCGCTCTGCTGCTCACGCTCTCGCGCGATGTGGCGCCCCCGCTGCTGCGCGGGCCCGGCCTGTCGACATTCGACATAACCCCGCCTCCGCCCCCGCCACCGCCGGCCGTGACCAGGCCGGCTGGCGCTTCGGCCCCGCCGAGTCGCGGCGCGACTAAGGCGCCGTCGCCGCCCAATCCGCCGCGCCCGCTGCCCAAGACGACCCCGGCGGAGCCCGCAATCGATGCCGGCAGCCAGTCCGCCAGCGGCGCCGGCGCGGCCGCCGGCAGCGGGGCGGGACGAGGAGGGCAGGGCAACGGCACCGGTTCGGGTGGCAGCGGCGGGGGCAGCGGCAGCGGGGCGACACCGCCGGTGCACATCGCCGGCGCGCTGACCGACGCGGACTATCGCCGCGCCGGCTTGCCGCAAGGTGCCGCGGGGACGGTGTTGATCAGCTTCCGCGTGCGCCGCGACGGCAGCGTCGATCGGTGCAGCACCGTCCGCTCGAGCGGTTACGCGATCATCGACCGCGAGACTTGCCAGCTGGTCGAGCAGCGTTTCCGGTTCCGTCCGGCGCGCGACTCCGCAAATAACCCGATAGACTTCACGCTGCGCACCGACTTCACTTGGAGGCCTAGATGAGCATAGTTAACCCGTCGGATCGACGCAGCAACGGGGCGGCTCGTCGCAGGTTTGCAGGCCAAAGGAACTGTGCCCGTGAGGAGTCGTTTGCAAACAAGGGAGGCCAATCCGTGTGCCTGAGGGGCGGTTAGCCGCAGCCGATGGCGCTTCTAGGAGAAGCATCATGAATAAAGCTGTGATTACATTGATGGCGGCGGCAGCGTTGCCTCTGTCCGCTTGTGCCTCGACGCCTAACGACAACACGCTGGCTTCGGTCGGCACGGGTGCCGCTGTTGGTGCTGCGGGCGGGGCCGGCGTCGCCGCGCTTACCGGCGGCAGCCTGCTCACCGGTGCGGCGATCGGCGCGGCCGTCGGTGGTCTCGCGGGAGCCGTGTGGGCCGACCGCAACAATGACGGCGTGGCCGATGGCTATGTTTACAATGGCCAATACTATCCGGGCGAACCGGGCTATGCCAACACCTCGGCGACTCCGGCCAGCTGCCCGTCGGTTGGCGGTTCGGCGGCGGTCGGTGCGGCGGGCGGTGCGGTGCTGGGCGCCGGCGTCGGTGCGATTACCGGTGGCCTAAGCGTTCCGGCCGGCGCGTTGATCGGCGCGGCTGTCGGCGGTCTTGCCGGCGCGGTCTGGGCCGACTCGAATAACGACGGCTGCGTCGACGGCTACATCCGTAACGGCCAGTACTATTCGGGCGGACCGGTTGTTCAGCCGACGTCGTCGTCGAGCTACACCGGCGAGCGCGGCTAAGCATAACAGGGGGCACGGAACGCAGCATGACATCGATTGCCGAGGAACGCATGCTGCGTTTCGTACTTCCGGCCCTGGCAGCGGCGCTCATCGCGCCGCTGCCGCAGGCGGCTTTTGCCCAAGAGCGCGAATGGCGTGACGAAGCGGGCAACGGCGGCTTGGCGGCGCAAGTCCGCCGCGAGATCGGCGATCATGCCGGCAAGGACGTGCGTGCGTTCTACGCAGCGCGTGGGAACGCCCCGTTGTGGCTGGACGAGTTCGACCGTCCGTCGGGCGCGGCGACAATGCTGTGGCTTCGGATGCGCACGGCCGACCGCGACGGAGTGGATCCCGAGCATTTCAATCTCGACAAGCTGGGAAAGCAGCTCGAGCGCGCCCGCGAGGGTAGCCCGAGCGACCTGGCCCACGCCGAACTGGCGCTGTCAGAGGCTTTCGTCGATTACGTGAGGGCGATGCGCGGCGCTGCGCACGCCGACATGCTTTACGAAAACGCTGAGCTCGGCCCTTCGGCGCCGAGCGCTCGTGCGGCTCTCGAAGCGGCCGCTAACGCCCCTTCGCTTGAGGCCTACGTCGATTCGATGGGCTGGATGAGCCCGTTCTATGCGCCGCTGCGCAAGGCGCTAGACGACCCGCGCTATTCGCCCGGCGAGAAGCAGGTGATCGCCGCGAACCTCGAGCGGGTGCGGGCGATCCCGGCGATGCCGAAGGGCAAGCACATCCTCGTCGATGCGGCGAGCGCGCGGCTATGGATGTACGACGGCGACAAGGTCGTCGATACGATGAAGGTCGTCGTCGGCAATCAGAAGCTCGGCGAGACGCCGATGATGGCCGGCTGGATCCGCTGGGCAATTGAGAACCCCTACTGGGAAGTTCCCAACGACATCACCCAGAACGAGCTGGCTCCGAACGTCCTGAAATACGGGACCCGTTACCTCAAGAGTCACGGCTACGAGGTGCTCGCCGACTGGGACGACAACGCACCGGTGCTCGATCCCAAGGCAGTCGACTGGCAGGCCGTGCGTGACGGGCAGAGACAAGTCCACGTACGCCAGCTTCCCGGCGGCGAGAACTTCATGGGCAAGGTGAAGTTCGAATTCCCCAATCCGAAGGGCATCTACCTTCATGACACGCCCGCCAAACAGCTGATGAAGGAAGATGCGCGCCAGCTAAGTCACGGCTGCATCCGGATGGAAGACGCCGCCAAGATGCACCGCTGGCTGATGGACGTCCCCATCCCGGCCAATGCCGCGCCGGAAGAGAAAGTGCCTTTGGCCAAGCCGGTGCCGATCTATGTCACCTACCTCACCGCCCTTCCAGCCGGTGGCGGCGAAATCGTCTTTCATGACGATCCTTACGGCCGCGATGGCGATATTCGTCTCGCCACTGCGGACTAGCGCCCGAACGAACCCTCAGAGGCCGCCCAACGACTCTGCCAGCATCTTGGCAGGCGAGATCGCGGCGCCGCGTCGCTCAACGGCATGTCGGTCTTGCCGACCGACGAGACATTGATGTCCTGCAAGTCCTCGATCGACATCCGCCGGAGGGTTCGATTTCCTGAGCGAGGGCGGCATGCGGCAAGCCGACAGGGAGCAGCACAGTGGCGTGGGCAGCCGAAGGCGTGAGGCCGAATGGGCGCACTGCGGATGCCAATGAATCCCCGTTTCCCTCACGACCGGGCTCGTGCCTCCGACCTTGGAACCAACTCAGGCAACTGCCGTTGGTTCCGCTGGGCATACCCTCATGTTCCGGGACGGGGGAACAAATTCCTGCTAACGATTGCCAGTTAGCACCGGTAGCGTGCAGTTACCGGCCGTTTCGCAAGATGAGGAAAGACAAGCGGAAAATGGCGAAAATTCTGCTCGTCGAGGATGAGATGCTGGTCAGGGAGCTGGCGTTCGAGGACCTGACCGACGCCGGGCATGACGTCACCGCGGCCGGGAGCGGCGATGAGGCCCTGGTGATTCTGCGTCGCGACCAGAGTTTCGATGTGCTGTTCACCGACATCCGCATGCCCGGCGAAATCGACGGCTGGCAGCTGGCCGAAGAGGCCCGCGAACTGATACCCACCTTGAAGATCATCTTCGCCACCGGGCTCAATGACGACGCCGGATGGAAGAAGCCGGAAGACCGGATGCTCGCCAAACCCTACCGCAAGGACGAGCTGCTCCAGGCGCTCGCCTAGCGTTCGGAATCGAGCATCGCCATCTGCGCCGCGGCATAGCGCTCGCCCTCCACGGCGTCGGGCGGGATTGCCGCTTCCAGCTCGGCGAGCTGATCCCGGCCCAGCCCGCGCTCGAGCGCTTCGACGGCTTCGGTCACCCGGCTCGGCCGGCGCGCGCCGACCAGCGGCACGATGTCGTTACCCTGAGCGAGCACCCACGCGAGCAGCGCTTGCGCACCGGTCATGCCGAAACCTTGCGCAACCCGCGCAATTTCGGCCGCGACGTCGAGGTTCTTGAGTCCTGCCTCGCCCTGGAAACGAGGCGCGTGGTGGCGGAAGTCGCCGGGAGCGCCGGCGCCGGGTTGCCAGCCGCCGGTCAGCAGCCCGCGGCCGAACACGCCATAGACGGTGAGACCGATGCCGAGCTCGCGGCAGGCCGGCAGAACGGCGCGCTCGATGTTGCGGGTGGTCAGCGCATACTCGATCTGCAGGTCGCTGATCGGATGCACCGCACTCGCTCGGCGCAGCGTCTCGGACCCAACCTCGCTCAGGCCGACATGGCGCACCCAGCCGGCCTCGATGCATTCGGCGATCGCCCCGACGGTGTCTTCGATGGGCACGTTGGGATCGAGTCGCGCGGGGCGATAGATATCGATGTAATCGACGCCGAGGCGCTGCAGCGTGTAGGCGAGGAAGTTCTTCACCGCGATCGGTCGCGCATCGTAGCCGTTCCAGCCGCTGCCGTGATCGCGCAGCGGGCCGAACTTGACCGACAGCTTGTAGCTCTCCCGCGGGACGCCCTTGAGCGCCTCGCCGATCAGCATCTCGTTGTGGCCCATGCCGTAGAAGTCGCCGGTATCGATCAGGTCGATCCCGGCATCGAGCGCGGCGTGGATGGTGGCAATCGCCTCCCCGCGGTCGGCCGGGCCGTAGAGGCCCGACATGGCCATGCAGCCGAGCCCGATCGCCGAGACTTCGGGCCCGTTCTTGCCCAGCTTGCTTGTCTGCACGATTCGCCTCCTGCTTGCCGCTGCCTTCCGGCTACCCTAAAGCCCCCGGCCACCGCCAGTTCCGCGTGAAAGACCGCCATGCTCAAATACCCCAAGACCCAGGCCCTGATGCAGCGCGGCTGCGATTTCCTCGGGGCGGAGTATGCGATCCTGTGCGGCGCGATGAGCTGGGTCTCTGAACGCAATCTCGTCTCCGCTATCAGCAACGCCGGCGGATTCGGGGTGATCGCCTGCGGAGCGATGACGCCCGAACTGCTCGACCGCGAGATCGCCGGGACCAAGGAGCTGACGAGCAAGCCGTTCGGCGTGAACCTCATCACGATGCACCCGCAGCTGTTCGACCTGATCGAGGTCTGCGGCAAGCACGGCGTCGGGCATGTGGTCCTCGCCGGCGGCATCCCGCCCAAGGGCAGCGTCGAGGCGATCAAGGGCCACGGCGCCAAGGTCGTGGTCTTCGCGCCGACGCTGGCGCTAGCCAAGAAACTGCTGCGTTCAGGCGGCGATGCCCTCGTAATCGAGGGCATGGAAGCCGGCGGCCATATCGGGCCTGTCTCGACCAGCGTGCTGGCGCAGGAAATGCTTCCAGAACTGAGCGAGGAATTCCTGGTGTTCGTCGCGGGCGGAATCGGGCGCGGCGAGCTAATTGCCGGTTACCTGGAAATGGGCGCTGTCGGCGTGCAGCTCGGGACCCGCTTCGCCTGTGCGACTGAATCCATCGCCCATCCGGACTTCAAGAAAGCCTTCTTCCGCGCCAACGCGCGCGACGCGGTGGCGAGCGTCCAGCTCGACCCGCGGCTGCCGGTGATCCCCGTCCGTGCGCTGAAGAACAAGGGTACCGAGGAATTCACCGCCAAGCAGCGCGAGGTCGGCCTGCTGCTTGACCAGGGCAGCATCGACATGGGCGAAGCGCAGCTCAGGATCGAGCACTTCTGGGCCGGTGCGCTCAAGCGCGCGGTGATCGACGGCGACGTCGAGAACGGCAGCCTGATGGCCGGCCAGTCCGTCGGCATGGTCACCCGGGAAGAGCCCGTGGCCGAGATCATCGCATCGCTGATGGCCGAGAGCGAGGCCGCGCTCGGGCGCCGCTGACGCACGCTTTGGCGGACCGGTCATCGGTCCAGCCCAAACCGCCGTCCACTAGTCGGTTCGGGGATACCGCAGTCGTCGGTCTTCAGCCTAAACCCGCCGGCGCAGGGGTCTTGCGAAGGGATCGGACGTGAACGCGTACGGGAGATATGAGGGTGGCGCCGCCGCGCGCCAGCGGACGACTTACGACTTCGGCGCTTTGCCGCGGTCGAACACAATCGATCTTGATTACGTGCGTGCCAGCGGGTTGGCGCAAGTGCGCCTCCAGCTCGCCGTGCTGTCAGGTAATCGCCGCGGCGCACTGCGCGAGCTCGACCGGCTCGTCGAGATCGACCGGCAGATCGAAGCCGGCCAGTTGTTCGGCGAAGGGCAAAACGCTGGCCTGAAGGCCCATCTCGAGGAGCAGCGAGAGGCGATCGCCTCGGAGAAGCTGGTGCTTATGGCTGCCGTCGAGTTCCCGCGCCTCTCACCGACGGAGCGGAGCGCCGAGATTCCGCAAGAAGAGGGAGAACTCGGGGTCGTCGAAGACACCGAGTTCGCCCGCAAGCTGCTATACGGCCTTGCTGGAGTGTTGACCGTCATCGCGATCGGGACGGCCCTGGCGTTCGGCGTGCCCCTGCTCGCGGCGCTCTAGTTGCCGGCCTTTCCCGCTGCCTGGCGCCGCCCGGCGCGTGTGGCGAGGATGTTGTTGCGGATCGCCATGTTGCCTTCCTGGCACGCGTATTCGTAGAACTCGTAGCCGTCGTCGCGAGTCCAGGTGATCCGCGCCGTCCACGGGGCGGTGAATACCTCGGGATCGGCGTAAGACAGCTCGTAGACCAGCGCGCCCGGCCCGGTGCGGGTGAAGCGCTCGAGCACCTGCGCCTGCGGGCTCACGGGAATCGCGTTGTTGGCCGGGGTGCCCTGCGTCGCCACGTTGAGCGGCGAGGCGGCGCGCCGCGAGACGTCGTGGGTGGCGCCGTCGCCGACCCGGATGTTGCTCGTCTCGACGACCAGCGTCTGCCCTTCCCAATGACCGAGGCTGTCGCCCATCCACGACCGGACGGCTTGCGGCCAGTGCTCGCGGCTGCGCAACGGGATGATCCGGTCGCCGAGCATCTCGAAATGGATCACGACGTAGCCGGGCGCCTGGAACACCCGGATGCCGTTGTTGTAGCGGAACGGCAGCATCGAGGCGGGGAAGCCGCGGGTGATGCAGCGATCCCATGTGTCGAAATCGTCGAGCCAGTCGTAGGCCTGGCCGGGAACCCAGCTCGAGCGGCCGGCGGCGCGGAGCGCCTCGGCTTCGGGCCGGAGCGGTGGCAGCTTGCCGTTCGCCGGGCTGACCAGCATCGAGGTGCGGCGCGCAAACGGCTCGGCGCGCATCCACGCCTCGAGGCCCTTGGTTCCGCGCGCGTTCTCCTCCGAGTAGGCCGCGTCGGAAGCCTTCGCCGCTTCGAGCCGCTTGGCGAACTCGGCATCGGTCAGCCAGACCCGGCCGGCATATCCATCGGGCCGCTGGAAGGCGATGCGGCCATTGTTGATCATGTCGAGCGTGTAGGTGGCGCGCAGGTCGGGATCGCCCCATTCGGTCTTCGGCGCCGCGTAGGCCGAGGGAACCGGCGGCAGGACCGTCAGGTCGGCCGGAACGTCCTGCGCCGCGGTCGGGGCGAGCACCGCCGCGGCCAGCGCCAGCGCGCCCCAGTTCACGCGACGAGGCCGAGCAATATCGCGGTGGTCTGCTCGGGCTGGTCGGCCATCACGAAGTGGCTCGCCTTGCTCTCGTGATGCGCCCAACCGCCCTCCGCCTGGACTTGCAGCGAGAACCGGCGGAACGGCGTCGGCCCCCAGTCGGTGGCGAAGACGTAAGTGCGGCTGGGGATCTTGGTTTCCTCGCCGGTGTAGCGGACCGCCTCGAGCAGCGTCAGCAGCGGGTGGCGGCCGACCTGGCCGGGGACCGGCTCGAAATCGACCGAGCCGATCGGCGCGACGAGGCCGGGGGTGTGCTTCTGGCTGTCGATGTACCAGTTGTGCTCGAAGTCGCCGGTGATGTCCCACAGGCTCTCGCCGTCGCCGGGCAGGAACGCATCGATGTAGACGATCGCGTCGATCCGCGCGCCGAGGCGGGTAGCGACGCCGGTGACGACCATGCCGCCGTAGGAATGGCCGGCGAGCACGAAGCGCTCGAAGCCGGCAGCCGCGACCTGCTCGCAGACATCGTCGATGTGGTCGGTCAGGGTGATGCCGGGGTGCAGCTCATCCGAGCGGCTGCCGAGGCCCCTGAGCCGGGCGACCAGAACTTCGTGCCCGGCCGCGCGCAGGTCGGCCGCAGTCCTGTCGTAGCTCTGTCCGCCGCCCCAGGCGCCGTGGACCAGCACGTAGTTCGCCATCGCTCGCTCTCCCTCTTGCCTCGCGATCTTGCCCGGGGCGGGGCCCTTAGACAAGAAAGGGGGAGGGGCCTTGCGGCGCCTCCCCCAGATCTTTTCGCTGCGGATCGGCTCAGGCCGGTTCGGCGACGCGGCTGGTGCGCCAGCCTTGCGCGTAGGTATCGGCGGCCATCTTCGAGTACGGCACCGGCGAGACGATCGCGCGGACCGCGAGCTGCTTGTGCGGCTCGACCGTGGTCTTCTGCGTGTTCGGGTCTTCGCCCCACAGCACGTGAATCTCGGTCCCGAGCGGAATCTCGTGATCGACGGTCGCCAGGCTGAGCGCCTTCTTCTCGTTGTACGAGTAGCCGGTGAACATCGACAGGCCGATCACGCTGCCGTCGGCATCGACGACCGAGTCGTAGTTGCTGTTGGCGTAGTTGGCGAGCGGGAGGTCGAAGAACTTGTACTGCTGACCCTCGGGGTCGAACATCGAGCCCTGGATCTTCTTCATGTCGTCGGCATTCCACTCGAGCGTGACCTTCTTGCGCTGCACGCTCGGGTCGATCTTCTTGAGCGCGTCGGCGCCGATGAAGTCGTGGTCGAACTTGACGAACGGGCCGTAACCCAGCTCCCACGGGTTGAGGTAGTAATCCTCGATCGACTTGCCGACGAACGAGCCGCCGATCGCGCCGGTGGCTTCGTAGCTGTCGGCGCCGAGCCACTCGCGGTAGTCCTTGAGCTCGTCGCCGGTGTAGATCGGCGGCAGCGGGCTGGGGATCCAGCCGGATTCGAGGGTGTTCGAGGGGTAGGCGCGCGAACCGACGGCGATCAGGCCGAACTCTTCACCGGCCTTGAGAATCTCGTCGCGGATGTAGTCCTGGTCCTCGTACGGGCCCCAGATCTCGAGACCCGGCGAACCGGCCATGCCGTGGCGCAGCGTGCGCACGGTCTTGTTGCCGATCTTCATCTCGCTCATGTTGAAGAACTTGAGCTTCTCGAGCGTCTGGCCGTTGAGCTTCTCGATCACGTCCCATGCGCGCGGGCCCTGTATCTGGAAGCGCCAGGAGATGCGGCTGACCGGCTTGCCCATCGGGCGGCTCGGCGAACGCGGATCGTTGATGATCTCGACGTTGTAATTGCCCTTCTGGGCCTGGAACATCAGCCAGTTGGCGGCCGGCGCGCGGCCGACGTAGACGAACTGCTCGGGCGCCAGGTAGAAGATGATGCCGTCACCGATCACGTGGCCGTAAGGCGTGGTGGGCACGTACTGCTTGGCCTTGTTGACCTCCCACCCGGCGGGCGAGTTGACCATCGTGTCCGACAGCAGCTTGAGCGCGTCGGGACCGTTGATGTAGAGGTCGAACATGTGGTGCGACTGGTCGAACAGCACCGCGCTGTGCTGCCAGGCCCACTGCTCGGAGCGCCAGTTGGAAAACTCGGGCGCAACGACCGGATAGACGTAGGCACCGATCTGCGAATTCCGCAGCTTTTCGACGATATTCGGGGTCTTCTGCAGAATCTGCTCAAGATTCTCGGCCATCACAAACTTCCTCTCACTTGTGAAAGAATCATATATGCGAAAATTGTATGCGGCGCATACAATATCTGGCATGTGACGCAAGGGGAAAGCGGTGCCCTGTTAACGAGGTAAGAGGCATGAACGTCGAGGCGCTCGATCACGTCAACATCATCACCGACCGGCTGAACGAAACGGCCGATTTCTATGGCCAGCTGCTCGGCCTCGAGAGGCGCGACGCGCCGCCGCCGCTGACGCCGCAGAACGCCACCTGGATGTTCGACGCCGAAGGCCGCGCGATCATCCACATCAACACCACCGACTGCCCGCGCACCTTCGATCGCGAGGTCCAGCCGGGATCGCTCACCGGCGCGCTGCACCACGTGGCGCTCAAGTGCACCGGGTACGACGAGGTCAAGGGCCGGCTCGACGCGATGCGCGCCGACTACCAGGAGAACCTGGTCAGCGCGATCAGCCTGCGGCAGATCTTCACCGCCGATCCCAACAACGTGCTGCTCGAGCTCAACTTCTTCGCCCAGTAAACGGCCGCAAGACAGGGTGACACTTTACGGACCCTGTCACCCGGGTGTCGCCCCTGAAACCCGCAGAAATCCGGGCTTTTCGGCCAGGGCGACAGGGTGACACATTTCCAGCAGCGTTTTCCAAGCCGCCCCTGGCGGGTGCCTCACCCGAGACCAACGATTTGAAAGAGCGGCCGGGACTGTTTCAGGTCCGGCGCGTGTAGGACAGCGGTTTTCGCAGCCGGATTGTCGATTGTTGGATTTGCCGCGAGGCCAGCCACGCAACATCGCCGGCTCTTCCGGACCCGATTCCGTCGATCCCGACAGGGGCCGTGTGCTGAAGCGCGCGCCTCAGTCGCGGAACAACAGTGGCGCAAATTCGTGAAGGCTGCGCCGCCATGAGAGAAACTCGTGCGCGGTGTTCGGCGATACATAGAACACGCTGTTGAAGCCCGAAGCCTTGAGCGCCTTGTGGTTGGCGACGGGGTCGAACGGAGGCGCGCCCGGCGGGGCGACGGCGCGCCGCTCAAGCTCGCGGCTGCCGTAGCTGACGAAGGCGAGCTTCACCTTCTCGCGGAAGCTGGGCGCTTTCGCCACATCGTCGGGTGAAAAGGTGCCGCCGCTGAACAGGCCGACGTAGCCGAACGTGTCGACGTTGGCGGTGGCAATCATCTTGGTCTCCATGCCGCCCATCGACAGACCTGCCATGGCCCGGTGGTCCCGGTCGGGAAGCGTGCGGAAGTGGCGGTCGATATAGGGAATCAACTCGTCGACGAGGACCGTCTGGAACGGTTTGATGTCGAACCGAGCGAGGCCGCCGGGGTCGCCGGGGCGAATCACGTTCGTCATGCCGTAGGTCATCACGATGATGAAGGGCCGCGTCGCCTTGTCGGCGATCAGGTTGTCCATGATCAGGTTGGCGTGGCCCTGGTTGCTCCAGGCCGTTTCATCCTCGCCCCAGCCGTGTTGCAGGTAGAGCACCGGATAGCGTGCGGCCTGGTTCGCTGCATATCCCGGCGGGGTGTAGACGAAGGCGCGCCGCTGGATTCCAGTGCTGGGAGACGGGAACAGGACCTGCTGCACGTTCCCGTGCGGGACGTCCTTCAGGGCGTAGAAATCCGCGTCGTGCGCGGGAATCTCGATGCCGCTCTCCCAGCGAGTCGAGCCATAGAAGTTCAGCGTCCCCGGATCGTTGAAAACGCCGCCGTCGACTTCAAGGTGGTAGTAGTGGAATCCCTCATCGAGCGGGCCGCTGGACGTGCCGATCCAGGAGCCATCGACCGCCTTGCTGAGCACGGTGCCTCCCTGTCCGCCGAGGCCGAGGCTGGCCTTGACGCTTTGCGCACCGGGCGCGTTGACGCGGAAGCGGACATAGCCTTGCGAATTTACCTGCGGGTATTCCTGCCCCGGCTGATTGAGCGAAGAGGGCCGGAAATCCTCGACGATCGCCGGCGCTTCGCTTTGCGCGAAGCTCGCCGTCGGCGTCAGCGCCGAAAGCAGGGCAAGGCTGACGGGCAAGAACATCGAGACTGCTCGTTTCACCGAATTCCCCCCCAATTGCCCGGCTCTGGCGGCCTCGTCGGATGGATCAATTACTCTGAGTATTCCAAAAGGCGCGGTGCAGCAACGCCGCACAGACCGATCGGCTTTGGCGCATCCCCTCCCTCGACGGGCTCTCGCACCGCCGCCGGATCGACGGCATTCCGGGGTTAGCCGCCGCCTGCCTCCGCTCGCGGCGGCCTCGAATTCGCGGCCCTTGCATCCCTCGGGAGGTCGTGTAGATAGTGAACTATATGGTTCAGTATTCAAGCCCCGCGCTCGATCTCTCGTTCGCCGCGCTGTCCGACGCGACGCGACGCGGCATCATCGATCACTTGGGCCGGGCCGACGCATCGATCACCAGTCTCGCCGAAAAATTTCGCATGACGCTGACCGGCATGAAGAAGCACGTCGCCGTGCTCGAACGGGCCGGGCTGGTCATGACGGAGAAGGTCGGGCGGGTGCGGACCTGCAAGCTCGGGCAAGGCGGTCTCGCAGCGGAGGCCCAGTGGATCGAAGCCCACCGCAAGCTGTTCGAGGCGCGATTCGACGCGCTCGACCAGGTCATTCTGGAAATGAAGCAGGAGCAGGACGATGAACGAACAAGCGAGTAGTCACGCCGCCGCGCAAAACCGCACGGTCGTCGAACGCAGGGGTGACCGGGAGCTGGTCGTCACGCGGGTGTTCGATGCTCCGCCAGGCACGGTGTTCGCGGCATGGAGCAGGCCCGAGCTGTTTCGGCAGTGGTGGATGCCCAGGTCGGTCACCGGTGTCTCGCTGCGGTCGTGCGACATGGATGTGCGCACCGGCGGAAAGTACTCCCTCGAGTTCGGCGCCGGGGGCCAGACCATGACCTTCTACGGCAAGTACCTTGAGGTCGTCCCCGACGCGCGCATCGTGTGGACCAACGACGAAGGCGAAGAAGAAGGCGCGGTCACCACGGTGACCTTCGAGGACCGCGGCGGCAAGACCCTGCTCACCTTCCACGAACTCTATCCCTCCCGGGAAGCGCTCGAGGAAGCGATGACGGGCTCGGCGGCTGGACTGCCGGAGCAGATGGATCAGCTCGCCGAGCTGCTTTCCGTCAAGGCGTAGCGCTCGCTCCCGGGCTCCGATGCTCGCGGCAGGCTGGCTAAGCCGCCTCGACCTTACCGCCCGCCGTGGTCGTGCGGTACATCTCGCGGCGGTAGCCGTCGTAGTCGTTGGGGCCGAGGTGCATGGTGCCGCGGTTGTCCCACAGCGCGACCATGCCCGGCTCCCAGCGCAGGCGGCAGGTGAAGGCGTGCTGGGTGGAGTGCTGGACCAGGAAGTCGATGATCGGCTTGGCCTCGAAGGTGGTCATGCCCTCGATCCCGTCGGCATAGGTGTCGCAGATATAGAGCGATTCCTCGCCGGTCTCGGGGTGGGTGCGGACGAGCGGGTGGTAGCTGCCGCGCTGGCCCTGCTCGAACTGCTCCTTGTCGGCGAAGGTGATCGCCTTGCCCATCAGCTTTTCCTGCGTGCGGACGTTGTTCGCCGCGCTCATGTGCACGCGCAGCCCGCGGAGCATGTCCTGATAGGTCTTGCTGAGGTGACGAAAGGCCAGCGCGCAGTTGGCCCAGCTGGTGTCGCCGCCGAACGGCGGGATCTCGACCGCGCGCAGGGTGGTGATCGCCGGGGGCTCCTCGAGAAACGGGCTGTCGGTGTGCCAGCCGCCACCGAACAGGCTCGCCGCCTTGGTGTCCGCTTCCTTGATGATCGGATGGACCTCGCGGTGGCCGGGCACGCCCTGGGTATAGGCGTCGACCGCGAACGGGCCCAGCCGGGCGCCGAATTCCTCGTGCTCGGCATGGGTCAGGTGCTGGTCGCGCAAGTACAGCATCTTGTGGCGGTAGAGCGCCTGCTTGAACTGCTCGAAGGCCTCGTCGCTCAAGTCGGGCAGGCGCACGCCGACCACCTCCGCGCCCATCGCCGCCGAGAGCGGCCGCACCTCGAAGTGGTTCGACTTGAAGGCGTGGTTGTCGAAATCGCCCGAGGGCGTGACGCGTACTTCCCACATGGCTGCTTACCTCTCTGGGCCCTCTTACAACTCGATGACCGTCTTGGCGAAGCTCTCGGGCCCCCAGGCATGGGCGTAAGCCTCTTTCGCCTGCTCGAACTTGAAGCGCGCGCCGATCAGCGGCTTGATGCCGTTGACGTCGATCGCCCGGTTGAGCGCCTTGGCCATCGCCGCCGAGCCGACGAAGATGCCGCGCATCGAACCCGCGGTCATCATCAGCCCGCGCGGGTTGGGCGCGCCTTCGGGGGAGAGCACGCCGATCAGCGCGACTTCGCCTTGCGTGCGCAGCGCCATCATCGACTGCTCGGCCGTGCCGGCGCCGCCGACTTCGACCACCTTGTCGACCCCGCCGAGGTTCTGCGCGATCCACGGGCCCCACTCGGGCACGGTCTTGTAGTTGACCGTATGCGCTGCGCCGAGGCCCTTGATCACCTCGAGTTTCTCGTCGGACGAAGAGGTGGCGATCACCTCGCAGCCCGTGGCGCGGGCGATCTGCAGCGCGAGCATCGACACGCCGCCGCTGCCGAGCACCAGCACCCGGTCGCCCGGGCGCAGCGCGCGCGGGCCTTCGTGGAGCGCGTTCCAGGCGGTGACGCCGGCGCAGGGCAGGCACGCGGCCTCGGCATGGTCGAGGCTTGCCGCCATCGGCACCACGCCGCTTTCGGGGAGCACGACAAGCTCGGCGAGCACGCCGGGCGCCATGCCGTCGCCGAGCGCCGGGCCCATCCGCGGCGGGCCTTCTTCCCAGCGCATGAAGAACGCGCTCTGGACGCGGTCGCCTTCCTGGAACTTCGTCACGCCCGGGCCGACCGCGGCGACGACGCCCGCGCCGTCGCTCAGCGGGATCGCCGGGGCCTTGAGCACGCCGCCGAAGTACTTGCCCGCCGCGACCGCGAAATCGCGGTAGTTGATCGACCAGGCGAGCATCTGGACCAGCACCTCGCCGGGGCCCGGCGTGGGATCCGGCAGGTCCTGCATGGATAGTTTGTCGAAGCCGTCGGAACCGGCGGGCAGCATCCAGGCACGCATCGTCATCTTCTCCCTTCGGGTGCGACCCCGGTGTCCTTACGAATGTTCGCGGCCGTCGCCGCCCCAGGTCCGCAGGCCCGGCTGGGTGCGGTCTTCGCCGGCGAGCGCCTCCTGCACCGCCGGCCGGTCGCTGATGCTTTCGCGCCAGCGGACGAGGTTGGGGTAGCGGTTGTCGACATCGAATTGCGGGAACATGCGGTTCACGCTCATTCCGCAATGCGAATAGAAGTTGATGTCGGCGAGCGTGTAGCGGTCGCCCGCGAGATAGGCCGTCTCGCCGAGCTGCGCCTCGACCTTGTTCAGCGCGTACTCGATCTTCTCGAGCGCGTGGTCGAGGTCCTTCTGCTCGAAGCCGGAGCGGGCGGTCATCCACTTCTTGCGCTGGTCGGGCAGCGGCACGTGGCTCATCAGTTCCTCGAACTTGCCGTCCTCGATCGAGCTGGCGATCACCCGCACCAGCCGGTGCCAGCCATGCATCGAGACGTAGTTCATCACCTGCTCGTCGACGAACTTGTTCCAGTAGCGCATCCGCGCCGCACCGACCGGGGTTGTCGGCCGCAGCGGGCCACTCGTCGGCTGGTCGCCGGGGAAGGCGTCCTCGAGGTATTCGTTGATCACCGTGGTGTGGGTGATGATCGTCCCGTCGTGGTCGAGCACCGGCACCTGGCCTTCGGGGTTGATCGCCAGGAACCAGTCCTGGTGCTGCTCGAACTTGTGCAGGTCGACGTAGACGCTCTCGTAGGCGAGGCCCTTCTCCTTGAGCGGGATCATCGACTTCAGCGAGTTCGCCATCGGTTCGGCGTGGTAGTATTTCAGTGCCATTGTCAGACCTCGATCGATTCCAGGACGCCGCCGTCGACCGCCCAGTCCTGCCCGGTGACGTGGCTCGCCGCGTCGCTCAGCAGGAAGGCGGCGACTTCGGCCAGCTCCTCGCAAATGCCCATGTGGCGCATCGGGATGCGCTGCTCGATCTTGCCCTTCTGCTCGGGCGGAATGCGGTCGAGCGCCTCGGTCTTGATGAAGCCGGGTATGATGCAGTTGGCGCGGACGCCCAGCGGAGCCATCTCGACCGCGATCGCCCGGGTGAGACCGAGTACGCCGTGCTTGGAGGAGACGTAGGCGGGGTTCATCGCCATGCCTCGCTTGCTGGCCATCGAGCCGGTGACGAGGATCACCCCGTTCTTCGCCTCGATCATCGCCGGCAGCACCTTCTGGATCGCCCAGAAGACAGAGATCAGGTTCACCCGGATGGTCTGCTCGAACACCGCCGGGTCGAACGCCACCGCCGGCGTGAACCCGCCGGTCAGCCCGGCGTTGGCGAACAGCCCGTGGATCGGCCCGAACTGAGCCGCGGCCGCGTCGAGCGCGGCGTCGAGCTGGTCCTTCTCGCCGACGTCGGCGGCGAAGCCGGCGGCGCGCTCGCCGATCCCGGCGACCGCCTCATCGAGCAGCTCCTTGCGCCGCGCAATCAGCGAGACCCGCGCCCCGCGGCTCGCCAGCAGCTGCGCGGTGACGAGGCCGATCCCGCTCGATCCGCCGGTGACGGCGATGTGCTGTCCGTGGAAGTCCACTACCGCTCTCCCGTCACGAACGCCCGCCACGGCTTCACGTCCGGATGGTCGGTCGTGTGCGGTGTCCAGATCTGTTCCATCAGCGCCCGTGCTTCAGCTTCGCTCATGCCGTGGTCGCGATGGTAGCGATAGAAAAAAGCAGAGACGCGGAAGTTCATTATGCAGTGGACGTGGACCGGCCGGTCATCGGCGTCGAGCGTGGCTGCGAAGGCGCGATAATGATGCTCGTCCGGCGCATCGAAGTGAACGGGGATATGCGTGTAGCGCAGGTCCGCAGCCCGCATGACCGCTTCGTCGTTCGGCAACGCTTCGGGGTGATCGGGCATCGCCAGATTGATGACGTGCTTCACGCCGATCGCGGCAAGCCGTTGCGGGTCGCCCGGCTGCAAACGTCCGGACGTGGTCACGCGCTCCGACAGCCGCAGCCAATTGCGAATGTCGGCGGGATCGCTCACGCCAGTCCCAGCACCCGCGCGGCGTTGTCCTTCATGATCCCCGGCATCACTTCCTCGCGGAAGCCGACGTCCTGCGCAGCGGCGATCCACTTGTCGGGGTGGATCAGGGGGAAGTCCGAACCGAACAGCATTTTGTGCTTCAGCTGGGTGTTGGCGTACTGGATCACCTGCTTGGGGAAGTACTTCGGGCTCCAGCCGCTGAGGTCGATGAACACGTTGTCCTTGTGCAGCGCCATGCTGAGGCTCTGGTCGACCCACGGCCAGCTCGGGTGGGCAAGGATGATCTTCATGT
Source organism: Croceibacterium segetis (assembly GCF_011320115.1). Lineage (GTDB taxonomy): Bacteria > Pseudomonadota > Alphaproteobacteria > Sphingomonadales > Sphingomonadaceae > Croceibacterium_B > Croceibacterium_B segetis. The sequence goes on along the minus strand of NZ_JAANOZ010000013.1, from coordinate 7,778 downwards.
CGGGGAAATCGACCGCGACGTCGTCGATCAGCATCGGCTCGCCGTACTTGAGGCGCATGCCCCCGCCGCCGCGCATGCCGGTGCCCATGCCCGAATGGCCGGTGTGGAAGATCACCGGCAGCTTGTAGGCGTTGATCACCTCGTAGATCGGGTAGGCCATGCGGTCGGCCGGATGGGCGTTCTGGGCGATGCCATGGAACTTGAAGCCCTTGACCCCGTGGTTCTCGACCAGATCACGCGCCTCGCGGGCACCGTACTTGCCCTTGTGCGGGTCGATGCTGGCGAAGGCGAGGCAGATGTCGTCGTTCTTCTGCGCCTGCTCGGCGACTTCGTAGTTGCTCACCCGCTTGGCTCCCATCGCGCTTTCGCAGTCGACGGTGAACAGGCACAGGGCGATATTCGCCTCGCGGTAGATCTCGATGATCTCGGGCATCTTCGGCCGTTCGCGCGGGGCTTTGAAATAGGCGCTGGCGGCGTCGAAGAACTGCGCCATCACCGGGTCTTCCGGATCGTGGCAGCTGACCTCGGCGTGGACGTGGACGTCGATGGCGCGGATCTTGGCGAGGTCGATCAAGCAACTTTCTCCGGAAGCGAGGCGGCCGAGCTTTCGGCCTTGGCGAGCCGCTCTACCAGCCGGGTGAAGATCGTCACCCCCTTGTCGTGCGCGGTGGGCATGATCCGCGCGCCGGGCGAACGGTCGATGACCTTCTGCTGCGCCTCGATCATCGTCTTGTCCTCGCCGAACGCGACTCCGGCCATGGTCATCAGCTGGTCGCGCAACTTCTCGTCGCCGTGGCCGACGCGGGGACCCCAGCTGAAGAAATAGCGCGACTGTTTCGGGCCGAGCGGCGTCACTGCCTGGCTGGTGAAGGTCACCCCGGCTTGCGCGTCGTCGAGCGCCGGCGCCGCAAAGTCGAGCTTCTTGGCGGTCCCTTGCGGGTAGTTGCCGCTCCACATCAGCAGCACGCCGGGGATCAGGAAATCGTAAGTCATGTAGCTGTCGATCGGCACCGACGACTTGCGCGACGACTGTCCATGCGTGTCGACCATCCAGCGCGAGAAGCGCACCCCCCGTTCGAGCGGCTCGAGCCTCGGCAGGTTCTCGGCGAACTCGGGCCCGGCGCCGAAGCTGTTTGCGTGGACGTAAGTCAGATGGCTGAAGTCGAGCAGGTTGTCGTTGATCAGCTGCGCTTCGGCCGCATAGTCGAGATGGCCATGGCCGAGGATGTAGTCGGGATCGCTCAGGCCTACGGCCGGCGGGATCAGCGCGAGGTCGGCCTGCGCGGGGTCGCCCATCCACACCCAGACCCAGTCGTGCCGGTCGGCGACCGGGTAGGCTTTCACGCGGGCGTTCTTGGGGATCAGGTCCTGCCCCGGGATCGCCGCCACAGCGCCGTCCGGATCGTAGAGCAGGCCGTGGTACATGCAGCGCAGCCGGTCGCCTTCACAGCGCCCGAGCGAGAGCGGCGCCAGGCGATGGACGCAGCGGTCCTCGAGAGCGACCATGCGCCCGCTTTCACCGCGATAGATGACGATCGGTTCGTCGAGGATCGAGGCGGGGAACGGCTTCCCCGCCTCGAGTTCGTGGCTCCACGCCGCGACGTACCAGGCGTTGCGAACGTAGGCAGTCATCGCAGCACTTACAGCTTCATCAACACCGTCTTGGTCTCGAAGTAGGCCTCGAGTCCGAGCCGGCCCTGTTCGTGGCCGATGCCGCTTTCCTTGTAGCCGCCGAAGGGCAGCGCGGGATCGATCATCGCGTGAGTGTTGACCCATACCGTGCCGGCCTTGAGCCGGCTGGCGATACGCACCGCGGCGCTGACGTCCTTGGTCCACACGCCCGCGGCGAGGCCGTAGGGTGTGTCGTTGGCTTCCTTGACCACCTCGTCGAGGTCCTCGAAGCGCTGCGCCACCACCACTGGCCCGAAGATCTCTTCGCGCACCACGCTCATTTGCGGGTTCACGTCGGTCAGGATTGTCGGGCTGACGTAATAGCCGCCGTCGTTGCTGGGAACGTCGCCGCCCATCAGCACGCTGGCGCCATCGCGCTTGCCGGCTTCGATGTAGCCGAGCACACGCTCATGCTGCTCCTTGCTGACCAGCGGGCCCATGTGGCCTTCCGGGTCCAGCGAGGCGCGCGGCGCCCAGAAGTGCGCGGTCTCGGCCATGCCTTCGACCACTTTGTCGAACACGCTCTTGTGCGCATAGAGGCGGCTGCCGGCGACGCAGACCTGGCCCGAGTTGAAGAAGATCGCGCCCGCCACGCCCGGCGCGGTTTCGGCGATATCGACATCGGGCATGACGACGACCGGGCTCTTGCCGCCCAGTTCGAGGGTGACGTGCTTGAGCGTTTCGGTGGCGTTGCGGTTGATCAGCTTGCCGATCTCGGTCGAACCGGTGAAGGCCACCTTGTCGACGTCGGGGTGCTTGACCATCCGGTCGCCGGCGGTGTGGCCGTAGCCGGTGATGATATTGATTACGCCCGCGGGGACGCCGGCCTCCTGGATCAGGTCGGCCAGCCGCAGCGCGGTAAGGCTGGTCTGCTCGGCCGGCTTGAGGACGCTGGTGCAGCCGGAGGCGAGCACCGGGGCGAGCTTGAGGCAGGCCATCAGCAGCGGGAAGTTCCACGGCACGATCTGCGCGCAGACGCCGACCGGCTCCTTCAGCGTGTAGCCGAACATCGTCCCGGCCGGCATCGCATAGGGCGCCTGCGTCTCGCCGCCGGCCTTGCCGGCCCAGCCGGCCATGTAGCGGAAGTGCGCGGCGGCGCCGGGCACGTCGACCGCGCCGGCCATGCCCTTGGGCTTGCCGACGTCGATCGCTTCGAGTTCGGCCAGTTCGTCGGCATGCGCTTCGATCAGGTCGGCGATCCGATGCATGATCTTCTCGCGCGCGATCGGCGGCATGTCGCGCCAGCGGCCGTCGTCGAACGCGGTGCGCGCGGCGGCGATCGCACGGTCGACGTCCTTGTCGGTCGACTCGACGAACTTGGAGATCACCTTGCCAGAGGATGGATCCTCGACGTCGATCGTCGCGTCGCCGGAGCTGTCGACCCATTCGCCGTTGATGAAGAGCTGCGGCTTGCGACCGAGCGCCTTCTTCACGGCGTCCGAGTATTCGCGCTGCGTGCGGTTGATGGTGGTGACTTCGTTCATGCGATCAGGCTCCTTTTCCCGAAGCGATTCCCTGTTTGGTTAAACCTTTAGCAAATCGTGACGCGGCGGGCATCAACTGCGCCAACATTCTAACGACCGTTACAATTGCCGCGTCGCTGAGTCGAATCATGTCTTGCCTTTCATCTCGAGCGCCTTGTCCTCGTTGGCGCGCTGGATGACGTACTGGCGAACGGCCTCGGCATCGTCCGGGGTGAGCACGGCCTTCCACGAGACCATGCCGCGCTCGTGAAGCGCGCCGCCGATGACGATCTGCCTGAAGGCGTCGCCGCTGCCGAGAGTGCCCGAACGCCGGAGGTCGGGGTTGAGCGCCCCGGCGATCGCCGCGTCGCCGTGGCACACCGAGCAGTAGCGGCCGTAGACGTCGGCGCCGTGCGCCGCCTGCGCGGCAGTACCGGTGAATGCCGGCGGGTCGAGCACCAGCTTGTTCAGCGGCGGCGCCGGTGGCAGCTTGGCGGTGCCGCCGAGCTTGAACACCAGCAGGCGGCTGATGTTGCGCGGGAAGCCGGATTTGGCCGCGAGCAGCCCGGGGGCGATGTCCCAGACCCCGCCCCAGCCGGCGAGCACGGCGACGTATTGCTGCCCGTCGATGGCGTAAGTCATCGGCGCGGCGACGATCCCGCTCTGGGTCGGGAAGGTCCACAATTGCTTGCCGCTGTCGGCGCTGTAGGCGGCGAACTGCTCGGTCGCCGTGCCCTGAAACACCAGGTTGCCGGCGGTCGCCAGCGTGCCGCCGTTCCACGGGCCCTTGTAGTCGACTCGCCAGGCTTCCTTCTTCTTGACCGGGTCCCACGCGACCAGCGCGCCGGTCGTCCCGGCCATCGCCGCGTCGCGCACGGCCTGGATCGCCGGAAGCGCGGTGGCGGCGCTGTCGAGGCCGGTCTGGAATCCCTGTGCCGACGGCTGCCAGCCCTTCTTCGCCATGTACGGGAATCCGGCGTTGTTGGCCGGGATGTACATCAGGCCGGTCGCCGGAGAGTAGCTCTGCGGGTGCCACGAGTGGGCGCCGCCGGCTCCGGGGACCGAGACCCACAGCTTGCCGGTCTGCTCGTAGCGCGCCTCGGGATTGATCTGCGGACGCCCGGTGCTGGGGTCGATCCCGGTGGTCCAGGTCTGCGCGGTCCACGGGGTGCCGGAGACGAACTTCCCGCTCTTGGCATCGAGAATGTAGAAATAGCCGTTCTTCGGGACGTGCATCACGACGTGCTGCTGCTTGCCGTCGATCGTCAGGTCGGCGAGGGTGATCTGCGCGTCGCTGTCGTAATCCCAGCGGTCTTCGGGCGTTTCCTGATAGTGCCAGGCGTAAGCGCCGGTGTCGGCGTTCACCGCGACGATCGAGCTGGTGTAGAGGTTGTCGCCCGGCTTGCCGTCGGCGCCGGCCTTTTCGCGACCGTTGGCCGCAGGGTTCCACGGCTCGGCGTTGCCGGTGCCGAAGATCACCAGGTTGGTCGCCGGATCGTAAGTGATCGCGTCCCACACGGTGCCGCCGCCGCCGAGCTTCCACCACTCGCCGCCCCAGGTCTTCGCGGCCGCTTTCATGGCGTCGTTTTCGAAGCTCTTCGAGGGATCGCCCGGGATGGTCCAGAAGCGCCACAGCTCGTTGCCGCTGGCCCAGTCGAACGCGGCGATGAAGCCGCGCGCGCGGTATTCGGCGCCGCCGCTGCCGATGAACACCTTGCCATGCGCCACCCGCGGCGCGCCGGTGATCGTGTAGTTGGTGTGATCTGGGACGATCTCCTTGCGCCAGGCGACCGAGCCGTCCTTCTGGTTGAGCGCCACCAGGTACCCGTCGAGCGTGGCGAGGTAGACCTTGTCGCCGTAGAGCGCGACGCCGCGGTTGACCGCGTCGCAGCAGGCGACCGGCAGCGTTTCGCGCGGAACCTTGGGATCGTAGCTCCATTTCAGCGCGCCGGTCTTCGCGTCGTAGGCGTTGACCTTGCTCCACGCGGTCGAGACGTAGAGCACGCCGTCGTGCATCAGCGGCGTTGCTTCCTGCCCGCGCGCAGTGTCGAGGTCGGCCGACCAGGCCAGGCCGAGCTGGCCGACGGTCTTGTCGCTCACCTGGGTGAGCGGGCTGAAGCGCTGCTCGGCGTAGTCGCGGCCGTAGCTCAGCCACTCGTTGCCGTCGGCAGCGGCGATCATCGCATCGGTGACGCCGGTGGTCGGCCCGGCGGACGCCTCGCCGGCGCTCCCGCCCCCCGTGCTGGCGTTCTTGCACCCGGCCAGGGCCAGCGCGGCGCAAGCGGCAATGATCCAACGATTACGCAGCATCCAGGTCCCTCCCAGGACTAACCCCAGCGATTGATTTCAGGCCCCGGCGCGAAGGCGCGCGCGGGTGTGTCTGCCGTGGCCCGGGCGAGCGCTTTCTGCACGCTCGGCCGTGCTTCTACACGGGCCATCCACGCGAGGCAGCGAGCCTGCCCCGCGAAGGCGTCGGCTTCGAGTTCGCGCATCGACCGCAGCCAGGCGAAAGTCTCGAGATCGGCGATCGAGAACGGGCCCATCAGCCACGCGCGCCCGTCGGCGAGCTGCGCTTCCACCCGCGCGGCGAATTGCGCGACCTTGGTCTTCGAATCCTCGACCTTGGCGGCATCCACCACATCGTCGCGCAAATCCTGCCAGCGCTTGCGCTGATCCTCGCTGACGATGGTATTGGCGAGCTTGTCGAATTCTGCCGGGCTCATCGCCGCGAGCCGCTTCTGCGACCACGCCAGATTGCCGAGATAGGCCACCGCCGGCGACAGCCGTTCGGTCGCCTGGCGGCACCACATTAGCATCTGCCAGCGCGCGTAAGGATCGCTCGGCTGCAGGCCGCAGCCGCCGGTGGCCTCGTCGAAGTATTGCGCGAGGAACACCGCTTCGCTCATGGCCTCGCCGTCCACGACGAGGACAGGCCCTTCGCCTTCGACGGCGTAATCGAGTGCCGCGCTGTCGGTCACGTCGGGGAGCGCGTGACGTTCGCCTGCCAGCAGATCGATCGGCTGGGTCTCGATAGCGAGACCGCTCTCGTACAGCGCCGCCAGCACGCTCAGCGACGGCCCGTTCGGCTCGCCATGGTAGAGCATCGTCACGCGACGAACTCCCCCATGATCGCGTTGAAGCGGTCGGTGAAGCGGCCGCTGCCCATGGCCCAGGTCTGCTGCACTGCCGGGCGCCGATAGACGGCCTTGAGCCAGCGCCAGATGTTCGGCGTGATTTGCGGGCCGCACAGGTCGGCGTTGCCGACCGGCAGCATGTAAGTGGAATTGAAGATGTTGATGTCGGCCAGCGAGTACTGGTTGCTGGCGACGAACTCGCGCTTGCCAAGCTCTTCCTCGAGCATTCCCACGCCCTGGGCGATCCGGCGCCGGCTCTCGGCCAGCTCGCTTTCGCTGAACTCGGCGAACATCGCCTTGCGCCAGGCGGCGCGGCGTTCCGGCAGCGGAATGCGCGCGATCATCGCCTCGCGCTCTTCCTCCGGCTTGTGCGCCAGCGACGGGCCGACGAACGTGCACCAGCCGATCATCGAGAAGCTCGGGCCGAGCCACTGGTCCATGAACTTCATCCACCAGCGCACTCGCCAGCGGTCCCGCGGGTCGGCGGGCATGAGGTCGGGTCCGGGGAACGCGTCGTCGACGTATTCCATGATCGCGGTGCTCTCGGTCAGCACCCTGTCGCCATGGATCATCGCCGGGATCGTCCCCTGCGGATTGACCGCGAGGTATTCCGGCTTGTGCTGGTCGAACTGCAGCATGTCGATGTAGTGGCTGTCGAACGGCACGCCCTTCTCGGCGAGCGCCAGCATCGGCTTGCCCGAGTTGGCGTTCGGCTCCCAGTGATAGAGCGTGACGTCGGCCAATGAACTCTCCCGCGGCGCGCTTCCCCTTCCGGTCTTTGGGGCGGCCGATTTTTGTAAGCAATGCCTACAATCGCGGCCCGAGTCCGGTCAAGCAATCGTGAAAGGCGCACGATTGCGCCGATTGTGCGTTGCGGCAGAGCTCGGATTGGGATTATAAATGCGCCGTCAGTCGAGCGCGAGCCCGCGTTATGACCCTGGCTAAAGATCCATTCTTTGCCACGACAGGACCATCAACATGACTACCAAGCTGCCCTCACGGGCCGACCATGTCGGCTCGTTCCTGCGCCCGAAATCCGTCCTCGATGCGCGTGACGCGCGCGCGGCCGGAAGGATCGACGCCGCCGAATTGCGCGCGATCGAGGATGAGGCGATTGCCGATCTGGTCAAATGGCAGGAGAGCCTGGGCCTCAAGGCCATCACCGACGGCGAGTTTCGGCGGGTGTTCTTCCACACCGACTTCCTGCTCCAGCTGGCCGGGGTCGAGGAGACCGGCGGGATCAAGAAGGCGTTCAAGAACGACAAGGGCGTCGACGTGCACTTCGCCCCGCCGAAGATCGTCATCACCGGCAAGGTTGCGCACGTGAAGCCGATCCAGCGCGCCGACTTCGAGTTCCTCGCCGCCCATGCGACGCAGACGCCCAAGGTCGCCATCCCGAGCCCGACCATGCTCCACTTCCGCGCCGGGCGGGCGGGCATTCCCGAGGACGTCTATCCGACGATGGAGGAGTTCTACGCCGACGTCGCCGCGGCCTACCGCGCCGAGATCG
>NZ_JAANOZ010000012.1 GCF_011320115.1 Croceibacterium segetis | reverse complement strand
ATCTCCAAACCTCGCAACCCTCGTGACGCTGAACATTATGTTGTGCCCACGAATGGCAGCTAACCCCACTGCGGTCATCCCGCCGGGAAAAGCGGACCTTCAAAGCGGCCCGTCTGCACACGACCCATTGCGGACATTGTTTGCAAGCCTGATTTGCGGCAAGACAACGGGCATGAGCATTACCATCAACTATGCCTCAACCCGTGGCGAAGTTCTGCGGTGGTATGGTCAAATGTGGCGCCAACGTCTCTGGAAGACGCACTTATCGATGTTCGCAGCATTTGCGATTTCAGCATCGTTGATGCTGTTTGGCGGGTTTCCAGGAACGCTGGCGGGACTGATCGAAGTCGTTGCAATTGGACTGGTGCCAGTTGTGGGGTTCGCACTGTTCCCTGTGCTAATGTTCAAGCCCCAGCCGCGGACGCTGATCGTGGGTGACGATGGGATCAAAACCTCAATTGGTCAGCGCGAAGGAACAGTCGCGTGGGGTGAGATTAGCTCTATCAAAAGCGATGGAGACGCGCTGATCATCCAAAGAAAGAATCTCAATTCCTTCATTGTCCCGGCGCGCGCCTTTGAGACGAAAGATGCGAGAATGGAGTTCTGCAATTTCGTCGAGACAAGAGTTTCCCCGAAGGGCAGCTAACCCCATAACGGACTAGCCGCACACGACCCATTGCAGACATTGGCGGGCGATCTACAAACGCAGGATGATAGTCCGACTAATTGGGCTGGTGAAGGCAACGCCAGAAAAGGTGCAACGATGACCGTGGCCGCGATCGCGATGGCCCTGTGCCTCGCCGCTTTCATCGCTTTCAGCCTCTGGATTGGCAAGGTGTATTCGAACGTCGGTGCGTTTCGCCGGGACGACAATCCCGTCGGGTTTTGGTTCGCGATCACTGCGTGCGCCGCGACGATGGCGATCCTTTTTGTAGTTGCTAGCGTGACGACGTGAACGTTCTTCGCCTCAGCTATCATCCTGAAGACGAACGACATGGCGAGTTGTCGGCAAGCGTTGAGACAGGCGAGTTTCGCGGAGTTGGTTCGGCTTGGTTCAAGATTGAACAACTTCGCGAGTTCCTGCGGCTCATTACTGCTTACCCGCTTTCTGAGGGTCAGGAGCCGAACCTAGAGGGCGGGTTCTACGACGAGACGGGTGCGAGGCTGGAGCAGCGCCATCTGAGCATTCGGCTCGCAGCGCATGACCCGCTGGGATCAGTGCGCGTGACCGTTTGTGTAGCCACTCAGGCTTCGCGTGACGAGGAACGTGACCTACGCAATCCCTGACTGCCCGCTTCCTTGTCAACTATGGCGAAGTTGAGCCCTTCCGAGCTGCCTTCGCGGCACTGCTGGACGGGCAATCAGGCGAAGCAACTCTTGAAGGGGTCCTTTAAGCGCAAAAGGGGCACTGACGAATGTCCGCTTTCCACCCATCTCGGTCATTCATCTTCGGAAGTCAGTCCCCCAAAAGCGGACCGTCCCGTTTCCACGATCAGCCGACCAGCCGGCATACGACCCCGATCCGAGATTCAGCGGAATGATATATGCAAGGAGACTGAGTTTCTGGGGTCGGCGAATCGGCACGACCCGGGTCGACTGATCGATCATTTCCTAAGACTTCCAAGATCTGGCCATATACGGCGACGCAGCCGTATCCTAGTTCCCCGCATTCAGAGCGCGATAAACGCTCGCACGCGCGATACCGAGCTTCTTTGCGATCTCGGTCCCGCCCAGCCCCTGGTTACGCAGAGCGCGCACCTGCGCGGCATCTACCGTCGGTTTGCGTCCCTTGTAGACACCTGCTGCTTTCGCGCGCTCGATACCTTCTCGCTGACGCTCTCGACGAATATCGGCCTCGAACTCGGCGATGGATGCGAGCACGCCGAGGAGCAGCTTTGCGGTCGATGTGGTCGTGTCGATCGACGACTGTTGAAGACACTGGAAGGCGACCCCTTTCTCGGTCAACTGGCGAACGATCCTGTGAAGGTCCGCGGCCGATCGGGCTAGGCGATCAAGGCGGGTTACGACGAGGGTGTCACCCTTACGAACGAACGACAGCGCATTATTGAGTTCCGTGCGGCCGGTGGTGCTCGTGCCAGTCCGCTTCTCCGCGAAGATCTCTTCGCACTCAGCGTCTTTGAGCGCTTCGAGCTGCACGTCCAGAGATTGCCCTGACGAGCTCACCCGCGCGTAACCGACCAGCATCAAATGACCCCTGTCTCGATAGGTTCTAGACCATCGAGCAATGCTGTCCCAGAAATGCGGAGTCAATTCTAATGAGACAGCCTGACGATGGGAAACTGTCTCGCTCTGATGCCTGGCTGGGGTATAGGTTTCGAGACGGGATCGCCGGATTGTAGCGGGTCCCATGGGAATGCGTGGCCGCATGGGCGCAATGGTGCGCATAGTGGCCAATGGCGTTAGTTTTCGCGCGTGCGCGTGTCTGCAACCTCGACTGTCACCCATTCGACCAGAGCCTTGGCGCGCAGGCCATATCCGGCCATATATTGCCGATGAACGCAGTGGAGCGCGAGACGGTAATACTCAGGTCCGCTTGGGACATGATCGACGACATGGTCAATTGGGCCATGTTCTGCAAATCCGACCGCGCAGAGCTAGTTAATCTTTTGTTCGAAACTAGCTACCATGCAAGGCTGTTTGTCATCCTACTCGGCGACTTTCTCTCCCAAGTCGGCTCGTTCAATCGTCAGCCTATCCCGCTCAACTTACTTCCAGTTCCAGGCGACGCCCGTCCCTCCGACAAAACGTTCTTGTTCCACCTCCGGGGCGTGTGTGCCAATCCTCAGCTTGGCAACGACACCGCCGCGCTCAGCGATGCCGTTGAACGCTTTGCCGAATGGCTTGAGGGTGAGTTTGTGACAGTCGGAGTCAACCTGCATTCCATCGATGTTATCGCTGACATAACGGTTCAGCGGATGCAGTATCTCAAGATGTGCGGCGACATTGCTAAGCACAGCTTGGGGAGGTTGGAGGGGAACGCAAAGCGGCTCCGTGATTTACTCGAAGCTGCCGGGCGCCCCATTGACGAGGCGAGTAGCTATCTCGCCCTTGGAGTGTTTTTCGAATGGTTCTTTGATGACATTTTCATCTACCATTCGAGTCAGATTGCCGAGTTCCTGAACAATATACGGTGGGCGATTTACGACTACCTGGGGCCGGAGTTTGCAAGATCCTATCATGTCGACGAACGGGCAACTCCCACCTTCCCGCTCTATGGTTTTCACGTCCCCGAAACCATCAAAGAGCCGCTTGCTGTGGCGATGTATTGGGACGTTATGAACCAATCGCTGCACCGGCCTTATTTCCAGCGCTTCACGATCCCCGATTGGGCTAAGCAGCGATATTAGCGCGGGGATTGGAGGGTTAATGGCTCTTGAGTTTCTAAATGCCGCGCACCCGAGCGAGGTGCTCAAGGACGTCATCATTCCACTGGTGGCGGGCTTTGGCGGTGCGGTCGCGGGTGCGCTTGCGAGCTACATTCCATCACGCATGCTGGCAAACAGGGCATCAGAGGAAGTTCTCAGGCGCGACGCTGAGGCTCGCCGCAACCAAGAGATACATGCGGCGCGTCAGGTATTCGTGAAGCTGTCCATTCTCGCCAACACTCTTTGCGGATACCACAAGCAGATAACGGAAATGGTGGATGGCGCTGACCGTGATGGGAGGAGTCACCTGGCCCTCCATGAAAAGCTCTCGGCCTTTCCAGCGATCGAGAGAGAACGGCCGGTAGAGTTCACCGCCGAAGAGCTATCGATCTACATCGCCGCGAAGGAAGTCGATTATGCCGATGATCTTATTCTGCTCGCTCGATGCTTTGCCGCCGACCTTTCCCATCTCGTTGCGTTCGCTAAGCTGAAAATCGAGCTTCACGATCTCATCTCGAGCTTAGGAACGACAACAATCGACGAGGCGGGTTTCAGCAAGACCCTGATGAAGCTCCCCGCCCATTTCGCCAACCAGATCATGGTGAAGCGCGAAAGCCTAGATCGGTTCGCCACAGGCATGTGCCAGCTCATTGCGGAGCACGCGCATTTCGCGCGAGACGTTGCAAACAGGTTCGCTCCCGTTACCGAAGCCTACGTCGGTAAGGGCACAGTGCCGAAGTTCGCGGAGAAGCCTTCCCCTACCCGCTCAGCCTAGATCGAGTCGATTTCCCATTGCAAGGGGGTCATGGAGTCTAAGTGCTGTGGAAAGTGGAGCGGAGTCCGCGCGCGACGCTCCGGGGAGTGGCGAAAAGCTAGAACGGAATGTCATCGTCGTCATTGACCGCTTCGGGCGGCTCTTCTGGCGGCGGGAACGCAGCATCTAGCTCCATATCCATCGCAAAATCGGTCTTGTCGTGGAACTTGGCCATAAGTGGTCTGTAAAACTCGTTCACGTCGGTGTCGGTGCCGATCCAATTTATTTGATTGTTCGCAATACCTGCGTCGAAAATCGCCTTCGCTTCCTCCCAAGTGATCGCATCGACATAGCCTTTTAAGACGGCGATGGCGCTATGTGTGTCACTGAATGAGCCGCTGTAAATCAGCTTGTCGATGGCAACCTGCTTTTCGATGTCGAGCGCAAGCTTGATGTTCGGAAATGTAGCGTTGAGGAACGGTCGCAGCTCTGCGTGCAGCGTGATCTCGCTGCCTTTCTTTTGCTTCCATTCTGAAGCTAGAAATTGGTGTATCGAGGTTGGGTCGAGCGCAGATTTGTAGTCGCCGTCCTTGGATACGATGTGCAGGTCCGCACCATCCGGCACCGCTTTGAGCAATGTTTCCCAGTTGATCTGATCGCCGACCGAGTCCCTCTTTCCCGGAGGATTGCCGCGCAGCCGGCGCCGATTGGCTCCTATCAACAGTGCCTCTTCGGCTTTGACTATGCCGGCCGCTTCGATAATCGTTGCGAATGCACTATCCGCTGGCAGCAGGCGTTGAGCTGCATCGCTCTTCGCCTTTGTCGCGAGGGCATCGCGAGCCTTTTGAAGCTCTTTAAGTGCATCCCGAAATGCCTCGGCTTCGGGGTAATCGTGCATAAAGCGGGGCACTGACTTGGAGCCCCCGCCGCCCATGAACAAATCTAGCGACTGCGCCAACTTGGACTCTCGGTTCCTGTAGAACTCGTCCATTACTTGCTCGGGAATGTAGAGCTTCAGCTTGTTCGCTTTGATGAGGCCAGCGACCTTCTTCAGCTCTTCGAGGTCATCGGTCGTGAAAGCATAGAACGTCAGGAATGTTGACGTGTCTATAAAAAGATGAGTGGCCGCCATGGTTTAGGCGATGAAGTGGTAGGACTCCGCTGTCAATCTCAGCCTGCGGCATTCGCTTCAATCAGCGCGGGGCCATATCCATCCATGGGGTGCCACGTTGCCGCACGCGCTCTCTATACGGCGCCCCAGCCGTATCCTCGGCGCCCGTGCTGCATCGCCGGCCGATTGGACGCCGGGCGACAAACGCAAGGGTAGCAGACGCCGGGACAGCGGCAGATAGGCGGGACTGCGATAGAGGTTCGCTGGCGGCTCTATGACTTCTCAATTCCGTGACGAGTGCGCTCGGCCGGATGCTAGCCCGACCGAGCACCTGCGCCTTCCCTACCGATTGACGCTCGGCTCCCAGTCTGGAGGCAGTATGCGCCGGACACCATAGTTGTCGAACCGACCAACGCCGCTGATCTCGGCCTCGAGGTCATCACGCAGAGTGGCGAACTCGCCGACCAGTTCCCATCGCGAGCGCCGATCGATGAAGAACCGCTCCGGCAGGCTGCCGTAAGCATCGATGTGCCAGGCGCAATAGAGCGTCGAGGCTTCCTCGAAGCTGGTCGCAAACACCTTGGCATCGTCACCGGGTTCGGCGGTCACCTGATAGTAGCCCACGCGGACCTCCGGCACCGCCAGCGCCCCCAGCTGCTCATCTTGTGGTTGGCCGACTATCCAGGCACCCTTGCTGCCTTGCCAGTAGCCCACGCCAGTCTCGCCGAGAGTGGCTGCTTCAAACAGAAGCGGCCGCGCCTCGAGCCGGTCCTCGCCGTAGGGGAAGATCATTAGCGGGAGGCCGCTCTGGTCGGGATGATGGCTGCGGACCCAGTCGCGATAAATCTGCTCGGCGTCGTCGAGATCTCGGGCGAAGATGGTGACGGGGATCTCGTCCCAAGTGCGGGTGAATTCGAAAGCTCTGATTGTCATTGGTAACCTCGTCGTTGTTGTTGACGAGGTGACCATGCAGAGCCGGTCGTTGGCTGTCGGGTGGGCAATCGAGGTGGGCGCTTGGGAAATGCGTCTGGGGCGCTCTGGAACCCCATAGAGCGCGTTTATCGTCGCGCTCGACGCTTGTGCCCGCGAAGAGCTGTCGCTGGCGCTCCTGGCGCCGGGAAGCTAAGTATGGCGCGGCGATCATCGTCGGCCTCTGGGTAGAACAGCGTGGCTCGACCGAACGGCAACTCAATGTCGTGGACGTTCTCCGGGTTCTTCATGAGGAGGAAGCCGAGATCACTCGCCGGCGAGTGGGTGGTGGAAATGGAGAGGAGCATGTGTGGTGACTATTCTAGACCAGACCGAGTGAACTGCGACAACCGATTAGCGGTAGACCAATCAATGAGTTTGCTGCGATGCAGTGAGATGGAGGGCGTTTTCTGGATGGTGTGGAAGCACCCGAAGTGTAACACGTAGAGGGTGGGGAAGACCCCTGTTATTGCAGTAAGATTAGAGTTTGAACGTCACATCTTCGAGACGGTTTGAGATAGACATGCGCATGCGGACCTTCTCGAGCTCGGCTTCTACTGATTGGACAACGTTTTCCAACTCATCGCGGGTTAGCTCGAAGCGCGCGGAGTCGGGGAGCGCCGCCAATCTCATTACTGCCTTGATCGCCTTGCTTGCCCATTTTTCCGCGAGATCGACGGAGCGCTCACGTTTTGTCGGTGTTTCGCTTGATACCATGTTGATTCCCTTTCTATTCTTGGCTGCTCCAATGTCGGAGTCATTCATTGATTCTGTTTCTTGCCATCGCGCTTCACTCGTCCTGCGTCAGCGCATGCTCCAGGAATGACCGCCTGTTGGCAGCCTCGCCGGAATGGCTGACAGCGGTGGCCCGTCGGCGACAGGGTCGCTGGTCTCGCGAATTGAAATGCGAGATATTTGACCAGCGTCAGGGCTGGCGGTGGAAGTCGCTAGACAAGAAGTAAGGAGCGTCCGCGGCGATGACGCCCTTCGAGGCGTATCGGCCGAAGCCGTCGTTGTGCGCTTCTTCGATGAAGACCGATCCGGCTCCCCGGGTTGACTGCCGCCAAATATATTCAAGATAACCAGTCGCCGCCTTGGCGCTTGGAAAGCAGCTAATGAACGGGCGAAGATTGGCGAGTGCGTGCAGGTGAGCATTCGTTTCGAGATGCTCGGGAAAGGCGACGCAAAGAAATCGGTCAGCGGTGGGAACGCCCTGAACGTTCTTGCGACCGTGGCGCACTCGATCGACATGAAGACAGAAGCGCGAAAAAATGGAACGGAGGCGCGGCAGCGTAAGGCTGCGGTCAGTGTTAAGCGTCAGCGCATGCGGCAGATCGAGGGCGTCGAACCATTCCAGCAGACCATTGCGGACTTTCCGAGCGGTAAATATGGGGGTGTAGTGCATGCGCTTGAGTGTATGCTAACAAACACTCATTTTCAAGAGGCATATTCGAGAAAAGCCTCAATCCCGGCGAGATCATCCTGCGGCATCCCCTGAGCGGATATTTCAGGGCGCAGCTGCCGAAGCAGCAGTATCGTGGGCAGTTCGGCAATCGAAAGCCAGCGTCGCGCTGGCGACCGGTCGGAGACAACCTCACGAAGGACCCGCTTATGCTCTTCGGGAAGATGGCCGAGGGCCGAGCCAGCCAGAAGCTCCAGCTCGGCGGTGAAAGGGTTGGATGACGAGTCTATTTGGCTTGGTAGGCGGAGCACTTCCGTCGATCCTGGGTGTCGTTGCTCGAGGACCGCCATGAAGAATTTGCGGGGATCCAGCCCGACCACCTCGGCGATTTCGACGGCGCGATCGATCGGTATCGGGACGCGACCGGTCGCCATGTGGCTGATGACCACCGTCGCCTTGTAGCCGAGTTCGCGCGCGGCTGCCCGCGTGGAAAGTCCGCGTTCGTTGGCGGCCCTTTCGAGTCCAGCCTTGAGCATCTTGGTCGCTTCCGTTCCCTTGAACGGGAAATCACAGTCGGCGGCGTCAGTGGGCATCTTGACTTTCTCCCGATGCGTGTTAGATGACACTCATGGGCTGCGTTAGCAAGAAAAGAATTTATTCGGCGAGTAGCATCGCGGTCCTGAGGATGGATACCGCATGCCCGCTCGGCGCCGCGCATCGCAAGCTCGAACGATCCACCTCGGGTGGACTCTGAGGCATGGGCAAACGCGCTGCATCTTTAGTCCAGGCCGATTACGACCGTGCGGTGAAGGCTTTGACGAAGGCCGGCTTGAGACCGGACATCATCTTTGATCTGACCAGGAACACAGTGACGGTAACGGCTTCCACGAACGAAAACTCGAAGCAAGGGTCGAACTGGAAGGAAAGGGCTCCAGATCGTGTCTAGGCCAGTCACCTGGCCGGGAGTGAGGCGAAAGAGAGCGAAAGGCCGGGACTATTACTATTGGGCCCGGACCAATCCTTGGACCCGCCTTCCCGATCCTATGGCTGATCCTGACGGTTTCATGCGTAAGCTTTCGCAGCTGCAGCGCATTGATGCGTCTAATGATGAGCAGCGCCGGACAGGCACATTCGGTGCCTTGGTGGACGAATACCGCGGGTCCAAACATTTCCGTGAGAAGTTGAGCGCCAACACTCGAACCTCCTACAATCGCTATATCAAGCGTCTGCTTGTCGCCTACGCTGATGCACCGCTCGATGAGCTCACGCCCGAAGACATTCAGCGTCGGGTGCTTGACGCGAACGAGGATACCCCCGGCGCGGCTGATATGATGCTGACCGTGATGCGGACGCTCTATGGCTATGCGAAAAAGCGGCATCGCGGCCTGTCGGATTGGACGGAAGGGCTGGAATATTTCGGCAATCAGACGGAGCGCGAGCCGTGGCCTGCCGAACTGTTGCAAGATGCGCTTACGAGCGACGACCCGCTGTTCCGCCGCGCAGTCATTCTCGCACTATACACCGGCCAGCGCCCAGGGGACGTGTGCGCCATGACTTGGGGCTCAATATCAGGTGATATGGTCCGTGTGCGGCAGCAAAAGACAAAGACCGCGCTCGAGATCCCGATGCACGAGAATCTCAAATCGATGATCGACGAACTTCCCCGCTCCGATCGGCATCTGTTTTTGCTAAGCAACAAGCGCGGTGATCCGCTTGCCGCCTCGTTGTTTCTCCGCTGGTGCTGGGATTTCAGCCGTGCGCGCGGATTAAATCATACGCCGCACGGCCTTCGCAAGAATGCCGCCATCGAGCTCTTCGAAGCAGGCTGCACCACGGCGGAGGTTGCCGCCATCACCGGACACAAGTCTCTTTCAATGCTGGAGCACTACGGCAAGCGCCGTTCCCAACCGAGAATTGCGCGGGCCGCCACAGAAAAGTGGCAGGCCAAAACGAAGCGGGAACGGGAAAACTAACCCGCTAAGGGAAAACCGAGCGCGCAACATGCTGAAAACACTAGCGAAATTGTAGTTCGCAATAAGCAGCCACTATTGCGAAGAGTTCGCCGAAGCCCACGGCAAATCGATGGTCGTGCGCGGTGAGCTTGGCGCCGCGTTACCGGCGGCAGGAGTCGGTTGTGCATTCTCGCGCCCGTTGCTCGGCGCGATCGCCGAGAACATGCCCGGCGCGGGACCGTTTGCGACCGACTCCCTGACGGAGGACTACGAACTCGGCCTCAAGATCAAGGCTGCGGGCGGCACTGCATGGTTCCTCCGCGCGCGCGGCGAGGACGGCCAATTGGTCGCAACGCGCGCCTGCTTCCCGCCGACCCTGTCGCAAGCGGTGCGGCAGAAGGCACGTTGGGTCCACGGCATTGCGCTACAGGGATGGGACCGCCTCGGCTGGAGCGGCGGACCGGCGGAGCGCTGGATGCGGCTGCGTGATCGCCGCGGCCCGTTAGCCGCGCTCGTCCTGTTCGCCGCCTATCTGCTGCTCGTTCTTTCGACCGTGCAGTGGTTGATCGATCTGTTTGGCTTCGGGCGGCCATGGCAGTCGAGCGGAGTGCTCGACGCGATGCTGTGGGCCAATCTCGCCAGCTTCCTTTGGCGAGCGGTGATGCGCTTCGCCTTCACAGCTCGTGAATACGGCTGGGCGGAAGGCTTTCGGGCGATGCTGCGGATTCCATCCGCCAACTTCATCGCCATTATGGCCGGATGGCGGGCACTGGCCGCTTATGTCGCCTCGTTGTTCGGCGCCCGTCCGCGCTGGGAGAAGACGGCGCATTATGCGCACGCCGCTGAGCTGATCACGGCGGAAATCGCTGCGTGAAGGCCAGGTTCAAAACAACCAAGGGGCGTCCAGGTGAGCCGCTTCTGGTCCTGGCGCTGATCGTCGGCGGCTGGTTGGCGATGCGGGTGATGTTGTGGGAAGCTCCGTTCGAACTCCCCCGGCTCGCGGAGACACCGAGGGCGGCTAGACGACCGACTCCGCCGAACCATCGCCCGATCCGCGACGCGGCGCCAGGCAAACCCGCCTCGCCGGTGATACCGGGGCCGACGGACGCGCCCATGACCGTGCCGCTGCCGGCATCGTGGGCTACCGTCGGCGTGCAAGCCGAGCCTGACGCGACTGTCAACGTGATCAAGAGGCCATCGGCGCAGCAAATCGTCAGCCAACAACTGCTGCTCGCGGTGGCCTTCGCACATATGGAATTGCCCTTGGATATCGCCGCCTATTTCATTTCCAGCGAACGTAGCCAGACTACCGCGCCGGCGCGCGTCGACAAATCGGCGCGCCCGGAACAATCGGTCGTGGCCCGGCGGGCGGCGAACGCGGAACGCTGGGCGGGCGACGCGTGGCTGTTGCTGCGTAACGGCTCGAGCGGTCCGATCGCGGTGAGCGAGCCGTCGTACGGCCGAAGTCAGGCAGGCGCGGTGCTCGGGTATCGCCTGGCGCCATCGAGCGGGCACCGGCCGACTGCTTACGTTCGCACGACCCGTGCCCTTTCCGGGCCGCGGGAGAGCGAAGTCGCCGCCGGTTTCACGGCGCGCCCGGTTGCCGGCGTTCCGTTGCGGGTGGCGGGCGAGGTACGAGTGAGCGAGGGGCCCGCCGGCCGCGAGGTGCGCCCGGCCGGGTTCGCGGTCACCGAGCTTCCACCGGCGAAATTGCCGCTCGGGCTGCGCGCCGAGGCTTACGTGCAAGCCGGCTACGTCGGCGGACGTTATGCCACGGGGTTCGTCGATGGCCAGGCGAGGATCGACGGGCATGTCGCGCGAGTGGGCCGGAACGCCGAGCTCCGGGCCGGGGGTGCCGTGTGGGGCGGGGCGCAAAAGCACGTGGGGCGGCTCGACGTCGGCCCAAGTGCTGCGCTCAGCTTTCGCCTCGGTGAGGCGCAGTCGCGCGTGGCGCTCGACTACCGCGTGCGGGTGGCGGGCCCGGCCGCGCCGGAAAGCGGGCCTGCGTTGACGATTTCGGCGGGATTCTAGGGCTCGCGCCTTCATAAGCCCGCCAGCATGCGGTAGGTCACGGCATGCACGTCTACCTCCCCATCGCGAACCTCGCGGTCAACGGGCTGGTGATCATCCTGCTTGGTGCGATCACCGGAATCCTCTCGGGGATTTTTGGCGTCGGCGGCGGCTTTCTGACGACACCGCTGCTGATCTTCTACGGCATCCCGCCGACGGTGGCGGCGGCCTCGACGGCGACCACCGTGACCGGTGCCAGCGTCTCGGGCCTGTTCGCCTATAGCCGCCGCAACGGGGTCGATTACCAGATGGGCGCGGTGATGGTCGCCGGCGGCATTCTCGGCACCCTGATCGGCAGCGGCATCTTCAACCTGCTCCAGTCGATCGGCCAGATCGATACCGTAATCAACCTGCTCTACGTGGTCCTGCTCGGGACGATCGGCTCGTTGATGGGGCGTGAGAGCCTGCAGGCATTGCGGCACAAGGAAGGCGCGCCACGGCGAGCGGCCAAGCGGCGCCACCATCCGCTGGTGAGCAGCTTGCCGATGCGCTGGCGTTTCTATCGCTCCGGGCTGTACATCTCGCCCTTTGCGCCGCTGATCCTGGGCATCGTGATCGGCGTACTGACCACGCTGATGGGCGTCGGCGGCGGCTTCATCCTGGTGCCGGCGATGCTCTACGTGCTCGGTATGAGCGCCGGGGTGGTCGTCGGCACATCGCTGTTCCAGATCCTGTTCACGACCATGGCGGCGACGATGATGCACGCGCTGACGACCCACGCGGTCGACATGGTGCTAGCCGGGCTGCTGCTGCTCGGCTCGGTCACCGGGGCGCAAGTGGGCGCCAAGATCGCCGTCTCCGCAAAACCCGAAATTCTCCGCCTGATCCTTGCGGCGATCGTTCTCGCGGTGGCGATAGCGATGGCTTTCCAGCTCGGCGTGCGCCCGGGCGAAATCTATTCGGTGGTGCCGCTGTGACCCGCGTCGCGCTCGCGCTGCTGGCGTTCATGGCCCTTGTCGGGGCGCGCGATCCGATTCTCGTGCCGGAAGTCTCGCAGCACGAGGTCCAGGTGCGGCAAGGCTTCATCGGCACCGAGTTGCTGCTGTTCGGGGCCATCCTCGAGCCGGACGGCCGCCGCGCCGGTCGCGATTACGACATCGTTGTCGTCCTCAAGGGTCCGACCGATCCGATCCGGCTGCGCGAGAAGCAGAAGATTCTCGGCATCTGGATCAACGCCGACAGCACTGCGTTCCGTTCCGCTCCGTCGTATTTCGCAGTGGCGAGTTCGAGGCCGATCAGCGAGATCGTCGACGAGCGAACGGCGGCGATTTACGAGCTTGGGCTCGATTACCTGCAGTTGTCGCCGATCGGCTCGATCGATCCGGCCGAGCAGGCGCGCTTCACCCGGGGTTTGGTTGAGATGCGCGGCCGCGAGGGCCTCTACCGCGAGGACCCGAAGGGGGTCTCGATCAGCGAGCAGGTGCTCTATCAGGCGCGCATCGCCCTGCCGTCGAACGTCCAGACCGGCCGCTACACCGCAGAAACTTTCGCGATCGCCCGCGGCCGGGTGATCGCGTCCGCCAGCGCCGAGGTCGAGGTCCACAAGCGCGGCTTCGAGCGTCTCGTGGCCGACTACGCGCAGAACGATTCGTTCCTCTACGGGTTGGTCGCGGTTGCCCTCTCGCTTGCCATGGGTTGGCTCGCCCACCGGCTTTTTGCGTTCATCTAACTTCACGATTGACCCGATCTTAACCTCGTCGCGGTAGCTGCGAGGCTGATTTTCTTGGCGGGAACCGTGACTTCATGACCGACATGCCGACGCAGCAATTTCAGACGTTCGACCCCGCTACCGAACCCGGCGCCGTGAAGGCGGATGCTCGCCGGCCCACGCCCGCCTCGCACGCGGGTTCGGCCGATAGCGCGCAACAGCCGATCGGCGTAGTGCTCGAAATTGCCGGCTCGGGTTCGATGATCGCGCTCGATCTTCAGCGCCTGACCGAATGCTCGAAGGACCCAGATCCCTCGGTCTCGCTCGCCGGCCAGGTCGGCAGCCAGGTCAAGATCAAGACCAACGACGGCTGGCTGCTTGCCAGCGTGCGCAACCAGAAGCAGGATCGCCGCGCCGACGGAATTCTCGCCAACATCGACTTCATGGGCGAGGGCGACGAGGAAAAGCTCACCGGTCGGATCCACGGCTTCCGCCGCGGCGTCACCCGCTATCCCATCCCGGGCGCGATGGTCTATCCAGCGACCACCGCCGACCTCAAGCAGATCTATGCCTCCGACGGCCGCAGTTCGATCCAGGTCGGCACCGTCTACCCGACAAGCGACATCCGCGCCGGCCTCTATGTGGACGCCATGCTCGGCAAGCATTTCGCGCTGCTTGGCTCGACCGGCACCGGCAAATCGACCAGCGCCGCGCTGATCCTCCACCGCATCTGCGAATCCGCCCCGCAGGGTCACATCGTGATGATCGATCCGCACGGCGAATACGCCGCGGCGTTCAAGAACACCGGCATGATCTTCGACGTCAGCAACCTGCAGATGCCGTACTGGCTGATGAATTTCGAGGAGCACTGCGAAGTGTTCCTCACCTCGACCGGCAACGACAAGCAGGAAGACTCGGACATTCTCGCCAAGTGCCTGCTCAAGGCGCGCGCCAAGAACCGGCTGGCCGAGCAGATCGGCAAGATCACCGTCGATTCGCCGATCCCGTACCTGCTGTCGGATCTGACCAACATCGTCCAGGACGAGATGGGCAAGCTCGACAAGGCGACCAGTACCGCGCCGTTCATGCGGATCCGCACCAAGATCGACGAGCTCAAGGCCGATCCGCGCTACCAGTTCATGTTCTCCGGCATGCTCGTCGGCGACACGATGGCCGACTTCCTCGCCAAGATCTTCCGCATGCCGAGCGCCGGCAAGCCGATCGCGATCGTCGACGTCTCGGGCGTCCCGTCGGACATTACCAGCACGGTGGTCGCGGTGCTCAGCCGGATGGTGTTCGACTTCGCCATCTGGGGCCGCGAGGAGAAGACCCGGCCGATCCTGCTCGTCTGCGAAGAAGCGCACCGTTACGTGCCGAACGAGAAGAACGCCGACGGCAGTTCGGTCGGCCGCATCCTCAGCCGCATCGCCAAGGAAGGCCGCAAGTACGGCATCTCGCTCGGCCTGATCACCCAGCGCCCGTCGGACCTTGCCGAGGGCGTGCTGTCGCAATGCGGCACGATCATCTCGATGCGCCTCAACAACGACCGCGACCAGGCCTTCGTCAAGGCGGCGATGCCCGAAGGCGCACGCGGCTTCCTCGATTCGATCCCGGCGCTGCGCAACCGCGAATGCATCATGTGCGGAGAAGGCGTGGCGATCCCGATGCGCGTTTCGTTCGACAACCTCGAGGAAGTGAAGCGCCCGGCGTCGGAGGACCCGAGCTTCACCGAACTGTGGCGCATGTCCGGCGGCGAGGAGGAAGCGGTGCAGCGCACCGTCCAGCGCTGGCGCAGCCAGGGCAAATAGGACCCGGCCAGCCGCACGGCTTGGTTAATTTCCCGCCACCCCGGCGTTAACTGGTGTTTCGGGAAAGCCCCTTATTCCTTTCGCCAAAGGGAAGGGGAATCATGGGGCTAGTGGACCAGAGAGCGGCGTTTCGCTTTCCGACCGACCTGCGCGCCGACTGCCGGATGGCGGGCCGGTCGTGGGAGTCGCGGCTGTGCAACATCTCGACGACCGGGTGCATGATGATCTGCCCCGAAGACGGCTTGCCCGATGGGTGGATGCTGCGCCTAAGGGTGCGCACCTTGCCGGCGATCGACGCTGAGATCGTCTGGCAGCACCGCGGCCATGCCGGCCTCAAGTTCCTCGTTCCGCTTCGTTCGGACTCGATGGAGCACCTCGGCTTTCACTTGCCCGACACGACCCATGGGCGGCCGCCGCCGCTGCGTCCGCACCAGCTCCCCGAGCCGGCCGGACTGCATGCCCAGCTCGTCAAGCGCGGTGTCGTGCCCGAGACGCTGCCCGACAGCTCGTCGCCCAAGGCGCTGGTGCGCTAGTCACAGGTTCGGGGCGTACCGCCCGGCCGGCTGCCCGTCGGCCTGCGACTGCTCCTGCGCTTCCTCGCTGGTCTCCGGGATCGCGTGCTTGCGCCAGTTGGAGAAGCGATAGAACCACCAGCCGAGGATCAGGCCGGCGATCGAGCCGACGGTGAACGACCACCAGATCGCGTCGGCGCCGAGCCAGCCGTAGGTCAGGAAATAGAAGCCGAGGCGCACCGGATAAAGCGCGACGGCGATGATGATGAGCGGTACGATCACCGCGCCACCCGCGCGCATCGTCGCCGAATAGACCATCGTCACACCGAACAGCATGAAGCTCCAGACCGAGATCACCTGGATGTGCCGGCCGATTTCCACCGCCGGGCTTCCGGGCCCGAGAAACAGCCCGAGCGCCGCGCGGTCGAACAGCAGCAGGATCGCCGTCAGCACCCCGGTCATCAGGAAGTTGACCAAGACTCCCGCGCGGGTGACGTGGTCGAGCCGGTCCCACTTCTTTGCGCCGATCATCTGCGCGGCCATCGCGCTGACCGCTCCGCCGATCGCCATCGCCGGCATCTGGACATAAGTGAACAGCTGCATCGCCGCGCCATAGGCGGCGGTCATCATCAGCCCTTCGCGGTTGACCAGGCCGACGATGATGATCCCCGCGGCGCTCATCACCAGCATCTGCGCGCCCATCGGGATGCCCTTGAGGACGATGAAGCCCAGCTCCTCGCGCACGGGCATGAGGTACTTCAGCTCGGCCCCGCGCAGCCGCAGCGGCAGGTCCTTGCGGTACACGTAGACGAGCATCCCGAAGAACGAGACCAGGCTGGCGATGATCGTCGAGATCGCCGAGCCGGCGATGCCGAGCTTCGGAAACGGGCCGACGCCGGCGATCAGCATCGGATTGAAGATCATGTCAATCGCCACGGTCACGCCCATGAAGATCAGCGGAGTGCGCGCATCGCCGGTTCCCCGCAGGCCCATCGTGAGGATCACCGAGACCATCATGAACGGCAGCGAGACGAACATCAGCCGGATGTAGGTCAGCGCCAGGCCATAGGCGTTGCCCGGCGTATCGAGCAGGGTGAGCAGCGCCGGCGCGCCGAGCCAGCCGAGCAGCGCGATGGCCACCATCACCAGCAGGGCAAAGCCGACCGCGCTGCCGAAGGTCCGCCGCGCGCCGTCGATGTCGCGCGCGCCGAAGCGCTGGCCGATCTTGACAGTGCCGGCCATGCCGAAACCAAACGCCGCGCTGGCGACGAGGAACATGATGATGTTGGCGTTGGCCGTGGCAGCCAGCGCGTCTTCGCCGATCAGCCGGCCGACCCAGATCGAGTTGACCGTGCCCGAGAGCGACTGGAGGACGCTGCTCATCAGGGTCGGCACGCTGAACATGAGCAGCGTGCGCATGATCGGGCCTTCGGTCAGGTCTCCGCGCATGGGAGTTCGCGATGCCATCAAGTCCCCCTGGTATCCCCGTAAAGTTCGATGTGCAGTCTCTTGGACAGTGTCAACCGGTGCTCGAGGCATTCCTGTGCAAGCCATGCCTCGCGGGCGTGCAGCGTCGCCGCATCGGTGCCCTCCGCCATCAGCCACACGCGTGTCCGGGGAATCGCGAAGCGCTCGGCGAGAGCGAGGACTTCGGCGATATCGGTGGGCTCGGCGATGACGAACTTGAAGGCAGCGCGCGGGTTGGCGGCCCATTCGGCGAGGCGCTCGGGGATCAGCGCGAGTTCGGCCGGGTTGCCCGAATGCGCGAGCTTGGGGCTGACGTTGTACTGATCGATCAGCGCATCGAGCGCGGGGGTGGCGGCGACGGTGCCATTGGTCTCGACCTCGACCGCGACGCCTTCGGGCAGCCGCGCCAGCATGCGGGCGAGGGCGGGCGCCTGCAGCAGCGGCTCGCCGCCAGTGACCACCAGCCGCGGCTGGCCGAGCGCGGCGATACGCGCGGCCACGTCCTCCTCGCTCAGCGTGACCTGGTTGGCCTGGCGGTCATAGGTTTCGTCCGACCGGTGCGGCCGGTTGTCGCCCGTAAAGCGCCAGGTGTAGGCCGTGTCGCACCACTGGCAGGCGAGGTTGCAGCGCGACAGCCGCACGAACGCGCACGGCTTGCCGGCCGAGGGGCCTTCGCCCTGGAGCGAGGCGAATATCTCCGCTTCGCCGGGGCTTGTGGCGGCAAGGACCAGGGTCACGGGGCGGGTGACACTTTACGGACCCTGTCACCCTGGTGTCGCCCACTCAGCGTATTGATATAAAAGGAAAAATATCTCCCGCGACAGGGTGACACTTCTCCAACCAGAATACGCAAATCGCGGCGGCGCATGGCGAATCCAACAAGTGTCGAACGGCCCCGCACGCTGGCAGGCGGAGGCGATGTAGGAAAGCGATTTTGATCCAACAAAATCCGGCTTGAGCTACCCCAGCCGCGCCAGCGCCGCTTCGAGACGTGCCACCTCGGCGGCATGGTGGGCGTGGTCGGCGCGGGCCTTGTCGACCGCCTCGGGCTTGGCGCGTTCGACGAAGCTCGGGTTGGCGAGGCGGCCTTCGAGCGCCTTGGCTTCCTTGCTCGAGGCTTCGAGCGCTTTCGACAGCCGCGCCTTTTCGGCGTCGATGTCGATCACGCCTTCGAGGGGGATGACAAACAGGTCGCCGCCCGCGCTGACTTGCAGAGCGGCGCCGTCCGGGGCTGGGGCGGCGTGTACTGCGGACAGCCGGGCGAGCCTTTCGAGCGCGGCGGAGTTGCCGGCAATGCCCTGGCGTGCGCGGTCCGACGGGTTGGCGATGAACGCTTCGAGCTTCGCGCCGGGGGCGATGCCGAGCTCGTTCTTGGCGGCGCGCAAGTTGGAGGTGAGCTCGATCAGCCAGTCGACCTCGGCTTTCGCCGCCTTGTCGACCTTGGCCTCCGGCTGCGGCCACTTCGCCACGATCAGCTCGTAGGGCCGCGCGCCTTGCGCGTGCCACAGCTCCTCGGTGATGAACGGCATGAACGGGTGCAGCATGACCAGGATCTGGTCGAGCACCCAGCCGGCGACGGCCTTGGTCTCGGCGTCGATCTGGCCCTTGATGAGCTCCAGGTACCAGTCGCAGAAGCGGTCCCACGTGAAGTGGTAGATCGCGCCCGCAGCAGCGTCGAAGCGCAAGTCGGCCATCGCCTTGTCGAGTTCGGCGAGGGTCTCGACCACTTCGCCGACGATCCACTTGTTGACCGCCAGCGTGGCTTGCGGCGCGGCAACCGACTGGCTCGCGCCGATGCCGTTGGCCTGGCAGAAGCGCGTGGCGTTCCACAGCTTGGTGGCGAAGTTGCGGTAGCCTTCGACCCGGCTCTCATCCATCTTGATGTCGCGGCCCTGGCTTTCCATCGCCGCCATGAAGAAGCGCAGCGCGTCGGCGCCGAACTTGTCGATCAGGCCGAGCGGATCGACCACGTTGCCCTTCGACTTGGACATCTTCTGCCCGTCGGGCGCGCGCACCAGGCCGTGGAGGTAGAGCCGTCTCCACGGCACCTCGCCCATGAAATGCATCCCCTGCATCGCCATCCGCGCGTCCCAGAAGAACAGGATGTCGAAGCCGGAAATGAGCAGGTCGTTGGGGTAGTGGCGCTGGACGAGCGACCCGGACCCCCCCGTTCCGTTCGTGTCGAGCGAAGTCGAGACACCAGTGCGCCGCATCTCGACTTCGCTCGATGCGAACGGAGGTTGATTGGAAGTTTCCTCGGGCCAACCCAGCGTGGCGAAGGGCCACAGGGCGCTGGAGAACCAGGTATCGAGGACGTCCTCGTCGCGATAGATATTGTAGATTGTGAGATTGGATTTCGCCGCTTCTTGAGCATTGCAGAGCGCGTCCATCTCAGCGTCCAGCTCTTCAGTCGTGACCACAGCTGCGGTCCGGCCTGCGAGCAAGGGCGTATCTCGACCAAGGTCATCGACGTAAGCTTGAGCGAGAGCCAGGGCTTGCTCTTCCGTCTCCGCGACGAAGACTTTCGGACGTCCGGTGAATTCCAGATGGGCAGAGCCGTCTTCGTCGGCATTCACCTTGATTGCGGTCCCATACCATGCCGGTATCCGATGCCCCCACCACAACTGCCGCGACACGCACCACGGCTGGATGTTCTCCATCCAGTTGAAGAAGGTCTTTTCCCAGCTCTTGGGGACGATTTCGATCCGGCCCTCGCGCACCGCCTGCATCGGCGGCTGGGCCAGGGTTGCGGCGTCGACGTACCACTGGTCGGTCAGCCACGGCTCGATCACCACCCCGCCGCGGTCGCCGAAGGGGGTCGGGATGGTGCGGTCCTCGGTCGCTTCGAGCAGCCCTTGCGCGGCGAGCATTTCGACCACCCGCTCGCGCGCCTCGAAGCGGTCGAGGCCGACGAGGTTTTCGGGGATCAGGCCGTCGGCGGTCTGGGTGACCTTGCCTTCTGCGTCGAGCATGTTGAGCATTTCCGAGGGCTTGAAGCCCACTCTTTTGCCCACTTCGAAGTCGTTGAAGTCGTGCCCGGGAGTGATCTTGACCGCGCCCGACCCAAGCTCGGGATCGGCGTGCTCGTCGAACACGATGGGGATCTCGCGGCCGGTGATCGGCAGCTTCACCCGCGCCCCGTCGGCCACCAGCGCGGCATAGCGCTCATCGCTCGGATGCACCGCCACGGCCATGTCGGCGAGCATCGTCTCGGGCCGGGTGGTGGCGACCGAAATGTGCCCGTCACCCGAAGCTAAAGGATACTTGAGGTGCCAGAAATGGCCCTGGATTTCCCGTGTCTCGACTTCGAGGTCGCTGATCGCGGTCTTGAGCTTGGGGTCCCAGTTGACCAGCCGCTTGTCGCGGTAGATCAGCCCTTCGTTGTAGAGATCGACGAACACCTTGGTCACCGCGCGCGTGAAGTGCGGGTCCATCGTGAACTGCTCTCGGCTCCAGTCCATCGAGCAGCCAAGGCGCCTGAGCTGGCGGGTGATCTGGCCTCCGCTTTCGGCCTTCCACTCCCACACCTTGTCGACGAATTCCTCGCGCGAATAGTTGGTGCGCTTGTCCTGCCGCTCCTCGAGCTGGCGCTCGACGACCATCTGCGTGGCGATGCCCGCGTGGTCGGTGCCGACCACCCACAGCGCGTCCTTGCCGCGCAGCCGCTCGTAGCGCACGACCACGTCCTGCAGCGTGTTGTCGAGCGCGTGACCGATGTGCAGCGAGCCGGTGACGTTGGGCGGCGGGTTGACCAGCGTGAAGGGCTCGGCGTCGGGCCGCTCGGGCCGGAACAGGCCGTTCGTCTCCCAGTGGGAGTACCATTTCGCCTCGATCGCGGCGGGGTCGAAAGTCTTGTCGAGCTGGCTTGTCATAGGGCCCCGCGCCTTTGCCAGCGCCCGTGAGGGGGCGCAAGCCGCGCGTGCGTCGCCGGCACAGGGGGCGGGTTCGCCTTGCCGCGGCCCGAATTTGCCAGCATAGCAGCGCCCTATGCGCGAGTGGGCGGCCTACAGCCTTGAAGAAAAGGACGGACGCACCGCGCTCGTCGTGACCGGCCCGCTGCTTATCTCGACCATCGGCGCGCTCGACCGCGAGCTGCGCGCGTTCGAAGGCGAAGTCGACACGGTCGATCTTTCGCAGAGCGGCGCGATCGATACCGTCGGCGCGTGGACCCTGCTCCGCTTCGCCCGTGAGAAGAAGGCCGAAGTCACCGGTGCGGGCAAGCAGGCGCAGCGGCTGCTCAAGGCGGTCGAGGAAGCCGAGAGCAGCGCCGACATCGAGCCGCGGCGCGCCCGGCTGCGGTTGCGGGTGCCCGAGACGGTCGGCCGCTACGTCATCGCGTTCGGCCACGAATCGCGCAACATGATCGGGTTCGCCGGGCATATCATCGTCTCGTGGCTCGGCATGATGCGGCACCCTTCGCGCATCCGCATGAAGGCGGTCGTGCGCCAGTTCGAGCTGGTCGGCGTTTCGGCGCTCGGGATCATCGGGTTGATGAGCTTCCTGATCGGCATCGTCATCGCCCAGCAGGGCGCGGCGCAGCTCGAGCAGTTCGGCGCCGAGATCTACACCATCAACCTGACCGGCCGGCTGAGTCTGCGCGAGCTCGGCGTGCTGA
The DNA here is from genome assembly GCF_011320115.1 of Croceibacterium segetis. Taxonomy (GTDB): domain Bacteria; phylum Pseudomonadota; class Alphaproteobacteria; order Sphingomonadales; family Sphingomonadaceae; genus Croceibacterium_B; species Croceibacterium_B segetis. The sequence goes on along the minus strand of NZ_JAANOZ010000012.1, from coordinate 71,193 downwards.
TGACCGCGATCATGGTCGCCGGCCGCTCAGGCTCGTCGTTCGCCGCGCAGATCGGCACGATGAAGCTGACCGAGGAAGTCGACGCGATGCGCACGATCGGCGTCTCGCCGATGGAGGCGCTCGTGATCCCGCGCGTCGCCGCGGCGGTGCTGATGATGCCGCTGCTGGGGTTCTATTCGGCGGTGCTGTCGATCATCGGCGGCGCCTTCATCGCCATGCTCACGCTCGACATTCCGTTCGTGACCTTCCTCCGCCGGATCCAGGAAGTCGTCCCGCTGTTCGACGTCTGGGTCGGGCTGATCAAGGCGCCGGTGTTCGGCCTGATCATCGCGCTTACCGGCTGCTACCAGGGCATGCAGGTCAAGGGCGATTCCGAGCAGGTTGGCCTCAGGACCACGATGGCGGTGGTCCAGGCGATCTTCCTGGTCATCGTGCTCGATGCCTTCTTCGCGGTGTTCTTCACCGAGGTCGGCTGGGGATGAGCGAAGAGAAAATCGAACGCGAGGTCGCCGCCGAAGCGATTCCGGAGGTTGCCGATCACTTCGACGGCGAGTTCCCGATCGTCGTCCAGGGGCTCAAGAATTCGTTCGGCAATCAGGTTGTCCACGAAGGGCTCGATCTCAAGGTCCGCCGCGGCGAGGTGCTCGGCGTGGTCGGCGGCTCGGGCACCGGCAAGTCGGTGCTGATGCGCTCGATCATCGGTCTGCAAGTGCCCGAGGAAGGCTCGATCGAGGTCTTCGGGCACGAGATCATCGGCGCCAATCCGGAAGACGGCCTGGGCCTGCGCAGCCGCTGGGGCGTGCTGTTCCAGGGCGGCGCGCTGTTCTCGACGCTGACCGTCGGCGAGAACGTCGAGGTGCCGCTCAAGCAGTTCTACCCCGAGCTGCTGCCCGAGCTGATGCACGAGATCGCCCGCTACAAGGTGGTCCTTTCGGGCCTGCCGGAGGACACCGCGAGCAAGTATCCGGCCGAGCTGTCGGGCGGGATGAAGAAGCGCGCCGGGCTTGCCCGCGCGCTGGCACTCGATCCCGAGCTGCTGTTCCTCGACGAGCCGACCGCCGGGCTCGACCCGATCGGCGCCGCGCGCTTCGACGAGCTGACCCGCGAGCTGGCCGACACGCTCGACCTGACCGTGTTCCTGATCACTCACGATCTCGACACGCTCTACGCCATCTGCGACCGGGTGGCGGTGCTCGCCGACGGCAAGGTCATCGCCGTCGGCACGATCCCCGAGCTGCTCGAGAGCGACCACCCGTGGATCCAGGAATACTTCAACGGCCCGCGCGGGCGGGCGGCTCAGGCGGGCATCGCGGGCAAAACCGTAGACTCGCACGAGCAAACAGGGGAATAGGGGCGCCGCATGGAGACACGCGCGAACTACGTCTGGGTCGGCGCCATCACGCTGCTGCTGCTGGCGGCGCTGGCTGCCTTCATCGTCTGGATCGCCGGTTTCGGGGCGTCGAGCAACAAGCACTACGACATCTTCTTCCCGCAAGCGGTCGAAGGGCTCGCCGAAGGCAGCCAGGTGACCTTCTCCGGGGTGCCCGTCGGCAAGGTCGACGAGATGAAGCTGTGGAAGAAGGACCCGCAATTCGTCCAGGTGCGCATCAGCGTGAAGGAGGATACGCCGATCCTGCAGGGCACCACGGCCACGGTGCTCGGCTCGTTCACCGGCGTCTCGACGATCCAGCTCGACGGCGGACGTCCCGGCGCGCCGCCGATCACCCGCCCGGGGCGTGACGGGTTGCCCGAGATCCAGCCCAAGGCCGGCGGCCTCGGTGCGATCCTGTCGAGCGCGCCGCAGCTGCTCGACAGCCTGACCACGCTGACCGACCGGCTGACCGAGCTGCTCAATCCCGAGAACCAGCGCTCGATGGACCACATCCTCGAGAACACCGACCGCATGACCAAGCACCTGGCCGATGCCTCGCCGCGGGTCGACGCGGTGCTCGCCCAGCTCCAGGCGACGCTCGCCCAGGCCGACCTCACACTGGCGCAGTTCCAGGAGACGCTCGGCTCGACCGACCGCCTGCTCAACAAGGAAGGCCCGTCGCTCGCCGACGAACTGCGGCAGACGCTGGCCTCGGCGCGCAAGGCGGCGGATTCGCTGCAGGCGACGATGGAAGACACCCGCCCGGCGGCGCGCGAGCTGTCGGAAAGCACGTTGCCCGCGGCCGAGGCGGCGATTCGCGACCTGCGGCGCACGACCGCGGCGCTGCGGCAGATGACCGAATCGATCCAGGACAACGGCGCCGGGAGCCTGCTCAAGGGCAAGCAGTTGCCGGACTACAAACCGTGACGCGACAGGGGATGCAGCGGATGAAGACGAAAGCCAGAGCGATCGGCGCCGCCGCGGCCGTATGGGCGCTCGCCGGGTGCGTCAGCCTGGGCGGGAAAGTGCCCGAACAGCTGCTCAACCTGACTGCCGCCAGCACCGTGCCCGCCGGCGCCTCGGCCAGTGGCACGAGCGCGACCGCGCTGACGGTGCTCGACATCCAGGCGCCGCAGGAGCTCGACGTGACCCGCGTTCCGGTGCGGATCAACAGCTCTAGCCTCGCCTACCTCAAGGATGCGCAATGGGTCGAGAAGCCGGCGCGGCTGTTCGAGCGGCTGCTGTCGGACACGATCAGGGCCAGGGGCAACCGGCTGGTGGTGACCGGCACCGATCTCGAATACGCGGCGGCGACCAAGCTTTCGGGCACGCTCGCCGAGATGGATTACGACCCCGCGCTGGGCGCAGCGGTGGTTCGCTTCGACGCGGTCATGCAAACCGGTGGGCGACAGATCCAGACCAAACGCTTCGAAAGCGTCGTCCCGGGCGTGGCGGCGGAGGCGGGCGCAGTCGGCGGCGCGCTCAACCGCGCCGCAAACGATGTAGCGGCGCAAGTCGCGGAGTGGGTCGGCTAGGCGCTGCGCGCCAATTGGGCGAACTCGTACGCTTTGCGGAAGGACTCCAGGCGCCGCGCGCGGTCTTCCTCGGCTTGCCACTCCCATCCCCATAGCTCGGCCTGCCAGTCCTGCTCGCAATTCGAAGCCGCAAACAACGCGTCCGGATCGGCATCGGGCTCGAGCGCGAGCAGGCCGACGGTCAGCGACGCGGCGAGATTGGTGAGCGTTTCGAGCGCGGCGAGGGTGAACGGGTCGAGCGTTTCCAACACCGCTCGCAGCCGACCCAGCGTTTCCACGGGTTGCGGGCGGTGCACGATACCGCTCACGCGGTCGAGCCGCAGCCCATGGCGAGCTTCGATGGCAAGCAGCAGCGGCTCCCACAGCTCCTGCTGGCGGCGGTAGAGGGGCTCGTCGGGATCGGCGCGATAGCACAGCGTATCCGTCTCGGCGTACGGCAGCAGCCGCGCGGCGGAGGTGGCGGGATCGGGCACCACATGGTCGATGGCGAAATCGGCGAGGTCGCGCAAAGCGAAGCTCCTGGGGTCGATCTCCGCGCCTTGTGCGCGCCACTCCTCGGCCATCGCCCCGGCCAGTCCGCGGGTGGGCACGACTTGCGGTGCGCCGCCCTGGGTGCGAATGGGCCGTCCGTCGAGCGTCAGGCGGAAGCCGCCTTGCGCGGACTCGACCGCTACATCCTTGTAGAAGCGCTTCATGCGTCGGGCGTGCGCCACTTCCGGGTGAGGACCTGCGGCACCGCGAAGACATCGAACAGGCCCGCGGCGATCAACAGGTAGCTGAACACGTCGGGCAGGTCGATCACGTCGCCGATGTCGAGCAGCCCGACGACGACCATCGCCACCCCGACAAGCCGGGTGAGGTTGATCACCATCCAGCGGGTGCGGGCGTCGGCGTCGTCGGGGCGCTCTTCGGGGGGGCGGCTAGCCATCGATCAGGTCCTCCAGTTCGGCGGCGGTGAAGGCGACCGCCTCGGCGCCCGCTTCCAGCAATTCATCGGGCGCATGATAGCCCCAGGCGACCCCGATGGCCCGGCACCCCGCGGCGCGGGCCATGGCGATGTCGAACGAGGTGTCGCCGATCATCACCGTCTCGCCCGGTTCCGCCCCGGCTTCGAGCATCGCCGCCGCGAGCATCGCGGGATCGGGCTTGGACGGGTGGCGGTCGGCGGTCTGCAGGGTGACGAACAGGTCGAAGATGCCGTGGTTGACGAGGCACCCGTTGAGCCCGCGGTCGGACTTGCCGGTGGCGACGCCGAGCAGCCAGCCCTTGCCGTGGAGCGATCGCAGCAGCTCGGCGATGCCTTCGTAGAGCGGCTCGGCAACGAGCCCCTGCTCGCGGGCCTTGAAGAACGCCGCGCGGTACGCATCGACGATTTCGCCGTGCATCGCCGGCGTTTCGCCGGGCGCGAGGTGGCGCACTGCGACGGGCAGGCTCAGTCCGACGATGCGGCGAATCTCGTAGTCGGGGGGCACCGGCAGCGCGACGGCGGCGAAGGCCCCGGCCATTGCCGCGCAGACGGCCGCCTGCCCGTCGCTGATCGTTCCGTCGCAGTCGAAAACGGCAAGGCGGGCGGGCATGCGCAGCCCATGCCCGCCCGCGCCGGGAGGTGCAAGGCACCAACAGGCCTTGGAGCTTAGGCCTTGCGCCCCTATCAAGGAGCCATGGTCAAGAAAGTGACGCCATGAGCCGCCCCCGCCGCTCGGTCGACTGGGGCTTTCCGCGCTGGCGCGGCTACGGCGGCTCGCGCGAGACGACCACCGTGCGCCTGTGCGATCGGCACGGCTGCGAGGAGCCGGGCAATTGCCCCGCGCCGAAATCCCCCAACAGCCCCGAACGGTGGTATTTCTGCCAGCGGCACGCGGCCGAGTACAACCGCCAGTGGGATTATTTCGAAGGCCTCGACAAGGAAGAGGCTGCCGCCCGAGAGAAGTCGGAGAACCAGGCCAACGCCGGCTATTCGGAAGCGGCGCACTACGGCTGGGCCGGCAGCGGCGACGGCACCCGCAGCGCCGACGAGATGCGCGCGCTCGAACTGCTCGGGCTCGAGAGCGACGCCGACTTCGAGGCGGTCAAGAAGGCCTGGCGGGCCAAGGCCAAGGAAGTCCACCCCGACGTCAACCCGGGCGATGAGCAGGCCGCAAAGCTGTTCCAGGCCTACAGCCTCGCCTACGAAGTCCTCCGCCACGCCGAGGAACGGCGCGAATGGGGCGGGTGATCCCGCTCTAGGTTAACTCGGCGGAAGCGTTTTGCCGCGCCCGGTGTTATCTCCCTCCGTCCCCCAAAAGGAGGGAATCATGATCGGCATAGATTTTCCGTTCGACAACGTGGTCGCGCTGACGCCCGAGGGCGCGCTGAGCGAGGAAGATTTCGATCGCGTCGCACAAGCGATCGACGGCCACATCAATGAGCACGACGCGGTGCCCAACATCCTCGTCCAGGTTCGCGGAATCCCGCACTGGGCGAGCCTTTCCGCCATGAGCCGGCACTTCCATTTCGTGAAGGAGCACCAGCGGCTGGTGAAGAAGGTGGCGATCGTCGGCGACGTCGGCCTGCTCGGCATGCTGCCGCCGCTGATCGACCACTTCGTCGGCGCCAAGGTGCGGCACTTTCCCGAGGAAAAGATCGCCGCCGCGCGCGACTGGGTGCAGGAGGACGAGGACCACCCGGGCCGCTTCGAGACCATCGCCGGGCTGCCGGGCGATGTCGTCGCGCTGAAGGTGAGCGGGATCATAACCTCGCAGGACTATCGCGACATGCTCGTGCCGCTGGTCGACGAGAAGCTCAAGGAGCACGACCGGCTGAAGTTCCTCATCGTAGTCGACGACGACTTCGTTTCGTACTCGCCCGAGGCCGCCTGGGACGATGCCCGCTTCGGCTTCAGCCACTGGGCCGATTTCAGCCGTATCGCGGTGGTCACCGACATCGGCTGGATCCGCACCGCGAGCCGGCTGTTCGCCCCGCTGATGCCCGCCGAGTTGCACATCTTCGCGCTCGACGAGTTGGAAGACGCGAAAGGCTGGATCAAGCGCTAGCGCTTTGGCATGATCGTCGCGGGCGCTCTAGCGGGGGGTAAAGCGAATGGCGTCGATAGCCCAAGACGTGGACCGATCGGCGTTGCCGCCGGCCGCCAAGGCGCGCAGCCGGTTCTTCGCCAACGCCGCGATTCTCATGGCGGTGCTGGTCGTTTCGAGCTTTCCGGTGACCTATTTCGGTCCGCTGCTGAGCGGCTCGAAGCAGTTCCTGCTGCTGCGCCACCTGCATGGCGCGGTGTTTTTCGGCTGGATCGGGCTTTACGCCTGGCAAGCCAATCTCGTCGCCGGCGGCAAGGTGCGGCTTCACCGCGAGCTGGGCCTGGCCGGCGTGGCGCTCGGCGGGGCGATGGTTCCGCTCGGAATGTGGCTGGCGGTGCAAGCGATCGAGGAGCGCATGGCGCAGGGCGTGGCGCGGCCGTTCGAGTTCGCGGTCTACAACTTCTTCGACCTGACGCTGTTCGCCTGTTTCTTCGCCGCGGCCGTCTACCACGCCTCGCGCAACCTCGAATGGCATCGGCGGGAAATCTACGTCGCGGCGATCTGCGTCGTCGGCCCGGCGATCTCGCGCTGGGAGCTGGTCCTGCCGCCGCCGCTGCCGTTTCCGTTGTTCGACGCCTTGCCCAACCTGGTCGCCGACCTGTTCCTGGTGGCGCTGGCGCTGCACGATCGCCGCGCGCTGGGCCGCATCCACCCGGTAACGCTGTTCGCCGCCGCTGTGCTGGTGCCGTTCAACCTCGTCGAGCCGTTGCTCGGGCGCAGCGAGGTGTGGAATGCAACACTGGCGCCGCACCTCTACGGTTTTCGCTGACCCGGCGACCGTCGCGTTCGCGACGGCGGCGCCCAATGCGCGGGTCACGGCGGTTAAGAGTTCCTTTGCAACTGCTTAGGTAGGGTCCCCATTGTTAGGGGGATACACGCATCGTGGAAGAGCGGCGGTCCGCGCAGCGCGCGACAATCGAACTCAGTCTGACTTGCCGCATGCCGGCGAGGCCGCAGCCGGCGACGATCCGCGACATCTCGCATCACGGCTGCCGCATCGACGTTCCGGGCGCGCCGATCGAGGTCGGCGGGACCGCGCTGCTCGAAGTGCCGGGCCTAGCGAAAGTGGCCGGGCAAGTCGTCTGGGTCCATGGCAGGACAGCCGGGGTCCGCTTCGAACGCGCGCTGGGAAGCTCGGCCGCGGTGGCGCTCGGCCTCGAGCAGGCGAAGCCGGTCGAGATCATGCCGGATCCTGTGGCTCGCGATGCCTCGGGCGGCATCCTGCGGCACTGGTTCAGGCGCTTGGCCGGCGTCTTCTCCTAAACCGCCCCCAACGCCTGATCGAAATCCGCTATAAGATCGTCGGCGTCCTCGATGCCGATGCTGATCCGCACCAGGTTGTCGGTGATGCCGAGCTGCTTCTTGCGCTCGTCGGGCACCGACAAGTGCGTCATCGCCGCCGGATGGCTGGCGAGCGTCTCGGTGCCGCCGAGGCTGACCGCCAGCTTGGCGACCTTGAGCGCGTCGAGGAAACGGAAAGCCTCGGCCTCGCCGCCCTTGATGAACAGGCTGAAGGTGCTGCCCGGGCCGGTGCAGTGACGGTCGTAGATGTCCTTCTGCCGACCGTCGCGCAGCAGCCCGAGGAAGCCGACGCTCTCGACCTTGGGATGGGCATCGAGGAAGTCGCACACGCGGATCGCGTTCTCGGTCGCGCGCTGCATGCGGATCTCGAGGGTTTCGAGGCTGCGCAAGAGCATCCATGCGGTGTTCGGATCGCAGATGCCGCCCATCGTGTTGCGCAGCGCGCGCACCGGCTCGATCCACCGCCGTGCGCCCGAGACGCTGCCGGCGACGAGGTCGGAATGGCCGCCGGCGTACTTGGTCAGCGAATAGACGACGATGTCGGCGCCGTGCTTGAGCGGGCTCTGCCACAGCGGGCCGAGGAACGTGTTGTCGATCGCGATCGGCGTCTCGTCGGCGTCGAGCGCGGCATCCCGCGCGGCCTTCACCGCCTCGATGTCGACCAGCGCGTTGGTCGGGTTGCCCGGGCTTTCGAGGTAGACCATCGCCACCTTGCCGCCGGTCTCGGCCGCCTTGGCTTTCGCCTGCGCCAGCACCGCGTCGAGCTCTTCGCGGGTCGCGCCGGCGGGAAAGTCGAAATAGCTGACCCCGAACTTGCCGAGCACCTTGGCGACGAAGCCCTCGCTGGCGGCGTAGAGCGGGCCGGAGTGGACCATCACGTCGCCGGCCTCGCAGTAGGCCATCATCAGCACGCAGATCGCGGTCATCCCGCTCGAGAACACCAGCGCGTCCTCGGCCCCGTCCCACACCCCGAGGCGGTCTTCGAGGATTTCCTGGTTGGGGCCGTTGAAGCGCGAATAGACCAGGCCCTCGGCCCCGCCGCTGCGCTTGCCGGTGATGCCCTCGAAGTGCCGTTTGCCGGCCTCGGCGCTCTCGAACACGAAGGTGCTGGTGAGGAAGATCGGCGGCTTCAATGAGCCTTCGGAGAGCACCGGATCGTAGCCGAAGCCCATCATCAGGGTGGACGGCTTGAGCGCCCGCCCGCCGATGGTGGTGACCTCGGGCTTGGGTTTGCGGCGCGGGGTGGGCGGGATCACGGGTTCGGACATGGTTGCGCCTGTAACCGGATTGATCGGCGGCCGCAATCGATGCCTACTCGAGCTCCTCGCGCCGCTCGGGGCCGAACCACACCCATGCGATGATCGCGACCGCGGTGACCAGCGTGACCGAAGCCAGCGCATAGGCATAATCGCCGCCGCGATCCGCCGCGATACCGGCCTGGAACGGCGAAACGCGCGAGGCGAACAGGTTGCCGAGCTGGTAGACAAAGCCGGGGAACATCGCCCGGATCGCCGGGGGTGAAAGCTCGTTGAGGTAGGCCGGGATGTTGCCCCACGCGCCTTGCACGGCGAAGCCCATCAGGAAGGCGCCGAGCGCGAGCGGGAACAGGCCGGTCGAATAGGCCCACAGCGGGATCACCGGGATGACCACCAGGCAGGCAAGCGCGAGATTGCGCCGCCGGCCCATCCGTTCGGCGAACTGGCCGAAGCCGATCGCGCCGATAATCGAGCCGACATTGAGCACGATCGCCAGCGTGCCCGTCATATGCGTGTCGAACCCGCGCTGCTTCTGCAGGAAGGTGGGGTAGAGGTCGCCGGTGCCGTGGCTGAGGAAATTCATCCCGGTCATCAGCACGATCAGGTAGAGCGCCAGCTTCCAGTGCTGCGCGAGCAGGCCGAGCCACTCCGGCCGGGCGTGGCCGCGCCTGGCGACGAAGGTGGGGCTCTCCTCGACGCGCAGGCGGATGAACAGCACGAACAGCGCCGGCAGCACCCCGATGAAGAACATTGCCCGCCAGCCGATCGCGTCGAAGAACAGGTAATAAACGAGGCTCGCAACGAGATAGCCCGTGGGGTAGCCCGACTGCAGCAGGCCCGAGACCGCGCCGCGCATCTTGGCCGGGATCGTCTCCATCACCAGGCTCGCGCCCAAACCCCACTCACCGCCCATGGCAAAGCCGAAGCATGCGCGGATCAGCAGCAGTTGCGGCAGCGAGGTCGCCAGGCCCGAAAGGCCGGACATCAGCGAGAACAACGCGATCACCAGCATCAGCACCGGCCGCCGGCCGAAGCGGTCGCCGAGCCAGCCGAACACCAGCGCGCCCAGCGGCCGCGCGGCGAGGGTGAGGAACAGCGCTTCGGAGACCTGCTCGATGCTGGCGCCGAATTCCTCGCCGATCGCCTTGATCATGAACACCAGCAGGAAGAAGTCGAACGCGTCGAGCATCCAGCCGAGGTAGCTGGCCCAGATCGCGGTCTTCTGGGGCGGCGTCAGCTCGCGATAGTCGGCCAGAACGCCCATCTTCTCATCCCCCGCTTTACCCGCGCCCGTTCCGATCCTAGCCTGCGTGCGCAAGAGGGCAAGGAGGGGCGTGATGGACGAAGGCAAGGTCCTGGGGATCGGCGGGTTATTCCTGCGCGCCGATGATCCAGGCAAGCTCAGCGCCTGGTACCGCGAACATCTGGGCTTCACCGTCACTGCCGGGGGCGAACCGGCGCCGGACGGCTACTGGTCATGGAAGCAGGAGGCGGGCGACACGGTGTTCTCATTCTTCCCGCGCACCAACAATTACTTCTCGACCGACCGCCAGATGATGCTCAACTTTCGGGTCTCCGGGCTGGATTCGCTGGTCGCCAAGCTGGCGGCGGCGGGTATCGCGGCCGAGCGCAAGGCCGAATGGGACCACCCCAGCGTCGGCCGCTTCGCGCGTATTCGCGATCCCGAAGGCAACCCGATCGAGCTCTGGGAGCCGCCGGCGGAGTGAGATTAGGCTTGGTTTGGCCAGCGAGAGGGAGATGTCACCATGACAAATCGCGGCATGGATGAAGGGGTGAGACACCCGACCACTCGGCCTTGGACCGTGACAACTTTTGAAGCACTGGTCGTCGTCATTTCGCTCTTGCAAGTAATCTTCTCGGGCTTTTTCTGGCTGCTCATCTTGCTGGCGACGGTTTACTTTTGGATGGGCCTAAGCATCACGCGCAAACGGAGCTTGAGCGCCACCGGGATATTTACGGCGCTTACGGTCCTGAATATCGTCGTCATGCTCGTGTCGACCGTTCCCGCCATGCTGCCGTCTGGCTCGCAGCAAGTTGCAGGTTTCGACTGGCCGGCGTTCGCAGTCGTCGCTCTTAACGTGTTCCAAGTCTGGTTGCTTTGGAATCCGCTGACTAGGGGCTGGCTTGCCACTGGGCGATGAAGCCGTAACGCCGGCTCACCGACGCACCGATCTCGGACAAACGAAGGGCGCGTCTCGCGGCACGCCCTCCCGGTAACTCGTCGCTGAGCAAAGGCGCCTACTTCGGCGCCAGCACCATCAGCATCTGGCGGCCTTCTAGGCGCGGGTAGGCTTCGATCTTGGCGATCTCGGCGGTGTCGTCGCGCACCCGGTTGAGCAAGTCCATGCCCAGTTCCTGGTGGGCCATCTCGCGGCCGCGGAAGCGCAGGGTCATCTTGACCTTGTCGCCTTCCTCGAGGAACTTGCGGACGCTGCGCATCTTCACGTCGTAATCGTGGACGTCGATGTTCGGACGCATCTTGATCTCCTTGATCTCCTGCGTCTTCTGCGTCTTGCGCGCGGCGTTGGCCTTCTTCTGCGCCTCGTAGCGGTACTTGCCGACATCGAGGTACTTGGCCACCGGCGGGTCGGCGTTGGGCGAGACTTCGACCAAGTTCAGGCCAAGCTCGTTGGCTTGCTCCATCGCTTCCTTGGTGTACATGACGCCGAGATTTTCGCCGTTTTCGTCGATCACGCGGACCTTGTCCGACTGGATCATGTCGTCGAAGCGCGGGCCACTCTTGACCGGCGGGGACAACGTGCGGCGGGGGGGACGAGCTATGGGGTATTCTCCTAGGGTGGATTCGGACGCGGTTACTTAGGGGGAAACGCCCTCGGGCGCTAGGGGTCGTGGCGGGCCGTGTGGCGCATTTGCGGATCGAGTGGTAGATTTCGCCGCGCGTCGAACGACACGGGGGGACCATCGCATGGCTACTTCGGCGACACCGCGGGCTTGGTCGGTCGCCGCCTTAGCGACGAGGCGGCACTATTTCCCGGCCCTCTTCGTGCTGCTGTTCGCACTGTCGCTGGCGGCGTTCTGGGACAATCTGGTCACCGATGTCCACCAGCCGAGCAACGGCGACCCCAAGATGCTTGTGCATGCTTTCTTCGCGGCGTCGTGGATGCTGACGCTGGTCGTGCAGTCGGCCTTCATCCGCGCGGGGAACGTTCGCCTGCATCGCAGGCTTGGCACCGCCGGGTTCATCGCTGCGGTCGGGGTGACGCTCAGCACGCTCTATCTCTTCGTGGCGAAATGGAAGGGGTGGGCGTTGATGGAGCCGGAGGTGAAGGCGAACCGCCTGCTCCTGCCCGCGTTCGCGATCTTCATCCTGCTCGCGTATCGCAACCGGCGGCGGCCGGAGATTCACAAGCGCCTGGTCCTTGCCGGCACCCTTTTCCTGCTCGAACCGATCCTCGCCAGGCTTTACGATCCTTATCTCGTGCCGGTGCTGCCGGATGCGGTGAACCGGTGGGATGCCGTCGCCTATCTCGTCTACCTGGCAGGCACGTGGAGCGCATTCTACCTGTCGCTTTTCGTTTACGACTGGCTGGTCCTGCGGCGCATTCACCCGGTTTCGCTGACCGGTTTCGCGATGGCGATCGCCCTCAACGCCCTTGCCTATCTGGGCTAGGCCGCCTGCCGCCACAGGGGGAACTGCATCAGCCGCCCCTTCGACGACAGCACCGCGTCGATCGCCGCCGCGGGCTGAAGCGCCTTGACGATCGCCGGGTCGGCGGCGTTCATCCCGCCGGTCAGCGCGCCGAATGCGGGAAGGATCATTCGCCCACGTCCTTGGCCGCCGCTGCTGACCACCGCGCAGGGGCGGCGGATCGCGCGTTCGCGGACGGTGATCTGCAGGCGCGGGTGGTAGTGGCCGGAAATTTCCGGCTGCGTCTCTCCGGCCTTGGCCTGGTGGCGCAGGATAAGCCCGGCGATGGTGAGTTCCTCGGCGAGGGTGCCGCCGGCGCTGGCTTCCATCGCGGCATCGTGGTTGCCGGTGATCCACACCCAGTCGGTCGCCCGGACGAGCGCGTCGAGCATGCCCGCGGCATGCGGCTCGAGCCGCGAAGGGCCCGCCGAGTCGTGGAAGTTGTCGCCCAGCGTGAACACCCGCCGCGCGCCGGTCTCGCGGATCGCCAGGGCCACGCGCCCAAGCGTCTCGCGGCTGTCATAGGGCGGCAGCATCTGCCCGTGCTTGGCGTAAAAGCTCGCTTTCTCGAGGTGCAGGTCGGCGACGAGCAGCGCCCGTTCGCGCGGCCAGTAGAGCGCGCGCCCTTCCACGAGCGCGAATTCCTCGCCGGCGAACGAAAGGGGAACCATGCGCCGTCCTTGCCGTAGGGTACAGGCTTTGGCAAGGGACGTGCGATGAGCGACTGGAGCGAACAGACCCGGCTATCCCGCGAGTGGTTCGAGAGCCTGCGCACGCGCATCTGCGACGCCTTCGAGGCGATCGAGCGCGAGGCGGGTTCGGACGCGGCGTTCGAATACACCCCGTGGAACCGCGAGACCGCCGACGAAAGCGAAGGCGGCGGTGGCGTGCGCGGGGTGATGAAGGGCAAGGTGTTCGAGAAGGTCGGGGTCAACGTCTCGACCGTCTCGGGAGAGTTCGCTCCCGGCTTCGCGCAGACGATCAACGGCGCCGACGAGGACAATCCCGGCTTCACCGCCACGGGGATCAGCCTCGTCGCCCACATGGCCAACCCGCACGTGCCGGCGGTGCACATGAACACCCGCTTCCTGACCACCAGCAAGGCGTGGTTCGGCGGCGGGGCGGACCTCAATCCGCCGCTGCCGTACGAGGACGACACCGCCGAGTTCCACGCCGCCTTTCGCGCCGCGTGCATGGGCCACAACCCGACCTATTACGACAAGTTCAAGAAGTGGGCCGACGAGTACTTCTTCATTCCCCACCGCGGCGTCGCCCGCGGCGTGGGCGGCATCTTCTACGACCACCTCGAATGCGCCGACCTGGCGCAGTTCGAGCGCAACTTCGCCTTCACCCGCGACGTCGGCGAGGCGTTCCTCGACGTGTTCCCGAGGATCGTCCGCCGCCGGATGGGCATGGAATGGACCGAGGCGGAGAAGCAGCAGCAGCTCGAATGGCGCGGCCGCTACGCCGAGTTCAACCTCGTCTACGACCGCGGCACGCTGTTCGGCCTGCGCACGGGCGGCAACATCGACGCGATCCTGATGAGCCTGCCGCCCGAGGTGCGATGGAGTTGAGCCTGTCGCGAAAGGTGCCGTTCGCCATTACTCTTTGACCGGCGTAGCCGCGTCGGGTTGCGCAGGCGCTACCGCGACAACTTGCGGCATCGCGGTGGCACCGGCCACGTCTTGCGACTTGTGGAGCTTGCCGTGGAGCGCGGCGATTTCGTCGCGGCGCCGGGCCAGGTAATATTCGCGCGCCGCAGTGTAGGAATCGCCGCTGGCTCGCTCGCGGGTCAACTCGTCATCCATTGCGATCCGCCGGTCCAGCGTGTGCAGCACGCCGGCCGAGACGGTGAATTCCGGCCCCGAGACGGGCTGGAGACCGCCGAACGGCATTAGCCGGTCGAGCACGTTGCCGACCAGGTCGCGCACCGTGGTAGGACCGAGCAGTGGCGCGAACAGGAACGCGCCGGGCTTGACGCCATAGAAGCCGAGCGTGTCGGCAAAGCCATTGCGCCGCTGCGGAAGCTTGAACGGCTTGCGCTTGGCTACGTCGATTACGCCGGCAAGCCCGATGGTCGAGTTGATCGCGAAGCGCGCCAGTGTTTCGGCGGCCTTTCCGATGTGGTGTTGCAAAAGGAAATTCACGAACACCCCCGGCTGGTGCAGGTTGGTGATGAAATTGTGCAGCCCGCTACGCACCGGCTTGGGTACGGCGTGCTCGAAGCCATGGGCGAGCGGCGCGGTGATCTTGTCGTCGAACGCCTGCGTCGCTTCGAACGACTTGATGTTGACCTTTTCCAGCGGATCGGCCGGACTGTACGCGCGTGCGATGACGACGATCCCGGTGTCTTGTCCGGTGTCATCGGGCGGCGTGGGAGCGAGCGCGGAGTCAGGAGACGCCTCGGAGGCGACCTGCGCCTCGGGCGCGGCTGCCTCAGGTGGGAGCGCTTGATCGATCTGGTCGCCGGCAACGGGCGCCGCGACGCCTTGCAGGGGCGCAGATTCGGGCGCGGGCGCGGGAGTCTCGGCAAGCAGGATCGCCGCCGGAAGCAGGCATAGAAACAACGAACGCTCCCTCGCCTATTACCCGCCGCCGACGCAAAGTCCGGCTGTCTCGTTTGGACGGATAGTTCGATGCGAAGACGCCGCGACGCCGGGCTCACCCCAGTCGGTCTTTGGGTCGAGGCGATGTTCGGCGGGTGCCTAGACGATCCAAAGTCGCAGCAGGCCCGCGACCGCTCCCAGCGCAGCCACGCTGGCCGCCCAGATCGCGGCCATCCAGGCGAGCCGCTTCCACAACGGAGCACTTGTCTGCCCCACAGCGCTGCGCGCTGCATGAGGGCAGGCCTCCGCCTCTCGCCCGCGCTCCATCAGTGATACCCCTCGCCGCCGACCTTGCCGCGGAACACCCAGTAGGACCAGGCGGTGTAGCCGAGGATCAGCGGGATGGTGATGAGGAAGCCCATGAACATGAACCACTGGCTGCGCGCCGACGTGGCCGCGTCCCAGATCGTCAGCTCGCCGGGCACGACGTAGGGCCACATGGTCACACCGACGCCGGCCATGCCGAGAGCAAACAGCGCCAGCGCGAGCAAGAACGGCGCCAGCTCCCACTTCTTCGCCAGGCCGTAGAACAGGAAGCCGGCGATGATCACCGTCAGCAGCGGCACCTGGCTGGCGAAGTAGATCTCCGGCGTGCCGAGCCAGCGCTCGCGGTACTCGGGCAACAGCGAGAGGTTGTAGAGGCTCACCGCGGCCATCAGCGCCAGCGTGGCGATCGCGGCGCGCACGGCGAGGCGGCGGACCTTTTCCTGCACATCGCCCTCGAGCTTCCACACCAGCCAGCAGGCGCCGAGCAAGGCGTAGCCGGCGACGACGCCGAGGCCGGTCAGCAGCGTATAGGGCGTCAGCCAGTTCCACCAGCTGCCCGAATAGGAGCGGCCGGTGACCTCGATCCCCTGCAGGATCGCGCCGAGCACCATTCCCTGGCAAAGGGCAGCGACGAGCGAGCCGCCGAAGAAAGCGAAGTCCCAGAACGCCCGATGCCGTTCGTCGCGCCAGCGGAACTCGAAGGCGACGCCGCGGAACACCAGGCCGAGCAGCATGGCGATGATCAGCGGGTAAGTCGCCGGCAGGATCACCGCATAGGCGAGGGGGAAGGCGGCGAGCAGCCCGCCGCCGCCCATCACCAGCCAGGTCTCGTTGCCGTCCCACACCGGCGCGATGGCGTTCATCGCCCGGTTGCGCCCGTGGCCGACGGTGATTGCCGGAAACAGGATGCCGATGCCGAGGTCGAACCCGTCCATCACCACGTAGGCGAACACTGCGAAGGCGATGATGAAGGCCCAGACGGTGGTCAGGTCGAAGTCGATCATAGCTCGCCCTCCGCCGTGCCTTGCGCCGCCGGGGTGATGCCGGCGGTGCGGATCGGCCCGGCGTCGACGTCCTTGAGGCGCGGCTCCTGCTCCTGCGGCGGCCGGTGCATCAGGCGCAGGATATACCAGATGCCCACACCGAACACGGCGAAGTAGACCACCACGAAGGCAAGCAGCGAGGTTGCCACGGCCGGGGCGCCGAGCGGGCTCATGCTCTCACGGGTGCGCAGCAGGCCGTAGACGAGGTAAGGCTGTCGGCCGACTTCGGTCGTCACCCACCCGGCGATGATTGCCACGAAGCCCATCGGCGACATCAGCACTGCGAAGCGGTGCAGGAAGCGCGACCGATAGAGCGTGCCGCGCCAGCGCGCCCACAGGCTCAGCAGGCCGAGCGCGAACATGAGCAGCCCGAGGCCGACCATCAGGCGGAAGGACCAGAACACAATCGCCGCTGGCGGTTGCTGGTCGTCGGGTATGGTGTCGAGCCCGGCCAGCGGCGCATTCGGATCATGCTTGAGGATCAGGCTGCCGAGCTTGGGGATGCCGACCGCGTAATCGAGATGCTGCGTGCGGTCGTTGGGTATGCCGAACAGGTAAAGCGGGGCGCCGTCCGGATGGCTGTCGTAGTCTCCTTCGAGAGCCAGGACCTTGGCCGGCTGGTGCTCGAGCGTATTGAGACCGTGCTGGTCGCCGATGGCGATCTGGATCGGCGCGACCAGCGCCGCCATCCACATCGCCATCGAGAACATCTTCTTCACCTGCGGCGTGCCGTTGCCGCGCAGCAGGTGCCATCCCGCGACACCGCCGACTACCAGCGCCGTGGCGAGGAATGAGGCGGTTACCGTGTGGACCAGCCGATAGGGGAAGCTCGGATTGAAGATGATCGTCCACCAGCTCGGACCGGGCAGGAACTGGCCGTTCGCGCCCATCTCGAAGCCTTGCGGCGTCTGCATCCAGCTGTTCGCCGCGAGGATCCAGAACGAGGAGAGCAGGGTCCCGGCCGCCACACAGACGGTCGCGGCGAAGTGCAGCCCGCGCCCGACTTTCTCCATACCGAACAGCATAACCCCGAGGAACCCGGCCTCGAGGAAGAACGCCGTCAGCACTTCGTAAGCCATCAAGGGCCCGACCACCGGCCCGGCCTTGTCGGAAAACACCGCCCAGTTGGTGCCGAACTGGTAGGACAGCACGATCCCCGAAACGACGCCCATCGCGAAGTTGATCGCGAAGATCTTCAGCCAGTAGCGGAACAGGTCGAGGTACAGCGCCTTGCCGGTCTTCAGCCACAGCCCTTCGAGCACCGCGAGGTAAGCGGACAGACCGATAGTAAAGGGCGGGAACAGGAAGTGGAAGCTCACCGTGAAGGCGAACTGCCAGCGCGCGAGCAGGAGGGCGGTTGGGTCCGTCAGCATCGCGCCCTCCTGCTACGCCGCCCGCGCGGCCTTGATAAGAGCGAAGCGTGCAACGACCGTTGCGGTTCCGGCAAGCCGGCCCTTCCGGCGCGACGCCGCATGTGGCACGTTTGCGCTGGGAACGAGGGGAGGAGTGAGCGATGGGTCGCTTTTGGATGCTGGCGGGACTTCTCCTGGTGACCGCTCCCACCACTCTCGCCGCCGATACGGGACAGCCGACAGCCCAGGCGCGCCAGCGGGCCTTCGCACAATTGCCCTATTGGCCGGGATACTGGGTCAGCGAAGCCGAGGCCGGAACCACCATCGGCGGCGTCCGCCCCGCGAACGACAAGCCTGCGGCACGAGACCCGACCAATTCGCTGGCGCTATGGGCCAACGCCGCCCCCTGGAATGACGAAGGGCGGCGCAGGCTCGCGGAAGCCTTGCGGACAATGGCGGGCAGGAAGGGCCTCGGCTGGGGCTATCCCCTGATGATGACCGCGCCCACGCCGCTGCAGGTGCTGATCACGCCGGAGGAAGTGCTGATCGTCAACGCCTACAACGAAACGCGGCACATCTACACCGACGGACGGCCGATGCCGCCGGGCGAAGACCTGTGGCCGACCGTCACCGGCACCTCGATCGGGCGCTGGGAAGGGCGCACGCTGGTGATCGACACGATCCAGGTGACCAACCCCAACGTGTTCTTCCAGGGCGGGCCGCCGCTCAGCGAGGAAGCGCGCTACCACGAGCGCCTTTGGCTCGACGGAGACAAGCTGCGCGGCACCATGACGATCGAGGATCCGGTGACCCTGAGCGCCCCGTGGACCGTCAACGTCAACTGGGTGCGCGAAGAGGGGTTCGACCGTATGCCGCAGGCGGATTGGAGCAACGACCGCACCGGCTCCGAAAACGGACTGAACACCATCGAACCCCCGGCGGACGAGCGGACCGGGAACTAGGCGAAGCTCCCGGCGGACCGGCGGTTACTCCTCGTCGTCCTCCAGCGGCTCGGGCATCGCCGCGCTCGCCGCCAGAACTGCGACGTTCATTTCGACCGCGAGCAGGAACAGGGTAATCGTCATCCAGTCCATCGGCGTCTTAGGCGCCCACAGGCCCGCCATTCCGGCCATCGTCCAGACAGTGCAGAAGGTGATCGTCAGCGAGCCGAGGATCGCGACGCCGAGCGCCCACATCATGCCGGTGAAATGCCCCTCGCGGACAATGGCCGCCTCGCGCTCGTCGAGCTTGCGCGCGCCGAGCCGCCCCATGGGCCCGAACGGCTGGCACATGAAGCTGCCCATCCAGCCGGCCCACACGATCCAGAACCCGGACAGGCCGCCGCGGCCGATCTGCAGCGCCATGCCAGCCACGGCCAGGATCAGCAGGATCGAGGGCAGCGCGCGGAAGCGCATCGGGTCGCGCGACTGGAACTTGCGCTGCAACGCCGGGATACGGGTTGCCTCGGCCAGCTGATCGAGCTTTTCGGCGATCGGATCGCCCTTGTAAGTCATGCCTGGTCTCCTTGGCCGAGCAGCGTTTCGGCCATGCTGGGGAAGGGGCGGAAGGAAAACAGCAGCTCGACCGGCAGCTTGAAGACGGCGGCGACATTGAGCGCCAGCTCGAGGCTGGGATTGTAGTCGCCGCGTTCGAGGAATCCGATCGTCTGCGGGTTGACGCCGACTTTCTCGGCCAGCGCCTTGCGGCTCATGCCGGCTTCAGCGCGCAGGACCGCGATTCGGTTGTATATTTTCCGTGCCACGCGCGTAAAGTGCCATAGATATTGTGTATACGCAACGAAAAGATGAATTCCCTGCAGGCCCTGCGGTTGGCCAGACTCCCGCCCGGCGCAGCGTCCTTCGGCGGGGGCCAAGCGATTTTCTTGGCGTCAGGGCGGCAGGTCCGCCGCCGACGCGACGCTTTCCATTCGAAAGTGACGTTTCCGCTCGCGGATCGTGTCAGCGTGTCAACTTCGCGTCACTGTCGGCTGCCGCCTCTGCAAGACTCGCGCTTTTGCCTTGCCGGATCGCGGCGAATACCCCCATCTAGGCCGCGATGCTGCGCCAGTATGAACTTGTCGAACGGGTCAAGGCCTACGAGCCCGACGCCGACGAGGCGTTGCTCAACCGTGCCTACGTCTACACCGTGCAGAAGCACGGCACCCAGAAGCGCGCCAGCGGCGATCCCTATTTCAGCCATCCGATCGAGGTCGCCGGGCTGATGACCGACCTCAAGCTCGACCAGGACACGGTGATCACCGCGCTGCTCCACGACACGGTCGAGGACACGCTGGCGACGATCGAGGATATCGAACACCAGTTCGGGCCCGACATCGCCCGGCTGGTCGACGGCGTCACCAAGCTTTCCAAGATCGAGCAGCTGACCGACGACGAGCGGGCGGCCGAGAACCTGCGCAAGTTCCTGCTGGCGATGAGCGAGGACTTGCGGGTGCTGCTGGTCAAGCTCGCCGACCGGTTGCACAACATGCGCACGCTGCACTTCATCAAGAGCCCCGAGAAGCGGCAGCGCATCGCCCGAGAGACGATGGATATCTACGCCCCGCTGGCCGAGCGCGTGGGGATGTACGAATACATGCGCGAGATGCAGCTGCTCGCCTTCGAGCAGCTCGAGCCTGAGGCCTACGCAACCATAGCCGGGAGGCTCGAGCAGATCAGGAGCAGCGAAGGCGGCCAGGTCGACGCCATCGCGCTCAAGATCAAGCAGGCGCTGGCCGAAGGCGGCATCAAGGTCGAGGTCCAGGGGCGGGAGAAGCACCCCTATTCGATCTGGCGCAAGATGGCCGAACGGCACATGCCGTTCGAACAGATCACCGACATCATGGCGTTCCGCATCGTCACCGAAAACGTCGAGGATTGCTATCGCGCGCTCGGCGTCCTGCACCAAGTCTGGCAGATGGTCCCCGGGCGCTTCAAGGACTACATCTCGACACCGAAATCGAACGGCTACCGTTCGCTTCATACCACGCTGATCTATGAAAGCTCGATGCGCGTCGAAGTGCAGATCCGCACCCGCGAGATGCACCGCCTCAATGAGTTCGGGCTCGCCGCGCACTGGGCCTACAAGCAGGGAGACCGGCCGGACGGACAGGTCGGCTGGGTCCGAGACCTGATCGAGATCGTCGACGCCAGCCACGACGCCGAGGAACTGCTCGAGCACACCCGCATGGCGATTTACCAGGATCGCATCTTCGCCTTCACTCCCAAGGGCGCTCTGTTCCAGCTTCCGAAAGGGGCGACCCCGGTCGATTTTGCTTTCGCGGTCCACACCGACCTCGGCGCGCAGGCGGTCGGTGCGAAGATAAACGGGCGGCACATGCCGCTGAGGACCGAGCTGCACAACGGCGACGTGGTCGAGATCGTCAAGGGCAAGCACGTCGAGCCGCAGCTTTCGTGGCTCGGCTTCGTTGTCACCGGCAAGGCCCGCGCCTCCATCCGCCGGGCCGTCCGGGCCAAGGAACGCGAGGAGGTCGCCGCCATCGGCCGCAAGCTGTTCGACGACATCGCCGGACGCGTGCCGGCCAAGATCGGCCGCAAGGCGATCAAGGCCGCGGTCGAGCGCCTCGAACTCGAGGATGAGGATGCGCTGATGCACGCGATCGGCTCGGCCAAGCTGACCGACCGCGAAGTGATGGAAGCGCTTGTCCCCGGCAGTACCGCCGACTTGCCCGAGCTACCGGCTCAGGAGCGGGCGATCTCGATCCGCGGACTCACCCCTGGCATGGGCTTCACGCTGGCGCCGTGCTGCCATCCACTGCCTGGCGACAGGATCATCGGCTTGCGCAAGCCGGGGGTCGGCGTGGAGGTCCATGCGATCGACTGCCTCAGGCTGGCCAACGGAGTCGACGCCGACTGGGTCGACCTGTCGTGGGGCGAGCGCTCGAAAGGCGCGATCGGGCGCCTCAGGATCGTGCTTTATCACCGCCCCGGCACTCTCGCCGAAATGGCGACGATCTTCGCGCAGAACCGCGCCAATGTGATCAACCTCGAGCTGACCCAGCGCGATGACCCTTTCCACACTTACGAAGTCGATCTCGAGGTCAACGACCTTGCGCACCTGACCCGCATCGTCAGCGCGTTGCGTGCCAGCGAGGCGGTCGCGCAGGCCGAGCGGATCTGAGCCGATGGGTGTGATCGGGCTCGATCACGTCCAGCTGGCCATGCCGCGGGGCGAGGAGGAGCGGGCGCGGGCATTCTATGCCGGCGTGCTCGGCCTCATCGAGGTGCCTAAGCCCGAGACCGATCGCGGCGGCTGCTGGTTCGTCGGCGGCGCGGCGCACGTCCACCTCGGCGTCGAGGAGGGGTTCGCGCCGACGAACAAGGCGCATCCCGCGTTGCTTGTCGACGACCTCGATGCGTTCGTCGGCCAGCTCCAAGCAGCCGGTGTGGGCTTCGCGGCGGGCCGTCCGCTCGCCGGATACAAGCGCGGCGACATCGCCGATCCGTTCGGCAACAGGATCGAGCTGATGCAGCGGTTCGATCAGTGAAGCTCGAGCAAGACCTCGACCGGCTCGCCTTCCTCAAGCCCTTCGGCCAGACGCACCGGCTTCTTGATCGGCAGGAACCAGCCGCCGGTCTTCTGCGGAAACAGCGAGGTTTGCCAGCGACTGTCGCCTACCTGGACTGTCACCTTCACTGAGCCGAACCCGCGGCGCTTGCCGCGCTCGAGGCGGCGGACCAGTTCGTGCCCAGCAACGGCATCGGCCGCTTCGCCGGTGAGCGGAACCCAGCCGATCGGGTCGTACCCTTCCTCGATCACCATCGCCTGCAGCGGCGCGGTGAAGCGGACGGTATCGGCGCTCATTTCTTCGCCCGCCGGATCGGCACCTGGACGTTGCACACGTCGATCCCCCCGGCGGAGACCTTGTAGAACGCGTCGTTGCGGTTCGCCTTGACGTGAATGTAGTCGGCGAAGCTCCGGCTGTCGCTGGCGAGGTATTCGAAGCGCGGTTGCTCGGCTGCGGGCAACTCGTTGCCCAGCCGCAGCGACACGATCGGCACCCTGAGCGCCGGATCGTCATATACGCCCTGTGCGCCCTTGCCGCGCGGGAGGGTGGAGAGGTTCTCGATCCCCTCGATCACCCGTCCGACGACAGCGATGTTGCGATCAAGCTGGCGGGGCGCGTGGCCGATCACCGCGTAGAGTTCGGCCCCCGTGCCTGTGTCGGGCGACAGGTCGCGGGCAACGCCGACACCGCCATAGCAATGCACCGGCCATGTTCGATTGCCCTCGCCTTGCAGTGCCACCGCAACAGGCCAACCGGCGGCGAACCCGGCCTGGCCTTTCAGGACGTAGGGGTCGATCGGCTCAAGCGCCGTGAACGGCGGGTCGCACTCCTCCTTGATGACCTTCTTCTCGAACAAATAGACCTTGCAACTCACCGGCGCGGTGTACTCGCTTTCGGGAACCTTGGTGATTCCCGCCGGAAGCGGCTTTGCCTTCTTCGGGTCGTCCTCGCCGTCGCCCCATTGCGCCACCCAGTTGTCGACTACGCGATAGACGCTCGTCCCGTCCCACCAGTGGGCCTTGGCGAGGGTTCGAATGTTGCCAACCCAGCCCTGGCTGAACGGTGGCGGCATCAACTGGACGATGACCTGGCGTTTGGCCCCTGTTGCATCGGGCGCCAGGTCCATGACCAGCAGCTCCGCCGGGTCGATTGCTTTCCACTCGCTCGCCTGGGAAGCCGCGACGACCGAGGCCGGCGTGGGTGGCTCGGCGGCCTTCTCCTGCGCCCCGAGCGGCGAAGCGGCAAACACCAGAGCGAAGGCGGCGAGGCGTGTGGTGATCATGTGCGCCGGTGTGCCACCGCCCGCGCGCTTGCGAAACCCCCGCCGCATCGCTAGGCCGCGCCGTCCCAGGAGATGCGGAGCGGTGGCCGAGTGGTCGAAGGCGCACGCCTGGAAAGTGTGTATACGCCAAAAGCGTATCGTGGGTTCGAATCCCACCCGCTCCGCCATGCACCCCCAGCACTATTCTCCTGTTGCTGGGGGCCCGCGCAAAGGCGCGGAACAGGCGGGTTTGCGCAGCCGAAGCCGTCACTGGCCGTCCAATCCTCGAGCGTCTCTGGCCATTTCAGGCCGGCTTCGCGGGCGCCGTCTCTCGGCCTTTCGCCATCGGTTCGGTTTCCCTGCATTTCAGGCAAGAACAGGGAAAAATGCAAATCTGAGGCCGAAAACAGGCCGTTTTCAGCCGATTCAGCCGACTTGGCCGGAGATTTATCACGGTTTTACCGTGGGTTACGCGCCAAAAACCGTCTTTCCCTGTTATTCGCCATAACAGGGTATTTAATCGGTCATAACAGGGGCTTTAATCGCCATATCAGGCCCTGTTCTCGTCCATAACAGGCTCATCATGTCGGCCATCCCAGGGCCGCTTTCTGCCCGTTCCAGGCGAGCGGAATGGCAATCGATTTGAGCTTTTCCAGATTGAGCATCGGCGGCTGCCGACCGGCAAGTATGTCGCGCTGGAGTTCGGGAGCAAGAAAGGCGAGCCGCAAGATCTGGCGATCGTAAAGCGAGAGCGGTGAACTCTTCACGACTGGCATGCCGCCCTCGCGTTCGAGCATCCGATGCGCCTTTCGCAGCGCCGTGATCAAGGCTGGATCAGGCCTGGCGCTTCTCGTTGCACCAGTGAGTACCAGCGGTCGTCCTCCGCGGAGCGGCAGCGCAAGCGGCACATGGATGCGGACCACCTTGCTGGCGGCGTGAACGATTGTCTCTTCATCGCTGAGTCGAAGACCGAGATCGGCAGCGCGACCGCCGGGGAGATCGACTACGAGCCCATCGCTGACGAGCCGGACGGCCATGATCTTGTCGAGCTGCCGTTCGCTGGTGTCGAGCAAACGTTCGGCGACCTCGGTGACCACTCGCTCGATGGCTTGCGCAGAAAGGCGTCGGATCACGCCGCCATCGGATGAAGCGGCGCCTTGCTGCAGCGAAGCGGAGACGTAATAGCGATAGCTCCGCCCCGACTTGCCGCGCGAGAAGGTCGGGCACATCGGTTCGCCGGTGGCGTCGAACAACTTGCCGGTGAGAGGCGCCCTGGCGATGCGGTGCTCTGCCTCGGCGCGATGCCGACGGGCATTGCCATCCAGTATCCGCTGCACGCGCTTGAACAGGTCCTCGTCGACGATGGCCTCGTGCTCGCCCTGGTGGACCGCCTCGCGATGCACGATCTGCCCAAGGTAGATGCGGTTCCGCAGAAGGTGGAACAGCGCCCCGCGGCTGAAGGCGTCGCCGCCCAGGGTTTTGCCGTTCGCGGTCACCCGCTGCTTGGGACGGATACCCTGATCGGCGAGTTCGCGCTGCAGGGCGTGGACCGAGCCGAGCTCGAGATAGCGAGCGAAGATATGCCGGACCGTCGCCGCTTCGCTCTTGTTCACTTGCAGCGTCCGCGTGCCCGCTGCTGGAAGATCGTAGCCGAGAGGCAGTGTCCCGCCCATCCACATGCCCTTGGCCTTCGAGGCAGCGATCTTGTCACGGATGCGCTCGCCAGTGACCTCGCGCTCGAACTGGGCGAACGAGAGCAGCACGTTGAGCATCAGCCGGCCCATCGAGTTGGTGGTGTTGAACGACTGCGTGACCGAGACGAAGCTCGCCCCCGCCTTCTCGAACACCTCGACGATGCGCGAAAAGTCCGACAGCGAGCGCGTCAGGCGGTCGATCTTGTAGACCACTACGACGTCGACCAGCCCCGCCTCGATATCGGCGAGGAGACGCTGCAGACCGGGGCGCTCCATGGTCCCGCCCGAGAACCCGCCGTCATCGTAGAGCGCAGGGATCACGGTCCAGCCTTCGCTGGCCTGACTCTTGACGTAGGCCTCACCGGCTTCGCGCTGGGCATCGAGCGAGTTGAACGACTGGTCCAAGCCTTCGTCGGAGCTCTTGCGCGTATAGATCGCGCAGCGGATGGTCTTGACCGTCATGCGGCGTCTCTCAGGCCGAAGAAGCGAGGCCCGTTCCAGCGGCTGCCCGCGATCGCGGTCGCCGCCGCCGACAGGCTCGGATAAAGCCGATCCTGCCAGCGGAACCCCTGCTCCTCGACGATCACCTCGACCTTGCGCCCCTGCCAGGTGCGGCTGAGGATGGCGCCATGGCCGAGGTGCTTGCCCTCGGCCTCGGTCGCACCCGTTCGGACCAGCGCGCGCCGGGTTTCCCGGTCGAGCCCGCCGAATGCTTCGGCCTGAACGCGCCAGGCGAGCATCATTTGCATGATCGGTACTGAGCGCAGCGGGGGAGGGGCGCCGTAGCGCCGCCTCCAGAGTTCGCGCAGTTGCTCGAGGTCCATCGCCCCGATCTCGGCAACGAGCTGCTCGATACTGTCGCCGCTCATGCCGCCCGGCTCCCGCGATAGCGGCGCACCCCGTCGAGCTTTTCCGAGGTGATCGCGAGGCCGCGCTTCTTGAGCGCTCCTGCCATCGCTCCGCGCACCGAATGGGGCTGCCAGCCGGTGGCCTCGACCATCTCGGCGATGGTAGCTCCGGTTTCCCGCGTGAGCAGAGCCTCGAGCTGATGGAGCCGAGAGGGACCCGGCTTCTTCGCCGATGCCTTGCTGGAAATATTTTGCGCGTCGGTCTTGGGCTCGCGCGCCATGCGGCGAGCGCGCTTCGCTGTGGTGGTTTGTGTCATCGTGGTTCTTCCGGTTCAGGCGGTGCCGGAATGGCCGCCGCTACCGGCGCGAGCCCGGCTCGCCGGGCGTGGAACAGCAATGCTCGCTGTCGGCCGACAGTCCAGTGCAATCGCGCTGTCCCGGGTTTTTCCCCCGCCGCGGGGGGTCTAAGGGTTATTCGGGGTGTCGCGGTCCACTATTGTTCTCGAATGGACACACCTCCCGCCCTGGCAGCCGGAGCTGCCACTCGCCCGCTCACGGTCGTCTACAAGCCGATCGACAGCCTGACCCCGGACCCGCGCAATGCCCGCACGCACCCCAAGCGGCAGGTCGAGCAGATCGTCGCCTCGATCCGCGCGTTCGGGTTCACCAACCCGATCCTTGCCGATCCGGAAGGAAACCTGATCGCCGGCCACGGACGACTGCGCGCGGCGAAGGAGATGGGCCTCGCCGAAGTCCCGGTGATCGAACTCGCGGGTCTCAGCGAGGCGCAAAAGAAGGCGCTGCGGCTCGCGGACAACAAGATCGCGCTCAATGCCGGGTGGGATGTCGAGATCCTCAAGCTCGAGCTCGCCGATCTCTCGCTTCCCGAGATCGACATCGACCTCTCGCTCACCGGGTTCAGTCCCGGCGAGATCGATGTGGTGCTCGCCGGCAGCCCGGATCCGGATGACGAGGTCATTCCGGCGGTGCCGGCCAATCCCCGCGTGCGTCCCGGCGATATCTGGCAGCTCGGCGAACACCGCATCGGCTGCGGCGACGGGCGCGATCGAACGTTCCTGGCTGAGGTGATCGGGGAAGGCGCCCGAATCGATGCCGCCTTCCTCGATCCCCCGTACAATGTGAAGATCAACGGCCACGTCAACGCCAAGGGCCGCCACCGCGAGTTCGCCATGGCCTCAGGCGAGATGACGACGGACGAGTTTCGCAAGTTTCTCGAGGACACCCTCGGCGCTTGCGCTTCTGTCTCGCGCAACGGCGCCGTCCACTTCGTGTGCATGGACTGGCGGCACATGGATGATGTGACCGCTGCAGCGGGTGGAACCTACGACGAGCTGCTCAACATCTGCGTGTGGAACAAGAGCAACGCCGGGATGGGCTCCCTGTATCGCTCCAAGCACGAGATGGTGTTCGTCTACCGCGTCGGGGATGCCTCGCACACCAACGCGGTCGAGCTGGGCAAGCACGGTCGCAACCGGACCAACGTGTGGGACTACGCCTCGGTCAACTCGCTCAAGGGAAGTCGACGCGAGGATCTGGCGCTGCATCCGACCGTGAAGCCAGTTGCCATGGTCGCCGATGCGATCTGCGACGTCACCCGTCAGGGTGAGCTGGTGCTCGACATCTTCCTTGGCTCCGGCACCAGCCTGATCGCTGCCGAGAGGGTCGGCCGCCACTTCCGCGGGCTCGATATCGATCCGGCGTATGTCGACGTCGCGATGACCCGCTGGTCGGAGATCACCGGCAAGGAGCCGCAGCTGGTTCATCGCGCGAGCGAGGAGGCCGCGGCATGAGCAGGGGCGGCCACACCAGGTTCTCGAAGGGCCAGTCTGGAAACCCCAAGGGTCGGCCAAAGGCCCGCCGGCCGCACGTCTCGGCGTTCGACATCATCTTCGACAAGACGCTGACTGTCACCCAGGGAGGTGTTGAGCGCGAACTGACCATCGACGAGGCGCTGCAGTTGCAGACCTATCAGGCGGCGCTCAAGGGCAGCCGGATGGCGATCCGCCAGGTCCTCAAGATGATCGAGAAGCGAGAGGCGGCGCTCGCTAAGCTCAATCCTCCCAAGTCCCGCGCCCTGACGATGGAAGTCGAGCACGATGCTGACAACGCCGACGAAGCCATGCGCATTCTGGGGATCGCGACTCTCGACAAGACCGAAGATTCCGGCGGTTACTGGAGCACACACCTGCGTCTTGCCACCTGGGCGACCCAGGCCGCTCTCAGCCGCCCGGGGCGCCGACGGCTTACCGAGAAGGATGTTGAAGACATCAAGCGGCTGACCTGCAGTCCGGAGCGCCTGAAATGGCCGCGCGGGCGGTTGGCATGAGCGAGCCGCAAATTCCTGAGGAGGGGCCGCGTGTCGGTTACAAGCGGCCACCTCCTGCCACGCAGTTCAAGAAGGGTCGGTCCGGCAATCCGAAAGGCCGGCCTCGGACCCGGCACCGGCAGATTCCCTATGACAGTGTTCTTGGACAGATGGTTACGGTCCGCGAGGATGGGCGCGAACGGCGCATCACGGCGGCGGAAGCGTTCATTCTCCAGCTGACGCAGAAGGGCCTGGCCGGAGACAGTGCGGCAGCGCGTGCATCCCTGGCGGCGATCGAGGAAGCGCGAGGGAAACGCGAGCCTGACAAAGACCTCGAGATAACGCGGATCATCATATGCTCATTCGGAGTCGGAAGCGCGCTCCGGATCCTTGGCCTGGGGGTCAAGAAGTACCCGCTCGACAAGCAAAAGGTCCGCTGGGAGCTTGAGCCCTGGATAGTTGAGGCAGCTTTGAGCAGGTTGGACGCGGGGGCCCTCTCCAAGGACGAGCAGCGAGAAGTCTGGATGAACACTCGCACCCCGGACAAGGTGTGCTGGCCGGCTTGGTGGGCCGAAAAAGGTTGAATGGCTGCTTTGCGCCAATCTCGGCCGCATGTCAGTAACTGGGTAGAGCCTGTGAGCCGACTGTCTGCTTCGAGTGGACTCCGCACAGGCGGGGTGGAGGGCACAGGCGGATGCGAAACTCCCCTTGAACGCATTCGGTGCAACTGCGCCGACAGTTACGGTTGGCCCGCGACTTCTGAATTGCTAGGCCTGTCATGGGGCGTGTCTGCTTGAGATGCGCGTTGCGGTTGGCCCGCGATTTCTGAACTGCTAGGCCGCACTCAGCCTGTAGATGCGATAGATGCCGGTTGCGGTTGGCCCGCGATTTCTGAACTGCTAGGCCTGAACAAGCGCAGCCATGCAGCAACAAGCCGTTGCGGTTGGCCCGCGATTTCTGAACTGCTAGGCCCTGCGGCGTCGAGGGCTGATTGAGGGATTGGTTGCGGTTGGCCCGCGATTTCTGAACTGCTAGGCCACAGCGCGTAGAAGGCCGACACCGGCATGAGTTGCGGTTGGCCCGCGATTTCTGAACTGCTAGGCCCTGCAAGCGCATCGAGGAAGCCCAACGTCAGTTGCGGTTGGCCCGCGATTCTGAACTGCTAGGCCGCAGGTCCAGTGCTTTCATCGGCTTATCGAGTTGCGGTTGGCCCGCGATTTCTGAACTGCTAGGCCAGCGCGGGTCATTTCGCTTGTCCTTGTGCGGTTGCGGTTGGCCCGCGATTTCTGAACTGCTAGGCCCCTCGATGGGCTGTCGACCTCGGATGGCTTGTTGCGGTTGGCCCGCGATTTCTGAACTGCTAGGCCCCACCCCGCTTCGACCGATGACGGGGAGCAGTTGCGGTTGGCCCGCGATTTCTGAACTGCTAGGCCACAGGCACCGGGAATATGCCTGTGGTTATAGTTGCGGTTGGCCCGCGATTTCTGAACTGCTAGGCCGGATGGCCCGATAACCTGCTGTGAAAAACAGGAAATCGGAACATCCGGCCAGCACATTCCGCCAGATATAATTAGAACATGGCGAGCTGGTCGGGATTCCTGCGCGGCTGCTTGCGCCGCTGGCTCGCGAATCGGACGACGCTTTCATACTGTCGGTCGGTGAACGTGAGCACATGGACCTAGCCCTTTTCCGGCAGTCTCATCTCGATCCGCTTGAGGTAGGACTTGTAGGCGACCTTGCCGTTGCAGAATCTAGCATAGACCGAGAACTGGCTCATCTCGAAACCTTCATCGAGCAGGAATTCGCGAAACTTTGCGGCGTCGCGCATCTGCTTCTTGGTGCTCACGGGCAGGTCGAACATCACGAAGATCCACATCAGCCGATATCCGCTCAAATGAGCCAGATCGCTCGCGATCATGGCTCGCTGCTGTCATCGAGACGGCCTGCAGCGGCCCATTCGATGGGAGTGGGTGGCTCGAATAATATCAGGTCGGCATGGCCGGTTTCGAACGCGCGGGCGAGCGATTGTGCGAGGCGCGCCGCGGCGACCGATACCGGCGAAACTTCGCCCGCAATTCTGAGATCGAAGGCAATCAGCCGCGCGAACCGGCTCTTGGCTGGCGGATCGAGCGCTTCGATTCCTTCGTATACCATGTTCCGGGCAAGTGCATCGACGAGCGGGCGAAAGGGCTGGACCAGATCGTCGGCGAGGGCGAAGGCATTCCCGCGATTGGAATGCTGGATGCCGAGGGTGGGATGCAGGCCCGCGGCCACAACGGCCCGGGTGCAGGTCGCGCGCATGATGGCATAGCCGTAGTTAAGAAGCGAGTTGACGCCGTCCGCGTCACGATCGCGCCGGAAGTCCAGGCCCATCAGCAGCGGCCAATACCGCCGTGCCGCTTGGGCCTCCAGATTCTCCTTGTCGCCCGAGCTGACCCGGCGCGCCATGAACGGGAACGCCTCGGCGCCGGCGATGCCGCGCGCGGCCAGCAGCGATCCTTGCATTTCGATCTTGGCGCCAACGATCCGGCGCCAGAGCTGTTTTACTAGAGGTCTGGAAGCGGCGAGCTGGGCCTGCATCCGCGCGTTCTGGGCATGGTGGCCTTCAAGCGGCAGCGTCACCGCGATCGGCGAATGGTTCGAGCCGCAGAACACGATTGGCGCGCCTCGTTCGCCAAGGCCGGCGACCAGATTGGCTGCAGGTGGCGCCACGGGCGTGGACGATGACGGCATGAATGTCATCGAGCGCGACCCTGCCGATCTCCTCGCGCTCGCGCTCGACGATCAGGAACCCTCGATGGATGGACAGGTGCTGGCCGTCAGTGGCGATATCGACGATCCGGTCCATCCCGCGCGCTCCAGCTACTCGCGCGGCCCGGAATCAAACACGCGGCCAAGCGGATCGATACGGACCTGGCGGGCTTTCATTTTCTTGAGGCTGCCACCGGTGGCGTAAACGTACTTGAACGGGTCCGTGTCGGCCGGGGCGGCATCGCGGGCTTTCAGGGCACCAGCCTCATTGGCCGCCGCGAGCGCCAGGCTTCCATTGGTCGAGAACTTCACGACCCTCAGTATTTCAATCGCCCCACCGTGGCGCTCGACAGCCAGCAAATCGCTCTGGCGAAGGCTGAGTACCTTCTTGGCGGCGGGGTGAGGGCGACGCTCGGCGGCGTCAGGCTGATGAGCGTCGAACATCGAAACGATGTCGTGGACCCATTTTCCATTGGGCAAGCGCCACACGTCGTAGCGCGCATTTGAATCGCCCTTGTAGGCTTTGTAGGCCCGGCCCGTCCGGTCGCGAACCGGAATGACCGTGAGCGGCTCGCGCACCCGCACGCGCCGGACTCCTTTGAACACAGGGTGCTCCTGAGCAAAGCGAGCCAGCGCTTGTTCGAAGTCCTTACCTGAAAGATCATGGGTCGCGGCGCGGAGCGCGTTGCGCAGCGTTTCGTCGGGAATGCGGCTTGGGTCCGTCAAGTCGCCCGGCTTGAGGCTCATCAGCGGCACGCGGTGGACGACAATGGGCGTCTTCCGATCCGCAGCGAACTCGCCGGTGAAACCGTAAGCGGTTTCGTTGTGCAGGCGACCTGCCGTCACGTCGCGATCCTTCGAGGGTCGACTCTTACGTCCGTGATCCGGCTTGTGGCTGACGGTGACGCGCGCCAGCTTTTCTCCCAGCTCCTCGCGGAAGCCTTCCCACGGCTGCGGCAAGTTCTCGAACAGGCGGTCGAGGTCCTTATCTTCTGCTCGGCTGGCCGCGTGGGCGATTTCCTGCATGAGATCAAGGGTCGTCACCGCCGCCACCGCCGCGTCGATGGCATGGTGACGGTGATCGAGCCGGTTCTTCGGGGCGTTGCTGTGCTCATTCTCGACGTAGTTGTGGTCGGGCAACAGGCTGTTGAGGCCCCATAGCCGCCGCAGCATCGCGGTCATACGACCCGGAATGACATCCACGCGGCCGTCCTGTGCTGTCGGATAGAGACTGCGCAGATACTTGCCCGCGATGCGCGAGAGGTACTGCGTGTCGGTGAGTTGGCGAGCGAGGAAGCCGCCCTCGCGCTCCAGTCGCCGCAGGGCGTCGGGTCCGAAGCGCCACTGTTTTGACTTGTGTAGGCGGGCGACTTGGGCGCTGATGGTGTCCCAGCGGTCCTCATCATGGCCCCAGCGTTCCCAAGGCGTCTTGTTGCCCTTGGCGCGATTGCAGCTGCGGTGCGCGACGACCTTGTTGCCTGCGCTGTCATCGAGCGAGCGGGAATAGGGGATGATGTGGTCGACGTCCGCTTCGCCGGAGAAAAGCTGGCGGATGCCAATTGGCTGGCCGCAATAGGGGCAGCGGCGGTCGAGCGGGTTGGCTGGACTGAGGTCCTCCCAAAGCCGGAGCAGCATTCGGTTGGCGCCGGTGTCGAGGAAGCCTTCCGAGGCGAGCTTTTTGCCCCGCGCGATGGCTGCATCGGTCTCCTGTTTGATGCGCTTCTTGTGCTCGTCTTTCTGCTTCTCATTGAGCTTCAATTCGCGCGCCAGCTCTACCACGATCTGGTCCGGACGGCCGTGGACGGCGATCACGGCGTTGACCAGCTTCTCCAATTGGCGAAGGCCGATATGCACGGTGGGGTTCGTGATCTTGCCATAGCGCCGCTCGAGCGGATCGCCATACTCTTCCTTGCCGGGCGCGATCTCGCGGGTGAGGATTTCGCCGTAGTAAGGCAGCTGATCGAGTACCTCCCCGGTACGATGATCGCTGTGATGGAACCCGGCTGCCTCGGCTGCCTTGTCGTATGTGACGACGTCGGCGCGGAGTGCATCGAGCAGGCGCCTTGTTGCCGTGAGCCCGAAGCGCCCATAACCCTCCGGCAAGTCGGCATTGGCGACGGTCTCGGCGGCCGCGTCGTCGAGCCCGTATTCCGCCTTGAGCCAGGCGAGCAGTGTTTCCGGGCTCTCGTCGTTCTGCAGCCGGTCGAGTACGCGCAGCTGCTCGTCGAGGCCGAAATGCAGCCAGCGTGTGTCGAAGCGCTTCCTGTCGCTGAGCTCAGCCCGCACTTCGTCGCCGATCAAGTCCTTGCGATTCTCGCTTTCCTTGTTGAAGCGCTCGTCTTCATGGAGCCCGATGACCTTGGCCAGCGACTGGAAACTGACCTTCTTCTTATCCTGGAGTTTGAGGATCAGCGCATCGCGCTCATCGCGCGTGAGTGGCCGGTCGGCCGCGCCGGCCGAGACGATGCGGAGCTGGTTGACCTCTTCATAAAGCCGCCGTTGCTGGAACAGGGGGTGCGCTTTGGCCAACCGCCGCTCGTCGGCTGGTACGCCGCTCAAACCCGCGAACGTGCAATAGCCGACCTCCTGCTCCTTCAGCGGGCGCTGGAAGAAAAGGATGCGATGAAGCGCCGCCCGTGCCGTATCGGTGAGAAGCACGGGATGGTGCTTCGCCTGCTCCTCCCAGATACGACCGAACTCGTATTCGATATGACGCCGCTGCGGATAGAAATCGTATTCCTGGTTCTCGCTGTCGAGCCGCACACGCTTGGCTTCGCGGTTCGCGAGGAATTGCCCAAGGGTGTCGGCACCCACCTTGGCTATAGCCTGATCAAGCGCCTTGGCTCCGCTGGCGATCTTTCCTTCCTCGCCCGGCTTCCCCTTGCGATCGGTCTTCCGGTTAGATTTGAAACCGCGCCTCTGGTTAAGGTGGAACAGCGCGCGACCGATCTCGTAAGGCTCGAGCCGCTCGTTTAGTGCGCGCTTGCGCAGGTCATAGGGATCGCGCTCGGTAATTAACTTGGCCTGGTCGGCGTTGGCGGGCATGAACTTGTGCACGATTAGCGCGTTCAAAAAAGCTGTGCGTCTTCCGAGATAACGGTCCCGGCGGCGCCGCATTGCCCGCGCATCTCGTCGATCTACTGCCAGCGATGCGCCAGACTTGGGGTCCCGTCCGTCGCTGAAGATGCGCGCGCCAACGTCGACAATCCGGCTGCCATCTTCGATCAAGCACCAACCGATGCTGTTGGTGCCGATATCGAGGCCAAGTCGTCTCATGATGCGTCCTCCTGCCGGCATTGTGGCAAGCGGAGGGTGTTCCGGCAATTGACTTTGTGATGGAAGTTCAGTATTATGACCGCTCAGAAATCGCGAGCCAGCTGTTAACAAGCAGCTTGACTGCACCAAATAAGGGCGGGGCTACGGCCCCGCCTTTCACGTCTGGCTACGAGTCAACTGGCGAGACGCGCATCGTCTGCTTTAGCACAAGCTGCATTCGAAGCAGGCAGTCGGCTTCCGGCCACGACTGGCCGCCAGGCTGATCACGGGACCGGGTTCATGCGCCGGTGCGCGTCGAATCTCATTTTAGGCAAAATCTCTTCGCGAGGACGTGAGCCGCACGCACGCCGCCGCCTGAGTCTCTATCTACCTTGATCATCGTGCCGATGGCGATCATGTGGCGGACGATGACCTTTCAGTTCGCTTGCCGCCCGATGGTGGATGATGTCTGAGCCCGACGGCAACGCATCGGGTGACGGGGTCCGTGCAGCGCGCGTGGCACTGCGAATGCTCGAGCTCTTGGCCAGCCGCGAGGACCTCGGCGTGTCCGAGATCGCGCGCGAGACCGAAACCAGCAAGCCCCGCGTGTTTCGTCACCTGCGCACCCTCGTGTCCCTTGGATATGCGGTCCAGCGCCACGGGAGCGATCGATATGCCCGCGGGCCGCGGTTGCTCGCGCTGACGCGGGTGATCGGCCAGTCGGCGGATGATGGTCTCATCGAACTCTCGCGGCCGATATTGCGCCGGTTGCACCAGGAGTTCGACCACAGCTTCAACCTCTCACTGGTCTATGGTGACAGTGTCTCGATCGTCGAGAGCATGCCGGGCAAGGCGCTCGTGGGGATCACCGTTCAGCTCAACCAGGAAATCCCGCTCCATTGCACGGCTGCCGGCAAGCTGCTGCTGGTCGAGCAAATCAGGCGAGAAGGCAGCCTGCCTCATGGAAAGCTCACCCGTTTCACTCCATTGACCATCGCCGACCCGCTCAAACTCCAGCAGGATCTGGCGAAAGTCGAGGCGCTCGGCTGGGCGGACGCACCAGAGGAGGTCGTGCTCGGCATCAACGCCGTAAGCGCCCCGGTGCGCGACCATCGCGGCGATCTGGTAGCGATGGTATCAGCCATGGATTCGATCCAGTTCATCCCGGTGGAGCCGCCGAAAAAGCTTGTCCAGGCCCTGCAGACGGCGGCGGCGGAGATTTCCGCACTGCTTGCCATGTGAAAGGGAGGCGACCGCGATGCGGATCGCGTCGTCGGGGGTGCGGTGAACGCACGACTCGCAGCCCTTTGGAGCAAGACGCAACCGCGCTTGCCGTCACAATGGGACAGAACGGAGAGGATCGCGCGCAAATGACCCATGGACTTGAAATCGCGCGATTCCGCTCGGCCATCGCGTGCGCCGGCCTCATTTTCCTGGCGGGCTGCGCGACGGCTAGCGGTGCCGCCCTTCCGAACGGTGCCGTCGCCATCGCGCGGCAAGGATCGTTTGAAGCTGGCGGCAAAGTGCTCGGCGATCCGGACAAGTCCTCGCTCGTCTGCGACCACGGGCACGTCGAATACGAGATTCCGGTCGCCGAAAGGCCTACAGCGCTATTCCTGTGGCACAGCTCCAGCGCCGCTGTGTGGCAACGCCGGTGGGACGGTGGCGAGGGTTATCAGACCAAGCTTCTGCGTGCCGGCTATCCCACTTACGTGTGGGACGGACCGCGGGTCGGCCGCGCCAATTGGGGCTGTGAGGATTACACCTACAAAGCGCAAGTCGGCCGCGACCAAGGCAATTTCGGCGCCTGGCGCTTTGGGCCGAAGTTCGGCGAGTTCTGGCCGGGCGAGCAGTTTCCGTCGGATGATCCGGCGGCGCTGGAACAGGCGAACCGCGCGCGTTACGACGAATTCGACACGGTCAGGAATGCCCAGCTCGAAACCGACGCCGCTGCCAAGGCGATGGACCGAATCGGCCCTTCGGTCCTGCTGACTAATTCGGCCGGCGGCTTCCGCGCGCTGTTGACCCGGCTCAAGAGCGACAACGTCAAGGGAATCGTCGCCTACGAGGATCCAGGCTACGTTTTGCCCGATACGACGGAGCCGAAGATGAAGGAAGGGCCGTTCGGCCCGGTCTATGTATCGGAGGCGGAGTTCGCCAGACTCACGAAGATCCCGATCCAGCTGGTCTGGGGAGACCATATCGAGGATTCGAAAGGCTGGCAGGATTTCTACAACCTCAGCCTGAAGTTCGCCAAGGCGGTCAACGACCGTGGCGGGCGCGTCGAAATTCTGCGCCTCACCGACGCAGGGCTCCACGGCAACTCGCACATCCCGTTTGCCGACATGAACAACGATCAGGTCGCCAGGCTGCTGTTCGTCTGGCTCGAGAAGAACGGCTTCTGAGGAGCGGCGGGCGTGGCAAGCGTCATTTCCCGAGTTCGCGCCGCCGACGGCAGAGGCCTGCTCGGGACCTGGGTGAAGATACCGTCGCTGGAGACGGTGCAATTGCTCGGCCACGCCGGGTTCGATTTCGTCGTGATCGACATGGAGCACGCGCCGCACACGCTGCAACGGGCGGTCGAGCTGGTGTTCGCCGCCCAGGCGATGGGCATGGCGGCGCTGGTGCGACTGCCCGACCATACCGGCACGACCATCCAGCCGCTACTCGACGGCGGCGCCGACGGGTTGCTGGTGCCGCGGGTCACGAGCCCCGCCATCGCCGACGCGCTCACCCGGCGAATGGTCTTTGCGCCGAAGGGAGAGCGCGGCCTGGGCGCCACTTCGCGGGCGGGCCGGTGGGGCCTGATGGCGCTGCCGGACTATCTTCGCGCCGGCGATGAAGCCCTGCGGATGATCCAGCTCGAGGACTGGCCATCGCTCGAACGCGCCGCCGAGTTTGCCGGCCTCGATCACGTGAACGGCATCTTCATCGGCCATGGCGACTTGTTCCTGTCGAGCGGTATGCCGACGAGCGACCCGGCGGTGAGGGACCTGACTGCCCGCGTCCTGAAGGCAACCCGGGAGGCGGGCATCCTCTCGGGCGTGGCCGTCGCAACGCCGCGGGATGCGCGTGAGCACCTGGAGATGGGCTTTTCGCTGGTCATGGTCAGCAATGACACCACGCTGTTCGGCCGAGCCGTCGCCGAGGCGGCGAGCGCCACACGGGCAGCGCCTAAGGAGTAATGACGATGTACGAAGCAGACGACCCCCGCTCCCGCCTGTCAACCGCGGCTGGCGGCACGGGGCCGATCTCCGCGTTCGGCGCGTCCAGCTACGGCCGGTTCTACGCCGGTGCGCCGCAAGAGACGGGCGAGGGTCAGCGCAACTGGTACACCCGCGGGCAGAATTTCGTCGTCTGCTACTCGGAGGTCGAAGCCGGCGCGGTGTTTGAGCGCAAGGGCCAAGTCGACGAATACGTGCTCCTGCTCCATGACGAGAACATGGCCGCCACGGTGGAGGCGAACGGCGAAACCGTCGAGGTGCCGGGCTACACGATCACGATGATCCCGCCGGGCGACAGCCGCGTGACCTGCAAAGCTGGCGGACGCATCGTGCGCCTGATTACGGCGCAATCGGCCGATGTGACAGCCAAGGTCGACAATGCCGGCAACTACGCCGGGCCGCATCCGCAGGTGCCTCCGTTCCAGCTCTGGCCCGACCCGACCGGCGGCTGGAAGATTCGCAGCTATTCCCTCGACGTGCCGGACCAGGAAGGGCGTTTCGGCAAGATTTTCCGTTGCACCACCTTCATGGTCAACATTTTTCCGCCGCAGGGCCCGCGCGACGTGACCAAGCTCTCGCCGCACCACCACGACGATTTTGAGCAATGCTCACTCGCGCTGGAAGGCTGGTACATGCACCACTTGCGCTGGCCGTGGACGGCCAACCAGCATGACTGGCGTCAAGACGAGCACGAACGCTGCGCATCGCCCTCGGTCTGCGTGATCCCTCCCAAGGTGATCCACACCTCGGCGCCATCGGATCCCGAGAACAACGTTCTGGTCGACATCTTCTCGCCGCCGCGGGAGGATTTCTCGGATATGCCGGGCTGGGTGCTCAACGCGGCAGACTATCCGCGCAAGTAGCGGACTGGCGGGCTGCAAGGCTGGGCCGATCGTCCGCGACAACATGGCAGCCGGGATCTGGGCGTCCCAAGGCCTAGGCCCTCCCCGACAACTGCGTCGGAGAGCTCAATAACTTGAACAACAGGACGATCCAGTTCGTTCGCAACGCCGCCGTCATCAAGTTGCCGGCAGCAGGGTGCCCTATGAAGATGGACCGATTCGCTTGCGCGTCGCCGAGCAGATCCTGGGGAAAGGTTTCAGCACATGATAGATCGTCGCATGCTCATTGGATCGGGTATCGCCGTAGCCGGCGTAGCGTTGCTGCCGAAGGCCGCCTTCGCCCATGTCATAAAACCGTCGTTCAAGCTGTTCGACACCCATGCACACTTCTACACAAACGATGTTGACAAGTACCCGTTCAAGGCAACCCGAAGCCGCTACGGTCCGGAAGTCATGGTTGCCAAGGCTATGCGCTATCCGCAGACACCGAAGGAAATCTTCGCGTTCTGGGACGAGTGCGGGATCGAGAAGGGCTGCGGGGTGCAGTACAACAGCACCTACCAGACCGATAACAGCTATTTGCTCGACATCGCGAAAGACCATCCCGACCGGATTGTCCCGGTGGTGATCACCGATCCTGTGGCAAAGGATGGCCCTGCGCTGCTTGAAAAGTTCACCAGGGACAACCGGATTTCCGGCGTGCGTTGGACAAGCAGCCCGGACAAGAGCGGCAGCTACGTCTTCCTTAGCGACGCCGCAACCGCATCGTGGGAAGCGGCGAATTCGCTGGGTCTCGCAGTGGTGCTGATGCCGATTGGCGGCAATATGGCGAATGCCATGGCCACGGTGGCGCAGTTCGCCGTGAAGTATCCGCGCGTGAACATCGTGCTCGACCACATCGGCTTTCCGCGGCCGAAAGATCTGCCGGCCACGCAAGGCCTGACGCCGGAGCACATCGCGCTCGCAAAGCTGCCCAACGTCTACTACAAATACACCACGCTGCTGATCGAGCAGTTCCACACCCAGGGTGTGGATCCCAAGCCGTTCCTCGAATACATGGTCAAGACCTTCTCGGCGGACAAAATGGTCTGGGGGAGCGACGTCGGGAACACCCCCGGGTCGATGTTCGGCTGGGTGCAATACGCTCTCGATTCGGGTTCGGGCCTGTCTCAGGCGGAGCAGAAGGCCCTGTTCCACGATACCGCTACCCGGGTCTTTATTCCCGGCGGGCGCCCGGCCTGAGCGCGCGATCGCAGGGCACGCCGATGAAGTTCGCTCCGCCACGCCGGCCCAGCCAGGTCGATCACGGGGTCGTCTATCGGCGTGAGGACGAGTTCTGCTCGTGGCCTTTCACTAGCGGCTTCTGGCAGACCGGCGACGGCACGCTGATCGCCAATTTTGCGACCCGCACCGTGGCTTACGATGACGGTTCAAAAATCCGCCACGACGTTCTCGGGAAGAACAGCTCCAACCCGCGGACCGTCACCGTGCGCTCGAACGACCGAGGCCGGTCCTGGAGCGGCCCGCAGTACGACATGATGGCCGGGCCTGGCGGGGAAGGTCGCGGGATGAAGCGCGAGAATATGCCGGCGGCCTTCGCCGAGCCGGTGAACTACCTCGACCAGAACGTGCTGGTGTCGAGCGGGAGCATGGGCGGCTTCGCCACCGCCGGCACGCAAGGCACCGCGCGACTGTCGCGCGATGGCGGCAAGACCTGGGGGCCAACGATCCTCCTTGCGCTCGAAGGCATCGCTTCGATGACCGGCGTCCAATCGACGCTGGTTCGGCCGGACGGGCGCCTGTTGGTGTTCATGTTCTCCGTCGACAAGGACAACACCCATCGCCACCCGCTGGTCTATGGCAGCACTAACGAAGGCCGCGAATTCCACTTCATATCCTACGTGACACCCTACGAGGACCCCTTCGGCAATGCCGACGGCAATTACGCAGACCCGAGCGTTGCCTTCGTCGGTCATCGCTGGTTTTATCCACGCGGCTATATGCTCCCGAGCGGGCGGATCCTGTGTATCACCCGCTGCCAGCGCGATCCCACCGGCGTGATGTGGTCAGAGGTGTTCTACTCTGACGATGGGGGTGAAACCTGGGGCTTTCTCAGTCGCGTGAACGACTACGGCGCGCCGGGCAACCTGGTGGTCATGCCAGACGGGCGCATCGTCTGTGTGTACGGTTATCGCCTGATGCCCGCCGGCATACGCGCGACGGTAAGCGAAGACGGCGGCAAAAGTTGGGGACCCGAAATCATCGTTCGCGACGATGGCGGCAGCTGGGACCTCGGCTATCCGAACTCGTGGCTGATTGACGGGAACACCGTGGGCACGCTGTACTATTTCAACAGCAAGGACGATCCCATCCAGGCCAATGGCGGGGTCCGCCATATTGAACGCAGCATATTCACGATCGACTGACACTCCTTCGCCAGTTGTCGATGTCAAATACAGCATAGGCCAGAGCCTTACGGGGCAAGCGGTCAACCCTCCGAGCCGGCAGAACGCGCGCGAACGTG
Organism: Croceibacterium segetis; assembly: GCF_011320115.1. Classification (GTDB taxonomy): domain Bacteria; phylum Pseudomonadota; class Alphaproteobacteria; order Sphingomonadales; family Sphingomonadaceae; genus Croceibacterium_B; species Croceibacterium_B segetis. Next base: position 30,469 of record NZ_JAANOZ010000012.1, on the reverse strand, counting down.
GCGCCAAATGCAGCCATGACGACAAGAGGCAGGAGGAGCTACCATGAGGATCGCAGGGAACAGTTCGAAACATCGCGCTCGGGCCGGGCAAGTGGCATACTCCTTGTCCGCAGGCGCGCTGGCGCTCGCTGCTGCAATGCCTGGCGTGGCCTGCGCACAGGACACGGCCGCCCCGGCACCTGTCGATTCCAAGGACGCCGAGAACGCTAAAGCCGGTATCGACGAGATTCTCGTTACCGCTACGCGGCAGGCGACCAACCTGCAGGATACCCCGATTGCGATCACCGCTGTCACGGCCGAGGCGCTGGAGGCGCGCGGCATCACCAATATGGGCGACCTGACTTCGGTCGTCCCCAATGCTCAGTTCCGGCGCGTGCAGGGCGCCTTCGGTCCCGGCATCTCGGCGTTCATCCGCGGCATCGGCTCGACCGACACCGGCCTCGGCGCCGAGAACCCGGTCGCCTTCTATGTGGACGATGTTTACTATCCGATCCTCCTCGGGGCCAACTTCGACCTGCTCGACATCGATCACATCGAAGTTCTGCGCGGACCCCAAGGCACGCTGTTCGGTCGCAATACACTTGCGGGCGCGATCAACATCGTCGCCCGACAACCGAAGTTGCACGAGGTGTCGGGCTATGCAGACGTGACGACGGGTTCGTTCAATCGGGTGGACTTGCGCGCCGGGTTCAACCTGCCGCTTGGCAACACCGCTGCGCTGCTCGTCTCCGGGCTGTCGAAGAAGCAGACCGGTTACCAGAAAGAGCTCGACTTCACCTGCGAGATGAACCGCCGTGGCACGCCGCAACTCGCCGGCTCGTTCCCCGTCACCAGTCCGCTACAAGGAACCTTTTCGAATGCCCCGGGGAGCTGTGTGATCGGCCACTACGGCGGCACCGATGTGCGCGGCGCGCGTGGCAGCCTGATGTGGGAGCCGTCGAGTGATCTCAAGGTCACCGTCACCGGCGATTACATTCGCGACCTGTCGGATAACCCGGCAGACTCGATCGTCGATATCGATCCGGCCCGCGCGAACGGCAACATGCGGAGCCAGGCGGCGTACTTCGGCCTGACAATCGACCGCCGCTTCATGACCGGCGATCCGTACTCCACTTACGTTACGTACACCGACCGCATCGCGGCGTGCACGGTCATCCCGGGCAATACTTACTACAACGGCAGCAAGTCGCCCATCACGGGTGAGTGCACGCGGGGCGGCTACGTCATCCCCAACCACAACGACTTCACTAACTGGGGAGCGTCGGGCAAGTTCAACTGGAGCTTCGGCGGAGGCATGGAGCTGAGCGCGGTCGTCGCACACCGCAAGACCGATGAGACGCACACATTCGACACCGACGGCATGCCGCTCGTGGTCGAACACGTTATCAATCACCTGATCCAGAGCTACGACCACGCCGAGTTGCGCCTATCGGGCAAGTCCGACCTGGTCGACTGGGTCGGCGGCCTGTTCTACTTCAAGGCGAAGGGCGAGCAGTTCGCATCACTGATCCAGGGTAGTTCGGGTCTGCAGCGTTCACTGCACACGTTCTACACTCCAACCAGCAAGGCGGTGTTCGCCAACGCAACGGTGCGGCCCTTCGGCGAGCGCTTCGGTATCGTCCTCGGCGGCCGTTATGCCGACGATAAGAAGGTCGTGAACTTCTCGAATGTATCGGACCTCAGCCCGGCTGTCACCAGCTCGGACATCAAGTTCACCGTGGTGCCCAAGCAGAAGAAGTTCAGCTGGAAGGCCGGCGCGAACTTCCAGCCGAACGACAACATGTTGCTCTACGCCTCAGCTTCGACCGGCTACACGCTGCCCGGCTACAATCCGCGTCCGCTGCAATACACCCAGGTGGCGCAGTTCGACGGCAACGAGGACATCGCCTACGAACTCGGCGCGAAGATGGACATGTTCGACCGGCGGCTTCGGATGAACCTGGCCGGATTCTACACGGATTTCAACAATCGCCCGACCGGGATCGGCGGCGCCGAAGCGCTGCTTAACGATCAGGGGCAACCGCAAGTCGGCGACCAGCAGCTGATCCCGCTCCCCGGGGGCCCTCCCGGATCAACTCAATGCAGCACGACGCGTGTCGCTCCCGGCACAGGCATTGTCTGTCTCGGCCGCACCTACTTCCGCAACCAGCCAGCGACGATCCGGGGCTTCGAAGCGGAGTTGACGGCAAACCCGATCGACGGTCTGCTGATCAACGGCTCACTTGGCTGGTCGAAACTCAAGGCGCCGGACATCGCCGCGCGGACCGTGAACCGCCGACAGAACAATCCGTTCTGGACCGCTAGCGCGGGCATTCAGTACACGATCGAACACCCGTCCATCGAAGGCTCGATCACTCCGCGGATCGATATGACGTACGAATCGAATCAGATCGTCAGCGGCACTTCGACGAAATATAACGACCTGATGCCCGCGAAGGCGCTGTTCAACGGCCGGATCACTTACCAGAACGATCCCTACGATTTCAGCGTCGCGCTGGGCGTCACGAACCTGTTCGACAAATTCTACTACGTGAACGTGTTCGATTATCAGGGGCTCGGCTATCCGCAGACAGACGCCCAGCCGGCGCAACCGCGCGAATGGCACCTGACGGTCAGCAAGCGCTTCTGAGACGAATCCGCCGCGGCGCTTCTGCGAGACGCCGCGGTTCGATTGCGGCGTGCCGCAATCCTTCCTCCCTGGGGCCCGGCGCTTTCGCGTCGGGCCTCTGTTTTACCGGATTGTCAGAATGCGACGCGGTCTCCTCCCTTGAGGCCGAGCATTAGGCGCGCCTCGGCCGGGGTGGCGACCTCGCGGCCGAGCGCCTCGACGATCGAGCGGATGCGCGCGACTTGCTGCGCGTTGCTCGTGGCGAGCTCTCCCTTGCCGATGAACAGGCTGTCTTCCAGCCCGACCCGCGCGTGGCCGCCGAGAAGCACCGACTGGGTGCAGAAGTCCATCTGGTGGCGCCCGGCGGCGAACGCCGAGAGAATGTAGTCGTCGCCGAACAGGCTGTCGGCCACCGTCGTCATGTGCGCCAGGTTGCGCGGGTCAGGCCCGATACCGCCGAGGATGCCGACCACCGCCTGGATCAGGAACGGCGGTTCGACGAGCTTCCGGTCGACGAAGTGGGCGAGGGTGTAGAGATGGCCGGTGTCGTAGCATTCGAACTCGAATTTCGTGCCGTAAGCCTGGCCGACCTCGACCATGATGCGTTCGATGAACGCGTTGTCGTTGTACATGATCCGGCCACGGCTGCTCTCGACGTACTCGCGCTCCCAGCCGTACTGCCATTCTGCAACGCGTTTCCCGGCCCCCGAGAAGTCGAAGATCAGTGGCCCCATGTTGAGGCTGCACAGCTCCGGTTTCGCGGCATGAGCGCCTTCGAGCCGGGCGTCGAGGGTCATCGTCGCGCTGCCGCCGGTCGAGATGTTGATCACCGCGTCCGTCCCCTGTTTGATGCGGGGCAGGAATGCCAAGAAGTCCTCTGCCTTGGGGCTGGGGCTCCCGTCGGCCAGGTTGCGCGCGTGGAGGTGGAGCACGGCCGCGCCCGCCTCGGCAGCGCCCAGCGCCGCCTCGGCGATCTGGTCGGGCGTCACCGGGAGGTGCGGCGACATTGAAGGGGTGTGGATCGAGCCAGTCGGCGCGCAGGTGATGATGACTTTGTTCGACTTGCGCACCCGCGCCTCCTTACAAACGCGCCTGGCAGAGATACTTGATGTTGAGGTATTCCTCGAGCCCGTGGTGCGAGCCTTCCTTGCCGAGACCACTCATCTTGACGCCGCCGAACGGTGCGGCGGGGGTCGAAATCAGCCCGGTGTTGATCCCGACCATCCCGCTCTCCAGCCCGCGTGAAACCCTGGCGATGGTCTTGGGGTCCTCGCTGCACAAATAGGCGGCCAGGCCGAAATCGGTCGCGTTGGCCAGCTGCAGACCTTCCTCCAGCGTGGCGAAGCCGATCACGCCGGCGAGCGGACCGAATGTCTCTTCGTGCGCGATCTGGGCATCGGCCGGCACGTCAGCGAGTAGGGTTGGTGCAAACAGCCGGCCCTGCGCTTCGCCGCCCTCGACCACGAGACGCGCGCCGCGCGCCAGGGCATCGTCGCGGTGCTCTGCCACCTTCGCCTTGCCGGCGTCGTCGATCAGCGGACCAATGTCGTTCGCGGGATCGAACCCATCGCCCGCGCGCATCGCGCCGACACGCTCACCGAAGGCGCTCAGAAACGCCTCGCGAATGCCGTCCTGCACATAAATGCGGTTGGCGGCGATGCAGCTTTGGCCGCCGTTCCTGAACTTGGCGACCAGCGCCGCTTCGACAGCCGTCTCGAGGTCGGCGTCGTCGAAAACGAGCAGCGGCGCGTTGCCGCCGAGCTCGAGGCCGAGCTTCTTCATCGTACCGGCGCATTCGCGGTAGAGCTGCACGCCGATTTCGGTCGAACCGGTGAAGGAAAGCTTGCGCACCACCGGCGAGGCGGTGAGCACGCCGCCGATCAACCGGGCCGAGCCGGTGACGATGTTGAACACGCCTCTGGGTACGCCCGCCTCTTCCCCCAGCCGGGCGAAGGCAAGCGCGGTCAAGGGGGTGGCGCTGGCGGGCTTGGCGACCATGGTGCACCCAGCCGCCAGCGCCGGGCCGACTTTTCGGGTGAGCATCGCCAGCGGGAAGTTCCACGGAGTGATCGCCGCGGCGACCCCGAGCGGCTCGCGCTCGGCGTAAAGCCGGCGGCCCGGCACCGGGGCGGGGATCATTTCGCCCAAGGCGCGGGTCGCTTCGTCAGCGTAGAATTCGATGAAACCGGCACCGTAATCGAACTCGCCTTGCGCTTCCTTATAAGTCTTGCCGTTTTCGCGCGTGATCAGCCGGGCGATGTCGTCCCGGTTGGCCACGAGCAGTTCGAACCAGCGGCGCAGGATCGCGCCTCGCTCCCTGGCAGGCCGGGCCGCCCAGGCGGGAAACGCAACCTCGGCGGCGGCGACGGCTTCATTCGCTTCGTTCTCACCGAGGTTCGGCACTTCGGCGAAGCTCTCGAGTGTGAAGGGGTCGTCGACCGCGATCGGCGCGCGGTTTCCACCGATCCACCGACCGTTGATCAGATTCTTGGAAATGAGCAGATCGGCGTTATTGAGCGCGCCGCGGACTTGGTTCGTCACTTGTCCGCGTCCAGGTCGGGATTGGTCACCGGGACGTCGCTTTCGAACAGGTGCTCGAAGCGGCGGTAGGTGCACAGCCAGCGCCCGTCGCGGCGGACATAACGATCCGTCGCCAGGCTGATCGTCACGGGTTCGTGGCTGGGCAGCGGTCTAACTCCGTCGCGGGCATAGAGAAACAGGAAGTTGCTCGCCTCTGCGCTGTCCTCGCCGGTGAACCGCGCCCGGAAGTTGGTGAATCCGTGGACCGATAGCCTTTCGCCGCGGTCGCGCCGCCAATCGTAGAACTGCTGGATCTTGGCGACCCCGATGTAGCTGGCGAATTGGCCGTGGAACTCGGCTTCTTCAACGTAATAGCTCGAGGCGTCGCGCCCGCCGTTGAAATCGATCTCGTGCCAGTAATCGGCCAGCTGGAGCGACAACTCGGCGTTGAGCTGGAGTAGGTTTGCGTCGGCCATGGGCCCTCGTATCTCCTTTTGATATTCTGTTCGCTAGAGTGCGGCGTGGTAGATTGCCCGCGCATCGGCTTCGGTCACCTCGCGCGGATTGCGCACCAGCAACCTCTGCACGGTCATCGCCGCGGCGGCCATGTGCGGGATCGTGTTGTCGCTGATGCCGAAAGCCGAAAGGCGGCGCTCGATTCCGATCGTTTCGGACAGTTGTTCGATACGTTCGATCCCGGTCAGCGCCGTTTCCGCATCGTCGCGCCCGGTCGGACATCCCAGCGCGCGGGCCACTTCGGCATAGCGCGCCGGCGCCGCGTCGAGATTGAAACGCAGGACGTGCGGCAAGAGCAGCGAATTTGCGACGCCATGCGCGACGTGAAACTCGCCGCCGAGCGGATAGGCGAGTGCGTGGACGGCGGCGGTGTTCACCGGGCCCAGGCACTGGCCGCCCAAGTGGCTTGCACGCAGCATCCCGGCGCGCGCCTCCATGTCGCCGCCATCGGCGCAGGCGCGCTCGAGATGGCGGCCGACCAGCCGGATGCCCTCGAGTGCCCACTGGTCGACCACAGGATGGGCGAAGCGGTTGGCATAGGATTCGATGCAGTGGGTCAGGGCATCGATGCCGGTCGCGGCGGTCACCGCGCGCGGCATCGTGCGAGTCAGCTCGGGGTCAAGGTAGGCGAAATCCGGGACGAGGTAAGGGCTGACGACGCCCTTCTTCAGCTGCGCTTCGACGTCCTCGACAATGGCGATCGGTGTCACTTCGCTTCCGGTGCCGGCGGTCGTCGGGATGCAGGCGAGCGGGATGCGGCGCGGCGAGAGCAAATCGGTGCCGACGGTCTCGGCGAAGTCCTGCTTCCCGTCGATCAGGCCGGCGACCAGCTTGGCAACGTCCATGGCGCTGCCCCCGCCAAGGCCGATCACCCCGTCGGCGCGGAATTCACGCGCCGCCGCGAGGGCAGCGGCGAGATCGCCGGTGGTCGGTTCGCCCTCGCTTGCTTCGAGCACCAGCGTCGCGCAGCCGGCGGCTGCGAGCGCCCTCTCCGGTCCCGCGCACAGAGCCCGGATCGGTGCGCCGGTGATGACGAGCACGCGGCGGCAGCCGGCGCCGGCCATGTCTGTCGCGCAGGCGTCCGCCACGCCCTGGCCGAGGCGGACGGTTCGAACATTGTGCAGCACCAGATTCGGGGAATCTTTCACGTCGCGCTCCTCCCCTCTCCCAATCCGCGCAAGAGCGTCCGCGTGTCTTGTCCAAAGCGGCTCAATGGGTTGCGCGCTCGCATGAGCGGTTCAGCCTCCCGGAGCCCTTGCTGCCGAGGCACGCGGCAACTTCCGACGCCGCGCGGGACAAGCTCGCCAGGCAGCGCGACCTAGGTTAGCAAAGCTTGGGCATGGTGCGGCCGAGGCGCTTCGTTCCCCGGCGGCCGTGTCGTAGCAGCGGCTCGCCAAAACAGAGGCTTGGAGAGGCATTGCATAGATGGCCATGTTAAGCTGGTACCGCGAGGCGGATAAGAAGGCCCGTCGCATCTTCTGGACCTGCAGTGCGGGCTGGGCGATGGATATGGCCGATAGCGTGGTCTATTCCTACCTGATCCCGCTGCTGATGACTGCGCTGGGCATGACGCTGGTGCAAGCCGGCTTTATTTCCAGCGCGAACTTCTTTGCCGCGGCGCTGGGCGGCTGGATCGGCGGCTGGCTGTGCGACCGTTTCGGCCGGGCGCGCATCCTCCAGCTGACGATCCTGTGGTTCTCCGTTTGCTCGTTCATTTCCGGGTTCGCTCAGAACTACGAGCAGTTGTTGGTCATTCGCGTGGTTCAGGGGCTCGGCTTCGGCGCGGAATGGGCGGTCGGCGCGGTGCTCCTGGGCGAGCTGATCGACCCCAAACATCGCGGCAAGGCGCTCGGCACAGTGCACAGCGGCGCGGCGATCGGATCTGCCATCGCCGCGGTGCTGGCGGGCCCGGTGGCCTCGGCCTTCGCGCCAGAATGGGGCTGGCGGATCGTGTTCTGGAGCGGAATCCTGCCCGCGCTGCTGATCTTCCTGGTTCGCAGGGATTCCGATGATTCCGAGATTTTCAAACACGCCAAGAAGCGTGCCGAGGCCGCCGGCAGGCGGCATTCGCTCGGGGCGATCTTCCAGCCGCGAGTCCTGCGGATAACCGCGCTCGCTGCACTCCTTTCACTCGGTGTGCAAGGCGCGGCTTATTCGATCAGCAACTACCTGACCCCGTTCCTCACTGGCGAGCGCGGCGTGACGCAAGCGACTGCCGGCTGGGTAGTGATGTGCCTCAGCGCCGGCGGCTTCTTCGGCTTCCTGGTCAACGCCTATGTCAGCGACTGGGTAGGGCGCCGCAACGTGTTCCGGCTGTTCGGGCTCGGTTTCGTGATCCTGTCGCTTACGTTCGTGCTGACGACAGCGGGCGCCTCGCCCGCCGTCCTTGCGCTGGTGGCGTTTGTGTACGGCTTCTTCCAGTTCGGCATGTACGCCTCGTTCGGAGCCTATTTCACCGAACTCTTTCCGACCGAGCTACGCGGCGCCGGCCAGGCCTTCGCTTACAATTTCGGCCGCGCGGGCAGCGCCTTTTTCGTGATGTTCGTGCCGCTAGTGGCGCTGTCGACGGGACTCGGCGCGGCGATGGGAATCATGGGCGCGGTGGGCATTGCTATCATGGTGGTGGCAACCGCGTTCCTGCCCGAAACCGCGGGCAAGGGCCTTGTGGACCTTGAGGATACGGCGTTTCGCTCAGTCTTCGGGAAAGGGTCGGCTTCGCAAATCGGGCAAGTTGACGGCCTGGGATAAAACGAAACGCTGTTTCGAAAAGCTTGACTCGTTGCGGAGGCCATGCGAGCCTCGCCGTCTGGGAATGCGTGTGCCAACCCGTCGCAGAGCGGGCCCCGGGGAGGTGAGAACATGGAACTTTTGACTACGCAGGGGTTGCCAGTGGCCGGTCGTGCGGCAGCCTGGGGCGAAATGTACGCGACCAGGATGAGCCAGTGCGAGTTCACCCCGGGAGATCATAACAGCTTCGACGCTGAACTTAGGATCGGCCAGTTCGGACCGGTGAAGCTCGCCCGGCTCTCGCTCGATCGCTGCAGCGTGGAGCGCAAGCAGTGCCACATCGCGCGCAATTCCCCACGGCTTTTCAATTTCCTGCTCCAGGCCGAAGGGGCAAGCACTTTTTACCACTGCGGCCAAAAGTCCGATCTCGAGGCGGGCGACTTCGTACTTTGCGACACTGGGCTGCCGCATTATTTCCTTACCGATAATCATTCGGTCACCGTGATGGTGCGTGTGCCGGGCGAGATCCTGCGAACTTACCTGCCCACCCCTGAACAGTTTTGTGGCCGCCAGCTCGGCCGAGCGACGGGCGTGACCCGTGCGGCCGCGGCGATGGCTCGGGAATTGAGTACGGGACTGAGCGGGGATATCGAAGCGGGATACGAAAATCGCGTGGTGCGCTACCTGCTCGAAATGATCTCGATGTCCTACACGATCGGCGTCGAGACCGTCGACGACGCCTCGGCCATCGCCTGGCAGCGCCGCAAGGACGTCATTCAGTTCATTGAGGACAATTTGCGCGATCCCGAGCTGTCGCCTGCCTCGATCTCAGCCGGCCTAAGGATATCGCCGCGATATCTGCGAACCGTCTTCGCTCCCGGAGGCGAGAAGATGAGCGCTTACATCCTGCGCCGCCGACTGGAGGAATGCGCTCGCCAGATGTCCAATCCCGCTTGGGGTGTGCACACCTTGACCGAGATCGCCTTTTCCTGGGGCTTCAACAGCGCGGCTCATTTCACGCGGACCTTCCATGAGAAGTACGCCATGCCGCCACGTGAATACCGAAGGCTTCAGCTCGCCAAAGCGGCATAGGCAGAACTTCGGGCTCGGAATTCTCGTTCAAAACGAAGTTCGACCATGATCCCCCGCATCAATTGGGGCTTGATCCCGTTGCCCGCGCGCCAGAGTCATCGTCGAATGCAGGCAAGCAAGTTATCCGGCCCCGGCAGGCAAGCTACTCGGACCCCACACGCCGTAATCGACGTTCAGCGCCGGGCCCATCGGTGCGCAAGTCTTGAGCCCATGCGCGAGACGGTCGATGTGAAGCCGGGGCGTTAAACGCTCCGAATTGCGAGGAATTGTTGAGTATGTCGGCCAAACTACTGGACACGCATGCTCATCTGATAGCCGACGATTGGGACACTTATCGCGCCCGCCCCTTCACTGCCGACCTGCCGGTTCCGGAGCGCCCAGATTTCACGGTGACCGCGGAAGCGCTTCTGAAGCTCATGGACCGACACGGCGTGGACCATGCCTGCCTGGTCCAGCGCGGGCATGTTTACGGCTACGACAACAGTTACATTCTAGATTCGGCGCGCCGATTTCCTGACCGCTTCCACCCGATCGTAATCCTCGATACTCAGGACCCTGCCACGCCCGATGCCTATCGCCGGATGGTGCGGGAGGATGGGGTTGCCGGATTCCGCATGGCGAACAGCCGGCCATGGATACTCGATACCCGGTGGATGAGTTCACCGACGGCCATGAAAATCTGGGAGGCGTGCGCGGATCTCGGGACGCCGGTGACGATCATCGTGTTCGACAACCAGCTTTCCTACGTCCTGCCGCTTATCAAGCTGATCGCGAAGACGTATTCGGACTTGCCAATCGTGCTCGATCACGGCGCGATGCCATACGGTATGTCGCAGTACGAGCTCGCCCTGCGCGAACAGGCGGGGGAGGTCGTGTCCATGCCGCCGCCGCCCGATTACGGCATAGCAGGCACGATCGCGATCTTTGCCGACGTGCCGAATGTCTATTTCAAGATCACCGAGATCAACATGGAGCGGCTGGTGAAGGCGAATGTCGGTTCTGCCGGACTGGTTCGCCGGATGGTCGACGTGTTCGGGCCCGACCGGCTGGTCTGGGGATCGGACGTCGGTCAAAGCATGTTATGGGATTACGCCACCAAGGTTTCCATGGCCCGCGAAGCCGCCGCCGAACTTTCCGAGGCCGACAAGCGCAAATTCCTTCACGACAACGCGGCGCGCATCTACCGACTCGATACGGCAGGCACTGCGACAGTCTGATGCAGTCATGAGCGATTGGGCAACCATCCTTCCATTCGATGGCAAGACCCCGCGCATACACGCAAGCGCCTTTGTAGCTCCGGGTGCGCGCATCATCGGTGACGTCGAAATCGGGCCCGATGCGAGCGTCTGGTACAATTGCGTCCTGCGCGGCGACATCAACCGAATCGTCATCGGGGCGCGCTCGAACCTGCAGGACGGGACGATCGTCCATGTCGAAGGCCCGCGGCCAGGTGGTGCGGGTCTACCAACGATCGTGGGCAAGGACGTACTGGTTGGCCACATGGCCATCCTGCATGGTTGCGCGGTGGAAGACGATGCCTTCGTCGGCATGGGCGCGATTGTAATGGACGATTGCAGGATTGGCGTCGGGGCGATGCTCGCGGCCGGAGCCATGCTCACGCCCGGAAAGCACATTCCTGAAGCGCAGTTATGGACTGGTCGACCCGCCACCTTTCGGCGCAACCTGACCGCGCATGAGCGCGGCACTATGGCGACGCAGGCGCGGCATTACGTCGACAACGCCCGGCGTCACGTCGAGGCCTTGCGCGTAGCTCCCGGCACAAGGCCAAATTGCGCCAGCCGGACATCGACCAGCTAACGGCCCGGCTGGTTGCATCTGAGCCAGATTAGTTGAGGCCGATACCCATGCACCTGAAGTTGTTCGCCCCGCTTGTCGCCGGCCTTGCCCTGACGACTTACGCCACCGGCGGTCTCTCCTCGGGTATTTGGCCGCCGCCGCCGAAGGTCTACATCGTTGCCGAGGTCGACGTGAAGGACCTCGCGGCCTAGCGCAACTATGCGAAGACCGCTTTTCGATCATCCAGAAGTATGGTGGCAACTTTCTGACCTGGGGAGGCAGGACCATCGCAGTGGAGGGCGATCCGCCAGCGGGGCGGGTCATGATCATCGAATTCGCGAGCCTCGATCGCGCCAAAGCCTTCGAATACTCCGAGGAGTGTTCGGACATCGCACCGCTCAGGCACGCGTCGGTCAGAAGCCCTCTGTTGATCATCGAAGGAACAGCCGATGCGGCCGCCAGCAAGCCTAGATTCTCGAGCCCGCCTAGAGGGCGGCGATGTAGCCCCCGTCGAGCGGCAGGATGGCGCCATTGACATAGGCACCGGCGCGCGACGCAAGGAATACGACCGCCCCTTCGGCGTCCTCGGCCGTCCCCGCACGGCCAAGCGGAACAAAGGTCGCAACGCTCGCCCTGACTCTCTCGGAACGGGTGTCTGTCAGGCCTGAAGGAAATGGTCCCGGCGCGATGGCGTTGACCGTTACCCGGTCCTTGCCCAGCGCCTTGCACAGCGAGCGGGTCAGGTGATGAATCGCCGCCTTCGACGTGTTGTAGGCGTGCGCCTCCCAGTTGGGAATATGCAGACCCCCAATCGATCCGACGTTTATGATCCGCGCCGGATCTTCGTCCCGCGCCGCGGCCTTGAGCTGCGGAAGCAAGTGTTGCGCGAGGAAGAACGCTGCGCGAACGTTCACATCCATCACCAGATCCCAGTCGCTTACGGTCATCTCGGCCAGGCTCCCGGCCGCGTTTGCGCCGGCATTGTTGACCAGAATGTGCAGCCGGTCCTCGCGCTCGGCGATTTGCGCCGCGAGGGCCGCGGGGCTCCCGGCCTCGCTCAATTCGGCGACAAGGCCGATGCATTCGCCGCCGCTGTCGGCAAGCTGCTGGGCGAAAGCCGTGACCTGGCCAAGGTCGCGCCCCGTGATGTAGGTTTTCACCCCGCGCCTGACGAGTCCCCCGGCGATCATCGCCCCAATGCCTCGGCCGCCGCCGGTGACCAGCGCGATCTTGCCGGCAAGGGCAAAGAGCGTGTCTGAGGTATCCATGTGAGTTTCCATCATGTCGTCAGCAGCCGCGCATGGGGGAGACTATGGCCCCGCAGATCAGCGCTGCACGGGCGGCTCGGCCGATTTCCACCCGCGCGGGGTGGAAATCGGCAGCGGCTCGAAAAACGCGTTGATCGCATGGATTTCACCGCCCCAGACCTTGAACGCCTCGTATGTCAGCAGGGCCTTGCCCGGACCATACGAATCCGTGAAGCCGAAATTCATCCACAACACGACGGTGCCCGCATGTTCATCGACAGCGACGACGCTCGCCAGCAGGCCCGGATGAACCATGATCCGCTGGCTGTACATGCCGCAATCGCTCAGCTTGCAGCCATGGCCGGCGGTAATCACGCCATTTTCGACCCGGTAGGCATCGTGCGCGAAAGGCGTGCCGGCGTCCGTGAAATCGCCTCGTCGCAGACCGTCGGCGTAAGTCAGGGCGGTGGCGATCAGCGCGGTTCGTGATTGCCCTTTGCCAGACGGGACTGGGTCGTTCATTCCGCGGATCGATGCGCCGAGCTCGGTCGGTTGGAAACGGGAGTCGGGCGTAACCCGCTGGGCCAAGGTCTCGATCCCGGCGATCCGCGCACCATCCATATGGAGCGCGACCGAGTAGAGGACCGACCTCGAGCCCTCGAACAGTTCGACGTGGGCGACTGCGACGTGCTTTTTCTCATCGAGGTAATCGTGCCGGAATTCGCCGTTTCGCGTCACCGTCCGCCAAAGCCCTTCGCCGAGCTTGAGGACGCGCGAATCTTCGGTGAAGCGCGCGTTCGGAGTCAGCGGCAGCGCAGACGGATCGTGCGCCACCAGCGCGGCGATGTAGCGCGTGAGCATGCCCGAGAGGCAGGTCCGATCGCAATCGGCTGCGGCGGCGGGGGTTGTCGCCAGGGCCGCCACCGCGACGAACGCGAGGGTGCCACGGCGGATCAGTCGCCGCAGGCTCACGCTATTTCGCGCCCCCGGTCGCGCCAGCCGGATCGGGCAGCGTCAGCTCGATCCCGTCGATCGAGGGGCCGGTCGGCGGCATTTCATACCCGTTGCTGGTCAGCCGTACTTCCGGCCGCACTTCGCACGGCACGCAGTCGGGCCAGTAGTGTTCGGGCACGCGTCCGCTTACGGGATTGCGATAGTGGAACCACATCGGGAGGATGCCGGGCCAATCGATCTTCGTGCCGGTTCCGCCAGCGAACCCTTCTTCGCGTTTACCGAGGTCGGTCAGGAGCAGGTCGGGGGGATAGCGCAGCAGCAGCGGGCTGGCGCGCATCCCGCCTCCCGGCGGCGGTGTCTTGGCCGCGGACCAGCCACCCTGCCAGCTCGGCATGGTCATGTAAGGCTCGTCGATCGTAAGGGTCCACAAGCGCCAGATGCCATCCTCGAGCACGACCTGGTCGTTGGGGTACATCCCGCTCTGGATCGTCGCCGCCCGGCTCGCACCTGGGGCGGCGGGATCGTACTTGGCGGTGTTGGGATGGAACAGATATGTCCTCAGCAGGGCAGAACGACCATCGTGCGAAACGTCGACCACGGGCGCGATACGCCAATGAATCGCAAGCCGCTGACGCAATACGGTCGAAGGATCGGGTGTCTTGCCGTACATCGCCGTCGCAGCGCCGGCGATCCGGTCGCGGCCGAAGTAGTAGCCGGCGAACGGCGACTGCTTGTTGCCCTTTTCGGCGAAAATGCCGGACATGCACGGCCACTGGAAATCGTCGAGGCAATAGCCGTAGGCGGCCGAGACGTTCTCGGCCCCGTCCCACGCGGTCGAGCGCAGCAGGCGGCGGCGCACGTCGGACAGATCGGTGGTTTGGGCACGGGAGCCTGAAGGCGCGCGGCCGGTCAGCGTCTGTTCCCCGACCATTGCGAAACCATTTATCGCAACCGGCTGGCCAGTGGCGGGGTTGGGCCCGAGCCAGGCGGGCATCGCCGGCTTGACCGCGCCTAGCCGGCCGCCTTTGCCCCAGCCTTCGGCGTGGTCTGCATCCATGACGGGCGTGATCCGCATCTCGCGAATCTTCCACAGCCCGTCTTCGCGCACGAAGCGGTTGCGGAACACGCTCACCCGCCAGCTCGACGTGCCCGCGTCGGCATCGCCGATCATGGCCAGCTCCGTTCCGCGCGCGAAAGCCTCGAACCCGCCAGGCATGACTTTGACGATCGTATCGAACGGCAAGTGGTCGTTCATGATGCCGCGGCTGAGCCCCTGCGGCCCCATCAGCGTCATCGCCTGGCGCACACCGGCCTTGCCCTTGTAAAGTTTGCCGCCGATTTCGATCACACCATCATCACTGAAGAGATCGACCACGTCGTCCCACATACGCATGTCGACGTAATAGCCGTAGACGTTCTGCAAATTGCGGACGGCGTCCTGGTCGTTCAGCTCGCCTACGCGACTGGATAGCGCCATGATCGTGGCGCCGCTTGCGGGCGGCGTGCCCTGTGGGGCGGGGATGGGGATGCCGGTTTCATCGACGGTGAAATGATAGGGGACGATCGGCAAGTCCTTCTGGCCGATGTTGCTCCACCCGGTTTTGTAATCGCCTTTGTACTGCGGGAAATAATGCAGCGTGGCGAGTTTCCAGCGACCATCTTCGAGTACGTATTCGTTCTCGTAGAGCCCGCCCTCCATCCATGCGCTGCCTTGGCCGTCGCCGCGGAATGCCAAGCCGCGCCAGCGCCCCTTGGCCGACTTACCGTCCGCGGAAAGGTTGACCAGGGGATCGTCGATGAGCTCCATGTTGAGCCCGCCAGGGTTGGTAACCGGGCCATCGTGGGCGGCGAGCCATTTGGCTATCCCGCTCCTGCCTGTGACAGCCTGGTCTCCCCAGACGATCCTGCCCTGCGATGCAAAGAGATCGGCCATTTCGCTCCACAGGCCGAACTGTGCGTATTGGGCATAGATGCGCTGAAGATCCTTTACTTCGCGCAGCGACTCCATTCGGCTCACGTCGCGTTCGACACCATCGATCTGAGCCGTGGTTGGCGGCTCGGCTTGTATCGGCGCGCAAGGCGCCAGCACGACAAGAAGTGCCGCAGCAAGGCGGTGATTGATCCGAGACATCTGTTGCTCCCGAAGGGGTATGGCGCTCAGCATGTTTGGCGTGGCGGACATAAGCAAGGCTGAACCGTCAACTGCCATTGTAGTGCCAATGATTGCGCCACCTCAGTCAAAAGCTGGCAAGATCCAGCAAGAGCCAAGCTGCACCGTGGATCTCTCGGAAATGGTAAGGCCTTCGATGCGGCGCCGTTGCAAAACCACCCAGCCGTTCCGCTTCGTTAGGGTCCGTCCCTGCTTTGTTCCCGTGGCGGAGCGCAGGGGCATTACGGACTCTCGTGATCGGCGAGTGGAACACAGCAACGGGTCTGAGATATGGTCGCTGGTCCGAGGGCATTTGAATGCGGCGGTGGAGAAACCTGTCCCACTCGCACGAGCGGTCGCGCGGTCTTATTGTGGAACCTGATCGTTGGGTTGGTCCGCGCGCTCAAGAAAAACTAATCATTACAAACGCTTCGTCATTGGCTTACTGTTGGCGTAGGGGGGAATAGACGGTCCGGCTTCAGCAGTTCCGGGCCTCGGCCATCGGGAAGAAATTCCGACAAGTTCTTGGGCCCAAGCAGTCAAGCCGAAAATCAGGCCCCTAGGTACTCAGGCTTCAATTCCAATTCGAGCTTGGGGGTAGGATCACTATGAGGAAGCCTTTGGCATTGGCGACGAGCTCAGTTCTCGCCCTTCTCGTCGCGCAGCCCGCGTTTGCGCAGGACCAAGCTGCCACCCCAGCAGACAGCGCCGCTGCGAAAGCCGGGACGGCCGAGCCGAAATCCGAACGCGCTAACGGCGAAATCATTGTCACCGCGACCAAGGTCGCCACCAACGTTCAGGACGTGCCAATTGCCATCACAGCGGTAACAGCGAAGGCCCTGGAAGACCGCCAGGTCAATACATTCGCGGACCTTGGCTCCATCGTCCCGAACGCGACCTTCCAGAAGGAGGGTGCCATTTACGGCGCGGGTGTTTCGGTGACCATTCGCGGTATCGGTCTGGTCGACACGCAATTCTCGCAGGAGCCCGCGGTCGCGTACTATATCGACGACATCTACTACCCGTTCCTGTTCGGGTCCAACTTCGACCTGCTCGATCTCGATCACGTGGAAGTCCTGCGAGGTCCGCAGGGTACTCTATTTGGCCGCAACGCCATTTCGGGCGCGGTCAACATGGTCTCGCGCAAGCCGAGCTTCGATGACTTGTCGGCGTACGTCGACATGAAGGCTGGTTCCCGCAATCGCACTGACGTCCGCGCCGGCGTCAACCTGCCGATCAGCGACACGATGGCGATCGGCGTCTCGATGGTCGCGAAGCGGCAGCGAGGATATATGAAGATCCTCGATTTCAGTTGCCAGATGTACAAGAACGGCACGCCGGAACTCGCCGGTACGTACCCCTTCGCGAGTTCGAAGACGAGTTACGCCGGCGGCGTCCAGAAGCCCAAGAATTGCGTCATCGACCACGCCGGTGGCGAGGATGTGCGCGCCGCGCGGGCCACTTTGCGGTGGGAACCCGCGAACAATATCGAGCTCAACATCACCGGTGACTATTCCTACGCCAACAACGAAGGGGCGGCAGACAAGGTCACCGACATCAACATGCAGCTGACCGCGGGCCATCTGCGCGGACTTGACTCGCTCGGCGCCCCTTACGGCGACTACACCGGGGTGATCGTCAATTCCGGGCCCGGTGTGAACCGCAACCTCATCACGCTGTTCGACCTCTACTCGGTTCCCGGAACGCCGTTCCGCTTCGACCAACGCTTCCTCACCGACGATATCTACAGCACCTACGAGACCAACTGCGACCGTCTCCCGAGCGGGTACAAGATCTCCGGCAATACCTACTACAACGGCTCGATCTATCGCGGCGGCAACTGCTGGGGGCGCCGGGTTCCGGTTGAGAACTGGGGTTTGAACGGCAAGCTGCGGGTCGGGATCACTTCCGACATCGAAGCCCTGGCCATCTTCGGAATGCGCCGGATCCACACCCAGTTTGGCGCCAATTACGACGGCACGCCGCTGGTGGACGCCTACATCTATCACGAAGACGACATGAAGTACTGGACTGGCGAGTTTCGCCTGACCGGGCAGCACGGCTGGGTAGACTGGACCGCCGGCCTATTCTATTACGACGGCACCGCGACCGAGCGCGGCCAGCCCCAGAATACCGCCGCCGGGACTCAGCAGTTCCACGATGTGTTTTACTACCCCAATGCGAAGGCGGCCTACCTCAACGTCACCCTTCGGCCCTATGAACTATTCAGCTTCGCGGAGGGCCTGAGCCTGAACGGCGGTTTGCGCCGCTCCACCGACAAGAAGCTGGTCGACTACACCGCCCAGTTCGACGCCACGCCCGCGGGGCAGATCCAGTTTGTGCCGTCAAGCAGCAGCACCTACTTCACGCTGCCGATCAAGAACACCCGGTGGGACTGGAAGCTCGGCGCGGACTACAAGATCACTGATGACATCATGATTTATGGTTCTGCGGCGACAGGCTACCGCTTGCCGGGTTTCAACACCCGCATCTTCCAGGCCGGACAGATCGAGCAGCAGTTCCCGACCGCCCTGATCAGCTATGAACTGGGCTTCAAGGCCGACTTTTTTGACCGCCGCGTGCGGTTGAACGGCGATGCCTTCTGGATGGCCTATTCGATGCGCAACGGTTCCTTCGGCGGACGCGAACCGCGATACGATCCGAGCTCCACCGCCCTGGTCATCAAGCCCGGTCTGGAGACTCTGATCCCCGACGGCCCGATCGGCACAGCGTGGGAGGGCCAGTTCACGAACTGCCGGCCGTACAACGCCGCGACCGACGGGCCGCCGAACGGCTCGACGGTGGGCATCGAGTGCATCGGCCGATCGTGGAACTATCCGGTCAAGGGCGGTGATCCGATCAGGGGCGTCGAGCTCGAGGCGACAGTCGAGCCGATCGACCGCCTCATAGCGAACTTCTCACTCGGCTACACCGACCGCGGCAGCACGACGGGACGTCCCCTTACCTTCCCGGACTGGACGCTAAGCGGCGGGGTTCAATACAGGTTTGACATCCCGGCAATCGCCGGTTCGCTCACCCCGCGCCTCGACTGGTTCTGGACGGGCAAGATCGCCTACAGTTCGAACTATCCCGAGTTCGATACGCCGGCACGGTCACTCTTCAACGGTCGCCTCACCTACGAGAACGACAAGGACCAATACGAAATCGCCGCAGGCGTGACGAACCTGCTCAACAAGAAGTACTTCATTCAGAGGACCATCTTCACGCGCCTTGCGCTGTCCGTCGACCTTGCGCAGCCCGGTGAACCGCGTTCCTGGTACGTGAGCTTCAGCAAGCGCTTCTGATGTTGCGATCTCCCCCCCCTTCCGCCCGTGACAAGGGGACGCGCACCGGTTCTCTCGTCGCGGTGGATCGGCAGTTGCTTGTGGGGGAGGGTAAAACGTCCACGATGGGCCGGGCGACACGGCGAAGTGTCATGAAGAGCGGCGTGGCCGCCAGCCTGATGACGTACTCGGCGTCCGTCAGCGCGCAGGTGGGCGGAGTTCGCACCCGAGACTACGCTCCGCCGCGCAGGCTCACGAATGTCGAACACAAGGTCGTCTACCGCAAGGAGAACGAGTTCGCCGGCTGGCCCCATGTGATGGGATACTGGAATATCGGCGACGGCGAGATTCTCCAGCAGATCCGTGCGACGACCACGACTTATCCCGACGCGGATGCCATCGCCCACAACAAGCTCGGTGGGCAAGGCGCCGTCACTAAGATGCTCTCGTTCCGCTCCAAGGATTACGGGAGGACCTGGTCGGGCCCGGAGGATGACATCTTCGGCAAGATCGACAGGACTATGGCCGGCGCAGAGGACCTGGGAGACCTCCACCTCGATTACCGCGACAAGAACGTCCTCATCGCCAATAACGCCACCGCATTCGCCGCCCCGAACTCCAAGACGACGGTTCGGGTGTCGAAAGATCGGGGTCATACGTGGAGTAAGCCCTTCGAAGTGCCGCTCGACGGTCTGCATTCGGTATCGGGCATGAACTCGGTCCTCATTCGGCCCGACGGCACCGCGTTGATCTGGCTGATCGAAGTCATCGACGGATTCGATCGTCATCCGTGTGTTTTCGCGCTTCCCCCACGGGGCCTCGCTTTTCACTTCCTGTCGTTCGTCACGCCTAAGGTGGACGTGTTCCGCAATACCGCCGGTGACTGGAAGCCGCCTCTGGCTTACGCGGGACAGCATTGGTTCTACCCGCGCGGTTACCTGCTGCCCAGCGGGCGCATGCTGTGCGCGTTGCGCAGCCAGCGCGGCCCGCAAGGGGTGATGTGGACCGAACTGTACAAGAGTGACGACGGTGGACGGACCTGGTCGTTCTTCTCCCGTGTCAACGATTTCGGCGCGCCGGGCAGCCTGGTCATCAAGAGGGATGGGCGCCTGGTGATGGTCTATGGCTATCGCCTGATGCCGTCCGGCATCCGTGCCCGGGTGAGCGCGGACGAGGGAGCGACTTGGGGGCCTGAGCTCATCGTTCGCGACGACGGCGGAAGCTGGGATCTGGGGTATCCCAACGCCTGGGAAATGGACGACGGGCGGATCTGCACGATCTACTACTTCAACAGCAAGGACGACACGGTCCACGTGAATGGCGGCGTCCGTCACGTGCAGCGCAGCATTTTCTCGATCGACTGAGCCGCCGCTCGCGCCGGACAACAATCACGAACGGATGAACCGTCTCACAAGTAGAAAGAAAACATGGACATGCATGGTCTTGCTGAGAGGATAACGCGCAGATGCGTGACAGGCCTCGTCGTCGCCGCCGCAATGGGACTCTCGGCCTGCGCCACACTTCCCGCGCAAAGTGCGGCCGCTGGCGAGCAGCTTGTCACCATAACCACACCGGACGGAAGGGCCGATGCCCTGCTGTTCACACCCGCCAAGGCCAAAGCGCCGGCGGTTATCCTTTGGGGGGACCTTGCCGGGCTGCGGCCAACAATAGCCGAGATGGGGCGCAGGCTCGCCGCAGAGGGATATGTCGTACTCGCCCCGAACGCGTTCTATCGCAGCATGACGCTCGACGGCACGACCGCCAGCAAGCTCGACTTCGCGACGCGCAACAAGGAGTGGCGCGGCACGGCGACCGACGAGCGGATACTCTCCGACGCGAAGGCCTATCTCGCCTACCTCGACAGCCTGCCGCGGGTGAACACACACGCCAAAGCCGGTGCGGTCGGGTACGAGATCGGCTCGGTCCACGCGTTCCTTACCGCCCGGGCCGCGCCCGATCGGATCGCGGCGGTGGCGGCCATTCAGCCGCTGGCCATCGCCACCGCCCGGCCCAATAGTCCGCACCTGTTCGTGAAAGACAGCAAGGCAGCCTATTACGTGGCCATCGGCAAGAACGCCGATGCGCGGGAGCCGGATGACAAGGCAGACCTGGCCAGGGCATTCGCGACGGCCGGACTGAAAGGAACAGTCGTGGTCATGCCCGGCAACCACGGCTTCGCACTGTCCGACAATCCCGCTTACGACAGTCCATCGGCCGAGCGGGCCTGGGCCGCGACGATAGCCCTACTGCGCGATCGGCTGAGATGAAGGAGGGCAAGGTGAGCTCGGACACCGATGCGATGGGGGCAGCGCCTGTCCTTTCTCGCCGCGGCGCGCTCGTCGGCGGCGGCGCCGCGGGGCTTGTCCTGGTGTCCGCCGCAGCGCGCGGGCAAGCCGCACCGCTAATCCGCAAGTTCGGCCGCGCGCGCTGGGCCAAGAACATCGACAACGCGGTAGTCTACCGGAACGAGCGCGAGTTCGCGAGCCATCCCTACACGCGCGGTTTCTGGGAAACTCCCGAGGGCGGCCTGATCTGCAACTTCTCGCTTGCGACCGTGGATTATGCCGCCGCGGCTGCCGGCAATCCGGACCTTCTCAACCATACATTTCTGGTCACCAACAGTCCCGGTGGAAGGCGCGGAGCGACTGTGCGTTCGGACGACGACGGCCGGACCTGGAAGGTCGTCAGCGTCGATCCGCGGCGGCCCAACAACGATGTGATGATCCCCCAGGTGGGGATCGACGGACGGCCGGGACCTTTGAGCGAGATCGGGCCGGTCGATCTCGGTGACCCCAACGTCCTCGTCACAAATTTCAACTACCTCTACATGCAGGACGACCCGCTTGTGAAAGACTTCTATGCGGACCTCAAGACCGTGGTCGAGACGCCGGAGCGTCATTCGTTCTTCCGAATTTCCAAGGACGCCGGCAGGACCTGGTCCCGCTCTGCGATGCTGCCGATGGATAATCTGGCCTCTCTCGCAGCGTACGATTCGGCGACAGTCAGGGCTGATGGCCGTTGCCTCCTGTTCCTGACGGGGAGCACGCCGGGATTCCAGGGTTCGCCGGGCACGAACGGACCGCTGGTGTACTGTAGCACGGAGGCGGGGACCGACTTCCATTTCCTTTCCTCGATCGCGCCGGATCGCAACGGTGGACCCGCATTCATGTACCCGCGAGGGGTAGCACTCCCGAACGGGAGGCTGCTCTGCATTCTGAGGCGCGATCGCGATTGGTCTGCTGCCCAGTGGACCGAGATCTATTCAAGCGACGATGGCGGCGGCACCTGGCAATTCCTCTCGCGCGCGACCGACTTCGGGGCTCCGAGTGCGCCCGTCCTGATGAGCGATGGCAGGCTGGTCCTCGTCTACGGGCGCCGGATGGATCCGCCCGGCATCCGCGCGGTAGTCAGCAAAGACGGCGGCAGGAGCTGGAGCCCGGAGATCATCGTGCGGGACGACGCGGGCAGCTGGGACATCGGCTATCCGCGCGCGTGGGAAGTCTCCGCCGGGCGCGTCGGCGTAATCTATTACTACAATGACCGGAACGACCCTGTGCAGGTCAAGACGGAGAAGTGGCCGCCATGGGGCAAAGGCGGCGTCCGTTACCTCGCGCGAAGCATATTTTCGATCGACTAGTGCCAAGAGCCCGCGACGTTGCCCTGCCGACGGGCTCTGTCAGAGCAAATGCACCGGCTGGTAAGGAGTTGAGGGCAGGGCGGGGGAATGCCTCGTCCGAAGAAGCCTCAGAGCCCGTTCCGCTACTTCAACTCCTCGCCGGAAGTGATCCGGCTGGTGGTGATGATGTACGTCCGCTTCCCGCTGTCCTTGCGCAATGTCGAGGACCTGCTGGCCGAGCGCGGCATCGACATCTGCCACGAGACGGTGCGCCACTGGTGGAACAGGTTCGGTCCGCTGTTCGCGGCAGACGTGCGCCGGCAGCGAGCGAGCCGGATGCGCGGCTTCAGGCAGTGGCGCTGGCACCTCGACGAGATGTACGTGAAGTTGAACGGCGAGATGCATTACCTGTGGCGAGCGGTGGACCAGGAAGGCGAGGTGCTCGAGAGCTACGTCACCAAGACGAGGGACAAGGCCGCCGCCCTGACGTTCATGAAGAAGGCGCTCAAGCGCCATGGCTCACCCGAGACGATTACCACCGATGGGCTGCGCTCGTACAAGGCCGCGATGAGCGAGCTCGGCAACGCCGACAAGCAGGAGGTCGGCCGCTGGGCCAACAACCGGGTGGAGAACAGCCACCTGCCGTTCCGACGACGAGAGCGGGCGATGCTGCGGTTCCGGCAGATGAAGAGCTTGCAGAAGTTCGCCTCGCTCCATGCCAACGTCCACAACCACTTCAACCTTGAACGCCACCTCGTCGATCGACAGACTTACAAGACCCGCCGCTCGGCCGCCCTGGCCGAGTGGCAGAACCTCATGGGATGAACCATGCGCCATCAAGACACAGCTGCGCCGATCGGAGACGAGTTGCGATTAGACTGACAGCACCCGGCTGCGCCTTTCCGGCTCATTCGCCTGGCTGCTGTGGTGCACGGCGCACATCTTCTTCCTCGTCGGCTTCCGCAACCGCTTCATCGTCGGCGCCAGCTGGCTGTGGAACTACCTCACGTTCGAACGCGGCGCCCGGCTCATCACCGGCAATCCCGCCCCCGCAATCTCAGGAGAATGATCATGGCCAACCCCAGCCTGCGCAACGAATTGCGCAACCACGGCCAGCAAGTGCTGGTCCTTCAAGGAGGCGGCGCGCTCGGCGCCTATCAGGTCGGCGTGTACCAGGCGCTGCACGAAGCCGGGATCGAGCCCGACTGGGTTATCGGCACGTCGATCGGCGCGATCAACGCGGCGATTATTGCCGGCAGCCCGGCGAGTGAGCGCATGGAGCGGCTGGCGGAGTTCTGGCGCCGGGTGCAGCACGGCCATGCCTTCGAATCGCTGATGCCGGCTTCGCTTTCGACGATGTGGCGCAACATGGCGACGATCATGGGCGGGCACCCGACATTCTTCAGCCCGAACCCGCTGGCCTTCACCAGCCCGCACGCGCCGCTCGGGCCCGAGGAGGCCGGATACTATTCGGTCGAGCCGATGCGCGAGACGCTGTCCGACCTGGTCGACTTCGATCTCGTCAACCGCGGCCCTGTCAGGCTCACCGTCGGCGCGTCGCAGGTCACCTCGAGCGAGATGGTCTACTTCGATTCCCGCGACATGCCGCTCGACCTGCGCCACATCATGGCCTCGGGCGCGCTGCCACCAGCGTTCCCCGCGGTGCGCATCGACGGAGAGCTCTACTGGGATGGCGGCATTCTCTCGAACACGCCGGTCGAAGTCGTGTTCGACGACAATCCGCGGCGCGATTCAATGGTCTATGCGGTTCACATCTGGAACCCGCATGGACCCGAGCCGCAATCGATCTGGGAGGTGATGAACCGTCAGAAGGACGTGCAGTATTCGAGCCGTTCGTCGAGCCACATCAAGCGGCAGCGCCAGCTCCACCGCCTGCGCCATGTCATCAGCGAACTTTCGGCGATGCTGCCGCCCGAGGCGCGCCAGAGCCAGGAAGCCGCCGAGCTTTCCGCTTACGGCTGTCCGACACGAATGCACGTCATCCGCCTGCTCGCGCCAGTCCTCGATTACGAGGATCATTCGAAGGACATCGACTTCAGCCCCTCCGGCATCAGCACGCGCTGGACGGCCGGATACGCCGACACGATGCGCACGCTCGATGCGGCGCCGTGGCGCGAGGAAGTCGATCCGCTCGAAGGCTTCGTGCTGCACGAGGCGATGGGCGGTCAGATGGTCGAAACTTCGGCCGCGGCGTGACGCTCGATGCATCGAAACCATGCATTCCCGGTAGCGGACATCGCGCGCCGAGTGGGCGAGTGAAGCGATGCACCTTGGGTGCTCGGATCCATTCGAAAGGGAAACGCCATGAACAAGATGAATATCGCCATTGCCGCCGCGGCAGCCGCCGCGCTCGGCGCCAGCGCCGCCCACGCCGGCCCGGTCAAGCCGCAGCCGAACAAGGACAAGTGCTACGGCATCTCGCTGGCCGGCAAGAACGATTGCAAGGCCGGCGCGGGCACGTCGTGCGCCGGAACCAGCCATGCGAACTACCAGGGGAATGCCTGGAAGTACGTCGCCAAGGGCACCTGCGCGAAGATCAAGACCCCCAAGGGGTTCGGTTCGCTGACCCCGAAGGCCTGACCCGATGCAACCGACCGCCGGCGTGGCCTTCAAGCCCCAACATTTCGACGAGGCCATGGCCGCGTCGGCGGACGGCCTGTGGTTCGAGGTTCATGCCGAGAACTACATGGTTCCCGGCGGGCCGCGCCTGGCCATGCTTTCCGCGCTCCGCCAGGCGAGGCCGCTGTCGCTCCACGGCGTGGGCCTCTCGCTAGGCGGTGCCGAATTGCCTGACGCCGAGCACCTCGCCGGGCTCAAGCGACTGGTCGACCGGTACGAGCCGTGGCTGGTCTCCGAACACCTCGCCTGGTCGCGTTTCGGATCGCGTTGCCTGCCCGACTTGCTGCCGGTGCCGCGCACCCGACAAGCGCTCGATTGTGTGCTTCGCAACATCGATGCGGTGCAGCAGGCGATCGGCCGCGCGATTCTGATCGAGAACCCGGCACACTACCTGCAGATCGCCGGAGAGTGGAGCGAAGCCGAATTCCTTGGCGAAGTCGTCAGCCGCAGCGGCTGCGGGCTGCTGATCGACGTAAACAACGTCGCCGTCGCGGCGCATAACCTCGGCTACGATCCGCGCTCGTATCTGGCGGCCCTGCCGCACGCCGCGATCGGCGAAATCCACATCGCCGGCCACAGCGCCGACGCCCACGTCGACCTGCTGATCGACAGCCACGATGCGCCCGTTTCCGAAGAAGTCTGGGGTTTGCTCGAGGCCTTGCTCGGCCTGACAGGACCGCTGCCCGTGCTGCTCGAGCGCGACGGAAACGTGCCCGCCTTTGCCGACCTGATGGCCGAGCGCGACCGCGCAGCCACGCTGATCATGAGAGAGGAACTTGTCAATGTGTGAACTTGCTACATTTCAGCAGGAATTCCTGCACCAGATCGACCATGCCACGTTCGCCCATCCGGCGATGGCGGTTTACCGCAACACCGTCGCCGTGGGCGCGATCACCGCGGTTATCGATAACTTCTCCACGGTCGCTGCCCTCGTCGGTCCTAAGGCGATGAAGGCGCTGGCGCAGGAGTTCGTCCGAGATGTTCCGCCGGACAACCCGATCCTGGCCCGATACGGCGGTGCGTTTCCGTCATGGCTCGCCGAACACCCGCTCGCCGACGAGTTGCCCTACCTGGCCGACGTGGCGCGGATCGACCGCATGCGAACCGAAGCGCATCTCGCGGCCGATGCGCCCGAGTTCGGCCTCGAAGACGTCGCCCGGCTGACCGCCGAAGAATGGACCCGTTGCCGGGTGACAATGCGTCCAGCTACGCGGATCGCCTGGTTCGCGGTTCCTGCGCCGTCGATCTGGGTCGCCCATCCCGTTGCAGATGGGACCGAGATCGCGCCCGAATGGCAGGCCGAGGGAATCTTGGTCACCCGGAGTGAGGGCGCCGTCGGCGCCTGGGTCATCGGCGCGTGTGAACACCGCATCCTGCACGGGCTGCGTCTGGGCGAAACGGTCGGGCAAGCCGCGCTCGCTGCATCCCGCCTGTACCCCGGCGACAATATCACTCGCGCCTTCCGCAAGATCGTCGCCAGCGGCGCGTTCAGCTCGATCAAGATGAAGGGATAATCACAATGCATATGGATGCCACCATGCCGCACGCCGCCGAGCCGCGCCCCTCGCTCAATGATCGATTGGCGATACTTGCCTCCCGGCTGCTGCCGATGTCGCTGCTGTTGTTGATCATGCGTTTCGGAATTGCCGCGATCTTCTTTCTCTCGGGACGAACCAAGGTCGACGGCTGGTTCACTATCAGCGACAGCGCATACGAGCTTTTCGAGTCCGAATACGCCCTCCCGCTGATCCCGCCGCATGCCGCGGCGATCGGAGCGACGATTTCGGAGCACGTCTTTCCGATCCTGCTCGTGCTCGGCCTGTTCACGCGTTATGCCGCGCTCGCTCTGCTCGGGATGACCTTGGTCATTGAAATCTTCGTTTATCCCGACGCCTGGCCGACGCACCTAAGCTGGACCGGGCTGATGCTGCCCCTCATCGCTCTTGGAGGCGGACGGTTCTCGCTGGATCGAGCGTTCCGGATCGGATGAGGGGTTAAATCGACCAGCCTAGGTGGCAAGCCGGTGCTGTCAGAGCAACTGCACCTTAACATCTGAGCGTTACGTCAGTGAGGCTGTCAGTCTCGCTCTTGTCGCCGGCTATGTTCCAGGACCGGAGGCCTTTGGCCAAAATCCCATCTCCCGGGAGACGAAGATGACGTCCTCAGTCGGCTCGGTGCAGTTGCTCTGACAACACCCTGGGAAGTCCTTGTCAGCCATGGCCGCGGCGAGCTTCTGCTCGACCGTGTTCAGTCCCTTGACCGAGCCCTGGTAATTGTTCTGCCAATGCGAGGTGATCAGCTTCTCCGAAAGGCCGCTCAGCTTGGCTGGGTCGAACTTGAGGGGCTTCACTTGGTGATTGCCGGCGAACGCCGGGACGGGGATCGGGGAGCCCTGGCTGAGCGCGGGCGCACCGGCGAAAGAAACCGCCGCAGCTCCGGCGCCGGCCACGAACATGGCATTCCTGCGGGTAACCTCGGCCATATCGTTCCTCCTGGAATTGCTTCCGGGCCACTTATGTCGCGGCAGCCAGTGGCACAGCCTATCCCTGCTGAGACGCCGAGTCACGCTTAGGGCCACAGTTCCTCGACCGTGCATTCGCGACGATCGCTCAGGAGCGCCCCGCGGCGGATCGCATAGGGTCGACCATTCTCAGCTGTTCAGGCCTGTGCCGCTGAATGTCCGCAATGGGTCGACAGCAGCCATTGGCTGAATGTCCGCAACAGGGGGAATGTTGCCATTGGATGAGGCAGTCCTCGGAGCCGGTCCCGCAATGTGCTTGCGACACAAAATTATTCGTACCTAGGCACGTACCTTGACACGTAATGTTCGATGCGCTCTACCGCAAATATGGATTTCGTTACTGGCCTTGGTCCCGCGTTCGTCGCCCACCGGCTCCGCCGGCTCTCAGACCGTTTCGTTGACGAGATCGGGGAAGCCCTGGCGGAAGAAAAGCTGAGCATCCCGCCGCGTAGCGCTTCCACGATATTGCTGTTGGCCGAACGCGGACCGATGGGTCCGGTCGCTATCGCACGGACCCTGCAGTTTTCGCATCCTATGATGGTTCGCGCCTTACGCGTCCTCGAGCAACTCGGCCTCGTGCGCACCGTCGGAGATCCGAGCGATCAGCGGCGCCGAATGTCGGCGCTGACGGCGCGCGGTCGCAAAGAGGCCGCGATCCTGAAGCGTTTCAACGATCGTCTAAACCGGGTGATGCGCGAGGTTCTCGACGAGGGAAGCGGCAACGCCGACGCCTTTCTCGATACCCTCGACACCATTGTCAGTTCGCTTGACCGACGTCCGATTCCAACCCGCCTCAATATGAAAGTAGATGCATGAATCGCCTGACTGTTGCCGCCGTTGCATTGCTTGCTTCCGTTTGTGCCATGCCTGTCCAAGCCATCGATGCCGCGCCCTCGGCGGGGGTTGATGAGGATAATGCGACTGGTCCGGCGCTCTCGGCAACTGAACGTAAGGAACTGATCGACGGGATTTCCAGGGCACTGGCTGAAGGCTATGTCTATCCGGGCAAGGTTTCGGCGATCGTCGCAAAATTGCGCTTGGCGGATCGTTCCGGCCGTTATGCGAATCTCGACCAAAAAGCGCTGGCCGATGCGATGACCGACGACATTCACGCTGTCGTCGAGGACGCGCACCTCGCTGTGCACTATTCGCCGCGAGCGCTACCCGTTCCTGACCCCGACAAGGAACCCTCTGCCGCAGAACGCGCCGAGCGCGACGCCTATTTCAAGTCAGTCAATTACGGCATCCGCAAGGTCGAGGTTCTTGACGGGAACATCGGATACCTCAGCATCGAAGGCTTTCTCGACGGGGGAAAATCTGCGCCGATCATCGATTCCGCGATGACCTTCCTGGCCAATTCTGCAGCCATCGTGATCGACCTGCGCGGCAATCATGGCGGTAGCCCGGATACTGTCGCATTGGTCGCCAGTTATCTGCTGCCTCCCAAAACCCACATAAACGATATATATCTGCGCGAGGGCGACCTCACGAAGCAATATTGGACCGACAGCATCAGCGACAGTCGGCGGATTCGCGCGGACGTTCCGATCTACGTACTTACCGACAAGCAAACTGCCTCCGGCGGTGAAGAGCTGGCCTATGATCTCCAGCAACTGAAGCGCGCGACACTGGTCGGTGAATCGACTTGGGGCGGCGCCAATCCGGGCGGCACCGTCAGGCTATCGGACCACTTTGGCGTGTTTGTTCCAGGCGGACGGGCCATCAATCCGATAAGCAAGACCAACTGGGAAGGCGTCGGCGTCAAACCTGACATCGCTGTCGCCGGAGATCAGGCGCTCGCCAAGGCCGTGGAATTGATCAAGGCCAAAGCGGATTGACCAGGTTGCGGATGGCTCCGCAGTTTCCGCGGGCTGGCCTTAGGATCATGCCGGACCTTGGACAAACCGGTCGTTGATTCGAATTTTCTCAACTGTCTCCGATGGTTCTGTCAGAGCTACTGCACCTTAACATCTGAGCGGTACGTAAGTGAGGCTGTCAGTCTCGCTCTTGTCGCAGGCTAAGTCCAGGGCCGGAGGCCTTTGGCCAAAATTCCATCTCCCGCGAAACGAAGATGACGTCCTCAGGCGGCTCGGTGCAGTTGCTCTGACAACACCTTCCGAAGAGATCCAAGACGACGCTTTCGCTCCTGACTGACAAGGCGACGACAAGACAGGTCACAGCCACCGGTCATTCGTAATGTTAAGGAGCTGGGGCCTCCGGAACTTATCTAGGTGCCAACGTTGGAGAGCGCGCTCACAGACGAAGCTCAACGCGCGAGTGCGACCATGACCCACGCTCTGATCATCGATGACAATCTTATCATCAGCCGTGCTATCCAGGATCGTCTTGAAGCTTTTGGCTTCAATTCGTTCGATCACGCTTGGGCGGAGCACCAGGCTGTCGAAGCGGCTGCACTCCACGCACCTGACCTGATCGTCATCGGCGACACTATGGCCGAAGGATCCCCGCTGCAGCTGGCTGAAGAGCTGGCTCGAGCAAACGATGCACCTGTTCTCGTCGTAACTGCTCAACGGTTCATGCTGCAACACCGTATGCCCGACGGCGCGGTGGTGGACGGACCATACCACCTTACCGAGCTCGACGACGTGCTCACTGTAATGGGCAGAGGAAGCTCATTTCCGTCCCCAATGCAATGCCTTGCGGAGGGCCGTGTCAGAGCAAATGCACCACCTGGTAAGGAACTAAGGGCACGGCAGGACCATGCCTCGTCCGAAGAAGCCTCATAGCCCGTTCCGCTATTTCAACTCCTCGCCGGAGGTGATCCGGCTGGTGGTGAT
>NZ_JAANOZ010000011.1 GCF_011320115.1 Croceibacterium segetis | reverse complement strand
ACGCGGGCAAGGGCGCGGCGGGAGCCGGGCCGCGCGAGCCGGCCGAAACCCCGCCGCCAAGATCGGCGGCGGCAAGCTCGCGCCCGCGCGCCGCATCGGCCTGCTTCTGCAGCTCGAGCGCGAGCCCGGCCGCCTGCTGGCGCTGCGCGAGGGGGATGTGCTGATCCATCTGCGCCAGCGCCGCGGCGGCCTGCGGCAGGCTCTGGGCGTTGGCCATCGACACCAGCGCATAGGCCTCGACCCAGTCCTTCGACACGATGTCGCCGTTGAACCTGGCGATGCCGAGAAGGTATTCGGAGCGCGGATCCCCGCGCCGCGCGGCATCTTCGATATAGGGCAGCGCGGCTTCGCGTCGGCCGTCCTGGAACAGCATCAGGCCGTAGGTGTCGGCCGCCTGGAGATGGCCCTTGGCGGCGGCCTGGGCGTAGAGCGCTTCGGCCCTGGTCGGGTCCTGCGGCACACCGCGGCCGAGGCGATAGGCCTGCGCGAGGTTGAACATGGCGTCCGCATCGCCGACCGAGGCCGGGCCTTCCCATTCGTGGACCGCCGCGGCGTAATCGCCTCGCGCCCAGGCATCGACGCCCGCCTTCACGTCGGCCCGCGCGGCTCCGCCGCTGGCGAGCGCCGCCAACGCAGTCGCGCCCAGGATGGCCCCCGTCCCCCAATGTTTCATCGTTGCGCCCCTGCGACCTTTCGCAGCGTGCCATAGTAAACCCATTGTTAGCAAAGGATTTATGTCGCGAAG
Organism: Croceibacterium segetis; assembly: GCF_011320115.1. Classification (GTDB taxonomy): domain Bacteria; phylum Pseudomonadota; class Alphaproteobacteria; order Sphingomonadales; family Sphingomonadaceae; genus Croceibacterium_B; species Croceibacterium_B segetis. Next base: position 101,120 of record NZ_JAANOZ010000011.1, on the reverse strand, counting down.
ATAGATTGGCGCGAGCGATGCGGGGATCGCCGCGACGCGGCCGGCGGCCGGCCGCAAACCTGCCATCCCGTTAACCCAAATTTAGGGGTGTTCTGCGATCCCGCTGATTGAAGGGCCGGAGTTTTCCCGCCGGCGGCAACTTTGGGGGATTCGCCTTGCGCGTTTTGGCATTGGCTTCGCAGAAGGGCGGTTCGGGCAAGACGACGCTCTCCGGGCACCTGGCGGTGCAGGCGCAGCGCGCCGGCGCCGGACCCGTGGTGCTCATCGACATCGATCCGCAAGGCTCGCTCGCCGACTGGTGGAACGAGCGCGAGGCGGAATATCCCGCTTTCGCCCATACCACCGTGGCCCGCCTCGCCGGCGACCTCGCAACGCTCCGCCAACAGGGTTTCAAGCTGGCGGTGGTCGATACTCCGCCGGCCATCACCATGGCCATCCAGTCGGTCATCAGCGTCGCCGAGCTGATCGTCGTGCCGACCCGCCCGAGCCCGCACGACTTGCGCGCCGTGGGCGCCACGGTCGACTTGTGCGAGCGCGCCGGCAAGCCCTTGATCTTCGTCGTCAACGGCGCCACGCCGAAAGCCAAGATTACCTCGGAGGCCGCCGTCGCGCTGTCGCAGCACGGCACCGTCGCTCCGATCACGCTCCATCACCGCACCGATTTCGCCGCCTCGATGATCGACGGGCGCACCGTGATGGAAGTCGATCCCGAAGGACGCAGCGCGCAGGAAGTCGCCGCGCTGTGGCACTACATGGCCGATCGGCTCGAGCGGAACTTCCGCCGCACCGTGTTTGCCGCGCCGGGCACCGGTGTCACCCAGATACAGGGTGCCAATCGTCCGCAAGGCGGCTTCGGCCGCCGGATCGCACAGTAAGCGGCGGGGGGTAGGTCGCCATGAATGACCCCAAGCCTCTCGCCTCGCTCGGACCCTCGCTCCTCGCGCGCAAGGGCACGGCCAAGCCGGCCATGCGCCCGCAAGCGCCCGGTTTCACGGCCACCACTGCCAAGACCGCCGCGCAAAGCCTCGAAGACCTCGGCTGGAACGACATGGGCGAAGACGATGCCGCGGCGGATCACTCCGCCGAGGTCCTCCAGCTGACCCCCGCGCCGCACAATCCCGCGGCCGAAGCCAAGACCGACAAAGGCTCGCCGAAGCCGAAAGTGCGCACGATGCACGAGGAGCTCGAGGCACGCCTCGCCGAATCCGGCCAGGATGCCGCGCCGGCGATTCCGATGCGCAAGCGCGAGGCGCTCGCTCCGGAGGTAACGCGGCCGGTCGCGGTGGCGAAAGCTCCCGTTCGCTCGGCAACGCCGCCAGTCGAGCGCTCCTCGTCGTTCAACCGCCGCGCGGCCTTCACGCTGCGGCTCGACGCCAAGCGGCATCTCAAGCTTCGGCTCGCCAGCACCGTGCGCAACCGCAGCGCGCAGCAACTGGTCACCGAAGCGCTCGATCGCTTCCTGAGCGACATTCCGGAAATCGAGGCGCTGGCCGCACAGGTCAAGCGCGACTGAAAATTCGACCAAGGGGGTCTCACGTGATGAATCGCACCGCCAACAGCAAACGGATGATGGGTCTCGCCGTCTCCACCGCGATAGCCGCGGGCCTGCTCTCCGGCTGCGCCACCAACGCCGCCCCGCGCGCCGAGTTGTCGGCGAGCCGCGCCGAGGCGGCGCTGGCCAAGGGCAAGGCGCAGAACGCGGTCGAGCACGCCGAAGCCGCCGTCCTCGCCGAACCGCACAACCCGGCGTACCGGGCGATGCTCGGCACGGCCTACCTCGATGCCGGCCGCTTCGCTTCGGCCGCGGCGACCTTCGACGACGCGATGAAGCTCGGCGACAATTCGGCCCGCACCGCGCTCAGCCTCGCGCTCGCGCTCGATGGTCAGGGCAAGTACCAGGAAGCCTCGGCGCTGCTGGGCGACTGGGAAGGCCAGATCGCGCCCGCAGACCTCGGCCTCGCCTATGCGCTGTCGGGCGAGCCCGGCCGCGGCATCCAGGTGCTTTCGAACGCCATCCGCGGCGGCGAGAACACCGCCAAGGTGCGCCAGAACCTCGCGTACAGCTACGCGCTCGCCGGGCGCTGGAAAGAAGCGCGGCTGATGGCGGCGCAGGACGTGCCCGCCAACCTCGTCGGCAGCCGGATGGAAGAATGGGCGCAGATGGCCACGCCGCAAGCGTGGCAGACCCGCGTCGCCGCGCTGATCGGCGCCCCCGCCGGGATTGCCGACGGCGGGCAGCCGGCCCAGCTGGCCCTGGGCAACAACCCGAGCGTCGAGCAACTCGCCAGCGAGGCGGCCGCGAATGCCGCTCCCAAGGCCGAGCTCGCCGCCAACGACGCGCCCGCGGTCGCGCCGCAGCCGGTCAAGAGCCACGAACTGGCAGCGCTCGAGCAGGCCGCTCCGCAAGTCGCGGTCGCCGACAATCCGGCGCCGAAGACCGTCGAGCCCGACAATTTCCAGGCTGCCTTCGCCACGATCGTACCCGCCCGCGGCCCGGCCGCGCAGGTGATCCCGGACACGCGCCGCTTCGTTTCGCACCCGGTCGTACAGACGGCCGCCGCGCGCCAGAGCGTCGCCCCGCGCGCTGCCCGGGCGGTTGCCGCCAAGCCATCGAGCGGCACTCACCTCGTCCAGCTCGGCAGCTTCGCCAGCGAACAGGGCGCGCACCGCGCCTGGGGCATCTACGCCAAGCGCTATCCCGAGCTTTCGAACCACCAGATGGTGATCAGCGAGGCGATCGTGGGCGGCAAGCACTACTGGCGCGTCTCCGCCGCGGGCTTCGGCGTCGCCAGCAGCCAGGCCATGTGCGGCCGCGTGAAGAGCTCTGGCCAGGGCTGCTTTGCCTACGCCGAGGGCCGTCCACTCCCGGGCGCGATCGACAGCGGAACCCGCCTCGCGCTGCGCTGATCATTCGGCATTCTTACGGTACCCCCGAAGGACCCCTCCCCTGACCGGGAGGGGTTTTTCGTCATGAGCCACGCAAGAAGGTTCGCCGCGGCGTCGCGCTGGCCGTGCCATATTGGTTTAACGCGACGAATCGTGTCCGAAGCTAGCCGTCGATCCGAACCCCGCCCTTCCACAAGGCGGTGACCCTGCCCTCGACCGGCTGCTTGTCGAACGGCGTGTTGCCGGCGCTCGCCGCCATCCGCGCGGAATCGACCACCCAGGGCTTGTCGGGATCGACCAGCGCGAGATCGGCTTCGGCGCCTTCGCGCAACTCGCCGGCCTCGACACCGAGGAGCCTTGCTGGACTGCGAGCCAGCAAGTCGAACACCCGCTCGACCGGAATCACGCCGTCACGCGCCAGCGTCAGCGTAAGCGCCAGCAGCGTCTCGGCGCCGGCCATTCCCGGGGCCGCGTCGGCGAACGGCAAGCGCTTGTCCTCGGGGCCGCGCGGGTCGTGCCCGCTGCCGACGACGTCGATTGTCCCGTCCGCCAGTCCCGCGACGACCGCCTGGCGGTCGGACTCGCTGCGCAGCGGCGGCGAGAGGCGGGCGAAAGTGCGGAAATCCTGCAACGCGAGATCCGAGAGCATGAAATGGGCCGGACTAACCCCTGCGGTTACCCGCACCCCGCGCGCTTTCGCCGCGCGCACGAGGTCGAGCGCCGCGCGGGTGGTCACATGGCGCAAGTGCAGCCGGGTACCGGCCATTTCGGCGAGCGCGAGGTCGCGCGCCACCGCCAGGGCCTCGGCCTCCGCCGGCGCGCTCGGCAAGCCGAGACGGGTGGCCATCTCGCCGGCGGTGGCGGCGGCGCTGCCGGCGAGCCCGCCGTCCTCGGCGTGGCTGACCACCACCAGGTCGAGCATCGCCGCGTATTGCAGCAGCCGCAGCATCGTGCCGCTGTCGGCGATCCATTTCCGCCCGGTGGCGATTGCCCTTGCCCCGGCCTCGCGCATCAGGGCGAGCTCGGCGAGCTGCCCGCCCTCGAGCCCGACCGTGGCGGCGGCGAGCGGGTGGACCCACAAGTCGGGCTTGCCGCTCTGGGCGGCGAAGCGAACCGACGAAGGCGTGTCGAGCGGTGGCGAGCGGTCGGGCATCAGCGCGGCGCGGGTGATGCCGCCGAAGTGGAACGCCGGCTTGTCGATCGCGAAGACACCGAAATCCACCAGCCCCGGCGTCACCAGCGCGCCCGCGGCGTCGATCACCTCGTCGCCCTCGGCAGGATTTACCTCGCCGACTGCCGCGATGCGTCCGTCGACGCAGCGGATCGCGCCGGGGCGGACGCCGCCGGGCAGGACTAGTCGCCCGCCGGTGATGGTCAGAGGCCGCTGCGCCTTCATGCCCAGCCCTCCACGCCGCGCTCGCGACGGGTGAGCACGTCGAGGCAGGCCATGCGGATGGCGACGCCCATCTCGACCTGGTCGGTGATGATCGACTGTCCGGCGAGCTCGGCGACGTTGCTGTCGATCTCGACCCCGCGGTTCATCGGGCCCGGATGCATGACGATCGCCTCGGGCGCGCAGCGCCTGAGCCGCTCGAGGGTCAGGCCGTAAAGGTGGCGGTACTCGCGCGGACTGGGAATGAACTGGCCCTCCATCCGCTCGTTCTGCAACCGCAGCATCATCACCACGTCGGCTCCGCTGAGCGCCGCCTCGAAGGAGGCAAAAGGCTCGGCGCCCATCGCCTCGACGCCGGTGGGCATCAGCGCCGGCGGCGCGCAGACGCGCACCCTGGCGCCGAGCGCCTGCAGGCAGAGGATGTTCGAACGCGCGACGCGGCTGTGCAGCACGTCGCCGCAGATCGTCACCACCAGGCCGTTGAAGCTCTCCTCACCGCGCTCGCGCAGCTTGTGGCGCAGCGCCAGCGCGTCGAGCAGCGCCTGCGTGGGGTGCTCGTGCTGGCCGTCGCCGGCGTTGAGCACCGGGCAATCGACCTTGTCGGCGATCAGCGCCACCGCACCGCTCGATTGATGGCGGATGACGATCGCGTCGGCGCGCATCGAATTGAGCGTCACCGCGGTGTCGATCAGCGTCTCTCCCTTCTTCACGCTCGATTGCGCGGCGTGCATGTTGACGACGTCGGCGCCGAGCCGCTTGCCGGCGATCTCGAAGCTCAGCAGCGTTCGCGTCGAGTTCTCGAAGAAGGCGTTGATGATCGTCAGGCCGGCAAGCCGGTCCGAATGCTTCTGCGGCTGGCGGTTGAGCGCGACCCACTGCTCGGCCTCGTCGAGAAGGTAGAGGATCTCGTGAGTCTCGAGCTGGCCGATCGAGAGCAAGTGGCGGTGCGGGAAGGCCCGCCCGCCGGCCGGATAGCGGCCCGCGTGGGAGGTGTCGCCGGACGACGCTTCCTCGGCCCAGGCGACCGCGGGAATGGCGCCCCTGGTTTCCCGCTCGATGCGCGCCGCCAGGACCAGCGAGGGCGACAGCTTGCCCGAGAGCAGGCGGTGAAAGTTGGAACGGTCGTATTCGCACCGGCGGGCCATTTCCGCCTGCGAGATGTTCTCGGCCTGCAGCCACGCGGCCAGTTTGTTGTGCGGCTCCATGGAGATTGTTGTAGTCCATACAACTTCGGGACGCAAAGCCCTTAGTCGACTCGCGTGGGCCGCTCAAGCGCTTTCCGGTGGAACCCAACTGCCGGGGGCCCTAAGAACGTGGCGGGGGTTTGAATGGCGAGCAGGAACGGGCGCATGAGTTTCGCAGGCAAAGTCTGGCGGCTGCTGGTCGGCATCAAGGACGGGCTCTCGCTCGTCTTCCTGCTGCTGTTCTTCTGGGCGGTATACATGGTGCTGAGCGCTCGCCCCAATCCGGCGGCGGTGCGCTCGGGGGCGTTGCTGCTCGAGCTCGACGGGCAAGTGGTCGAGGAACCCTCGCGCATCCATCCGCTCGACGCGGTGCTCAGCAGCGCCGCGCCGACCCACCAGTTCGCCGCGCGCGACCTCATCCATTCGATCGACGAGGCCGCCAGGGACGATCGGATCAAGGCGATCGCGCTCGACCTTTCCACCTTCCTCGGTGGCGGCTTCGTGCAGATGGAAGAGATCGGCGCCGCGCTCGACCGCTTCCGCCGCACCGGCAAGCCGGTGCTCACCTACGCCGTCGCCTACACCGACGATTCGATGCTGCTGGCCGCGCATTCGAGCGAGGTGTGGGTCGACCCGATGGGCGGCGCGGCCTTGAGCGGCCCGGGCGGGAGCAACCTCTATTACGCCGGCCTGTTCGACAAGCTGAAGGTCAAGGCGCACGTGTTCCGCGTCGGCACCTACAAGAGCGCGGTCGAGCCCTACATGCTGAGCGGGATGTCGCCCGCGGCGCGGGAGAACGCCGAGGCGCTTTACGGCTCGCTGTGGCAGGAATGGCAGGCCAACGTGAAGCAGGCGCGCCCAAAGGCGAACATCGCGCTGGCGACCCAGCAGATCGGCGAGTGGATCGCCGGCAGCCAGGGCGACCTGGCCAAGGCTTCGCTGCAGGCCGGCCTCGCCGACACGATCGGCGACAAGGTCGCCTGGGGCAAGCACGTCGCCGAGATCGCCGGCAAGGACAAATGGGATGACACCCCGGGCGCCTTCGCCTCGACCGATTACGAAACCTGGCTCGCCGCCATTTCGCCCGACGACGGCACGCGCTCGCTCTCGGGCAAGGGCAAGCCGATCGGCGTGATCACCATCGCCGGCGAGATCAGCGACGGCAACGCGGGGCCCGGCGAGGCCGGCGCCGAACGGATCTCCAAGCTGCTCGACGACGCGCTCGACGACGACCTCGCCGCGCTGGTCGTGCGGGTCGATTCGCCGGGCGGCACCGTCACCGGCTCGGAAGCGATCCGCCGGGCGATCCTGCGGCAGAAATCGCGCGGCATCCCGATCGTGGTGTCGATGGGCAACGTCGCGGCGAGCGGCGGCTACTGGGTTTCCACCGCCGGCGACCGGATCTTCGCCGAGCCCGAGACGATCACCGGCTCGATCGGCATCTTCGGCGTGATCCCGACGTTCGAGGACGCGCTGGCGCAATACGGCGTGACCAGCGACGGGGTTCGCACCACCCCGCTCTCCGGCCAGCCCGACCTTCTCGGCGGGCTTACGCCCGAAACCGAAACGCTCCTGCAAAGCTCGGTCGATTTCGGCTACCAGCGGTTCCTCGGCCTCGTTTCCAGGGCGCGGAAGATGCCGGTGGAGCGGGTCGACTCGATCGGCCAGGGCCGGGTGTGGGACGGCGGCAGCGCGCGCCAGATAGGGCTCGTCGACCAATTCGGCGACTTGCAGGACGCGCTCGACTACGCGGCCGCGCAAGCCAATCTCAAGAAGGGCCGGTGGTATCCGAAGTACCTCGCCGACAAGCCGAGCACGTGGGATTCGACTCTCGCGACGCTGCTCGGCGACGACGAGAATACCGCCCCCGCGGCGCGCGACATGATCGGCTACTTCGCCGGGCGCCAGGCGGCGCTGGGCAACCGGCTGCTGGCCGACCTCGACAGGCTGACGGGCGTCCGCGGGATGGAAGCCCTGTGCCTCGAATGCGAGGCTTCGACCGCGCCCGAGCGGCCGACCGGCAAACCGCCGGGCACGAGTTTCAGCCTCGTCGCGATGCTCGCGCGCCTGCTGGACTGACCGCTTGTCATCGCGCACGCGCCATGGCAAAGGCGCGCCCCTGTCCGCGGGCCGGACGGGCGCGTAGCTCAGTGGTAGAGCACACCCTTCACACGGGTGGGGTCGCAGGTTCAATCCCTGCCGCGCCCACCATTAGATCAACGATCTGGCGGCCCGCTCTCGACGCGCTCAAAGCGCGGTGAAACGAAAGTCGCGAAACACCGCCTCGCCGGGACCGGCAGCGTAGAGTCCCGGGCGCAGCATCAGGAAGCCGCCGCGGACGTTGTGGTGGTAGCCTGAAACCTCCATCCCGCGATCGAAGCGCCGCCAGCTGCGCCCGCCGTCGCCGCTGGTGTCGTAGGTGACGATATGGCGGCGGTTGGTCACCCGGATGCGCATCCGGCTCCCGTGCGGGTTGGCCGGGCGGCCGCGCTCGAGACCGTACTGGTGGGTGACGAAGCGCTCGCGGTCGAAGCCGAGCCCGCAATAGAGCCTGTCGTCGTAAAACAGGACCAGGCCTGCGCGGCCGCCGGGAGCCGCTTCGACATCGCATTCGAACCGGTAGCTGGTGTCGCCGGCGGTAATCAGCAGCGGCGAGCCGCTCGACGGGGCGTCGCCCTTCCCCGCGAGGTGCAGCGCGCCGCCGCTCACCCGCACGCGCGAACCCTCGTCGGGCGCCGGGCGGAAGAATGCCCACTTGCCGCCCAGCGCCAGCGGGCCGGCAAAGGTGTCGGACAAAGCCATCCCCGGGGGCAAGGCGGTACCCCCGCCAGGCTTGGCCAGCGGCTGCGAGAGATCGCCGCCGGTCATCCGGAACCAGCCGTCGGGGGTGAACTCGACGGGATCGAGAAGTGTCTGCCGGCCGAGCGTCCAGAAGCCGTTCTCGTAGCCGTGATAGAACGACCACCAGCTGCCGTCGGGGCCCTCGACGAGCGAGGCGTGGCCGCGCGACCACCAGGCTTCGGTCTCGCTCGTGGTGCGGACCAGCGGATTGCCCGGATGCTGCTCCCACGGCCCGTGGATCGAGTGCGAGCGCGCGGCGATGACCATGTGCCCGGTCGGCGGACCGGCGGTGCCGCCGACGGCAGTGAGCATGTAGAACCAGCCGCCGATCCGGTGGAGCTTCGGTCCTTCCGGCGAGAAGCCCTCGACCACCCAGTCCGACGGATAGTGCCACGGGTCGTAGACGTGCTCGACCCCGCCCGCGAGCGAGAGTCCGTCGTCCGCCAGCCGCACGCGGTCGCCGCCGGAGAGAAACAGCCAGCGCGAGCCGTCCTCGCCGACCGCGAAGCACGGGTCGATATGGTCGGGCAGGCCGAGCGGGACCGGATCGCTCCACGGCCCCTCGATGTGCTCGGCGTGGCTGACGAAGATGTCGTTCGGCTGCGCCTTGACCGGAATATACAGCAGGTAACGGCCGCGGTCCTTGTGCAGGCCCGGCGCCCATACCGAACCGATGTTGCGCTGGAGCGCCGGCTTGAGCGGGCGCCAGTTCACCAGGTCGCGCGAATGCCAGATGAGCAGGCCGGGATAGGCGTCGAAAGACGAGAAGGTAGCGTAGTAGTCGTCGCCGTCGCGCAGCACCGCCGGGTCGGGGCGGTCGCCGGCGAGGATCGGGTTGAGGAAGCGCCCGTCGCCGAGGTCGGCGATCCGCTGATTGTCGAAGCCGCGCCGCCAGCGGACCGGTGGCCGCGCGTCAGCCAGCGGTTCAGCCGCCGCAGCGGCGCCGCCGACCAGGCCCGATGCCGCCAGGAGTCCCGCACCTTTGAGGAGATCGCGCCGGTCGGCCGGCATCAGAGAAAGCCGGCCGTCTGCGCCCACGCCCGCCACAGCTCGGGCCAGGCCGCGAGCGGCTTGCCGATCGCCTTGCGCAGCCCGAAGCCGTGGCCGCCGTTCTGGAACAAGTGGGTTTCGACGGGAATCTTCTTCGCCTTGAGCGCCGCGCGCAGCAGCAGGGTGTTCTCCACCGGCACGACGTCGTCGTCCTCGGCGTGGAGCAGGAAGTGCGGCGGGGCATCGTCCGGCACGTTGCGGTCGGGCGAGTGCGCCGCCTCGAGAGCGCCCGAGGGATGGGGGCCGAGCAGCAGGTCGCGCGAGCCGGGATGGGCGTAGCGCGGGTCCATCGAGACGACCGGATAGATCGGCGCCGCGCAGAACGGCCTGGCCGAGAGGCGGTCGGCGGCGTCGACCGGCGTGTAGGTCTTCGCGGCGAAGCGCGCGGCGAGGTCGGCGCAAACGTGACCGCCGGCGGAAAAACCCATCGCCCCGACCCGCTCCGGGTCGAGCGCGAAGTCCCTCGCCCGCTGGCGGATCAGCCGGATCGAACGCTGGGCATCGGCCAGGGCCACGTCGGGACCGGCCGCCCAGCCCTCGCCCGGCAGCCGGTAGAACAGCACGAAGGCGGTGAACCCGCGGGCGGTCAGCCAGCGCGCCATCTCGTAGCCTTCCTTGTCGACCACGACATGGTGGTAGCCGCCGCCGGGCGCGAGCAGCAGCGCGGCGCCGTTGGGCCGGTCGGGGCGAAACACCGCCATGCGCGGGCGCGCGATGCCGAGCACCGCGCGATCGGTGACCAGCGCATCGGTGGAGCGTTCTTCGACCGTCTCGGTGAGCGGCGCCTTGGGAAGCCCCGGCGCGCCGGCGGGCCACAGGTCGATGGTCTCGACCGGCTGCGGCAATCCCGGCGGCGGCGCCTTCGCGGCAGCCGGCGGCGGCGTCTGCGCGCCCGCTCTCGCGGCGGCTCCGAGAGCGAGGCCCGCGGCGATCAGCGATCGGCGATCGGTCTTCATTCGGCCGGTCTGCTCCGCAAGGCGGCCGGGGCGCAAGGCCCCGGCGCGCGATCAGACCTTGAGGCGGGCACCGAACAGGATCGTGCGGCCGAAGTGGTTGTTCTCATAGTTCCGGTTCGCGTCGAAGTCGGTGTAACGATAGCGGTAGGTGTCGAGCAGGTTGTTGCCTTCCACCGATACCTCGAGCGAGTCGGTGATCTTGTAGCGCACCGAGGCATCGAGGTTGGTGGTCGCGCCGTAACCTTCGAACACGTTGCCGGTGCCGCTGTTGGAGTCGATGTAGCGGCTGCGGTAGCTGACCATCGCGCGGGCGCTGAACTTGCCGTCGTCGTAGAACAGCGTGGCGTTGTATGCCTGCTTCGAAACCCCGAACAGGGTGGCGTTGCGGTCGCTCTTGACCAGTGGGCCGCCGGGAGTAACGGCCGGACCGCTGACGCTGTAATCGGCGTCGGACGAGATGAAGGTCGCGTTCGCCAGCACCCCGAAGTTGCTCAGGATCGGGCTGTCGAGGAACTTGAACGGCAGCTGCAGCGCCAGCTCGACTCCCTTCAGCGTCGCGCCCTTGCCGTTCACGTTGGCCGAGATTGTGTAGACCTGGTTGGGATCGAAGTTGATGTAGGCCGGCGAGCTCGGGGGCAGCGCGTCCCTGGTCAGGCCGGTCGAGGAGAACGGCGCGCTGTAGGTGTCGGAGATCGGGAAGCTCTTCACGTCCTTGAGGAACGCCGCCACCGAAAGGACCGCTTCCGGCATGAAGTACCATTCGACGCCGAGGTCGTAATTGGTCGCGCGGTAGGGATCGAGGAACGGGTTGCCGTAGCTGATCTTGTAATTGAAGCCGTCGACCGAGCCGCCGGGGGTCAGGTTGCCGAGCGTCGGACGGGTGATAACCTTGGCGGCCGCCGCGCGAACGATGATGTCGTGTCTGGGATAGAGCGCCAGGTTGGCCGACGGCAGCCAGTCGTCATAGCTGCGCGTGACCGTCACCTCGGTGCCCGACAGGATGCCGGTCGAGCTCTGGTCGGTGTGGGCGTAGCGGACGCCCGCGTTGGCAGCGAAGTCCATGCGCCCGATGTGGCCCTTCACGTCGGCCTGGAAGTACCCGCCCGACGTGGTTTCCTGGACCGAGCGTGTGTTGCCCGCGTCCACCGCCGGAGTGCGGCTGTAGAGCCCGGTGTACTCGGTGGTGGTGGCCAGGTTCGGTATCAGCCACTGGTTGGTGTTGCCGGACGGCTGGCCCGCCTTGCCGAGCGTGAACAGCTGGCTGAACTCGCTCGTCACCGGGAAGCCGTAGACGGTCGACGAGCAGGTCAGCGTGCCGAGCACCTTGTCCGGCCCGCTCGAGCCGCACACCGCCGTGTCGCGCGTGAAGCCGACCGCGTCGAAGTTGAAGCGGCGCCACACGCCGCCCGCCTTCAGGGTGATATGGTCGGTCGCATCCCATTCGGCGCGCAATTGCCCGGTCTTGAAGCGATTGGTGACGTTCGACGGCCGGTCGCGGATTTCGGCGAGCTGGAACACCGAGGGATCGGTAACGCTGGTGCCGAAAGTCAGCAGCGGGCTCTTCATGTCGCTGTAGTCGTAGTGGTAGCCGTTCGCGTCCCTGTCGTCGAAAACCATCGTCGTTTCGACCGGAATGTCCGCGTTCGACTTGGAGAACCCGCCCACGGCGGTGAAGCGCAGGGTGTCGGTCAGGTCCTGGTCCCACGTGCCGCCGAGCTGGTAGAACTCGGTCGAACTCTTGCGCAGGTAGTGCTCGGTGCGGACGTAGGCGTTGTTGAGCGTCGCCGAGATCAGGTTGTTGTCGCTGTCGATGACCGGATCGACGACGTCGATGTTCTTCTCGTTCGAGCGCAGCAGGACTTCGCCCCAGCGCTCCTCGCGGTCCTCCTTGAACTTCGAATAAAGGCCGTCGATCGAGATCCTGGTCGCATCGGTGGGCGAGAATTGCAGCGAGCCGGTGAGCCCGAGGCGGTCGCGCCGGTGCTCGACCAGGCCGTAGCGCGGGATGCGCGGGTGGAAGGCCAGCGACACGGGGTCGCAAGTGGCGTTGCTGGTCGCGCACGAGACGCCGTCGACTTTGCGGAACTTGGCCTGCGCCCAGCGCACCGTGTTGTTGCCGAGCTCGAAGGTGTCGGTGTTCGAATAGGCGGCCGAGAACGACGCGCCGAATGTGCCGGCGTCGTTGCGCCAGCTGACCAGGCCGGCAAGGCGCGGCCCGAGGTCCTTGGACAAGTCGTTGTACGATCCGACCACAGAGGCGACGCCGTGCAGGCCCGCTTCGCCGGCGAGCGGATTGCCGGTGTTGAGGTCCACCACCGCGCCCAGCGAGCCTTCGTCGAGCGAGGCTTCGGCGGTCTTGTGGACCACCAGGCTGCTGAACAGCTCGGACGCGAAGACGTTGAAGTCGAAGGCGCGGTCGCGGTTTGAGCTCGCGCCGTCGCTCGAGGTCGCCACCGTCTCGAGCCCGTTGACCCGCACCCGGGTGAATTGCGCGCCGAGGCCGCGGACGGTGATCGCGCGGCCTTCGCCGGCGTCGCGCTGGATCGAGATGCCGGGGATGCGCTGGAGCGATTCGGCGAGGTTCTGGTCGGGGAACTTGGCGATGTCCTCCGCCACGATCGCGTCGACCGAGCTGACCGAATTGCGCTTGATGTCGAGCGCCTTGTTGAGCGAGGCGCGGAAACCCGAAACCACGATCTCGCTCGCCGCCGAGGTGCCCGTCGCCGGATCGGCCGCCGCCTTGTCCTGCGCCGGAGCGCCGCCGTCGGCCGCGTCCTGCGCGAACGCCGCCTGCGGCAGCAACAGCGCCGAGCTGGCCAGAAGTGCGAACCGGATCGTGGTCGAAAAACGCGTGCTCATGGTGTCCTCCCCGGCGTACCCGTTGCTACCGGTGTCCATGAGACCGGAAAAACGACGCAAGGCGCGGAATTCCCTGACATTCCCACAGACATCCATTCCCTCATCCGGTCTCTTGTGGTAACCGGTGTCATGACCTATTGCCTGTTCTTGACGGCTCTGTCAACAAGGTCACCGGGAGGGTATGATGAGCACGACGGCACTTCGCACAATTCGCACGCTGGTGGCCCCGCTGCTGCTGGTCCTGGCCGGCGCGGCCTTCGCCCATCCGGCCGACCCGACCGAAGGCGGCAAGGGCGGGCGCGTGATCCGCGTCACGACGCTGGCCAAGGACGGCCCCGGCAGCCTGGCCGAGGCGGTCGCCGCGAAGGGCAAGCGGATCATCGTCTTCGAAGTCGGCGGCGCGATCGACCTCGACCGCTCGGTGCTCGACATCAAGGAGCCCTACGTCACCATCGCCGGGCAGACCGCGCCCTCGCCGGGCATCACGCTGCTGCGCGGCGGGATCGACGTCCACGCGCACGACGTGAAGATCAGCCACTTGCGCGTGCTCACCGGCGCCGCCGGGCAGCCGCACCTGAGCGGCTGGGAGGCCGATGCCTTCTCCACCGTCGGCGCGCACAACGTGGTGATCGAGAACAACACCTTCATGTGGGCGATCGACGAGAACATGTCCGCCTCCGGCCCGCGCTTCGCCGGCAAGACGGTCGCCGAATGGCGGCAGAACACCACGCACGACGTGGTCTTCCGCCTCAACCTCGCCGCCGAAGGGCTCGCCAACGCCAGCCATGCCAAGGGCGAGCATTCCAAGGGCTCGCTGGTCCACGACAACGCCACCGGCATCGTGTTCGAGCGCAACATCTGGGCGCACAACGTCGAGCGCTCGCCGCTGGTCAAGGGCGGCGCGCAGGTGCTGATGGTCAACAACCTGATCTACGACCCCGGCCACCGCGCGGTGCATTACAACCTGATGGACCTCGAATGGGCCGGCCACGCACCGGTCACCGGCGAGATCACCGCGGTCGGCAACGTTTACCGCGCCGGCAACGACACCGACCCTGGCCTGCCGTTCCTGATGCTCGGCGGCGTCGGCGACCTGGCCTATTACGGCAAGGACAACCGCGCGGTCGACCGTTTCGGCAAGGCGCTGCCGATGTTCGGCCGCTACGGCGAGACGGGCGCCAGGCTGATCGAGAAGGACGCGCCGCTGGCCGACTTGTCGGGTTACGACGTGCTGCCGAGCGGCGAGGTCGAAACGACGCTGCTGGCGACCGCCGGCGCGCGTCCGTGGGACCGCGGCGAGGAAGAGATCCGCGTGCTGTTCTTCATCGCCGAAGGGCGCGGCGACATTCTCGATTCGGAAGACGAAGTCGGCGGTTATCCCAAGCTCGAATCGACCCGCGCGCCGTTCCGCGAGGCCGACTGGAACCTCGATACGATGACCCCCAGGTCCGGCGCCTACCCGGGGCAGAAGGCGGGCGCGCAGGAGCATCTCTCCCCGCGCGACCGGGCGATGCGCCTCGGCTCGCCGTAATCCCGCCGGCCTTCCCGGTTGCTCCTGCCGCTGCAATCTGCAATTGTATGAGTAATTCGGGAAGGGACGGCATGTGCGACAGATATTGATGGGCTGCGCTCTCGCGCTCGGCGCGGCGTTTCCGGCGCAGGCCGACCACATCGAGGCGATGCAGCGCCTCCCGCACGGAATCGAAATCCGCACCGGCAGCGGGGTGCTGACGCTCGAGCCGTGGTCGGATTCGATCGTCCACGTGCGTTTCGGCGCGCCCGGCTACGCCGGCAATTACAACCCGGCGGTGACCGCCAGGGCCGAGACGGTGCCCTTCACCGTGCGCGAGACGCCGGCGGCGTACTTCCTCGCTACTCCGAGGCTGACCGTCCGCGTCGACCGGCAGACTTCCGCCCTGTCCTTCGCCGACGCGCGCGGGCGCACTCTGCTCGAAGAAGCCGAGCGGGCGATCGGCACAGGGGCCAGCGGCACCGGCACGATGGACGCGTTCCGCACCCGCACGGCGATCTACGGGCTCGGCCAGCATCAGGACGGCCTGCTCGATTACAGCGGCAGCACGGTCCACTTGCAGCAGAAGAACGGCGACGTGGCGGTGCCGATGATGCTCAGCCCGGCGGGCTTCGGCGTGCTGTGGAACAACCCCTCGGTAATGGACGTCGACGTCGCCAAGGGCGGCGCGGCGTTCCCCCTCGTCATCCGCAACGAAGCCGGGGCGGGGATCGATTACGACTTCATCCTCGGCCCGCAGGCGGACGAGGTGATCGCCGGCTATCGCTGGCTGACCGGCGACGCGCCGCTGATGCCGCGCTGGACCTGGGGCTTCTGGCAGTCGCGCGAGCATTACGAAACGCAGGATCAGGAGCTCGGGGTCGCCCGCACGTATCGCGCGATGGGCGTCCCGATCGACGCGATCGTGACCGACTGGCAGCACTGGCGGCCGGGCGAATGGGGGGCGATGAAGTTCGACCCGGCCCGCTGGCCCGACCCCCAGGCGATGGCCGCGCAGATGCACGCGATGCACGTGCACCTGCCGGTGTCGGTCTGGGCGCGGTTCGACGCCGGCACCGCCAACGCCGAGGCGCTCGATGCCATCGGCGGCCTGCTCGCGCCGACATTCCGGAACGTCTATCCGAGCGGCTCCGGCCGCTGGTACGACGCGTGGAACCCCAAGGCGCGCGCGCTCTACAGCGGCATGATCCGCGACAGCTACGCCGCGCAAGGCTTCGACGCCTGGTGGCTCGACGCCTCCGAACCCGAGCTTGGCGGCGACTGGGGCGAACTGCGCCGGCTCGACACCGCCGCCGGACCGGGCAAGGAAGTGTTCAACTCCTACCCGCTGCTGCACACCTCCGCGGTGTATGACACCATGCGCCGCGACGTCACCGACAAGCGGCCGGTCATCCTCACCCGCTCGGCCTACGCCGGCCAGCAGCGCAACGCGGCGATCACCTGGTCGGGCGACACGCAGGGCAACTGGGAGGTGTTCCGCCACCAGATCCCCGCCGCGCTCAACTTCTCGATGAGCGGCCTGCCGCTGTGGTCGGCAGACATCGGCGGCTTTTTCGGCGGCGACACCCACGACGGCAAATATGCCGAGCTGTTCACCCGCTGGCAGCAGTTTGCGATCTTCACCCCGCAGTTCCGCGTCCACGGAACCAACGCGGGCAAGGAAATCTGGAACTGGGACGGAATGGTGCAGCCGCGGCTGATCGAAAACGTCAAGCTGCGCTATCGCCTGCTGCCGTACATCTATTCGCTGTCGTGGGACGTGGCGAAGGGGCGCGGCACGATGATGCGCGCGCTGGCGTTCGATTTCGCCGCCGACCCGAAAGCGCTGACCCTCACCGACGAATACATGTTCGGCAAGGCGCTGCTGGTCGCGCCGGTGGTTCAGGAGGGCGCGACCACCCGCAGCGTCTATCTGCCCGGGCAGCGGCCGTGGTACGATTTCTGGACCGGCCAGCGCGCCGCCGCGGGCCAGACGATCGCCGCCGCCGCGCCGCTCGATCGCATCCCGGTCTACGCCCGTGCCGGCAGCATCGTGCCGATGGGGCCGGTGAAGCCATACGCCGACGCGCCGACAAGCGAACCACTCGAAATCCGCGTCTATCCGGGCGCCGACGGCGACTTCGCGCTCTACGACGATGCCGGCGACGGCTTCGGATTCGAGAGCGGCGATTACGAGCTGGTCCGCTTCGCCTGGGACGACCGCAAGCACAAGCTGACGATCGCTCCGCGCGTCGGGCATTACGCCGGGGCCGCCTCCACCCAGCCGCTCCGCGTCGTGTGCGCGAGCCAGCCGGCTGCTGCGAAGACGGTGCGCTATACCGGCGCGGCGATGCGCGTGGCCCTGGATTGCCGCTGAAGCCGCTGTCCCGCGGCGGCGCGCGCGTTGCTGCGGGCCTCGGCAGCCGGTAAAGGGCCGTCATGAGCTTCCCCGACAGCTACTCGCCCGATCCAGCGCGCTACGACGGGCGCATGCCCTATCGCCGCTGCGGGCGCAGCGGGCTCGACCTTCCGGCGATCTCGCTCGGCCTGTGGCAGAACTTCGGCGGGGCCGACGTGTTCGAAACCGGCCGGGCGATCCTGCGCCGCGCGTTCGACCGCGGCGTCACCCATTTCGACCTGGCGAACAATTACGGCCCGCCCTACGGCTCGGCGGAGGCGAATTTCGGCCGCGTCCTCGCCGCCGACTTCAAGGCTCACCGCGACGAGCTGGTCGTGTCGACCAAGGCCGGCTGGGACATGTGGCCCGGCCCTTACGGCGACGTGGGCGGGAGCCGGAAGTACCTGATCGCCAGCTGCGACCAGAGCTTGCAGCGCATGGGCCTCGACTACGTCGACATCTTCTATTCGCACCGCGTCGATCCCAGGACGCCGCTCGACGAGACGATGGGCGCGCTGGCCCACCTGCACCGCCAGGGCAAGGCGCTCTACGTCGGCATTTCGTCCTATTCGCCCGAGCTGACCCGCCAGGCCGAGGCCATGCTGCGCGCCGAGGGCGTGCCGCTGCTGATCCACCAGCCGAGCTATTCGCTGCTCAACCGCTGGATCGAGCGCGAGCTGCTCGGCACGCTCGACGAGCTCGGCGTGGGCTGCATCGCCTTCTCGCCGCTCGCGCAGGGCATGCTGACGGCCAAGTACCTCGGCGGCATTCCCGCCGATGCCCGCGCCGGCAAGGAAGGCTCGCTGCGGCGCGAGTTCCTCTCGGACGCGAACCTGGCGCGGATCCGCGGCCTCGACGCGATCGCCCGGCGGCGCGGCCAGTCGCTGGCGCAAATGGCCATCGCCTGGGTCCTGCGCGACCCGCGCGTCACCTCGGCGCTGATCGGCGCCCGCTCGGTCGCCCAGCTCGACGATTCGCTGGGCGCGCTGGAGGGCCTCGCCTTCGCCGATGAGGAGCTGCGCGAGATCGACGCCTTCGCGCAAGAGGGCGACCTGGACCTGTGGGAAGGCTCGGCGAAGCTCGGCTCGGCGGACTTGCCCCAGCCGAGGCTTGGGGCTCGCGGGGTCTAGGGGACTCGCCACTCCTTCCTTCCCCGTCGGCTCCCCTTCCCCCCGGCCCCACCCTTCAGCGTCGTGCCTCCACGCCCGGACCTTGCCGCGACCCACGGCCTCGCCGCCGTCTTGCCTGCGCAAACCGCAGAGGCCTGAAAGGCCGGTGAGCCGGCCGTCACTTGCGCATGTCCGCTTTCGACCCATTGCGGACGTTCGGCGACAGGCGCATAAATCATATGTATCCAGGACCAGACGCAACCACCCATGAACGCTGAAATCACTTGGGATTTGGTAATGGAAGAAGACATGGGATTCGCCGAAGGGTGCTATCGCTTGCCCGGCGGTGACTGGCAGGTCGTCACAGCCGGGAAAGCTGGAGACGACTTCCCAATCGGGGTCAGATTCCCAGTTCATTGGGAAAGCGGCGTGACCGGCATGAGCATCTTCTTTGCCGATGACGAGAAGCTCAACGCATCAAGCGTATTGCAGAAGATGTCCGAAGTTCTCTGCGTGGCCGAGTGGCGTGAGGTCAGAGGGCCCGACTCGATATACCTTCGCTAGGGGTCTAAGTTCGTTTCCTCCGACGTCCGCTTTCCACCCATTGCGGACATTAGCTCCGTCGGCGAGAATAGCCCAAATCGCTAGTGAGGTGGGTCATCAAGTTCGATTGGATAGACTTCGGGCCGTCGTGGAATGAGCCTGCGGAGGCAACGGCATCGGTCGATAAGCTCGTGCACACCTCAACAGCTTCGTTGCTTGCCGAGTTCTTGCGAAGGCGAGACGCCCCATTCAGCAAGGTATTTTGTTGGATAGGGCGAGGTGACGGCGTGCTTGAAACGTCGCCACCCACGTCGGCTGGCGTCCGCTTGGTTGAAATGACCTTCCCGTTCGCAGCCTATGAGACGCCGGGTGCAGATCGATTAGCGATCTTCGCTGACTGGCTGGTTCATGCAGTCGCCGCAGGAGCGCCCGAACTTGGCATCGATGACGATGAGGCATCGTCGCTGAAACAACGGCTATCCGAACGCGACTACATCTACGTCCGCACCGACAAACTTAAGCGGGCCGCTGGCGAACCCCGCTGCGAAGTCATTTATGAGCATAGTCCCTCAAACCTGGTTGTGACCGTCCGATGCAAGCTGCCGAACGGACAGTCTCTTACTCGCACCTTCCGTCAGCATCCGTTGCGTCCGGACGAGCTTGCATACGGGCGTGCAATCTCAAGGTGCCGTGTTGACCAAGATGGCCAGATCACCGTTGAGCCACTCGAAGGATTTGGCTGATAACAAATGTCCGCTTTCCACCCAAAACAGACCTCCTCGTCCGCCGCCAAAAAAAGCGCTTTCCTACACGACCCGTTTGGTATCAATAGATGTTCGCTTTCTGTTCTCACCGGGAGATTCGCGAACATGACCGACCAAACCGCCCTTTCCACCGCCATCCGCCAGCCTGCCCTGAGCGCCTGCCTTGCAGG
Organism: Croceibacterium segetis; assembly: GCF_011320115.1. Lineage (GTDB taxonomy): Bacteria > Pseudomonadota > Alphaproteobacteria > Sphingomonadales > Sphingomonadaceae > Croceibacterium_B > Croceibacterium_B segetis. Next base: position 81,457 of record NZ_JAANOZ010000011.1, on the reverse strand, counting down.
CAGTCCAAGGGGCTGGACCCCCGCGCGCAAGGCGCAGTTCCTCGACCATCTCGCCCATGACGGCGCCGTGCGCACGGCCTGCGGGCGGGTGGGCATGAGCCGCGAGGCGGCGTACCATCTCCGCCGGCGCGACGCGGCGTTCGCGCGGGCGTGGGATGCCGCGCTGGTGATCGCCCGCACGGTCAGCGCCGAGGTGCTCGAATGCCGCGCTATCCACGGGGTCGAGGAAGAGGTGTGGTACCGCGGCGAGCTGGTCGGCACCCGGCGCAAATACGATTCGCGCCTGCTGCTCGCCCACATGGCGCGGCTCGACAAGCTGGCCGAGGATTCGCGCGCCCGCGACGATGCCGCCCGCTTCGACGAGCTGCTGGCGCTGGTCGCCGGCGAGCGCGCGGATGACGGCTGCGAGTGCGACGACGACGGGCTGGTCGTCGAACGCGACGACCACATGGAGATCGCCGCCGAGGATGCCGAAGAGGCATTCGCCGAGGCGTGGCTCGCCGAGCACCCCGAAGCCGACGAGGACGAGGGAGAGCTTTCTCCCACGCAGGCGGCGGCCCGAACCGACCGGCTGGTCGCCGAGGATCGCGCCTATGCCGAGGGGCTGGCCGAGGCCCGGTGGCGTGCCCGCCTGAACGCCGCCGCGCAATGGGACCAGCGGCGCGCGCGCAGCCTCGCCGCCGTCGACAGCCTGCTGGCCGAACCGCTGGCGCCGCTCGCCGAGGCCGGGACCGTGTCAACTGTGTCAGGTGTGTCAACTTCGCGTGCTGCACCCAGCGAGGGAGCGGCGATCGCCGAGGGCTATGCGCGGGTCAATCCGCTCAACAACACTTACGCGAGGGCGTGAGGGCTAGCTGCCCGGCTGGATGTACGGCGCCCGCGCCCACAGCTCGCGTTGCCAGCGGCGAGGGTCGGCGACCGTGGCGATCGACTGCTCGCCGAGCACCAGCGTCTCGCGCGCCGGCAGCGTGTAGGGCCGCCACTCGGCGAGGCCGGGCACGCCGCTGCGGGCGAGGCCGGTGAAGGCGCGCATCATCGCGGCGCTGACCTGCCGGGCGCGCGCGTCGGTGCCCGAGTAGCTGCCCGGCGCGTCGAGCGTGCCGAAGACGTAGGGCAGGTCGTCGGTGTGCGCCGCGCCGCGCAAGGGGTCGACCGGTGAGGGGCGATCGAGCTGGTAGACCCAGGTCCGCGCGGCGCCGGCGGCGATGCGGGCGTCGGCCTCGATCACCTGCCCCGGCCAGCTGCGCCCGGCGGTGGTGGCGGCGTAGAACAGCTGCTCGGGGCTCCACTCGGGGAACTGCGCGCGGTACTGCGCGACCACCCAGTGCGGCTCGAGGTCGATGCGGATCTCGGGCGCGATCCGCTCGGCGAGGTTGCTCCAGCCGAGCCCGGCGAGCCGGGGACCGCGCGGGTCGATGAAGGCGCGGGTCTCGTCGCGGACGTTGCCGAGGATCATCGGCACGCCCAGCGACTGTGGCGCAGCGTCGGGCCAGAACGGGTGGCGCGGGAGGTTGGTCATGTCGAGCACCGGGCCGAAGTAGACCCGCCCGGGCATGAGCGGATCGTCGGCCTGGAGGCCTTCGGCCAGCCGCTCCCACGGCAGGGCCAGCAGCGGCGCGGGATCGGCGCCGGCAAGGCCGAGCTTGCTCATCAGCGCCCGCGTCCGCGCCCAGGCGTGGGCCGGGCCGCTGGCGGTGACTTGCTGGCCGCTCATCGTCGCGGCGGCGTGGAACAGGCCTTTCGCCGCGGGCATCGCCATCAGCGTGGCGATCTTGGCGCCGCCGCCCGACTGGCCGAAGACCGTGACCCGCGCCGGGTCGCCGCCGAACGCCGCCACGTGGTCGCGCACCCAGCCGAGCGCGGCGATCAGGTCGAGCTGGCCGAGGTTGCCGCTGTCGGCGAAGCGTGGGCCGAACGGGGCGAGCCAGCCGTAGCCGAACAGGTTGAGCCGGTGGTTGACCGTGACCACGACGACGTCGCCCTGCGCCGCCAGCCGGGCGCCTTGGGTCAGCGGGTCGGTGACGGTGCCGCCCGAGTAGGCGCCGCCGTGGAAGTAGACCATCACCGGCCGCTTCGTCCTGGGGTTCGCCTCGGGCGTCCAGACGTTGAGGAACAGGCAGTCCTCGCTCTGCCGCGCGCCCTGCCCTCCGGATTGCGGCGCGATGGGACCGAAGGCGGCGGCCTTGCAGGGCTCGCCCTCCCACGGCTCGCGCACCGGCGGGGCGAAGCGCGCCGCACGGGCGTAGCGGATGCCGAGGAAGGCCGGCACGCCGCGATCTATCAGGCCCTGGTAGCGCCCCACCCGCGGGTCGGCTGCCGCGGCGGAAAGCGGGCCGGCAGCCAGCATCGCCCCGGCCGTGCCCGCTGCGGCGAGGAAGCGCCGCCGGTCGATCCGCTCAGCGGCGGACATCGGCGTCGCCGGGGTCGAAAGCGTCGAGCTCGGCCGCGGGAAGCAGTGTCATGTCGCCCGAAATGCCGTGCTTGAGCGCCGCCAGCGCCAGCCCGCTCTCGGCCGCTTCGCGCGCATCCGCGCCGGCCAGCAGACGATGCAGCACCCCGGCGGCGAAGGCATCGCCGGTGCCGATGCGGTCGACGATTCCGGTGATCGGCAGCTCCTCGGTCTGCCAGCCGCCGTCGCGCCGGTCGACCCGCGCGGCCAGCCGGTGATGGCCGGCGCCCGCCACCTGGCGCGAGGTCGAGGCGATCGTCTCGAGCTTGGGAAACGCGGCAAAGGCCGCCTCGGCCGCCTCGCGCCGCCGCCCTTCGCCCTCGCCGGTGAACTCGCGCCCGAGCAGCAGCGAGATGTCGCGATGGTTGCCCAACAGCACGCTCGCCCGCTCGACCAGCGGCACCAGCCGCTCGCGCGGGTCGCACGGCCACGCGGCCCAGAGGTTGGCGCGGAAGTTGCCGTCGAAGCAGACCGGGACGCCGGCTTGCGCAGCCGCGGCCACCGCGGCGCTTGCCAGCGCGCAACCTCTGGGGCCGAGCGCGGGGGTGATGCCGGACAAGTGCAGCAGCGCCGCGCCCTCAAGGGCCGCGGCGAAATCGAACTGGTCCGGTTCGGCTTCGGCGAAGGCGCTACTCGCCCGGTCGTAAACGACGTGGCCCGGCCGCGGCCCGGCGGGCGGCTCGAAATAGTAGAGGCCCATCCGCCCGGACGCGGTGCCGACGAACGCCGTGTCGACCCCGGCCCCGCGCAAGGCGGTAAGTGCCCGCCGGCCGAGCGCGTTGTCGGGCAGGACTGTAACCATGCGCGTCGGCCGCCCGAGCGAGGCCAGCGCCGCGGCGACATTGGCCTCGGCACCGCCGACGTTGAGCTCGAGCCGGCTCGCCTGCGCCAGCGGCGTGCCGCCTGGCGGCGACAGGCGCAGCAGCATCTCGCCGAAGCAGACGACCGGACCTGCGGAGGTCACCGCGCCAGCCACCCGCCGTCGACCGCGAGGACGTGGCCTTGCACGTAGTCCGCCGCCGAACTGGCGAGGAACACCGCCGCCCCGCCGATGTCCGCCGGATCGCCCCAGCGCCCTTCGGGAATGCGCTCGAGGATCTGCCGGTTGCGGGTCTCGTCCGCCTGCAGCGCCGCGGTGTTGGCGGTGGCGATGTAGCCCGGCGCGATGGCGTTGACGTTGATGCCCTTCGCCGCCCACTCGTTGGCGAGCAGCTTGGTCAGGCCCGCGAGGCCGCTTTTCGAGGCGGTGTAGCTCGGCACGCGAACGCCGCCCTGGAAGCTGAGCATCGAGGCGATGTTGATGATCTTGCCGCGCCGCCCGGCCGGCGAGGTCCACCCGGCCATGTGCCGCGCGGCGGCCTGGGCGAGGAAGAACGGCGTCTTGAGGTTGGTGTCGATCACCGCGTCCCAGTCTTCCTCGGTGAACGCGAGCGCGTCGGCGCGGCGGATGATCCCGGCGTTGTTGACGAGGATGTCGAGCCGGCCGAGCCGCTCGACCACCGCGCCGATCGCCGCGCCGACCGGAGCGATCGATGACAGGTCGGCCGAGACCAGCTCGCACCGGCGGCCGAGCGCGCGAACCTGCGCGGCGGTCTCTTCCGCCGGCGTGCGGCCGATCGCGGCGACGTCCGCCCCGGCCTCGGCCAACGCCAACGCGATGCCCTGGCCAATTCCGGCATTGGCCCCGGTCACCGCGGCGACCCGGCCGGTCAGGTCGAAAGCGCTCACTTGAGCTGGCAGATGTCGAGCACGTTCATGTCGGTATAGTCGAGGTTCTCCCCGCCCATCGCCCAGATGAACGCGTAGGCCTTGGTGCCCGAGCCCATGTGGATCGACCACGGCGGGCTGATCACCGCTTCCTCGTTGGCGACGACGATGTGCCGCATCGCCTCGGGCTCGCCCATGTAGTGCATCACCCGGTCGCTCGCCTCGGGCAGGTCGAAATACAGGTAGATCTCGCTGCGCCGGTCGTGGAGGTGCGGCGGCATCGTGTTCCACACGCTGCCTTCCTCGAGCACGGTCAGCCCAAGCAGGAGCTGCGCGCTTTCGCAGACGCCGGGGATGACCAGCTGGTAGATCGTCCGGTGGTTCGAATTGGCGAGGTCGCCGCGTTCGAGCGGGTTGGCCTGGGCGAGCGTGATGTGCTTGATCGGGCACGCCTTGTGTGCCGGCAGCGAGGCCAGGTAGAACCGAGCGCCGTCGCCTTCGAACAGCACCTCGCGCGAGCCCATCGGGATATAGAGGCACTCCTTGTTGCCCATCTCGAAGCGCTGCCCGTCGACGGTGATCGCGCCGTCGCCGCCGATGTTCACCGCCGCCATCTCGCGCCGTTCGAGGAACGGGTGCCCCTTGGCGCTCGCCGGCTCGGTCTGATCGGGCAAGCGAATCGCGGCCCCCTTCGGCACCGCGCCGCCGATCACGAAGCGCTCGTTGTGCGAATAGTTGAGGTTGATCTCGCCGTCGGCGAACATTCCCGGGACGAGGTAACGCGCGCGCAGGTCGTCATTGGCGACGCTGTCCATCATCACCGGATGCGTCGCGTGGAAGGTCTTGCGGAACATGGGCACGGGCTCTCCCCTGGGTTGGCGCGCGTCCGGTTTGGTAACCGGTGTCATGATTCTTCATAAGCCGAGACGGCGCGGCTTATCAAGCCTTAGCTCAGCCCGACTTCCCGGACGGCGACGTCACCGAGGCCCGGCGGACCAGATCGGACAGGAACTTCGACGGCTGTTTCTCGGCCTCGGCCGGATAGATGAGCTTGAGCGCAGCGGACCGCGCCATCGACAGGATCGGCCAGCGAACGGTGGTCATCGGCGGCCAGATGTGCGCGGCGATCGCGGTGTCGTCGAATCCGACCAGCGACAGGTCGCGCGGAACGTCGATCTCGCGCTGGCGCGCCGCGTGCAGAGCGCCCGCGGCCATTTCGTCGTTGCTGGCGAAGATCGCCGTCGGCCGCGGGCTCACCTCGAGCAGCCGCTCGGCCGCGGCGAGACCGGTCTCGAAGGTATAATTGCCCTGCGCGACCAGCTCGGGGCCGCAGTCGAGCTGGTGCCGCGCCATCGCTTCGTGGAAACCCTTGCGCCGCTCCTGCGCCGAGCGGAAACCGTCAGGGCCGGCGATCAGGGCGATGCGACGATGACCTTGCTCGACAAGGTAGTCGATCGCGTTACCGACGGCCTGGCGGTCGTTGGATTCGACCAGGTGCGCGTCGTCGTCGAGCTTGGCCGAGCCCATCCGCACATAGCCGCAGCCGAGCTCGCGGCACAGCTCGGCGAGCTCGTCGTTCTCCGAAATCGGCGGCAGGATCAGCACCCCGAACAGGCGCTGCCTCTCGAGGAAGGTCCGCACGTCGTCGAGCATCGACGGCGAGTGGCGGTCGACTGGGCGGACGATCAGCGCGAACTCGGTCTCGCGGATGGCTTCGAGGACCCCTTCCTGGAAGCTCAGCACCATCTGCGCGTTGGGATTGTCGTGCAGCAGCCCGATCAGGAAATTCCGCCTGAGGGCAAGCGCCCGCGCCTGCGGATTGGGCACGTAGGCGAGGCGGGCGATCACGCTTTCGACGCGTTCGCGGGTGTCCTTGTTGAGCAGCGGCGAGCGGTTGATGACGCGGCTGACGGTCTTCTTCGAAACGCCGGCGATGCGGGCGACGTCGTTGATCGTCGGTTGCTGATCGCGTTTGCGCTCGCCGGCCATGCCCTCGTCGCCCCATTCTATCGCCGTTTCGCTTGCAGCGTTCCGCGGGGCAAGGCAATAGCAAACGATGACACCGGTTTCCGAATCCCCCGTTCTCCGCTGCCATCCGGCCGACAGCGTCGCCGTTGCGCTCGCGGATATTGCGGTGGGTGCCACCGTTTCACTCGACGACCAGGAGATCGTCGTGCGCGAGGCCGTGGCAGCGGGGCACAAACTGGCGTTGCGACATCACGCGCGCGGGGAGGCGGTGATCAAGTATGGCGAGGCGATCGGCCGGGCGACCGCCGACATCGACCCTGGCACGCATGTTCATTCGCACAATCTGGCGACCGCGCTGGAAGGCGAGGTCGAATATCGGGAAAGGCTGTCGGAGCCGGACGGGCGTTCGTCCGCGCCGCTTGGGCAGTGGCGCGGTTATCGCCGACCGGACGGGCGCTGGGCGACCCGCAACGAGATCTGGGTGCTGCCGACCGTCGGCTGTGTCGCTCCACTCGCCGAAGATGTGGCGCGCGAGGCCGCGGCGCGTCATCGCGGCGTCGTGGATGGCGTTCACGGCTTCGCTCATCCACATGGCTGCTCGCAGCTGGGCGACGACCTCGCCGGCACGCGCCGGTTGCTCGCCGGGTTGTGCGACAATCCCAACGCCGGGGGCGTGTTGCTGATCGGCCTCGGCTGCGAATCCAACCAGCTCGACGCGCTGCTCGCGGAGGTACCGGAGCGGAGCCGAGGCAAGATTCGCACCCTGCGCGCGCAGGAGATGCCCGACGAGCGGCAGGCAGCCCTCGATCTTATCGATGAACTCGTGGCCGGTTGTGCCGGCGCTCATCGCGAAACGGCCGAGGCGGCGGAGCTGGTCGTCGGCCTCAAATGCGGCGGGTCGGATGCCTTGTCGGGCGTCACCGCCAACCCCCTGCTCGGGCGCTTCAGCGATCGGCTGGCGGCGAGCGGCGGCAGCGTGGTCCTGACGGAAATCCCGGAGATCTTCGGTGCGGAGAACGCCCTTCTCGCCCGCAGCGTGTCCGCCGACGTCCACCGCGATGCCGGCGACTTGCTCAATCGCTTCAAGCGATACTTCCTGGAGCAAGGGCAACCGGTCTCGGAGAACCCCTCGCCCGGCAATATCGCCGGCGGGATCACCACGCTGGAAGAGAAGTCGCTCGGCGCAGTGCAGAAGGCCGGCAAGTCGGCGCTGGCCGGCGTCCTCGATTATGGCGAGCAGGCCAGCATCCCCGGCCTGTCATTGCTCGAAGCGCCAGGCAACGACGCGGTCTCCTCGACCGCCCTCGCAGCCGCCGGCGCGACCATGATTGTCTTCACCACCGGACGCGGAACCCCGCTCGGGTTTCCCGTGCCAACCGTCAAGGTGGCGTCGAACACCATCCTGGCCACGTTGAAGAGCCACTGGATCGATTTCGACGCGGGGCGCTTGCTGAGTGAGCCCGAGCCCGGTGTCGTCGAGGACTTTTGCCGCACCATGCTGGGCATCGCCGGCGGCGTAGCGACGGCGTCCGAGCGCGGCGGACACCGCGTGATTGCCATCTGGAAGCGCGGCGTCACCCTCTGACAATGTCAGGACGCGGATAATCTGATTGTCAATGACACCGGTTTCCATTAGCACTCGGGAAACGCAGGTTTGTGAGGGGTTAGTGGCGGACGACACCGGTATCATCGCTGCGCGCGCGTTTGTCGAAGCACGGCGAACCGGTCGGGCAATCGCCGACTATCCTGGCGTTCGCCCGCACGACCTTGCCCAGGCCTATCGGGTGCAGGATGCTGCGATCAAGCTGTGGCAGCGGGAAATCGGCGGCTGGAAGGTCGGCCGGATCAACCCGCCCGAAGACCGGCTTCTGGGGGCCAGCCGGCTGGCCGGTCCGATCTTTGCCGATACGATCGTCGACGGTACCGGCGCCGAACCTGCGCTGCCGGTATTCGCGGATGGCTTTGCTGCCGGCGAAGCAGAGTTCCTCCTGCGCCTCCGTGTGCCCGAAGGCGGTAAGCGGCCGCGCGGCGATGCCGAAACGCTCGCCTGGATCGACCAGGTTAGGATCGGAATCGAGATCGCCTCGTCCCCTTATGCGGGTATCAACGCCGACGGCGCATGCGTGACCGCGTCCGACCAGGGCAATAATGCCGGGCTCGTGCTCGGAGTGACCGTCGCGCGCGAGCGCTGGGTCGATCTCGACGCGATCGAAGTCGAGACGCGGATCGGCGACCGCATGGTCGGCCGGGCGACCGCCGCGACCATGCTCGACGGGCCGCTCGGCGCGGTACGCTTTCTGCTCGACAACCTGTCCGGACGCGGCATCGAGCCGCGGAGCGGCTGGTGGATATCGAGCGGCGCCGTGACTGGTGTGCACCCAGTTCGACCGGGAGACCGCTTGTCGGCGCGCTTCGAAGGAATCGGGGAGGTCGCCTGCACCATCGCACGGTGACCGGGTAAGAGTGAAGCGACCCGCACAGCGGGCAAACGGGAGAGCAATCGTGGCCGAAGCCAGTCTCGCCGAGGAGACCATCGCACGAGCCGGTGAACGCGTCGGCCGGTTCCGCTGGGTGATCGTCGGACTGCTCTTCGCGGCCACCGCGATCAACTACATCGACCGGCAGATGATCGGCGTGCTCAAGCCGACGCTGAGCCAGGAGTTCGGCTGGAGCGAGAGCAACTTCGCCCTGATCGTGTTCTGGTTCCAGCTCGCTTACGCGGTCGGCTACATCAGCTTCGGCCGGCTGGTGGACCGGCTCGGCGCCCGCGTCGGTTATGCCCTGGCCTTGGTCATATGGACCATTTCGCACATGGCGCACGGGCTGGCGTCGGGCGTGGCCAGCTTCGCCGCGGCGCGCTTCGGGCTGGGGATCGGCGAGTCGGGCAACTTCCCGGCCGGGATTCGCGCGGTGACCGACTGGTTTCCGCAACGCGAGCGCGCGCTGGCGATCGGCATCTTCAACGCCGGCGCCAATATCGGCGCAATCGTCACTCCGCTGCTTGTGCCGGTGCTGGTGGTCAGCTTCGGCTGGCGAGCGGCGTTCTTCCTCACCGGCTTCTTCGGCATTGCCTGGCTCATCGCGTGGTGGAGCGTTTACCGCCACCCTGCCGAGCACAAGCGCGTCAGCCGCCAGGAGCTGGCGTGGATCCAGCACGACCCGGCCGATCCCGCCGAAACCATCCCGTGGATGCAACTGCTCGGCAAGCGCGAGACCTGGGCCTATGCCCTCGGCAAGTTCCTGATCGACCCGATCTGGTGGTTCTTCCTGTTCTGGCTGCCCGGCTACCTGTTCCAGCGTTACGACCTGGATCTGACCTCGTTCGGGCTGCCGCTGGCCGCGATCTACCTGATCTCGGACGCCGGCAGCGTGCTCGGCGGATGGATGTCGGGACGGCTGATCAAGGCCGGCTTGAGCGTCAATGTCGCGCGCAAGGCGACGATGGCCTTCTGGGCCGCCTGCGTGTTCCCGATCTGGTTCGCGCAGGACATCGCCAGCGTCTGGGGAGCGGTGCTGGTGATCGGCTTGGCGACGGCGGCGCACCAAGCTTTTTCGGCCAATCTCTACACGCTCCCGTCGGACATCTTCCCGCGCACGGCGGTCGGCTCGGTGATCGGAATCGGCGGCACGGTGGGCGCCCTCGGCGGGATGGGGATGGCCCTTTTCACGGGCTACATTCTCGACTCGACGGGGAGCTATGCCGTGCTGTTCGCGATTTGCGCCAGCGCTTACGTGCTCGCGCTCCTCGTGGTGCACCTGCTTGCTCCGCGCCTCGAACCGGTACGACTTGCCAAGACCGACGACGCTGCGTTGCCGGAGGAAGACGGCAGCTTCCGCCGATAGCCAAGCCGCAAGCGATCGGTCCGTTTTCGGTCACCTCCCGCTGCGCGGCTCGAAGCCGTCCTGCTTCAGGAGAGCATGACCGGTTACTCACTGGCTGGAATTCCCCACAAGGCGAACGGAGGGCGCTGGCGCAGTCGAGCTGGTGGCCGGGCCTCTGGCAAAACTCGGGATTTGTTGGATTCGGCGCCGAAGCCTAAGCACCGGCCATGACCAGAACCCTCGAGGCCTCGGTGTTGATCGTCGGCGGTGGGCCTGTGGGCCTGTGCCTGGCGATAGACTTGGCATGGCGCGGCGTCGACAGCGTGGTGGTTGAGCGCCGCCACCCCGGCGAGCCGCCAAGCGTGAAGTGCAACCACGTTTCCTCGCGCACCATGGAGATTTTCCGCCGACTGGACCTGGCGCAGAAAGTGCGCGCCGCGGGGCTGCCGGAGGACTATCCGAACGACGTCGTCGTGCGGACCCGCGCCACGGGCTACGAGCTGATGCGCATCCACATCCCGTGCCGGCGGGATCGGTACACGGACAATTCCGGTCCTGACGGCTGGTGGCCGACACCTGAGCCTCCCCACCGGGTGAACCAGGTCTTTCTCGAGCCCTTGCTGTTTGACGAGGCCCGCCGCGCGCCGGGCGTGCGCATCCTGAACCGAACCGAATTCGAGAACTTCGATCAGGATGACGAAAGGGTCGTCGCCCATGCGCGAGACCTGGAATCTGGGGAGCCGGTCGAGATCCGCGCCGAATACATCGTCGGCTGCGAGGGAGGCCGATCTCGGGTGCGCAAGGCGATCGGCGCCAAGCTCGCAGGGGACGAGCTGATCCAGCGCGTCCAGTCCAGCTATATCCGCGCGCCGGGATTGCGCGAGCGGATCACCAAGCCTGACGCGTGGATGAGTTATCTCTATAACCCCGAGCGTTCCGGAAATCTGGTGGCCATCGACGGCCGCGAGACCTGGCTCATCCACAATTACCTGCTGCCGCACGAGGCGGACTTCGACACGGTCGACCGCGACCGCTGCATCCGGTTACTGCTCGGCGTGGGGCCGGAGCTGGAATACGAGCTCCTCGGAAAGGAGGACTGGATCGGCCGGCGCATGGTCGCCGACCGCTTCCGCGACCGCCGGGCTTTCATCTGCGGGGACGCGGCGCACCTGTGGGTGCCCTATGCCGGCTACGGCATGAACGCCGGCATCGCCGATGCAATGAATCTCAGCTGGATGATGGCCGCCTGTCTGAAGGGTTGGGCCCCGCAAGCCCTGCTCGACGCGCACGAGCGCGAGCGCCAGCCGATCACCGAGCAGGTCTCGCACTTTGCCATGCGCCACGCGGAAAGCGCCATTCGCGAGCGGACGAGCGTACCGCCGGAATTGGAGGACGCCACACCCGAAGGCGAAGCTTGCCGCCGCCGCGTCGGGGAGGCTGCCTACGCGCTCCACGTTCAGCAGTTCGCCTGCGCGGGGCTGAATTACGGGTATTACTACGATGGTTCACCGATCATCGCCTATGATGGCGAGGTGCAGCCGCCGTACACGATGTACGACTACACGCCTTCCACCGTTCCAGGCTGCCGTACGCCGCATATGTGGCTGAAGGACGGCCGCTCGCTCTACGACGCGCTGGGGCCGAATTACACGCTGCTGCGGTTCGATGCCTTGGTGGACGCATCGAGCTTGGTCGAAGCGGCCGCCGCGGCGGGCCTTCCCCTCAAGGTGCTCGACATCGACGTCAGCGAGCTTCCCGATCCTTTCGAGCACAAGCTGCTGCTCAGCCGCCCGGACCAACATGTCGCCTGGCGCGCCGACGCGCCGCCCGCCGACCCTGACGGCCTGATCGATCTGATTCGTGGCGCCTCCGATTAGGGCCAGCGGAGGAACTCTCGGAACCAGACGGCGGTCAGGCCTGCTCAAAATCGCGAGCAAGGCGATTCTCTCGCAAGGCCAAAGTGAGATTCGGCGGTCGAAGAAAGCTACGCCATCCTTCGGACCATAAAGCGCGATCCGCGTGCGGGCCCTTCGTCGCGGCGCACTTCCGCACGCTTCCCTCTGCCCCGGTCGCTTGGCCGATAGCGGGCCGGCGGCCTTTCAGCTGCCGCCCCACAACGCTCACGGGCCAACTGCGGATTGTCGACGGGCGTGCCGTCATGGCTCGAGACGGCAGGAGCCTTGTTCATGGATTCGGTGCGAGCGCGGACGTTTATCGACGAGACCTTTCGGCGCGCGTACGGGACGGACAAGGCGGCGGGCTATGGCGATTACGCGATCGCCTGTCGCCATGGCGCCGTGCGGGCGGCGCTGGGATACCGGCGCGCGGGAACGCAGCCGCTCTTCCTCGAAGCCTATCTCGACGAGCCGATCGAAAGCATCGTGTCCGCGAAATTGGGCCGCCCGATAACCCGCGATGCCATCGTCGAGATCGGCAACCTCGCAGCCGACAATGCCTGGCAGATGATCTCGCTCTGGGGCGAGGCGGCGAACGATCTCGGCAGTTCGAGCGAAGTGGTCGTCGCCACGCTGACCGCGCCGCTTCGCCGCATGTTCGCCAGGATCGGAATTCCGGTTCACGAGCTGGCGCCCGCCGATCCCGCAAGGCTGGATGCCGCCGCTGGCGAGTGGGGCAGCTATTATCGCACCGATCCGCGGGTGTGCGCCGGATCGATTGTCGATGGGCAGCGCGCGATCGCCGCGTTCCTGGCTCGCCGGGGGCGCGCCGCATGACCCGATTGCTTGCAGCGATCCAGACTTATGCCGAGCGAGCGCCCGCGAAGATCGCCCTCGATCCCATCGACGGTCCACCCGTCACTTATGCGGCGCTGCCGCGGCGCGTCGAGGAAGCCCTCGCCGGCATCGTCAACGGTGAGGGGCCGGTCGCCCTGCAGCTCGATCACGGGGTCGAGACGGCCTTGCTCGAACTGGCGTGCCTCGAAGCGGGCGTTCCGGTGCTGTCGCTTCCGCTGTTCTTTACCGACAGCCAACGCCGCCACGCACTCGCCGAGAGCGGCGCCACTCTATTGCTAACCGGCGGGAATGCGCTCGGCCCGTGGTCCCCATCCGGGCCGGTCGCGCTTCCCGTCGGGACCGCGCGGATCACCTTCACGTCCGGCTCCTCCGGTAATCCGAAGGGCGTGTGCCTTTCGGCGGACCACCTGCTGGCGGTGGCGGAGGAAGTGGTCCGCGCGGTCGGTACCGAACATGCCGGCAGGCATCTGGCCTTGCTGCCGTCCGGAGTCCTTCTCGAGACGGTGGCCGGCTTCTTCACGACGATGCTGGCGGGCGGAACATATGTCTGCCCGCCACAGGCGCTTGCCGGAATGGCCGATCCCTTTCGTCCCGATTTCGCACTGCTCGCGCGGCGGCTTGCCGAGTGGCGGATTACCTCGCTGATCCTGGTGCCGGAGCTTCTGGCGGGACTCGTTGCCGCGCTCGAGACGAGCGGCGAACGGCTGCCGTTGCTTACGATGGTGGCGGTCGGCGGAGCGCGTACGCCGCCAACGCTGATGACCCGCGCGCGAGCGCTCGGCCTGCCGGTGCGGCAGGGCTACGGGCTTACCGAATGCGGCTCGGTCGCGACACTGGAAGACCCGTCGGGCGGCGAAACAGGCTCGGTCGGTAGGCCTCTGGGCCACCTGCGGGCGCGGATTGCCGATGATGGTGAAGTGCTTCTCGATGGTCCGCTTTGCCTGGGTCTGCTGGGCGGCGAAGCCCCGCGATCGCCATTTGCCACCGGAGACATCGGCCGGATCGATGGCGATGGCCGGCTGTGGATCGAAGGGCGCAAGTCGAACCTTATCGTCACCGGTCATGGACGCAACATTTCGCCCGAATGGATCGAGGAGGCCCTGCTCGCCCGGGCCGAGATCGCCCAGGCATTCGTCTATGGCGATGGCCTACCCTTTCCGCAGGCACTGCTGGTCCCCGCGGCACCGGGAAGCGACCTCGCCGCGGCGGTGGCTTCGGTCAATGCGAGCCTTCCCGGCTATGCCCGCCTCGCCAGCTGGCGAGAGGTCGCGCATTTCACGCCGGACAATGGGCGGCTGACGGGCAACGGACGCCTGAAACGCAAGGCGATCGAAGCCGCGTACCTGCCCGCTCCCGACTTCTTTACCGAACTCGGAGATGCCACGGTGCGCCAGCGCCTGGCGTTCCTGGCGGTGCCGCAAGTCCGGGCGGGACTTGCCGGAACCATCTCGCGCGAAACCTACATCGATTATCTCACGCAAGCCTATCACCACGTCCGGCACACCGTGCCGCTGATGGTGGAAGCGCGCGCTCGCCTCGGCGATCGGCCCGAACTGGTCGAGGCACTCGACGAATACATCGCCGAGGAAACCGGGCACGAAGAATGGATCCTCGCAGACATCGCCGCGGCGGGGGGCGATGCGGACGCTGCCCGGCGCAGTCGCCCGCACAGGGCCACCCAATCGATGGTCGACCATGCCTACGATCGGATTCGCGCCGGCAATCCGGTGTCGTTCTTCGGCATGGTCTACGTGCTCGAAAGCGTCAGCGTCGCGCTCGCCACCCGCGGGGCCGGGGCCGTCGCCCTGCGCCTAGGCCTGCCGCCGGAGGCGTTCACTTATCTGACTTCGCACGGGGCTCTCGATCGGTCGCACATGCGTTTCCTGCAGTCCCTCGTGAACGAACTGGGCGACGAGACGGACAGAGCTGCGGTGCGCGACATGGCGCGCGAGATCTTCGTCCTGTTCGGCGGAATGTTCGGATCGATCGAATTGGAGCCGGCCGATGCGCTCGTTTGACGGCAAGTGGGTCGCGATCACCGGCGCCGCGGGCGGAATCGGCTATCCCGTCTCGCGCCTGCTGCGACGCTATGGCGCACGAACGCTGTGCATCGACCGGATCGCGGTCGAACATTGCGACCGCTCGATCGTGGCCGATCTGGCCGACGATGGCGCGTTGCGGGACCTTTGCCGGCAACTCGCTGCGGACCCGCCCGACATTCTCATCAACGTCGCCGGAGTGATGCGTTTCGGGCTGCACGAGACGCAGCCGCTCGACGCCGTGGCATTGTGTTACCGGATCAACCTCGGAGTCCCGGCAGCCCTGGCTGCCGCGGTCGCCGGCCCGATGCGGACGCGGGGCTCGGGGCACATCGTCAACATCGGTTCGGTCCTCGGATCGATCCCCTATCCGTGGTTTGCCGCCTACTCGAGCAGCAAGGCTGGTCTGGCGGGGCTGAGCCAGGCCTTGCGCCGCGAGCTTGCCGGAAGCGGCGTCGCCGTCACCCACATCAACCCGCGGGCGGCACGCACGGCTTTCAACACCGGCGAGGTCGAGCGTTTCCTCAAGATGGCTCGCATGAAGGCGGACGAGCCCGACTGGGTCGCGCGGCGTATCGTCGAGACGATCGCGTCGCGCAAAGCCCACCTCAGCATCGGCGCGATGGAGCGTGTCTATGCCGCGCTCAATGCTCTCGTCCCGGCCGTCATCGACAACGGCCTCAAATCGCAGGTTCGCCGCGCTCGAGCCGCCTTTTCCTGACCCCTCAAGGAGACCCCCATGTTCCAAAGACCCCCTTTTACTCTTGCAGCCGCAGCGCTGCTGGCATTCGCTGTGCCCGCCATGGCGGCCGCCTCGATGACCCAGGAGGTCAAGGCCATCAACGATAACTGGGCCCATATCGCCTACGAGGTGAAAGGCTCGAGCACGCAGACCAAGGCTCTCGATCGGCTGGCGCAGCAAGCCTCGGCGCTGGTCCAAAAGTATCCGGGCAAGGCCGAGCCGCTCGTTTGGGAAGGCATCGTCACCAGCGAGCAGGCAAACCGGGCGAACTTCCTGCACAAGCTCGGCCTGGCCACCAAGGCGCGCGACATTCTCGCGAAGGCGTACTCGATCAACCCCAAAGCGGAAGACGGCGGGGCGGCGATGAGCCTCGGGGTGCTCTATTACAAGGTCCCCGGGTCGCCGATCGGCTTCGGTGACAAAGCAAAGGCCAGGGCGCTCCTGAGGGAGGCACTGGCCACCGATCCGAACGGGCTCGATGCCAACTATTTCTACGGCGACTTCCTCTTCGACCAGGGCGACAAGGCGGGGGCGAGAAGCTACTTGCAGAAGGCCTTGCGGGCACCGCACGATCCGTCGCGCCCGGCCTGGGACGCCGGTCGGCGCCGCGAGGTCCAGGCTCTCCTCGCCAAGATCGGCTGATTGCCGATTCACGCATGACGCTATCGGCGCGTTTCGCCGCCCAACTGGCGCATCCGCGTGGCCTGCCCGGGCGCCTGCTCGGCCAGGCGATGGATCTCGCCAACGGGCGCCCGCTTCGGCTGGCGATCGAGGCGCTCGAACCCATGGCAGGCGAGCGCATTCTCGACGCCGGCTGCGGCACCGGGGCGGCACTGGCCGCGGTCGCAGCGAAGGCGGAGTGCCAGCTCTATGGCATCGACCGCTCGGCCGCGATGATCGCCGTCGCGCGCTCCCGTCTCGGGTCAGAGGCGACGCTGGCCTGCAGCGCCATCGAGGCCCTGCCCCGCTCGTGGCTGCCATTCGACGCGGTTCTGGCGCTCAACGTTCTCTATTTCGCGGACGCGCGGGGCGCCATGGTCGCGGCCTTGCATCGGTCGCTCCGCGACGGCGGGCGGCTGATTGCCTATGTGACCCACCGGAAGACGATGGAGCGCTGGCGCTTCGCCCGGAGCGGCCTCCACCGGCTCTACGATGCGCGCGAACTCCAAGGCGCGCTGGTCGAGGGAGGCTTCGCGGCCGGGTCGATTTCGATCAAAGACGAAGTTATCGCACCGGGTATAGTAGGGCTGATCGTTCATGCCGAACGGTGAGGCGATAACGGCGATGACGGAGAGTGAACCGGCGATTGCGGACGCCGGGCTGGGAGCGCTGATCGAAGCGCACCGGCCCGAGTTGCGCCGCTTCCTCGCGGCGCGCTGCGGTGACGCCGCCGACGCCGACGACTTGCTGCAGGAGCTGTGGCTGAAATCTGTCCTGGCCGCCACCGGCCCCATCGCCAACGGCCGCGCCTATCTCTTCCGAATGGCGAACAACCTGGTCCTCGACCGCGCGCGCACGCGAAGGCGGGCCATGCAACGTGACCGCGCATGGCTCGAACGTGGCGAACCCGCCGCAGGGTCGATCGAGCTGCAGATGGATCCCGCGCCTGACGCCGAGGCGAGCCTGATCGAAGCGGAAGAGGCGGACCTGTTGCGCCGTGCCGTTGCCGCGCTTCCCGAGGGCGCGCGGCGCGCGCTGCTGCTTTATCGCTTCGAGGGGCGCGGCCAGACCGAGATCGCGCAAATCATGGGAATAAGCCGCAGCGGGGTCGAAAAGCACCTGGCCCTGGCGATGAAGCACTTGCGCACCAGCCTGAGGGACTGCGGATTCTTCGGCACTGCAACGTCTCATGAACAGCAGACGGCGGGGGACGCAGCGCCGAACAGGAATTCAAGACCATGAACGGGGCGGACGATACGATCTTCGAACAGGCCGCGGTCTGGCATCTCGCCAGCTCGCACGACGCCATGGATTGGGACGGCTTCACGCGTTGGCTCGAAGCCGACCCGCGGCATCGCAGCGCCTACGATGAGGTCGCCATGGCGGACACCGCACTGAATGAACATCCGGCTGTCCTCGGCGAATACCGTCATGCAGCGAAACCTGCCGCCGCCCGTCGCTGGCCTCTCTGGGCGGGCGGCGTCATGGCCGCGTCGCTCGCCGCGCTTCTGGTGGCGCCCCAATTCACCGCCCCCGGGCCGCAGTCCTTCACCAGCGGCACCGTGCCTCTGACGATAGCACTGAGCGACGGATCGCAAGTCGTCCTCGGGCCGCGCAGCCAGCTGACGGTGACGGGGCGAAAGGGCGAACAACTCGCCCTGCGAGGCGGCGCCTATTTCGCGATCCGCCACGATCCGGCGCGGCAAATGAACATCAGTGCCGGCGGTCTCGAGATCGGCGACATCGGCACCCATTTCGAAGTCCAGACGGATGGCCTCGCGGTTCGGGTCGAAGTTGCCGACGGAAAGCTCGAGCTTCGCGGCGAAGCCTTGGGCAAACGGGTCGAACTGGCGGCGGGGCGGCGTATACTGTTCGATCCAGCTCACCGGCTCGCCACAGTGGCGGCCGTTTCGCCGCGCGACGTCGGCGAGTGGCGCGAAGGGCGTTTGTCCTATGACGCGGCACCCTTGTCGCTGGTCGCGACCGATCTGGGCCGCTATGCCGGCATTTCGGTAACGGTGCCTCCGCCGCTGGCCGGCCGGCGTTTCTCGGGAAGCTTGTCGATCCGCAATGGCGATTCAGCAGTTCGCGACCTGGCGCAGCTCATGGGGCTTGGCATTGTTCACCGCGGCGGCGTCTATCGTCTCCGCGAACCCGGCTGAAGCGCGGGACGAACCGCGGCGACAATTCGACATTGCCGCCGAAACGCTACCCGAAGCCATTGCCGAACTGTCGCGTGAAGCCCTCGTTTCTGTGGGCGCTGAGGGAGCCTTGCCGCGCCTTCGGACGCAGCCTCTGCACGGTAAGCTTTCCATTGAGGCGGCGCTTAAACGCCTGTTGCGCGGCTCGCGGTACGTCGCGCGGCGTGTCGGCCCGACAGCCTGGCGGATAGAGCCGGCCCGTGACGCTCCAGCACCGCCCGACAGGCCGACTTCCGCAGGGACAACGTCGACCGTATCGGGCGAGGAAATCGTCGTCAGCGCGACAAAGCGTGACTTGACGCTCGAGAATGCGCCGCTTGCCGCCACTGTCGTTCCCGTCGACGGCACGACGCGGGTCGATCCGCGCTCCGGCACCCAGAGAATCGCCGAACGCACCGAGAGCTTCGCGTTGGCCGGACAAGGGCCGGGCCGCAATCGCATGTTCCTGCGCGGCGTCGCCGACAGCCCCTTCGGAGGCAGGAGCCAGGCAACGGTCGCGGTGCTGCTCGACGATGCCCGGATCACTTACGTGGCACCCGATCCCGACATTCGCCTCGTCGACGTCGATCGCGTCGAACTGCTCAAGGGGCCGCAAGGCTCGCTCTACGGCGGCGGTGCGCTCGGCGGCATCTATCGCATCGTCACCAGGCGTGCCGATCCGTCGAGCTTTGCAATTAGTGCTTCGGCGACGGGCCAATCGGTCACCGGGGGCGAGATCGGCGGAGGTGGCTCGCTGGTGGCGAACATTCCGCTGGTGGCGGATGTCGCGGCGGTGCGTGTCGTCGCCTATGGCGAGCGATCGCCCGGTTGGCTCGACACCGGCGACCGCAACGATAGCAACGCCACCACGGTGCTCGGTGCCCGCGCCGGTCTCGGCATCGAAGCGGGGGGAGGCTGGCGCGCCGACGTGACCGGCTTCGGCCAGCGGCTCAACGCTCACGACAGCAATTACACCTACCTGCCGGAAGCTCGCACGCGCCCCGGACAGCTTCCCGAACCGCATCGCAACAATCTGCTCCACGGCTCGCTCAGAGTGGCTCATGGCGGCTCGACCGAGGTCGTCATCTCGACAGGCTATACGGTCCATGACGTCGATGACCGATACGACGCGACGCAAGGCGCGGGCAGCTTCGGGTTGCCCAGTCCGCAAACCCTGGACGACGACTCCCACTATCGCCTGTGGGACAGCGAATTGCGGATGACCGGACGCTGGCGGGGACTGGGCTGGCTCGGCGGTCTCGCCCGCATCGAAGCATGGCAGCGTTCGACCCGGGTGCTGAATGGCCAGGGCGCGAGCACGCAAACCCTGGAAACGGTCGAGCGCAAGGAGAGCGAGTCCGCGTTGTTCGGCGAAGCGACGCTGTCGCTCACGGACGCCCTGGATGCCACGCTTGGCGGCCGGCTGTCCCATACTGCCCTGCACGAAGACCGCGCCAGCGCGACTGACGAAGGCCTCGAAGAGGCGAACCGAACTCGCATCTCTCCGGCCGCTTCGCTGGCCTGGCATCCTCGCAAGGGAAGCCTGATGTACCTGCGTTACGGCTCGGCCGTGCGCCAGGGCGGCACGACGCTCGATACCGGTGGACAGGTCAGGCAGCTCGACGAAGACGACCTCATGACGCTCGAGGGAGGCTGGCGCCAGACGGTCGGCTCGCTCCATTTCGATCTCGGACTCTACCATTCATGGTGGCGCGAAATTCAATCGGACGTGCTGCTCGCAAACGGGCTCGTCGAGGCAGCCAATGTCGGCGATGGCACCATCAGCGGTGCCGAATTATCGGCAAGCGCCCAATTGGGCCGGGGCTGGCACGTCGACGGCGGCGCCATGATCCAATCGGCCTTGCTGACCCGCGATTCATCGGGTCTCGAGCTGCATGATCGCCGATTGCCGGTCGTGCCCGCATGGACTTTGCGCGGCGCGCTGGCGCGCGACTTCGCGGTCGGTGCCTGGGACGCGAGCATTGCCGCGAACGGCCGGTATGTCGGACCTGCGCGGTTGAGTTTCGATCCCGCGCTCGACCGGCCGATGGGCAACTACCTCGAAACCGGACTTTCTCTGGAAGGACGCCGCGGCATTTGGACTCTCGCATTCGAGGCACGGAACCTGTTCAACGCCCGCGGTGACAGCTTTGCATATGGCAATCCGCTGCGCATCTTCTCGACCAGGCAATACGTTCGCCAGGATCCTCGCTCGGTCAGCGTATCGATCACGCTCACGCCCTGAAACTCCTGCGCGGAGGCGAAGGGCTTCCTACCCGGCCGAAGCCGAGCGCCTTGCATCCGAGGCGATCTCGTAGGTTCGCATGTACTCCCCGAGCTCGTCGAGCACTCGCCGCGGCGTAAGGCCGAATTCTTCCAGGCTGTAGCGATGCCGGCGCCGATGCCGGCGATGGGTGCGCCGCTGATAGGCCTCCATCGCCGGAATGGCCGGGCCGATGTCGAAACCGAGGAAGCGATAGACCCGCTCCATCGTGCCCCGCCAGTCGCGTTCCATTTCATCGAAGTGCACGTCGACGAAGCGGCTGCGGGGGATCTTCGGGCGTACCGCGCGCATCCGTTCGATCATGACCCGCGTCGTGCGCAGCCATTCGTCGCCGATCGCGTGCGGATCGGCGTGGTCCGAATAGATCACCGTCTGATTCCATGCCAGCGAGGCAGCGCTGCCGACTACCGACAGCGGATCGCGATGGGTGAACACGATCCGCGCGTCGGGGAAGACCTTGAGCAACGCCGGCAGGTCGAGCATGTGCTGCGCCATCTTGAGCACCCACGGGCGCAAGCTCGAAGCCTGCTGCGCCCAGCCGACGAGCTTCAGCAGCCGGGCGAGCTGCTCGTAGGCGCCCGTGGCGTCGTGTTCCTCGCACCAGCGGCTGTACGACGGGATCCACCACTGCGAGGGGTGCTTCAGGCCCCAGAAGCTGTTGCACAGCAGCCCGAGCTCTTCCTCCGGCTCGAACGGCCCCGTCGGGTGAATGGTCAAGGTGTGCGGATTGGACAGCTTGGCAAGGCGCTTGAGCTTGGCCGCCAGCTCGACGCGCGAGTCATGTCCCCCGAGTTCGAAATCCGGCCGAGGCACAGGGCTGATGGTCTCGAAGCTGCGCAAATGCGTGAAGCGCGTGTCGCCCGAAAGCAGGCGATGGAGCCGCGTGGTCCCCGAGCGCATCGGCCCGACGACGACCACCGGATGCGGCAACGGACGCGCGAGGATTTCGGGATAGCGTTCGAACCACTGTTGTGCCCACAGGCGGTCGTGCAGCACCTTCTCGAATTGCTTCTTGGCAGCCCATTCGCCGGCGGCGTTGAGCCGCGCCTCACCGTGGAGCGCATCGAGCAGTTTGTCGAAAGGATCCAGAAACCACGGATCGCCGAAATCGCCGAGTCCGGTGTATTCGGCGGCGTTCGCCATCAGCGCTTCGCGTTCGAGCTTGGGCGGCTCGAGAAGCCCGGCTTTGCGCCCCAGGCGCATGCCCGCGTCGAGCAGGTCGATGAACCGGGTTCGCCGCGGTGGGTGAAGAGTCGTCTCGGGCATGTCCTTCGCGCGGCGAATTGGTCGGGGCGGCCGAAGGACCGCGTTGCAATTCAGACGCATGCCGGCGAGCCCGGTTCCCAATGCCGTGTGCGCACTGGACAATTCGCGCGGCGTGCGGGCATAGCGCCGCCCCATGCACGACCTGCGTTTCATCCGTGATAATCCCGCCGCGTTCGACGCGGGCCTTGCCGCGCGCGGCGCCGAGCCGGCGGCAGCGCGCGTTCTCGCCCTCGACGAGCGCCGGCGGGCGGTGACCACTCGGCTGCAGGAAGCGCAAAGCCGCCGCAACGAGGCTTCGAAGCTGATCGGCCAGGCAATGGGCAAAGGCGACTCAGGTGCCGCCGATGCGCTCAAGGCCGAAGTCGCCGAGCTCAAGACCGCGCTGCCGGCGCTGGAAGAGGAAGACCGCGCGCTCGGGGAGGAACTCGACGCTCTGCTCGCCGGCCTGCCGAACATTCCCGACGACAGCGTTCCGAGGGGCAGCGACGAAAGCGGCAACCAGGAAGTCGCCCGCTGGGGCCAGCAACGCAATTTCGCGTTCGTGCCGAAGGAGCACGCCGATCTCGGGCCGGCCCTGGGGCTCGACTTCGAGACCGCTGCTGCCATGTCCGGCGCGCGCTTCGCCTTCCTGCGCGGTCAGATGGCCCGGCTCGAACGCGCGCTCGGCCAGTTCATGCTCGACCTGCAGACGCAGCGTAACGGCTACGTCGAATGCGTCGTCCCGCTGCTGGTGCGCGATGAGGCGGTCTACGGCACAGGGCAGCTCCCCAAGTTTGCCGAGGACCTGTTCCAGACGACCGACGGCCGCTGGCTCATCCCGACCTCCGAGGTCAGCCTCGCCAACTCGGTGCGTGAGCAGATCCTGGGCGACCTCGCGCAGCCGATCCGGCTTACCGCGCTCACCCCGTGCTTCCGCTCCGAGGCCGGCGCGGCGGGCAAGGACACCCGCGGCTACATCCGCCAGCACCAGTTCTCCAAGGTCGAACTGGTGACGATCTGCCGCGCCGACGACTGGCAGGTCGAGCACGAGCACATGCTCGCCAGCGCCGAGAGCGTGCTGCAGGCGCTCGACCTGCCCTATCGCAAGGTGCTGCTGTGCACCGGCGACATGGGGGCGACGGCGAAGAAGACTTACGACCTCGAAGTCTGGCTGCCCGGCCAGGGCGCCTATCGCGAGATCAGCTCGGTCAGCTGGTGCGGCGATTTCCAGGCGCGGCGGATGAACGCCCGGTATCGTCCCGAGGGGCAGAGGGGCACCGCGTTCGTCCACACGCTCAACGGCTCGGGGCTGGCGGTCGGGCGCACGCTGGTGGCGGTGCTGGAGAACGGGCAGCAGGCCGACGGTTCGGTCACGGTGCCGACCGCGCTGCTCCCGTACATGGGCGGGCTCGACACGCTCACGCCGGCGCGCTGATGCGCATCCTGCTGACCAACGACGACGGCATCCACGCGCCCGGGCTGGAACTGCTGGAAGCGATTGCGGCGCGGCTGTCGGACGACGTGTGGGTCTGCGCCCCGGCGGAAGAGAACTCGGGTGCGGGCCATTCGCTGACACTCAGCCAGCCGGTCCGCCTCCACCGCCACGGCGAGAAGCGCTTCGCAGTGGCGGGCACCCCGACCGACGCGGTCAACCTGGCGCTGCGCAAGCTGTTTCCCGACCGCCAGCCCGACCTGGTGATCTCGGGCATCAACCACGGCGAGAACCTCGCCGACGACGTGACCTATTCGGGCACCATCTCCGCCGCGATGGAAGCCGCCCTCGCCGGCATTCCCGCGGTGGCGATGAGCCAGGCCTTCCGCGACTCCGGCCACGGCTTCTCGGCCGCCGAAGCCTGGGCCGCCAAGGTGCTCGCCCCGCTCACCGCCGTGCCGATCGCCCGGCGCACGGTGATCAACGTCAACTTCCCCGCCCTTCCCGCCGAGGCGGTCAAGGGCATCCGCGTGGTCCGCCAGGGTTTCCACGACTACGCCCGCGGCTCGCTCGTCGAAGGCGTCGACCCGCGCGGGCGGCCGTACTACTGGTTCGGGCTCGAGGACATCGAGCACACGCTCGACCACGGCACCGACCTCGAAGCCGTCGGCGACGGCTACATCTCGGTCACCCCGCTCCACCTCGACCTCACTCACCACGCCTCGCTCGGCACGCTGGCCGAGCGTTACGCCGGTTAGCTGAGGAGGACGAGCACCACCCCCATTACGAGGTAGGTGACGAGCCAATAGCCGGCATCGATCAGGAACAGCGCCAGCTTGCGCCCGGCGAACAGGTAGTTCACCCCATAGGCCGGGATGACGAAGCCGAGCGCCACGCCGAAGGCGACCAGTAGCGACGGCGCCAGCGCGGGATTGCCGTAAGTCCCGAACACGTGATCGAGAATGAAGGCCGAGAAAAGGTTGAGGAGGAACGCGAGGCCGAACACCATCGCCGGGTGACCGCCGCCCATCTGTTCCTTGGTCTTGCCTTCGGCCCTTAGCCACGGCTTGAGGAACAGCGGCCCGTACCACAGCCCGCCGACCGCGAAGCCCGAGACGCCGGCCACCAGGACCGCGAGCCAGTGAATTGTCGTCCCCATTAGCCTTCTCCTAGCCGAGCAGCACGAACACCAGGCCGACCGCGGTCATGCCGATCACGAAGTAGCCGGCATCGATCAGCCACAGCTTCAGCGATTTCCTCATGTAGAGGTAGGTGATGCCGATCGCCGGCGACATGATGGCCAGCCCGAACCCGCTCGCCATCATCATCTTGGCGTGATTGCCGGGATGGAGGAAGGCGAACAGGTGGCCGAGCGTCAGCACGACGATGAACTCGAGCACGAAGCAGGTGCCCATGGTCAGCGCCATGTTGCCGCCGGCCTTGAGCTGCTCGTCGCTCAGGCCCACTTCGCGCTGCCAGGCCTTGCCGAACAGCGCCGTGTACCAGACCGCCCCGAGCGCGAAGAACACGACCGTCCCGAGAACGACCGCCAACCAGTTGATGTCCATCTACCCCTCCTCTTTCCCGTTGCCCGCACCACCTAGCGCATCCGGCGCTTTGGGTGTAGGGGCGCCGCCATCGTGACATCCGCTACTCCCAACGTTCGCTCCATCCCGGAGGCGAAGAAAGTCGGCATGGTCAGCCTCGGCTGCCCCAAGGCGCTGGTCGATTCCGAGCGCATCCTCACCCGCCTGCGCGCCGACGGCTACGCGATGAGCCCCGACTACGCCGGCGCCGACGTCGTCCTCGTCAACACTTGCGGCTTCCTCGACAGCGCCAAGGAGGAGAGCCTCGACGCGATCGGCGAGGCCATCGCCGAGAACGGCCGGGTGATCGTCACCGGCTGCATGGGCGAGGAGGCGGACGTTATCCGCGCCCGCTTCCCGCAAGTCCTCGCGGTCACCGGTGCGCACCAGTACGAGCAGGTGGTCGAGGCGGTCCACGTCGCCGCACCGCCCACGCAAGGGCCGTTCGTCGACCTGATCCCGCAGCCCGACATCAAGCTGACCCCCCGCCATTACAGCTACCTCAAGATCTCCGAGGGCTGCAATCACTCCTGCGCCTTCTGCATCATCCCCCGGCTGCGCGGGAAGCTCGCCAGCCGGCGGATCGACGCCGTGCTGCGCGAAGCCGAGAAGCTCGTCGCCGCCGGGACGAAGGAGCTGCTGGTGATCAGCCAGGACACCAGCGCCTACGGCGTCGACATCCGCCACGAAGCCCGCGACTTCCACGGCCACCCGGTCCGCGCCCACATGACCGACCTCGCCCGCGAGCTCGGCCAGCTTCGCACTCCCGAGGGCCGGGTGCCGTGGGTCCGCCTGCACTACGTCTACCCCTATCCCCACGTCGACGCGGTGATCCCGCTGATGGCCGAAGGGCTGCTGACCCCCTACCTCGACATCCCCTTCCAGCACGCCAGCCCCAAGGTCCTGAAGGCGATGAAGCGCCCGGCCAACGAGGCCCGGGTGCTCGAGCGCATCAATAGCTGGCGCGCGATCGCCCCCGACCTCACCATCCGCTCCAGCTTCGTCGTCGGCTTCCCCGGCGAGACCGAGGACGACTTCGCCTACCTGCTCGACTGGCTCGGTGAGGCCCAGCTCGACCGCGTCGGCGCGTTCCGCTTCGAGCCGGTCGAAGGCGCCGCCGCCAACCTCCTGCCCGACCCGGTGCCCGAGGCGCTCAAGGAAGAGCGCTACGCCCGGCTGATGGAAGTCACCGAACGCATCAGCGCCGCCAAGCTCGCCGCCAAGGTCGGCAGGACCCTGCCGGTGATCGTCGACGAAGTCGGCGAGCCCGACGAGGACGGCGACGTGGGCGCCACCGCCCGCAGCCAGGCCGACGCCCCCGAGATCGACGGCCAGGTGTTCCTCCGCAACGTCCCCGCCACGCTCAAGCCCGGCGACTTCGCCGAGGCCACGATCGAGGACGCCGATTCGCACGACCTGTTCGGAGCGATCGCCGAAAGAGGGTGACACTTTACGGACCCTGTCACCCTGGTGTCGCCTGTATTATCTTGTTATTTCAATGGTTTGTCTCAGACGCGACGGGTGACACTTCTCCTACATGAATTCCCCGCGCCCGGCACGATTCGTGGGCGCCCGAGTGGAACATAAGCAGATCGCGGGCGTGTAGGAAAATGGTTTGCGGCCCGCCCCGGCCGGCCGGGCGAGTTTGTTGGATTCACGCCCGCACAATTACCGATCTCAGCGCCGCGCATTAGCCTGTAGGTAGGCTGGCATGGACGATCGTTCGCACCCCGCACCGCCCCAGCGCCGCGGCTGGCGCACGGCGCTGCTTGCCCTCGTCGTTCTCGCCGGATTGATCGCGCTGGTGCTGCACTGGGGCGACCTCGAGCGCTTTACCGAAATGGCCCGCGCGGCCCAGCCCGCCTGGCTGGTCGCGGCGTTCGCGCTTCAACTGGCCACTTACCTGTTCCTCGCACTCGGCTGGGCAGCGGTTCTCGACGAAGCGGGGGCGCCGCTGCCGATGCGCAAGCTGGGGCGGATCGCGTTCAACAAGCTGTTCGTCGACCAGGTCGTGCCCGCGGCCGGGATGAGCGGGAACGTGCTGCTGATCGACCGGCTGGTGGCGCTGGGCACGCCGCGCGGCGCGGCGGTGGCGGCGCTGCTGGTGTCGATGGTCGGCTACTACGCGGTCTATGCGCTGCTCGCCGTGCTCATGCTGGTCGCGCTGTGGCTGCACCATGCGGCGAGCGCGATCGTCGTCGGCCCGGTGACCGCGTTCCTGCTGGTGGCGCTGGCGATCCCTTCGCTGGCGCTATGGCTTCGCCGCAGCGGCAGCCGGTCGCTGCCCGGCTGGATCGAACGCCTGCCGCCGCTGCACCGGCTGCTGTCGATCGTCGGCGAAGCGCCCGGCCCGCTGATCCGCAACCGTCGGTTGCTGGCGCGCGTCGCCGCGTGGAACGGCCTGATCTTCCTCGCCGACGCGGTGACGCTGGCGGCGTGCCTGCGCGCGCTCGGCGGGCCATTCCTGCCGGCGACCGCGTTCATCGCGTTCATGATGGCGTCGATCGCGGTGACCCTGACGCCGCTGCCGATGGGGCTCGGCAGCTTCGAGGCGACGTGCACCGCTATGCTGGCCTTGCTCGGCATTCCGGCGGCAGCGGCGCTGGCGGCGACCCTGCTGTTGCGCATGCTCACGCTGTGGTTGCCGCTGCTGCCCGGCATGTGGATGACGATCAGGGCGAGGCGAACCCGGAAGCGGCCGGCATGACGGCCGGGTGGACGATCGACGGCGCGGCGGCGCTCAGGCAGTTCGGCACGGCCCCCGGAGGCCTTTCCGACGCCGATGCCGCCGCCCGCCTCGCGACCGCCGGCCCGAACCGGATCGAGGATCGCGAGGAGCGCGGCTGGCCGATGCTGCTGGCGCGGCAATTCCTCGGCCCCCTTGGGCTGATCCTCGTCTTCGGCGCGATCATCTCGATGGCGCTCGGCGACTGGCTCGACGCCGGCATCATCCTCGCGATCCTATTCGGCAGCGGCCTGCTCGGCTTCTCGCAGGAATACCGCGCGACCAAGGCCGTGGCGGCGTTGCGCGCGCAGCTGGCGCTGCGGGTCACCGTCAGGCGCGGCGGGAAGGAGGTGGTCGTCGCGGCGGAAACGCTGGTGCCGGGGGACGTGGTGCTGCTTTCGGCGGGCAACCTGGTCCCGGCCGACGGGGTGGTGCTCGAGACGCGCGACTGCCAGGTGACCGAGGCCGCGCTGACCGGGGAATCGATGCCGGTCGAAAAGACGCCCGGCGTCCTGCCCGAAGACACTCCGGTCGCCCAGCGCAGCAACATGCTGTTCACGGGCTCTTCGCTGCGCAGCGGAACGGCGGCGATGCTGGTCACGGAAACCGGCAAGCGCACCGAATTCGGCGCCATTGCCCGGCAGCTGAGGAAATCCGAACCCGAAACCGAATTCGCCCGCGGCATCCGCCATTTCGGGACGATGCTGCTCAAGGTGATGATCGTCATCGTGCTGGCGGTGCTGGCGGTGAACCAGTTGCTCGGCCGGCCGGTCGCCGAATCGCTGCTGTTCGCGGTGGCGCTGGCGGTGGGGCTGTCGCCCGAGATGCTGCCGGCGATCATCAGCGTGACCCTGGCCGCGGGCGCGCGCCATCTTGCCGCGGGCGGAGTGATCGTGCGCCGGCTCGATGCGATCGAGAACCTCGGCAGCATGGACGTGCTGTGCACCGACAAGACCGGCACGCTGACCGAAGGAGTGGTCAGGCTCGACGCGGCGATCGGCTGGGACGGTAGCCCGTCCGCCGAAGTCGATCGCGCCGCCTTCCTCAACGCCTCGCTCGAGACGGGCATCGCCAACCCGCTCGACGAAGCGATCACCGTGGCCGGAGCCGATCGGAAGTTCACCGTCGGCGAGGTGCGCAAGGTCGACGAGATCCCCTACGACTTCGTTCGCCGCCGGCTGACGATAGTCACCGCCGAGCCCGGTGCCGGGCACAGGATGATCACCAAGGGCGCCTTCGCGGAGGTGCTGGCGATCTGCTCGTCGCTGCGCAAAGGCGGCAAGGACGTGCCACTCGACGACAAGTCGCGCGCGGCGCTCGAGGATATGGTCCGCGAGAAGGGCACCGCCGGATTCCGCGCGCTGGCGGTGGCCGAACGGCGGGTGCGCCCGCAGGCGAAATACCGCCGCGAGGACGAGACCGGGATGACCTTCCTCGGCCTGGCGCTGTTCCTCGATCCACCCAAACGCGACGCCGCCGAGGCGCTCCGCGGCCTGCGCGCGAAGGGCATCGCGCTCAAGCTCATCACCGGCGACAATCGCTAGGTCGCCGCGCACATTGCCGGCGCAGTCGGTCTCAGCGCGAAGCGTGTGCTGACCGGCAGCGAGGTCGCGGCGATGAGCGCCGAGGCCCTGCGGCAGCGGGCGCCGCAAGTCGCAGTCTTCGCCGAGATCGACCCTCAGCAGAAGGAACGGATCATCCGCGCGCTGCAGCAGGCGGGTCACGCGGTGGGGTACATGGGCGATGGCATCAACGATGCGCCGGCGCTGCACCTCGCCGACGTCGGCATCTCGGTCGACACGGCGGTCGACGTCGCGCGCGAGAGCGCCGACATCGTCCTCCTCAAGAAGGACCTCGCGGTCCTGCAGCAGGGCGTGGTCGACGGCCGGCGCACCTTCAGCAACACGCTCAAGTACATCGT
The DNA here is from genome assembly GCF_011320115.1 of Croceibacterium segetis. Classification (GTDB taxonomy): domain Bacteria; phylum Pseudomonadota; class Alphaproteobacteria; order Sphingomonadales; family Sphingomonadaceae; genus Croceibacterium_B; species Croceibacterium_B segetis. The sequence goes on along the minus strand of NZ_JAANOZ010000011.1, from coordinate 51,944 downwards.
CATCACCACCAGCGCCAACTTCGGCAATATGGTCAGCATGGCGCTGGCGACGCCGCTGCTGCCGTTCCTGCCGTTGTTGCCCAAGCAAATCCTGCTCAACAACTTCCTCTCCGACATGCCTTCGATGGCGATCTCGAGCGACCGGGTGGACCCCGAGCACATCGCCACGCCGCAACGTTGGAACATCCGCCAGGTCCGGCGCTCCATGATCGCCTTCGGTCTCGTCAGCTCGCTGTTCGACCTGATGACCTTCACGGCGCTGGTGTACCTCGCGCACGCGGGCGCGGCGGTATTCCAGACGGCGTGGTTCGTGGTCTCCCTGCTGACCGAGCTCGCGGTGTTGTTCGTCCTGCGCACGCGCCGCTTCGCCTTGCGCAGCCGGCCCTCCCCTCTGCTCCTTGGAAGTGCGCTGGCCATCGCCGCAGCGGCGCTGGCGCTGCCTTTCGTTCCCCTGTCGCGAGAGGCGTTCGGGCTGGTGCCGCTCAGCCCGTTTCTCCTCGCGGGAACGGTCGGCATCACACTGGCTTATGCGGCGGCAACGGAACTGGCGAAGCGATTTGTGATGCGATCCCGCCGCTCATCACATGCCGCTCTCCATTCACCCCACACTCCGCAAACCTGAACGGAACCTGCCAGCAGGTTTCGGGTTCGGTTCAAGTGTGCTATGTCACAACCCACTGCAATGCCCCGCGAATCGTCCGGCATTGGGGCCGGCGCCGCGGGCAGCGGAGATTGACCATGACCTTCCTCAAGAAAGCCCTGCTCGGCACCGCTGCGGCCGCCACGGCGCTCGCCACGGCCGCGCCGGCCGACGCGCGGACCTACTACCGCCACTATCGCCACCACGGCGACGACGCCGCCATCGCCATCGGCGCGGGCATCCTCGGCCTCGCGATCGGCGCTGCCGCCGCCTCGGGCAGCCGCGGCTATTACAACAACGGCTACTACAACGGCGGCTACTACAACGGTTACTACAACCGCCCCGGGGTCAGCTTCTATTACGAGACCTACCCGAACTACTACAACTACAACAACGGCTACTACTACAACGGCTACCGCTACTACGACGGCTGGTTCTACGATGGGCGCGGCTATCGCATGTACGACCGCTATTCGTGGGATCGCCGCTGGGGCGACCGCCGCTACGACCGCTATCGCAGCTATCGCGGCTACTGAGCGAACCCGCTTCGCCGACATGAAGACGCCGGGCTCCGCGAGGAGTCCGGCGTTTTCATTGCGGGCTGCTCCGCGCTCCCGCTTGCGGGAGGGAGACTTCGCGCCCTACTTCGGCCCCGCCGCCAGGGTGGCGACCTTGTAGATGGTCATCGCGTCGTTGCGCACACCGTCGGGCGTGTGCCATTCCTTGCCGTCGGGATCGGTGCCGCCCATCGCGCCGACGTAGAGCGTGCGCCGGTCGGGCCCGGCGAAGGCGAGGGTGATCGAGCGGCGCGGGACCGGGATCACGCCGAGCTCCTTGCCGCCCGGTTCGATCACGTGAATGCCCGCGTCGCCGGTGACGTAGAGCCGGCCGGCGCTGTCGACTTCCAGCCCGTCGCCACCGAAGCCCTTCTCCTCGTTCGCCAGGGTGACGAAGTCGCGCTTGTTGCTCGCCGTGCCGTTCGGGTCGACGTCGAAGGCGACGATCGTCTGCTTGTTGGTGACGTAGAGCGTCTTGCCGTCGGGGCTGAGCACGACGCCGTTGGTGAACATCCCGCCGCCCTCGGCCACCGTGCTGACGGTGCCGTCGGCGGCGACGTGGTAAAGCCCGCCCTGGGTGTACCAGGCACCGCCGTGGCCGTCGGCCTGGATGTCGTTCAGCCGGCCGAGGCCCTTGCCGTCGGCGAACTTGTCGGCCAGCACCTTGTGCTCCGGGGCGATCTGGGTGACGCGGGTGAGCTCCTTGCAGTCGGCCTTGAGGCCGGGATCGGTGCAGGTGCGCTCGACCGCGAAGACCCGCCCGGCGGCGTCGACCGAGACCGCGCCGGCGCCCTTGACGTAAGGCCAGGCGGCCCAGGTGCGCCCGTCGGGCCACAGCTTCATCACCGTGTTGGCCTGTTCCTGCCCGAACAGCAGCGAGCCGTCGGGCGCGGTGGCCATGCCGTCGGCGTTGAACGGCCCCTGCCATACGCGCTGCCACTTGGCGCCCTTGGCGATCACCCCGGGGATGGCGGCGATCACCGCCGGCTTCTCGCCGGTGGGCTGCTGCTGCGCCGCGAGCGGGGCCGCGAGGGCCAGCGCCAGCGCGGCGACGGCGATGTGGTTGCGAATTCTCATGAGTTCTCCCCTTCGTGGGCGATTATTCGCCGGACTGCCCGACCTTCGACGGCGCGATGCCGGTGTCGGTGCCGCATTCGGTGCGGTCGTTGTCGTAATTGTCGTAGACCATTCGTTCGAACCCAACGGCGGGCTGGAACGAAAGGCGGTTCCTCCACGGCCCGGTGAGCGTCGTCGGATCCTCGATGGTTATGTCGTCGACCAGGTGGCCGGGCTTGTCCATGCGGATGCGCTGGACGTAGTGCGCCTTCTCCGACAGCGGCGGGGCGCCGTGGAAGTATTCGTGCGGGTTCTTCACCGCGATGGTGTCGATCACCAGCGTGTCGCCCTCCCAGTGGCCGATCGAATCGCCCCACACGGTCGGCCACAGGTCGTCCTCCGACGGATGCGCCTTGGCCATGCGCACGTCGGTGACGTCGCGGTAGGCGTTGACGACGAGGACCTTGTCGCGGGCGATGAAGAACTGGATCGGCGCGTCGGCATTCATCATCATCGGGAAGCCCCAGCCGAGCGCGCGGCAGTTGGCGGTCTCTCCCTGGCGCGCGGCCTGGCGGCGCTTGCCTTCCTCGTTCCACGGCGCACCGAAGCCGAACAGCGGCCGGTTGAAGCCGCCCGACGTCGCGGTCTTGCCCTCGACCCGCGCCTCGGTGATCGATTCGGACAGCCCGCTGATCGCGGTGTCGGTGCCCTCCGGCTCCCACAACCCGCTCCAGTCGGGGAGCCTGGCCGGGGACTGGCCCACGGCCGGTCCGGCGACGAATGCGAGCAGCGCCGCGGCTGCCAGCCCAGCCATCCTCATCGTCAGGACGTCCGCGCCAGCGACTTGCCGATCTGCTTGCCGTCGGCGGTACTGGCGGTGAGCACGATCCCGCCCGGCTCGCCGTTGCGCAGCGGGTTGAGCGTCACGGTGATCTGGTTGCCGGCCTTGAGGCTCGAAGGGCGCCAACCCTTGGCATAAAGGTACATCGGCGCGCCCATCTCGAGGCTCCATTCGGTCTCGGCCCCCTTGGCGTCCTTGGCCACCAGCTGGATGTAGCAATGCGGGTTGGTCCACTGGAACTGCTTGACGGTGCCCGAGATGGTGACCGTCTTGGTCTGGTCGAACATCGCCATCGAATGGTGCGCCTGAACCGGAAGGGCGGGCAAGCAAAGGGCCAGCGCGGCAGCGCAAGCGATCGGAAAACGCATAAATCCAACTCCCGAGGGCTCAATGACGGCCCTTGTTGACTCGGTCTAGTCTGGCATCTCCCGAAGCATTCGTCACTACCGGAATCCGCATGCCGGCGAAGGAGTTAGCTCGCCAGCTCCTGCGGAACGGCCATGCCGAGCGTTCTGTAGCGCTCGACGATGTCGTTCTGCTGCTTGCGCGCGGCGGCCAGGTCTTGCCTGGCACCGTCGACATCGCCGAGGTGAAACCGCGCGACCGCACGCCCGAGCAGTGAAGGCGCCATCGTCGGCATCTTGGCGAGGGCCCGGTCGTAGTCGGTCTTCGCATCGGCATAGCGGCCCATCTGCAGATAGACGGTCGCGCGACTGTCGAGCGTGGGCGGGGCATCGGGAGAAAGGCTCAGCGACTCGTCGCATTCCTTCAGCGCCTGCTCCAGGTCCACTCCCGCGGCCGCCTTGCGGTAGCACAGGCTGTTGAGCTGCATGGCCCCCACCGCGCGGTCGCCGGCCGCCGCAAAGTCCTTCTCCGCCGCCGCTCGCTGGCCGGCGCGCCACAGCTCGATGCCGCGGGAGACCAGGTAGCCGGTCTCCTCCGGCTCCTTGGCGATGACGGTATCGTAGACCTTCGCCGCGGCGGCGTGGTCGCCCTTGCGGGCCAGCAGATCGGCCTTCATCGCCAGCGCCGGGGCGAACTCCGGATCCATCTTCAGCGCGGTGTCGACGTCGGCCAGCCGCGCCTCGATCGCGTCGAACGGGCGGATGTCGGCCCGATTGAGGTACATGTAGGGCTCGGGCGCCAGGGCGATCGCACGGTCGATCGCCGCGACCGCGTCGTCGTGCCGATCGTACGCCTGGTAGATCTTGCCGGCGATGACGTGAGCCAACGGCATTTGCGGATTGGCCTCGGTGACCGTCTTGGCCACCGCCAGCGATTCCTCGCGGCGGCCGAGATTGCGCAAAAGGTTCGCCTTGAGCAGGTACAGGTCGACGTTTTTCGGATCGCCCGCCAGCGCCCGCTCGGCATCCGCCAGGGCGGCTTCGCTTTGCCCCTTGCCGTAGAGCAGCGAGGCCCGCGTGTAGAGCGCCGGCTGGAAATCCGGACCGAGCTTCAGCGCTTCATTCAAGTCGGACAACTGGCCGTCGACATCCTTCGCCTCGCGCAGCAGCGCCTTGGCGTAGAACGACTGGGGCGTGGGCGCCGAATCGACCGGCGGGCCGGCGATGGCCCTGGCCTTGTCGGCCATTCCGAGCTGGGTCAGCATCTGCTTCGCCAGCGTCGCGGCGTCGACGTTGCCGGCGTTGGCCGCCACCATGCGCTGGATTTCCGCCACGGCGTCGTCCGGTTTTTTGCGAGTGGTGAGGGCGAATGTGCGCAAGGCGTACATTTGCAGGTTGTCGGGCTTGAGATCGATCGCCTTCTGCGCATCGGCCATGGCCGCATCGACCTTGCCGGCGCCGTAGTTGGCCTGGGCCCGGCGGGCATAGGCGAAATCGTCCTTGGGGTTCACGGCAATGGCCTGGCCGTAGGCGTCGATCGCCACGGTATAGGCCCGGCGCTGCTCGGCGACGATGCCGCGGCCGTGCAACATGTAGAGGTTCTGCGGGTCGATCGCCGCGGCCTTGTCGAGCGACGCGGTCGCCTCGCTCAACTTGCCCAGATAGGCTTCGGCGATCCCGCGATCGGCCCACGCAAGGGCGTTCTTCGCGTCCAGATCGGTGGCTCGCTGGAAGCGCTCGAGCGCATCGGCATTCTTGCCGAGGTTGAGGAACGAATTGCCCAGGGTAACGAGTGCATCGGGGTCGTCGTCCGGCGTCTCCTTGGCGACGACCGCGAGATCGCCCTCGGTCATCCGGTAGCTGTTGGGAATCCTCAGATATACCGAATTCTGGCTGAGCTCACGCAGGCGCTTTGCCGCTGCCGTGGCGTCCTTGTAGGCGATTTCCGGCACCAGGCTGCGCGAGGTGCGCTCGATCATGAAACGATTGCCTGTCAGGCTGGCGTGGCGGTGGTATTCGACCCCGGCGATCGTCTCGTCGACCTCGGTCGTGTCGCCGCTGACCTTGCCGGTGAAAGTCGGCGGCAGCAGTATGGTCTCGCGCGTCCGCACGAAGAAGGGGTAGCTGACGGCGAACGGCGCATCGTGCCCCGCCCCGGCCGCGCGGCTGAAATCGGGGCGATAGCCGACCCCGGTCTCGTCGGTTTCGTACCAGCCGTCCTTCCAGTCCAGGGTGGCGGTGCCCTGCATCGTCAGATGCAGCTCGACCTGGTCCTGGTCGAAAGCGAGGTCGTAGGTCTGCGGATCGATGAAATCGAAGCGGCTGCGCCAGAATTTCCGCAAGGCCTCGTCGCGCGCGTTGCCGGCCAAGCTGGCGAGCATCTGGTTGGTGCCGAGCGCGTTGTCGCCGCGAAGCGTCAGCTCGAGCTTGGCCGGGACCGGGGCGCGAATGCCCCTGGTCCCATCGAGCTCGATCGTCATGTCCGAATCCGGCTGCTCGAGCGGCGGAGGAAGTATCCGCACGAGCGCGGCCGCGTCCTTGCTGATCGGCAATCCCCAGCCGAAGTTGGGAACGGGGAGCCGCGCCAGGCCGGTATCGCCGGTGCGCGTGCCGTCGAGCCAGTAGGTCTTCCCGGCGATCTTCGCCCGCACGAGGATGTGGTTGAACATCCCGACCGCCGGAAGGCGATCCGCCACGACGTCGCCGAAGCCGGCATTGACGACCACCGGCTCGGCCTCGACGCCGAGCTCGTGGAGCAGCCCGAGGAGCAGCGCGGTCTTCGCCTTGCAGTCACCGAAACGGCGCGCCCAGGTGTCCGCCGCGTCGGCCGGCACGAGGCCCCCGGTACCCATTTCCAGCGCGACGTAACGGATCCGGCTCTCGACCAGCTGCAGCGCCGCGCCCGCGCGCTTGACCGGATCGGCGGACGATGCGCGGATCTTCTCCAGTTCCACCCGCAAGGGCCCGGTGGAGGGGATTTTCGAAGCCTTCCGGTAAAGCGGAACGAACAGGTTGGCCACGTCGCCCCACGAGGCGAAATCGGTCGCTTCCGCCATGCGCGCGACGCCGTAGCGCGGCGGGGCGTCGTTGGGGGGAATGACAGGCTGGACGTTCTCGAGTGAAATGGATGCGCGTTCGAAGCCGTCCACGAGCGTGCGCGACCATCGCGGCAGGTCGTCCGTTTCGGCCAGCCGCATGGCTTTGCCCTGCGGCCATTCGACGGATACGTCGACGCGGCCGGCCGCAAGGTTGAGCGGGCCGAGGACATCTTCGGCATGAGATCCGGTCACCGGATTCCTGCTGACCTTGGTCGAAACCGCTTCGAGCACATCGCCGACCTGCAGTCCTTCGGGCATGAGGCTGGCCGTCAGCGTTCCCGTCAGCGTCGCCTGCTCGAGGTCCTGCTCGCGGCGAAGGATTGTGAAGGTTTGCCCTTCGCCGAGGACGTCGATCGTCTTGTCACCGCGATGGATGAGCACCCGGTTGACGGTCAGGTCCTCCGTCTCCGGTTCCCACGAGAAGGTGATATTGCCGGCCTGCAGACCTTCCGGCTTGAGGAACTTCAGCGAGATGACGGAATAGGTCTGCTGGGCATCCCCTTCGAAACGGACCTGGTGCTCCAGCTGGACGATTTCGACCGGCAGGTCGCCGGGCTTCGATGGTTCGGCGGCCGGTGGATGCGCCACGACCCATTGGGGGGGCGGGCCGAGGAGCACCTTGTCGCCCGCGTGAGCCTGCCCGGCAGCCGCGAGGGCCGCTGCCGATGCTGCCAGGCTGAGGCATTTCAGTCTCATCCGCACCCCCAATTACCCTGGATGATGTCCCCCGCCGCCGGAAATGGCAAGCAGCCTACCGGGCGCGGCGCCAGGCGTAATAGTTCGCCAGCGCCTTGAGACGCCACTCGAGCGGCAGCGGAATCGGCTTGTTGTCCTTGCCGAGCGCCATCACGGTGATCTTGCCGGGCTGGAACTTCGGCCACTTGGGCAGGCCGGGGCCGTTGGGATCGCCGGTCTTGGCGAAGTTGACCCAGTAGCTCTGCAGTTCGTGCGACAGCGCGCGATCTTCGTCGCTCCACGCCGCTCGGCCCGGGCGGTGATCCTCGTTGGCAAAGACCAGGGGCACCTCGCTGCCGTGGCCCGAGCCTTCGGGGTTCGCGTCGGTCGGGCGGTGAAAATAGTATGCGTAGGCCGGCGCACGGCCGTTCTGCGCCTGCAACGTGGCCCAGGCGAACATGTTCGAGGTGAAGGTGGTTTCGGTCATCAGGTTCTTGGCCGAGCGGGTCGCCTGGACATCGGTCTCGTGCGGATAGGCGGCGAGGATTTCGTCGGCCTTGGCGCCGTAACCGTCACGGACCTGCCTCTCGAACTCGGCCGGGGTCACCGTGCGGCGGCCGCCGAATACCGCGGCTTCGTCCGAGGTTGAGCCGACGAGCACCGGCACGTCGTTGAAACGGCCCTGCCGCCACAGCAGCGCCTGGTCGCCGGGGATCACGTAGCCGTCCATCACCGGCCCGAAGCGCGGCGCGCCCTTGTCGTGCTGCGCCGCTTCGAGCTTCTCGGCCGGCAGAGCCCGCGCCTCGGTCAGCGTGTTGGCGCCGAGCGCGGAGAGCCAGGCCTTGCCTCTGGCGTCGGCCTCGGCCTGCAAGGGCACGCCGGCGGCGGCGAACGAGCCCGGCGGGGCGAAGTTGGCCCCGCTTTCGGCGATGGCGCCGCGGAACAGGCCGCGCGCGAGCGGCGAGGCGACCAGTTCGCTCACCGCCATGCTGCCCGCCGAGTGGCCCATGATGGTGACCTTGGCCGGGTCGCCGCCGAAGCGGGCGATGTTGTCGTGCACCCACCGGAGCCCGGCGACGAGGTCGAGGAGCCCGTAGTTGCCCGAGCCGTGGCCGCTCTCGGCGCTCAGTTCCGGCGTGGCGAGGAAGCCGAACGGCCCGACGCGGTACGACAGGCTGACCAGCACCAGGCCCTGGTGCGCGAAGTTCGCCCCGTCGTACATCGGCACGCTGGTGGCGCCCGAGTTGAACCCGCCGCCGTAGATCCAGGCGATCACCGGCAGCTTGTCGGCGGGCGTGTTGGCCGGGGTCCACACGTCGATGTAGAGGCAGTCTTCCGACTGCGCGGCGGTGCTGCCCATCTGCGCGAGGATCGCGCCTTGCAGGCACGCCGGGCCGAAGGCGACGGTCTTGCGCACGCCCTGCCACGGCGCGGGCGGCTGCGGCGCTTTCCAGCGGAGCTCGCCGACGGGCGGCGCGGCAAACGGAATGCCCTTGAACTCGCCGATCCCGTCGACCACCTCTCCCTGCACCGCGCCGGCCGTGGTCTGCGCCTGCGAAATCGCTGCTTGTGCCGGCGAGGTCAGCAGCGACAGCGCGGCGCCGAGCGCGACCAGTGCCTGTTTCATGGCGACCCCTCCATCTGTCTCTACGGAGAATGTGCCGCATGGCGCGGGGATCGTCCAGCTTTCCAAGTGCCTCCGCTTGCCGCTATTCGTGCCGCACCATTTCGAAGGGACGGCGATGGACACCAGGCGGCTCGAGGCGTTCAGCGACGGTGTGCTGGCGATCATCATCACCATCATGGTGCTCGAGCTGAAGGCGCCGCACGATGCGAGCCCGGCGGCGCTGTGGCCGCTCTGGCCGGTGTTCCTCAGCTACGTGCTGAGCTTCGTCTACATCGGCATCTACTGGAACAATCACCACCACATGCTCCACGTGACCGACCGGGTGACCGGCGGCATCCTGTGGGCCAACCTGCACTTGCTGTTCTGGCTCAGCCTCCTGCCGTTCGGCACCGCGTGGATGGGTGAGAACCACTTCGCCCGCTGGCCGACGATGACCTACGGCGCCAACCTGCTCGCCTGCGCGATCGCCTATGTCGTCCTCCAGCGGCGGATCATCGCCGCCGAAGGACCGGACGGAGCGCTCGCGCTGGCGATCGGGCGCGACCTGAAGGGCAAGCTCTCGCCGCTGTTCTACCTCGCCGGAATCGCAGCCGCGTGGCTGTGGCAGCCCGAAGCCGGGATGGCGCTGTTCGTCGCGGCGGCGCTGATCTGGCTGGTGCCCGACCGACGGATCGAGCGGGCGGTGGCGGGTTAGCGCAGCGTTCGCAAGGTGATCGAGCGGCGGGTGACGCCCTGCGGGACGATCGAGTGCTCCCACTCGCGGCGCACTTCGCCGGAGAGCAGGTAGAGCGAGCGCGGTGGCAGGCCGACGGCACGGCGGTCGAAGCCGCTTTCGGTACGCCGGCGCAAGCGCAGGACGCAAGGGGCGCCGAGCGAGAGGCCGAGCACCTCGCCGTATTGCGGACGGTCGCGGTGCCAGCCGATCCCGGCGCCGGGGTCGTAGCGAATCAGCAGCGCGGCCTCGAACGCGCCCGGGTCGCGCCCGACTTGCGGCGCCAGCTTGTCGCGCGCGGCGACGAGCCAGTCCGGCAGCGGCGGGGCATCGTTCAGCTTGTGGCGGCTGAAGTCGTAGGCCGAGCCGTAATGCACGGTCAGCCGCTTGCCTTCCCACTGGCCGAACTGGAACGGGGCCAGCGGCGCCGCGTCGATCCGGGCGGCGAGCTCGGCCTCCTCGGCCGGAGTGACCGCCTCGCGCACCAGCGCCAGCCCCGGCACGGCCGGCGGCTCCTCGACAGCAAACAGTTCGCCCTGGATCGACATCGCTCTATAGGGGCAACGATGCAGCATACGCTCTCGATCCTGACCTTCCAGACCGATGGCCCCGGGCTCTACGAAGTGAGCGAGCACGTTTCCGAGTGGATCGCCGGCACCGGGATATCCCGCGGCGTGCTGAACCTGCTGTGCCAGCATACCAGCGCCGGCCTGCTGATCACCGAGAACGCCTCGGCCGCCGTGCACCGGGACCTCGTACGCTGGCTCGATGCCGCCGCGCCCGAGGGGCCCGGGTACGAGCACGCGACCGAAGGCCCCGACGACATGCCGGCGCACGTCAAGTCGATGCTCACCGGCAGTACCCTGACGATCCCGGTTGCCGACGGACAAATGATGCTCGGCACGTGGCAAGGCGTGTTCATCGCCGAGCACCGCCGCGACCCGCACACGCGCTCGCTCGCCGCGCACCTGCTGGGCGATTGAAGAAACAAGCCGGCGGCGGATGCGTTCAAAGCGTGTAAGCCGCTTCCTGAACATAATGGTAGCGCTACCACAAAAGTCGTGACATTAGCGCTTGCGGGAGCCTGTGGCGGCGACGCATGGGCGGACGGAAATGACGAACAGGGCCACGCAATGAGCTTCACCGCCGACACGCTGCTGCTGTTCGGCGCCACCGGCGACCTCGCCCGGCGGATGCTGCTGCCGTCGCTGTGCGCGCTCGACGCCGACGGGCTGCTGCCGGAAAAGCTGCGCATCGTCGGCACGGCCCGCTCGCCGATGAGCGATTCCGAGTACCGCAACTTCGCCCGTGCCGCGCTCGAGAAGTTCCTCCCGGCCAACCGGCGCGGGCGCATGGCCGATTTCCTCAACCGGCTCCACTATCAGGCGAACGACGTGACCACCTCCGAAGGGTTCGACGCCCTGGCCACGGCGGTCGGCGATTCGAAGGACCGGCTGGCGATCTTCCTGTCGACCGCGCCGAGCCTGTTCGAAGTCAGCATCGAAGGCCTGCGCCAGGCCGGCCTCGCCGGCCAAGGGGTGCGCATCGGGCTCGAAAAGCCGCTCGGCATCGACCTGGCCTCGAGCCGCGAGATCAACGACGCCGTCGCCGCGGCCTTTCCCGAAGCGCGCATCTTCCGCATCGACCATTACCTCGGCAAGGAGACGGTGCAGAACCTGCTCGCGCTGCGCTTCGCCAACAGCCTGTTCGAGCCGCTGTGGAATGCCACCCACATCGACCACGTGCAGATCACCGTCGCCGAAACCGTCGGGCTGGAAGACCGGGTCGACTTCTACGACCAGACCGGCGCCCTGCGCGACATGGTCCAGAACCACATGCTCCAGCTGCTGTCGCTGGTGGCGATGGAGCCGCCATCGAGCTTCGAGGCCGACCCGGTGCGCGACGAGAAGGTCAAAGTGCTGCGCGCGCTGCGCCCGCTGGCGGCCAACGAGAGCGTGACGGGGCAATATCGCGGCGGCGCGGTCGGCGGCCAGATCGTGCCCGGCTACGACGAGGAGCTCAAGCGCGACAGCGGCACCGAGACCTTCGTCGCGCTCAAGGCCCATCTCGACAACTGGCGCTGGCAGGGCGTGCCGTTCTACTTGCGCACCGGCAAGCGGATGCACGAGCGGGTGACCGAGATTGTCGTCCAGTTCCGCTGCGTGCCGCACTCGATCTTCAAGGGCGCGAGGATGCAGCCCAACCGGCTGGTGATCGGCATCCAGCCCGAAGAGAACATCTCGCTTTCGCTGATGGCCAAGGTTCCCGGGCTCGACCGCGACGGTATCGCGCTGCGCAGCGTGCCGCTCGACATCGCCATGCCCGACGCCTTTTCCGGCACCCACAAGCGCATCGCCTACGAGCGGCTCCTGCTCGACCTGATCGAAGGCAAGCAGACGCTGTTCGTCCGCCGCGACGAGGTCGAGGCGCAATGGGCGTGGATCGACGCAATCCGCGAGGAATGGGCGCGCGAGGGGCTGCAGCCCAAGCCGTATAACGCCGGCAGCTGGGGCCCGAGCGCGGCGATCGCGCTGGCCGAACGCGACGGGGTGAGCTGGCATGAGTGAGCTGCATCCCAGCATCGCCCGGGTGACCGAACGGATCGTCGAGCGCTCGAAGGGCACGCGCGAGCGCTATCTCGAGCTGATGGAACGCGAAGGCGACGCGCACGCCGACCGCAACACCGCCCTGCCCTGCTCCAATCTCGCGCACGGGTTCGCGGCTATGGGCGAGGACAAGGATTCGATCGCGGCCCAACGCGGGCCGAACATCGGCATCGTTTCAGCCTACAACGACACGATCTCCTCGCACCAGCCGTTCGGGGCCTATCCGCCGCTGATGAAGGTCTGGGCGCGCGAGGCCGGCGCCACAGCGCAAGTCGCCGGATGCACGCCGGCGATGTGCGACGGGGTGACGCAGGGCGCCGACGGCATGGAACTGAGCCTGTTCAGCCGCGACGTCATCGCGCTCTCGACCGCCGTCGGGCTGAGCCACGCGATGTACGACGCGGTGGCGATGCTCGGCATGTGCGACAAGATCGTGCCCGGCCTGCTGATCGGGGGCCTCAGGTTCGGCTACCTGCCGACACTGTTCTTCTCCGCCGGGGCGATGCCGACGGGCATTCCCAACAAGGAAAAGCAGCGCGTCCGCCAGCTCTACGCCGAAGGCAAGGCGACCCGCGCCGAGCTGCTCGCGAGCGAAAGCGCCAGCTACCACGCGCCGGGCGTGTGCACCTTCTACGGCACCGCCAATTCCAACCTGATGATGCTCGACCTGATGGGCCTGACCTTGCCAGGATCGGCGTTTATCAACCCCGGCACGCCGCTGCGGCAGGCGCTCACCCGCGCCGGCGTCCACCGGCTCGCCCAAATCACCCGCGGGGGCAACCAGTACCGTCCGCTGGCGCAGTGCGTCGACGAGAAAGCGGTGGTCAACGCCGCCGTCGGCCTGCTGGCGACCGGCGGCTCGACCAACCACGCGATCCACGTGCCGGCGTTCGCGCGCGCGGCCGGGATCCAGATCGACTGGAGCGACATGGCCGAACTGAGCCACGCGGTGCCGCTGCTCGCGCGCGTCTATCCCAACGGCGCGAGCGACGTGAACATGTTCCAGGCAGCCGGCGGGCTGGGGTTCGTCGTGCGCGAGCTGCTCGACGCCGGGCTGGTCCACCGCGACGTCATGACCGTCTGCGGCGACGACCTGTCGGCTTATGCGCAGGAGCCGTGGCTCGACGGCGAGCAGCTTGCCTGGCGTGATCCCGGTGCGAGCGGCGATGAGACCATCCTGCGCGGCACGGCCAACCCGTTCCAGCCCGACGGCGGCATGCGCCTCCTGCAAGGCAACCTCGGCCGCGCGGTGTTCAAGACCAGCGCGGTCGATCCTTCTCGCTGGACGGTCGAAGCCCCGTGCCTCGTGTTCGACAGCCAGGCCGCCGTCGCGCAAGCTTTCGCCGCCGGCGAACTCGACCGCGACGTGGTGGTCGTCGTGCGCTTCCAAGGCCCGCGCGCCAACGGCATGCCCGAGCTGCACAAGCTGACCCCGGTGCTCGGGGTGGTGCAGGACCGCGGCTACAAGGTCGCGCTGGTCACCGACGGGCGCATGTCGGGGGCGAGCGGTAAGGTGCCCGCCGCGATCCACGTCAGCCCCGAGGCGCTCGAGAAGGACGGCGCGTGGGGATCGCTGGCGCTGCTGCGCGACGGCGACGTGGTGCGCGTCTCGGCCGAAGACGGCACCCTGTCGACCACGGCCGACCTGACCGGCCGCGAGCCGGCGCCGATGCGCGAGGTCGAGCTCGGCACCGGGCGCGAGCTGTTCGGGATGTTCCGCAACTTCGCCGACGAGGCCGAGCGCGGCGCATCGGCCATGCTGGCGGAGGGCGGGTTGTGACCGAACTCATCGCCCTCGACGTCGGCGGCACGCACGCCCGCTTCGCCCGCGCCACGGTCAGGAACGGCACGATCACCGTAGGGGAGCCGATCACGCTCAAGACCAGCGACTACGCCAGCCTGCAGACCGCGTGGGAGGAGTTCGAGCGCGTTTCCGACGGCCCGCTGCCGCGCGCCGCATCGATCGCCATCGCCGCGCCGATCGTCGGCGACACCATCCGGATGACCAACAACAGCTGGATCTTCCGCACCGACGCGGTCGACGAGCAGCTCGGGCTCGACGCGGTGACGCTGATCAACGACTTCGGCGCGGTCGCCCACGCGGTGGCGCGCACGCCCGAGAGCGAGCTGGTCCACATCGCCGGGCCGGACAAGCCGCTGCCCGAGTGCGGCACGGTCAGCGTGATCGGCCCCGGCACTGGTCTCGGCGTCGCCCACTTCCATCGCCACCCCGGCGGCTACCACGTCCAGTCGACCGAGGGCGGGCACATCGATTTCGCGCCGTTCGACGCGATCGACGACTGGCTGATGTCCAAACTGCGCAGGGAGCACCGACGGGTTTCGACCGAGCGGGTGCATTCGGGCCCGGGCATCTGCGAGATCTACCAGGCGCTCGCGGCAATCGAGAAGCGGCCCGAGCCGCTCGACGACAAGACCATCTGGCAGCGCGGCATCGCCCGCGAGGATAGCCTCGCCGCCGCTGCGGTCGACCGCTTCTGCGGCTCGCTGGGCGGGCTGTGCGGGGACTATGCGCTGGCCCACGGCGCCAGCGCGGTGGTGCTCGCCGGCGGCGTCGGCATGCGCCTGCTCGAGCTGCTGCCCAAGTCCGCATTCGGGGAACGATTCCGCTTCAAGGGGCGCTACACCGAGATGATGGCCGGCATACCCGTGAAGATGATCGTCCACCCGCAGCCGGGCCTCTACGGCGCCGCGGCCGCCTTCGCCGCCGAGCATGGCTCGTGAGCCCGATCGAACAGATCATGCGCACTGCGCCGGTGATCCCGGTACTGGTGATCGACGACGCCGCCGAGGCGCGGCCGCTGGCCGAGGCTCTGGTCGCGGGCGGGCTGACGGTGCTCGAGGTCACGCTGCGCACGCCCGCCGCGCTCGACGCGATCCGCGAGATGAAGCGAGTCCCGGGTGCCATCGTCGGCGCGGGCACCGTGCTCAACGAGCGCCAGCTCGATGCGGCGCTGGACGCCGGGGCGGAGTTCATCGTCTCGCCCGGGCTAACCGACAACCTCAGCCGCTCGGTAATTGCCAGTGGCGTGCCCTACCTGCCGGGCGTGGCGACGACGAGCGACGTGATGCGCGGGCTCGACCTCGGGCTCGACCGCTTCAAGTTCTTCCCGGCCATGGCGGCGGGCGGCACGCCGACGTTGAAAGCGTTCGCCGCCGTCTTCGGCGAAGTGCGCTTCTGCCCCACCGGCGGGATCACCGAAGCGACCGCGCCCGAGTGGCTCGCGCTCGAAGCGGTGCTCTGCGTCGGCGGCAGCTGGGTCGTGCCGAAGGGACCGCTGGACACCGAGGCGGTGCGCGAAGCGGCTGCACGAGCGAGCCGCCTCAGGGTCCAGACCCAAAACGGATGAAGACCGTCGCGGACCTGCTCGACCGCTTGCAGGCGCTGCACCGGCGGACCGAAGAGACACCGCTTTTCAACCCCGTTTTCCAGCTCTCGCTCGACCTCTCGCGGCTGATCGAGGGCGGCGAGCTGTCGCTCGGCGACTGCGAAGCGCTCATCGCCGAGTTCGAATGCCAGGCGCTCGCTAGCCGCGCCCGCCGCTTGCGCGGGCTGGTCGCGCCGGTCGATCCGGCGACGAACCTCGCTGCGTTCGGTGCGCAGCTGGCCGACGAGGGCGTCGATTTCGCCGAGTTCCGCGCGCGCTGGGAGATGCCCCAGCTCCACGCGGTGTTCACCGCGCACCCAACGTTCCTGCTGCCGCCCGCCCAGGCCGAGGCGGTTGCCCGAGAGGCGAGCCGCGAGGGACCGATTGCCGCCGAGGCCTGCGCGGCGTCCGCCGAGCGCCCGCCGCTCACCCTGGTCTTCGAGCATGCCGAGGCGATGCGCGCCCTCACCCACGCGCAGGACGCGCGCGACCGGATCGTCGCCACCCTGCTCGGCGCCGCCCGCGAACGCTGGCCCGACGAGTGGCGCGCCCTTGCCCCGCTGCCGTTCCGCTTCGCCACCTGGGTCGGCTACGACATGGATGGGCGGACCGATATCGCCTGGCACGATTCGGTGGGCTTCCGGCTCGCCGAGAAGGCCGAGCGGCTGGCGCGCTATGGCGATGCGCTCGAGGCGACCGACGCCGCGCATCCTCTGCTCGGCCAACTGCGCCAGGCGACCCTGTATGCCAATGAGCGCGCCGAGGACTTCGCCGGCGACCTTTCCGCGCCCGCCGCGCTCTCGGCCGCCGCCAATCGCCTGACCGCCGACGACCCGCGCAAGCTGCTCAGCCTCGCGCCGGTCATCGCGCAACTGGAGGGCGAAGCGCGCGAGGCGGAACCCGAGCGGGCAATCCGGCTCAAGACCCTCGCCGCGGCGATGCGCGCGGACGGGCTCGGGATGGGCTGGATCCACTTCCGGGTGAACGCCAAGCAGCTGCACAACGCGATCCGCCGGCGGATCGACCCGACCGGCGAGCTCGACCTGTCGACCAAAGGGGCGATCGTCCATTTGCGCGAGGCGATCGCCGAAGTGCGCCCGCACCGGGCGAATTTCGCCGCCCTCGCGATCGAGAGCAGTACCGCCATCCGCCAATTCCTGGCGATGGCGCAGATCCTCCACCATATCGACGCCGACGCCCCGATCCGCATGCTCGTCGCCGAGTGCGAGCAACCGGCGACGGTGCTCGCCGCGCTCTACTTTGCGCGGATGTTCGGCATCGAGGACAAGGTCGATCTCTCGCCGCTGATGGAAACCGAAAGCGCGCTCGAGCACGGCGGACGGTTTCTCGACGAGCTGCTCGCCGAAGAGGAGTACCGCGCCTACGCCCGGCGGCGCGGCCGGGTGGCGATCGAGACCGGATTTTCCGACGCCGGGCGCTTCGTGGGGCAGATTCCGGCCAGCCTGGCGATCGAGCGGCTGCAGGGCCGCCTCGCCGAGGCGATGGCCGCCAACGGCCTGACCGACGTCGCTGCGCTGATCTTCAACACCCACGGCGAAAGCATGGGCCGCGGCGCTCATCCGGGCGGGATGAAGGACCGGCTCGAGTGGCCGCTGAGCCCGTGGGCGCGGCGCCGGTTTGTCCGCGCCGGCATCCGGCTGGAGCCCGAAGTGAGCTTCCAGGGCGGCGACGGCTACCTGTTCTTTGCCACGCCTGAGCTGGCGCTGGCGACGCTCTGCCGAATTGCCGCGCTGCACCCGGGCGAAGCCGATCCGGAGGCGCCGCCGGACCCGTTCTACCGCCGCATCGACCTGAGCCTCGATTTCTACCGCGCGATCCGCGACCACCAGCACGTCCATCTCGAAAGCCGCACTTATTCGCGCGCGGTGACCGCTTTCGGCCTCGGCTTGCTCAGCCCCACCGGCAGCCGCGTCTCGCGCCGGCAAAGCGACCTGGCCAGCGAGCGCGAGATGAGCCTCAGGCAGATCCGGGCGATTCCGCACAACGCGGTCCTGCAGCAGCTCGGCTATCCGGTGAACGTGATCGCCGGCTTCGGCAGCGCGGCCGAGGGCAACTACGAGGAGCTCGCCGAGCTTCTCGGCGAGAGCGAACGCGGTCGCCAGCTCGTCCGCCTGGTACGCGCGGCCGAGGCGCTGGGCAGCATCAAGACCGTTGCCGCCTACGGCGAGCTGTTCAATTCCGCCTATTGGGCAAGCCGGCCCTATCGCGGAACCGAAAGCGAGCTTTCCGAACCCTGCGAAGCGCTCGCCGAGTATCTGGTCAAGGACGACCGTGTCGGCGTGTTCCGCCGCCTGGCCTCGCGTCTGCGGATCGATGGCCTGAAGCTTCACCGCCTCCTGGCGCTGGTTCCCGACGAGCAGCCGCTGGAGGATCGGGAAACGGTGCGGCGAACGATCGGCGCCCTGCAAGCCCTGCGGCTGGCGCTGTTCCAGCACATGTTCCTGCGCGCGATCTCGGTCCCGGCGTTCAGCCGCGCCAACGACGTGAGCCGCGACGACGTGCTCGAGATGGTGTTCACGTTGAGAATCGACGACGCGCTGGCGGAGCTGCGCCGGGCGTTCCCCACCGAGTTCTTGCGGCTCGTCGACTTCGACCTCGCCGAGCCGACCGATTACCCGGAACAGGCCGACGAAGGATATGAAACTCTGCGGCGCACCTTCATCGACCCGATCGACCAGGCGCACGCGCTGTCGCTGCGCATCTCGACCGCAATCGCCAACCTGTTCGGCGCGCACGGGTAAGCGTTAACTCGCCAAGCCCGCACGTCTCGCAGCGGGACGCGCCGCGGTTTGGGGGGTGGCACCGCGCGGTTAATCGGGCATTATCCGTGACATGGGCCCGGCACTGAAATGGATCGGCGGAGGAACGCTTGGCGTACTGCTGGTGCTCGGCTCGGCCGTGGGCGCCTACCAGGCGCTCGAGGCGATGAGCCCGCCGGTGGCCAAGCAGGCCGCGCCGACGCCGAAGCCGGTTCAAGTCTCTGCGGCAACGTTTACGCCGACGGCGCATCCAGCCGCTCGCGAGCCCGAGCAGCCCTTCGTGATCAAGCGCATCCTGCCCATCGACGGGCCGATCAGGTACGGCCAGTGGTTCTGGGACGACAAGGACGTGCCGCAAGGGCCGCTGGTGATCACCATCGATCTCGACGCACGCGTGCTCTCGGTGTTCCGCGACGGCTACGAGATCGGCGCCACCGCGGTCCTGCTGGGCACCGACGACCACCCGACCCCGCTCGGCACCTTCCCGATCCTCTCCAAGGAGCGCCACAACGTCTCCGAGATCTACGGCAACGCACCGATGCCCTGGACGCTGCGGTTGACCGGCGACGGCGTCGCCATCCACGGCGGCCACGCGGTCGAGAAGGGCTGGGCGAGCCACGGCTGCATCGGCGCGCCGAACCCCTTCATGACCAGGCTGTTCGCCATCGCCGAGGTCGGCGACAAGGCCATCATCACCCGCGGCAAGCGCGCCGGCGTGGGCGATGCGCTGATCGAGACTTAGCTGCGGCGAGGCGGTTCGGGTTGAAAGACCCAGCCGCCATCGCAGACCTTCGCCGCGACGCCCGCGACATTGCCGCCTTCACCGTTCGTGAGATCGTCGACCAGCCGCGAGACCGCGCCGCCGCGGGGACTGCCGCCGAAGCCGCCGACGATGCGCGCCGCCACGCGGATGGCGACGGCCTTGGGCGCGCCGGGTTCGTAACGAATGCCGTCTTCGATCACCGAAACGTTCTCGGCCATCTCACGCTCGACCATCCAACCGAGCGCCTCGTCGGCGTCGGCGAGATGTTCGGCGCTTGCCGCCACCGCCCCGGCGTCGAGCCAGTCGGCCGCCGCCAGCGCCTTGCGAATGCGTACACGGTCGTAGGCCTCGTCAGCGTTGCTCGGGTCTTGCACCGCCTCGAGCCCGGCACCGGCGACGATTGCCGCCAGCTCGGCGCGCCGCCAACTCAGGAGCGGCCGCAGCAGCGGCAACCGCGCGCCGGGAACGACCCCGCGCGAGCGCACCCCGGCCAGCCCTGCGAGGCCGCTCGCCCGGTTGAGCCGCATGATCAGCGTTTCGGCTTGGTCGTCGGCATGGTGCGCGGTGACGAGCGCCGCCACCCCTTCGCGTTCGGCCCATTCGGCCAGCGCGGCATAGCGCGCGGCCCGCGCTTCGGCCTGGAGGTTGCCGGCAGCCAGTTCAACCTTGAGGATGGCGCAGGCGATTCCGCGGTCGGCGCAAGCCCGTTCGACCAACGCGCATTCGGCGGCGGCCTCGGGCCGGAGCCCGTGATCGACCGTCGCCACGGCAAAGCGTCCCGGGCGTGCGGCGTGCGCCAGCAGCAGCAGCGCGAGGCTGTCCGGGCCGCCGGAGACCGCCAGGCCGAAGCGCCCGTCCTCGGGCCACAGCCGACCTAGATCGGCCGCAAAGCGCTCGGCCTGCTCGGGCGTCACCCCGTCACTTGCAACCGGCTTGCTTGCGGTCCCTGTCATACTGGTCCTGCAGCCGCCCGGTGGCGAGCGCCGGGTACTTGTCGCTGAATTCGGCGAGCGCCCGGCACGCGCGTGTGTTGTCCTTCAGCGCGACCATCGCTTCGGCGAGGAACAGCAGGCTGTCGGGCGCGCGGGCGCCGTTCGGGTCCTTCTGGTAGTTCTCGAGGAAATAGGGCGCGGCGGCCTTGGGCTGCTTGTCGTCGAGATAGGCCCGGCCGAGCAGGTTGCGGCCATAGCTGATCTTGGGATCGTTGGGATACTTGTCGACGTAGAGCTTCAGCTGCTGCTGCGCCTCCGGATAGAGTCCCGCCTCCCACAGCCGGAAGCCGTACGAGTATTCGTCGTCGCCCGCATTGCCGGTGTCGGGCTTGGCGACCGCCTGGACCTTGGCCAGCCGTGCCGCGCTCGGCGCCGCGGGCCTGGTGGGCGAATTGGTCTTGGCCGGGTTCTTCGCGGCCACGGCGGGCGGGCCCGCGTCCGGCACCTCGATCGCGCCCGTCGGCTGCACCGGAACGGCCGCGGTTGCCGGCGCACCGGCCGCTTCGAGCTTGTCGAGGCGGTCCTCGATCATCGAGATGGCGTTTTCGTTGACCTCGCTTCGCGCGGTCAGGCGATTGAGCTGGGCCTCGATCGAATCGAGCCGTCCCAGCAGGTCGGTCAGCGGCGTCGCCGCCGGAATGCCGACCGGCTGCTGCTGCTGCACGGGTTGGTTGTTCGACGTATCGACTTCGGGCGCGAAGAACTTGCCGTCCGGTCCGGGGAAGACCTTGCGCTGCAGCGCCCTGACCTGGTCCTCGAGCTTGCGCACGCGCGCCGCCTCGTCCTGCGCCGCAGCCGGGCCGGCGGCGGCGAGCACGCCTGCCATGGCCAGCGCAGCGAGAACCGCGCGAGAAGCCTGCCATCGGGTGAAACGCATCGAAATTCCCTCCTCAACTGGTTCGCGCAGGCTCACTTGCGCAAGGCGGGCGAACCGCCGCTGAACGGCGCGGTCGCGATTGTGCCGGGGCGGGACTCGCTTGTCGAGGAGCGAACCCGGTCAGGTCGCGGCGGGAGCGTGTTTTTCCCCCGCCGGAACAGAGCTCGGCTGCCCGCGCGCGAGCAGCGCCTGCGCCGTCACCGGCACATCTTTCATGACCTGTTCCTGCTCGGCGAGCTTGGGCAGCGGCTTGCCGCCGACGGTGATCGCCAACGCGTCGGGCCGCCCGGTCCACAGCATCGGCCCTTGCGCGTCGGCCGGAACGGTGAAGCTTTCGCCCTGCACCATCTGCTTCTGCATAAGCTGCTTGCCGTTGGCGTCGTAAAACTTGACCCAGATCCCCGGCGCCAGCGCGGTGAACACCACCGGACCGGTCGGGTTGGCGGCCGTCGGCGCGGCCGGCAACGCGCCCGGCGCCGCGGCGCGCTGCGGGGTCTGCTGCTGCGCTCGCTGCTGTTCGACCAGCGACGGCAGCTCACCGGCCGGCGCGAAGATCGTGCGGAAGAAGAAAAACCCGCCGGCGAGCAGCAGCAGCACCGCGAAGCCGGCGAACCAACCGAGCGCACGCGAGGGCACCCGCGCCGGGTCGCCGGGTTCGAAGCTCGCCGGGCGATAACCGTCCTCGCTCTGCGCATCGAGCTCGGCGCGCACGCCCACGCCGATGGCATCGGGATCGAGGCCCACCGTCTTGGCGTAAGTTCGCGCGAAGCCGACTGCGTAAGTCCGGCCGGGCAGCTTGGCGAAATCGCCTTCTTCCATCGCCATCAGGTGGCGCTGCGGAATGCGCGTCTCGGCGGCGACCTGCTCGAGCGTGAGATCCTTCGCCTCGCGGGCCGCGCGAAGTTGCTCGCCCACTCCGGGCGGAGACTCGATGATGGCGTCGTCGTTTTCCATTCTCGCTCCTGCTGAGGATAGGAGCCAATCGGCGAACCTGTTAGGCGACTAAAGACGGGCCCGGCGGTCGCAAGTCAAGCTCGGCTCGTCGCGTGCCTGCCTCACCATAGGTGGTTAATCCACCTCTATCTCATGCTCGGCCGCCCAGTCGAACAGCGCCACGCGCATGTCCGGCGGCGGCGAGGCCAGCCAGCGCTTCATCGCAGCGCCGATCTCGCTCGTGTCGACCTTGCGCACCAGTTCCTTGATCGGGCCGACCGCCGCCGGGGTGATCGACAGGCGGCGGATGCCGAGCCCGATCAGTGCCAGCGCCTCGAGCCGCCGCCCGCCCATCTCGCCGCACACGCCCAGGTCCACGCGGTGCCCGGCCGTGCCCTGGATTACGCGGGCAAGGAAGCGCAGGATCGCCGGGCTCAGCCAGTCGTAGCGTTCGGCGAGCCGCGGATTGCCGCGGTCGGCGGCGAACAGGAACTGCGTCAGGTCGTTGGTCCCGATCGAGATGAACGATATCTTCGGCAGCAGCACGTCGAGCATCTCGGCGAGCGAGGGCACTTCGAGCATGACGCCGTAGTTGATTGCCTCGGGCAGGCTGTGCTTGAGTCGCTTGAGATAGGCGAGCTGGCGATCGAACACCTTCTTCGCCGCGTCGAATTCCCACGGTTCCGAAACCATCGGGAACATCACGTTGAGCGTCTTGCCGGCGCTCGCCTCGAGCAGCGCGCGCGCCTGCGCCTTGAGCAGTCCTTCGCGCTCGAGCGCCAGGCGCAGCGCGCGCCAGCCCATCGCCGGGTTCTCGTCCTCGCGGCTAATCTCGCTGCTGAGGTAGGGCAGCTGCTTGTCGCCGCCGATGTCGACCGTGCGGAAGATCACCGGCTTGTCGCCGGCGATGTCGAGCACGTCGCGGTAAAGCCGCGTCTGCCGGTCGCGCGCCGGAAGCGTCGCGGAGACGAGGAACTGGAATTCGGTGCGGAACAGACCGATGCCGTCGGCGCCGGTCAGGCTGAGCATCGGCATGTCGTCGCGCAGGCCGGCGTTCATCATGACCTGGATGCGCTGACCGTCGCGAGTGAACGGCTCGACGTCGCGCAGCTTGGCATAGGCCGCCTGGCGCTTGCGGTTGATCGCGAAGCGCGCCTCGAAGGCATCGAGCACGCCTTGCGACGGGCGCACGGTGAGCTTGGCGAAGTCGCCGTCGAGCAGCAGCGTGTCGCCTTCGCGGATCAGCCCGCGCGCGTTGCGCACGCGGCCGAGCACCGGCACGCCCATCGCCCGCGCGACGATCACTACGTGCGCCGTCAGGCTGCCTTCCTCGAGCACCACGCCCTTGAGCCGGCGACGGTCGTATTCGAGCAGCTCGGCGGGTCCGAGATTCTTGGCGATGAGGATCGAATCGCCGCGCAGACCGACGCTCGCCGCGGTGCCGAGCTGGCCTGAGACGATCCGTAGCAGCCGGTTCGACAAGTCCTCGAGGTCGTGCATCCGGTCGGCCAGCAGCGGATCGTCGATCTCGCGCATGCGCATCCGGGTGCGTTGCTGGACGCGCTCGATTGCCGCTTCGGCCGTGAGGCCGGAATCGATCGCCTCGTTGATCCGCCGGCTCCAGCCTTCGTCGTAGGCGAACATCTTGTAGGTCTGCAGGACCTCCTCGTGCTCGCCGCCGACGCCGAACTCGGCCTGCCCGGCCATGGTGTCGATCTGTTCGCGCATCTTGTCGAACGCGAGATAGACCCGCTGCCGCTCGGCCTCGACGTCCTCGGCGACGGTCTGCTCGATATTGATGCGCGGCTGGTGGAACACCGCCTGGCCGAGCGCGAGGCCCTTCACCAGCTGAAGCCCGTCGAGCACTTCCTGCCCGGTATGGCTGCTCGCCGCGTCGCCCTTGTCCTCGCCGTCGGCGAGGCCGGCGTTGTGGATCAGCTCGGCGAGGACCATCGCCACCGTCTGCAGCGCCTCGATCTCGACGTCCTCGTAGCGCCGCGGCTCGACGTGCTGGACGGTCAGCACCCCGATCGCCCGCTCGCGCCGGACGATGGGCACACCGGCGAACGAGTGGAATTTTTCCTCGCCGGTTTCAGGGCGGTACTGGAACTCGGGGTGGGCGGTCGCCTCGGCGAGGTTGAGGGTCTCGATGTTCTGGGCGATCGTGCCGGTCAGGCCTTCGCCGACGCCGAGCTTGGTGACGTGGACCGCCCCCTGGTTGAGCCCGCGGGTGGCGAACAGCTCGAGCATCCCGTCACGCAGGAGGTAGATCGAGCAGACCTCGCTATCGAGCGCCTCGCCGATGATGTCGACCACCTGGTTGAGCTTGCCTTGCGCGGAAATGCGCGAGGCCATCAGCTCGTGCAGCTGGGTCAGGATCGAGCGGGCGGCGGCTGCGGCGGACATGCGGCCCGCCTATCGCATCCGCCGCCATTTTGAAAACGTTACCTCCCGCCCTGGACGGCGGAGGGCCGGATCAAATCTGCGCCAGAGTTTCCTTGATGCGCAGTTTCTGTTTCTTGAGAGTTTGCAGGATCGCATCATCGGGAGCGGGTCGGCTGAGTTCATCGCGGAGCCGGGCTTCCAGCCCTTCATGCCTGGCCTGAAGGGCGGCGATGTGCGTGGTTTCCATAGAGCGTTCTCCTGGTCAGCGAGGTTGTCTTGCGACCCCCTGTTGGCGCGACTCGGGACGACTCGAACGGTGCCCAAGCCGGGCGATTGTCATCAAATCATAACTCACTTAATTCTTCAATCGAACGCGCGGCGAGACGTGGGCTCGGAACGGCGCGGCGAGAAAGGCTGGATGGCGGTGAACGAGGAGGAACTGCGCCGGCGGCTGGCGATGTTGCGCACCGAGCACCGCGACCTCGACGCCGCTATCGGCGCGCTGATAGCGACCGAAAGCCAGGACCAGTTGCAAATCGCCAGGCTCAAGAAGCGCAAGCTGCAGCTCAAGGACCAGATTGCGATGATCGAGGATTACCTGACGCCCGACATCATCGCCTGAATGCTGGCTTCTTGATGCGTGTCCGCGTGGGACAAACCGCCTCGAGACCGGAAAATTATGGTTACCGCGCTGGTAACCGGCACCGAAACGGGCCTAGCTCCGTTGTAACGCCATGGCCGAGCCCACCGACCTCAGTCCGACGATCATAGAATCGCTCTATTGCGAGGCGCTGGTGCTCGCCGACGAGGCGCGCGCGGTGTTCGACCTGTCGGGCCGGCTCGACCTCGCCGGCGAGGACGAGGACCTCGCCCGGGTGGCGCTGAGCTGCGAGGCGCTGCGCACGACCACACGGATGATGCACGCGATCGCCTGGCTGCTCAATCAGCGCGCCTATTTCTCTGGCGAAATCAGCGAGTTCCAGTTGCGCCACCACGGGCGTCTGCCGCGCTCGCAGCCGGAGAGCAAGCCCGAACAGCTCGCGATGCTCGGTCCCGACACGCAAGAGTTGATCCTCAGGACCGAGCGCTTTCACGCGCGCATCGCCCGGCTCGACAAAGCCTGGCGCGAGCGGTTCGAGATGCATCCGAGCGCAATCCATCGCCTGCGCGACCGCATCGGACGCGAACTCGGCGCGGCCTAGACCGCCGCCAGCGCCTTTTCCCACGCCGCCAGGCGGGCTTTACGCAAGTCGTTCGCCATCGCCGGTTCGAACCGGCGCGTGCCGCCGATCATCGCCGCACACGCTTGTTCTAACGAGCCGTGCAGCCCTGCGCCCACGGCAGCCAGCATTGCCGCGCCGAGCGCGGTGGTCTCGACGAAATCGGGCCGCACCACCGGCAGCGCGGTGATATCGGCGATATCCTGCGCCAGCCAGTCGTTGGCGCTCATCCCGCCGTCGATCCTGAGCTCGGTCCATTCCGCGCCGTCGGCGGCGAAAGCGTCGGCGAGATTCTGCGTCTGGTGGCTGATCGCCTCGAGCGCGGCGCGCACGACGTGCGCGCGCGTGGCGGCGAAGCTGAGCCCGGTGATCGCCCCCCGCGCCTCGGCTCGCCAGTGCGGCGCGCCGAGGCCCGAGAGCGCGGGAACCACCACGACCCCCGCGTTGTCCTCGACTGAGCGGGCGAGCTCCTCGCTCTCGTCGGCGCGGACGATCATCTGCAGCGAGTCGCGCAGCCACTGGATCAGGCTGCCGGCAACGAACACCGAGCCTTCGAGCGCGTAGCAGCGCCGTCCGCCAAGCTGGTGGAGCACCGTCCCGAGCAGGCGATTTCGCGATCGGGGAGCGTCGCTTCCCTTGTTGGCGAGCACGAAAGCCCCGGTTCCGTAAGTCGCCTTGGTTTCGCCGGGCGCGAGGCAGCCCTGGCCGATGGTCGCCGCCTGCTGGTCACCGGCGAGGCCGCAGATCGGAATCCATGCGCCAAACAGCGCCGTCGTGCCGAATTGACCCGCGCTGTCGACGACCTCTGGCAGGGCCGCGGGCGGCACGCCGAACAAGTCGCACAAACCGCTGTCCCAAGTCGCGCCGGTCAGCGGCAGCAGTAGCGTGCGGCTGGCGTTCCCCGCGTCGCTGACATGCGCGGCACCATCGGTGAGCCTGAAGACCAGCCAGCTTTCGATCGTGCCGAAGGCCAGGCGCCCCGCGCGCGCCGCTTCGGCGACGGCCGGTTCGTTGTCGAGCAGCCAGCGCATCTTGGTGGCCGAGAAATAGGGGTCGAGCAGCAACCCGGTCGTCTCGCGCACCGCATCTTCGTGCCCCGCAGCGCGCAGCTCCTCGCAGAAGGCTGCGGTGCGCCGGTCCTGCCACACCAGCGCACGGGCGAGCGGCTCCCCGGTCGCGCGGTCCCACGCGACCACCGTCTCGCGCTGATTGGTCACGCCGATAGCGGCGATCCGCCCGGCCCCGCCCGCCCGCTCGACCATCTCGCGAGCGCAGGCGACGGTCTTGTCCCAGATCTCGCCCGCGTCGTGCTCGACCCAGCCGGGCCGCGAATAGTGCTGGGTCAGCTCGCGCTGGGCGGTGCCGCGCAGCTCGCCCGCCGGGGTGAACAGCATCGCCCGGGTCGAGGTCGTCCCTTCGTCGAGCACCAGGATCAGCGGTTCGGTCATTTCAATCCTCATCCACGCAAGCCATATGCGGCGGATGGCGATGCCCCCGCAACCCTGGCCGACCGGCGAAGTCGAACAGCTCGAGCCGCTCGTCCGGCGGGTGCTGGCGCCGAACGGCTCGCCATTCACGTACACCGGCACGCAAACTTATCTCGTCGGAAGCAGCGAGGGCCTGGCGGTGATCGATCCCGGCCCCGCCGAGCCCGGGCATCTCAACGCGCTCGTACGCGCCATCGGCGACACGCCCGTGATCGCGATCGCCTGCACCCACACTCACCGCGACCACTCCCCGGCCGCCGCGCCGCTCGCGCAAATGACCGGCGCGCCGGTAATTGGCTGCGCGGCGCTGGTGATCGAGAGCGACGAGCCGCGCGCCGACGCACCGTTCGACGGGGACTACGCGCCCGACCGCGTACTGACCGACGGTGAGCAGCTGGCGGGGCCGGCCTGGACGCTGACCGCGCTTGCCACCCCCGGACACACTTCCAACCACTTGTGCTTCGCTCTCGAGGGAACCGGCGCGCTGTTCACCGGCGATCACGTGATGGGCTGGTCGACCACCGTCGTCGCTCCGCCCGACGGCGACATGGCCGCCTACATGGCCAGCCTCGCGCTGCTGCAGGAGCGCACCGATAGGGTCTATTACCCGGCGCACGGGCCCGCCGTGCACAACCCCCGGCAACTGGTGCGCGGGATGATCGGCCACCGCCGCCAGCGCGAGCGGCAGATATTGAAGCTCCTCGGTCGAGAGCCGCAAGTCATCGCCGAACTGGTCCCGCAGATGTACAAGGGCGTCAATCCGTGGCTGTGGCCCGCTGCCGGACTTTCGGTGAAGGCGCACCTGCTCGATCTGGAACGGCGCGCCCTGGTCGCCCGTTCGGGAGAAATATGGACGATCCTATCCTGATCAAACGCGAGGCTGCCGGCGACCGGTTGCAGCACGCGCCGCACCGCCAGGCCTCGCTCGCGCGGGTGCAGGCACTGCCATGGCTGCTGTTCATCGTGGCCTTCGCGCTGGCAGCGTGGTTCGCCTGGAAGGCGTTCGGGCCGGAAGATCTAGGCGATCCGCTGGCAACCAGCCTCACGGCTCTCGAAAAGCAGAACAAGTTGACAGTTTTCTCGGCCCAGCTCTCACCGGTGGTTGCGAGCGAGGACAGCCGGCTATTCGGGGCGATCAAGAGCCGCCAGGTCGCGGTGATCCCCGCGCGGGTCGATTATACCATCGACTTGTCGAAGATGGACCGTGGGCGCCTCGCCTGGAACGGCGAGACCCACACCATGGATGTCCAGCTTCCCGCGCTGATCGTCGGCAAACCGAACCTCGACGAAGCCCACGCGCAATACCTGCGCGAAGGCATCTGGATCACCAACACCGCGCAGGACCGTCTCACTCGCAACAACACCCGGCTCGCCGAGCAGCAGGCGGTCCAGCAGGCCGCCAATCCTGTCCTGATGGACCTCGCCCGCGCGGCGGCGCGCGAGGCGATCGGGCAGAACCTCGCCATCCCGCTGCAGGTTGCCGGCTACGGCGACGTCAAGGTCAAGGTGCGCTTCGACGGCGAGCCGGCAGGTTGACAGCGCCGGCGGTAAGGAGTCACTCTGCGTCATCTGACTGACTCGGGGGAGGCAGATCATGGCAACCGTTGCATCATCGGGAATCTCCGCGCTTCAAAAAGAGCGCGCGTTCTTCTTTTATATGGCGTTGGCCGTCGTCGTGACGGTCCTCGCGGGCTTCGGCTTCTTTTTCGCGATCGGTGCGTCGAGCATCTACTCGCCGTGGTGGGTCCATCTCCATGCGGCGTCGATGATGACCTGGGTCGCGTTGTTCCTGACCCAGACCTTTCTCGTCTATCGCGGCAACGTGACTGCCCACCGCACGCTCGGCCCGATCGCCGCCGGCTGGAGCGCGTGGATTGTCGTGCTCGGTTTCGTGATCACGGCGATGGACGTCCGCACCCACCGCGTGCCGCCGTTCTTCCAACCCAACTATTTTCTGATGATGGACTGGCTCAACATGGTCGCTTTCGGCGGCCTCGTGCTCGCAGCGGTCCGCCTGCGCAATCGGGCGCCGGACTGGCACAAACGGCTGATGCTGGGAGCGATGCTGAACCTCATCTCCGTTGCCTGGGGCCGGCTCACGCTACCTTTCATCTTCGACGAGCGCGGTATCTGGCTGGTCATGGCGATCTTGCTGGTCGGCTATTTCGGGGTGGCCATGCTCTACGACAAGCGCACACGCGGCGCCGTCCATCCGGCCTATTTCTGGGGCGCGGGTGCGCTCGTCGGCTGGGTGAGCGTGAGCTTCGCGATTGCCTGGACGCCCCCTGTGCTGGCGCTAACCAAGTCGCTTGGCGGCTGAATCGTCGACCGTCCTGGGCGGCGATTGACATCGGCCGCATAACCACCGACACCCGCCTCAAGTCGCTATGCTTGGGGAGGGCTTCGTGGCGACTATCGCATCATCCGCACCATCCGCCGTTCAGCGCGAACGCGCGTTCTTCTTCTACATGGCGCTGGCCCTAGCCGGGGCGTGCGTCGCCGGCTTCGTTCGCTCGATCGTCCTCGGCCAGTCCAACTTCGGCGAGCCGTGGTGGGTGCATCTCCACGGCATCTCGATGATGGGATGGGTGGTCCTGTTCGTTACCCAGAACAGCCTCGTCGCGAGCGGCAATCTGGCGGTCCACCGCCGGCTCGGCATCCTGACCGCCGGCTGGAGCCTGTGGGTGCTGCTGATGGGCACGATGGTCCTGGCGATTAATACCGCGACCCATCGAACGCCGCCTGCCTTCACGCCGGAATACATCATCGCGATGGACGGTCTTGCCACCGCCGCCTTCCTGGGCCTGACCTGGGCCGGCATCGCGCTGCGCAAGCGTTCGGACTGGCACAAGCGCCTGATGCTGAGCGGCACGATCTGCATCATCGCGCCGGGGCTCGGCCGCATCGTGCCCCACGCGTGGGTCGGCCTTCAGATGACCTACGTACTCCTTCCGCTGCACCTGCTCTTCTTCGCCGTGGCCATCGGTTACGACTTGCGAACCCGCGCGCGCGTGCATCCGGCGTATTTTTGGGGCCTCGCCGCGCTGGTCGGGATGACCGTGTTGCCGAATATGGTGGTGGGCTTCCCGCCGCTGGTCGCGCTGGTGCGCTCGCTCGGGGGCTAAAAAAGCGCGCCTAGGCCCGCGACAGCGGCGGGGCGACTTCCTATATGGCCGGCAAGGAGGCCGCCCATGTCCGTCGAAACCAAACTCCCTGCCGGCGCCGACCTGCGCGCCGAGATCGACCGGCTGCGCAAGGAGCGCAATGCCGTCATCCTGGCGCACTACTACCAGAAGCCCGAGCTGCAGGACCTCGCCGATTTCGTCGGCGATTCCCTCGAGCTCTCACGCAAGGCGGCCGACACCGATGCCGAGGTGATCGCGTTCTGCGGAGTCAAGTTCATGGCCGACACGGCGAAGATTCTGTCGCCTGAGAAGATCGTCGTGCTGCCCGACCTGGAAGCAGGCTGCAGCCTCGAGGACTCGTGCCCCCCGCACAAGTTCAAGGCCTTCCGCGAGGCGCATCCCGATCACATCGCGCTGACCTACATCAACTGCTCGACCGAGGTTAAAGCGCTCAGCGACGTGATCGTCACCAGCTCATCGGCCGAGACGATCCTCAACCAGATTCCCAAGGAGCAGCCGATCATCTTCGGCCCCGACCGGCACCTCGGCGGCTACCTCAACCGCAAGTTCGACCGCGAGATGCTGCTGTGGCCGGGCGTTTGCATCGTCCACGAGGCCTTCAGCGAGCGCGAGCTGCTCAAGCTGATGGCGCAGCACCCCGATGCCCCGGTCGCCGCGCATCCCGAGTGCCCGCCGCACATCATCGACCACGCCGATCACGTCGGCTCGACCAGCTCGATCCTGCAGTTCGCCAAGACGTTCCCCGGCGACACGCTGATCGTCGCCACCGAGCCGCACATCATCCACCAGATGGAAAAGGCGCTGCCGAACAAAACCTTCATCGGCGCACCGGGTGCCGACGGCAACTGCAACTGCAACATCTGCCCGTACATGGCGCTCAACACGATGGAGAAGCTCTACCTCGCCCTTCGCGACCTCCAGCCGCGGATCGAGATCGAGGAAAGCGTGCGCCTGGCCGCGCGGCGCAGCGTCGACCGCATGCTCGAAATGGCGAGCGGGACGATCGGCCTGGGCGATTTGGGCAGGATGCCCTCGGGCGACTAGTCCTCCGTCCCGCCGGGCTTGCGGTGCGGCTCGGTGATCGCCGGTGGATCGCTCGCCGGGAAGCTCTCGTCGAGCGCTTCGTCGAGCAAGTCTTCGCGATGCTTGCGTTGGCCGTTTTTCGGCTTCCGTGGCTTCTGCGCGCTCATTCCTGCGGCACCGGCAAGTCGAACATCAAGGCGCGCACATATTTCACCGGCGGCGAGCCGTGCGCGAGGACCTCGTCGTTGTAGCGCCGCAGCGTGAAGCCCTTGTCCCAACGCTGCCTGGCCTCCTCGCGCAGCGCCGTGTGCTCCTCGTAGCCGGTGAAGTAGCTCAATAGCTGGACGGACGAGAGCTGCGCGCGCAGCCACTTGCCGGCGGCCTCGCGCTCCTGCTGGAAGGCGCCGGCCATCATCAGCTCCATCGCCTGGTCGCGGGTCATGCCTTCGGTCTGGATGCCGATGTCGAGCAGGGTGTTGGTGATCGAGCGCAGCCGCATCTTGAGCATCGTCAGCTTGAACAGCTTGCCGTCCTCGGTCGCGTCGCCGCCGAGATAGCCCTGCTCGGCCATCAGCCCCTCGCCGTAGACCGCCCAGCCCTCGATGAACGGGCCCGACTGGAGCACCCCGCGCAAGGGATCGTCGTTCATGTTGGCATGGTCGAGCTGCAGGTAATGCCCGGGCATGGCCTCGTGGATCGACAGGTCGTGTAGCATGTAGAGGTTGTATTCGGTGAGGAAGCTCGCCGCCTGCTGATCCGTCCACTCCTTCGGAATGGGCGAGATCGTGTAGAAGTTCGGCTGCTCCTTCTCGAGCGGCCCAGGCGCATCGTCGTAGGCGACCGAATTGCCCTGGTTGAACACCGGCATCGGCACGATCTGTACCGGCGCCGAAGGCATCGTCACGAAGCCCTTCTCGCGCACGAAGTCGGTCGCCTGGGCCAGGGTGTCCCGCGCGACTTGCTCCAACGTGTCGCGCGTCGCCCGCCTGGCGTAGCTCCTGCCGAGCGCGCACTCGATCGCCTGCTGCTGGGTGCCCTTGTCGCACTCGGGGAAACTGCGCGCGAGGCGCTCCATCTCGGCGCGGGTGTCATTGAACGCCCGCTGCGCCTTGGCCTTGAGCTCGGGGCGGGTCATCGAGCTCATAAGCTCGAACTTCATCTTGCGGTCGTAAAGCGCCGGGCCGAGCCGGAAATCGCCCCTGGCGTTCGGCACCAGAACCCCGTCGAGCCACTTTTGGTGCTCGGCGACCGCGGCCTTCAGATTGGCGAGCGCCGCATCGAAGCGCGTGCGCGGAACGCCGCTGCGCTCGACCTCGGGCAGCAGCGCGGCGTCGACGATCTCCATGATCCCGGCGTTCTGTTTGGCCACTGTCTCGGCGTAGACCTTCGGCACCCGCCTAGGGTCGAGCTGCCTGCGTTCCTCGGCGAGGAAAGCCGGGAGCTTTTCCATTCGCGAGACGATCGCCTCGAAGCGCGTGGGCCACGGGGCGAAGTCGCGCGCGATCAGCAGGTAGAGCGCGTTCGAGGCGTTTGAATTGTAATACTGCGGGTTCCACGCCCAGGTCTGCAGGGTTTCGGTGTCCCACAGGTCGTACTCGACGGCGTTCTTGAGCAGCGCGTAATCGACCTGATTGTCGGGCGTGAGCCGGCTGCGGTCAATCTGGCCGAGCGCTTGCAGCAACTGCTTGTCCATGACCGCGCGGGTCTTGCGCGCGCTGGCGTCGATCGCCGGAAGCTCTCCGTCGTGCCGATGGTCGCCCAGTTGCGTCGCGGCGACGGGATTCTCGGCGGTCAGGATATCGATGTACGTGCGGCCGACCTTATCGAAGGTGGCATTCTGGTCGGCGGCCGTCGGGCTGGCGATGACAACCGCGGGCGCGGCGTCGACCGGCGGGGGCGCGGCCGGCATCGTGGTGCAGCCGGCCAGCAGCAGCCCCGCGATCCCGGCCATCCCCCGCGTGGTCACTCAGGCAGCCCCTGTCTTGCGCGGCGCCGTCTCCTTGAGGAACAGGGCGACGACGAACCCCAAGATCAGGCTGGCGATGGTGAAGGTGAAGACGTGCTCGATTCCGCTCGTGCTGGCGATGCGCCCGGCAATCGCCGGCGCCACGCCGCCGCCGAATATCTCGCCCGCGCCGATCACCAGCCCGGCCACCGAAGCGACCATGCCGAGCGGAGCCGCTTCGGCGGCAACGGGTCCAGCCAGGATGGCGAGCGCCGAGAAGTTGAACAGCGCGGCGAAGAAGATCAGCCAAAACAGCGTCGACAGGCTGTCCGCCCCGGCCTGGGTGAACAGGTAGGTGAACACCGCCGCGAGGATGTAGGAAATCAGCGTGGCCAGCTTGCGGCCGATGAAGTCCGACACCGTCGGCATGGCGAACTGGCCGAGCGCGCCGCCGAAGCCGATCGCCGAGACCACAGCGCCCATCTGCTGGACCGAGAGGTGCAGATAGTCGGTCAGGTAGTTGGGCATCATCGCGCCCATCACGAAGATGCCGCCCATCGCGCACATCAGCGTCAGCATGGCCAGCGGCACGTTGCGATGGCCGAACAGGTCGGCGACGCCAGGGCGCGCCACGCGCGCGCCGTCAGGCGTACCGTGTTCCGGTTCGCGGATCAGGAAGAACATCACCGCCGCCATCACCAGGCCGGGGATACCGACTAGCATGAACACCGTGCGCCAGGTGGTCACAAGCAGCAGTTGGGTGGCAATTATCGGCCCTATCGCGTTGCCCATCAGCGAGATCATGCACTGGAAGATCCCGTTGTTCATGCCGCGCCGCTTGGGGTGCGAGGCTTCGACCGCCACCGCCACGCCGGTCGAGGCGACCGGCCCTTCGGCGAGCCCCATCACGGCGCGGATCAGCAGCAGGCTGACCAGGCCGCCGACCATGCCCGAAAAGGCCGACATCAGCGAGAAGACGATCACCGCCGGAATCAGCACCTTGCGCCGCCCGACCCGGTCGGACAGGAAGCCCATGGCGAAGGCCGAGATGCCCCAGAACACCGCGAGAATCCCGACCAGGTTGCCGAGGTCCTGGTAGGTCAGCCCCAGCTCGCCCATGAAGGCCGGAAACAGTACCGGCAGGATGAAGCGATCGAGCCCGACCAGTCCGAAGGTCAGGCTCAGGATCAGGATGATCTTCCACTCGTAGCCGGTATCCCAGCTCTTGCCGTCTTGCTGCATGTTCCCCCCACCCGATTATCCGGTTTATCCGGTGACCTTATCAGCGGCTGTGGGCCCCGTCGATTCCCCTGCCACGCGGGCGATCACCAGCGCCGAAGCGAGCAGCGCCATGCCGACGACGTCGATCCAGCCGAGCCTCTCGCCGAAGGCCAGCCACCCGGCGAGCGCGGCGATGGCCGGCTGGGTCAGCAGCGCCAAGCCGATCGCCAGCGGCGAGAAATGCCGCAGCGAATAGACCAGCATCCCCTGGCCGACGATCTGGCTCGAGAAGGCCAGGGCGACCAGTGGGCCCCAGTGCTGCGGCCAGACCGGCTCGCCGTGGAGGATAGCGACGAGCAGCAGCACGGGCACCCCGGCGGCGCTGGACCAGCCGAGCAGGCGCCAGCTTGCAAGCACCCGGCGCGCGTCCTGCAGGATCAGCAGGTAGCCGGCGTAGAGGAGGCCGGCGAGCAGGCAGAACAAGTCGCCGATCAGCGTCTGCGCGGAAACCTCGAAGCTGCGCCCGAGGAGGATCGCCGCGCCGGTGAAGGCCGCGGCGATGCCGAGCCACTCGCGCGCCTTCGGCCAGCGGTGCCAGACGAGGAAGCCCCAGACCATCAGAATCAGGCTGCCCGAGTTGCCGAACAGCGCCGCGTTGCCGAGCCGGGTGAAGCCGATGCCGACATGCCAGCTCGACAGGTCGAGCGCGAAGAACACCCCGCCGAGCCCAATCGCCAGCAGCAGCTTGCGCGAAACCGGCGCGGCGGGGCTCGGCTCGCGGCTGGCGAACAGGAACAGCAGCGGCAGGGCGAGCGCCAGCCGCCAGAAGCCCGCGGCGATCGGGCCGCTGTCCGCCAGCCGCACGAAGTACGGCCCGAGCGCCAGCGCGGCGTTGCCGATCAGCAGCGCGGCTAGCGGGAGCAGGCGGTGGCGCGGCGGATCGGCGGGCGGATTCACCGGCCCGGTCTAGCCGCGCGCGCCGCGAAGGCTATAGGAAAGACCAAGGAGATTGCGCGATGCCGATGCGTTCGTGGCTGTTCGTTCCGGGCGACAGCGAGAAGAAGCTGTCGAAGGTGGCCGGGTGCGGCGCCGACGTGGTGATCGTCGATCTCGAGGACGCCGTCGCTCCGCAAGCCAAGGAAGCGGCCCGTTCGATGGCGCGCGACTGGCTCGATTCGCAGCACCGCACCGGCGGCCCGGGCCGGCGCTGGGTGCGCATCAACGCGCTCGATACGCGTCTCTGGCGCGAAGACCTGCTGGCGGTGATGCCGAGCGGGCCCGACGGGATCATGGTGCCCAAGGCCGCCGGGCCGGCGCAATTGCAGACCCTCGCCGCCGAACTGCACGATCTCGAGCAGCGCAACGGAATCGCGCCAGGCCACACGAGGTTGCTGCCGCTGGTCAGCGAAACGCCCGCCGCCGCGCTGGGCATCCCGGCCTATCTCGACATTCGTGTCCCACGACTCGCCGGCCTGACCTGGGGCGCCGAGGACCTGTCGGCGGCGATCGGCGCCAGCCGCAAACGCGATGCCGAGGGACGCTGGACCGACGCCTTTCGCATGGTCCGCGCGCAAGTGCTGCTAGCCGCGCATGCCTGCGAGCTCGTGCCGATCGATACGCTCTATGCCGATTTCCGCGATCTCGCCGCGCTTGAGCGGGTCGCCCGGGAAAGCCACGCCGACGGCTTTGCCGGAATGCTGGCGATCCATCCCGACCAGGTGCCGGTGATCAACGCCGCCTTCATGCCGAGCGAAGAAGAGATCGCCGAGGCCCGGCGCATCGTCGCCGCCTTTGCCGCCGCCCCGGCCGCGGGCGCCTTGCAGATGGAAGGCCGCATGCTCGACCAGCCGCACCTCGAACAGGCGCGGCGGCTTCTGGCTGGCCTGGGCTAGGGCGCGGCGGTCGGCGAAGGCGCGGCCGTCGCCGCTTCGCCGGGTTCTCCCGCGGCTTCGCTGGCCGCATCGCCCTCGCCGCTTGCCTCATCCTCCGCGCCTTCGGGCGTGGTGCCTGCCTTGCTCGGGGCGAGCAGCGGCGGCTCGGACTTGAGCTTGTCGAGCGGCAGCATCGCGTCGCTCACCGTTCCCTGCAGCACTTCGCCCGAGGCCGAGCGCTCGTCGTTGCGGGCGGGCTTGTTGCATCCGGCCAGCAATACCAGCGGGAGCAGCAGGGCGAGCGAACGCGGGAGGGTCAAGTGCAAGTCTCCGAACCAGCCAGCGCGGCAAGGAAACCGCCGGCGCGACGCTGCAATGCCTCATCCCACTCCTCGGGCGCAACCTCGATCCCGAGCTTGCTGAGGCTGGTGACGCCGAAATCGGCGATCCCGCAGGGCACGATGCCGCCGAAATGCGTGAGGTCGGGATCGAGGTTGACCGCAAACCCGTGCATCGTCACCCAGCGGCGGATGCGGACGCCGATCGCGCCGATCTTCGCCTCGCTGCCGTCGACGTCGCGCGTCCAGATGCCGATCCGGCCCTCGGTCCGCCAGGACTCGACGCCGAAGTCGGCCAGCGTGGCGATGACCCAGCCTTCGAGCGAATGGACGAAGCAACGCACGTCGCGCCCGCGCTTGGCGAGATCGAGCAGCACGTAACCGACCCGCTGTCCGGGGCCATGGTAAGTGTAGCGCCCTCCGCGCCCGGTCTCGACGACCTCGAAGCGCGGATCGAGCAGCTCGCCCGGCGGTGCGCTGGTGCCGGCGGTGTAGACCGGCGGGTGCTCGAGCAGCCAGACCAGTTCGTCCGCCTCGCCGGCCGCGATCGCCGCGTTGCGGGCTTCCTGCTCGGCGAGCGCCCGGCGATAGGGGACCGGCGCCTCGCTGCGCCGCCATTCGATCGAATTCTCCGGAACCGTGGCCATCGCCGATTGCGTGGCGGCGCGCGCGCCGTTTATCAAGGGTCAAGAGGCCACAGGAAAGCTAAGCGATGAAACTCGAGATGAATCTGGCCTGGAGCGACGCCGTCAGGCGCATCGGCGGCAACCGCGACGTGATCCTGGTGGTCGCCGGCGTGTTCTTCTTCCTCCCATATTTCGCCTTCATGCTTATTTCGCCCGATCCCCTGGCCGGAATGAGCGCGGCCGCGTCGAACGACGCGAAGGCGGTGATGGAGCGGCTTTCCGCCTTCTATGGCCAGCTCTGGTGGGTGATCCTGATCATCATCGTGGTGCAGGCCGCCGGCATGCTCGGACTGATCGCGCTGCTGTCGGACCGCCGCCGCCCGACTGTGGCGCAGGCGCTGAAGCTCGGAGCGCGCAAGGTCCTGTCCTATATAACCGCCTACCTGGTGCTGGGGATGGCCCTGTCGTTCGCGCTGATGGTCGTTCTCCTCCTCGCGGCTCTGACCGGCGCGACGTGGCTCGCCGGGATCGTCATTTTCGCCGGCCTTGTCGCATGGGCCGTGCTGTTCGTGCGTTTCTCGCTGGTGCCGCCGATCCTGATCAAGGAGAACGTCGGCAGCCCGCTGAAGGCCCTCGCCCGCTCGTGGCAGCTGACCCACGGCAACGGCGGACGGCTGTTCGCGTTCTTCGTTTTGCTGTTCGCCGCCTACATCGTGGTCATGCTGGTGGTTTCGATGGTGCTCGGCCTGCTGTTCGGCCTGTTCGGGACGG
Organism: Croceibacterium segetis; assembly: GCF_011320115.1. Lineage (GTDB taxonomy): Bacteria > Pseudomonadota > Alphaproteobacteria > Sphingomonadales > Sphingomonadaceae > Croceibacterium_B > Croceibacterium_B segetis. Next base: position 14,024 of record NZ_JAANOZ010000011.1, on the reverse strand, counting down.
AAGCGGCGCACTTCGGCGAGGCCCTGGTCGGCAGCATGCTGAACGCCGCATGGGTGACGACCTTCCTCGCCGTGCTCTCGGCGGTTCACGCGCAGTTCGCCGGGCCGTCGCCGGCCGCGCTCAGCGAAACGTTCGAATAACGAAGGTCAGGCTTCCTGCCAGCCCCAGCACAGCAGGCACGGCGGGATGTTCCACCAGGCGAAGCCGGTCTCGATGCGCTTGAAATGACGCGCGGTGAGATCGCGCGCGGTGGCGCTGAACTGATAAGTCAGGAACGCCCCGCCCCGGCGTACCACCCGGTGGGTCGCCGCGGCGATCGCCGGTCCGACCCCTTCGGGCAGCGTCGAGAAAGGGAGGCCCGAGAGGACGTAGTCGGCCTTGTCGTAGCCGAGTGCCTGGACGATGGCCTCGACGTCCTCGGCCGAACCGAGGACGGGGTGGAAGCGGCTGTCACGGATCGTCCGCTTGAGATAGTCGATGAACAAGGGGTTGGTGTCGATCACGAGGAGCGCACCGTCGCGCGGCAGGCGGTCGAGCACCGGGCGGCAGAAGGTGCCGACGCCGGGGCCGTATTCGACGAACAGCTTGCATTCGTTCCACTTCACCGGCGCGAGCATCTTGTGAATCGTGTTGCGCGACGAGGGAATGATCGAACCGACCATCCGCGGATGCTCGAGAAACCCGCGGAAGAACACGCCCGCCGGCCCAAGCGCCTCGGCGATCTTCCGCCTGAGCTTCACGCCGGTGCGACGTTCGGCGAGCTCGTTACCGTTCATACAAAATCGTGCCTCTCGTGATGCCCCGGCATGAGGGGCGCGGCCGGGCCGGGGTTTGCAGATTAGGCGGCGCGATGCAACAGGCGGTCAGAGGATTTCGTTGACCCGTTCGGGCGGGCGGCACAGGCGAACGCCCTTGTCGGTCTCGACCAGCGGCCGCTCGATCAGCCGGGGATCGGCGACCATCGCGTCGAGCACTGTGGCGTCGTCGGCGGTCGTGAGGCCGCGTTCCTCGGCGTCGGTGCCGTACGTGCGCACGCCCTCGCGCGGGGCGATGCCGGCATCGCGATAGAGCTGGACGAGCTTGTCGCGGCCCGGCGGGTTCTTGAGGTATTCGAGCACCTCGAGATCGACGTCGCCGCGACCCTGGAGAATCTCCAGCGTCGCACGCGACTTGCCACAGCCGGGGTTGTGCCAGATCGTCGCCTTCATCGTGTCTCCTCGCGTCCATCGTTGCGCATCGCCGGCACCGCGGAGGCGGCATCGGCCGGGCTTATCCCGGGAGCGGGCGCGGCGCTGATTCGTTCCTGCCGAGCCGTAACTCGCGCGGCGCGCTGGATCGCCCGCACCAGCCGTTGGTACACTCCGCAGCGGCAAAGGTTCGGAATGGCCTGCCTGATCTCGTCGTCGCTCGGCGCGGCGTTCTTCGCCAGCAACGACGCGGCGGCGATGGCGATTCCGGGCGTGCAGAAACCGCACTGGATGGCCTGTTCGGCCACTAGGGCCTGCTGCACCGGGTGGGAACGGTCGCGACTGAGGCCTTCGATGGTGACGACCACCCGGCCCTCGGCCTCGCCGAGCGTGATCAGGCAGCTCCTCAGCGCCTCGCCGTCGACCAGCACCATGCACGCGCCGCAATCGCCGACGCCACAGCCGTACTTCGTGCCGGTGAGATTGGCCGCGTCGCGCAAGGCCCACAGCAGCGGGGTCGACGGATCGAGGTCGAAGCGCAGCGGCCGCGCGTTGACGGTCAGGCTCGGCATCGGGTCGTCCTAGCGAGCGCGGATCAGTCGCGCCAGCCGCGGTCGGCGGTGTCGAGCTTGCGCTTCCACGCCTCGAAGTCGAGCTTGCCGAACTCGGCGGTGAGCATCTGGTCGCGGTCGCGCTGGTGCACCTCGATTACGTCGGGCGGCACGGTGATCGGCTTGCCGAGGGCATTGGTCTTGACCTGGATCTCGCAGGCGCGCTGCAACATGTAGTAGCTGAGGAACATCGCCGGCAGCGTCGGCGCCATCACCACGGGCCCATGGTTGCGCAACATCAGCACCTGATGGTTGCCGACGTTCTGGATCAGTCGCTCGCCCTCCTCGGCGCGCACCGTGATGCCCTCGAAATCGTGATAACCGATGGAGCCCTCGAAGAAGCACGAATAGAAGTTGGTCGGCGTCAGCCCCTCTTCGCTCGAGCACACCGCCATCGTGTCGGGGGTGTGCGTGTGGACGATCGCGTGCGCCCACGGCAGGTGCTTGTGGAACACCGAATGCTGGGTGAAGCCCGCCAGGTTGACCGGATAGGGGCTGCCGCACAGCTTGTTGCCCTCGCTGTCGATCTTGACCAGGTTGCTGGCGGTCACCTCCGACCACAGCAGGCCGAACGGGTTGATCAGGAACGCTTCCTCGCCCGGCACGCGCAAGGTGATGTGGTTGTAGATCGACTCCGACCAGCCGAGCATGTCGAAGATCCGATAGCAGGCGGCGAGGTCCTGCCGCGCGGCCCATTCGGCGGCGCTGCACTGGAGGTCACGCTTTATCTGGGTGGCCATATTTCGTCTCCGTTGGCCCCTGCCTAGCACGGCGTGATTGACTTTGTCGCGCCGATTGGCGAGCCATTGCCGAACCCCGGACTTGATCCGGGGGTGGAGAGGCACATGGCAGACGAGCTCGGCTACGGCCAGCCGATGGGCGGCATCGCGCAGACCGCGTTCGTGGTCGAGGATCTGCCCTCGGCGATCGACCATTGGGTGAAGAACACCGGCGCCGGGCCGTTCTTCGTGCTCGACCATTTCCTCGTGCCCGGCCAGACCTATCGCGGCGAGGAATCCACCGCCGACATCACCATCGGCATGGGCTTTGCCGGGCACATGCTGATCGAACTGATCCAGCCGCTCGACAACAACCCGAGCGTCTATCGCGAAACCATCGCCCACCGTGGCTACGGCTTCCATCACTTCGGCCTCGCCAGCGCCGACGTCGACGCCGACAGCCTCGCCTACCAGGCGCGCGGCTACACGGAAGCGTTCCGCGCCGCGGTGCCGACCGGGGGCGAGGTGGTCTACCTCGACAACGGCGCCGGCGTGCAGTGGGGCTTCCTCGAGCTTCTTCCGGTCACGCCAGGCATGGACGAGACCTTCACCCGCTTCTGGAAAGCCAGCCTCGGCTGGGACGGCAGCGATCCGGTTCGTTCGTTCCTGTAAGGATAGTCGATGAGCAGCAAACGCAATTCCCCCGGATACCAGGCCTGGCTCGTCGGGCTGCTGAGCGTCAATTTCGGAATCGTCTTCTTCGACCGCAACTCGCTCAATTTCCTGATGCCCTTCGTGCAGCCGGACCTGCACTTGTCGAACAGCCAGGTCGGCTACGTCGCCGGCATCTTCAGCTTCATCTGGGCAATCGCCGCGTTCGGCGTCAGCCGGGTGTCGGACATCGTCGGCAACCGCAAGCTGCTGTTGGTGATCGCCACCGCGGCGTTCTCGGCGTGCTCGTTCCTCACCGGCCTTGCCGCGACCTTCGCCATGCTGATCGGTGCGCGCATCCTGATGGGCCTCGCCGAAGGCGGGGTCATGCCGATCAGCCACGCGATGGTCGCCAGCGAAGTCGATCCGGCCAAGCGCGGGCTCGCCCAGGGCGTGGCGCAGAACTTCGGCTCGAACTTCTTCGGCTCGTTCGTCGCCCCGGTCGTGCTGACGATGCTGGCGCAGGAGTACGGCTGGCGCGAGGCGTTCTACATCGCAGGCATTCCCGGCCTAATCTGCGCTGCGCTGATCTGGTTCACGCTCAAGGAGCCGGAGCACGAGGAAACTGAGCCGGTACCCTCGGTCAACTCGTCGGCTCCGCCCACGCCGCACGCGACCGGCAAGGGCATCGGCGGCTACATCGCGGCGATCTGGGAAGCGCTGCAGATCCGCAACATCTGGATCTGCGTGGTCATGGGCGTGGTGCTCGTCGCCTACCTGGTAATCACCTGGGCGTTCATGCCGCTCTATCTCACGCAGGTGCGCGGCTACAGCGCCAGCGACCAGAGCTGGCTGATGGGCACGCTGGGCATCTCGGCGACGCTCGGCAGCTTCCTCACCGCGGGCCTTTCCGACGTGATCGGCCGCCGCCCGGTGATGATCGCGATGCCGTTCATCTCGCTTATCCTGCCGCTCGGGGCGATGTACTACACCGGGCCTTACGCCGGCATGGTGGCGATCTTCTTCGTCGGCTGGGCGCTCAACGGTATCTTCCCGCTGTTCATGGCCACCGTTCCGTCGGAGAGCGTGCCGCCGGTTATGGCGGCCACGGTGTTCGGCCTGTGCATGGGCGCGTGCGAGATCATCGGCGGCGCCGGCGGACCGGCTATCGCCGGCGTGTTCGCCGACGCCTACGGCCTGCAGGCTCCGCTGTGGATCATGGTCGGGCTGACACTGGTCGGCGGCCTGTTCGCCTTCGGCCTCAAGGAAAGCGCGCCGCGCGTGCTCGCCAAGCGGGGGATGACGCCCGCCGCAGCCTGAACGACTGAGAGAGGAATACCGATGCCCGAAGCTCCCACCACCGAGCCGTGGAAAGGCACGCCGCCGGTCCCCCACGCGCTCCGCCCGGGTGCCAAGCCCGAAGCCTACTTCGCCAAGATCGCCGAGGGCGACGAGCGGCTGTGGGTGCCGATCGGACGGCCGCAGGTGGAGGACGTTTATTCGAAACCGGTGTGGATCAGCCCGACGCTCAACATGTGGGCAGACGTGCTGATGGCCAAGAAACCCTGCATCGTGAACCGGCACTACCACCCCAAGCCGATCTGGGCGTACACGATCAGCGGCAAGTGGGCCTACCTCGAGCACGAATGGACCGCGACCGCGGGCGACTTCATCTTCGAGACCCCTGGCGAGAGCCACACGCTGGTCAGCTACGAGCACCCTGACCCGATGAAGGTTTTCTTCGTCGTTTCGGGCCCGCTGATGTGGCTCGACGAGCAGGGCAACACCGTCGGCCACTACGACGTGTTCGACTACATGAAGGACGCCCGCGCCCACTACGACGAAGTCGGCGTGGGCGCCGACTACCTCGACACCCTGATCCGCTGAAAGGAGCCGCCCCAATGGCCAGCCAGATGAAAGCCCCGCCGAACACCGAGCAGCGGATCGTCGACGTCCCGTTCAACTACAAGGACCTCGTCCGCGCGCACACGCCGGGCGGGCGCTACATCGACGCCGAAAGCGACAGGGACAGCCCGTGGGTGCCGTTCGGCGACAGCGCGGCGATCAAGCACCTCGCGTTCGACGTGCGCCAGAACGCCTATTCGAACATCCTGTGGATGAAGGGCCCGGGGACGATCGGCACCCACTTCCACCGCGGCACGGTGACGATGGTCTGCATCACCGGCTCGGTCCGCTATCTCGAATACGACTGGGTCGCTTCGCCCGGCGGGCTGATCTTCGAAGTGCCGGGCGAAAGCCACACGCTCGTCACCGACCACCCCGAGGGCTGCAAGCTGTGGGGCTGGATGGTCGGCCCGATCGAGTTCTACGACAACCAGGCGCAGTTGATCGAGACGGTCGACGTGTGGTGGATGATCAACCACTACGAGAGCTACTGCAAGGAGCAGGGCATCGCGGTGAACCCGAAGCTGTATCTGTGAGCGAAGGCCCCAAGACCCTCGACCAGTTCGACATCCGCGGCCGCTCGGCGCTGATTACCGGGGCGGCGAGCGGGATCGGGCTCGCCTATGCCGAATGCATGGCGGAAGGGGGCGCGAAGGTCACGCTGACCGACATCGACGCAGCAGGTGCCGAGCGTGAGGCCAAGCGGCTGGTCGACGAAGGCTATGAAGCACGCTGGGACGTGTGCGACGTCGCGCAACTCGATCAGGTGGCGCAGGCGTTCGACAACCACGTCGCTGCTTACGGCGGTTGCGACATCGCCTTCGCCAACGCCGGGCTCGATGTCGGCAACGGCTTCTGGACCCCCGAAGGCATGCGCAATCCCGCCGGGCAGATCGACGTCTACGAGCCCGAGCGGTGGTACAAGTCGATCGGCATCAACCTCACCGGCGTGTTCCACACCGTGCGCGAGGCGGCGCGGGTGATGAAGGCCAATACGCAACGCCGTGGTGGCGCCATCGTCATCACCAGCTCGAACGCCGCCGAGGTCAACGAGGCGATCGTCGGCGTGCCCTACATGGCGGCGAAGGCGGGCGTGAAGCACTTCATGCGCCACGCCGCTTACGAGCTCGCCGCGTATGGCATCCGGGTGAACGCCATCGCGCCCGGCCCGTTCGTCACCAATATCGGCGATGGCTGGGTCAAGAAGAACCCCGCGGCGAAGAAGGCGTGGGACGAGCTGGTCCCGGTCGGGCGCATGGCCGAAACCTACCAGATCAAGCCGCTCGCGCTGCTGCTGGCGAGTGACGCCGGCAGCTACATCACCGGCGCCCACGTGATGATCGACGGCGGCATGCAGCTCGGGCCGGTCAAGCCGCTGAATTGAGGGGAAGCTCATGAACCGGATCGTCGGAGTCGCCTTTGCCGCGTTGGCATCGCTTGCCTCACCTGTCGCTGCGCAGGACAAGCCGCCACTCAAGATCGAAGTGCTGCGCACCAGCGCGGGATCGCTCTATTCCAACGCTACCCTGATCGAGGGGGAGCACGATGCCGTGCTGGTCGATCCGCCTTTCACCAAGGCCGACGCGCACCGGGTGGTCGCGATGGTGCTCGACAGTGGCAAGCGCCTCACGACGGTGTTCGTCACCCACGACCACCCGGATCACTACTTCTCGATGGACGTGATCGCCGAGGCCTTCCCAGACGCGCAAATCGTCGCTCATCCGACCGTTGTTGCCGACATCTGGCGCTCGCTGCCGTTCAAGGTGAAGCGCTGGAGCCCGATGCTTGGAGCGAACGGCCCCGCGCACCCGAGCGCGCCCGCGGCCATGACCGGCGACACGATCATGCTCGAAGGTCATGCGCTCAAGGTGCTCGGGCCGATGCAGGGCGATCACGTCCATGCCACGGCCTTGTGGGTGCCCGACATCAAGGCGCTGATCGCCGGCGACCTGGTCTACAACCAGATGTTTCTGTGGTTCGGCGAGCATAGCCCGGCGGACATTGCCGCGTGGGACAAGTCGCTTGCGCAGTTCGAGGCGCTAAAGCCGGAGATCGTCGTCGCCGGGCACGCCAAGCCGGACCTGCCCAACGATGCCAGCGGGATCGCCTTCAGTCGCAAGTACATCGCCGCCTGGCCCGGCCTGGTTGCCGCCTCAAAGGACTCGAAGGACCTGCAGGCGCGGGTGAAGGCCGCTTTCCCCAACTCGATCGACATCCTCGATGGCTTCTTGCTGGTAAACTCCAGCGAAGTCGCCAAGGGCGAACAACCCCGCTGGACCGAGTAGATGCGGGCGGTCGTCTTCCAGGAGCTGCACAAGCCGCTCGCGCTTGAGAGCTTGCCAGATCCGACCCCCGGCGATGGCCAGGTGGTCGTCAAGGTCGGCCGTTGCGGCATCTGCGGCTCCGACCTCCATATGACCGAGGATGCCGCCTACGGCTGCAAGCACGGCGACGTGCTCGGCCACGAGTTCGCCGGCGAGGTCGTGGCGCTCGGTAAGGGCGCCGAGGGCCTCAAGACCGGCGATCTCGTTTCGGTGATCCCGCTCAAGAGCTGCGGCCATTGCCAGCACTGCCGCAAGGGCGAGGTCCAATGGTGCGCGCAGTTCGGCCTGCAAGGCGGCGGCTATGCCGAATTCGCGCTCACGCGACCAAACCAGTGCATCAAGCTGCCCGCCGACCTGTCGCTCGCCGACGGCGCGATCATCGAGCCGCTGGCGGTGGCGCAGCACGGCGTCAACCTCTCCGGCCTGCAACAGGGTGACAAGGTCCTGGTCCTCGGCGCCGGGCCGATCGGCCTCGCCGTGGCCTTCTGGGCGAAGCGGCTGGGTGCCGCCAAGGTCGCGATCCAGGACATCGCCGAATTCCAGCAAGCCCGCGCGCTCGAGATGGGCGCCGACGTGTTCGTCGTCGATCCGGCGGACCCAGTCGGCAGCGCAGAGCGCGCGCTAGGCGGCCAGGCCGACATTGTTTTCGAGTGCGTCGGCATTCCCGGCCTGATCGAGCAGGCGGTGAGCCAGGTGCGCCCGCGCGGCACGATCCTGCTGCTCGGCCTGTGCACGAAGCCCGACACCTTCAACAGCTTCGCGATGCTCTCGAAGGAAGTGCGCCTCGTCACCAGCGCGTTCTTCACCGTGCCGGAATACCTGGCCTCGCTCGATGCGCTGGCGGAAGGCGCGATCGAGCCTCGGCTGCTGGTCACCGACACCATCTCGCTCGCCGAGACGCCCGAGGTGTTCGAAAGCCTCAAGCACCGCGCCAGCCAATGCAAGGTGCTGATCGCGCCTTAGTCCGGATGCGTGCGGATCATCTTCTCGAGCCGCTCGAACGCGGCCCCGTCGGCGGCGTGCTCGGCCCGCTCGGCCAGCGCGAGGTAATCGGCCAGCGCCGCCTCGCCCGCCGCCGTCACTCGCGCGCCCGAGCCCGAGCGCCCCTCGACCAGCGGCTCGGCGAAGCAGCGGTTCATCGTGTCGACGAGCAGCCAGGCGCGACGATAGCTCATCCCCAGCTCGCGGCCGGCAGCGGAGATCGAGCCGGTGCGGGCGATCGCCCGCAGCAACGCCGCCTTGCCCGGCCCCATGGCGATCTCGTCGCCGCAGTAAAGCTGTAGCTTCAGCTTGAGCCGCGCCATTTCCGCCTCCTCCTCGGCACTGGACCAGTTGTATACCGAGATATATAGCTCGCCAATGCTCAGCCGGTCCGTCGCCCGCATCCTAGCGCCCATTGTCATCCTCTGTCTCGCCGCCTGTGGTCCGAACGGTGTCGGCCCGAAGCCCCTCGTGGTGCTGGCCGCTTCGAGCCTTCAGGAAGCCCTTCAGGCGGAAGCCGATGCCTGGGCGAAGCAGGATCACCCTCACCCGGTGCTCTCGTTCGCCGCGTCTTCCGCGCTCGCCCGGCAGATCGAGAGCGGCGCGCCGGCCGACCTGTTCGTGTCGGCCGACGAGGCGTGGATGGATGCAGTCGAGACGGGCGGCGCTCTGCGGCCGGGCACCCGCCACGACCTTCTGGGCAACACCATCGTCGTGATCGCTCCCAAGGCCAGCGCGGCGACGGTCGATCTCTCCAACCCGGCAAGCATCGGCGCCGCCATCGGCAACGGGCGGCTGGCGATGGCCGATCCCGAAGCCGTGCCGGCGGGCAAGTACGGCAAGGCCGCGCTCGAGCATCTTGGCATTTGGGGCGAGCTCGCGGGCCGGATCGTCCGCGCCGAGAATGTCCGCGCCGCGCTCGCCCTCGTCGAAAGTGGCGAGGCACCGCTGGGCATCGTCTATGCGACCGACGCCGCGGCCTCCGCCAAGGTGCGCGTGGTGGCGACGTTCCCCTCCGGGAGCCATCCGCCGATCCGCTACCCGGTCGCGATCCTCGCCGCCTCCAGAAGCCCGCAGGCGGAGTCGTTCGAGCGGTTCCTCCAATCGCCAAGGGGCCGTGCGATCTTCGCCGGCTTCGGATTCGAACCCCTCTGATGGCCCCTTGGCCAACCTCCGCCGAATGGGCGATCGTCGCGCTGTCGCTCAAGGTCAGCGTGCTCGCGGTCGCGCTGACCGTGCCGGTCGCCTACGCCCTCGCCTGGCTGCTCGCCCGGCGGCGCTTTCCGGGGCGGATCCTGCTCGACGCGGCAGTGCACTTGCCGCTGGTGCTGCCGCCGGTGGTGACCGGCTGGGTCCTGCTGCTGTTGTTCGGTCGCACGGGGCCTCTGGGGCATTGGCTCGAGGAGACGACCGGCCTCGTGCTGGTGTTCCGCTGGACCGGCGCCGCCCTCGCCGCGGCGGTGATGGCGCTACCGCTGATGGTGCGGGCGATGCGCCTGTCGATCGAGGCCGTCGACCGCAAGCTGGTCGGTGCGGCGCGGACATTGGGGGCGACCCCGTGGCGCGCGTTCCTCACGATCACGCTTCCGCTCAGCCTGCCGGGGGTGCTCGCCGGGACCATGCTCGGCTTCGCCCGCTCGCTTGGGGAGTTCGGCGCGACGATCACCTTCGCCTCCAACATTCCCGGAGAGACGCGCACCCTGCCGCTGGCGATCTACACCGGGCTGCAGGTGCCCGGAGCAGAAGCGGCGGTGACGCGCCTGGCAATCATCTCTGTGCTGCTTTCGGTGGCCGCTCTGCTCGCTTCTGAACTCCTCGTGCGCCGTTCGCACGGAAGGCGCGCCCATGTCCTTTGACATCGCCCTGACCTACCGCGCCGGCGAGGGCACGCGCGAGTGCGAGATCGCCAGCGAGGCGAAGCTGGTGGCAATCACCGGCCCATCGGGAATCGGCAAGACCACGCTGCTCAACTGCATCGCCGGTCTCCACGAGCCGCTTTCCGGCCACGTCCGCATCGGCGGCGAGACCCTGTTCGACAGCGCCATCGGCATCGACCTGCCGCCCGAGCGCCGCCGCGCCGGCTACGTGTTTCAGGACTTGCGACTGTTCCCCCACCGCACGGTGTCCGCCAACCTGGCTTACGGAGAGCAGGCCGAAGCCGGGTTGATGACGCGCTCGGAAGCGCTCGATTTCCTCGGCATCGGCCACCTCGCACGGCGCTTTCCAGCGACGCTCTCGGGCGGTGAAGCCAAGCGCGTGGCGATCGGCCGTGCGCTCCTCGCCGCACCGAAGTTCCTCCTGCTCGACGAACCGCTGACCTCGCTCGATCCGCCGCGCGCCGAGGAGATTCTGCGCCTGATCGAACGCATCCGCGACGAGCTCGGCTTGCCGACGCTGCTCGTCAGCCACGCGGCCGCGGAGGTCGAGCGGCTGGCGGGCGAGGTGATCGTTCTCGATTGATGGGGTATGGTGCCGCCTACAGGACTCGAACCTGTGACCCCCGCATTACGAATGCGATGCTCTACCAACTGAGCTAAGGCGGCACAGCGCGGGCCCTTAATCGCCTTGGCGCGAGGCCGCAATCCCCGTGCTCGATTGACAAGCGTCGAGCGGCCGATAAGCCTGTGAGAAAGGGAGCAGGGATTCACCATTCCGCCGCCTGGGGGCGGAACATCGGAAGGGTAATCAAAGTGGGTCAGAACTGGAATATCGACCGCCGCGGTCTTCTGCGGACCGCGGGAGCGGTGTCCGCTGCTGCATCGCTCGCCACCTCGCGGATGGCGCTGGCCACCCCGGAAAGCGACACCAAGCTCTACATCCTCGGCTCGCGCGCCGGCCCCAGCGTCGGCGGAGCGCAGTACATGACGTGCTACGCGGTGGTCGTCGGCGACCGGGTCTATGTGGTCGACTGCGGCTACGGTGCCAGCGAGCAGCTGGTCCGCGGCGGACTGAAGCTGCAGGACATCCGCAACATCTTCATCACCCACAATCACCCGGACCATAACATCGAGCTCGGCACGCTGGTCTACTTCGCCTGGTACGCCGGGCTGACCCGGCCGCTCGACATCTACGGCCCGCCGCCGCTCCAGACGGTGCTCGACGGGTACCTGCAGGCGATCAAGCCAGACGTCGACGTCTGGCTCGACGACATCGGCCATCCACCGATGGGTCCGGTCACCGCCCACGAGCTCAGCACTCCGCAGGCGGTGATGGACGACGGCACGGTCAAGGTCAGCTGCACGCTGGTCAAGCACACGCCGATCTTCAAGTCGCTCGCCTATCGCATCGACACACCGGGCCGCTCGATCGCCTTTTCCGGCGACACCTCGCCGGTGCAAAGCGTTGTCGAACTGGCCAAGGGCGCCGACGTGCTGGTGCACGAGGCTATCTATCTCAATCCCAACCAGGCCCCGGCTCTCGCCGGCCGGACCGGCGATGCGCGCGTCGACAACCAGGAACGCGGCTCGGCGATTGCGGGGGACGCGCAGAAGCTTCTGCAGCACGTGGTCAGCTCGCACACGCCGATCGAGGAAGCAGGGCGGATAGCCCAAGAAGCCGGGGTGAAGACCCTGGTCATCGCCCACACCGTCTCGCTGATGCCGGGGGTCACCGACGGAATGTGGATCGCCGCGGCGAGGAAGCACTTCTCGGGCGAGGTCATCTTCGCGCACGACCTGATGGTGCTCTAGGGTCTGGACCTTAGCCGCCGTGCCCTTCGCCTCGCGGGCGCAACTCGACGTGGGGAACCCATAGCGCCAGCAAAAGGGTTGCGGCGGCAACGGCCAGCACGCCCCAGAAGGTCAGGTGCAGGCCCTCCCCCAGCGCCTGCTTGCTCGCCGCCAGCGTGGCCGATGAGCCGCCAGCGAGCGCGCGCTGGATGTCCTGCAGCGAGCCCGACCCGCCGCTGGTCAGACGCCAGTTGAGCAACCCGCCGAGCGCCGCGGCGCCAAGCGTGCTGCCGAGGTTGCGCGCGAACACGAAAGAGGACGTCGCCGCCCCGCGCTCCTGCCACTCGACGCTGTCCTGCACGATGATGATCGCGGCGGTGTTGAAGAAGCCCATGCCGAAGCCCATCACCAGCGAACCGAGGCCGGCGACGTAAGGCGACGTCGTCGGGCTGAGGAGGACGAAGGGCACGCCGCCGAGCGCGATCAGCGCAGCTCCCGCGATCAGCACCCGGCGCAACCCGAAGCGGTGGAAGTTGCGCGCGCTCCAGGTCGCGGCGATCGGCCAGCCGAGCACCATGGCGGTGAGCATGAACCCGGCGACGAGCGGCGAGCGGCCCATCTCGACCTGGACGTACATCGGCAGGAAGCTCGTCACCCCGATCATCGCCGCGCCGCTGAAGAGGCTCGCACCGTTGGTCGTCGCCATGACTCGCCGGGACCACAGCGAGAAGGCGATCATCGGGTCCGCTGCGCGCCGCTCCTGGAGCACGAACAGTGCCGCGCAAACGAGGCACACCGCGAGCGACAGCGCCGGCAGGAACACTCGGCCCGAACCGCCTTCGGTCAACAGCAGCATGAACGCGGCGACCGCGAGCGCGAACAGCACCGCCCCCGCTGCATCGACGCTGCGCTTCTTGTGTTCGACGTCCTCACGAAGGAAGAGGAAGAACAGTGCCGCCGAGGCGAGCCCGACGGGCACGTTGATCCAGAAGATCCACGCCCAGCTCAGGTGTTGGATGATCAACCCGCCCGCCAGCGGCCCGGCGATCGAGGAGACCCCCCACACGCTCGCCAGCCAACCCTGGACCTTGCCGCGCTCGCGTGCGGGGAACAGGTCGCCGACGATGGTCATCGTCACCGGCATGATCGCCCCGGAGCCGAGGCCCTGCACCAGCCGGAACGCGATCAGCGAGGGCATCGACCAGGCGAAGCCGCAACCGATCGAGCCGATCAGGAAAATGGCGATGCCCGCCAGAACCACGTGCTTGCGCCCGTAAAGGTCGGCCAGCTTGCCGAACAGCACGGTGGTAGCGGCCTGGGTCAGCAGGAACGACGAGAACACCCACGAATAGAGCGAGAGCCCGCCGATGTAGCGCACGATCTGCGGCATCGCCGTAGCGACGATAGTCTGCTCGATGGCGATCATGAACGAGGACAGCATGATCGCCGCGACGATCAGCGGGCGCCGCACCGGAGCTCTCGTGGCGCTGCTCATCTCAGGGTCGCCCGGCGCTGGAGGGGAGTGGAGGCCCGAGCCGGAATCGAACCGGCGTGCAAGGATTTGCAGTCCTCTGCGTAACCACTCCGCCATCGGGCCTCACGCGGAGTGGGCGCCCTAGCGAATGCCCTCCCGGGGCGCAATGCGAAAGCCGCCGCGCGGCTTGCCTCTCCGCGCTCGAGGGCATAGCACTTCGGTGAAATTGGGAGCGCAACGTGGCCGACGACAAAGACGTGAAGTTGCAGCGGATCGCCGGCCACAGCGAGGAGCGCTTCCTCGGCTCCGACGTGTTCGAGAGCACCCGGCACACCCTGCCCCCGCCCCGGCGCGGCGGCACGATCCGCGAGGAGGCGCGCGAGATCGACGTCTATCACAAGTGCGATGTGGTGGTGATCGGCGGCGGCCCGGCGGGTTGCGCAGCGGCGTGGGCTGCCGCGAAGGCCGGCGCCGACGTGACGCTGGTCGAGCGCTACAACTGTC
>NZ_JAANOZ010000010.1 GCF_011320115.1 Croceibacterium segetis | reverse complement strand
CTTCCTTGTAGAACTTCGGGTACGGCGGCCCGAACATGAACTTGGCAAACCCCTCGCGCAGATCGATGAACCACGTCCCCGTCACATCGAACGGCGCCTTGGGCCGCGGCTTGGCAATGTTCGCCGGCGCCAACACTCCCAACTGACCAGGGTGCTTCGGGATCATCTTGTCAAATTGCGCGGGCGAACGCGCACGACCGCCCGACTGAGCTGCCGCCGGCGCAGGGAGCAGCGCCGGCGACAACAGGACAAGCAGCGAGAGCAAGCGTGAAGGTGCCAAGGAGTGCCTCCGCCGCTTAGAAACTGTACTTGACGGTGGCGCCGAACTCGCGCGGCCGGCCTCGCACCACGCTGAGCATGCTGCGCGGCGGAGCGTTCACCCCGACCGCTGGGCCGCCCGTTGCCCAGAAACCCCGTCCGAAACGCTGCGCATAGGTCGCGTAGACCTCGTCGAGCAGGTTGTTGGCGTAGAAGGTCACCGTCATCGGTAGCGACTCCGAGGCCACCAGCAGCCGCGCGTTCACGAGCCCGTACGACGGCAGGATGTAGCCCGAATCTTCCGAGTCATCCGGGTAGACCGACTGCTTGCCGACGTAGGCATAGCTGAGGTTGAGCGTGGCGGAGCCTCCGCCGGCCCGCAGCGTGTAATTGGCGCCGATGTTGTAAGTCGGCGTCGGCGCGTCGGGGAACAGGTGGGTCGTCCCGACGGGGACGTTCTTGAGCGTGTAGTCGGTCAGGCCGAGGCTGCCGTCGAGGGTAAAGTCCGGCGTGATCACCACCTGCCCATCGACCTCGATGCCGCGGATCCAGGCATCGCCCTGGTCCTGGAGCAACGGGATGAAGCCGATCGGGCACTGCGCACTGCCGGCAGGAATGTTGGCGAGCGCACCTGTGCCGCAATTGACGCGGATCGCCGCCTGGCGATCGGTGTAGTGCATGATGAAGCCGGTCGGATTCAGCCGCAGGTGCCGGTCGAACAGCTCCATGCGCAGGCCCGCTTCGTAATTGACCAGCTTCTCGTTCGGAATCGCAGTAACCAGCGGGCTCTGGTTCGCTCCTGTGGCGTTGTTGGCCGGAGTCCAGCTCAGGATGCTGTAGCTGAACGAGCCCGCCTTGTAGGCTTTCGAGATCGTGGCGTAGGCCATGATATCGGGCGTGAAGTGATAGTCCAGCGTCGCCCGGTAATCGAGCGCCCTGAAAGGCTTGCTGGCGGTGACCGTGGTATCGGTGGTGCCCGGCGCGACGCGGAAGTCCGGCGTCTGATAGGGTGTCGCCGGGGGCGGGAATCGCGACTGCAGGTAGTCCTTGTGATCCCATGCCTGGCGCAACCCGCCGGTCAGGTTGAGCCCGTCGGTGATATGCCAGGTTGCGCTGCCGAACAGGCCCCAGCTGTCCGCCTTGTATTTGGTGTAGCTGATCGAGCGGTAATAGAGGCCCCCATCCGAATTCGGCGGGTTACCCGCGGTGGCAGGATACGCGCTCGTCGTCCTGCGGTTGAGGACATAGCTGCCGGGCCAGACATCGTCGCCGGGCGTGTCGCTGTCTTCATGGAAATAGCTGCCGCCGACAACAACGTCGATTTTGGAATCGAACAGCGAAGCGTTGAGCTGAAGCTCCTGGTAGAACACCTTGGAATCGATGTTGTCGTAGCGCATCTCGGCACCGATCAGCTCCCAATCCGTCACCGAGCGATGCTTGAGCTGCGAGAGGCCGGTTATCGACTGGACGCTGAAGTTCGGCCCCAGCTGCCAGTGGAGATTCATGTCCCCCTGCCAGTACTTGTCGTTGCTGTACTGATCGCAGGCGGAATCGTAGTCCGGATTGAAGTCGTCGATCAGGCAAACGTCGGGAGCCGTGTAGGGCCCTTTGACGATCCGCGGGTCGTTATAGGGCGCAACCGGCGCCTGTCCGTCGGCTTTGAACGCATCGTTCAGCAAGTCGCCGTAGTTCCCCTGGATCACCCCGTCGATGCCGGGGCGCAGATCGAATTCCTGGACCACCCACGGCGTCGCGTTCGATTTCGAGCGGTTGTATAGGACGCCGAACGTCGCCGTGAAATCGGGGGTCACGTCGACCCGCAGCTGCGCTCGTCCGACATAGTCCGTCTGCGCGCCGAGTTCCTGTGTCCCGCGGCTGACGAATCCGTCCTTGTGCAGGTATGCGCCTTGCGCCCGCAGCGCGATACCCTCGCCCAGCGGAATGTTGATCAGGCCGGTGAGGTCCCGGTGATCGAAGTTGCCGAGCGTGCCTTCGACATAGCCTTCGAACTGATCGGTCGGCTGCTTGCTGAAAATGCGGATCGCGCCGCCGGTCGAGTTGCGGCCGAACAGCGTGCCCTGCGGACCGCGCAGGACTTCGATCCGGTCGATGTCGAGCACCCGCAGCACCGCGCCGCTGGTTCGCGGCATATAGACGCCGTCCACGTAAAGCCCGACGCCGCGCTCTCCGGAGGCGCCGCCGCCGCCCGAAATTCCGCGGATCACGAAGTTGGCCGAGCTGCTGCCGCTGCCGCGGGTGGGCGAGATACTGAGGTTCGGCGTGTAATGAGAGAGGTCCTGAAGGTCCTTGATTCCCTTCGCCTCGGCGATGTCGCCGGTCACCGCGACGATGGACAATGGCGTGTCCTGCAGGTTCGTCGCCCGGCGTTCGGCGGTGACGACGATTTCAGGCACCGCCGCGCGATTGCCGGCATCCGCCCGAGCGGCATTGGCCTGTTCCGCCGTCTGCTCTTGTTCGTCCGCCGCGCCGTCTTCGGCATAGGCGCTGGCCGAAGCACAGACAGCCGCCGCGCCCGCGAGCATCAGCAGGCGGCGGGCCGCTGCCAGACCACCTCGATTCCTTGACCGAGCCGGCAGCGCTTCAACCCGCGCGACGGCGAACCCTCCTGAACGAAAGCTCATAGCATCCCTCCCTCTCTCTTTTCTTTGCGCAGCACGATGAACGCGGCCGCAGCGATGTCAACGAAATTCCATCATAACAAATTACTATTCTGTATAATGGAATTATAACGAGAGGCGGCCGCAACGCCGCGGAGCCGACGGGATGGCAGGCTGGCAATTCCGCCAGACAATATTTCCAATTAGCGGAATTCTAAAACCGAATTCCGGAATTTGAATTGACAGCGACCATTCTTCGGATAGCGTTCCCCCACCGCAAACTTCGGACCAACGAAGTTGCGTGGTGGGGGAGTGAAATGAGCAAGCAGAGGCAGCGAGAGATTGAACGCCGGTGGGTATCCAGACTGGCGGTCGAGGTAGCAATTATGGCGTCCGCAATGCTGGCCTATCCGGCAGCGGCGCAAGATGCGTCCGATCAGACGGCCGCTGTTGCAGCCGACCAGGACGCCCGCGCAAATTCGGCCGACTCGAACGAGATCGTCGTCACGGCGCAGTTCCGCAACCAGAACCTTCAGGACGTACCGATCGCGATCACGGCGGTTACCGGCGAGCAGCTGGAGCAGAAGGGCGCGTCGACGCTGGCAGATCTCGGAGGCAGCGCCCCGAACGTGGTGCTGCGTCAGGCCCCGGCTACATACGGCCCCGCGGTCGTCGCCTACATTCGCGGCGTCGGCCAACGCGACACCAACTTCGCGCTAGAGCCCGGCGTTGGCCTGTACATAGACGACGTCTATCTGCCGACGCTGCACGGCTCGATGCTCAACCTGATCGACCTCGACCGGGTCGAAATCCTTCGCGGACCGCAGGGTACCCTGGCCGGCCAGAATTCCATCGGCGGCGCGATCAAGCTCTATTCGAAGAAGCCGGACGATTCCAACAGCGGCTTTGTCGATGTGACATATGGCAGCTATAACGAGATACAGGCCAAGGCGGCCGCCAACTTCTCGCTGGTGCCGGGCCACCTTTACGCGCGCATCAGCGCGGCGGCTCTAAGCAAGGATGGATACATCACCCGTTACGATTACGCTTGCACCCACCCCGGCACGACCATCCCAACCGCTGCCACCGGCAACGGATGCAAGCTCGGCACGGAAGGCGGCAAGAAATACGTCGCCGGCCGGCTCGCCGTCCGCTGGGAGCCGACGCCCGACATTACGGTAGACGTCGCCGGCGACGTCACTCGCGACGACAGCGAGCCCGGGCCCACGACGCTGCTTTACGTCGGGCGCCCCGCCGCGCCCGGCACGGTGTTGACCGGACCGACTACCACGGGCCCCTCGGCCGCTGCGTACAAGCTCAATGGCAACAGCTACGGCAACGCGACCGGCTCGCCCTTCATCAGCTACTCGCCCTACGGCGATTACGCCCAGGACACATTCAGTCACAGTCCTTACACCAGCTACGAGGACTACACCGACCACGCTCCGCGCGATGGTTCGCCGGTCTACATGGCTCCGCTCAAGGCGGCGATCAATTCGTGGGGCGTCGGCGGTACGATCGCGGCCAGGCTCAGCGACAACCTGAATCTGACGTCGATCACCGCCTATCGCCATTTCGACGGGATCTATTCGTCGGGCGAGGGTTCGCCGTTCTCGAACACGCTGCAGACCAACTGGGTCTCGCACCACCAGTTCAGCGAGGAGCTGCGGCTGAACGCCAAGCTCGGCGACCTCCTGAACGCCACGCTGGGCGGTTATTACCTCGACAAAGACAGCTTCAATCCGACGCGCATCGTCCTGACCACACTGAACTTCACGGGCAACAACTCGGCGCCATCGAAGACGAAGGCGGCGTTCCTGAATGTCGAACTCACCCCGTTCGATAACCTCACGCTGATCGGCGGGGTTCGATACACCGACATCAAGAAGAGCTACACCTTCGGCCGCGGCGGGATCCCGGGCTCGGCGAGCGGCGGCAAGGTGCCACCCTCGCTCGCCGGTATCGACGGGACCGTCGGCACGTATGCCGGTAAGCGCTGGGACTACCGCGGGGTGATCCAGTATCGCTTCACCGACCACCTGATGGTCTACGGTGAGTATTCGACCGGCTTCAAGGCCGGCGGCATCAACCCGCGGCCGTTCTTCGTCCAGCAGGAGCTTCCGTTCGGTCCGGAAACGCTCGCGGCCTGGGAGGGCGGCCTCAAGAGCCAGTTCTTCGATAACAAGGCTCGCCTGAACCTTTCCGGTTTCATCAACAATTACAAGGATATGCTGATCACCGTTGCGAATTGCCCGCTCAGCGGTGCCCCGGCCGCGCCGTGCGCGCTTCCGCTCAATGCCGGCAATGCTCGCGTCAAGGGGTTCGAAGCCGAACTCAACCTCTACCCGGTCGAAGGCTTCAGCATCGATGCCTCGCTCGCGTATCTCAACTTCAAGTACACCTCTATCAGTGCCGCCGCTGCGAACTCGGGGATCGGGCTCGAGGACAGGGGCATCTACATCTCGCCCTGGCAATGGAGTGTGGGTGCCCAGTACCGTATCGACTTGGGCGGAGTGGGATCGTTGACGCCGCGGATCGACGTCAGTCATGAGGATTCTTTCGAGCGTAACCCCGACAACGTCGATGCAGCGACGGGCAACAAGGACCTCTTCGGCCTGGTAGCCGGACGGACGCTGGTCAACGCCAGGCTCAGCTACCAGACCGCCGACGACGACTGGGAGGTGGCGCTCGAGGTCCGCAACCTGACCGACAAGCTCTACTACACCGACGTTTTCGACAACCGCGGCTCGACCAACTCGATCCAGGGTTCACCCGGGGAACCGCGAACCTGGGCGGTGTCGGTCAGACGGAAATTCTAATCACGAGGAGCCAAAGTGGTCGCCACAAAGTGCAAGCCCGCCAGTCAGGAGCAACCGGTCGCCGTGCCGGTTGTGGCGGGACTGCCCATGCCTGACTTTCGCCGCATCCATGTCGAGCCGATCAGCGGCGCGTGCGGGTGCGAAATCTCGGGCGTGGACTTGCGCGAGCCTCTCGACGAGGAAACGCTGTCGGAGATCATGAAGGCGTTCGAGCAGTTCCTGGTGATCGTCTTTCGCGATCAGGACCTGTCGCCGGAGCAGCACAAGGCCTTCAGTCGGTACTTCGGACCGATCACCGAGCTGCCGCAGGCGCCGACGTACGATGGCATGCGCGACATGCAGGAAGTCCGCCGTGAAGCGGACGAGCCGGAGAATGTCGTTCCCTCCTTCGAGCACTTCCATACCGACAGCCCGTTTCTCAAGCGGCCGCCGCTGTGCGTGGTGATGCGGGCGCTCGAGGTGCCCCGCTACGGCGGCGATACGGCGTTCTCGAATGCCTACCTGGTTTACGAGCACCTCTCCGATGGCCTGAAGGCGCTGCTCGACGGCCTGCAGGTAGTCTATTCTGGCAAGGAAATCTGGGCCAGGAACGAGAAGCTGCCGCCGGAAAAGCGGCTTCGCCTTCGCGAGGAACATGGCTTTTCGGAAGACGAGCTCGAGAACATTCATCCGGCAGTGCGGGTCCACCCGGTGACCGGCCGCAAGGCGTTGTTCGCCACCACGGCTTACTTCAAGGGCTTCGTCGGCTGGACCGAAGAGGAGAGCCGGGCCCTCCTCGACTATCTGCAAAGCCTGGCCCAGCACCTGCACTATCACTGCCGCGTCAAGTGGCGCAAAAACACGTTGCTGGTGTGGGACAATCGCTTCCTGCTCCACCGGGGAGTGCACGATTTCAAGTACGAGCGCCGGCACCTCATCCGAACCACTGTGATGGGAGAACGGCCGATCGGTCCGCGCGATTGGCCGGCATAGGAGTGGTCCGCGACAGGTGTCGGGACAAGGCGGGGGAGAGCCGGTGGCCTATCGATTTGACGCGATAACCGAAGGACTTGCGATGCCGGGCGAAACCGCCGGAACCCGGACCCGATCGGACTGGACGCTGGCGACTTCCTATAGCCTCGGCTTCCTGACCCTCGTTTCGGCTTTCAACTACCTCGACCGATCACTGCTTGGCCTCGCACTGCCGGCAATCAAGGCCGAAATGCACGTCAGCGACACTGCGCTCGGCTTCGTTTCGGGTTTCGCCTTCCTGCTGTTCTATTCGCTGTTGGCGATTCCCATCGGCTGGGTGGCGGACCGCTCGAACCGGCGCAACATCGTCGCCTTCGGATTCGCCTTCTGGAGCCTGATGACCCTGCTCACCGGATGGGTGGCGAACATCTGGCAGCTCGCACTGGCGCGCTTCCTGATGGGAGCGGGCGAATCCTGCGGGCTCCCCCCTTCCAGCTCGATGATATCGGACCTCTTTCGCAAGGAACGCCGCCCACTGGCCCTATCGGTGTTCGGGACGGCAAATTCGATCGCCCTGATCGCGTTCTATCCCGTTCTTGGCTGGATCGGTCAGCGTTACGGCTGGCAGGCCATGTTCCAGGCCGCCGGGGCAGCGGGCCTGGTGTTCGCAGTCGTATTCCTGGCGACGGTGCGCGAGCCTGCCCGCACGAGCCGCGCGCGCGAGGCGAAGCCGGAGTTCGAAAGCCTCCTCGCCGGGCTGGGCCAGCTGCTGCGGTTGCGCAGCTATCTCGCGCTGGTCGCCACGGCGATGCTGATGGGCCTCAACGTCTTCGCCGCGAGCATCTGGATACCGACGTTCCTGCAGCGGGTGCACGGACTTTCGCTGGCCGAAGTGGCCTCCACCATCGGCCCGATCCGCGGCGTGTTCGGAATCGCCGGCGTCCTGCTCGGGGGCTTCGCCATCGACAGGCTTATCCGCCGCAACGGGCGCTGGCGGATCACCATTCCGGCGATCGCCTGCCTGCTGCTCGGCCCGGTCGAGGTCGTGTTCCTGCTGGCCGACCCGTCGTGGCTGTGGCTGGCGGCTTACGCCGCTTCGGCGTTCCTGACGCTGGTCCACCAGGGCCCGGTTTTCGCGCTGGTGCTCGAGGTGGTGCCCGCGCGGCTCCGGGCGTTGGCCGTTGCCACCCTGCTGCTGTGCTCGGCGCTGCTCGGCCAGGCCGTCGGCCCGCTGCTCGTCGGCATGGCCAATGATGCGCTCGCCCCTGCGCTCGGCCCGCAGGCGATCCGATATTCGTTGTTGATCATCGCGGTTACGGCGATGCTCGCGGGGGTCGCGATTCTGCTCGCCGGAAGGTGGATCGAAGACGACCTTGAACCGGCCATCCGGCCCTGAAGGAGAGCGACATGTCGAACCTTGAACAATGGTCTCCCCGCGCGCTGGCGGCGCTCAGGATCATGACCGCGCTACTGTTCCTCGAACACGCGACAATGAAGTTCCTCGCCTTTCCCGCGCCGGTCATGCCCGGGGCGGGGCCGCTGCCGACGATGATGCTCGTCGCGGGCACGATCGAGGTGGTGACGAGCGTGCTGATCATCATCGGCTTCAAGACCCGCCTGGCGGCGTTCGTCGCATCCGGCGAAATGGCGGTGGCCTACTTCATGGCCCACGCGCCCCAGAGCTTCTGGCCGGCGATCAACAAGGGCGAACCGGCCATCCTGTTCTGCTTCATCTTCCTGTACCTGGTTTTCGCCGGTGCGGGCGACTGGAGCGTCGACCGCGCGACCGGCAAAGGCCCGGAGAAAGTCGCAGCCTGAGCCTTGCCTGTGGACAGCGTCGAACTCCTGATGCGCGCAGGCGTCGATCCGCATAGCGCGCCGAACAAACCGCCGCTGCCCCCGCGAACGTACGCCCGTCGCTCCGAATCCGGGCTGCTGATCGAGCAGAATGTCGAGGTGCGCCTGCGCGACGGCGTGCGCATCCTGGTCGACATCTACCGCCCGGATACTGGAGCCACGGACTTGCCGATCCTCCTCGGCTGGAGCCCCTACGGGAAGCATGGGCTGTCCGACCGGCTGTGGCCCCCTGCCTGGGTCGAGCCCGGCTGGATTTCGCGCTTTACCGCGTTCGAGGCGCCCGATCCGCTGTTCTGGTGCTCGCGCGGCTACGCGGTGGCCTTCGCCGATCCGCGCGGCGCCTGGCTTTCCGAAGGGGACTTGCGCCACAACGGCGTGGGCGAAGGCGAGGATTGCTACGACACGATCGAGTTCCTCGGCCAGCTGCCGTGGAGCAACGGCAAGGTCGGCATGACCGGGGTGTCGTACCTCGCCTCGATCCAGTATCTCGTGGCCTCGCTCCGGGCGCCGCACCTGGCGGCGATCAACCCGTGGGAAGGGTTCTCCGACTGGTACCGCGAATTCGCCTACCACGGCGGCATTCGCGAAACCGGCTTCCTGCCGCGCGGATGCGACAACTTGCGCTTCTCGCTCGGCCGCACCGAAGACACCAGCGCCAACGTCCAGGCCCACCCGCTCTACGACGACTACTGGCGCAGCAAGGAGGTCGATCTCGCCGCGATCGAGGTGCCGGCCTTCGTCGTCGCCAGCTGGTCCGACCAGGGACTGCACACGCGCGGCACGATCGAGGCGTGGCGACGGATGGGCTCGCCGCGCAAGTGGCTGGAGATCCACGGGCAGAAGAAGTGGGCGAATTACTACAAGCCCGAAAGCAGGGAGAAGCAGGCGGCGTTCTTCGACCAGTTCCTCAAAGGGGAGGACACCGGAGTCGATCGCTGGCCGCAGGTGCATCTCGAAGTGCGCGAAAGCGCGCACGCCAGCACCTGGCGCGGCGAGGACGAATGGCCGCTGGCGCGCACGCAATACCGCCCGCTGTTCCTCGATGCCGCGAACGGTTCGCTGGACGACGCCGCGCCTCCCACCGCCGCTTGCGCCGCCTACGACCCCTCCGACGAGGCGGGCGAGGCGGTGTTCGTCCACCGCTTTGCCGAGAACACCGAGCTGACCGGCTACATGAAGCTCAAGCTGTGGGTCGAGGCCGAGGGCGCCGACGACATGGATCTGTTCGTCGCCGTCCAGAAGCTCGACGCCGGCGGTGCCGCGGTCGGCTTTCACTTCTATGCGTTCTTCGACGATGGCCCGGTTGCGCTCGGCTGGCTTCGCGCCAGTCACCGCGCGCTCGACGAGGAGCGCTCGACGCCGTCGCAGCCGGTGCAAAGCCATTTGCGCGAGGAACTGCTGCAAACGGGGCAGGTGGTGCCCGTCGAAATCGAGATCTGGCCGTCCTCCACACTATTCCGCGCGGGCGAATCCCTGCGCCTCGTAGTCAAGGGGATGGACATCTACCGCGACGGCCTGCCGAACCTGCCTTTCGCCCGGCACGAGGACCTGCGAAACCGCGGCCGGCACCTGATCCATGCCGGCGGTACGTTCGACAGCCATCTGTTGGTGCCGGTCGTTGCCCCGCAAACCTGACAGTCGTCTTCGATGCTCATCCGGATACTACGCGAGATCGACCGCGTTCAATACCGGCGATGATCGTTCGGGCGTACGCCGGCCGAAGCTAACGTCCCGCCCCTAAACCAAATTTTATCGCCGCAGAGCTATGCCGCCCTCATGACACCCCCGGCGGACTCCAGCGGCGCGAGCGTCGACCTCGGCGACAGCGTAAAGCGCGCGGTGATCTGGCGCTCGGGAAGCCAGATCGGTTCGCAAGTGGTCGCCTGGGCGGCGACGCTGCTGGTGATCCGCATCCTCGACCCGGCCGATTACGGCCTGCTGGCGATGAGCCAGGTGGTGATCGTGTTCCTCAATTTCCTCAACGGCTACGGCTTCGCCGGCTCGCTGATCCGCGAGCCCGAGCTGACCGAACGGAAGATCCGCCAGGCGTTCGGCATGCTGCTGCTAGTCAACGGCGCCCTGGCGCTGCTGCAGATCGCCCTCGCGCCGCTCGCCGCCGCCTATTACCGCCACCCCTTGATCGCCGAATTGCTCCGCGTGCAGGCGCTGATCTTCCTCTCGACGCCGTTCATCTCGATCCCCGAGGTCTTGCTGATGCGGCAGATGGACTTCCGCCGCCAGGCGCTGGTCAACCTCGCGGCGACGCTAGTTTCGGCCGGGGTCGCGCTCGGCGGCGCGCTCGCCGGCTGGGGCGTGTGGACGCTGGTGTGGGCGCCGATCGCGTTGTTCTGGACTCGCGCGCTGGGCCTGCAACTGGTCACGCGTGAATGGCACTGGCCGAGCTTCCGCTTTGCGGGGTCGGGCGCCATGTTTCGCTTCGGCCTCGGCTTGCTGGCGAGCACTTTCGGCTGGACGGTCATCACCCAGGCCGACACGCTGATTGCGGCACGCCGACTATCGGCGAGCGAGCTCGGGCTTTATGCCGAGGCGCTGTTCCTGACCACGCTGATCGCCAGCAAGTTCGTCCCGCCTCTCAACGAAGTAGCTTTCCCCGCCTACGCCCGGATGCAGGAGGATCGGGCCCAGCTCGCCGCCTCGTTCCTCAAGGCGGTGCGGCTGATCATGCTGGTGACTTGCCCGCTCTATCTGGGCCTCTCGATCGTCGCGCCGGACTTCGTGGCGGTGGTCCTCGGTGCCAAGTGGCGGGCGATGGCGCAGCTGATGACGATCCTTGCTCTCGCGATGCCGGCGCAGACACTGTACATCCTGTTCACCCCGGCGGTGAACGCCACCGGGCATGTCCGAGTGACCGCGCGCGCCTCGCTGCTCGGCGCGCTGGTCATGCCGCCGGCGTTCCTCATCGGGCTGGAGTGGGGCGCGACCGGGCTCGCCTATGCCTGGCTGCTGGCGTTCCCGGTGCTGCCATTGACCATCTTCATGCAAGCGCGCGGCAAGCTCGGCATTACCGCCCGGCAATTGGGCGCCGCCGTCGCGCCAGGACTGCTGGCGAGCGTGGCAATGGCGCTCGCCGTGCTCGCACTCAGCCGTGCCCTCGGCCCAGCGGCGCCGTGGCAGCGGCTGTCCCTCGAGTTCGCCTTCGGCGCCTTGTGCTATGCCGGTCTGCTGCTGGCGTTCTCGCGCGCGGCGCTGCGCGAGCTGACCGGCCTAGTGCTGGGCCGCCGCCAGGCAACCGGCGTGGCCGGCGCGTGATCGTGTTTGCCGGATAGGCCACTGGCGTGGTATCTTGGCCGCGCCATCCCCCGGAACTTGGGACAAGGTGGGAGGCGAGGAGATGCGATATGAGCTGGCTAAGCATCCTGTCGGTCCTGGCGGCGGTTGCCGCGACATCTGCCGAAGCGCCTCAGCCGCTTCCCGACCCGGCTGATGCCGAGATGATCAAGCTGCAGCAGGAACGCAACGAGCGCGTCACCGTACCGGTGACGATCAAGGGGCAGGGCCCATTCCGCTTCATGGTCGACACCGGAGCGCAGGCGACCGTCGTCTCGAGCGATCTTGCCAATCGCCTCGGGTTGACCGAGCGCAGCCCGGCCATCCTGGTCGGGATCGCCAGCAAAGCAGATGTGGAAACGACCGGCATTCCCGAGTTCATGCTCGGCACACGCGAGTTCTACATCCGGGCCGCCCCGATCGTCCAAGGGGAGAACATCGGCGGGGCGGACGGCATTCTCGGGCTCGACAGCCTGCAGGACCAGCGCGTGCTGATCGATTTTCACAATGAGCGCATCTACGTCTCCGACGCCAAGTCGCTGGGCGGCAATCGAGGCTACGAGATCGTGGTCAAGGCACGCCGCCGCCTGGGACAGCTGATCATTACCGGGGCGCGGCTCAACGGGATCGATGTAGACGTAATCGTCGATACCGGCTCGCAGGCCAGCGTCGGCAACATGGTGCTGCTCGACCAGCTTCGCCTTCGCCAGACGCACAATGTGGGCCAGAACACCATGACCGACGTGAACGGGAAGGAACTCACCGCCGCGGTGCGCATGGGCAAGAAGCTCGAGATCAACAACATGTCGCTGAACGAGATTCCGATCATGTTCGCCGAGTCGCCGACCTTTCAGACGCTTGGGATGAACGATAAACCGGCTCTGATCCTGGGCATCAGCGCGCTCAAGCTGTTCCGCCGGGTGGCAATCGATTTCGGCAAGCAGCAAGTGTTGTTCGACCTGCCGCGCAGCGTCCACAAACGCGATTCAATGATCGGCGCAATCCTCGGCTGACCGCTCGCGGCAAAGAACCATTGCCGTTGCCCACCGCCGGTCCCATCTGGCGCTGATGGCGAGAGTCGAGGGCGAGCAGCGAACGAAGACAGCCGATCTGGCTGACTGGACGACGGTCCGCCGCTTCCTGCCTTATCTTTGGCCCGCCGGGCGGCCCGACTTGCGCGGGCGGATCGTCCTGTCCGGCCTGTTCGTGCTCCTCGCCAAGGTGGTCGTGCTGGCGCTGCCGTTCGCTTACGCCGGGGCGGTCGACACGATGGCTTCGAAGGGCAGCACGGCGGTGTGGGTCACGCTGGCGCTGGTGATCGCCTACGCCGCCGGCCGCTTCGCCACGGTCGCGTTCGACAACGTCCGCAACATCATATTCGAGCGCGTCGGCCAGGAAGCGGTGCGCCAGCTGACCGAAGATGTGTTCCGCCGGCTGCACGAACTGAGCTTGCGCTTCCACCTCTCGCGCCGAACCGGGGAGGTGACCAAGATCGTCGAGCGAGGGTCGAAGAGCATCAACACGATGATCTACTTCCTGCTCTTCAACATCGCGCCGACCGCAGTCGAGATGATCGTCGTGGCGACGATCTTCCAGCTCAAGTTCGGCTGGCAGATGGTCGCCGCGACCGCCGTCACGGTGGTCAGCTACATCTGGCTCACCCGTGCGATCACGGAATGGCGCACTCACCTGCGGCATAGGATGAACGAGCTCGATGGGCGCGCGCTGGCGCACGCGGTCGACTCGCTGCTCAATTACGAGACCGTAAAGTACTTCGGCGCCGAGGAACGCGAACTCGCGCGCTATGGTTCGGCGATGCGCGCTTATGCCGAGGCGGCCATCAAGAGCGAGAATTCGCTCGGCCTGCTCAACATTGCCCAGGCGCTGATCATGAACCTCATGATGGGCGGGGCGATGGCTTTCACCGTGTGGGGCTGGAGCAAGGGCCGCCTGACGCCGGGCGACCTGGTGCTGATCAACACCTACCTCATGCAGCTGTTCCGCCCGCTCGACATGCTCGGCTGGGTCTATCGCACGATCCGCCAGGGGCTGATCGACATGGCGCTGATGTTCCGCCTGATCGACACGCCAGTCGAGGTGCGGGACGCCCCCGGCGCGCCGGCGCTGGTCGTCCACCGTCCCACGGTCGTTTTCGACAACGTCGAGTTCGGCTACGACCGGGACCGGCAGATCCTCCACGGTCTGAGCTTCGAAGTCACGGCGGGCGCCCACGTCGCAATCGTCGGGCCTTCGGGTGCGGGTAAGTCGACCATCGGCCGGCTGCTGTTCCGCTTCTACGACCCGTGGTCGGGGCGCATCCTGATCGACGGACAGGACATTCGCGAGGTCACCCAGGAGTCGCTACGCCGGCACATCGGCATCGTCCCGCAGGACTCGGTCCTGTTCAACGATACGATCGGCTACAATGTCGCCTACGGCCGTGACGACGCGACCCCGGAAGACGTAATCGAGGCGGCGCGCGGGGCGGCGATCCTGCCGTTCATCGAGAAGCTGCCGGCGGGCTTCGACACCGAAGTCGGCGAGCGCGGGCTCAAGCTTTCAGGCGGCGAGAAACAGCGCGTGGCGATCGCCCGCACCTTGCTCAAGAACCCGCCGATCCTGCTGCTCGACGAAGCGACCAGCGCTCTCGACACGCGTACCGAGCAAGATATCCTCGCGACGCTCCGGCGCGTCTCGGCGCACCGCACCAGCCTGTCGATCGCGCACCGGCTGTCGACGATCGCCGATTCCGACTTGGTCTACGTCATGCACGACGGCCGCCTCGCCGAACATGGTACACATACGGAGTTACTGCGCTTCGACGGGCTGTATGCCGAGATGTGGGCGCGCCAGGCACATGAGCGCGAAGAGCTTGAGGAGGCGGCAGAATGAAATGGACCATCGCCATTACGGCACTGGCGATCGGCGCCGCGGCGATCGCGGCCGAACCGGCGGGCGAAGCGGTCGACGTCCGCTCGAACATGGTCGAAGGCGTCAACCCGGCCGCGCTCGCCATCTGGGACGTCGGCAACGCGGCGATGGACGAGAACGGCGGCCTCGACCCGACGCAGATGGACGCGGCTGCCTGGGCCAAGGTGGCGGAAGGCGCGCAATCGCTCGGCACTTATGCCCACCGGCTTGCCGTGGCCAAGGTGATCCGCGCCTCGGGGCCCGACCTCGTCGGCGGCAAAGTGCCTGAAGGGGTTTCCTCGCGCGAACAGATCCAGGCGATGATCGACGCCAATCCCGCCGGCTTCCGCGCTTCGGCGGCGGCCATGGAGGAACAGGCGAAAGCCCTCGCCGCGGCGGCCACCAAGCATGATCTCAAGGCAGCCGGCGAACTGATCGGCAGCTTCGACCAGGCGTGCCAGGGCTGTCACCAGAACTACTGGTACCCGAAGCCCTAGCGCTTCCGGCGTTCAGCCCGGGAAGCGATCGAACTTCGGCAATCCGTCGAGCGTCGCTTCCCACGGCAGCGCGTCAGCCATCTGCACGTGCAGCGCGGGTGGGAAGGCCGTGGGATCGTCCAGCGTGGCGGTGAGGATATCGACAACGCCGGGCATGGCCGGCTCGTTGAAGTAGAACAGGCTGGTCCCGCAATCGCCGCAGAACTGCCGCTCCACGCCTGGCGACGAGCTGTACGAGCGCGGTTCGCCTTGCTCGACGGTCAGCGCTTCGGTGGGATAGCCGAGCCAGGCGGTGACGAAGGAACCGATGGTGCGTCGGCAACTCTCGCAATGGCACACGCTGCTGTGCTTGGGCTCGCCCGCGACCGAATAGCGGATCGCCCCGCAATGACACCCGCCTTTGGCCATGACTGCTCTCCTTGCCCGAATCGGGATCGGAACATATCACGAACGATAAGGCCGCTCAATCGTCGGTCGGCCACAGCACCGCCTGCGCGACGATCACCACGTGCCGCTCTGGATCGAAGGTCAGCGCGGGCGAGCCGTGCAGGCGCCAGCCTTGCGCTAGCGCCTCCGACACGCGCTTGCAGAAAGCGTCGTCGTCGGGCCCCGTGAGGCAGCGATAGAGCGGCTTGCCGTCGGGCGGGCTGGAAGCCATCGAAAGGTCCTTGGTCAGAGGATATACTTGCTGAGGTCGGCATCGCCAGCGAGAGCGGTCAGCTTGTCGCGAACGTAGGCCGCATCGATCGTCACGCTCTGGCCCTTCATCCCCTCGGCCTCGAAGCTCAGCTCCTCGAGCAGCTTCTCCATCACCGTCTGCAGTCGGCGGGCGCCGATGTTCTCGACGCTCTCGTTCACTTGCGCGGCGATCTTGGCGACCTCGCGCACCGCCTCGTCGGTGACCTCGAGCTTGACCTCTTCGGTGGCGATCAGCGCGCGGTACTGCTCCACCAGGTTGGCCTTGGTTTCACTGAGGATGCGGACGAAATCCTCCTCCGTCAGGCTGCGCAGCTCGACGCGGATCGGCAACCGGCCCTGCAATTCGGGCAGCATGTCGCTCGGCTTGGACAGGTGAAAGGCGCCGCTGGCGATGAACAGCACGTGGTCGGTCTTCATCGGCCCGTACTTGGTCGCCACCGTCGTGCCTTCGATCAGCGGCAGCAGGTCGCGCTGCACCCCTTCGCGGCTGACCGAGCCGCCGCGCACGTCGCTGACCGCGATCTTGTCGATCTCGTCGAGGAAGACGATGCCATTGCTCTCGGCGTTGATCAGCGCGACGCGGGCGACGTCGTCCTGATCCATGCGCTTTTCGGCTTCCTCTTCGACGAGCTTGTCCCACGCGTCGGGGACCTTGAGCTTGCGCCGCTTGAGGTTCTGGCGACCCATGGCCTTGCTCATCATCTCGGAGAGGTTGATCATACCGACGTTGCCGCCGCCGGGGATGTCGAACGGCATTTGCGGGTTGTCCTCGACCTCGATCTCGACCTCGACGTCGTTCATCGCGTTCTCGACGATCCGCTGGCGGAAGCTCTCGCGGGTCGCCTCGCTGGCGTGCTCGCCCACGAGCGCCTTGAGCAGCCTGTCCATCGCCGCCTTGCTCGCCGCTTCGCGCACCGCCTCGCGGCGGCGCTCCTTCTCGAGGCGGATCGCTTCCTCGACGAGGTCGCGGGCGATCTGCTCGACGTCGCGGCCGACATAGCCGACTTCGGTGAACTTGGTCGCCTCGACCTTGACGAACGGCGCGTCAGCGAGCTTCGCCAGCCGGCGGCTGATCTCGGTCTTGCCGCAGCCGGTCGGCCCGATCATCAGGATGTTCTTCGGCGTGACCTCGTCGCGCAATTCCGCCGGCAGGCGCTGGCGGCGCCAGCGATTGCGCAGCGCGACCGCGACGGCGCGCTTGGCTTCGGCCTGGCCGACAATGTGTTCGTCGAGCGCGGCGACGATCGCCTTGGGGGTAAGGGTATCGTTCATTGTGTCCCGGAAGATCAGATGGTCTCGACCGTCACCCGGTCGTTGGTGAAGACGCACACTTCGGCCGCCACTTCCATCGCCCGGCGGGCGATCTTCTCGGCGTCGTCCTCGTAGGCCTCGAGCGCCCGGGCGGCCGACAGAGCATAGTTCCCGCCCGAGCCGATCGCGGCGATTCCGCCTTCCGGCTCGAGCACGTCGCCGTTGCCGGTCAGCACCAGCATCGTGTCCTTGTCGGCGACGATCATCAGCGCTTCGAGGTTGCGCAAGTACTTGTCGGTGCGCCAGTCTTTGGCCAGCTCGACCGCCGCGCGCAGCAGTTGTCCGCTGTACTGCTCGAGCTTCTTCTCGAGCCGTTCGAACAGGGTGAAGGCGTCGGCGGTGGCGCCGGCGAACCCGGCGATGACCTTGCCGCCCTCGCCCAGCCGGCGGACCTTGCGGGCGTTCGGCTTCATCACCGTGTTGCCCATGGTGACCTGGCCGTCCCCGGCGATCACGGTCTTGCCGTTCCTCGCCACGCCGATGATGGTGGTGCCGTGCCAGCGCGGAGCGGCATGGCTGTCAGAGTGTCCGTCCATGACGCCGATATGGGACGCGGCGCCGCGCCCTTCAATCCTTCGTCAGCCTGACGACGGTCGGATTTCGCTACGGTCCCCCGCCGCCGCCACCACCGGTGTTGCTGCCGTTGGGACCGCCGCCCACGCCGCCCGCGCCGACTTGGCCGATGTTGCCGAACAGATCCTCGAGGATGCCGCGCTCGCGGCCGAGGGTCGGCGTCTTGTCGCTGTCGGGCTTGATGCGCACGACCCGCTCGACGCCAGACTGGTCGGCGGCGATGACGTTGCCTGCCTTGTCGAAACGGACCGCCAGCACCGTATGGCTGGTGATGCGCGGGCTGGTGAACGGCTTCTGCTTGGTCATGCTCGAAACGTAATACCACACCGGTTCGCCGAACTGGCTGGTGAAGGTCGGCCGGCCGAGCGTGCCTTCGACCGATTGGCGATTGTCGATCCCCGGATGGATCGACTGCAGCAGCACGGGATCGGCGATGTAGCCGCGATGGTCGACCACCGAAGAGCAGCCCGACGCCAGCGCCAGCGCGCCGAGCAGTGCCGCGTTACGATTGATCCCGACCATATGCAAACCGTCTCCGAACCCCGCGCGGGGCGATTGCCTTGGGCCACGCCGCGCCTATATCGGCGCGAGCCTTAGGGGCTGGCGCGCCGTCACGCAACGGCGCGCTTCGCCTTGGGGCATTGAATGACCGCTGAACGGACGATTGTCCCCATGAACCTCCTCACCCGCCTGTTCCGCTCCCCGCCCGACCCGCGCGAGGCGCTGCGCCCGCTGTGGCACCGGGTGGTCGAGATCTCACGCGAGCCCGAGTGGTATGCCCAGTGCGGCGTGGCCGACACCGTGGCGGGGCGCTTCGACATGATCACGGCCGTGCTCGCGGTCGCACTTCTGCGGCTCGAGCGCGACGAGGATTGCCGTCCGCAAGCTTCGCTTCTCACCGAACTGTTCGTCGAGGACATGGACGGGCAGCTGCGCGAAGGCGGGGTCGGCGACATCGTGGTCGGCAAGCACATCGGCAGGTTGATGGCTTCGCTCGGCGGGCGCCTCGGCGCCTATCGCGCCGGGTTGGCCGGAGAGGCCTCGCTCGAGGAAGCGCTGCGGCGCAATGTCACGTTGCTCGATGACAGGGGGCCGGATCCGTTGGCACAACGCTTGCGGGCGCTCGCCGGGCAACTCGACACTGCGGACATCGGCGAGGTGCTCGCCGGGCGGATCGAACGATGAGTGGGCCCGAGTTCTCGCGCCTCGTCGACCGCCGGCACCTGAAAGCCGCGCCGCTCAGGGTCGTCGCCAGCGAGACCGAGCGCAAGGCGCTGGCGCGGCGCTTCTCCCTGATCGCGATCGACCGGCTCGAGGCCGAACTCTCGCTTGAAGCCGATGGCGAAGCGGTCGATGCCGGGGGGACGCTGTGGGCCGAGATCGTGCAGGCTTGCGCGGTGACCGGCAACGACTTGCCGGTAACCATCGAAGAGCCGCTCGCGCTGCGCTTCGTGCCCGAGGCTCCGGTGACCGTGGAAGAACTCGAGCTGGAAGAAGAACAGCTCGACGAAATCCCTTATGCCGGCACTTCGTTCGACCTTGGCGAAGCGGTCGCGCAGAGCCTCGCGCTGGCGATCGACCCGTTCGCTACCGGCCCGGAGGCCGACCGCGTGCGCAAGGAAAAGGGCCTGCTCGACGAAGCCGCCGCGGGGCCGTTTGCCGCGCTGGCAGCGCTCAAGAAGGACTGAGGCCTAGAACGGAATGTCGTCGTCGAGATCGTCGCCGAAGCTCGACCCGCCGCTCGACGATCCGCCACCACCACCGCCGCTACCGCCGAAGTTGGAACCGCCGCCGGACGAGGCGCCGCCCTGGTTCCAATCGCCGCCGCCGCCGCGCTGGCCGCCGCCGCCCGGGGCGCCGTCGAGCATCGTCAGAACGCCCCCAATGCCGCCGACCGACACTTCGGTCGAGTAGCGGTCATTGCCGGACTGGTCCTGCCACTTGCGGGTGCGCAGCTGCCCTTCGATGTAGACCTTGCTGCCCTTGCGCAGGAAGCGCTCGGCAACGCCGACGAGCCCATCGGACTGCAGCACCACCGTGTGCCACTCGGTCCGTTCCTTGCGTTCGCCGGTGGCCTTGTCCTTCCAGTTCTCCGAGGTGGCGATGCGCAGGTTGGCGATTCTCCCGCCGTTCTGAAAGCTCTTCACCTCTGGGTCGGCGCCGAGGTTTCCGATCAGGATGACCTTGTTGACGCTGCCTGCCATGAACAATCCTCTCGCGGGTCTATAGTCCGAGCGCGACCGCGCTCCAGTAAGTGATTCCCGCGAAGATGTAGGCGAGCGTGAACAAGTAGGCCAACATGAAAAGCGGCCATTTCCACCCATTCGTTTCCCGCCGGGTGACAGCGATCGTCGAGAGACACTGCGGGGCGAAGACGAACCACGCGAGGAAGGCGAGCGCAGTCGGCAGCGTCCACTTCGCCTGCAATCGCGGAATGAGGCCTTGCGCCGCCGCATCGTCGTCGCTGGCGTTGACCGCGTAAGTCGTGGCCAGGGAAGCAACGGCCACCTCGCGCGCGGCCATCGCCGGAATCAGCGCCAGCGAGATCTCGCGGTTGAAGCCGATCGGCTCGAGCACGACGTGCAGACCGTTGGCGATGTGTCCGGCGAAGCTCGCGTCGACCTGATTTTCCCCCGCCGCCGCCTTCGGGAAGCTCAGCAGGACCCACAGCACGATGGTAACCGTGAAGATGATCGTGCCGGCGCGGCGCAGGAATATCCACGCGCGTTGCCACAGCCCGAGCAGGATGTCGCGCAGCGGCGGCCACTGGTATTTCGGCAGTTCCATAATGAAGCCCGAGGCGCTGCCCTTGGTCACCGTGCTGCGCAGCACCAGCGCCACGCAGAACGCGCCGATGATTCCGGCGACGTAGAGCGCGAACAGCACCAACCCCTGGAGCCCAATCCCCGCGCCGACGGTGCGGTGCGGGATGAACGCGGCGATGATTACCGCATAGACCGGCAGACGAGCCGAGCACGTCATCAGCGGGGCGATCAGGATCGTCGTCAACCGGTCCTTGGGATCGGCGATGGCGCGGGTCGCCATGATCCCGGGGATTGCGCAGGCGAAGCTGGAGAGCAGCGGGATGAAGCTGCGGCCCGAGAGGCCGACGCGCGCCATCAGCCGGTCCATCAGGAACGCGGCGCGGGCCATGTAGCCCGATTGCTCCATCGCCAGGATGAAGGCGAACAGGATGACGATCTGCGGCAGGAACACGATCACCGAGCCGACTCCGGCGAGCACGCCTTGGGTCAGCAGGTCGCGCAGGAGTCCCGCCGGGAGCGTCTCCGTGACAAAGCCGATCAGCGCGGTCACCGCGCCGTCGAGCCCGTCCTGCAACGGCGCGGCCCAGGCGAACACCGCCTGGAACATCACGAACAGCAGCGCGAACAGGATCGGCGGGCCGAGCCACGGGTGCAGCAGCACCTTGTCGAGGCTGGCGTGCAGGCGATGCTGCGCGGTTTCGGAGAGCACCGCTCCCTGCGCCATCGTCCGCGCCGCCATGCGCCGCTCGGGCAGTGTCAGGTGCCACTTCTTGTGGGCTTTCGGATCGCGCTCCGCCGTCGCTTCGGCGGTTTCGATCGCGGCCAGCAAGGCATCGATTCCGCGGCGGCGCACGGCCACTGTGGGGATCACCGGCACGCCGAGGGATTGCGAGAGCGCCTCAGGATCGAGCACCAGCCCGTCGCGTTCGGCGAGGTCGACCATGTTGAGCGCGACGACCACCGGCCGGCCGAGCTCGATCAGTTCCTGCGCGAAGACCAGGTGCTGCTCGAGGTTCGAGGCATCGAGCACGACGATCAGCACTTCGGGCCGCGCTTCGCCGGGAAACTCGCCGAGCACGACCTTGCGGGTCACCTCCTCGTCGGGGCTGGCGGCGTCGAGCGCGTAGCTGCCGGGCAAGTCGACCAGCTCGACCGGCTCGCCGCTCGGCAGCATGAAGCGCCCGGCCTTCCGTTCGACCGTGACGCCGGGATAGTTGGCGATCTTCTGCCGCGCGCCGGTGAGAACGTTGAACAGCGCACTCTTGCCGGAGTTGGGATTGCCGACGAGCGCGGCGGTGCGCAGGCGGGTCATTATAACTCTCGCACGGTCATCGCCGCGGCGTGGCTGCGGCGCATCGCCAGCGTCATCCGGCCGATAATCAGCGCGATCGGATCGCGTCCGCCGAACACCCCGCGATGGGCGATCGCCACGCGCGCCCCTTCGTCGATGCCGAGCGCCTGTAGCCGTTTGGCCTCGTCGGGCGCGAGCACGGCCCAGTCGATCGCCACGATCTCGGCGCGCCGGCGGGGCTGGAGCTGATCGAGCGTCATGGCCGCGCGGTGGCAGAAAGGAGCGCTAATTGCAACTAATTCTCATTAAGAATAGTCAGCGCGCCGGATAACGCAGGCGGCCCAGAAAGCGCATCGGGTCGAAACCCTCACGCTTGCCGAGCCATTTGGCCTTGGTCTTCTCGAACTTCATCACGCCCTCGATCCGCCGGTCGAGGAAGGCGCGCGTGTCGGCCTTGCCTTCGCTCTCGTCGCCGACGAAAACCGCGAGCGTCGCAGCGTAGATGCCGGCGAGGATCGCGCGCTTGCTGTAGTGGTTATAGTCGGTCGAAGTGTCGCCCGCGAGGCGCCACATCCTGTCGGCTGACGACCAACCGAGCTTTGCCGTGCGGGCGAGATTTTGCGGCAGGGCCTGGATTGCCACCGCGCGGCGCAGGGCCTCCTCGAGACCCGTGACGGCTTCGAGCCGGAACCACACCAGCGCGCGGATGCGCTCGCGGATCGGCATCTGGGCCAGCACCTCGCGGTCGAACGCCTGCTCCATCCGCGCGTCGACCCAGTCGATCCATGCGGCGATCATGTCCATCGTGCCGCCAGGAAAGGCCAGCCGGGCAATCGCCGGATCGATTCCGCCCGCCTCGGCAGCGCTGGCCAGCGCAGCGTCGTTCCACCCGTCGAAAATCGCCGCGGCGGCGATCCGCGGCGCCAGTTCGAGCCGCAGCTCATCGAGGGTGAGATCGGCCGCGGCCGCCATGGCTCAGAAGCTCGGCCCGTAGGTCTGGCCAGACTTCTTGGTCTTGGACTTGGCGGACTTGTCGAACTCCTCGAGCGCCTGGCCGACGCCTTCGAGCTTGGCATAGTCGCGCGCCGAGCGGCCGGAGTTGTCGGTGCGGGTGGGGTCGGCCCCGCCCGCCAGCAGGATACGCAGCATCGGAATGTCCCTGCGATGCACCGCGAGAATCAGCGGCGTTTCGCCGGCGTCGTTGGCGATGTCGACCTTGGCGCCCTTCGAGGCGAGGATCGCAATTCCTTCGACATATCCGAGCTGGCTCGCCAGCATAAGCGGGGTGACCCCTTGTTTGTCGGGCAGGTTGGGATTGGCGTCGAGGGTGAGCAGGTAGCGCAGCCAGACCGAATCGCGACGCTTGGTGGCGGTGTGCAGCGCCGTGTGGCCGTCGCTTACGTCGCGCGCGTCGATCACCGTCGAGTTCTTGTTGATCAGGTCCTTGACCGTCTCGATATCGCCCTTGTCGACCGCCTGCAGGAACTTGAAGCCGTCCGAATAGTGTTGCGCGGTCACCGGCGCGGCCGTCAGCAGCGCCGTCGCAGCTATCGCCGCCAATGCCAGCTTGATGCGATGCCCCAACGCCACGTCGATCTCCCTGATAACTCCTGCGGACAGTCCGCGCCCAAGACGGACTCGACCCTTGCGGTGGCTCCGTTAGCAGAGCATGAACCGGGCTGTCATGCCCCGTGCCTTGCTTGCGCTTGCCTTTCCTTTGATCCTGGTCGCCTGCTCGCCCGCTGCCGATACGGCCGCGGCCGACGCTCCTCTCGCCGGCGCGGCAATCGGCGGCCCGTTCACGCTCGTCGACAGCAGCGGCAAAACCGTCCGATGGAGCGATTTCGACGGCAAGTACCGGATCGTCTATTTCGGCTACACTTATTGCCCCGACGTCTGCCCCAACGACATGACCCTGCTGATGAAGGGCTTTGCCGCCTACAAGCAGGAGCACCCCGATCTCGCCGTGCAGGTCGTGCCGATGTTCATCTCGGTCGATCCCGAGCGCGACACGCCCAAGGTGGTCGGCGAGTTCACCCACGCCTTTTCGGACGACCTGCTCGGCCTGACCGGCTCGCCCGATCAGGTCGCCCAGGCGGCCAGGGAATTCGCAATCTATTACGAGAAGGGCAAGCCGAATTCGGAAGGCGGCTACCTCGTCAACCACAGCACGCAGGCCTACCTGATGGGCCGCAAGGGCGAGCCGATCGCGCTGGTGCCGATCGACGAGGGCTCCAAGGCGGTGACCGCGAGCCTCGAAAGATGGGTGAGTTGAGAGACCGCTTCTGGGAGCTGCCGCTGGCGGCGCTCGACCGCGCCGAATGGGAGGCGCTTTGCGACGGCTGCGGGCGCTGCTGCCTGCACAAGCTCGAGGACGAGGACACCGGCGAGATCGCCCACACCAATGTCGCCTGCAAGCTGCTCGACACCGAGACCGCGCGTTGCCGCGACTACAAGCATCGCAAGGGTTTCGTGCCCGACTGCCTGCGGCTGACGCTCAAGCTGGTCAACACGGTTCCGTGGCTACCGGAGACGTGTGCCTATCGCCGCCGCGCCGAAGACAGGCCATTGCCTGAATGGCATCCGCTCCTCAACGGCGGTCCCGAGGCGATGCGCCGGGCCGGCAAGTGCGTCGCCGGCAAGGTCGTGAGCGAAACCGATGCCGGCCCGCTCGAGCATCATATCGTCGAGTGGGACACGCCGTGATCGACTGGCTGCGGCGCACGCCCGAAGAGCTGGCGATCCGCATCGGCGAACGCGAGCTGCCGCTGGCGATCCGCCGCCACGCGCGCGCCCGGCGACTCGTGATGCGGCTGGCGCCTGACGGCAGCGAGGTGCGCATCACCTTGCCGCGCTGGGGCCGCACTGAAGACGCGCTGGTCTTCGCCCGCGCCCGGATCGAATGGATCGAGCGCCAGCTCGCGGCGGTCCCGCAGGTCGTTGCGCCACAGCCGGGCGGGGCCCTCCGTTATCGGGGCGGCGAACTGGCGATCGACTGGCACCTCGCGCATCCGCGCAAGCCCCGCCTCGAGGGGGAGGCCTTGCGGATCGGTGGGCCGGCCGAAAACCTCGCGGTCCGCCTCCAGCGCTGGCTCGAAGGCGAGGCCCAGCGGCTGCTCGAAGCGGATCTCGCGTTCTATTGCGAGCGCGCGAGCCACGCCGCGCCGCCGCTCAAGCTGTCGCGCGCGCAGCGGCGCTGGGGCAGTTGCTCCGACCGCAAGGCGATCCGCATCAACTGGCGGCTGGTGCAGGCGCCCGATGCGGTGCGCCGTTCGGTCGTCGCGCACGAGGTCGCGCACCTTACCCATTTCGACCATTCGCCGGCCTTTCACGCCTTGCTGCGCGCGCTGTTCGACGGCGACATTCGCGAGGCCGACGCCTGGCTGAAGACGCACGGGCGGTCGCTCTACGCCGCTTTCGGCTGAGCGCCTAACCACCGATTAACCATTCTCGTGTCACACCGGCGCCATGGCGCGCCTTGGCCTCGCTCTTGCGGCCGCGCTGATCGCGGTCCCGGTTCCCGCTTTCGGGTCGGCCGATGACGGCTGCGCCGATCCAGTTGCCGCGCCGGCGCCCCATGGCGAGCGCCCGTTGTCGATCACCATTGAGAGCGCTCTTCAGGTTGGGCGGCTGGGGCTCACCGGGCGCCAAGACGGCAACGCGGTGATCGATCCGCAGACCGGCGCCAAGCAGGTCGGGCCGAACATGGTCGATCTGGGCGGGCTCGCCTTCCAGGGCAAGGCTACGATCACCGGCCAGCCGCTCAAACCGGTGCGGATCGACCTGCCGCGCTCGGTGTTGCTGCGCAGCCCGGCGGGCGGCGAAGCGGAGCTGAGCGACTTCCGCACCGACCTGCCGGGCGTCGCCATGCTCGACGCCAACGGGCAGCTGCAATTCAACTTCGGGGCCACGATCAGCAGCAAGAATGCGCAAGGCGGGGATTTCCGCGGCCGCATCCCGATCCGCGTCGAATATTACTAGCCTGGGTATGACCTAAGGGTGGCGCGACGAGGGCTTGAAGCGTATCTTGGCGCCATGCGCATGTTCAATCTCGGAAATGTCTCGCCGGTGGATGGCCTCGGCAGCTTCGTCGACCACTGGAAGCAGCCGACGCCCTATCGCTGGCAGATCCTCGGGCTGTCGGTGGCGCTGACTTTCACGATGATGGTGCTGTTCGCCCCCAAGACCGAGCGCGCGCCGCCAGAAAAGGCCAAGGTGATCTGGATCAGCTCCTGGTCCGAAGGGCGCAGCGACAAGGAAATCGCCGCCTCGAACCTCGAAAACCAGAAGCGCAAGGAAGCCGACGCCGCGCTCGCCAAGCAGCGCGAGGAGTTCCGCAAGGAATTCTACCGCAAGCTAGCCAAGGCCAGCGGCATGGACCCGGACCAGCTGGCGCGCGAGTACGGTGCAAGGGACGCCGCGCAAGCCAAGCCGAGCGCCGCCAAACCAACCACGCCGCAACCTGCGGGAACGCCCGCCAAGTGATCGATCCGGACGCGCGCTGGCTGGCGGCTGCCGCCTGCCTAGCCGAACGCGCCCGTCCCCTGAGCCGCCCCAACCCTGCCGTCGGCGCCATCCTCGTGAAGGACGGCGTCGTCGTCGGGCGCGGCTGGACCGGCACCGGAGGCCGCCCGCATGCCGAGGCGCAGGCGATCGACCAGGCCGGCGAGGCCGCACGCGGAGCGACGCTTTACGTCACGTTGGAACCCTGTGCTCATCAGAGCGAGCGCGGCCCGGCCTGTGCCGATCTTCTGGCCGAAGCGGGCATCGGCAGGGCCGTGATCGGAGTGCAAGACCCCGATCCACGCACCGCCGGCGAAGGTTTCGCGCGGCTCGCGGCCGCGGGGGTCGATGTCACCTTGGCCGACAGCGGCGTCTGCAGCGACAGCTTGGCGGGCTACCTAATGCGGAAGCGCCAGGACCGCCCCTTCGTCACGCTCAAGCTGGCGCTCACCGCCGACGGCTTCATCGCCCGAAAGGACGGCAGCAGTCGATGGATCACCGGCGAGGCGGCGCGTGCGCACGCCCATCGCGAGCGCGCCCGGAGCGACGCGATCCTCGTCGGCGGCGGCACCTTGCGAGCCGACGCCCCGCGGCTCGATGTGCGTTTGCCGGGACTCGAGGAGCGCAGCCCGCGCCGGTTCGTGCTGACCAGGGGCGCTCCGCCGGAGGGCTGGACGGCGCTGTCCGATCCGCCCGAGATCGCCGGGATCGATGCGCAGTACCTGATGGTTGAAGGCGGCGCGGAAGTGTCCGAAGCGTTTCTGTCCGCCTCTCTAGTCGACCGCTTGCTGATCTACCGGGCGCCGGTGGAATTCGGCGACGGGATCGCCGCCTTCCGCAATCCCGGCCCGGCGGGCGTACCGGCCGGCTGGCGCCTCGCCGACCGCCGCGCGCTTGGCAGCGACACCGTCGAAGTCTACACGCCGGCTGAAGCACAAGGAGCTTAGATGTTCACCGGCATCGTCACCGCCGTCGGCACGATCGCGAGCTGCGAGGAACGCGGCGACTTGCGCCTGAGGATCGCCTGCCCGTTCGATCCCGGGAAGATCGCCCTCGGCGCCTCGATCGCCTGCGCGGGCGTGTGCCTGACGGTCGTCGAGCGCGGCGGAACTTTGGGCGACGCCTGGTTCGCGGTCGATGTCTCCGCGGAAACTCGATCGCGCACGGTGAAGAACATGTGGTCCGAGGGCGCCCGGCTCAACCTCGAACCTTCGCTCAAGCTCGGCGACGAGCTTGGCGGACATATTGTCTCGGGCCACGTCGATGCAGTCGGGACGGTCGTGGGTCGGGCGACCGAAGGGGATTCGATCCGGTTGATCATCGAAGCGCCCAAGCAGCTCGCGCCGTTCATCGCGCCCAAGGGCTCGATCGCGGTCGACGGCGTCTCGCTGACGGTCAACGAGGTCACCGACCAAACGGGCGGCGCGGTGCGCTTTGGGCTCAACGTCATCCCGCACACGTCCGAGGTCACCACGCTCGGCGAGCTGAAACAAGGCGACGAGGTCAACCTCGAGATCGATACCGTCGCGCGCTATCTCCAGCGGCTTGAAAGCCTGCGCGCCTAGGCCAAAGGCCCGCTGGTGAACCCGGCGCGGTCGATCTCGTAGATCACGTGCACGACCGTCTCGCCGGCCATCTCCTTCATTTCGGTGCGGTCCGTCAGCCGACCGCCGATGTTCTTCATCGCCGCGCGCGAAACAACGTTGTTCTCGCCGACTCGGAACAGCACCCGCTCGACATCTTGCAGCGCGTGCGCAAGCATCAGCCGCTTCATCTCGGCGTTGTAGCCGCGGCCCCACATGCGCCGCGCGAGGAAGGTCCACCCGATCTCGACGGAACCGCCGTCCGCCGGGTCGTAGCCCTGAAAGCGCGAAGAACCGACGATCTCGCCCGTCAACTTCTCAACCACGGCCAGCGCGCCTTCGTTGGCCAGCGCATCCTCGAAGAACGCCCGGAACACCGATACCTGCCAGCGGTCGTGCGCCGGGTGCAGGGCCCAAACGTCAAGATCGGAGGCGACCGCGTAAAGCGCGCCCCAATCGTCGGGCTTGAGCGGCCTCAGCAGCAGCCGCTCCCCTTCGAGGACCGGCTGCCGGTCCATGTCAGACGGTTTCTGCAGCGACCGCGGCGAGCGCCGCGGTGAACTTGCCGATATTGTCCGTCGTCAGCCCGGCGACGTTGATGCGCCCCGAGCCGGCCATGTAGATACCGTGCTCGTCGCGCAGCGCTTCGATCTGCGCCTTGCCAAGCGGCAGCGTGGCGAACATCCCGTTCTGCTTGCCGAGCGGCGCCAGGTCGATGCTGCCGATCCGGCCCGCCTCGGCCAGCCGGGCGCGGACCTGGCGGATGCGCGTGCGCATCTGCTCGAGCTCGTCGAGCCAGTTCGTCGTCAGCTTGGGATCGCTGAGGATCAGGCGTACCGCGGCGGCGCCGTGATCGGGCGGCATCGACCAGGCGGCGCGGGCGAGTGCGTGGCCGTTGGAAAGGATGCGGTCAATGTCCCCCGCGTCCTTCGCCAGCGTGTAGAACGCGCCGACGCGGTCGCGGTAGAGGCCGAAGTTCTTGTCGCAGCTGTAGGCGATCAGCGCCTCGGGGACCGCATCGACCACAGCGCGCGCGCCGTAGGCATCCTCGTCCATTCCCTGGCCGAGGCCCTGGTAGGCAAGGTCGATCACCGGCAGCACCGGGTTCTCCGCCAGCAGCGCGGCGATTTCGTCCCACTGCGCAGGCGTGTAGTCGATGCCGGTAGGATTGTGACAGCAGCCGTGGAGCAGGACCACGTCGCCGTCGCGCGCATCCGCCAGCGCGTCCTTGAGCGCATCCAGGTTTGCCGCACCCTCGTCCGTCGCATGGGCGAAGGTAACCAGCTCGAGCTCGAGGTCGCGCACGATCTGCGCGTGGTTCGGCCAGCTCGGCGTGCCCATCAGCACGCGCGTCACGCCGGCACGCTTGACCAGCGCCAGCGCGAGGCGCACCGCGCCGGTGCCGCCGGGTGTCTGCATCCCTTCGATCCGCCCGCCGCGGGTCGGGTCGCTGCCGAAGACGTATGGCATCAGCGCATGGACGAAGCCCATGTCGCCTTCGGGCCCGAGGTAGGCCTTGGTGTCCTGTTCATCGACCAGCTTCTGCTCGGCGGCCTTGATCGCGCCGAACACAGGGGTCGCGCCCTGGCCGGTGCGGTAGACGCCTACGCCGAGGTCGATCTTGTCGCCGCGAGGGTCGGCGTCGTGCAGCTTGATCAGCGCGAGCAGCGCGTCGGGCGGTTGTTGGTCGAGTCTGTCGAGCATGCGCGCGCTTTGCCGCCCGCTCCGCTGCGCTGCAACAAGAAAAACGGCACGCTAACCAGGTAAATTCACGTACCCCTAACGCGCCGACCGGCTAGGACGAACTCGGGGGTCGCCCCTATCGAGGATTTCCCGCTCTCCATGCTCCGCCCGCTTCCCAAGCACGTCACGGCGATGCTCATCGGCGCAATGCTTCTCGGGGCTGTCGGCGCCCTTGTCGCGCGCCACTTCTACGGTTGGCCGATCGTCCCCGATGAGGACTCCTGCCCCATTGAACGGCCTGGCCCCGCCGACGTGATCATGCTCGGCGACTCTCTTGTCGAGGGCCATTGCTGGAAAGCCGACCACCCAGAGCTGGTCGTCCTCAATCGCGGTCGCGCCGCGAACACCACTACCGATGTGTACAACCGCCTGGACGAGCTACTCGTCAGGCATCCCAAGGTCATCGTCCTCCTGGTCGGGGCGAATGACATCGACCGTGGGTGGACGGTGCCGGAAATCGCCGCCGAGTATCGCAAGGTCGTCGCCAAGCTGGCCCCGGTCGCGCGCCTGGTCCTGGTGACCGTGCCGCCCTGCAGCCATCCGAATTGCAGCGCGGAAGAAAAATCCCGGATCGTCCCGCTCAACCGCGAAATCGCGCGTATCGCCCAAGCCAACAACGCGCGCCTGATCGATCTTTACGGCGCTAT
Source organism: Croceibacterium segetis (assembly GCF_011320115.1). Lineage (GTDB taxonomy): Bacteria > Pseudomonadota > Alphaproteobacteria > Sphingomonadales > Sphingomonadaceae > Croceibacterium_B > Croceibacterium_B segetis. The sequence continues at coordinate 73,248 of NZ_JAANOZ010000010.1, read as the reverse complement.
CGCCACCCCGGACGGCGAGATGCCCCACGCGCTGAGCTTCGACGGACTGCACCTCAATGCAGCCGGTTACGCCAAATGGAACGAACTGCTGGCGCCGGTGTGGCCCAGACCGCCTTCAGAACGGTAGCCAGCGCTGCTTCTTCGAGAACTTCATGTAGCCGACGTTGGCCCCTAGCCGCAGCCCGGCACCGACCCGGATCGGGATCAGCACTACGTTGCCCTTGCGCATGTAACTGGCGGTCAGGCCGCCGACGACGTAGGCGTCGCCCTCGCCCGCCGGGTAGCGCTCGTAAAGCTGGTCGGTGTCGTAGAGGTTGTAGACCAACACGAAGGTGCTGCCGGCGTTGGCGCCGAGGTCGAAACCGATGGAGGGGCCGGTCCAGTAGACCGGCATCTGCCCCTCGACCTTGTGGTACAGTGTGCCCGAACCGTAGCGCAGCCCGACGGCGATTGCCCCGCCCGCTTCGCGACCGACGATGTAACCGTTGGGCTGCCCCTGCTTCTTGAGGATGCCCTGGATCATCTTGGCGACGCCCTCGGCGCCCTTGCCGAACACGCCTTCGGCCGCGCCGATGAGGTCGTCTTCCTTGTAGGTCTCGCTCGGATCGGTGGTGGTCGCGGCTTGCAACGGCGCGGAGGACGTGGCCGGAGCGGCCTCGCCGAAGCCCGGCTCGGGCGGCGTCGCTTCCGACGGTGGGGCCTGCGGTGCCGTCTGTCCGGGATCCTGGTAGCCATCAGCCGGGGGCGGAGGAGCCAGGTCGGAATCGATCGCCTTGTTAGGATCGATCGCTTGGATCTCCTGCGCGGCAAGTGGCGCCGGGCCGGCGGTGGCGGCTAACGCCAGCCCCACGGCATAGAGCGGTCGGCGGCAATGGGCGGCAAGTCTGATGAGCATTTTCGATCCCCGTCCCGTTAATGGGAGCTATCCGATCGCTAGAAGAATCCCTCTCGGCTGAAGCGGCAATGAATGCGCGGCAAGGCGAATCCGATTTGCGGTGAATCGAGTCCCCAAATGGCCCTCGCTGCGCCCTTGCCGGGCTTGGGCACCGCCGCTATAGGCCCCGCTTCGCCGCTGCGATCCGGAGACGTGGGTGAGTGGCTGAAACCAACGGTTTGCTAAACCGTCATACCGGGATTACTGGTATCGAGGGTTCGAATCCCTCCGTCTCCGCCAGCCGGCAGACCGTCACGGCCGGTCGATCCGCCGGGAACTACAAGCAAGCGGGAACTCAATCGGCCACGGAGGCCGATTGAGCGTCCGCACGCAGCAATCAACCCTTCGCCGGTATCTTGTCGAGCTCGGCCTGGATCTTCGCCAGGTTCTCGTCGCTGAGCGCGTCCGGCTCGTATTGCTGGATCGCTTTCAAGGTCAGGGTACGCCCCTGCGTCTGAAACATGTCGTTGGCATAGACGGTCGGGATCAGCTTCTTGAGGATTTCGTTGGCGGCCGGATCGTCGAGCAGTTTGCCGACCGGCGTGTCGGCGACGGAATAATGCGCGGGCTGTGTGGCGGTCGTGCCTTGGGCACTCGCCGCCGCAGGCGGCATCCAAAGAGTGGCGGTGGCCGCGAGGGCCGAGATAATCACCGGGTAAGCACGCATCTATTGTCTCCCATTTGCATTTTCAGAACGTTTCGAGGTCGTTGGCGATGACGGCCGGGCCCGGATAGGCCGCACCGATCTCTCGCAGGTACTCCGAGGCGCGCGCCTCCGTTATGGCCGGGGCAGAAAGGTGTGTCACCACGACCGACTTTACGCCGGCTACGCGGGCGAGCTCGCCGACCTGCTTGGGCGTCAGGTGGTGGTCGCGCAGATGGATCGTGATGCCGGTCATCGCCGCTACGGGCATGTTCGGGCTGACACGGTGGATCTCCGCCACCGTACGATCGAAATCGATCATCTCCGTCACCAGCAGGTCCGCGCCGCGGGCGAGCCGTTCCACGGCCTGACTGGGCCCGGTATCGCCCGTGTAGGCAATCGACCTGCCGGGTCCATCGAAGCGAAACGCGAGCGATTCGAAAGCGCGGTCGTCGGCACTCCCCGGCGTGAACGTGTAGTGGGTGTTCTTCGCCGCGGTGACGTGCGTCGAGCCAAGGTCAAACGACGCCCCGTCGCGGATCTCGACCACCGTGACGCCGGGTTCGAACGGCGCCTTGAACTCGCCGGGATAGGCGTAGCCTGCCCGCACCGCCGGAGCCATGGCGGCGAGGATTCCGTCGACCAGCGTTCGCGTGCCGGGCGGTCCGTAAACGGCCAGCGGCGAGGCGATATTCGTTTGCCAGCGAAGGCTGAGAATCCCGAACAGACCGGCCGTGTGATCGAAGTGCAGGTGGCTGAGCAGCACGGCCTTGACCTCCTGGAGCGAGACCTCCGCCTTGGCGAGTTGTTCGACCACGCCATCGCCCGCGTCGACGACGAAAGCGCCGTCTCCCGTCAGCAGTACGTTGGCCGGCTGCGAGCGCGACTTGAGCGGAATGGGGCCGCCTTGCGTACCGAGGGTGATCCATCGAGCCGCGACCTGCGCCGATGCGGGCGACGCCAGGGCCACGGCCGTTGCTGCGAGCGCGATGCCGATCAGACGCATGAGCCTTCCTTCACCCTATCGGCGCTTGTTCGTTCCGGATCCTACCCTGGAGCATCCGGCGTGCACGGGCGCCGCCCTTGTCGACGCCGAGCGAGACAGGCCGCTCGGCCCAGAAATCCTTCCCGCGAACGTTGGCGTAAGCGGCCTCTATGATCGGCTTGTCTTCCTGCTCGAAGGCACCGACCAGAAGCTTGCGCAAGGCCGCGTCGACTTCCGCGGAATCGAGATTGTCATAGCGGGTCGAGGCCCAGAAATAATGGGTCTCGTGCTCGGACGCTGGGGTGAGGATGTGCGCCTGCGGCAGCTCGAAACCGGCTTCGCGCGGTTCACCGTGCGGGCAGGCGCCGATCAGCAGGCGCATCGACGCCGGCGCGTCCCAACGCATGTCGAGCCAGTGATCGACTTTCGCGCCGGGTGGGTAGCGGCCGTAGGCGACCGATGGCGGCGGTATGCCGCGCGCGAACCAGTTCGAATGCAGCGTGTCGCCCTCGACGTAAACCGAGTGCTCGCCGGCGAAAATGACCCCGTCACCGCCGAGCGAGCGCTTGTGAACGAATTCGATGTGGCTGAGGTCGAGGAGGTTGTCGGTCCCGTACTCGTAGTTCGCGCGCATTAGCATGCACCCGCGCAGCGTTCGGCTGTGCGGCGCCTCCTCGGCGAACGAAAAGTCCGGGATGCGCGAGGGGTCGGCGCTTTCCGGCGTCCCGCCCCATAGCCAGACGATTCCGTGCCGTTCGACGGCTGCGAAGCTGGGCACGTCGGTTCCGGGTGGAATTCGCTCGGCAAAAGGATTTCGGACGCACTTGCCCTGCGGCGAGAAGGTCAGGCCGTGATAGCCGCACACGACGTTGTCCCCTTCGCGCATGCCGAGCGACAACGGCGCGAAGCGATGCGGGCAGCGATCGAGCAAGGCGACAATCCCGCCATCTTCGAGGCGGTACAGGTAGATCGGCTGGTCGATGATCCGCCGCGTCAGGCCGGTGTCGCCGATCTCCTCGGACCAGCCCGCCATGTACCAGCAATTGCGCAGCCAGTGGACCATCCCGGCGCTCCCCTCCGATTCGTAATTCTTTGCAGTAGGAATATTCCGTTCTATCAGCAAGCACTCAGGTCCAGCGAAGGAGTAATCTGATGATCACGCTGTGGATGGCACCGCATACCTGCGCCCGGGTCGCCGCGATCGCACTCGAGGAGGCGGGCGTCGAGTTCGAGACCCGCCTGGTCCGCTTCATGCTCGGCGAGCACAAGTCGCCCGAGTTCAAGGCGCGCAACCCGAAGGGCAAGGTGCCTGCGCTGGAGATCGACGGGGAGGTCCTGACCGAAAACGTCGCCATTCTCACCTATCTGGCCGAAAGGTCTCCGGCCGCCGGCCTATTGCCCGTCGCCACCACGCCAATTGAGCGCGCGCACATCCTCGCCGACTTGTGCTTCTGCTCGGCGACGCTGCATCCGCTAGTCACGCGGATCCGCATGCCGATGTTCTTTGCCGGACCGGAGAACGCCCTCGCCGTCAAAAGAATCGCCGAGCAGGCGATGGACGAATATTTCCAGCTCGTCGAAGACCGCCTCAGCAAAGTGCCATGGTGGTTCGGAGAGACATGGTCGGCGATGGACGGCTATCTCTACTGGGTCTTCTGGCGGGTCGAAGGGGCCGGCTACGACGTTTCGCGCTTCCCGCGCTTCATCGCGCATGCACGGGCGATGGAGTTGCGCCCGGCAGTGCGGCGCGCGCTGGCCCGCGAAGAGGCGGCGCAAGCTCAGCTCGAGGCGGAAGGCCTTGCGTTCGTTCCGCCCAAGGTAGGCTAGATCGGCTGCGCGAGCAGGATGTTCATTTCCGCGCTCGCCCTGGCATTGTCTATCAGCGGGCCTTGGCCGAGCTGACCGCGGCAGATTTCGAGCGACTTCTCGACCACGTAGCGGCAACGCTCGACGCGGCGTTGGCGGTAAGCGGCGAAGGCTTGCTGCGGCGTGTCATGGCGCGATAGTTCCTCGGCGATGACGATGGCGTCTTCGATCGCCATGCCGCCGCCCTGGCCGAGATGGGGGGTTGTGGCGTGCACGGCATCGCCAAGCAGGGCCACGCGGCCCTTGTACCACGGCCCGTCGAGGAAGATCGCCTCGAGCGGCCGATAAACGACCGCGGCATCGTCGACGATCCGCGCCGCGATCTCCTGAATTTGCGGGGCGCAGCCTGACAGCCGTTCGCGCATCCGCGCGGCGAGGCCTTCGACCGAATAGGCAGGGTTGGCGGGTTCCGGCGTGGTCGCGTAGATGTAGATCTGGGTCTGGCTCATGGGCACCAGACCGACACCTGTCGGGCCGTTGTAGACGTGCAGCGCGTCGAAATCGGGCGGCCGCGGCAGGTTGTAGCGCCACACGGCTTGTCCAGTGAATTGCGGCGGCGGCACCTCCGGAAACAGTGCGTGGCGCATCTGCGAATAAATGCCATCGGCGCCGACGACCGCGTCGTAGTGGCCGCTGCTCCCGTCCGTCAGGATCACGCCGACCTCCTCGGCCGAGGGGACCATCTCGGCCACCTGGGCGCTGTTGCGGATGACGGCACCAGTTGCCGAGGCCGCGGCGTGCAGAACCTTGTGGAGGGCCGGCCGCGGAATGCCGAGACTGGCTGGGTAGCCCTCTATCAGCGAGCGCGACGGGACGCGGGCGATCAGGGCACCATCGGGAGCGTAGATTTCGACCGCCTCGTAGGCGAATCCCGCCGACAAGTATTCCTCGGCCAAGCCAAGGCTCGCCAGCGCCCGTACGACGTTGGCCTGCTGGCTGATGCCCACACCCTCGACGCCGGTGCCGTCGCTGCGCTCGGCCACGGTGACTTCGAAGCCCTTCTGGCCCAGCGCGGCGGCGGCGGTAAGCCCACCGATCCCGCCGCCGACGACAAGAATGCGCCCCGACTTCACGCGGACACCAAACTGCGCGCAAGGCGCGCCTGGCGCACCGCCAGCCACATTAGGGCGAACGCTATCGCCGGTGTCGGAATCATGAAGCCGATAGCGTAGCGAAGGCCTTCGTCGCCGTACGTCGGCGTCAGGAGATCGCTCATCGCGCCGACGATGAACGGACCCAACCCGCTGCCGATCAGGCCCGCTGCCGCGAGCAGGACTGAGGAGACAAGCCCGCGATCACCGGGCGCGACGTTGGTCACCGCGTAGCTGACGCAGGGGGCGTAAGTGGAGCTGACCAGAAAATTCATCGCCGCGGCCGACAGCATTGTCATCAGCAGCGTGGGCGAAGCGATAAAGCCGGCGATGAACGGGATCGAAAGCGGCAGCGCGATCAGTGGTATGCGTAGCATGGCAAGGGTGTCGCCGTGGCGCGCGGCCAGCCGATCGGCGAACGCGCCGGATACGAGCATGCCGGCGATCCCGCCGATGCCGACGGCAGGGCCGATCACCACCCCAACTTGCGCCAGCGGAACGCCGTGGGAGCGCTGCAGGAACGCCGGCCCCCAAGCCCCCAGAACCGCGACCATCATCCCTGAGGCGCCGAAGCCGAGCGCCATAGCCGGAAAGCCGGCTTGCCCGAGAATGCGCCGCAGTCCATCGACGAGGTCCTGGGCCCATGCGGAAGCCAAAGGTGCGCCGCTCGCGCCCTCGCGCAGTGGTTCGCGCACAGTCGTCAGCAAGACCAGCGCCAGCGCCACCCCGACACCCCCACATATCTCGAACATCACGCGCCAGCCGAGCGCCGCCGCCATCACGCCGGCGGCAATCGTACCGCCGATGACTCCAACGAGAGTGCTCGATTGGAAAACGCCGATCGCCTTGCCACGCGCGGTGGAGCCGAACAGATCGGGGATCAGCGACATGGCGGCGGGAAAGGCGGTCGCCTCCCCGATCCCTACACCGACCCGGGCAAGCGAAAGCGTGAAGAAATCGTGCGCGAAACCCGTCGCGGCCGTGGCCATCGACCAACCGATCAGGCCGAGCGCCAAGATGATCTTGCGGTTTCCCCGGTCGACGAAGCGCGCGATCACCAATCCGCCGACGAGGTTGAAGAGCACGAACAGAAATCCGTTCGCGAGAGACATTTGCGTGTCGGACAGGTGAAGATCGAGCCTCACCGGTTCGGTCACCACCCCCAGGAGCGTCCGATCGCCGACATTGACGGCGTTGACCAGGAACAGCACGAACAGCGTCCAGCCGGCCGCGCGGGAGGAAACCCGCCGCTCGCGCGCCGTCACGCCATGATCTCCTGGCCATCGACAAGCTTCGACAGCTCGGGGTTGAACTCGGCGTCGATCAGCACAAAGACCATCTTCGCCGGCCATGCGGAGCGGTTCTCCCACGCGTGATCGGTTCCGCGCTGGATCACGACATCCCCGGCCCTGAGGGGTACTTCGCTGTCGCTGAGGATCAGGACGACCTCGCCTTCCAGGACGATGCCATAATCGATCGTGCGCGTCCGATGCATCGGACTGCGTCTGCCGCCGCCGCTCGCCGGGGCGAAGTCGATCACTCGGATGAGATTGCCGGCGCCGGAGCCGAGGGCGATTTGCGGCGCGCCGGACGTGGGCTCGCCGGTGGGGGCGAGGCCGAGCACAGCCGGCGCCGATTCAACCGACCACACCTCGTCGAATTGCGCCCCGGGAAGCGAGCGAACGTGTGGAACAGGGCCATCCGCCAGCACCACCGAGCGCCCATCGGGTGCATGCCCGGTGACGATCCGCCGAGTCGCGCTCACGTGAGCCTCCTTTGTCCGCTGACGTCGCCGCCGCCTGTCGTTTCGACGAGGGTGGCCGGCCCGAATTCGCGCAGCGGCAGCGCGGCGAGCGCGTTCACGATCGGATATTGCGTCGGCATGTCTTCCCAGCGCGCGCGGTGGAATTCGAAGCGTCCCCCGCCTCGCGAGGCCGACTTCACCACCGGTCTCGGCCCATCCGGAGCGGTGACGGTGAAATAGTCGATCTCGGCTTCGCCCCACTCGCCCGTGCGAGGCACGTACTTGTGGAACATCATCGGCGATGCCGGAGCAGGATCCGCGCCGGCGACGAAATTGCTCGCCGCGATGTCGAGGAAAGTGAAGCCTTCCCACGATGCGGAGGCGCTCCAGCGGCCGCCTTCCTGCACCGTGGCGGGAATGTCGGCGAAAATCTTCGGCCAGCCGAGTTCGTCGCGCCCGGTGAGGATCGGGTCTGCCAGGCTTTCCCACAGGACCGGCACGAAATGGCCGGACACCGCCTCTTGCCCGCCCCAGCGAGCCGGAATGCGAACCATGACGATGTTGTAGCCGCGCCCGGCGAGCCAGCCGATCTTGCTCAGTACGATCAAGCTGACCTCGATCCGCGGCTGGCCATGGACGGCAAACCCTTGCGGCAGAAGGGCCGCAAGCAAGTCGGGATCGGTCGCCGCCGAGAGAGTGAGTGTCAGGGCATTCTTTTCGTAGCGGCGGTGGCGATGCGCTTCGGGAAGATTGCGCGGACCGGGAGCCGGTCCGAACGACACCGGCATGCGGAACATCGGTGCCAGGCCGTCGCTCACCTGACCGGTTCGAGGCCGAGTAGCGCTGCTGCGTTGAGCCCGAGAATCTTCGCCTTCTCGTCATCGGAGAGCCGCTCGTGGAAGCCGACTGGATCCGGCTCGGCCATGTCGAAGGGATAGTCGGTGCCCAGGCAGAGCCTGTCGGCACCGTGTGTGCGAACGAGCGAATCCAGCTGCTTCTGGTCGAACACCAGGGTATCGAACCAGAGCTTGCGCAGGTAGCTCGATGGCTCGTGCCGGCAATGCTCGGAGCAGTCCGCTCGCGCGCGCCAGCCGTGGTCCAGCCGGCCCCAGTAGCCCGGGATATACCCGCCGCCGTGCGCCACACAAATCCTGAGTCCGGGGTGCGCGTCGAGCACGCCGCCGAAGATCAGGTGACCGATGGCGAGTGTCGATTCGAGTGGATTGCCGATGAGGTTGTTGAAATAGAATTCGCTCAACCGCTTGCCTTCGGTGAAACCGAGCGGGTGGATGAAGATCAGCACGCCGAGCTCTTCGGCCGCGGCCCAGAACGGGCGCAACGCCTCGGCATGGAAGTCGGTGCCATTGACGTTCGTGCTGATCTCGATCCCGCGCAGGTCGAGCTCCTTCACGCAGCGGCGCATCTCTTCGACCGCCAGCCGCGTGTCCTGCAGGGGCACCGTGCCCATCCCGACCAGCCGGTCCGGATGCTGTGCGACCGCGGCCGCCATGCCGTCGTTGACCGCCCTTGCTGCATCGCGTCCAGTCTCGGGATCGGTGAAGTAAAAGTACTGGCCTGGACTGGGTGAGATCGCCTGCACGTCGATGCCGAGCCGGTCCATGTCGGCCAGGCGCGTGTCGAGGGTATTCAGCGTGCGGCCGATGGCGGCGAACTGCGCGCGGTTCACCTCCATGGTCTTCGGGCTGGTGAAGTCGTTGATGCCCGGCGGCGGCCCCGGATACTTCGCCTGCACGATAGCGTCGGCCGCGGGGATGCCGAGGTGGCAGTGAATGTCGACGACGAGGTGCTTGCCGCGGGCGTGGACCGGGATGGGCTTGCGGTCGCCGCAGGTGGTCACTTCGCCGCTCATGATGCAGCTCTCGCCGGCATGACGGTCCCGCTGCATGGACCGAAACCGATGGGAACGTAGCCTTCCGCCGTGGCCTTGCCGCGCAACGTCAGCGTGTCGCCGTCCTCGAGAATGACGCGCTTGGTTCCGTCGGGCAGCGTCAGCGGCTCCTGGCCGAGCTTGGTAATCTCGACCAGGCACGCCCGCGCCTCGTCGGCGGCGCCCGAGACGGTCCCGGTCGCAATCAGATCCCCGGTCTCGAGCGGGGCGCCGCCCGAGGCCTGGTGCGTCACCATCTGGGCCAGCGTCCAGAACAGTTCGGCAACGTTGGTGTGCACGATCGTCGCAGGGCCCGAGCCGGTATCGATCTCGGCCGTCAGTTCGACGTTCAGGCCGCCCGACGCGCGGTCGAACGGATCGTTGAGGTAGGCCGGGACCTCGGGCTGCTCCGCGGTGCGGCCGCGGCCCGGAACGCGGAACGGAGCGAGGGCCTCCATCGTCACTACCCATGGCGAGATCGTGGTCAGGAAGCTCTTGCCCAGGTGCGGCCCGAGCAGCATCTCGTAGAACTGGATGGCGCGCGCCGACCAGTCGTTGACAAGGCAGCAGCCGAACAGCATCTCGTCGGCGCGCGCCATGTCGACGCTCTCACCGAGGTGATTGACCGGCCCGCCGAGCCAGGCGCCAAACTCGAGCTCGAAATCGAGCATGGGTTCCGGCCCGACGACCATTCTTTCCGCCCCCCGGGGAACGAACTGGCCGACGGGCCGGATAACCGGCGTGCCACTGGCCGCGACCGAGCTGGCGCGGCCGTTGTAGGCTACCGGCAATGTCGCCCATGCGGGCTGCGGCGCGCGACCGCCATTGGCGGCCATGCGCAGGATATGATCGGCCGACGTGCAAAAGTCGGTGAATGCGGCGGGCTTAGCCGGCATCAGCAGGTCGGCTTCGGCCATCGGAACGAGGGCGGTTTCGGCTGCGCGGCGATCCCCTTCCCCGTCCGCGCGGTAAAGGTCGGACAGCGCGGCGCGCAATTCCGACATGGCTCGGCGCGGCTGCGCGAACAACGGCAGCAACGTCGCGCCGCAGGCGGCTTCGGCGGCCGGGCCCGAGATCAGGCCGGCCGCGAGCAAGGCCGAAAGATCGATGATCCGATCGCCGAGCGCCACGCCGCCGCGCGCGCCCTTGCCCTCGTCGAACACACCGAACGGGAGGTTCTGGATCGGAAATTCCGTGCCGGACGCGTTGGCGCTTCCAACCCAGCTCCGCCGTGCGGGATCGTGCGTCGCGTTGAGCTCAATGGGCATGGGAGCACCCGTGCCGCTCATGGTGCTCCTTGCGATACTTGTTCATCTCGGCGAACAGCATCGGCGGCGGGGCGTGGGGGATGTCTGGATCCCACTGCTTGTAGAGCGAGTAGACGTTGGCGACGACACGCTCGGGATCGGTCCAGTGCGCATAGTCCTTGATCGGGATGTCGCGCGCCGCCTCGCGCCAGTCCATCCCCGCCTCGAAGCGGCTTCGAGCCTCGTTTCGCAAGTGCTCGAAGTAGCCCTTCATCGTGCGCACCGCCTCGACGCCGCAGATCGGCCCATGGCCGGGCACCACGACTTCCGGATCGAGAGCGACAATGAAGTCGCAGGCGGCAATCCAGTTCGCCAGCGGCCCGGCCCAGACCACCGGGTGCCCTTCGTTGAACAGCAGGTCGCCGGTAAAGACGGTGCGATCTTCCTTCACCCAGGCAATCGTGTCGGACTCGGTATGCGCCGGGCCGAGGTCGGTCAGCTCGACGGTCTTGTCGCCGACGGTGATCACCATTGCCTTGTCGAAGGTGGTCGTCGGCAGCGTCAGTTCATCGACGCCGCTGAAGTCGAAATAACGACCCATCGTCTCGAACAGGAATTCGCCGGCCTCACCCATATTCTCCCAGTTGGCGGAAAGGTTCGCGAGCGCTTGCGGATTGAAGCCTTCCATCTCCGCGCGCGTCTTGGCCGTTGCGATGATCTCCGCGCCCTCGACCAGCCCGTTGCCAAAGAAGTGGTCCGGATTGGCATGCGTGTTGAACAGCCGATCGATCCGCGCTCCGCCGGGAACCTTGGCAAACGCGGCAAGCATGTCGCGCGTGAGTGGCACACTCATCAAAGTGTCGATCAGCAGGGTCTGGCCTTGCGAGGTGATCAGGCCGGCATTCGACCAGCCCCAGGTTCCGTCAGGTTGCACATAACCGTAGACGCCGTTGCCGATATCGTGGACGCCGTGATGGAAAGGCCAGTTCGCCATTCATTCTTCCCCCCGCTGCAAGGACCCTACAAGGATAATTCCTTGTCGCAAGAATATTTTGCCGCAACTCCGGTTGTCGAATACCCCTGTTTGCGCGTAGCACCTGCGGCGATGACAGCGGGGCGGAAGAAAACGGGCAAGCGCGGCAAGGGGCGGCCGACGGCGTCGCAAAGCGGAGTCGGTCGCGAGGCGCTGATCGCCGCCGCGCGCGCGCTGCTGCAGGATTTTCCTCCGGCGCAAGTGACTAGCACGGCGATCGCCCGCCGCGCCAATGCCGACCCGGCGTTGGTCCGCTATTACTTTGGCAACCGCGAGAACCTGTTGTTCGAAGTGGCCAACCAGATCGGCGCAGAGACCAATCGCCCGCCGCCCGACGCGGGCGATCCGGTCGAACTGTTGGTGGAGATGGTCCACAATACTTTCAGGTTCACCCGTTCGGCCAAGCATATGCAACGGCTGATGATCGAGGAACTCGATTCCGCCAGCTCGCCCGAAGTGCGCAGCAAGATGCGCGAATGGAACCGCGTGCCCCTGTCTTACTACGCCAAGCTGCAGGAGCTCGATGGCGAGGGCAAGCTGAGAGCCTTCGACCCGGTGTTCATGCATTTGGCTGTCGTGGGAATCAGCGACTTCTTCGCCAGCGGTGCGCCACTGGTCGAACTGCTGGTGCCGGAAGGCACCGACATGGAAGAGCTGGGGCGGCAATACGAGGACTTCGTCACCCGGCTCGTCACCGACGGGCTCCGCAAGCGCTAGCCAGCCTCGGCGACGCAGCGGTTGTGCTGGGTGCCAAGGCCGGTGATCGTCCCCTCCATCACGTCGCCTGGCTTGAGGAAGACTCCGAACGCCGAACCATTGCCGTAAGGCGAACCGGTACAGATGAGGTCGCCCGGTTCGAGCACCACGCGATCGGACAGATATTCGATCTGCCGCTCGATCGACGCCATCATGTCGGACGTGCTCTCGTCCTGATACGTCTTGCCGTTGACCTTGAGCGTGAGCTTGAGTTCGTAGGGATCGCCGACCTGCTCCTTCGGCACCACCATCGGTCCGAACGGCAGGAAGGTCGGGAAGCATTTGCCGGAAAGCCAGTCGGCGCCGATGGCGGAGCCGTCGCGGCGGAAGATGTGCTCGCGCGCGGTCACATCGTTGACCACCGCAAAGCCGGCGACATAGTCCATCGCCTCGGCCGCGCTGACGTGATGCGCGCGCTTGCCGATGACGACGCCCAGCTCCAGCTCCCAGTCCGGCTTCTCGACGTTCCTCGGCAGGACCACCTCGTCGCGCGGCCCGACGACGCACGAGGGCAGCTTGAGGAACACGAACGGCAGCGCCTTGGCCCGCTGGTCCATCATCGCCTCGACGCGGGACTTGAGCTCCTCGGGCGAGAGATTCTCGTGCTCGGCGGTGCGCATCGAGGGATCGCCCAGGATCAGGCCGACGACGTGCTTCTTGTAATTGGCGCCGGTGCAGAAGACCTGGCCGGGGCGATACGGCGCTTGGACGTCAGCGTTGGTGAAGGCACCGCCCGAGGCCAATGCCGGTTCGTCCTCTGACCATTCGCGGAGCTTGGCGGACACGGCTTCCCAGTCCGCCAGCAACGCCGGGAGCTCGCGCCGTTCGCCCCAGTGCGCCAGCGGCACGAAGCGGTCGCCGCGCACCAGAACCGCCTGCGGCGCACCACCGATCGCTACCGTTGCCAGTCCGTATGTCATCGTCTCTCCAGCGGTCAGTAGGGTTGCTGCAGCTTCTGCATCGTGTCGCCGAGCATCGCGTTGGCATCCATCTGGTTGCCTCCCGCCATCTCGATCTCACCGATGCGCACCGAGTTCTCGACCACCATTCGCGCGCGTTCGAAGCGGCGGGCGGTGAAACCGGCCAGCGCCTCTGAAACGTCGTCATGCCTGGCCAGCTCGTCTGCGAGCACGAGGCCATCCTCGACCGCCATGCCCGCGCCCGACGCCATGTGCGGCGTGGTTGCGTGAACGGCATCGCCGATCATGACAATTCGTCCCTTGTGCCATGGGGCCGGCAGCATCAGGCATTCGAGCGGACGGTAATTGACCAGCGACGCTTCGCCGAGGCTGTCACGGACCGCCGGCACGTATCCGCCGTACGGGGCCAGCAACTCGGCGACGTGGGGAAGCTGCTCTTCGGGCGCATACCAGGGATTGTCGGGCACGTGCTCGAGAATGAAGGCATACATCTTGCCTTGCGACACCGGATTGAATCCGAGCTTTACCGGGCCGCCGAGCCACATCTCGGCGCGGTCCACCTCCGGCGGCCGATCGGCGACGATGCGCCAGCAGCCCTGGCCGGTGAAGCGCGGCCGCGGTGCTTCGGGGAACAGCGCACCGCGTGTCTTGGAGAAGATGCCGTCCGCCGCAACGACGAGGTCGAAGCGTTCGGCGCGCCCATCCGGAAAGACGACCCGAACTCCACCGTCGGCTTGCGCAAAGTCGGCGATCTCCGCGCCGAGCGTGACGCGAACGCCGGCCTCGCGAACCCGGCGCGACATTATCTCGTGCAGGACCGGGCGCATGATCCCGCCGCTGCGGGCGATCGGCGGCGCCTCAGCGGAAATGGGCGGCGTCTCCATGATCACGCCGCCATCGGCACCGCGCAGGCGTATGCCGCCGCCAACAAAGCCCTTTTCGCGGACTTCGTCGAGAATCCCCAGATCGGCGAAAGCCCTGAGCGACAGGCCCGTGACGCTGATCCCCGCCCCATAGGCGCGCCAGTGCCGGTCGGCGTCGGCCAGCTCAACCTGAACGCCTCTGCGGGCAAGCGCCAGCGCCGTGCTCATCCCGCCGACGCCGCCGCCGACCACCAAAACCTTGCCGATCATCGCAATCCTCCCGCGGTCGCGCTCAGGCCGGAACCTGCCACAATCCCTTGTCAGGGGTCATTTCGGCGTGCGGGACGTTGCCGGTAAGAATTCGTCCGGTGCCCCACTGGTCGGTGATCTCCGGCTTCGCTTCATAGGTCTGCGGTTGCCAGGTCGAATCGTCCACCTCTTCCAAGTCGGACGTGTATTCCACCGCGTTGCCGTTGGGCGTGAGGAAATAGCAGAAGGTGTTGTTACCCGCGGTATGGCGGCCGGGACCCCAGCTGAGCTTGACGCCCTTCTCATGCATCCGGGCAAGCCCGCGCATGAGCTCGTCGATCGAGCTGACGTCGAAGGCGATGTGATTGAGGGCCGGCGGCCCCGGCAGGATCGCCAGGCGATGATGCACCGGGTTGCAGCGCAGGAAGACCATGAAAGTGCCGATCCAGTCCGAAAGACGAAACCCGAGGGCGTTCTGGTAGAACTCGGCTAGGCCGACATGGTTCGGCGAATGGAACACCACGTGGCTGATGCCGACAGGTATCGCCTCGCCACGCTCGAGCGTGCGATGGGCGCGCGGCGTGCCGCCGGTGATCACTTCCATCGCCCGGCCGTCGGGATCGAAGAAACGGAAGCCATAATTGCCCGCCGCGCCCTTTATCTCGCCCGGCGGCGAGATGACCTTCGCGCCGGCTGCCTGGACTTGCCCGAACAGCGCGTCGACATCTTCCCGCGAAGCCGCGGAGAAACCGATGAGGTCGGTCTTTCGCTCGCCGTCCTCGCGAAGGCTGATCACGTAGGGATGCGGCGACCCTTCGGCCGCGAACAGGATCCTGCCATCTTCCTCGCCCACTTCGGCGAGGCCCCAGGTCTTGCCGAAGAACTCGCGCTCTGCCGCGAGATCCGGCACTGCCAGGGCGATGTATTGAAGATCGGTAACGCTCGCGGACATGCTCTGTTGCTCCATGGGTTTGCTGTGGACGGCTAGAACTTGCCGCCTATCCGGACACCGTAGGTTCGCGGCTGCTCGACGGCCGAGACCACGAGGTTGGCGGTGTTGACGGTGCCGCCGAGCTGGCGCCGACTGTTCTCGAGATTGCGCACATAAACGCTCACGAACATCCGGTCATCGTTTGTGCCCAAGGTGATCGACGCGTCGCTCACGAAGTTCCCCTTCGACTGCAGGAACGGCAGGTAGTCCGCCGTCGAGTAGCTCGAGCTGCGATAGCGGGTTCCGGCCTGAAGGACGACATGGAAGGTATCGAACGGGATCGTCTGCTCGCCATTGAGGATCAACGACCACTTGGGCGAATTGAACGCTGGCTTGCCCGAGCAGTCGATCTGGTACAGCGCCAGCGGGACGCCGTTGACCGTCTGCGTGATCGGCGCATAGGCGCAGGTCGAGTTGGGCGGCAGCCCCTGGTTCGGCACAAAGTAGGTGAAGCTGTCGTACACCGCGTGCAGGTATTGCACCGAGGCCGACAGCAGAGTGTTTCGGGTCGGCTTCAGGTCGACGTCGAGATCGACCCCCTTGATCGTGCTGTCGCCGATGTTGCGGGTGAGGAAGACCGTCGCCGGCGGATTGCCGAGGTCGTAGCCGAACTGGCTGAACTGCTGGTTCCTGTACTTCCACAGGAACGCCTCGAGGTTGACCTGCAGCGTATTGCCGAAGAAGCGGTTCTTGCTGCCCACGGTGTAGGCATCGATCGTCTCGGGCTTGTAGGTCTCCACCCCGCGGGCGAACGAGAACCCGCCGGCGTGGTAGCCGGTCTCGAAGCTGGCGTAGACCATGTTGCGCGGGGTGATGTCGTACTGCGCGGCCAGCCGATAGGTGAACTTGTCGTTGTTGAGGCCCGAATTGATCACGATCGGCGAACGCAGGACGAACGGCGCGGTCTGCGAGCCTCCGGCAAACGGCGGCAGCACGAACAGCGGCACCGGTGTTATCGGAATTCCGCGCGAGGTGTAGAAGTCGATGAACTGCTGCTCCGTCTCGAGCACGGGAATGAACGGCAGGTTGGGGCAGAAATCCTGCGGCGGCGCGGGATTTCCGCAGAACAGGATGTAGACGTTGGAGGTGCCGTCGAACCGCTTCTTGTCCGCGGTGTAGCGGCCGGCCGCCGTCAGGCTCAGCTTGTCGGTCGCATGAACCGTGACTTTCCCGAAGCCCGCCCACGATTTCGTTCCGGTCGTGAAGTCCTGGTAAGGCGTCAGGATCTGCTGGTCGTAGCGCGCAGTGGCGGCGATGTTCTCGTCGAAATAGATGCCGCCGATCAGGTAGTCGATCGCAGTGCCGATGTCGCCGGCCCAGCGCGCCTCGAGGCTCGTCTGCTTGTCCTTCTCAGCCGAGAAGGCGCCGCGGAACACGCCGTTGAACTGGTAGGCGAGCTTGGCCTCGCGATAGGCGGGTTGGATTGTGAGCGTACCGGCGTCGGTTTCGTAATTCAGCTCGCCCGTAACACCCCAATAGTCGTCGTCGTTGAACGGGAAGCCATCGACCACCTGGCCGGCCCGCCCGGCCTGCGAAACGAAGCGCGAGGCGAGGAGCGCCTGCGAGGCGGGGTCGAACAGCCCTTGCCTGGGCGAAAAGCCCGTCGGCGTGAAACTGTAGCCGGCGAACCCGGTCGGACCGAAGGTCGGATCGACCTTGCCGAGATAGAAACCGCTGGGGCTGCTGCCGCCGTGATGCGAGGCGTCAGCCGCCAGGCGAAGGCTGAGCTGGTCGGTCGGCTCGGCGTAAATCTGGAAGCGGCCGGCATACTCGCGCTGCTTGCCGGTGCCGTCGCTCTGGAATCCGTCATGATTGGACAGAGAGCCGGCGACGCGCACGGCAACCTTGTCGCCGAGCGGCACGTTGACCGCCGCCTGGCCCGTCAGCCAATCGTAATTGCCGTAGCCCAGTGAGAAATCGACCGAAGTGTCGTCCAGCTTCGGCCGGTTGGGGATAACGTTGATCGCGCCTCCAGTCGCATTGCGGCCGTAAAGCGTTCCCTGCGGGCCCTTGAGCACTTCGACCCGCTGGAGATCGTAAAACACGCCCGAAGTCGAGCTCGGCCGGCCGATGTAGACGCCATCGTAATTGAACGAGATCGCCGGATCCGAGTAGGCATTGACGGTCGCGTTACCCACGCCGCGGACGAAGAACACCGTGGTCGGGCCGCCCGTGCTGCCCGTCGCCGAAAGCGCGGTACTTGTGCGGGAAAGGTCTTCCGCGCGAATCACGTTCTGCCGCACCAGTTCCTCGGGCGACACCACGTCGATGGCGATCGGCGCGCGTTGACTGCTTTCCTCGACGCGCTGGGCGGTGACGATGATCTGGCCCAGCCCGCCCTCTTCTTCGGGATCCGCCGGTGCCACTGCGGCGCCGTTGGCCGAATTCGCCTCGGGAGTGCTCTGCGGCACCGGCGCCGCATCTTGTGCCTGCGCGCGCAAGGGCAGCGCGAGGGCCGCGGCCGACACGCCGAGCAAAAGCTTCCTGCTCATCTGAAATCTCCCCACGTTTGTCTTATATTCTGGATGCTAGGAATTTTTATTCCGGCTATCAAGAATTAATTTCAGAGACTGGCGATCGGGCGGGCGGAAGGGGCGGATTCCTGCGCGCGAGCACGGCAAACAACGCCACCGGAATCACCAGCAGAACGCCGCTTGCGAGCAGCGGCGCGCGATAGTTGCCGGTTTCTTCGACGAGCATTCCGACAAGCAAAGGGCTGAGACCACCGGCCACAGTGAACGCCGCATACTGCGCGGAATAGGCCCGGCTGTAGGCGTCCAAGGGGAAGTTCCGGGCCGTGAGTATGCCAATCAGATCGGCTTCCGCGCCAATCGCGCAGCCCAGCGTCAGCGCGGCCGGGAACGCCAGGCCCGGGCCGCCCACGGCCAGTCCGAGGGCTCCCGCCGCGCAAATCAGGCAACTCGCCGCGCCGAGCCACGCGGGTTGTACATGATCGGCGAGCCAGCCGACGATGAGGCGAGTGACGATCACCGACAAGCCGATCGCACCGGCGAGCGCTCCGGCCTCCGGAAGCGAAATACCGCTCGAGCGCAGCATCGGGACGAAATGGGCAATGATCCCGATGAAGGCGAGCGCCATGCTCGTGAAGGCGGCTAGCTGAAGCCAGAATGTTACCGATGACGAAAGCGAGGCCGCGCCCTTGTCTGGTCGAGCGGCCGGGACTTCGCCTCTTCGCTTGCCGGGGAGACCCAAAGAAATCGGCACGAGCGCGCCCGCCGCCAGCGCGGCCAGAAGGACGAACCCGCTGCGCCAGCCGCCGCTGACGATTTGTGCAGCAACGAGCGGCGGCACGAGCGCGGCCGCTAGACCGATCCCGATCTGGGTTATCCCAAGCGCCAGCCCGCGGCGCCGCGCGAAAATTCCAGCCACCGCGCGAGTGTGCGCGACCGGTGCGGACAAGCTGGCGCAGAAGCCGATCACAACCAACGCGGCGGCGTAGAAGGCGACCGACTGGGTGCGCGAAAGCGCCAGGAACCCGACGGCAAGGATGGCCGAACCCGTGGCAGCAACCGCTCTCGGGCCAAACCGGTCGACAAGGCGTCCGACGAGGGGCATCGCCAGCGCGAGCGCCAGGTTGAGGCCGAGGAGCACACCGCCATATGTCGCGGGAGTGAGGCCGATCTGGTATTCCAGATCAGTGGTGAACAGGCCCAGGTTGTAAGTCAGCAGGCCCGAGACCCCGAGCCCTACGCCGAACGACGCGCCGAGAAGCACTCGCCATCCGAGCGCGAACTCCCGCCACGATTCATGCGCAAGATGGTGACCCCGAGCGTCCATCATCTCCTCCCCGTTGGCGCACCTATTGCACGCAGCCCAGCTTTAACCGATAAAATTCCGGAACAGCGGAATTAAAGGAGCTGGCCGTGACGGATGCAAAGCTCTCTGGCGAGATTTCGCGCCTTTCGGGCTGTACTCGACGCTACGTGCTCGCCGGAACCGCGGCCACGCTGGCGCGCGGCGCGCCCGCCCGCGCTGCCGACGCCCCCCGGTTCGTGAGGGCAGCGATCGACGTCCACCATCATTTCCTGCCGCCGTTCTACAAGCCTCTCGCGAAGCCCTGGCTGGACAAGTTCGCCACCGGCGTGTCGGCGGTGCTGGCGTGGACCCCGGAAGCCTCGCTGGCAGCGATGGACGAGGCGGTTGTCGGCACGGCGATCTTGTCGATTTCCTCGCCGGGAGTTCATTTCGGAGACGACCTGCAGGCAGTGGAACTGGCGAGAGCATGCAACGATTATGCCGCCGGCTTGTGCAAGGACCACCCGGACCGCTTCAAGTTCTTTGCCGCCCTGCCGCTGCCCGACGTAGACTCCGCCATAAGGGAGGCCGAGCGTGCGCTGGCCCTCTCAGGGTGTCGCGGCGTGGGCATGCTGAGCAACTACGGCGGAGGATATCTCGGCGAGGCTCGCTTCAAGCCGCTGTTCGAGTGGCTGAACCGGCGCGGTGCCTTGGTCTACGTCCACCCGACCGACGCACCTTGTTGCGCAGGGCTGGTGCCCGGCCTCGCCACGCCGCTCATCGAGTTCCCCGTCGACACGGCTCGCACGATCGCTAGCCTTCTGTGGTCGGGCACCTTGAGCGCCCATCCCAATATCCGCTTCATCTTCTCACATGGCGGCGGCGCCTTGCCGATGGTGACGGAGCGCGTAATCGCGATGGGATTTGTCGATCCATCGCTCGGGGCCAAGGTCCCCGAGGGGGCCCCGGCGGCACTGTCGCGAATCTACGTCGATACCGCCAGCGTCACAGGCAAGCCGGCTATGGCCGCGTTGACCGCATGGTTGCCGCCCGACCATATTCTATATGGCACGGACTTCCCCTGGGGCACGCTGGCGGCCTCCCGCGCGGCTCTGGAGCGCGTGGGGCTCTCCGCGGAGCAACTCCTCCGGATCGAGAGCGAGAATGCGGCCGCACTTATGGGCCTGAAAACCGATCGCAGACAGTTGTGATCAGACAGACCGTGCCTCTATTTCCCGACTGACCGGCAAAAAAAGGGGCGACCCGATGGGCCGCCCCTTCTGTGAACCGCTCTAGTGCGCCGAATCTAGAACTTCTTCTTGAGTGAGACCGCCCATTCCTGCGGCCGGCCCGGCTGCCCCGTGGCATAGCCCTGACCGCCCGTGGTCTGATCGAAAATCGTCAGCAGGTAGTACTTGTCGAACAAGTTCGTCACTTCGAGCGACACGTCGAGGTCCCTTCCGACGTTACGCCATGTGAGCCGCGCGTTGGCTAGCGTGTACGAGCCGATTCTGTTGCTCGGGCGATTGGCCGATACGGTATAGACCGTGCTCTGATAGGCGGCGTCGAAGCGCGGAGTCAGCGACCCCGCCGTCCCGAGATCGATCTCGTACTGGACCCCGGCGCTCCACTTCCACTTCGGAGTGAACGGCGCGTAGTCGCCGAACTGGGGTCCGTTTAGATTGGTCGGTCCGCCGACCGATACCGTCGTCGCGCCCGCGGTGTACGAGCCGAACTTCTTGTACTTGAAGTCGAGGTAGCTCAGCGAGCTGTCGATGCTCAGCCCGGTGACAGGATGGAGCGATGCCTCGACCTCTATGCCCTTGATGTCGGCATCGCCGGCGTTGACCGGCATTGCGCAGGGTGCACCGAAGCCGGGACCGGTAATGGCGGTGCAGTTGCCGAGCGAAAGCTGCATATCCTTGTATTTGCTGAGGAAGGCCGCGACGTTGAAGCGAAGCATGCGGTTGAACAGATCGGTTTTCAGGCCCGCCTCGTAAGCCTGAAGCGTTTCCGGTCCGAACGGCAGCGCCTGCTGCACGAAGAACGGACGCGGGTTGACGCCGCCGCCTTTGTAGCCGGTCGAAAACTGGGCATAGACCATGACGTCGTCGGTGACGGCGAATTGCGCGGTTGCGCGATAGTCCACGCGATCGCCGCTGTATTTGCCGATGGTACCGTTGAGCGGGAGCACCGCGTTGGCAGTGGTCGAGGTCGGATCGTTGTACGGCTTTTCGCGGATGTACGTGTAGTCCTTCGATTCCTTCGTGTAGCGAACACCGCCGATCAGGGTGAGCGGTTCGATCGGGTTCCACGAGAGGTGCAGGAAAACGGCCTTGCTGTCCGCATTGACCGGATCACGCTGTTGGAACTCAAGGGCCGAGGAACGCAAATCCTGGAAGGAGGCATAGACCGACTTTTGATCGCTGTAATAGCCGCCCAGGGTATATTCGATGGTATTGCCGATCGAGCCGTTGAGCCGCAGTTCCTGGCTGAAGAAGCGGAACGTCAGAGGCCCATACCCCAGGCTGTGCGCCATCGGCGAAGCATCGTTGTCGTTCGAGAAGATTGAGCGGTAGCCACGATAGGCAGTGATCGACTGGACCTGCAGCGCATCGGACAAGTCCCAGTCAACCTGACCGGAATAACCCCAGCCCTTGTAATGCACCCGCCCGTCCGCGGTCGAGGCGCGGAACGGGCCGTCGGCCGGGTTGTCGAAAGAAACGAAGTTGCAATACGGCCCACAGAGAAACCGATTGTCGTAGGACAAGAGGCTGCTGGGTGCCGCGAACGGATTGATGTCGCGCGAACCTGGCGTGGGAGTGGCATAGTTCTGCGGCGGCGACGAACCCGGGGCGGGAATCAGCGGCAGCGGGTAGTGCGGCGAAGCGATAGATCCGTCGGGATACTTGCGCAGAAGAAGGACCGTGGGCGCCCCGACGCGATCGTCATCCGTGTAGTCGGCGATCAGGTTGATATCGAGCGTGTCGGTCGGGCGGATGCGAAGCTGAGCGCGTCCGGCGATGAAACCGACTTCGCCTTCCTTGGCGGTGACGCAGTTCGCATTGTTGGTCCGCGCCGGCACGCCGCCGACCGGGTTGACCAGCATCGGCGCCATCGTCGGGTTGCTCGCGGTCGGAAACGCCGGGGTGAAGGTGGCGGGGCCACCGGCCGGGTAAACGCAACCGAAGTCGTAGCGTTTGACGTAGCCTTCCTGGTTTTTCGACACGCCGGCGATGCGCATGTCGATGCCCGGCGCCAGGTTGAAATCGGCGCTGGCACGAAGATCCATCCGATTGCGGCTTCCATACGTCGCCGTCACCGAGCCGGAATTGCTGCCTTCCGGCTTTTGCGAATAGAGCTTGATCGCCCCGCCGATCGAGTTGCGCCCGGCGAGAGTGCCTTGCGGACCGCGCAGCACTTCCACGCGGTCGAGATCGAGCAGGTCGAGGATCGAACCCGTCAATGTGGCATAATACACATCGTCGACGTAAAAGCCGACGCCGGGTTCCAGCGCGGGATTGAAGTCGAACTGGCCGACACCGCGAATGTTTGCCCCAAGCGAAGGCCCATAGGCGGCCCCTTGCGGCTTGAGCGTTACCGACGGCGCCTGGTTGGCGACCTGGCTGATGTCGGTCTGACTACGCGCCTCGAGCATCGCCGCGTTGACGGCGGTGATCGCCAGCGGCGTGTCCTGCAGGTTCTGTTCACGGAACTGCGCGGTAACGATGATTTCGCTATTTCCGTCGCTCCCTGTGGCGCCGGCGGCTCCAGCTTGCGTTGTATCCTGAGCCGACGCCGCCTGATCCTGGGCCGGCGCCGGCGCGGCCAAGAGGGCCACTGCCGATACCCCGGCTGCCAAAACGATGCGCGCCACAGCGCTGCTGGTGATACCCGTCATGCAATCCTCCCGATGCGGCAGCTGAGTCCGCTCGCGGATCGCCAGCGCTGCCTGCACTCGCGGGTGTGCTGCGGTTGACAAAAGCAAAGCAATATCTTGGGTGGCTATCGGTGTGATAGCCTTTGGGATATCATTCGCCGGTGCCGACGACCCGCCAACTCGAACTCTTCTTGGCCGTTGCCGAGTGCGGCAGCATGCGCCGCGCAGCCGACGCTCTCGACATTTCGCAACCGTCGATCAGCAAGCAGATCAAGGCACTTGAAAGGTCCGTTGGCGGTGAACTCGTTGTCCGCACGAGGGGAGGACGGGCGGAACTTTCGGCGCTGGGCAGAGAGCTCTTGCAGGACGCCCGCGCCACGCTGGAGCTACAGCGGCGGCTCATCCGGCGCGAGACGGATGATGGCCGCGCATTGCCCCGCATCTATGTGCGCGAACTCCAACTCGCCAAGATCAGTTCGATTATGCCCGAGCTTTTTGCCGCGGGTTTACCGCGACGCACTGCTTTCGTGATGAGCGGAGATCCCCTGGCTGCGTTGGATTCGGACCCCGCGAAACGAGAGGCCTTTGCCCTGTTCGGTTCGGTCCGCATTCCGGTGCGCACGGACTACATCAGTCACGTTGTCGCAGAGCAGCATGGCGCCTTGTTTGCTGCGCCTTCCATCGCGCGCGATCTTGCCGAGGGCAATCGCAAGCTTGCGGACCTCGTCTACCTCATTCCATCCCGCGCGCCGCAGCTTAGCCAGTGGCTCGAGGATACGATGTCGAGGGCGGGCCTGGATCCCGCCAATCGCCGGGAAGTCACAGGCTCGCTGGATTCCCTCGTTGATGAGGTTCGATCAGGAGCCGGCGTAGCCGTCTTGATGAACATGCATGTGGGAGACCTTGTTCGCGCAGGCGACCTTGTGCCCATAGCGCCGGTCGCCCGCCCTCTCCTGCTTATCCTCATGGCGGACCCGGGGTGCGATCTTGAAATCTACGAAGGGGTTTGCCGCGCACTCCATGTGCTCAACGTGCCACCGCTCACACTCTGACAGCTGTCGCCATGTCTCGATGGCCGCGTCCATCGCCAACAATCTTGCCCCGAGACCATTGCCGGCGAACGCGCGGCGATTGCGTTGACTTGACGACAAATTCGCCGTCTATGCCTGCGCGATGGCCGATCCGCACCCTTTCGCCCCGCGCTTCGAACACGCCTTTACGATCTCGATCGACCTGTCCAAGCCTTATTGGGTGGAGCCCTCCGTGCGCGGCGAAACCCGGGCGGCGATCTACGCCGCGAGCGGCACGGTGGAAGGGCCCCGGCTCAACGGAAGGGTGATCCCCATGTCGGGCGGCGACTTCCCGCTCCAGCGCCCCGACGGCGTGATCGATTTCGACGCGCGCTACTTGCTCGAAGCCAGCGACGGCGCAATCATATACTTGGAAAACCGCGGCTATCGCTGGGCGCGCGGCGAGAAAGTCGGCGCTGCCATGCGCCGCAACGAAGCGGCCGACTTTTCCGACTACTACATGCGCGTGACCCCGAAGTTCGACGCCCCCGCCGGGCCGCACGAATGGCTGTCCCGGCATGTCTTCGTGGGGGTGGCCGAGAAACTGCCGGGAGCCAATCGGATCCACTACTTCGTGGTGGTGTGACGATCAGCGCCCCCGCGGCGTCCACGGCGACACCGTGTAGTACGGCGCCTGGTAAAATGTCGCGACCACGGCGGCGATGCAGCCGTCGGTGACCTTGAAGCTTTCGAGCAAGCCCCAGCTCTGCGGTTCCTGGAAAACCGACTTGGCCTTGGTCCCGTCGGTGAGGTTGTATTCGTCGAGCACGCCTTTGTGATCGATGAACCCGCGCGCCATCACCACCTGGCGCTCTTGGTCGACAAGCACGATCTCGCGCCGCACGCGGTCGTTGAAGGCGTAGCGACCGGATTCGAAGCCGCCCTTGATGTCGCTGAACAGCATGCCGTTCTCGCGGCGGGTGGCGTCGGGGTGAAAGCAGGTACCGCGGATTTCGCCGTTGTTGTGCTGCAGCGTATCGAAATAGCCGTCGGCGTGACCCATCAGCGCTTCGCGCGACGCGCGCTTTTCCTTCGGCACTACCTGGTCGACGATCGGGGGTAGGGCATAGCCTTCGATGTCCCCGATCGGCGTCGGCGGGCTGCTGAGATTGCGCTTGGTCGAAATGATCTGTTCGACCTCGGTGATCTTGCGGCCCTCGACTCTTAGGCGGACCGCCAGGAAGCCGGGGACTTCGCGCTGCTTGATCGCGGTGTAGATGCCAATGTCACCGGTCTGAGGATCTGACAGCGTCAGCGTCGGGCCGACTTCCTCGGTCACGGTGTCCCAGGTTCCGTCGGGGAAAGGCATCTCGATGTTGTTTTCGCTGAAGCGAACCTTTGCCGCGAAGGGCGCCCTGGCTGGATCGTGCGCCAAATAGGCGGCGCGGTAGCTGTCGCCGATTTGCTCGAGGCATGCCTTGTCGCAGGGCTTCACGCGGCTGTCTCCCGATGCGCCGGTGAGCAGGAACGCGGCGGCGGCCACGGTGATCTTGGCGGCCGCAGCGAAACTCGAGCTCGTCCTCCTTCCGTTCATAGGACCTCGAAGTAGCGAATCGTGACGCGATCCTTGCCGCCCGGTTCGGCCATCCCGAGGAACAGCAGTCCGAGCACCCAGTCGTGCTTGCCCCGCACGTCGGCGTCCACCCAACTGGTTACGCGGTAATAGCCGTCCTGCCGGGAATAGCCGATGTTGCGGATGTAGATCCATTCGCCGCCCTCGTCGCGGACCAGGACATGCTCGTTGACGTCGGTCACGCCGTCACTGCGGACCAGCGAATACTCGCCCGCGCCTTGCGGGTAGACCGTGGCTTCGATCTTGCCGGAGACCGCACCGCCCGTGATCTTGCGGAAAAGGCGCCCGCCGTGCGGGGTTCGTTCGAGGTGGCGGGGGCCGTATTCGAGCGTCAGGGTGAACGCGGGTTCGAAGCCGATCGGTGCGACGAGGTCGGGCGAACGGTCGCCGGGAATTGCCATCTCGGCCATCAGAGCACCTCGTAATAGGTGAAGATCGTCCGGTCGGGATCGGTTCGGCGCAGCCCGTGGCCGAAGAACAGCGTGCGGTTCATCCAGTCATGCGGGCTGTTGCTCGGCGCGTCGAAGAAGGGCGAGGTGCGCATGCGCAGCGGGACCGCCGAATCCGGCGGGGCGATGAAGTCCTGGCTGAAGCGATCGCCGGGCGCGGGCTGCGCTACGTGCCGCTCGACGCCGGTCGCCGGATCCCACCCCACGCGGCGCATGTAGGCGCGGTTGTTGATGTAGATGTAATGCCCGTCGGCCGCCTCGAACATGTAATGCGCGTCGAGCGGCCCCCCGCCGCCGCCGAAGTCGGCTCCGCCATAGGGGACCACCCTGCCCTGCAGGCGCGGGCCCCAGATGTCGCCCCCGACCGCCGGCACGAAGGTGCGGCGATAGGGGGATTCTATGGCCACGCGTTCCTTGAAGAAGACGCTGACCGAAAACGCCCAGCGATAGCGCACGCCGGCCATTTCCTTGATCGGGGATGCCTCGCTCATTCCGTTTCCCTTTTTCGCGCTCGATGGCGTGGCGGTTGCCGCCAGCGCGCCGGCCGCAGTCATGCCCGCGAGGACTTCCCGGCGATCGATCATGCAGGACCTTCCGCCAGTGGTGTGAGTTGCTCCGCGTCGTACCAGCAACCGTGGACTTGCGCCGCGGCGCGAAACGGCAGGTGCAACCGCGCCAGTTCGCCTTCACCGAGGCGCTGAGCATCGGCGATGACCAACTCGGTGCGCATCTCGACGAGATTGGAGACGGTGCCGATCAAATAGCCGTCGCCTTCTTCGCTGCTGCCGCGCCGAGGCACGAAACTGCATTCCTGCAGCGTGTGGGTGTCACCAACGAACAGGCGGTCGATCGCGCCTGTGTGCAGGTCGAACCGCCCGTAAGTATTGGTGATCCGCGCCCGCGGCATTCCGGTTCGCGCCTCGTCGAAGGGTCGCGCCGCGTCGGCGAAATTGGTGAAGGCATAGCGCTGCGGCAGAGTAGTGTAGCGCGAGTCGACCTTGCCGAGATCGCCGATCGGGTTGGGAAAGAGAATTTCTTCGTCCCAGCTTTCACCGGGTTTGCCGAGGTCGAAGGTCAGCCTTCGGACGTAGGCGACGGCCTTGGTCGGATCCCACGGCGAGCCGTCGACGTTGGGGAAGAAGGGGAAGAAGTTCGATTCATAGAACGGCGCGTGGAGGACCACCTTGTCGCCTTCGCTGTAGGCGTTGAACACGTGCATCATGCAGCGTTCCGGCCCCTTGAACCAGCGGATGTCGGACCCGTCCCCGTCGCGGCGCATCACCCCGATCATGCTCGGCAATTGCCGGTTCCACGCCCAGTGGACCTTGCCCGCCTCCAGCCGCTCCATGCTCGTCGTGTAGCAGGCGAAGGGGAAGATGAGGTGGTCCTGGGTGACCGCGAAATCGTGGATCATCGAGACATAGGGCACCTTCAGGCGAACCTCGCGGGCGACCTGGCCGTGCCCGTCGATGAAATAGACGAACAAGTCGTCGCTCGCGAGGCCCGTCGCCTCGTAACCGAAGGCGATCATCTCTCCTGAAGTGGGGTCGACCTTGGGATGCGCGGTGAACGTCTCGCTCTTGTAGTCGCCGCCGAAATCCCACTGTCCGATCGTGTCCAGCGTATCGGGATCGATCTCGATCGGCAGCGCGTCCTCCTTTAGCGTGAACAGCTTTCCCGCATGGACCAGCGGAGCGGTGTTGGAGACCGTGCCGTTCAACCCGCGGACTGCGGCCTCGCAGGTGAATGGGTTGCGGTAATAGCCGAACTGCTGGCGCCCGGCGGCGAGGTTGGCCTCGAACCGGGGCGTGCGGACGAACCGGCCTTTGTACGCAACGCGACCGTCCTTGAAGCGGAAGCGGCTGATGTAGCCGTCGGAATGGAGCGGCGCGTCGTCGGGGAACTTCGGCGGGTAGAACCACTCGCCGCCGACGCGGACGAAGTCGCCGTCCATGTCCGCGGGAATCGTCCCCTCGACCTCGCAATCGAGCAAGTCGGCGTCGAAGCGTTGCGGCGCGAGGAAGCCTTGCGGCTGGGGCCTGGAAAAGCGGGCGACCATTCGACGCCCATCGTCACACGCGGCAGGGGGCCGGGCAAGACCCTTTGCGTCGGCACTATCGTGGCTGCGCGGGACCGCATAGACGGGGGTGATCGAGGGGGACGAGCATTGGCAGGACCGGACGAGGGCGACGAGGGGCTCAGGCGGCGGGTCGAGCGCAAGCTGATCGTCTGGCTGATCGTGCCGATCGCCCTGATTACCTTCGTCAACTCGATCGACCGGGTCAACATCAGCTACGCCGGCAGCGCAATGTCGGCCGATCTCGGTCTTTCGCCGAGCCAGTTCGGCCAGGGGGTGAGCGCGTTCTTCATCGCCTACCTGCTGTTCCAGTATCCGCACGTGCGGCTGCTGAGGGCCTGGGGGATCAAGTCATGGATCTTCGTGTCCATGCTCCTGTGGGCGGCCTCCGGGTTGCTGATGGCGCGGATCGCCAGCGCCAACGAGTTCTACGCCGCGCGCTTCCTGCTCGGCATGGCCGAAGCGGGCTTCGCACCCGGAATGACCTGGCTGATCTCGCAATGGGCGCCGCCCTCGATGCGCGCCCGGGCGCTCGCTGGGGCGCTGGTCGCAGTGCCCTTGTCGATGGTGCTCGGCGGGCCGCTGTGCGGCTGGCTGCTCGGCATCGCCAATCCCTTGGGAGTGGCGCCGTGGCGCTACATGTTCCTGCTGCTCGCCGTGCCCAATGCGATCATCGCGGTGGCCGCGGCCCTGTACATGGTCGACCGGCCGGACAAGGCGCGCTGGCTCTCGCGCGAGGAAGCGCACTGGATCGAGCGAGAGTTTGCCAACAGCGCGGCACCCGCCACCACCAGCGCGGCACCGAACCTGCGGATCCTGCGCGATCCCTGGCTGTGGCGCTGCTCGGTGGCCTGGCTGCTAGTCATGACCGGTTCCTACGCGCTGGTGTTCTGGTTGCCCCAGCTCGTGCGCCAATTGGCGCTCGGCGGCAGCGAGCTCGCCATCGGCACACTCAGCGCCTTGCCTCTGTTGGGATTGGCCGTGGGGCTGGTCGCCAACGGGCGGCGCTCCGACCGCAAACGCGAGCGGCTCCTGCACACCGGCCTGCCCTGCGCCGCCGCGGGTCTCGCCATGCTGGCCGCGGCCTTGCTCCCGCCGGGCTGGCCGGTTCTTGCGCTGCTTTGCGTGGCGGGATTGGGCATCGGCGCCGCGCAAGGCGTGTTCTGGGCAGTGCCCGCCAGCGTGCGGCTCGGCGGCGACAGCGTGCCGGTCGGCGCCATCGCATTGATCAGCATGTTCGGCACGGCGGGCGGGGTGATCGGGCCATGGCTGACCGGGGTGCTGGTCGCCGGCCGCGGGGGGTTTCCGCTGGCGATCGGGTTGCTCGCCTCGCTGTTGATACTGGCGCTGCCGGTCATCGCCCTGGCTCCCGGCCGACGCTCAGCGAACTAGCTTCGCCGCCTTTTCGGCGATCATCACCGTCGGCGCATGGGTGTTGCCGCGAATGACGCTGGGCATGACCGAAGCGTCTGCCACCCGCAGCCGTTCGACCCCGACCACCCGCAACGCGTCGTCGACCACCCTGCCCATCGCGCATGTGCCGGTCGGGTGCCCTGCGCTGATCAAGGACGCCCGCAGCCAGGCGTCGATCTCGTCCTCGCTCTGCGCCTGCAGGCCGGGCGCCAGCTCTGTCTCGACCAGACCGCTCGCCGGGGAGGTGGCGAAGAACCGGCGGATGAAGCGAAAGCCGCGGCGAAGACGCTCGCGGTCGCCCTCGGCGCTCATGAAGTTGAACTGCACTCGCGGCAAAGCCAGCGGATCGGCCGAAACCAGCGTAACGTCGCCGCGGCTCTCGGGATTGAGCAGGATCGCGCCGCAGGAAAACATCGGCGTAGGGGCCTTGCGCCAGCCGGGAAACCAGACCCGCGCGTCGTAGCCGCTATGGACGATCTGGAACTGCAGGTCGGGCCGCTCCTGATCGTCGCCCGAGCGCACGAAGCCCTGGATCGACATCGGGCTTTGGCTCAGCGGGCCGCGCCCGGTCAGTTGCCAGCGCACGAAGTTGAGCGCCAGCCGGTCGAGGCGAATGTCGCGGTTGAAGCCGATCGGCACTGCCGACTTCCAGATGCTCATCGCGATCGGGTGGTCCTGCAGGTTCTGTCCCACCCCCGAAAGGTCGACCAGCGGTTCGATCCCGGCAGACTTGAGCGATGCGGCGGGACCAATCCCCGACAGCATCAGCAGGTGCGGGCTGTTGAGCGCGCCGGCGCACAGGATCGTTTCGCCTCGGCAACCCAGCCTGCGCCCGTCCGCCAGCTCGACGCCGGTCGCGCGGCGATCCTCGATAACGACGCGGCGAACAGTGGCGTTGGCCACGACCGAGAGGTTCGCCCTTCCGGCGACCGGGTCGATGAACGCCCGCACGCTGCTCGCCCGGCGGCCCGCGCGGATCGTGCAGTCGGGCATGCCGAAACCTTCGGGCTGGGGGACGTTGAAGTCCTGACAGTCGGGGTACCCGAGCGCGTGCGCCGTTTCGAGAAACGCCGGATACAGCATCGGGTCGGGCCGCATCGGCGAAACGTCCATTTCGCCGCTGCCGCCATGAACCTCGCTCGCCCCGCGCCAGTTCGCTTCGGAACGCTTGAACAGCGGCAGGACGTCTTCGTAGCCCCAGCCCTCATGGCCGGCGTCGCGCCACGCATCGTAATCGGCGGCCGCCCCACGGATATACATCGTGCCGTTGATCGAGGACGAGCCGCCCAGGACCTTGCCGCGCGGGATCGGCTGGGTTCGCCCGTCGAGGTTGGGATCGGGTTCGCTTTCGTAGCCCCAGCCGAACCGAGGCGAGGCGGCTGCCTGCATCCAGGTCAGCGGCATGTCGATCAGCGGATGGCGGCATTCGCCGCCCGCCTCGACCAGCGCCACCCGCATGGCCGGATCAGCGCTGAGACGATTGGCGAGAACGCATCCGGCGCTGCCGGCGCCGACAATGATATAGTCGAACTCTTCCACCTTGCCCGTCGTCCCGTTAGGAGTCGCCGCCTGTCTAGCGCATGTGACCAGCGGCGCTACAAGGAGGATCGGCTTGCAGACACCGTCGCTCGAACTGGCGTTTCGCGCGCGCCTCGATTTCGGCGAGGGGCCGCGGCTGCGGTTCGAGCCCGCTGCCAAGGCCTTCACCCGCGGATTCGTCGCCGTCGTCGGCGGTGAGATCAGCGGCCCGCGCTTGTCCGGCCGGGTGGTCCCCTTCTCGGGCGGCGACTGGCCGCGCATCTGGGCCAGCGGGCTGATCGAATTCGAAGCTCATTATATGCTCGAAGCCGACGACGGCACGCCGATCTACATCCACAACCGCGGCATCGCCTGGTCCGATCCCCAGGTAGTTGCCAGGATCGAAGCTGGCGAGAGCGTCGATCCCGCCGCGACCTACTGTCGCATCACGCCCACCTTCGAGGTGCCGCCCGGCCCCCATGACTGGCTCAATCGGACCGTCTTCGTCGGCGTGGCCGAGCGCCAGGGCGCTTCCACCGCGTTCGACTATTACGCGGTGACCTGATCGTGACCCCAACCCTCACCGCCGATGATCGCTTGGCCATTCGCGACACCATCGCCCGCTATGTCTGGGCGCTCGATACTGGTGACGTCGATGGCTTCGTGGCCTGCTTCTGCCGCGACGGCGTGCTGGTGTGGGATGCGTTCGAAAAACCGGAGCGATGGCAGGGCGCGAAGGCCCTCCGTCACTTCGCCGAATTCTTCCGCAGCCTGCCGTCGTCGGCCGGGCGCCAGCACCATGTGAGCAACACGCTGATAGAGCCCTGCGCAGAAGGCGCGCGCAGCCGGTCTTATGTGGCGGTCGCCTTGCGCCAGGGGGACGGGCCGCACCTGCTCAACGTAATGGGCTATTACGAAGACCTGTTCCGCCGCGAGGAGGGCCACTGGCGCCTCGCCGAGCGGCTGATCCGCGACTGGTCCGGGCCGGTCTTGCGCGGGATCGCCGGCCAGACCGGAGAACGTGTCGCCCGGCCCAAGCCGGCGCCGCTGGACGGCCTGACTTACACGCCCGATGCGGGCTAGAACGTCGAAGTCGTCGCCCCGCCGTCGATAACCAGGCTCTGGCCGGTGATATAATTGGCGAACTCGCTGCAGAACATCGCGGTGATGGCGCCGACGTCGTCGGCATCGCCGAACCGCCCGCTGGCGATGCGCCAATCCTTGACGAATTCGGCGACCTCGTCGTCGTAGGTGATGCCCTTGGCCTTGGCGCGGGCCGTGAACAGCTCTTCGACGGTCGCCGTATGGTGCATTCCGGGCAGGAGATTGTTGATGACCACGTTGTGCGGAGCGACGATCTTCGACACGGCCACCGTGTAGTTGACCAGCGCCGCCCGGGTGCTGCCTGAAAGCGCACGGATCTCGCCGGGATACTTGGCCGCCACGGTGGCGATGTTGACGACGCGGCCCCACTTGCGCTCGACCATTCCGTCGAGCACGCGGCGCATGAATTCAATCGGCGAGAGCAGTGAAATGTCGATCGCCTCGCGCCACTGCCGGTCGGTGATCGCCCGGTAGTCGGGCGTCATCGGCGGCGGCGCGCAGGTGCCGACGAGGATGTCGGGCTCCGGACAGGCGGCGAGGATCCGTTCGCGGCCTTCGGCGCTGCTGTGGTCGGCGCATATGGGCGTGACCTTCGCCCCCGTTTCGGCGGCGATCTCGGCGCACGCCTTGACCAGGCGATCCTCACGCCGGGCGGAGACGAAGACCTCGACCCCCTCGCGTGCCAAAGCCAGCGCGGCACTTCGGCCCATGCCCGCGCTGCCTCCATTGACGATCGCCCTGCGGCCTCTGATGCCCAAATCCATCGCGCCCCTCTCCACGTATGCTCGGTGGTTTCCAATCGCGGGTTGGCGTGAACCGTCGCCGCATTTATGGCCAGTCTTATGGCTTTCGCATCAACTCCAGGCGCTTCCTCAAATAAGCAAGCCGAATTGGCATATTCCATCTCCGTCATTTGCTTCGACTAGATCGCCGGTCGGATGGTCGCTCGCAGTGCCGGAATGCTTCTCTACAGGCTGGCGCCCGAGATCGAAGTGTTGCTCGTCCATCCGGGCGGGCCATACTGGCGGCGCAAGGATCGCGGGGCCTGGCAGATTCCCAAAGGTGCCATCCATCCCGGCGAGCAACACGATGTCGCCGCCCGGCGCGAGCTGGCGGAGGAGATCGGGCTCGAGCTCGCGGAGGAGCTCGTCCCTCTGGGCGAAATTCGCCAGGCGGGCGGCAAGTACGTGACCGCCTTCGCGGTAGAGCACGATTTCGACCCGGCCACGCTTGCCAGCAATGCGTTCGAGCTCGAATGGCCGCCGAAGAGCGGCAAGATGGCCGCCTTTCCGGAGGTCGACGCCGCGCGATGGATGAACATTCCCGAAGCGCGCCAGATGATGCTCGAAAGCCAGCACCCGCTGCTCGATCGCCTGCTTGAGGCGCTCGGCAAAACCTAATCGTTGATTTTGTCCGCTCGCTGTCCGAGACTGCCCGACAGGGAAAGAGGAGCCGCCGATGGCCAGCGTGATAGACCCCACCGCACCGACCCAGCAATCGGTCCCGCAAGGCACCGCTTACGGCCGTTCCGCGCAGCACCCTGAGGCGGCGCTGACCCAGGTCGGAGCGGGCACGCCGATGGGTGAGCTGATGCGCCGTTACTGGCAGCCCGTACTCGCCAGCCGCAATGTCACAACGCGCCCGCGCGAGGTGCGCATTCTCGGCGAGGACCTGATCGTGTTCCGCGACGGCGAGGGGCGGCCCGGGCTGCTCTACCCGCGCTGCATGCACCGCGGCACCAGCCTGCTGTGGGGCCATGTCGAGCCCGACGGACTGCGCTGCTGCTATCACGGCTGGAAGTTCGACGTCGAAGGCAACTGCATCGAGCAGCCGTGCGAGCCGAACCCTTACCTCTGCCGTTCCGAGCATCGCCAGCCGTGGTATCCGGTGCGCGAGCGCTACGGCCTGGTCTGGGCTTACATGGGCCCGCCCGAGAAGATGCCGGTGCTGCCGCGCTTCGATTCGATGGAGCCTCTGGAGGACGGCGAAGACTACCTCGCCTTCGACAATTCGCTCGGCTCGCACGGCGACATCAATGGCCCGGAGGTCGTGCCCTACAGCTGGCTGCACATGAACGACAACGTGATGGACCCATTCCACGTGCAGGTGCTGCACACGACCTTCAGCGGCACCCAGTTCGTCCGCGAGTTCGCGGTCATGCCGACGGTCGAGTTCGAGGAGATCGACGGCGGCGTGGTCTACAAGGCGCACCGCGATCTCGAAGACGGTCGCCACGTCAACCGCGTCTCGACCTGGATCATGCCCAACGTGATGTGCGTGCCCGACGTGGCGATGCGCCCGGGCCGACCGAACGGGATCGGCTTCTCGGTGCCGGTCGACGACAGCCATAGCCGCATCCTGATGGCGATGCGCGCGGCCGTCACGCCCGACGGCCGCCGGCCGATGCGCGGGCTCGAGGCGGAGAACTTCAAGCCCTGGTCGCAGCGCACCCTCGAAGAGCGGCAGGACCAGCCGGGCGACTATGAAGCGCAGGCCGGCCAGGGCGCGATCTCGCTCCACAGCGAGGAGCACCTGGTGACCTCCGACAAAGGCATAGCCATGCAGCGCCGCGCCTTGCGCCGGGCGATGGAGACAGTAGCGGCAGGCGGTGACCCGCCCGGTGTCGCCTTCGACGACGGCGCCGCGACGATCCACTTGCCCTCGGGCAATTACTACAGCGGCTAGCAGCCTAGTCCTTGCCGCCTTCGGTCTGACCGTAGGCGAGAAAAGCGAACAGCCCGGTCCCGCCAATCACGTTGCCGGCGAGCACGGGCAGCAAGATTGTGGAGAATCCGCTCCACAAGCCCAGTTCGCCGTGCACGACGAGCAGAAAGACTTCGGCCGAGCCAACGATGACGTGCGCGAACGCGCCGGCGCCGATCAGCCACGCGAAGACCAGGATGGTGAAGAACTCGAAGCTTTTCGAGCTCGGCAGCATCCACACGATCGCGGCGATGTAAAAGCCTGCCGGAATGGCCTGGAAGAATCCGGACCAGCCGGCTTGCTCGAGTACCTTGCGCGAAACCTCGAGCATGGCGGCGGTGTTCTCCGGGCTCGTCGTTCCAAGCTTGAGCGAGATAAAGGCGGTCGCAAAGGTGCCGGCCAGGTTGGCTACGAACACCACCGCCCACAGGCGCGCCGCACGCCACAGCTTGTCGCCGGTCGGCTCGGCCAGCACCGGCAGGACTACACTGATGGTGTTCTCGGTGAACAGCTGCAGCCTGGCCAGGATCACCAGCACGAAGCCGAGCGCGTAGCCGCAAGCAGCGATTATTTCTTGCGCCGGATTGCCGGCGAATGCCCGGTAGAGCACCGCTTCCGCGAGGACCGACGTCGGCAACGCGATGCCGGCGGCAACGCCCGACCACCACAGGGCAACGACCGGCCGTTCGAGTTCGTCCTCGCCCTCCCCGCGGAGCGTTTCGAAGACGGTCACCGCCGACAGGCGTTGGCGTTCGCTGGCCTGCTCCATGTCCGGCTGGTCGGTTCCGCCGTC
Organism: Croceibacterium segetis; assembly: GCF_011320115.1. Taxonomy (GTDB): domain Bacteria; phylum Pseudomonadota; class Alphaproteobacteria; order Sphingomonadales; family Sphingomonadaceae; genus Croceibacterium_B; species Croceibacterium_B segetis. The sequence goes on along the minus strand of NZ_JAANOZ010000010.1, from coordinate 37,702 downwards.
GATGCTGCCCCCTGGCTTCGCACTACCGTCTGGCTTATTCGACATCGTCCCGCGCTCTCCGCAACAAGGGCCTCACCCGAACAGGTTAGCGCGCCGCCGGTTCCATGTGCTTTCCGTAACTGCCGCTTAACCATCTGCAGGCATAAGGCACGGGCAAGAGGACCGAAGCCCGATGGAAGACCTGCTCGCCGAATTCATCGCCGAATCGCGCGACATGCTCGAAGCGCTGTCGGGCGAGATCGTCGCGTGGGAGGCCGATCCCGCCGATCGCGCGCGCCTCGATGCGATCTTCCGCTTCGTCCATACCGTCAAAGGCAATTGTGGCTTTTTCGAATTTCCGCGGCTCGAGGCTTTGAGCCATGCCGCCGAGGATGCCCTGGCCGACGTGCGCGCCGGACGCCGCCAGCCCGATCAGGCGCTGGTCAGCGCGGTCCTCGCCATTATCGACCGTATCGCCGAAATCGTCGCCGCGATCGGCGACGGGCGTGAACAGCCAGAGGCCGACGACGCGCCGCTGATCGCCGCGCTCGACGCCAACGCCGAGGAAAGCGCGCCCGCTCCCGCCGCCGCCGCCACCCGCGCCCAGCGCCGCCAGTCGGCGACCCCGCGGACCATCCGCCTGCCGGTCGAACTGCTCGACCGCGTGATGAGCGGCGTGTCCGACATGGCCGTGGCGCGCAACGACCTCGCCCGACGAATCGCGCAGCATGAGGGAGAAACCGGCCTCGACGCGCCGTTCAACCGACTCTCGGCGATCCTCGCCGATTTGCGTGAGGCAATCACCCGCATCCGCATGCAGCGGATCGAGACGCTGTTCTCCGGCTTTCCGCGGATGGTGCGCGACTTGTCGCACGAACTCGGCAAGCAGGTCATGGTGGAGATCGAGAGCGGCGACGTCGAGATCGACCGCGAGATGATCGAGGTCGTCCGCGATCCGCTCGTCCACCTCATCCGCAACGCCGTCGACCATGGTATCGAGACCCCTGCCGAGCGGCAGGCCGCCGGCAAGCGCGAGATCGGCATGCTGCAGATCTCGGCACGCCAGACCGGCAGCGAGATCCGCATCGGCATCGTCGACGACGGCAAGGGCATCGACGGCGACAAGCTGGTCGAGAAGGCCGTGGCCGCCGGCATCCTGACCGCCGAAGAGGCCAAGTTGCTCAGCATGCGCGAGCGCAACGCGCTGATCTGCGAGCCCGGTCTGAGCACCGCCAAGGAGGTCACCGCAGTTTCCGGCCGCGGCGTCGGCATGGACGTCGTGCGCGCCAATATCGAGAAGATCGGCGGCTCGCTGATGATCGACAGCACCCCGGGCTCGGGCACGCGAATGATGCTCAACGTTCCGCTGACGCTCAGCATCGTGCCGTCGCTGACCATCGGCGTCGGCGAGCGCACGTTCGCGATCCCGCGCAGCTACGTCGAAGAGATCGTCCGCGCCTCGAGCGAGGAGATGGACAGCGCCCAGATCGGCGGCCGCGAGTTCATCACCGTGCGCGGACAGCGCATCGCCTGCGTCGGGCTCGATGAAATCCTCGGCGTGGAATCGACCTGCCCGCGCGAAGCGCGCCTCTATGTCCTCATCCGGCTGGTTGGCGGCGACCTCTTCGGCCTCGCGGTCGATGCGATCCACAACCACGAAGAACTGGTGGTCAAACCGATCGCGCCGGTGCTGATGGCCTGCGGTTTCTACGTGGGCACGACCCAGCTCGATGACGGCAGCCCGGTGCCGATGCTCGACGTCTCCGGCGTCGCCCGCTCGGCCGGAATGATCCGCGAGGTCAAGGACCGCTCGCTGCGCCGCGAGCTGCGCCACGAACGCACCGAGGAGCGCGAGCTGGTGCCGGCGCTGATGTTCCGCGGCTTCGACGGCGCCGAGCGCGCGGTCGAGATGGACGCGGTGCGACGGATCGAAAAGCTTCCGGTTTCCGCCTTGCGCACCGCCAAGGATGGCACTGCGCAAGCCGTTATCGACGGCCGCATCGTCCCGCTCATTGGCCTCGGCGGATTCAAGCCGGAAGGCGAGGAGATCAACCTGTTCCGCGCCGGCGAGGATGGGGATGAGCGGGCTTATGCCTACGCCGAGATCGTCGATTTGTGCGAATTCGACCCGGCCGAAGTCGTCGTCGCCAAAGGCGAGACGGGTCAACGCCTGGCGCTGATCGGTGGACGCCCGGTCGAATTGTTCGACGCAGACGCGCTGCTGGCGGGCGCGGCGATCCTCGCGAATGCGGAGGCCTGAGATGGACCGTTCGCTTCTCCTCGTTTCGATCGCCGGCGAACGCGCCGCCTTCGCCTCCGAGATCATCCGCTCGGTCGTCGAGCTCGACGGCATAACCCCGGTGCCGCGCGCGCCGGAGCACATCGCCGGGCTGGCCGCGCTGCGCAGCCGGGCGATGACGGTGGTCGATTGCCGCCGCACCCTCGAGCTGCCCGAGGCTGAGGTGCCCGGTTCGCTCGCCGTAGTCGTGGAGATCGACGAGTTTCTCTACGCGTTGGTCGTCGACGCGGTCGAGGAAGTGGTCCCGTTCGACACCGAGCCGAGCGAAATTCGCGCCGATCTGCTGCCGGGCTGGGCCCGCGCGGCAATCGGCATGGTCGAGACGAGCGCCGGGCCGGCGCTGGTCGTCGACCCCGCAAAACTCATCGAAGGCCCTGCAAAAAGGAAGGCTGCGTAAGCCAATGTTTACCGTGAAGCGACTATCGGACACCGCCAACAAGGGGCCGAACGCCATGAAGAACTGCCTGATCGTCGACGACTCGCGGGTGATCCGCAAGGTGTCGCGGCACATCGTCGAGACGCTCGGCTTCGAAGTCGACGAAGCCGCGGACGGCCAGGAAGCGCTCGCCAAATGCGACGAGGCCATGCCCGACGTGATCCTGCTCGACTGGAACATGCCGGTGATGAGCGGGATCGAGTTCCTGACCAAGCTGCGCGACCGGCCCGACGGCCGCGTGCCCAAGGTCGTGTTCTGCACCACCGAGAACGACGTCGCCCACATCCGCGAGGCGATCGACGCCGGGGCGGACGAATATGTCATGAAGCCGTTCGACCACGATACGCTGCAGATCAAACTGCAGCTGGTCGGCGCCGCTTAGGAGGAGAGCTTGGGCTACTCTTCCCCGCTAGGCGCCCCCGGAGCGGGGCCGGCGCTTCAGCGCGGCCGCCAGATCCGGGTCATGGTGGTCGACGATTCGCTGATCGTCCGCGCCGCCTTCTCGCGCCTGGTCGACCAGGAGGCCGACCTCGAGCTGGCCGCCGCCGTCTCGACCGCCGAGGATGCCCTGACGCTGCTCGCCAGCGAGCGGGTCGACGTGATTCTGCTCGACCTCGAGATGCCCGGGATGGGCGGTCTCGGCGCCTTGCCGCAGATGATCGAGCGGGCCCGCGAAGCCAAGATCATGGTCGTGTCGAGCCTCACCGCCGACGGCGCCGAACATACCGTGGAAGCCCTCGCGCTCGGCGCGGCGGACACCCTTCAGAAGCCCGCTTCGGGCGGCTTCGACCGCGACTACAAGGACAAGCTGCTCGCCAAGATCCGCGCGCTCGGCCGGCGGCCGCTGCGCAAGGCGGTCAGCGCCGACGGCCCGGCGAACACGGCGACGCTGCGCAGTCCTTCGCGCGAACGCGCCAGGATCGTCGCCATCGGCGCATCGACCGGCGGCATCCATTCGATCGGCCAGCTGTTCGGCGCGCTGCCGATGGGGCTCGGCATCCCGATCCTGATCACACAGCACTTGCCGGTCTCGTTCATTCCCGCCTTCGCGCAGCAGTTGCGCGAACTGACCGGACGCGAGACTTTCGCGGCGGCCGAAGGCATGGCGCTGGTCCCCGACGGCATCCTGATTGCCCCCGGCGACGCTCACATCACCGTCGTGCGCAAGCCGAGCGGCGTGGCCGTCAAGCTCGAGCGGCGCCCGGCCCCGAGCGGCTGCATGCCCTCGGTCGACCCGATGTTCGCCTCGATCGCCGAAGTCTACGGCGGCGGCGGCCTCGGCGTGGTGCTGACCGGCATGGGCCGCGACGGCACGCTCGGCGCCGAGGAACTCGTCGAAGCGGGCGGGACCATCCTGGTGCAGAACGAAGCCACTTCCGCGGTCTGGGGCATGCCCGGTTCGGTCGCTCGAGCGGGGCTCGCCTCGGCGATCCTCCATCCGCTCGACATCGCCGGCCGCATCGCTTCCGCCGCGACCGGACGGAGCGCCTGATGGACCCTGATGACATCGCGATCGGCATCATCGCGGGACTGCTCGAAGCGCGCACCGGCCAGAAGCTGACCGAGGATCGCCGCTGGCGCATCGCCCCGGCGCTGGCCGGGCTGTTCCGCGACCGCGGCATCTCGAGCAACCAGGACCTCGTCGTGCTGCTCACCCAGCCCGACGAATCCTCGCTCGCGCAGGACGTCGTCGAAGCGCTGCTCAACAACGAGACCTACTTCTTCCGCGACCGGCAGATCTTCGATTACCTGGCCAGCGGCGTGCTTGCCGATCTCAGCGCCAAGCGTGCCGCCGAGCGCAAGCTGGCGATCTGGTGCGTCGGCTGCTCGACCGGGCAGGAGACGTTGTCGGTGGCGATGACCTTCCTCGAGCAGCAGGCCCGCTGGGACGGCTGGTCGATCGAGATCCTCGGCACCGACGTGTCGGCCTCGGCGGTCGATTTCGCCCGCACGGCGACCTACTCCAACTTCCAGATCCAGCGCGGGCTCGGCGTCGGCCAGATGCTCGGCTTCTTCACCGAGACGCCCGAAGGATGGCGGGCGCGCGACAACTTGCGGCAGATGGTCCGCTACGAGGTGCACAACGTTCTGCACCCGGCGCCCTACCCCGGGCAGTTCGACCTGATCCTGTGCCGCAACGTGCTCCTCTACTTCGATGGCCCGGTACGGGCGCGAGCCTTTGCCCGCCTCGCCGAGGCGCTCGCGCCGGACGGCAAGCTGCTGCTCGGCGGCGGCGAGACGGTGCTCGAGAAGGGCGCCTATTTCCGCCCCTCGGAGGAGCGCTTCGCACTTTACGAACCGCTGCCGGCGGGCGACCGCCCGATCCGCGCGCACGCCGCCTGAAACCGGCACCCAAGACGGTAAACGCCGACTTAAACCTTCCTTAAGTCCTCCCCCCGTATTGATGACGCCAAAGGGGGAGAGAGTGGCAAGCACGCTCCGCAGGGACCAAATGTCTGCCAGGGTGCTGGTATTCGCGCCGATCGTGGTCGTGACCGCGATCGTCGCCGCGGCCGTGCTGTACCTTTCCAGCCGCGGTCTGCTCACCACTCCCGCCAGCTATCGCGCGCTCGGCATCGGCCTGGCGCTGTACTGCGCGGCCGCGCTGCTCTTCGCCCGCATCGGTCTTTCGAGCATCGGACACCTCGAGTTGCTCGGCCTCACCGACAGCCTCAGCGGCCTGCCCAACCGCCGCGCGCTGCATCTCGACATCGTCAATCTCGCCGATGCCGACGACGAGGTCGCGCTGGCGTTGGTTGACCTCGACGGGTTCAAGTCGGTCAACGACCACTACGGCCACTTCGTCGGCGACAAGCTGATCAAGGAATGCGCCGCTCTGCTGCTCGACTTGTGCGGCCAGGAAGCGCGGGCCTATCGCCTCGGCGGCGACGAGTTCGCGCTGGTGGTGATCGGCCCGATCGCCGGCAACATCCTCGAAGGCCTGTGCCGCCGCCTGCTCGAGCGCCTGGCCAAGCCGATCGGCATCGAGGACCGGCAGATCAGCATCGGCGCCAGCATCGGCCTGTCGCGAGGCACGCGCGGCAACCGCGCCAGCTCGTCCGACCTGCTGCGCCAGTCCGACGTGGCGATGTACGCCTCGAAGACCGGCGGCAAGATGCGCTGCACCTGGTTCAATCCCGATTTCGACCGCAAGCGCGAACTCTCGCAGCAAGTCGAGGCCGACCTGCGCAACGCGATTCTCAACAACGAGTTCACCCTCAACTACCAGCCGCTGGTCGACGCCACGAGCGGCGAGATCGTCGCGGTCGAGGCGCTTATGCGCTGGGAACAGCCCGACGGCAGCTTCATCAGCCCGGCGGTGTTCATCCCGATCGCCGAGGAGACCGGCCTGATCAATCCGATCGGCCGCTGGGCGCTGCGCCAGGCGTGCACCGATGCGCTCGAGTGGGACGTGATCAAGCTTTCGGTCAACGTGTCTCCCGCCCAGTTGCGCAACCCCGACTTTCCGGTCCAGCTCGGCCATATCCTCGAGGAAACCGGCTTCCCGCCCGAGCGGCTCGAACTCGAGATCACCGAAACCTACCTCGTCGGCGACCCGGTCATTGCCGGCCGCGCGCTCGACGTGATCCGCGGCTTCGGCGTCGGCATCTCGCTCGACGATTTCGGCACCGGCTATGCCTCGATCGGCTTCCTCAGGAAGTTCCGCTTCGAGAAGCTCAAGCTCGACCGTTCGCTGATCGTCGAAGCGGCGGACGACGCCGGCAGCCGGGCGATGATGGTGTCTTCCATCGCCGTCGCCCGCGCCATGAACATGTTCGTGACCGCCGAGGGCGTCGAGACGCAAGCGCAGGCGACGCTCGCCCGCACCGCGGGCTGCGACACCATGCAGGGCTGGCTTTATTACAAGGCCATCCCTGCCGCCGAGATCACGCGTCAACTGAATATGAACCATTCCAACGCTAACAAGACGACCGATTCCGGAGACGATTACCATGGACATGTCGCACACGCCTGAGGTGCCCGAAGCCGACGAACTCGAGCGCGAGCGCGCCGAACGCCGGGTTGAACGCCGCGCGCCGACAAGGCGCGACATCGGCTATTTCGGCATCGGTTCGATCGCCCAGCGCATGCGCACGGTGGTGGCCGCACAGGCCTTCCTCGCCGCCGGCAACGGCCTTCTCGCCGCTGCCGCGCTGACCAGCATGGGGGCGGCGCCCCGCTGGGTCTTCGGCGTGCTGGCCGTGCTGACGCTCGGCGCCGCCGGTCTCGTGTGGTTCGCGCGGCAGTTCATCCAGCAGGACATCGTCCGCCCGCTGCAAAGCGCGGCGGCGAGCGCGGTCGAACTGGCCGACGGCCACCACGACGTCGACGTCGAAAACGCCGAGCGCCAGGACGAAATCGGCGACATCGCCCGCGCCCTGCTGACGATCAAGAAGGCGGCCTTCAAGTTCCAGAAGCTGCAGGCGCAGACCGAAACCGACCGCCAGGGCCACTTCGATACTTTGCGCAAGCTGACCGAAGGCTTCGAGAAGAACGTCAGCGAGATCGTCGGCAGCGTCGCCAGCGCGTCGAGCGAGCTGCAGGCCACCGCCACCGCGATGGCCGCCTGCGCCGAGCAATCGGCCAACCAGTCCTCGCGCGTCTCGATGTCGCTCTCCGAGGCAACCGCCGGCGTCACCGCCGCGGCCGCCGCGAGCGACGAGTTCGCGATGTCGATCGGCGAGATCAGCCGCCAGGCCTCGACCAGCGCCGAGCTCGCCCGCAAGGCGAGCAACGCCGCGGTCGCCGCGGATTCGACGATTTCCGAGCTGGCGGATTCGGCCAGCCAGGTCGGCGACATCGTCGAGATGATCTCGACCATCGCCCAGCGCACCAACCTGCTCGCTCTCAATGCCTCGATCGAGGCGGCGCGCGGCGGCGAAGCCGGCCGCGGCTTCGCGGTCGTCGCCACCGAGGTCAAGGAACTGGCGACGCAGACCGGCAAGGCGACCGAGCAAGTCGCCGGGCAGATCCGCGCGATGCAGGAAACCACCGGCGCCAGCGTGGACGCGCTGCGCAAGATCGCCGAGCAGATCAAGCAGCTCGAAACGACCGCGGTGTCGATCGCCGCGGCGGTCGACCAGCAATCGGTCGCCGGCCAGGATCTCGCCCGCTCGATCGACCTCGCCGCGCGCAGCGCCGAGGAAGTGACCAGCAACCTCGACCAGGTCCGCGACACCTCGCTCGCCACCGGCAGCGCGGCAACCCAGGTGCTGACCAGCTCGACCGAGCTCGAACGCCAGGCCGCGGCCCTCAAGACCCAGGCCGACGACTTCCTCCAGCACGTGCGGGCGGCCTGACGCGCACGCCCAGCGAACCCCTCCCCCTCGGGGATGGGGTTTTCCGGGTGACACTTTACGGACCCTGTCACCCTGGCGTCGCCCGCGAAGCCGCGGAAATCCGCGCTTTTTGGTCAGGCGACAGGGTGACACTTCTCCAATACGATTCGCCCGATTCACCTGCGAGCACGCGACGTCTTTTCGCTGGATGGTGGATTCGCCCATCCCCAGCATAAGCCACAAACCGGGGTTTGTAGGACAGCGCTTTCTTCGCGCGCCAAAGCTTTGATGGATTCGGTCCGCCTCATCCATCGGCCGCCGGCGCGGTTGCCGGCGGCACCCTGGTTTCGCCGCGAACCCGCGACGCTCAGCCGGCGTCGATGCTCCGCAACTCCGCGACGCAGTCCTTCATCACCAGGCGCGCGGTTTGGGCGCCCTCCGGCGTGGCGAACTCGGCGTCGGACTTTGCCTGCATCTTCTTGAGTTGGGCATCGCTCACCTTTGCCTCGAGCACGAACCCGAAGAAGCGATTCTCGAGTGAGCGCAACCGATCCATGTCCGCGTCGAGCGCGGTCACCGTTCTGGCAGCCTGGGCATCGTTGGCGAGGCTGTCGCGCGTCTTCTGCCGCGATTGCAGCATCGCCTCGGCAGCCGATCCGCAGCGAACCCACGCTTGCGGTGTGCGCGCCTGCGGCGGCTCTTCGGCGAACCCTTGCGAGATCGGCGCGGACGCGCAAGCGACCGCCGCCATCGGCACGACCAAGCATCTTTGAAACTGCATCTTGCCCCCGTCGACTACCTTTCGGCTTTGAATAACCGCAATCGATGCGAACGGGAAAGCCGTCTGCGCAGTCCGAGACGCGGCTTTTCCGCAGCTAGTCCTCGAACCGCCCCTCGCTTTCCCGGTTGTGCGCGTAATGGTGCGCGAGCGGGAACGGCGGCAGCCAGGCTTCGCGGCGCACGGTCCATAGCTCATAAGTCGGGGTGAACCGGTCGGGCGCGTCGAAGGCGCCGAGGGCGACCTCGATCTCGTCGCCGCTGCGCCCGAACACCGTCGAGCCGCAGCGCGGGCAGAAATGCCGCCCGGCGAACTCGCGCGTCTCGCCCACGACCGTCACCGCGTCCTGCGGGAACATCGCCAGCGCCTGGAACAGCGAGCCGCTGTTCTTGCGGCAATCGAGGCAATGGCAAAGGCCGACACGATAAGGCTCGCCCGTCGCCATCAACCGAACCTCGCCGCATAGGCAACTGGCAGTGTTTTGGGTCACGAGTGGCTGCCTTCGATTGCGGGACGAGCCCACCCCCGGCCCCTCCCGCAAGAGGACAGGGCCATGTCTACTTACCTTTAGCCTCGACATCGCGAGTAAAGTTAATTGCAAAGACGGCCATGGCGCTAGTAATAAAAATAAATAATCCGCCGCTTACATAACCTCGTTCCACTCCGATGAGGTTGAGAATTTCCCGACTGAAGAAGTTTAACATACTCAGAACAAGGAATATGACCATTCTAACGTACCACATAGTTTTTCCCCGACAGAATGTCGAAACGTGTTCTAATCCATGTCCAATCGAAATATATAGCTCTTGGGACACAAGACTAATCGCCGTCACGCTCCCTACCACTCATCTGCCGTCGCCTCGTCGAACGGGCGCGTGTCCGCCGGCGGGCTCTTGTACGGCGGTCTCATCGGCAGCGTCCGTTCGCCCTTCCACGGCACCTGGTCGACCGCGGTCCAGGCGTTGACCACCAGCCGCAGGAACCTCCACCGCCCGCCCCGCTTCACCAGCCGGTCGTCCCGCGTGCCGATGCCGAAAACGAAGTTGGTCTGGTAGTCGGCGTTCCACTGCAGGATCTGGAAGAAGCAGCGCACGCGGGCGCCTTCGGGGCGCGGGTCCATGATGAAGTGGTTCATCAGGTGCTGGCGTCCGTACCACCAGTGTTGTCTGTCGTACCACAGCTTGCGCAGGTTCTCGCGGATCGCGGCGTGGCCCTTGACCTTGCCCTGCCACAGGTGGTCGAACTCGCCGTCCTCGGCGAACGTGTTCACCGCCAGCTCCTCGTCGGCGAGGTCGATGCCCCAGCAATAGCGCGCATAGAGCTCCTCGATCTCGGCGCGGTCCTGCGCCGGCATGATCTCCGGCACGCCATCGGGCCACGGATTGTCGGACATTCTTGCTCTCCCTCAATGCGCTCTTGCCAAGCCGCCGTATCGCGGTTCTATTTTGACCATAACAAACGGAGGCGAGGATGCCCGAGATTTTTCTCCCTTACGACAGCTTCGGCCTGCAGAAGCGGCAGACGATGCGCTTCGAGGCCGATGTCTACGAATGCGAGGTCGAGGGCGAGATCCCGGCGGAGCTCGAAGGGGCCTATTTCCGCACCGGCGGCGACCGGCAGTATCCGAGCCTCGAGAACGACATCATCCTCAACGGCGACGGCCTGGTATCGATGTTCCGCTTCGAGGGCGGCCATGTCAGCTTCCGCAGCCGCTACGTCCAGACGGAGCGGCTGAAGCGCGAGCGCGAGGCGCGGCGGCGGCTCTATGGCCACTACCGCAACAAGTACACCGACGACCCGAGCGTCGATAACCTCCCCGAGCGCGACAACACCGGCAACACCAACGCCTTCAACCACCACGGGCGGCTGTTCATGCTGCGCGAGGATTCGCACCCCTACTCGGTCGATCCCGAGACGCTCGACACGATCGAGGTCGCGCGGTTCGGCAACCTCGGCTCGACCGCGCTGACGGCGCACCCGAAGATCGACCCGAAAACCGGCGAATGGTGGAGCTACGGCGTGTTCGCCAAGGGCGAGCCGACCACCGACGCTTCGCTCCACGTGTTCGACAAGTCGGGCGCGCTGATCCGCGAGGAGTGGTTCTACACCCCCTACCCCGGCGTGAGCCACGACTGGGGCGTGACCCGCGAGCACCTGGTGTTCCCGATCATGCCGCTGACGGCCGACGACAAGCGGCTGCGCGCGGGCGGCCAGTACTACCAGTACGACCCCGACCTGCCGAGCATGTGGGGCGTGATGCCGCGCAATGGCAGCGTCGCGGAGATGCGCTGGTTCAAGATCCCGGGCATCGTGATGGGCCACGTGATGAACGCCTACACCGAGGGCTCGAAGGTCATCGTCGACACGCCGGTGAGCCCCGGCAACTGCTTCTGCTTCTTCAAGGACAAGCACGGCAACCTGCCGAGCCTGCCCGAAACCATCACCCAGCTGACGCGGATCACCTTCGACCTCTCCAAGCCCGACGCCGAAGCGGTGACGTTGGAGCCGGTCCAGGGCGCCTACGGCGACATGCCCAAGATCGACGACCGTTATGCGATGGAGAAGTACCGCGTCGGCTACCTCGCCTTCCGCGATTACCCGCGCATGGGCGTGGCGCAGATCGACTGGGACACGCGCGAGATGCGGTTCCACGACATCGATGGCGGCGCGGCGCAGGAACCGCTGTTCGTGCCCCGCAGCGCGAATTCGCCCGAGGGCGACGGTTTCATCCTCACCGCGGTCGACCGCTTCGCCGAAAAGCGCACCGACCTGCTGGTGCTCGACGGCAACGACGTCAGCCGCCCGGCGCTCGCCACCGTCAAGCTGCCTTTCGCGCTGCCGATGGCGTTCCACGGGAGCTGGATGCCCGCCTGAGCCCGTTCAGGTTGAATTCCGCGCCGTTCATCTCCAAACCGGGCCAAACCCGGAAATGGAGATGGCGATGGCTAGGCCCGAATTTGGCATCCGCGAGGCGATGATCCTCGCGCTGATCGTCGCCTGCGGCGTGCTCGCCTGGCGCACCGAGGCAATCGCCAAGGAGCGCGACGACTTCGGCCGGCAGGCGATCGCCGAACGCCAGGCGCGCGCCGCCACCGAGCTGTCTTTGAACGCGCTCAAGTACCAGGTCGCCAGCGGACAGTTGAACAGCGACGTGCATGAAAATATCATCGACACCAAGATAGCCGACGCCCAGAAGCGCGCCGAAGAGCTCGAGCATCAGGCCGAGACCTTGCGGCAGGAAAAGGTCAGGGAAGCCAATTGCGTAACCCCCAAGTCTATTCGCAACGCCGAAGGCCTGTAGCGCGAGCGCTCGTGCTCACGCTGCTGCTCGGCGGCTGCGCGGCATTTCAGAAGCAGGCGCCCGCCGCTGTCCTGCCGACGCCGGACCCGGTCGCCTGCGTCGATCCGGCGCAGATCCCGGCCGAGCCGCCGATGGTCGGGCAGCGGTTCAACGGCGACGCCAAGCACGACCTCCAGGTCCTCGCCCCCAACGCCAAGGCCTTGCGCGACTGGGGCCAGCAATTGCGCACGCTGCTCGAGGGTTGCGCGCCGAAACCTGCCGCGACCGAAGCGAAAGCGGCGGCTAAGCCGTAATCCGCCGCACGAAGCCCGCCACCAGCGCCTCGACGTCCTTGACCGGCGAGCCGAGCGATTGCGAGGGGGTCAGGTGGTTGTGGCCGACGAGGTAGTGCATCTCCGGATAGGAGCCCTTGGCCTGGCCCCAGGCACCGACGACATGGGCCGCTTCGGCCTGGAACATCGCCGCATCGAACTCGCTGACGGTGAAGCAGAGCGGAATGTCAGTCGCAAGCAGGCCGGGCAGGCAGTTCGCTTCGGCAAATGTCGCCGCATCGGTGCCGTAGTAAGGGTGGGGACCCTCGCCCGGGCGGCCGATGGTGGTATCGAAAATCCCGCTCATCAGCACCGCGCCGCGCAGGCCGCCGCCGGGGACCGCGTGGTACGCCGAATGCGCAACGTAGCCGGCCACGTGTACCGCGCCGGCCGATTGGCCCGACAGGACGATCCGCTCCGGATCGCCGCCGAATTCGGCGGCGTGCTCGCGAATCCACTCGACCACGCCGCGCACCGCCTCGGCGCCGGCGGGCCAGGGATGATCGGGCGCGAGCGGGTAAGTCGGCACCACGCCGATCCACCCGTGACGCGCGGCGAAATCGCCGACGTTGCGGTAGAACGGGCCCGGCGGATTGCGCTTGTTGCCCATGACGAAGCCGCCGCCGTGGACGAACACGAACACCGGTGCCTTCTCGATGTTCTGCTGGCGGTAGAGGTCGAGCCGATGGCGCGGGTCGGGGCCGTATGCGATGTCCTCGTCCTCGATCGTCTGCGGGTCCATCCCTTCGAACATCCCGGCCATCATCATGCTGGTGCCGGTGAGCAGCTCGGGGGTCAGTTCGCGGCCGAAGCCTTGCACCTTGGCGCGGAATTCGGGGGTCATGCGGGGTCTCCTATCAGCAGCACCGGCTTGATCGCCTTGCCCGAACGGGCGTCGGCGAAGGCGCGGTCGATCTCGGCGAAGGGGTAGAAGGTCAGCAAGCGGTCGAACGGGAAGCGGCCCTGGCGCCAGTAATCGACCAGCTTGGGCAGGAACAGGCCCGGGTGCGCGTCACCGCCGAGGATGCCGCGCAGCTGGCGCCCGCCGGCGAGCATGGCGAACATCTTCGGCGCCCATTGTTCTCCTGCGCTATTTGGGCGCGGCGCGGCGACGAAGCCGGCGGTGCCGTTCATCGCCAGAACTTCGAGCGCCCAGGTGTGCACCTCGGGCACGGTGGTGGTGTTGAAGCTGAAATCGACTCCGCGCCCGGTGACCGCCCGGACCTTGTCGGCCACGCCCTCCTCGTCGGCCGCGATGCAATCGGTCGCGCCCAGCTCGCGGGCCAGCTCGAGCCGCTCGCGGTTCACGTCGACCGCGACGATCCGCCGCGCGCCGACCAGCTTGGCCGCCATGACGGCGCTGAGGCCGACGCCGCCGGTGCCGAACACCGCGATGGTGTCGCCGTAGCCCACTTTAAGCGCCTCGATCACCGCCCCGGCGCCGGTGACCACGCCGCAGCCCAGCGGCCCGAGCTTTTCGAGCGGCAGGTCCTTGTCCATTTTCACCGCGGTGCGCTGCGGCACGAGGCAATGCGTCGCGAAGCTCGACTGGCCGAAGAAGTGCGAATGGACCGCGCCCCCCTCCAGCGAGGTCGAGCCGTCGAGCCGCTGACCGCCGAAGCACAGCGGCATCGCGAGGTCGCAGTAAGTCGGCCGGTTGGCGCGGCAGCTCGGGCATTGCCCGCACGAATTGCCGCTCAGGATGACGTGGTCGCCGACCTCGAACCCGCTCACGCCGTCGCCGAGCTTCTCGACCACTCCGGCGCCCTCGTGGCCGAGCACGATCGGGTGCGGCGAGTGGCGGCCGGGATGCTCGTGCAGGTCGGTGTGGCAGATGCCGGTGGCGACGAGGCGAATGCGCATCTCGCCCGCGCGCGGTTCCTCCAGCTCGAGCTGTTCGAGCGCGGGCGCGGGCGTGTCGCCGCGGCTGACGGCGGCGGTGATCTTCATGCGGTCGCGCCAAGGTGATGATCGTTCTGAATGTCGGCCACCGGCCCGGTCTGCGTCAGCAGGCTCTTGCGGCGCAGGAAGCGGCGCAGGCTTTCGGGCCCGATGCGCGGCGCGCCGTAACCCGACCAGCCGAAGCTGTCCGACCCGAACGTCCCGAGCTTGGCGAAAGTCAGGAAGGTATCCTGGAGGAATATCCCGCCGGCGTTGATCCGCCGGCCGATCGCCTTCGCTTCCTCGACATCGCCGGCGATCACGCTGGCGGTGAGGCCGAACTGCGTATCGTTGGCGAGGCGGATCGCCTCCTCGGTATCCTTGTAGGCCATCACGGGTATGCACGGGCCGAAGGTCTCGTCCTGCATGATCAGCATGTCGTGGGTGACGCCGGTCAGCACCGTCGGCCGCAAGTAGAGCCCGCCGCCGATGTCCTCGATCTCGCCGCCGGTGAGCACCTTCGCGCCCTTGGCCCTGGCATCCTCGATGTGGCGCCTGACGATCTCGGCCTGCGGGGCGAACGTGAACGGGCCGATATGCCCGGCGCGCGGGTTGTCGGCATTGAGCCGCACGGCCTTCGCCTTCTCGACCAGCTTCTCGACGAAGGCGTCGTGCACGCTCTCGTGCACATAGACCCGTTCGACCGAATAGCAGACTTGCCCGGTGGCATAGACCGCGCCGCGCAGCACCGCCGTCGCCGCACGCTCGAGGTCGGCCGTCTCGGTGACCACGCAGGGATCCTTGCCCCCCAGCTCGAGGTTGCACGGGATCAGCCGCTCGGCGCAGGCGACGGCGACCTTGCGCCCCGTGGGCACCGAGCCGGTGAAGCAGATCGTATCCGCCTCGGCGATCACCGCCTGACCGACCTCGCCCGGGCCGGTGACGTAGTCGAACACCGCCGCCAGTTCGGGCACTTCGCGCACCGTCTCGAATAGCGTGTCGATCACCCGCGGGGTGACCTCGCTCGGCTTGAGCAGCACCGCGCTGCCGGCAAACAGCGCGGGAACCGCGTCGAGCAGCGCCAGCATCAGCGGCGCGTTCCACGGGGAGATCACCCCGACGAGCGGATAGGCGACGACCTGGCTCTCGATCGCCACGGTCGGCATCGAAGTGCTCATGCCTTGCCACTTGAGCGCCTCGAAGGCCTTGGGCGCATCCTCCAGCCAGCCGCCGATATTGCCGCACGTGATGAAGCCCTGGAGGTAGCTTGTGTGACAGCCCCCGGTGTCGACCGCGTCGGCCTCGCCGATGTCCTGAGCTCTGGTCTTCACCGCCCCGAGCCAGCGCGCCATGACCGCGCAGCGGCCGCCGACGCCGAGCGCTTCCCAGGCCGGCTGGGCTGAGCGCAATTGCGCTGCCTTTTCAGCGACTTCCGCGCGGCTCGAAACGGCCAGCGTGCGGTCCGGCTGCCCCGTTCTGGGGTTGCGGATCTCGAGCATGACTTCCTGTGCGATCGCAGCCGACGCCATCGTTCTCCCCTCGGAATTTGTCGTCGTTGCGTAACGCCTGAGGAGCGACGTGGGTAGCGCGAAGTGCAGCGAATCAGCGGACTGGCGCGAGCCGCGCGCGTCCCGTCGAGAATGCACTCATCGCACGGGATACACGGCCCGCCACAGCGTTGATCTATCGACCGCAACGTCGCGGATCGAGAGGAGACCCCCATGACCGATCAGAACAACAATCCGGGCCAGCCGCAGAACCCCGGCCAGCCGCAGAATCCCGGCCAGCAGGAGCAGGAAGAGCGCCAGCCCGGCCAGCAGCCCAACAACCCGGACCAGGAAGAACAGGAAGAGCGCCAGCCGGGGCAACAGCCCGGTCAGCAGCAGCAGCAGGGTGGCCAGACCCCGCAGCCGGACGAAGGCGGCCGCGAAGGCTGATCGTCACGCCATAGGCAGCGCGCGATCCGGCAAGAGCCACGTATGGGCTCAATTCCCGGAACCGCGCGCTGCTAAGGCGTTGATTCTCCTGTCCGCCCGCGAATGGCGGACACAAAAGGAGAAGATCGATGGGTAACCGCAACCACAGCGACAGCCGCAAGCCGCAGCACGGCCAGCAGGGTCGCCAGCCGCAACAGCAGGGCGATCGCAGCCGCCAGCAGGAACAGCAAGGCGGCAGCGGGAACCAGATCGGCGAGCGGGACAGCGATCCCAGCACTCGCCGCAACCCCTGATTTCAACCATTAAACCCGGACAAGGGCCGCGCGCTGCGCGGCCCTTGTCTTGTGCGAGGCCTAGAACCCGTAACGCAACCCCGCCCACAGAGTGCGCGGGGCGCCGAGGTCCATCGAGCCGCCCTGGTTGCGGGTGATTACTTCGGCATCGAACAGGTTCTCGGCGCGGGCGACGAAGCTCAGGCGGTCGACGATGGGCACTTGCGCGAACAAGTCCACGGTCGTCGCACCCGGTAGCACGTCGGTCTGCTGGTCATCCTCGTACTGCTTGCCGACGTGACGCACCGTCGCCGAGAACAGCATGCGCTCGGCCGGGCGGTAGGTCACCGTCGCGCTTTCGGCCCACGCCGGCGTTTGCGACGGAATGAAGCCGTCGAGGTCGGTTCCGGGGCTGTGCTGGCGCGCGTGCGTGTAAGCGAGCGAGCCGTCGAGGCTCAGCTGGCCGAACGTCGCCTGCGCCCCGAACTCCAGTCCCCTGGCGCGGATCGCGTCGATGTTGCGGCGCTGGCGGGTGTTGGTGGCGATGGTGACGTTGGTGATCGCGTCCTTGACCTTGTTGTCGAACGCCGTGGCGGTCAGCTTCACGCCGTCGGCCACCTGCCAGTCGACCCCGGCTTCGTAGCCCACCAGCCGCTCGGGCTTGAGGTTCTCGTTTGCCTGCGTCGTCACCGGGAAGACCACGAACGGACGATACAGCTCGTTGAGCGTCGGCAGGCGCAAGCTGGTGTAGGCCGCGGCGCGCAATTGCAGCGCGTCGCTGGCGTGGAACACGCCGCCGCCGCGCCAGGTGAACTCCCAATCGGACCGATTGGCGAAAGTCTTGTCGATGGTGGTGATCCCGGCGCCGTTGACCGAGCGGTAATATCCGTCCCTGATCGCGTAGCGGTCGCCGCGCACGCCGCCGGTCAGGGTGACCGGGCCGAGCTCCCAGTCGTCCTCGGCAAAGAGGCCGACGTCGGCGTTCACGCCGCCGCCGAAGCGGTGAGCCGTCAGCACGCCGGTGGAAGCGTTGTAGGCGTCTTCCTTGAGGTCACCCTTCATGCGGCGATAATCCCCGCCCAGCCGCAGCGTGTGCCCTCCGCCGACCGGCGGGCGGATTTCGATCTTGCCGCCCTGCCCGCTCGCCGGCGTATCCTTCTGGTCGAGCGAGAGCTTGTAGGTGCTCGACGAGATCACCCGGTTGTTGAAGTTGCGCCACTGGGCATAGGCCACCGCGTCGAACTGCCACGCGCCGCGGCCGACGAGGCGCGCGCTGACGTCCTGCCCTTCCATGCCGGTGGTCGCGCCGGCGAAGCGCAGCACGCGGTTGTCTTCGAAGGCAAGCCCGCGCAGCTGCAGCGTCAGGTCGTCGCCGATCGGCTCGACGAGGCGCGCGCTGGTCGACCAGCTGTCATACTTCGCGCGGACGGTGGCGGGCACGCGCTGCGCCTCGGGCGTGGTGAAGAAGCCCTTGCCGCGATCCCAGCGGCCGCTGACGACCGCGTAACCCTCGCCGATTTCCGGCGCGAGCGAGCCGCTGAGCTCGGTCTCGCCGCGCTGGTCGAGCATCGCCGAGCCGGTGAACAGGCCGAGGTCGGGCGCGTCGGCGCTGTCGAGCTCGATCACCCCGGCGAGCGCCCCCGAGCCGAACGGGCCCGAGCCGCCGCCGCGGGTGACGCGGATGTTCTCGAGCCGCTCGGGCGCGATCGCCGAGAGCGGGACGTAGCCGAAGAACGGATCGGTCATCGGCACGCCGTCGAGCAAGACGAGCGCGCGGCTGGTGGCGTTGCCGCCCAATGCGCGCAGGGTGACGCCTTGCGCCGAAGGGTTCGACGAGCGGCTGTCGGAGCGGCGGAATTGCTGGAAGCCGGCGACGTTCTCGAGCGCATCCTCGAGCCGGCCGGAGGAGGTCGAAACGATCTCGTCGCGGCCGATCTCCTGCACGTCGTAAGCCGGCGTCGCCGGCGTCTGGTCGAGCCCGCGGCCGGTGACGACGATCTGCTGCGAAGCGGGCGCCGCGGCGTCCTGCGCCAGCGCGGGCGCGGCGGGCAACGCGAGGCCCGCGAGCAGCAAGTACTTGACGTTCATGGCATCCCTCAAGGTGATCTCGTTGACTTTGTCCGGCGTGATAGCCGAGCAGGCTTGCCCTGTCACCTGCCCTTTGGCAGGGTGGCCTGAACGGGAGATTTCCGCCGATGCGCCTATTCGTTGCCGCCGCGTTGCTGGCCTTCGCCAGTAGCGTCCACGCCCAGGAGAGCAAGCCGCCGATGACCGCCACCCCGCCGCAAGTCGCGACCGACCACGCCGCGCTGCTCGCCAGCCCGGACCCGAAGCTCGCGGCCAACAAGAAGCTGGTCTACGACATGTACCGCATCGTGCTGCAGGCCGGCATCTGGGAGCGCGCGGGGGAGTTCATCCGCGACGACTACCTGCAGCACAATCCGAACGCCGGCCAAGGCCTGGCGGGCGTGCAGGAATACATCCGCAAGACCCGGCCCCACCGGGAGATCAGGGACAAGCTCGAGCTGCCGCTGATCGACCTGATCGCCGAGGGCGACAAGGTCATGACCGCGTTCGTCCGTCCCGAGAAGGATGCCAGCGGACAGACCTACTACTCCACCTGGTTCGACCTCTACCGGATCGAGGACGGCAAGATCGCCGAGCACTGGGACCCGATGCTCAAGAGCGACGCGCCGGTCGATCCGAACGACAAGAAGCTCTAGCCCGCGCCTCCGGACAATTGCGAATGGGCGGACCGCTTCGCGCGCCCGATGATGCCTGCACAACAGCCTGCGGGAGATTTCACCATGCGCACGAACGAAGGCACGATTGACCGACTGCTCCGCATCGTCGTCGGCGTGGTCTTGCTGGCCCTGGTGTTTACCGGTCCTCACACCCCGTGGGGATGGCTGGGCGTGATCCCGCTTGCAACGGGCCTGATCGGCGTTTGCCCGCTCTACTGCGTTCTGGGAATCAACACCTGCGCCAAGGCTTCCTGACGCTCGGCAGTCAAAAGACCGCCGGCGCGGCGTCGAGCAGGATGGTCTTGGTCTCGACGTAAGGCCACAGCCCTTCCTCGCCGCCTTCGCGGCCGATGCCGCTCTGCTTGAAGCCGCCGAAGGGCATGCCGAACTCCATCCGCATGCCGTTCTGGCCGACGACGCCGGTGCGCACCCTGCGGGCCACGTCGTAGGCGGCCTGGGCGTCGCCGGTCATCACCGCGCCGTTGAGGCCGTAATTGCTCTCGTTGGCGATGCGGATGGCGTCTTCCTCGTCCTCGGCCGGGATCAGGCACAGCACCGGGCCGAAGATCTCCTCCTGGGCGATGCGGGACTGGTTATCGACGTTGGCGAACAGTGTCGGCTCGATGAAATAGCCCTTGTTGAGATGCGCCGGCCGGCCGCCCCCCGTCACGAGGTCGGCGCCCGACTTCTTGCCTTCCTCGATGTACATCTCGACCCGCTCGAGCTGGCGCTTCATCGCCAGCGGGCCGAGCTGGGTCTCGGGATCGGCCGGATCGCCGATCTTCACGCCTTTCATCACCTTGGCGATCGCCTCGGCGAGCTCGTCGTGGCGGTCCTTCGTGACGATCGCTCGGCTGAGCATCGCGCAGATCTGGCCCGACAGCATTGTGATCGTGTTGCCGAGGATGTTGGCGGCGTCCTCGATCGGGAAGTCGTCGCGCACGATCGCCGCCGACTTGCCGCCGAGCTCGAACGTGGCGCGAGTCATCTTGGCGCCGCACACGCTGGCGATATGCATGCCGGCCGCCGAGGACCCGGTGAAGCTGACCTTGTCGATGTCCCTCGAATGGATCAGGTGATCGGAGGCCTCGCGATCCGCCGGGACGAGGTTGATCACGCCCGGCGGCAGGCCGGCTTCCTCTGCCGCTTCGGCGATGATGTAGGCCTCCAGCGGGGTTTCCGGCGAGGGCTTCATCACGATCGTGTTGCCGGCGATCAGCGCATAGGCGACCTTGTTGAGCATGATGCCGAACGGCGCGTTCCACGGGGCGATGCCGACGACCACGCCGACCGGCTCGCGCACGATCACCGCCGTATCGACCATCTGGCCCTTCTTGGTCTCGGTCCACGGGAAGCTTTCGCCCAATGCGGCAATTCCGCGCAGGCCCATCACCGAGCCCATCTGCATGCCTTCCGAGCGGGTGGTCAGGCCACCGATCTGGGCACACCAGGCCTTGGCGATTTCGGGCACGCGCTTTTCGAGGATCGCGGCCATCGCCATCAGCACCTTGCCGCGCTCGGCCGGGGGAGTGGTCGGCCACGGGCCGTGGTCGAAGGCCTGGCGCGCGGCGGCGACCGCTCGCTCCATGTCGGCATCGCCGGCGGCGGCGACGCGGGCGATCACTTCCTCGCTGACCGGATTGACCACTTCGATGCTCTCGCCGCTGAGCGGGGCGACCCACTCGCCGCCGATGTAGAGCTTGTCGGGATTGCGGATGAAAACGCCTTCGGGGGTCATTGGGAAATCTCCTCTCGCTCACGCCTTCAACACACGGGCGCGGCCGTTGGTCCTAGTAACTACTCAAAATCGTCAGGCTCTGCGAATCGAGCGGCTTGCCCGCCTTCTTCAGGGCCGTTTCCTTGTCGTGCAGCGGGCCCTGCAGGCTGATCAGGTAGGCGTGGATCGCCTTGACCTGGTCGGCGCTGAGCCGGTCCTCCCAGTGCGGCATTCCGCGCGGGGTCAGCAGCCCTTCGAGCACGATCTTGTCGAACTGGTCGTGGACCGGCTGCGGCATCCGCCGCAGGTCCGGTAGGCCCGAGCGGGCCTGGTTCGAATGGCAGATCGAGCAGTTCGCGGTGAACAGCCCCTGGCCCTGCGCCAGCATGGCCGGGGTCACGCCCGGAAGCTGCGGCGGCGGCACGGGCGCAGGCTCGAGCGCGGGCAACGGAGGCGGCACCGGCACAGGTCCGCCGCCGAGCTTGAACACCAGCAGGCGGTTGGCGTTGCCGCGCTGGTAGGCGGCCGAATAGCCGGGGGTGAAGCCCCACCCGCCGCCGCCCCAGCCGGCCTGCACCGCGACGTATTGCACGCCGCCCACCCGGTAAGTCATCGGCGCGGCCATGATCGAAGTGCCGGTTTCGACCTGCCACAGCGCCTTGCCGGTCTCGGCGTCGCGGGCGAACAGCTGCCCGCCGACGTTGCCGTGGAACAACAGGCCCGAGGCGGTGGCAAGGGTGCCGAAGCGGTCTTGCCAGCCGAGCGCCTTGACGCTCCACTTGGTCTTTCCGGTCAGCGGATCGATCGCCCGCAGCTCGCTGGAAAACGGCTTGTCCTTGACCCATTGCCACTGCGCGGTCTTCTCCATCGCCTCGCGGATCGGCGGCGGCAGGCCGGGCGCGGCCGCCTGCAGGTCGGGCGAGAAGATCACCGCCGCGCCGGCGTTGAGGAACTTGGGATCGCGCTTGGTCTGTGGCGGACCGGGAACCCACAGCAGGTTGCCCATGTCGAGCACGTGCGCGAAGTAGGTGCCCCGCTGCGGGTCGTAGGCCGCCGGGTACCAGTTGCGCGCGCCCGGCGTCGCCGGGAAGACGACCTTCGGTCCGTTACTGTAATCGCTCCCTTCGGGCGTCAGGTGCGGCAAGCCGGTCTTCAGGTCCCAGCCGTCGGCCCAGCTGGTGCGGACGATCGGGTTGGCCGCGAGCGGCTTGCCGGTCTTGCGGTCGACCACGAAGAAGAATCCGTTCTTGGGCGTGTGCAGCAGCACCGGCCGCTTCCCGCCCCCGCCCACGTCGAGGTCGGTCAGCACGATCGGCTGCACCGCGTCGTAATCGGACTGGTCCTTAGGCGTTTCCTGGAAGTACCACTTGAGCTTGCCGGTCTTGCGGTCGAGCGCGACGAGGCACTCGAGGTACAGATTGTCCCCGCCGCCGGGCGAACGCGCCGACTGCGGATAGGGCGTGCCGTTGCCGACGCCGACGATCACCTGGTCGAACTCCGGGTCGTAGACGATCGCGTCCCACGCGGTCCCGCCGCCGCCGATCTCCCAGCTCGAGTTCGGCGCCCAGGTCTTGACCGCGGCGTCGAGCGCGGGGCTTTCCTGAGGACCTTCCCTGGGGTCGTGCGGCACGGTCCAGAAGCGCCACACCTGCCCGCCCTCGTCGGCGTCGTAAGCGGTGACGTAGCCGCGGGTATCGTCTTCCGCCCCGGCGTTGCCGATGATCACCAGGTTGCCGGCGATCTCCGGTGCGCCGGTGCTGGTATAGGCGCGGGTGTGATCGGCGACGGTGTCGGTCTTCCACACCACCTGCCCGGTCTTGGCGTTGAGCGCGTAAAGCACGCCGTCGAGCGAGGCGACGTAGACCTTGCCGTTGTAAACCTGCACTCCGCGATTGGCCTGGTCGCAGCAGGCGTAGCGGTTGACCTGCCCGTCGACCTCGGGCGTGAAGATCCACAGTTCCTTGCCGGTCGCCGCGTCGAGCGCATAGACCCGGCCAAGGTTGCCGCTGGTGTACATCACCCCGTCGATCACCACCGGCGTTGCTTCCTGCACCCGGTCGCTGCCGAGGTCGTATTCCCAGGCGAGACCGAGCTGGCCGACGTTCTTCGGGCCGATGTCGGTCAGCCGCGAGTAGTGGCTTCCGGCCCAGTCGCCGCCCGGGTTGTCCCAGTTGTCTCCGGCGCCAAAGGTCGCGGTGTCGACCTGCGGCTTGTCCGAGGTGACCGCGTTGCATGCGGCGAGCGCCAGCGCGGCGAAGAGGACCAGCCTCCTCATTGCGGCCACAGGTGCCGGTACTGTTCGAGAACCGAGCGCAGCGTGCGGGGCGGACGGCCGGTGATGCGCTCGACGTCGTTCGACTCGACGTCCATGAAGCCCTCGCGGATCGACTGGCCGAAGGTGACCATGCCCTCGCTCGCCCACGGAATCGGGCCATCGGGCATCACGTCGGACGCCTTGCGCGCCACTCCGAGCGAATCGAAATAGGCGTACATCCCTTCGTCATCGACCGGTTCGACCTCGATCGGCTTGCCGGCCATCTGCGACACCAGCGCCATCGCGTCGGGCAGGGTCCACAGCTCCGGCCCGGTGACGTCGTAGGCCTTGTTGGCATGCCCATCCTGGGTCAGCACGCTCACCGCCGTCGCCACGCAGTCGTCGCGGCTGACGATGGGGACGCGGCCCGCCCCCGAATTCTCCGGCTTGCGGCCCGCCTGCAGCGCCGGAATGGCCATCGCGGTGGCCACGGCTTCGGCATAGAGGCTGTCGCGCAAGTGGGTCCAGGCAAGGCCGGACGCCTCGATCATCCGCTCGGTGGCGATGTGATCGAAACCCTCGACCGAGGGATTGCCCGGCGTTCTCACCCCAAGGAGCGAGGTATAGACCACATGCTTGACCCCCTGCGCGACGGCCGCCTCGACCGCGGCGGTGTGCTGTTCGACGCGGCTGCCGACGCGAACCGTCGAGATCAGCAGCATCCGCTCGCCGCCTTCCATCGCGGCCTGTAGCGTCGAGGGATCGTCGAAGTCTGCACGGCGGATATGCGCGCCGCTCTCGGCGAACTCGGCGAGGTTTTCCGGCGTGCGCGAAAGGAACACCAGGTCCTCGGCCGGAACCTGCTCGAGCAGCATCTTCGCCGTCGCATTGCCGAACTGGCCGGACGCGCCGGTCACGATGATCTTGCCCACGAATCTCTCCCGTGCGGAACTCGCCCGCTTGCCTCAATCATAACGAGTGTTACGATTGAGGCAACATGAGGAGAGGGATTCCGTGAGCAAGCTTTCCATCGAAGACCGCATCGCCCTGCAGGACCTGATCGCCGCCTACAGCTGGGCGCTCGACACCGGCGACGCCGACGGCCTCGTCGCCTGCTTCACCGAGGATTGCGTGATGAGCGAAGAGGTGTTCGAAGACCCCGACGTCTGGGAAGGCCACGACGGCATCCGCGGGCTGATGAAGCACTACGCCAACGCGCCCGGCTTTCCCGGCCGCCAGCACCACGTGACGCAAGTCCAGTACGCGCCGCAGGCCGACGGCAGCGTAAAGATGCGCGGCTTCGCCTTCGTCACCGAATGCGAGGGCGAGCCGCCCTACGTCCTGCGCTTCACCGGCTGGTACGACGATCACGCGGTCAAGGGCGCCGACGGGCAATGGCGCTTCAGGCGCCGCACGGTGCGGCTGTGGGACGGCGAGGTCTTGAAGAACTTCCCCGGTCGTGGTCAGTGGGTGGCAAGGAAGCGGCCGGAGAGCCTGATCATCAGGCGCTGAGCGCCATCAAGGGGGAGCCAAGATGAAATTCACGACGCACCTGGCGATCGGCACCGCCGTCGCTGCACTCGCCTTCGCCGCGCCGGCCGGCGCCAAGGATTGCGCCAGCCTCGCGAACCTCAAGGTCGACGGCAAGGTCACCGCCGCCACGCTGGTTCCCGCCGGCGGCTTCCAGCAACCCGCGGGACCCGGCGCGCCTCCGGGCGTCGGCGGCGCGTCGTACAAGGACGTGCCGGCGTTCTGCCGCATCGAGGCGACACTCACGCCGACGAAAGACTCGGACATCAAGGTCGAAGTCTGGCTCCCGGCCACCGGCTGGAACGGCAAGTTCGTCGCCGTCGGCAACGGCATCTGGGCCGGCCAGCTCTCCTATTCGGCGATGGCCGCCCCGCTCAAGCAGGGCTACGCCGTCGCCACCACCGACACCGGCCACAAGGGCAGCGGTCTCGACGCCAAGTGGGCGGTCGGCCACCCCGAGAAGCTGGTCGATTTCGGCTACCGCGCGGTCCACGAAATGGTCGTGACGGGCAAGCAGGCGATAAATGCCTTCTATGCCGCGAAGCCGACGAAGTCCTACTGGGACTCCTGCTCGACCGGCGGCCGCCAGGGCCTGATGGAAGCGCACCGCTATCCGAACGATTTCGACGCGATCAGCGCGATGGCCCCGGCCAACCCGATGACCGGGCTGATGGTCCAGTCGATGTGGGTCGGCTGGGCGCCCAAGCACGCGCCCGGGGCGGCGCTATCGCCGGCGACGATGGGCATGGTCCACGCGGCCGTGGTGAAAGCCTGCGACAAGCTCGACGGGGCCGAGGACGGGCTGATCGGCGATCCGTTGCACTGCGGGTTCGATCCGGCGGTGCTGCAATGCAAGGCGGGCGAGACCGCCTCGTGCCTCGCCCCGGCGCAAGTCGATGCCCTGCACATGATCTACGGCGGCGTGCGCGATGCGACGGGCAGAGTGATCAGGCCCGGCTGGCCGGTCGGCAGCGAAATGCAGCTGGCACTGCTGATCGGCGGCAATGAGCCGTTCCCGGTGGCGACGAGCTATTTCCGCGACCTCGTGTTCGCCAGCCAGCCCGGATGGGACTGGAAGGTGAGCGACTACGGCGCCGAGCTCGCTGCCGCGCGCGCTTATGGCGCGAACATGCTCGACGTGCCGCCGACCGGCCTCGGGCCGTTCTTCGCCCGCGGCGGCAAGCTGCTGATGAGTCACGGCTGGACCGACGGGCTGATCCCGGCGAACAACTCGGTCGAGTTCTACACCGGCCTGCTCGGCGCGCTCCCTGCGGCGCAGGCGCGCAATCAGGTGCGGCTGTTCATGGTCCCCGGCATGGACCATTGCGGGGGCGGCGAAGGCGCCTCGACCTTCGACACGCTGGGCACGATCGATGCCTGGGCAACCTCCGGCAAGGCGCCCGAGCGGATCGTCGCCACCCGCACGCCCTCGCCCAACCCCAACGCGCCCAAACTGCCGCCGATCAGCCGCCCGTTATGCCCGTATCCGCTGATCGCGAAGTACGACGGCGTGGGCGACGTGACCTCGGAGAAGAGCTTCGTGTGCGCGAAGGCGGACACGGCCGCGACCGGATCGCCCGGCGAGCGCGGCTAGCGATCAGACTCGCGGTGCCAGCGCCCAGGCGAACTCGCCTACGAGTGGTGCCGGCACGGTGACCGGCGCGTAACCTGCCTCGCGCGCGACGTCCTCGATAAGGACCGCGTCGGCCGCGCGGCTGACGCCGATCACCAGCGCGGGCGCGCGTTCGAACACCGTGCGGGCGAAGCGGATGCGGTCGCCCTCGATGGTGAGGACCTTGTCGCCGCGCGCTGCGCCTGCAGCCGCGAAGCGGCGGCCGGCTTCAAGCGAAGGATCGTGCAGCAAGACGGTGCCGCTCGGCTTGCGGCGCGGCGTCTTCGCCAGCGAGGCGGCAGCCGGCAACGCCAGGGCTCCCGCCAGCGCCCCGCGCCGGGTGGCCCGGATCACTTGGCCGCTCCGTGCGGACCGGCCGCAAGATAGTCGGCGATCTGCTTGAGCTCGGCATCGCTGACCTCGCCGCGCGGGATTTGCGGCATGTTGCCGATGCCACGCCGCGCGGCCATGATCACGTAGGCGGCGGCGAGGTTGTCGCGCTGTTCGAGCAGCGCCGGCTGCACCCGGCGGGCGAGCAGGCCCGTGCCCATGCCGTTCGGGCCGTGGCACATCACGCAATGCTCGACGTAGAGCTTCTCGCCGCCGGTGGCGTTCGGGCGGTCGACGATGGTCGTCGGCTTGGGCATGCCTTGCGCCATGGCGACGCTCGCGAGCCCCAGCGCCGCGAGGGCGGCGAGTGCGATCCGGCTCATGCCTTGCGCTCCCCGTTGTAGGTCGTCGGCCAGATGCCGCTCTTGCCCGGCGCGAGGATGCCGTTGGGGTCGAGCGCGTTCTTGACCTTCTCGTTGAGCTTCCTGAGCGCCCCCCCGCCCCAGTCGTAGCTTTCCGCGACCAGGTCCATGTAGTCGAGGTGCGTGCGGTATTCGCCGTAGCCTTGCGCCTTGGCGTCGGCGACGAGCGTGCGGAAGAACGGGTCGATCCGCCCCATCATCTGCGGGTTGTCCTTGTCGAAGATCATCGCGTTGACGTTGACCAGGTGCCGCTCGCCGAAGGCGAAGCTGCCCTGGTAGTCCATGCCGTATTCCTTGTAGCGCGCGTAAGTCCGCTGGAACTGCTCGAGCGCCTTGGTGCCGTCCTGCGGCAGCAGCGGCGAAAAGCCGATGTGCCCGCCGCGCCCGCCGTACCAGTTGATGTTCTGCATCGGGAAGGTCATCGGCGTGCCGGTCCAGCCCGAATACTCCATCGGCTGGCCCTTCACCCAGGTGGTCGGCTTGAGCAGCATCGGCTTGATGTCGCTCATCGCCTTTTCGAGCACCTTGTAGACCGCCTTGTTGACCTCCTCGCGCCCGTAGAGGCGCAGCGAAACGCCCCACCAGCCGATGTTGAACTTCTTGCGGATCGCACTGATCACGCTGTCGTCCAGCGCGCCGGGCTTGTCGGTCCATTCCTTGCGCGTGGTCAGCACGGCGGCGGCGCGCAGCCAGTTGCCGATGCTCGGGCTCTGCTGGAGCAGGCGCTCGCGCCGCAAGGGCCCGATGGTGTCGACCATCGCCTTGAGGTCCTCCGGCCGGTCGAACTCGACGTCCATGCCCATCAGGCTCTCGGGCTCGGGCATCAGCCACATGTTGGCCTTGGTCACGATGCCGAAGTTCGACTGGACGAACATCTGGTCCCAGGCCGGGCCATAGCCGAACGGGTAGAGGCCCCAGGTCGGCGCGTTGGAGAACGCGCCCATGCCGGTGCGGACCACCTCGCCGGTCGGCAGCACCACTTCCATCCCGCAGAAGTTCTTCGTGTTCTCGCCGTACGGCGTGTAGCCGACCCCGCGGTCGAGGGCGTTGCCGATCACCGAGCCCCACGAATTGCCGGGGGTGGAGAGCCAGTAGGGCAGCTTGTGCTGCTGGATGTAGTCGTAGAGGTCGTAGAAGCCGACGCCGGGCTCGAGGGTGACGACGCCGTTGGCCGCGTCGAACTCGATCTTCTTCATTCGGCTGAGGTCGAGCACCACGCTGCCGGCGAGCTCCGGCGCGGTGCCGCCGTAGCCGAGGTTCTTGCCCCGGCTGATCGGCCACAAGGGCACGCGGAACTGGTTGGCGATCTTCACCGCAGCCTGGACTTCCTCGACCGAGGTCGGGGCGATGGCGCCGGCCGGATGATGGCGCGCCTCGTCGATGGCGAACTTGTCCTGGTAGCTGATCCGGTCGAGGGCCTCGAAGAACACCTTGTCGGCGCCGAGCGCGGCCTCGAACGCCTTCTGCGCCTGGCTCATCTTGGCGGCGGTGAAGCCGGGCGGGAGAGGAATGTCTGCCATTTAGGTCCCTTTACTGGCCTGCGGCCCATTGGGTGCGCGCGGGAGGCCGCGCCCCGGCGTCAAGGCGGACGACTTCGCCGTTTATCAGCGGCGTGCGGATGAGGAACTCGGCCACCGCGCCATATTCGTCGGGAGTGCCGGCGCGCTTGGGGAACTCGTTACCCGAAATGAGCTCGTCGACGAATTCGGGCGGCAGCGAGGCAACCATCGGCGTGTCCATGAAGCCGGGCGCGACGGCGTTCACGCGGATGCCGTGGCGCGACAGGTCGCGCGCCCAGACCAGCGTCAGCGCCGCCAGCGCGGCCTTGGCGGCGGTGTAGGCGCCCATGCCTTCCTGGCCCTCGAAGCTGGCGATGGAGCAAGTGTTGACGATAACCCCGCGCTCGCCGTCCGTGCCCGAAGGCGCGTTGCCGATCATGCGGTGGGAGACGTGCGCGGCGACTTGCGCGGCGCCGATCAGATTCACGGCGATGATCTTGCGGAACTCGTCCATGTTGCAGGGACACTCGGCCGTGGCGATCGGGGCGAGGCCGCCGATCCCGGCGTTGTTGAGCAGCATGTGGATTTCGCCGTAGCGGTCCACGACCTGCTTGACCGCGGACTTGACCGACCCTTCGTCGCTGACGTCGCATTCCACGAAATCGGCGCCCGGCGGAGGCTTGCCGGAGAGATCGAGCGAGACGACGCTCGCTCCCGCGCGCAGCAGGCGATGGATGCCGCCTTCGCCGAGGCCCGAATTGCCGCCGGTGACGATGGCGACCTTGCCGCTCGGATCCACTTCCCTCTCCCACCTGTCCCTGCGAAAGCAGGAGTCGCGCGAACCGCGACTTTAACGATCGTTACTTTTGAGCTAGCACCGCCGCAAGTCAAGCGGAGGGGATGAATTTTGGCAACTCGCGACGACCTGTACGCGGCGCTCGACCGCTATTGCGAGGCGCTGCTGGCGCGCGACCACACCCGCCTGGCCTGGACACCCGACTCGCTCGTCACCGAGAACAACGTCGCGCTCGAACCGGGCGACGGGCTGTGGGGAACGATCACCGGCCTCGGCCCGTACGACTTGCGCTTCGCCGATCTGGAGACGGGTCAGGTCGCGCTGTTCACTACGGTGACCGAAACCCGCGACATCTCGGGCGCGTGCATCCGCATCGGCCTGCGCGGCGACGCGATCGCCGAAGTCGAGACGATCGTGGTGCGCCAGGCCGACGAGGCGCTGGTGTTTCCCGATCCCAAATTCGAGCGCAAGCCGGTGATGGAAGAGATCGTGCCCGAAGCCGAGCGCTCGAGCCGGGCCGAGATGATCGCGCTCGCCGACGGCTATTTCGCCACGCTCGAGAAGAACGACGGCACCATCCGCACCAGGTTCCACCCCGGCTGCAACCGGATCGAGAACGGCGTCCAGACGACCAACAATCCCGACTTCTTCGTCCCCGTCGCCGGTCTCCCGTGCGAGGAGCAATTCCGCCTCGGCAACTACCGCTACGACGACCGCCTGCGCGGCCGGCGCTTTCCCCTGGTCGATGAGGAGCGCGGGATCGTCCTCGCGCACGGGTTCATCGATCATTGCGGCCGTCTCGGCGAGTACCAGCTGACCGACGGCACGCCCGCCTCCAGCCCGATCCGCCGGCCGCACACGTTCTATCTGTCCGAAGCCTTCAAGATACGCCAAGGTGCGATTCTGCAGATCGAGGCGAACTTCATCACCGTGCCTTATCACATGCCCTCCCCGTGGGACGCGCGGGCGTGACCGGCTTCCGCCGCATTCTGGCGCTGGTGCTGCTCGGCGGCGTGTTCGTGATGGAGGGGTACGACCTCAACGCGATGGCGCTCGCCGTTCCGCGGTTGAAGGGCGCGCTCGGGCTCGAGCCGGCGGCGTTCGGCTGGGTGTTCTCGGCGCTGCTGGTGGGCATCGGCGTCGGCGGGGCCACCCTGGCGCCG
The DNA here is from genome assembly GCF_011320115.1 of Croceibacterium segetis. GTDB lineage: Bacteria > Pseudomonadota > Alphaproteobacteria > Sphingomonadales > Sphingomonadaceae > Croceibacterium_B > Croceibacterium_B segetis. Next base: position 7,162 of record NZ_JAANOZ010000010.1, on the reverse strand, counting down.
CTGGGGGACCGGATCGGGCGGCGACCGCTGATCGTGTTCGGCTGCCTCGGGGTTGCCCTGTCGACGCTGGCGACCTCGCTCTCGGCGAGCATCCCGGCGTTCCTCTTCTGGCGCTTCCTGACCGGCTTCGCGCTCGGCGCCTGCCTGCCCAACGTTTCAGCACTATCCGCCGAGCTGGCCCCTGACCGCCTGCGGGCGACCTTGATGTCGGTCGTCTCCGCCGGGATCCCGCTCGGACTCGCGCTCGCCGGTCTGATGACGCCGATGGTGGTTGCGGCCGGCGGCTGGCAAGGGTTGTTCGTCGTCCCCGGCCTGTTTGCCGCCTTGCTCGCCATCACCCTTGGGTTCGTGCTGGCCGGCGGCGCGCCCGAAACCGTGCCGGGCGCGCCCCCGCGCACAAAAGCCCCCCAGCTCGAACTGTTCCGCGCGCCGTGGCTGCTGCCGTTCGGGGTGGTCGCGGCCGTGCTCTCGCTGAATGCGATGAACCTCTACTTCCTCAATTCGTGGCTGCCGACGATCCTGCCGCGGGCCGGTTTCACGCTCGACGCCGCGGCGCAAGTCGCGGGCGAGGTCCAGCTGGCCGGGTTGGCGTTCGGCATCCTGGTCAGCGTGCTGATCGATCGGTGGCGGCCGGGTGCGACGCTGGTCGGCGCGTTCGCCCTGATGGCGCTGTGCTTCCTGGCGATCGGCACGACCGCCCCCGATGCCAGCCGCTGGACGCTGCTGCTGATGGTCGGCATGGGCGGCGCCTCGGCCGGCGGCATGGCGCTGCCGGCGCTGTGCGCCTATTTGTTCCCGCCGCGGCTGCTTTCCTCGGCGGTCGGCATGGGCATCCTGGTCGCCCGCATTGGCGCGATCCTCGGCCCGCCGCTCGGCCAGGTCATGCTCGGTGCCAACGTCGCCCCGCGCCTGTTTCTCGCTGCCGCCGCCGGTCCCGCCGCGATTTGCGCGCTGGTGTGCCTGGCGGTGCCGATGGCGCTGAGAGTGCGCGAAGCGTTCGACGCGAGACCGGCTACGGCCTGAAGTCGAGCCCGCCGACCCGTTCGGCGAAGCGCCAGCCCTCCTCCGTCAGCACCAGCCGGTCGGTGAAGGTGCCGACCAGCGGTGAATCCGCGCTCATCGCGGGTAACTCGCCCTCCGGCGCCGGGTCGCCCTGGTAAAGCACGATCACGCTGAACGCCCGCGCGGTGGAAGGGCTTTCGACGTCGACCACCACGTTTGCGATCACGTGCCGCTGGGCACGCGGCGGGCGGGCGCGGAAGCTGGCGAGGATCGCCGCGCGCCCGGCAACGAACTCGCCGGGCTTGCTCGGCCGGGCGAAGCGGGCGTCGTCGGTGTAGAGCGCGGCGACCGCTTCCCAGTCCTGCGCGTCGTTGAGATTGACGTAGCGCTTGATCAGCCGCTCGACGTCGGCCTCGATCGCGCGGCGCTCGGCGGGGCTCATCCTTCGTCCGCGGGCTTGGTCCGCTCGAGGAACAGCGAACGGCCCTTCTCGTCGGTCGCCTCGAGCCGGGCGATCAGGTCGCTCACCAGATGGTCGAGCTTGGCGAGATCGGCTTCGGGCAGATCGGACAGCAAGTAGTCGGCCACGGCGAGTGTCTGCGGGCGCATGAGCTCGTAGAGCCGGCGGCCTTCGGGCGTGAGCTTGAGCACCTTGCGGCGGCGGTTGCTGGGATCGGGCTCGACGGTGATCCTGCCGTGCCGCTGCAGCGTGGAGACCGCGCGGCTGACGCTCATCGCGTTGACGCCGGTGTGCTCGGCGAGTTCGTGGCTGGCGCTCGCGCCGAGGCGGCCGATCGCCATCAGCAGGCGGAATTCGTTGAGGCTGATGTTGTGCCGGTGCGACAGGTACATCGAGAACGGCTGCATCAGCCTGTTGTTGAGCTTGAGCAGCCGATGCAGCGTGCCCACGCTGCCTTCCGGCTCGCTGACGCCGAGGCGCCGGTCGTCGATCTTGTCCTGCCGTCCCAAGTTCCGTTCCCCCCCGGATTGCGCGCGAGCAAAGCGCGGCCTTGCCTCGACTGTAACATCCGTTACGGTCCGAAGCCAAGAATCAATGGGAGACAAGGGCCATGGGTGCCTTTCCGCAGACGATCCACTTCATCGGCAGCAACACGCCGCGCCGGACCGAGCTCTCCAAGCGCGACCTCGAGGTCGAGGGCGAAATCCCCGCCGAGGTCGACGGCGCGTTCTTCCGCGCGGTGCCCGACAACGCCCACGCGCCGATGTTCGAGGACGACATCGCGCTCAACGCCGACGGGATGATCGCCCGCTTCAACATCGAGAACGGCGCCGCCGATTTCGACATCAGATATGTCGAGACCGAGCGCTACCTCGCCGAGAAGAAGGCCCGCCGCGCGTTGTTCGGCCGCTACCGCAACCCGTTCACCGACGATCCCAGCGTCGAGGGAGTCGACCGCACGGTCTCCAACACCACGCCCGTGTGGCACGGCGGCCGGCTGTTCATGACCAAGGAGGACGGGCGCGGTTACGAGGTCAACCCGCACACGCTCGAGACCGCCGGCAAGTGGGATTACTACGGCGCGCTCAAGTCCGAGACCTTCACCGCGCACCCGCGGATCGATCCGGGCACCGGCGAGATGTTCTTCTTCGGTTACGAGGCGGGCGGGCTGTGCAGCCTCGACGTCGCCTACGGCATCGCCGACAAGGACGGCAATCTCACCAGCGAGCAGTGGTTCAAGCAGCCCTATTGCTCGACGATCCACGATTTCGTGATCACCGAGAAGTACGCCGTGTTCCCGATCTTCCCGACGCTCGCCGACCTCGATCGGCTCAAGGCCGGCGGCGCGCACTGGGCGCACCATCAGGACCTGCCGAGCTGGGTCGGGATCATGCCGCGCTACGGCAAGGTCGAGGAGATGATCTGGATCGAGGGGCCCGTCGGCGTCTCGGTGTTCCACGAGGTCAACGCCTACGACGACGGCAACCTGGTCCACATCGACATGTGCCTGACCGAGACCAACGCCTTCAGCTTCATGCGCGAGGCCGGCGGGATCCATAAGCCGCAGCAGGAAATCCAGGGCGCGCTCACCCGCTGGACGATCGACATGAGCAAGGCCCGGCCGACGATCCAGGAGCGCCCGCTCGGCCCTCCGGGCGACCTCCCGCGGCTCGCCGACGCCGACCAGGGGCGGCCGTACAGCCACGCCTGGTACCTCAGCATGAACCCGCAGGGCGGCCCGCCGATGCCCGGAGGCCCGGTCGGCGCCAACTTCAACGCGCTGCTACGGATCGAGGTCGGCAACGGCCGGGTCGAGCTGATGGGCGTTCCCCCCGGCGCGGCGATCAGCGAGCCGGCGCACGTGCCGTCGAGCGAACCGGGCCACGAGGGCTGGCTGCTCACCGTGGTGGACATTCCCAACAACCCGAACCCGGCGCAGCAGGTCCCCGGCGATTATTCATCGGAGCTGTGGATCGTGAACGCCGGCGAGATCGCCAGGGGCCCGGTGGCCAGGATCAAGACCGGGCTGGCGCTGCGCAGCCAGGTCCACGGCACGTGGGTGTCGCGGGCGAAGCTCGAGGCGAGCAAGCTCAAGGGCTGACGACCGGATCTATTTTGCCGCAGGCAAAAAGGGCAGCGCAACGCTTGCAACCCCGGCCATTGCGAGCATACTCTCCGGCAAAACGTGTGGGAGAGGTTTCGATGAGTCTGCGCTTTGTTGGGGCCGCGCTGGCCGTTCCGCTGTTTCTCGCCGCCGCCGGGCCGGCCGCGGCCGACGACGCCAGGCCCGCCGCTTCAGCGACCACACCCGACGAGCCGGGCCTCAAGGCCCCGCCCGGCTGGCACGCGCCGCGCACCGAATGGGGCGATCCCGACCTGACCGGCAGCTGGCCGATCGACATCCTCAGCTCGACCCCGTCGCAGCGGCCGCCGAACCTCGGCACCAAGGCCTGGCTGACCGACGAGGAATACGCCGCGGCGAAGAAGGCCGCCGACGAGCAGCTCAAGCTCTACAACCTCGAGGTCAAGGCCAACCGCATGGGCATGGGCCACTGGACCGAGCGCGGCGTGCCGATGCGGCAGACCTCGCTGATCATGGAGCCGGCCAACGGCCGCATTCCCCCGCCGACGCCGCTCGGCGCCGAGCTCTCCAAGAACATGAAGAGCAGCTGGACCGAGGACACTTTCACCTGGGTGACCGATTTCAGTCCTTATGACCGCTGCATCACCCGCGGCATGCCCAGCTCGATGCTGCCCGGCGCGTACAACAGCGGCATCGAGGTCTGGCAATCGCCCGGCTATGCGGTGATCAAGCTGGAGATGATCCATGAAGCGCGGATCATCCCGCTCGCCGGCAAAGGTCCGCCGCCGGCGCCGGTGAAGAGCTGGATGGGCTATTCGGTGGGACACTGGGAAGGCGACACGCTGGTGGTGGAGACGACCAACTTCGTCCCCAACCAGCCGATCGGCGGCAACGGCGCCGGTGGCCGCGCGATACCCAACAGCGATCAGATGAAGGTGGTCGAGCGGCTCACCCCGACCGGGCCCGACCATATCCACTACGAAGCCTGGGTCAGCGATCCGGTGACCCTCAGCGCGCCGTTCAAGCTCGACTTCCCGTGGACCCGCAACAAGGATTACAAGCAGTTCGAGTACGCCTGCTTCGAAGGCAACGAGCAGACCCGCGGCTATATCGAGGGCACCAGCCCCTACGAAGCCGCCAAGCGCGAGGCGCGCGAGAAGGCGCGCGCAGCGGGCACCCTGCAGGTCGCCGACCGCAGCACAAGCTCGAGCAACAAGTGATGCGCGCGAAGCTGGCACTGCTGCTCGGTGTTGCCGGGCTGACCCTGGCCGCGCCGACGGCCGCGCAGGACAAGCCGGGCCCATGCGACCGGCAGTGCCTGATCGACCTCTCCGACAAGTATGTGGCCGCGCTGGTTGCGCATAACCCCAAGGCGGTGCCGCTGGCGGCGAATGCCGTGACTGTCGAAAACATGAAGGCGATCAAGCCCGGCGAAGGCCTGTGGCAATCGCTCGGCGCCGGGCCGAGCGGGTTCGTGCTCCATGTGCCCGATCCGGTCTCCGAGCAGGTCGGCGTGCTGCTCGTGGCCGCCGCCGCCGACGGCAAGCCGGCGATGTTCGGCGTGCGGCTCAAGGTCGAGAACGGCAAGATCACCGAGGCCGAGCATCTGGTCGGCAACACGCCCGCCCCAACGGCGATGGCCAACCTGCAGGCGGTGCGTCCGGGGCTGCTGCGCGAGGTGCCGTATGAGTACGCGGATTCTCGCGGCCGGCTGATCTGGCTCGGCAAGAGCTATTACGACGCGCTCGACGACGGCAATTCGCAGGAATCCGCTTTCGCCGACGATTGCGAGCGGCACGAGAACGGCTTCCAGACCGCGCGCAATCCGCTGACCCGCCCCGGCACCGGCAACGTCAACGATCCCAGCTTCGCCTACCTCGGCGGGCTCGGCTGCGCGGCGCAGATGGACACCAACATGTGGGAGTACATCACCGAGATCCATCACCGGCGGGTGGAGATCGCCGACCCCGTGACCGGCCTGGTCTGGGGCATGAGCCATTTCCGCCACGACTTCACCAAGAAGGACTTCCCGCTGCTCGGGGTGCCTGGCACCACCGTCCGGCATATGGAATACAAGCCGTTCGACATGCCGGCGATCCACATCTTCAAGGTGTGGGGCGGCAAGATCCACGAGATCGAGGCGGTCGGCTGGACGGCGCCGTACCAGACGCCGGACGTGTTCGGGAAGTAACAGGCAAAGTCCCCGCCGGATCGCTCCGGCGGGGACTTTCTCATTCACTCGATCAGGCGTGGCCGGGATCGGCGGTGGCTTCGGCCGAAACGTCGCCCTTCTTCGTGAGCGCGTTGGCCAGCATCTCCGAGACGTAGCCGAACGCCGCGCCGATAATGATCGAGACGACCGTCGGCAGGATCGCCTTGTCGGGCGCCATGTTGGCGAGCAGGATCGGTCCGGCGATCGAGGCGAAGCCATAGACGCTCGCGGGGATCGTCTGCAGCAGGCCGATGGCCGACGACAGGCAGATCACCGCCGCGCCAAGGCCGACAGCGACCGGCGCCGCCAGCGTGCCGAGACCGGCGAGCACGCCGCCGGCGAGCATCACTGCGCCCATGCCGACCAACGCGCCCCAGCTCATGCAGGTGACGGTGGTGATCGAGCCCTTCGACCCGCCACCCGAATGGAAGTGGCAGCCCCAGGCGATGAACGAGATCCACACAAGGCCCGGCAGGAAGGCGGCCAGCGGGCCGACGTAGAGCCAGGTATCGAGGACGGCGAGCACGCCGACCGACAGCGCAAGTGCAATAAGTGCAGGCATTTTCCGTAGACCTCCCAAGCGACGAGTTATCGTTGTTGGCCGCGGCTCTCCCCCGGGCCCGCGGCGAGACTACGCTGCCGGAGCGCGCACGGCAATCCGCTTGCGTTTGTCCTCCACGGTGCGATTATCGGACAAACTCAACGACGGAGGGGATCATGCTGGGACGAACGATGGCCGCGCTCGCGGCGCTCACGCTGGCGGGGTGCAACGCAAGCGTCGGCGACAAGGCGCCGGACCCCGCCACCCAGGCGATGCTCGACCGGGTGGCGATCCAGGACCTGGTCGGGCGCTACTATGCGAACTTCGGCAAGAGCGATAATCACGCCTTCGAGGACTATTTCACCGACGACGCCGTGCTCGACGTCAACGGCAAGGTCGCGCACGGCAAGGCGGAGGTGCCGGGAATCTACGCCGCGCTGGCGGGCGACGCCAATCCTGCGTCCCAGGGCGTGTTCCACATGATCCTGAGCAACCCGGTGATCGACGTTCAAGGCGATTCCGCGACCGCCACGTTCCTGTGGACCGGGGTGCTCAACGACAAGATCGACGGCCCGCCCCGCTTGTGGGAGCAGGGCCGCGAGTACGACCGGCTGGTGAAGAAGGACGGCAAGTGGCTGATCAAGCACCGTGTCGTCATCGCCGACAGCGGCCTGCCGAAGTCGATGAAGGATACCTACACGCCGCGGATGGACTACGACATCACCAAGGATTAGGGTTCGGCACTTTTCTATTGACATAACGAACCATATCGGTTATGTGGACCGCCGCTTCCTTACCTGAGGAAGCAAGGGGCCGGGAGGCGCGGGTGCACACGTCTTCCTCCTTCTGCCGGGTTAGACCCCG
>NZ_JAANOZ010000001.1 GCF_011320115.1 Croceibacterium segetis | reverse complement strand
CGAGGACGCGGACGAGGATGACGACGCCGAGGTAGGGGTCGTACCAGGAGTCGACCAGCAGGGCGCGGAGGGGGGCGGCGCGGTCGCCTTTGGGGGGCGGGATCTTTTTGACGATGGCCTCGAGCACTTCGTCGATGCCGATGCCGGACTTGGCGGAGGTGAGCACGGCTTCGGAGGCGTCGATGCCGATGATGTCCTCGATCTCGCGGCGGACCTTCTCGGGCTCGGCGGCGGGGAGGTCGATCTTGTTGATGACGGGGACGATCTCGTGGTCGTGCTCGATCGACTGGTAGACGTTGGCGAGGGTCTGGGCCTCGACCCCCTGCGCGGCGTCGACGACGAGGAGCGCGCCTTCGCAGGCGGCTAATGACCTGGACACCTCATACGCAAAATCCACATGCCCCGGCGTATCCATCAAATTCAGCTCGTACGTCTCTCCGTCCGATGCCTTGTACTCCAACCTCACCGTCTGCGCTTTTATGGTGATGCCTCGTTCGCGCTCGATGTCCATGTTATCAAGCACTTGCTCGCTCATCTCGCGCGCGGTGAGGCCGCCGGTGGCCTGGATCAGCCGGTCGGCCAGCGTCGACTTGCCATGGTCGATATGAGCAATGATGGAAAAGTTGCGAATGCGCGCCAAGTCGGTCATGCCGCGCCCTTAGCCGCACTGCCCCGCCCTGTCAGCCCGGCTGTTCTCTAGGCCGCGCGGCTGGCGCCCATCTGCACGTCGACCTGCATGAACCGGGGGCGCGAACCGCCGCCGGAGGCGTTCTGGATCAGGGCGTACTGGCCCGAGGGCAGCGCCTTCAAGGGCATCCCGGCGGCGGCGAGCGCGTAAGGTGAGATGCGGTGGCGGGTGCACAGGCCGTCGGCGCCGTCGCTGATCAGCGGCGTTTCGAACTCGATACCCTGCGTGGCGTCTTGCGAACGGCGTACAGTGCCGACCGCGAGCTGCCCCTCGCTGAGGTCCAGCACCAGATCGGTGCCCACCGGCACGTCGAGCAGCCCCTCGATCATCGCGCCGGTCTTCGACAGGTTGCGCATGACCGCTTCGTAACGCGCGTCCTCGTGAATCACGCCGATCCTGCGGAACACCGTGCGCCGCTGCGAGCGCTGCTTGGGCGGGCCCGACGGCTGGTAGACGAAATCGCCGTCGCCGAGCTTTTCGAGCACTTGTGCCTGCGGCACGGCGCGCGAGTAGATGAAGCCCTGCACGTTGGTCGCACGGCGCAGGCGCACCAGGGCCAGCTCGTCCATCGCCTCGACGCCTTCGGCGGTGGTCTCCATCTCGAGCGCCTCGGCCAGGCTGACGATCGCGGCGATGATCGCCGAGTTCGAATTGTCGCTCTCGGTGCAGCCGCGCACGAACCCCTGGTCGATCTTGATCTTGTCGAACGGCGCGCGGCGCAAGTAGCCGAGCGACGAATAGCCGGTCCCGAAATCGTCGAGCGAAAGCTTGACGCCGATCTTCTTGAGCCGCGCGAACATCGTGTCGACGGCGGCCTTGTCGCCCATGAACACACTCTCGGTGATCTCGAGCTCGAGCTGGCGCGCCTTGAGGCCCGTCGAGGCGAGCGCGTTGGTTACGACGGTCGGCAGGTTTTCCGAATTGAACTGGTGCGCCGACACGTTGACTGCTACCCGCAGCTCGCCGGGCCATTGCGCGGCGTCGGCGCAGGCCTGCCGCAGCGCCCACTCGCCGAGCGAGTTGATGAGGTTCGATTCCTCGGCGATGGGAATGAACACCGCCGGGCTGATCGCCCCGCGCTCGGGATGTTCCCAGCGCATTAGCGCCTCGAAACCGACAACCGTGTTGTCGGTTGCCCGCACGACCGGCTGGTAATGCATCTGCAGCTCGCCGCGGGTGAGCGCGTCGCGCAAGTCTTCCTCGACCTCGCGCCGCTTCTGCGCGCTGTCCTTGAGGTCGTTCGAATAGAACCGATACTGACCGCGCCCGCCACCCTTGGCCGCGTAGAGCGCGAGGTCGGCGCTCTTGATCAGGTCGGCCGGCTCGATGCCGTCGTAGGGTGCGATCGCCATGCCGACCGAAGTGCCGATGATCGCCCGGCTGCCGTCAAGCGAATAAGGCTGCGAGATCATCTGGATGATCCGGTGGGCCAGCTCGCCAAGCTCGCCACGGTCGTCGATGTCGGGGAGGATGATCTGGAACTCGTCGCCGCCCAGGCGCCCGATCTCGCCCTTAGTTCCGACGATCCGTTCGAGCCGCTGTGCGACCTGCTTGAGCAACTCGTCGCCCGCCGGATGTCCGAGCGTGTCGTTGACCTGCTTGAAGCGGTCGAGGTCGAGCATCATCAAGGCGCAACTGCGTTTGGCCGAACGGTAGGCGGTGAGGAGGGCGGTCAGCCGCTTGCTCATGCGGTTACGATTGGCAAGGCCGGTCAGAGCATCAAACTGGGCGGCACGCGAGGTGTCGCGATTGCGTTCGTAGTCGGCGGTGATGTCCTTGGCGCCGCCGCGATAACCGAGGAACGCTCCCTCGGGATCCTGGTAGGGCTTGCCGCTGATAGTCCACCACCTCGGGTCGCCTTCGCTGGCGAGCCGAACGGTCAGGTTGGCGAACTTGGTGCGCGCGCTCAGGAGGAACGGCAAGGGCCGCTCGGCGGCCTCGTCGTTGACGTCCTGCTCGAGAATGAACAGCGACGCGAGCGCCCGCCCGATCAGGTCCTGGTGGCTAAGGCCGAACAACTCGGCGGCGCTCGGCGACAGGTAGATCAGGCGGTTCTGGTCATCGGTGGCCCAGAACCACGCGATCCCGCCCGCCTCGAACTCGTCTAGCAATTGTAGCCGGCGATGGGAATCGTCCATGGCGATCGGCGACAGGATGTCGTCGCCGGCGCGAGACGCGCGTCCGCCCGGACCCGGCTTGGTCCCCAATCCTTGCAAGATGCCGCGCATCGCCATCTAGTGTCCGCGTTTGACTCCCGCTTCTCGTTTCCGACGCAAGCCCAAGTGATAAAACGTATTTCTAGACCTTCGCGCTTAACAATCCTCTAAGCACGGCAGGCTGCCGACCAGCTATCCAGCCTTCTGGATCAGCGGCCGTCGCGCCGGCGGTGGGCCATCCTGCACCGCCTCGATCCGGCCGCTTGCGTCGCGCGGCAGCGGACGTGCGAATTCCAGCCCCAGACGGTCCTGCGCACACCACCGCGTGGTCGCTACAGCCACATGGTTGTCGGAAAGCTGGATCTTGAAGATAGTGCCCACGGGCACGTTCCACAGCCCTTCGACCAGCGCCCCCGTGCTCGAGATGTTGCGGATCGTGCCGTTGTAGAACTGCCCGTTGTGGTCGAGCAGCACCTTGCGTAGCATCGTCTGGCGCGGAGCGCGCGCCGAGCGCGGGCCCTTGGCCACCGCGGCGAGGCCGGTCTTGAGCCGTTCCAGCGCCGCCGAGGCATCGAGCGGCCGTTCGTAGATGAAGCCCTGGACATGGCTGCAGCCGTGCATGCGCACGAGGTCGAGCTCGTCGAGCGTCTCGACTCCTTCGGCGGTGGTATCCATGCCAAGGGCGTGCGCCAGGCTGGTGATCGAGGCGATGATCGCGCCGTTGCGGCTGCCTGGCTGGGTCGTGCCGCGCACGAAGCTCTGGTCGATCTTGATCTTGTCGAACGGCGCCTTCTTCAGATAGCCGAGCGAGGAATAGCCGGTACCGAAGTCGTCGAGCGCCAGGCGCACGCCGATGCGCTTGAGCGCGGCAAACATGGCGTCGGTCCCGTCGTCGTCGTTCAGGAACACGCTTTCGGTGATTTCCAGCTCCAGACGCGATGGCCGGATGCCGGCCTGGGCGATCGCGTTGGTGACGACCGTCGGCAGCTCCTTGTTGGCGAATTGCAGCGGCGAGACATTGACCGCGCAGCGGACGTCCTCCGGCCATTTGGCGAGATCGTGGCAGGCCGTGCGCAGCGCCCATTCGCCGATCTGCGCGATCATGCCGCTATCTTCGGCGATGCCGACGAACTTGTCGGGCGAGATCCAGCCTTGCGTCGAATGTTTCCAGCGCAGAAGCGCCTCGAAACCGACGATCTGCTCGCTCGCGGTCGCCACGACCGGCTGGTAGAACAGCTGCAAGTCTCCGTTGGCGATGGCGCCGCGCAGGTCCTTCTCCACCTCGGCGCGCGCATGCGCCGCTGCATGGAGGTCCTCGGCATAGAAATGGTGGCGGCCGCGGCCGGCATCCTTGGCCGCGTAGAGCGCAAGATCGGCGTTGCGGATCAGGTCGTCGCTGTCGGTGCCGTCATCGGGCGAAACAGCGATGCCGATCGATGCTCCGATGACGATGCTTTGCCCGTCGACCGAATAGGGCTGCGACAGCGAATGGATGATGTCCTTCGCCATGTCGGCCAGCCGCGAGCGCTCGGTCCGATTGGGAACGATGACCTTGAATTCGTCGCCGCCGAGACGGCCGACGCGCCCAGCCTGGCTGACGGTGCGTTCGAGGCGTTGCGCGACCTGTCGCAAGAGCGCATCGCCGACCGGGTGACCGCGAGTGTCGTTGACGTGCTTGAAGCGGTCGAGGTCGATCAGCATGACCGCGCAGCTACGATTCATCTCTTGCGGAGCGGAGAGGATCTTCTCGAGCAACTGCGACATCTGTAGGCGGTTGGCGAGGCCGGTGAGCGAATCGTAATTGGCCAGCCGCGAGACTTTCTCCTGGCTGCGGCGCTTCTCGGTGAGGTCGTTGCCCGATCCGCGGAAGCCGACGAAATTGTCGAACTGGTCGTAGATCGGCCGCCCGCTGACCGACCACCAGCGCTCCTCGCCGCTGGCCGCCTTGACCGGAAGCTCGTGAAAGGCCGAACGGGCGCTCAGGTGAAACAGCAAGCTGCGTTCGCCTTCCTGGGCCTCGCCGAGGTCGAACAGCTCGGTAAGCGGCCGCCCGATCAACGCCTCGTGATCGAGGCCGAGCAGCGCGGCCACCGGCGTGGAAACGTAAGTCAACTGCGAGCGGCGGTCGGTCTCCCAGAACCAGCCCTGCCCGGTCTCCTCGTAATCGGCGAGAATGTCGCGGGCGCGGGTTTGCGCGCGGTCGCGGGCCAGACGGCGCTGCAGGTCGGCGCTATCGAGCTTGCGCTGCTCGCGAGTGGCGATGAGCACGGCAGCAAGACCGAGAAGCAGGAGCGTCACGGCGAAAGGCGGCGTGGTCATGCCGCTCATGGGTAGCCACAAGGCGATCTGCCCGCCGACGATGAGCCCCGCCTGGCGCCGCAAGTGCGCGCCGGCCACGGCGCCGACACCGATCAGCATGCAGATGAGCGCCGGCATGGGCAACACGCCCGAGCGGTTCCAGGCGACGGCGCCTTCGGCGAACAGCAGCAGCGGGACAAGCACCGTCAGCGCCAGCCCGGCCTTGCGGAACATGCCGCCGCCGGGCCTGGCTTCCATCCGTCGGGCAAGCGGAAGCGCGCAGAAGCCGGCGAACGAGAGAAGGAAACAAGCCACAGCCGCGGGCGGAGGCGATGTCCTCGTCATGGCTGCATTGAACGCGACCGCGCCGGGAATGACTGCGGCGAGGTAACGCGACGCGCGCGGCAGCATGCCGGACATGCCGGTCGCCTCCACGCCCGACAGCGAGAGGCGGTCTTCGGAGGGATCGCGGCGGGCGATATGCCGGCGCCGGTCGGCCTGGGTTTCCTCCCTTGCCGTCGCGCCGGGCGCGGCTGCGCCCTCTCGCACGGGGCTTCGTTCGCCCACGCCTTCAGGTTCGCCGATCGGACGAGCCGCTGGTCGCGCACCAAGCATCGGGCGACTATGACGCTATGCCTTTGAAAATCAGTTAACCCGGCAAGTTTTGCCCAATCCCGGCAATCGCTCTCTTGCGGCGGCGAATCCCCGGCTTAAGCATCGCTCCCGGGAGATCGTTGCATGCGCCACATTGCGATCGTCGGGTCCGGCCCGGCAGGCTACTACACCGCCGAGGCCGCGCAGAAGGAATTCGGCGATGACGTGCGGGTCGACATCTTCGACCTGCTGCCGGTTCCCTATGGGCTGATTCGCACCGGCGTGGCGCCCGATCACCAGTCGATCAAGGCAGTCTCGCGGCGATACGAGAAGACGGCGCTGAGCGACAACGTGCGCTTCGTCGGCAACGTCACCGTAGGCAGGGACGTGACGATCCCCGAGCTGCAGGAGCTGTACGACGCCGTGGTCCTGGCGACCGGCGCGCCCAAGGACCGGCCGCTCGACATTCCCGGGGCGGAGCTCGGCAACGTGTTCGGCAGCGCGGCCTTCGTCGGCTGGTACAACGGCCATCCGGAATTCGCCGAGCTCGACCCCGACCTGTCGGGCAAGACCGCGGTGGTGATCGGCATGGGCAACGTCGCGCTCGACGTGGCGCGGATCCTCGCCAAGACACAGAATGAGTTCGCCGGAAGCGATATCGTCGCCCATGCGCTCGACGCCCTGATGGCCTCGAAGATCGAGCGGATCGTGATCCTCGGCCGGCGCGGACCGCACCAGATCATGATGACGCCCAAGGAACTGGGCGAACTGGGCGAGCTCGAGCGCGCCGCGCCGCATGTCGATCCGCGCGACTTGCCGGACGAAGCCGAGGACGCGATCCTCGAACCGGGCCTGCGCAAGTCCGTCACCCTGATCCGCGGCTTTGCCGCCATGCCCGAGCATATCCGCGCCGAGAAGCGCATCGCCATCGAGTTCGATTTCTTCGCCCAACCGATGGCACTGAGCGGAGACGGCAAGGTCGAGTCGATCGAGGTCGAGCGCACCGAAGTCGTCGCCGGACGAGCGAGCGGCACCGGCGAGCGCTACAGCATTCCCGCCAGCCTGGTGGTGAGTTGCATCGGCTATCGCACGACGCCGATCCCCGACGTGCCCTTCGACGAGCGGCAGGGGCGCTTCGCCAACGACGACGGGCGCATCCTCCCTGGCCTCTACGCCGTCGGCTGGGCCCGCCGCGGCCCGTCGGGCACGATCGGCACCAACAAGCCCGACGGGTTCGGCGTGGTCAAGCTCATCCGCGAGGACATCGAGAGCGGAGCGCTCGGTGGTGCCGCGCGCCATGGCCGTCCGGGTTTCGACGCGCTGGCCGAGGCACGCGGGCTCGATGTGGTGACATTCCGCGACTGGAAGAAGATCGAGGAAGCCGAGGAACGCGCCGCCCGCGAAGGCGCGCCGCGCGAGAAGTTCGTCGATATCGAAGCGATGATCAGGGCGCGGGGTTAGACCCGCATCGGCATCAATACGTAGAGCGCGGGGCTCTTTTCGTCCTGACGGATCAGCGTCGGCGCGCCGGCGTCGGCGAGGTGCAGCTCCACTGTGTCGCCGTCGATCTGGCCGAGAATGTCCTTGAGGTAGTTGGCGTTGAAGCCGATCTCGAACGGTTCGGAGCGGTAGTCGGCGGAGACTTCCTCGGCCGCGGTGCCATTGTCGGGGCTGGTCACCGACAGCGTCACCTTGTCGGCATCAAGCGCCATCTTGACCGCGCGGGTGCGCTCGGTTGCGATCGTCGCGACGCGGTCGACGCCCTCGTAGAAACTCTTCGGATCGAGTTTCAAGAGCTTGTCGTTACCCGTTGGAATAACGCGCGAATAATCGGGGAAGGTACCGTCAATCAGTTTGCTGGTGAGGACCATCCCGCCTTCGCCGCCGAGCGTGAAGCGGATCTTGCTCGCCGAGAGGTCGACCTCGACATTGCCGTCGAGCGCTTCCTCGAGCAGCTTGCGCAGCTCCGCCACCGCTTTGCGCGGCACGATTACGTCGGGCATGCCCTCGGCGCCGTCGGGGCGTGGAATGGTGAAGCGCGCGAGCCGGTGGCCGTCGGTCGCCGCCGCCTTGAGCACCGGCTTGTCCTCCTCCGACACGTGCAGGAAGATGCCGTTGAGGTAATAGCGCGTCTCTTCGGTCGAGATCGCGAAGCGGGTGCGGTCGATCAGCTCGGCCAGCGTCTTGGCCGGGATTTCGAAGCTGGTCGGCAAGTCGCCCTCGACGATGACGGGAAAATCGTCGCGCGGCAGCGTCGGCAGCGAGAAGCGACTGCGCCCCGCCTTGACGGTCATCCGGTTGTCGGCGGTCTCGAGGCTGACCTGGC
Organism: Croceibacterium segetis; assembly: GCF_011320115.1. Lineage (GTDB taxonomy): Bacteria > Pseudomonadota > Alphaproteobacteria > Sphingomonadales > Sphingomonadaceae > Croceibacterium_B > Croceibacterium_B segetis. The sequence continues at coordinate 354,384 of NZ_JAANOZ010000001.1, read as the reverse complement.
TGCCGTCGGGGAGCTTGCGGGCGATGTCGAAGAGCAAGTGCGCCGAGACGGTAATCGCCCCGGCGGTCTCGACCGAGGCGGCGTCAAGGCTCTCGATCACCTGCAAGTCGAGGTCGGTGGCCATGATCTTGACCAGCCCGTCGACCGAAGCCTCGATCAGCACGTTCGACAGGATCGGGATCGTGTTGCGCCGTTCGACCACCGACTGCACGTGAGACAGGCAGCGAAGCAGCTTGGCGCGTTCGATGGTGGCCTTCATCGGTCCTTCTCGTTCCCCCTTGCGCGCCCCCGGGAGTGACCGGGAAAGGCCGGAATCGCCCTCAAGCGCCGGAAAATGTCGCCAATACCCTTAGCGCTAGGGGCGGATGCGGCAAGGATGAATGGCGAAGCGCTGGGGATAAACGCGCTCTCAGGCGAACATCGCCATGCCGCCGTTGACGTGCAGCGTCTGGCCTGTGACGTAGCCCGCCTCCTTGCTGGCGAGATAGACCACGGCCGCGCCGATGTCCCCGCCCTCGCCCATCCGGCCGATCGGAATGCGCGCGTTGAGCGCCTCCTTCTGCGCGTCGGGCAGCACTTCGGTCATTGCGGTGCGGATGAAGCCGGGTGCGACGCAATTGGCGGTGATCCCGCGGCTGGCGACTTCCTGCGCGAAGCTCTTGGTCATGCCGACCAGCCCGGCCTTGGCCGCCGCGTAGTTCATCTGCCCCGGATTGCCGGTCGCGCCGACGACGCTGGTGATGGTGACAATACGCCCGAAGCGCGCCTTCATCATCGGCCGCGAGGCGGCGCGCATCAGGCGAAACGCGGCTTCGAGGTTGATGCGGATCACCGCGTCCCACTCCTCGTCCTTCATCCGCATCGCCAGGTTGTCGCGGGTGATCCCGGCGTTGTTGACGAGGATGTCGAGCTGCCCGAACGTGTCGAGCGCGGCGGGCACCAGCTCCTCGACCTGGGTGGCGTTCGACAGGTCGCAGGTGATGTCCACGTGCGTGCCGTTCGGGTGCCGGTACTCGTCGTTCAGCTCCTCGCGAAACGAGCGCAGCTTGCTCGAATTCGACCCCGACAACGCCAGCCGCGCCCCCTGCGCAGCCAGGCATCGCGCAATCGACGAGCCGATCCCGCCGCTGGCTCCGGTGACGAGGGCGGTCATTCCGGTAAGATCGAACATGCTCACAGCTCCTTCGCCAGCGCTTCGATGTCGGCCATGGTCACCACGCTGGTGACGGTTACATCTTCGACGGTACGCGAGACCATCGGGCCGAGAACCTTGCCGCCGAGCTCGACGAAACGGTCGACCCCGGCGGCCTTCATCGCCAGCACGCTCTCGCGCCAGCGGACGCGCCCGGTGACTTGCTGCACGAGCAGCAGGCGCTCGGCCTCGGGATCGGTGCACGAAGCGGCGGTGACATTGGCATAAAGCGGCAGACGGAAGGGCTGCGGGGGAACCCGTTTCAGCGCTTCATCCATCGCGTCGGCCGCCGGCTTCATCAGCGAGCAGTGGAACGGCGCGGAGACGGGGAGAAGCACGCCGCGCTTGATGCCGAGATCCTTGGCCATCGCCACGGCGCGCTCGATCGCACCTTTGGCGCCGGAAAGCACGACCTGGCCGGGATCGTTGTCGTTGGCGACTTCGCAGACCTCGTCCTGGGCCGCTGCCTCGGCGAGCGCGGTGGCCTTGTCGATGTCGGCGCCAAGCAAGGCGCACATGGCGCCCTCGCCGACTGGCACCGCTGCCTGCATGGCCAATCCGCGCAGCCTCAGGAGCCGCGCGGTGTCGGCCAACGTGAAGGCGCCGACAGCACACAGCGCGGTATACTCCCCGAGGCTGTGGCCGGCCACGCAATCGCCCTTGTCGGCCAGCGAAATGCCGCCTTCCCTCTCGAGCACGCGCAAGACTGCGATGGCGTTCGCCATGATCGCCGGTTGCGCGTTCTCGGTCAGCATGAGCGTGTCCTCGGGACCTTCTCCCATGATCGCCGACAGCTTCTGCCCGAGCGCGTCGTCGACTTCCTGGAAGACCTCGCGCGCCGCGGCGCTGGCCGCGGCCAGCTCGGCGCCCATGCCGACTTTCTGACTGCCCTGGCCGGGGAAGATGAAGGCTCTCATCGCGTCTCTCCTGTTGCGAGCGCGGTTAGGAGCGGGCGAAGTCCGCCGCAAGGCCGAACGGCACGATCTTGTTCGCGGCGTCATGGCCGATGTCGGCAAGGCCGAGATAGGGAATGCCCGTGCGCTCGCACCAGTCGCGGGCGATCGCCTCCGAGTCGCTCCCAAAGGGCCGGTCGTTGTCGGGCACCGCGCTCAATCGGCCCAGGCGCAAGCCGGCAATCCCGCGCAGATGTTCGGTGACGTGGAAGAACAGCCGGTCCACCGCATAGAGATGCTCGGCGACTTCCTCGACCAGGACGGCGTAGCCGGTGAGATCGGGCAGGAACCGTGTCCCGCACAGCATCGCCAGCGTGATCAGGTTGAACGCCACCGCCGGTTGCCCGCCAAGGTCGGGCTCGAGACCTGCGCGCGCTCCGGCGAACCAGCCGAGCGCGCGGCGGATGGCGTCGGTGCCGCCTTCGCGCCGGACATCCACCGGCATCGGCCCGTGCACTGCCCGCGCGAAGCCCTCGCGGTGCGCCGCCGCGAGGAGATAACCGCAGTCTGAGTAGCCGAACCACTGCTGCTGCGCCGAGCGGCCCGATAGCGCCTCGACAGCCTGGGCGACGATCCGGTTCGAGCCGTACCCGCCCTTGGCAAACCAGACGACGTCCGCCGCCGAGTTGGCGCAGGCGAGCAATGCGCCGAGCCGCATCTCGTCAGGCCCGGCGAAATGGCCGCCGTCGGCAAAGCATTGCGGATGAAAATCGAGCTGGAGCTCAGGGAACTCCGCTTTCGCCAATGCTTCCACGCGCGCCGCATCCTCGCTCGTGATGGGGGTGCCTGGGGCACAGATGGCGATGCGGGTCATCGCCTGCTTCTAGCTGCCTTGTGTTACAGGCGACAACTGCATACCTGCCAGCCATGCCCGACGCTGCCGACCTCACCGTCCATCCCTGGTTCTTCTGCGGTATCGGCGGTTCGGGAATGCTGCCGCTGGCGACGATCCTCAAGGGCCTCGGCGCCGAAGTCGCGGGCTCCGACCGCAGCCGCGACCAGAGGCGCACGCCCGAGAAATTCGCCTCGCTCGAACGCCAGGGCTTCACGCTTTTCCCGCAGGACGGCAGCGGCATCATTTCGGCCGAACAGACGCTGGTCGCCTCCGCCGCGATCGAGGACACCGTGCCCGAAGTGGTCCGCGCGAAAGAGCTCGGTTGCCCGCGGATGACCCGCGCAGAATTGCTCGCCACGCTATTCAACGCCTCAGCGTGCGGCATCGCTGTCGGCGGGACCAGCGGCAAGTCGACCGTCACCGGGATGCTCGGGTGGATCATGCAGGATGTGGGGCGCGACCCGACAATCATGAACGGCGCGGTGATGAAGAACTTCGTCTCGCCCGACACGCCATTCGCCAGCGCCAAGGTCGGCAAAGGCGATGTGTTCGTTTCCGAAGTCGACGAGAGCGACGGCTCGATCGCGCTCTACCGTCCCCAGGTCGCGGTACTGCTCAACGTCAGCCTCGACCACAAGAGCATGGAGGAGCTGCGCGCGTTGTTCTCCGGGTTCGTGCTTACCGCGGAGCGAGTGGCCGCCAATGCCGACGACGACGAAGCGCGCCTGATCGCCGCGCATGCCGGCGACGTGATCACTTTCGGGATCGACAATCCCGAAGCTACGCTGGGCGTTACCGCCGACACAATCGAGGACACAGCGAGCGGCATCCAGGCGGTCCTGATCGACCGTCGGGACGATACGATCCATCCGCTGGTGTTGGCGATGCCGGGCCGGCACAACCTGTCGAACGCGCTGGCGGCCGTCGCGGGTGCCGTCGCCGCAGGGGTTTCGGTCCACGACGCCTGCCTCGCGCTGACGACGTTCAAGGGCCTCGCCCGGCGCTTCGACGTGATCGGCACCAGCCCGGGCGGCGTGACGGTGATCGACGACTTCGGCCACAATCCCGAGAAATGCCGCGCAACCTTGCGCACCCTCAAGGCGCACCCCGGCCGGGTGATCGCCTTCTTCCAGCCGCACGGTTACGGACCCTTGCGGCAGATGGGCCATGAGCTGGCGCGGACCTTCGCCGAGGAGCTTGGGCCGGAGGACCTCACGTTGATGTGCGATCCGGTCTACTTTGGCGGTACCGTCGACCGTAGCGAAGGCAGCGAGCGCATCGTCCAGCTGATCGCGGAAGCTGGCGGGCATGCCGAGTACATTCCGACCCGCGAGGCCTGCGGCCAGAGGATCGTCGAGATCGCCCGCCCGGGCGATCGCGTCGCCGTAATGGGCGCGCGCGACGACACGCTGACGGAGTTTGCCCGGGGTCTGCTCGCGCGCCTCCCCTGAGGCGCGCTCAGGCGGCCAGGCGCTCGTCTTCCCTAACCGCGTCGAGGCCCGCGTACATCGCCAGACGCACTGCGTCGGAAGGCGAACGGGCGTTGAGCTTGCGCATCATGTTGCCGCGGTGGATTTCGACCGCGCGCGGGCTGATCCCGAGCCGGCGCCCGATTTCCCTGTTGGAATCGCCCTCGATCATAAGTTCGAGCACTTCGTGCTCGCGCATGCTGAGGTGCTCGATGGCGGCTTTGGCCGAGGCCCCGCGCCGCGCAAGCTGTGCCCGGCGCTCGCCCTCCTCCGCCAGCCGCACCAACGCGGTTTCGAGCAGCGCCGGATCGAAGGGCCAGCGCGAGTAATCGAGCGCTCCGCCAAGCATCGCATCGACGATCCGCTGCGGCGACGGTTCGGCCGAATAGGCCGCCACCGGAACCGCACGGCCCCGCGCATCGAGCATTGCCTGCACGTCGCCGGCACAGCACCGCCCCGGTTCATCCGCAACGAAGATCGCCCCTCCCTCCGGAAGCCGCGAGGCGAACTCCTCGAGGTCTTCGTAGATTTCCGCGTGCAGATTGCGATGCGCCAACTCGTAAGTGATTCGCGCGCGGCGGCGAAAATCGGGATCGATGACGTGAATATGCCGGTGACTGGCCATGGACGACTCCTGGTTTGGGCCGGCACCATCCCGTGCCGATCAACTCATTCGAGACTAAGGAGATTCACCTGCTTTTTCACCTAGGTCGTATCGGTATCTTTCCATATGGCAAAATACAGTGGTGGCGGCTCCCAAAAGTCGTCACGCCTACCTTCGAAAGTTAGGTCCGGCGCGTGAAACGGTCGGTTAGGTCGCCTCCCGCTACTTCACGCGGTAAAACCGGATCAGCACCGCGGGACCCGCGCTCGCAGGCGCCATGCCGAGCGTGCCGACGAACGCCTGCCGCCCCAGGTATTCGTATTTCCCGAGCGGCGGTTCGAACACCGGATGGGTGCGCACCGGGGCGGGCGCGCCCTTCTCACCCGGGCAGATCTCGCCGGTGTTGACGACGTTGATCACCACCCCGTCGTCGGTCTTGAGGAAGTAGTCGGCCTTCACATCGGTGCAGCCGTCGACACGGGTCAGCTGCCAGTCCCAGCCGCCGGGCATCACCTCGCCCTTGATCTGCGGCCCCTCGAAATGGCCGCCGGTGATCGGGATGATCCGCCGCTGCCCCCGCGCGGTCTTGCCCACTTCGACCGCCTTGCCGAGGGCGACCGTCTCCTGGAAAACGAATTCCAGTCCCGGCTCGTCGGCCTTCTGCTGGGCCGCCGCGGGCATGGCCAGCAGAGCGGCCGCAGCCACGATCATCGTTGTGCGCATCGAATCCCTCCCCTGTTTATGGTTGCGATGGTGTAGCGCTCCCTGGCAAGCGTCAATGCCGCCGCGTGCTTGCAATCACCGGCGAACCCTGTATGTGCCCGCGTTCCCGATCGGCGAGCCGGCCGGGGAACCCAAGAAAGCCGGAGGGGCCCCCGCAGGTGCGGGATCAGCCAGCGATCGGCATGGAAGTGAAAGGAACGCGCGCATGCCGCTGTACGAGCATGTTTTTCTCGCGCGCCAGGATCTGAGCCAAGCTCAGGTAGACGCCCTGGCCGCCGCCGCCACCGAGATCGTCGAAGCCGGCCAGGGCAAGGTCACCAAGACCGAGACCTGGGGCCTCAAGAATCTCGCCTTCAAGATCGACCGCAACCGCAAGGCGCACTTTGTTCTGCTGAACATCGAAGGCCCTGGCGCGGTTGTTGCCGAGCTCGAGCGGCAGAACCGGATCAACGAAGACATCATCCGCTGGATCACCGTCGGTGTCGACGAGCACGAAGGTGGACCTTCCGTGATGATGCGCAAGAACGACCGCGAGCGCACTCGCCGTCGCGAGCGGGGAGAAGACTGATGGCCCGTCCTTTCTTCCGCCGCCGCAAGTCCTGCCCGTTCTCGGCCAAGGATGCGCCGGTCATCGACTACAAGGACGTGCGCCTGCTGCAGGGCTTCATGTCCGAGCGTGGCAAGATCGTCCCCAGCCGCATCACCGCAGTTTCGGCCAAGAAGCAGCGCGAGCTGGCCAAGGCGATCAAACGCGCCCGTCATCTCGGCCTTCTGCCGTACATCGTGAAGTAAGGAGGACATCATGCAAATTATCCTCCTCGAACGTGTCGAGAACCTCGGCGGCATCGGCGACGTCGTGTCCGTCAAGGACGGCTACGCGCGCAACTTCCTGCTGCCGCAGAAAAAGGCGCTCCGCGCCAACGACGCGAACCGCCAGGTGTTCGAAGCCAATCGCGAGCGGCTGGAAAAAGAGAATGCCGAACGCCGCGGCGAAGCCGAGACCGAAGGCAAGAAGCTCGATGGAGCCGAGGTCGTGCTGATCCGCGCGTCGTCGAACTCCGGCCAGCTCTACGGCTCGGTCAACGTGCGCGACATCGCCCAGGCTCTCGAAGAGCAGGGTCACAAGGTCGACAAGCGCCAGGTCGTCATGGGCAGCCCGATCAAGGCGCTCGGCGTGCACGAAGTGACCATCGCGCTGCACCCCGAGGTGCGCGTGACGGTGAAGGCCAACGTCGCCCGTTCGGACGACGAAGCCGAACTTCAGCGCCAGGGCGTCGACGTGATGGCGCAAGCCTTCGAAGAAGACCGCGCCGAGGGCGAAGGCTTCGTCGAACCGATTGACCCGACCCTCGAGCCCGGCGAAATTCCCGCCGACATGCTCGAGAACCCGGCCGATCCCGAGGCCTCGACCGAGGCCTGATCGTTTCGGTCCCAACGAACAAGCAGGGGCGCGGTCCAATGTGGACCGCGCCCCTTTTTCCTGTTTGGTCTTTGAAATGACGCGACCACGGGGCTAACGGTTGTCATGGATTCTACTACCGTCATCACCGAACTAGCCGCTGTCTACGAGGCCGCGGTCGAGCGCCTGCGCACCGACATCGGCGAATATGTCCGCACCGGCACACCGCCGCCGCCCGAGCGCCGCTCGGACGGAAGCTACTGCTACCCCGAGCTACGCGTGCGCTATGGCGGAGGCCCGCCACCGAGCGACCGCACGCGCTCGTTCGGCCGGCTGCACCAGCCCGGAACCTATTCCACCACCATCACCCGCCCGGAGCTGTTCGCCGATTATCTCGCCGAGCAGCTCGACCTGCTGATCGAGGATTTCGACGTTGCCATCGAGATCGGCCGCAGCCGGCAGGAAATCCCCTTCCCTTACGTGCTCGAAGGGCGCCACGGAGCGGAGATGGCGGGAGTCAGCCCGAACGAGATCGCCCGCTATTTCCCGACAACCGAACTGGCGCTGATTGGCGACGAGCTGGCCGATTGCATCGAGCTCGGCGACCCCGGCGAGGCGATGCCGCTGTCGCTGTTCGATGCCCTGCGGACCGACTTCAGCCTCGCCCGTCTCGCCCACTACACCGGCACCGACCCGCAGGATTTCCAGCGCTTCGTGCTGCTGACCAACTATCACCGCTACATCGACGAATTCGTCGACTGGGCCGGCGAGCAGGTCGGCAAGGGAACCTACAGCGCGCTCACCGGCGCCGGCGGGCTCGACCTGAGGAAGACCGCCCGCAACGCCAAGGCGCAGCTCAGCGAGACGACCTGGCGGCGTCACCAGATGCCGGCCTACCACCTGATGGCCGACAACCGCATGGGCATCACGCTGGTCAACATCGGCGTTGGGCCGTCGAACGCCAAGACGATCACCGACCACCTCGCGGTGCTCAGGCCCGAGGCATGGCTGATGATCGGTCACTGCGGCGGTCTCAGGCCGAGCCAGAAGATCGGCGACTTCGTTCTCGCCCACGCCTACTTGCGCGACGATCACGTACTCGACGACGTCCTGCCGCCCGAAATCCCCCTCCCGGCCATCGCGGAAGTCCAGCAAGCCCTTGCGGCCGCCGCCGAAAGCGTCGCGGGCGCGCAGGGCGCCGACCTCAAGGCGCGGATGCGCACGGGCACCGTCGTCACCACCGACGACCGCAACTGGGAACTGCGCTACTCGCACACCGCCCGCCGCCTGTCGCAGAGCCGCGCGGTGGCGATCGAAATGGAGAGCGCCACCGTCGCCGCGCAAGGCTATCGCTTCCGCGTGCCCTACGGCACCCTGCTGTGCGTGTCGGACAAGCCGCTCCACGGCGAGATCAAGCTGCCGGGGCAGGCCAACCTGTTCTACGAACAGGCGATCGCCGCGCACCTGCAGATCGGCATCAGCGCGTGCGAGCGCCTGCGCGCCGCAGGCCCGCGCCTGCACAGCCGCAAGCTGCGCGCGTTCAACGAGCCCCCCTTCAGGTAGTGGACGCCCGCCCTTCTGGCTGACATGATCGGCCGCAAGGGAGAGACTGTCCATGCCGATGACGTTCAGCGCGGCGATCGCCCGCGCTCCTCTGCGGCCGTTCCAGGTCACGGTAGCCCTATTCGCGCTGCTGCTGCTCGTTTTCGACGGCGTTGACCTGCAATCCCTGCCCTTGGTCACGCCCCCGATCCTCGAGGAATGGGGCATCGACCGGGCGGCATTCGGCCCAGCTCTCGCCGCCTCGCTGTTCGGCATGGGCTTCGGGTCAATCCTCGGCGGTATGCTCGGCGATCGGATCGGGCGGCTGAGAACGTTGTTCCTGGCCTGTCTGATCTTCGGCGCGGCGACGATCTCGGCCTCGTTCACTCACGACGTCTGGCAGATGTCGGCCGTGCGTGCGCTCGGCGGATTGGGATTCGGCGCCGCCTATCCCAACGCCCTGGCGCTGGTCAGCGATTGGGTCCCCGACCGATGGCGGGCTCATACCGTCTCCCTGGTTTCCATCGGAATCCCGGTAGGCATCTCGGTCAGCGCGGCGGTGATGCCGTACCTGCTGCCAAACTACGGCTGGCGGGGCGCCTTTATCGCGTTCGGCTCCGCTTCGATCGTGCTGGGGACCCTGGCATTCGCGCTGCTGCGCGAGCCGCCACCATTCCTGCTCGCCAAGGGCAAGGCCGAGGCCGCACGCCGGAGCGCCGCCAAGGTGATTGACCCCGCTATCGAGCTGCTGCCCGAAACCGTCGGCGCCAACGAAGATGGAACGGGCGAAAGCATAGGCATCTTCCATCCCAGCAACCGCAAGCTCAACATCGGCATGGTGATCAGTTTTTCGGCCACCACGACCCTGGTCTACGGCCTGCTCAACTGGACGACGGTGCTGCTGACTTCGGCCGGCTTTACCTTGGCCCAAGCGCAACAGGCCGGCGTCTGGCAGGGAATCCTGTCGATCGTCGGCGGGCTGTCCGCCGGCCTCACAACCCGCACCTTCGGCTCGCGGGCCGTAACGATGGTGGGCGCGGCACTGATCCTGGCGAACATCCTCGCGCTTGGCTGGATGGTGGAGAACATCGGCGCCGCCCCGAGCGCCGACGAACGGATGTTCATCATCCTGCTCGAAGGTCTCGCCGTCGGGCTGGTGAGCATGATGATAACCGTGTTCTACGTGGTCATGGCGCAGGGCTACCCGACGAGTTGCCGCTCAGGCGGGATCGGCTTCGTGATCACCTCGGGACGGCTGTTCTCGATCGCCATGGTCTATTACGGCGGCACCCTGCTCAACATGGGCTCCGCGTGGTATTTCGGCGTTCTGACCGTCATCGCGATGCTGGTATTCGCCGCCGCCTTCATCATCGATCGGCAGGTCCGGCCGGCCCGCAAGCAGGAGCAACCCGCATGACTGTTCTCGCTGGCCCAAAGATCAGCCCCCAGGCCCACAGTGAGAATTTCGAGCGCATCCGAGTGAAGCGCTACTCGGCCTCGCTAGGCGCCATTATCGAGGGCGCCGACCTCTCGCAGGACCTCGATGACGCGACCATCGCCGAAATCCGCCAGGCGCTGCTCGATCACCTGGTGATCTTCTTTCGCGGGCAGGACTTCTCGCCGGAACAGCAGCTCGCCTTCGCCCGCCGCTTCGGAACGCTCAACCAGCACGACCAGGTGAAGGGGTTGGACGCCTATCCGGACATCATCGAGGTCAGGAAGGAGCCGGACGACGAGCGCAATTTCGGCGGAGCCTGGCACGGCGACGTAACCTACCTTTCCGAACCGCCGCTCGGCTCGATCCTCTACGCGCTGGAGGTGCCCGAGGTGGGCGGCGACACGCTGTGGTCGAATTGCTACCTCGCGTTCGAGACGCTCTCTTCCGGCATGCGCGCCATGCTCGACGGAATGACGATGATCCACACGCCGGCGAAGATCTACGGCGCCCTGTCGCAGGACTGGAGCAAGGATTCATCGGTCAAGTCCGCGCCCAACGCCACCGCCCACTATGAAACCGAGCATCCGTTGATCCGCACCCATCCGGAAACCGGCCGCAAATGCCTCTACGTCAGTGGCGCCTTCACGCCGCGCTTCAAGGACATGACGGAAGAGGAGAGCGCGCCGCTGATCGATTTCCTCATGGACCAGTGCACGCGCGAGCCGTTCACCTGCCGCTGGCGCTGGGAAAAGGGGGACGTCGCCTTCTGGGATAACCGCTGCACGCTGCATTATGCGCTCAACGACTACAGCGGACACCGCCGGGTGATGCATCGCGTGACGGTGAACGGCGACAGGCCTTTCTAGGCGAGAAACCTCGCGATCGCCTCGCCCAGAGCAGGCTCGGTGACCGAGCTCATGTGGGTGCCCGGAATCTGTTCGAAACGCGCGTCCGGCAGCGCCGCAGCGAGCGCCTCCGGCGAGCCGTTGTCGCGGTCCCTGTCGCCGCACACGACCAGCGTCGGGATCGTCACCCCGGCTAAGTCACCCGGTTCGGTGTCGTCGACCGATTGCAGCAGCAGCCGCGCGGCCACGCGGTCGACCTTCTGGGTCTTCATGAAAGCGACCGCCATGAACGCCGGGTCGCCGTGTTTCACCGTGTCGAACCGATCGATCGCGTCGAGGAAAAAGGCGGAACGGCGGGACCAGCCGGCAAGTCCTTCGAGGCCCATTCCCGCAAGCGCCAGCCGCCGCGGCGAAAGGCCCTGCAGCACGCAGCGCACCGCCGTCCGCGCACCGAGCGAGAACCCGCCGAGATCGTAGTCCTGCAAGTCGAGGTGCCGGATCAGCGCCTGCGCATCCTTGACCAGCACATCCTCGGGGTACGCGGCGGGGTCGTGCGGCGCCGCGCTCTGCCCGTGGGCGCGCAAGTCGGGCATGATCGCCTCGAACCCGGCCTCCGCCAGCCGCTGCGCATGGCCGAAGCGGATCCAGTTGGTCTGCGCGTCGGAGAAGAGCCCGTGCAACAATACAACCGGTCGGCCCTGGCCGACACGGTGGAGCGCCAGTTCGCTCCCGTCGAAGCCGGCGAAACGTTCGGTCGTGATCGGGTTCACTCAGGCACCTCGCGCCCCGCGGCGTGCCAGCGGCTGACCACGCTCTCGGTCTCTTCGGTGCGCTGGCGCGGCAAGGTGCTGGTGTCGATCCACGCTTCGTGCAGGCTTTCCGCACCGGCGTGCGTCTTGGGGACGAAGCCGGACGGATCGTCGAAGCTGCCGAAGGTCAGGTCGATACCGGTACCGTCGTTGAAGCGAAATCCCAGCGGCGTGCCGCAAGCAGAGCAGAACGGCCGCCGGGCAATCGGTGAGCTGGCGTACCAGTCGGGCTCACGTTCCCAGGTCACCGCCTCGGCGGGGACATGGACGAAGCTCGCCGCGAAGCCCCCCGTTGCGCGCTGACACATCCGGCAGTGACATAAGTAGGCCTCGGCGTCCGACGCCTCGACCCGGTAACGGACGCGGCCGCACTGGCAGCCACCGGTCATGGCATTGGCCATTCGCGTTTCTCCTTCCGGGCCGTTCTTCGCCTCGACCATGTGCCACCGCAAGATTTATTGATTCATTAAGCGGGCTTATTATATGCGGGCTCGCATGATTCACATTGGCTATCTTCTTGCCGACAACTCGCGGCTTGCCCGCTGGGCGTTCGACCAGCAGGTGCGCGAGATCGGCGTGACCGGCCCGCAGGCGCGGCTGCTGCTGATCCTCAACCGCCGCCCGGGCGAGAACCAGGGATTCTATGCCGAGCAGCTCGAGGTCGAGCCGATCACCCTTTGCCGGATGGTCGACCGGCTCGAGGAAGCCGGCATGGTCGAGCGTCGTAGGGATCCCTCGGACCGCCGCGCGTGGCAGCTGCACCTGACCGCGAAGAGCCAAAAAATCGTTGCGAAACTGCAGCTCAGGGTCGATGCGCTGGTTGACGACATGCTTTGCGGCCTGACTCCCGAGGAGCGGGAAGAATTTGCCCGCTTGCTCAAGACCGTCGGCACCAATCTCTCCGAGCGGCGTGAAATGGCAAGGATTTCAAATGGCTGACGCCGACCCGCAGATTGTCGAGGCACCGGCAACCGTGCGCGAGCCCGGCGAGCCGGGGACCATCGGCGACGCCGCGCCGCGCCGCCGGTGGGGCAGGCTGGCCCTGATGCTCGTGGTTCCGGTGGCGATCCTGATCGGCGGCGTCGTCTACTGGCTTGGCCTGCAGGGAAAGGTCTCGACCGACGATGCCTACGTCAAGCAGGACAAGGTCTCCATCAGCGCCGAGGTCGGCGGCAAGATCCTCGGCGTCTACGTCAAGAACGGCGACCACGTGAAGGCGGGCGACCTGCTCTACCGGATCGATCCCCAGCCGTTCCAGATCCAGCTCGACCAGGCGACGGCGGCGATCGCCGCCGCTCAGGCCAACGTCACCGCTCTGGCGAACAGCGCCGACTTGTCGGGCGCGGACATCGCCAAGGCGCGCGAGGACATCGCTTTCGCGCAGAGCAATTTCGAGCGCCAGCAGCAGCTGTGGAAGCAAGGCTTCACCACCAAGGCCGCCTATGACGCGGCGCGCCACGCCGTCGAGCAAGGCCAGGCCGAGCTCACGGCCGCGCAGGCCAACGCCGCCGAAGCGCGGGCAAGGCTGGCCCACGGGGCCGCCGTACCCGGAGAGAACCCCCAGATCGCCGCCGCCAAGGCCCAGGCCGAGGCCGCGCGGCTGAACCTGAGCCGGACCGAGGTCCGTGCGCCGATGGCCGGCGAGGTCGCCGGCGCCGAACGCCTGCTTCCCGGCCAGCTCGTCGTGCAAAACGTCCCGATGCTCACGCTGGTGGGCGTGCAAGGCGCCTACGTCGAGGCGAACTACAAGGAGACGCAGCTCAGCGAGATGCGCGTCGGGCAACCGGCCAAGATCGAATTCGACGCCTATCCGGGCATGGACATCAAGGGCCACGTCGCGGCGATCGGCGCCGGCACCGGCTCCGAGTTCTCGGTCCTGCCGGCGCAGAACGCCACCGGCAACTGGGTCAAGGTTACCCAGCGCGTGCCAGTGCGCATCGCGATCGATTCCAAGCCGGACCGCAAGCTGATCGCCGGGCTCACGACCAGCGTGACCGTCTACACCGACGGCAAGAGGCACTAACGATGGCGACCGCCGCACCGGCGGCGGGGCGGCGGGACTCCCGCCGCGGCGCGCCTGCCGAGCTCGAAGACGTCGCCCTCCTTCAGGTCCCCAACCGCTGGCTGTTCATGGTCGGGGTCATGGCCGCCTCGCTGCTGCAGGTGCTCGACACAACGATCGCTAACGTCGCGGTGCCGCACATGCAGGCCTCGCTCGGGGCGACGCCGGACACGATCAGCTGGGTGCTGACGAGCTACATCGTCGCCTCCGCAGTGGCGATGCCGATCACCGGCTGGCTCGCCGATCGCATCGGCATGCGCACGCTGTTCATCGGCGCGGTCAGCGGGTTCATCATCGCTTCGGCCCTGTGCGGCATCGCGCAGAATCTCAGCGAAATGGTGCTTTTCCGCGCGTTCCAGGGCATTTCCGGCGCGTTCATCGCTCCGCTCAGCCAGACGGCGATGCTCGACACCACTCGGCCGAGCCGGCAGCCGCAAATCATCGCGGTGTGGGGCCTGGGGATCATGATCGGTCCGATTCTCGGCCCACTGATCGGTGGCTGGCTGACCGAGAACTGGAACTGGCGCTGGGTGTTCTACGTGAACCTGCCTGTCGGCGTCGCCGCGCTGACGATCCTGCTGGCGCAGATGCCCAAGCGCGAGATCCGTAGGCGACGCTTCGACTTGTTCGGATTCGCCATGATCGCGCTGGCGCTGAGCTCCCTGCAGCTGTTTCTCGACCGCGGCAACGAGGCCGACTGGTTCAGCTCCGCGGAAACCTGGATCTACCTCGCGACGGCGATTTCAAGCACATGGATCGCCGCCATCCACCTCGCAACGGCGAAAAGCCCGCTGTTCCATCGCGCGCTGTTCGCCGACGTCAATTTCGCCATCGCCTTGCTGTTCATGATCGTCATCGGCGTGGTGATGTTCGGCACCATGGCGCTGCTGCCGCTGATGCTCCAGCAATTGCTCGGCTACGACGTGATCGGCACCGGGATGATCCTCATGCCGCGCGGCGTCGGCATTCTCATCAGCATGCAGCTATCGAGCTACCTGATGCGCAAGGGCGCGGACGCGCGCTGGATCGTGGCGATCGGCTTCCTTATCGGCGCGTGGTCGATGAGTTGGATGGCCCACTGGTCGCTCGCCGTGGATCAATACAGCATCACCATGTCGGGCCTGGTCCAGGGCCTTGGCATCGGCCTGGTGTTCATCCCGCTGAACGCAACCGCCTTTGCCACGCTGCCGCCGGACTTGCGTACCGACGGGTCGAGCCTGCTCAACCTCACGCGCAACATCGGCTCTTCCGTGGGCATTTCGGTGGCGATGACGCTGCTCGCGCGCAACACCCAGAAAGTCCACAGCGCCCTTGCCGAGCATATCACCCCCGCCGTCAGCTCGATGTTCGACCTTTCGTCGATCAGCCAGTTCGCCGGCTATGGCGACGCTGCGACAGCGATGGTCAATCTGGAGGTCACCCGCCAGGCGGCGATGGTGGCCTACATCGACGACTTTTACCTGATGATGTGGCTCAGCATGCTGTCCGTGCCGCTCGTTTTCTTCATGCGCAAGAATACCATCCACTCGCGCCGCTGAGCGCTCCGATTGACTCGTTGCTACCGAAGTGTCAGCCCCTGCCCCGGGGGATAACGAATGGACGGGGGCGAAGACCCAGCTTTCGAGCAGGCGACGTTCGCCAGGATTGCCTGGCGGCTGATACCGTTGCTTTTCGCCGGTTACGTCGCGGCGTTTCTCGACCGGGTCAATGTGGGCTTCGCCAAGCTGCAGATGGCCTTAGATCTCCATTTCAGCGATGCGGTCTACGGGTTCGGCGCCGGTATCTTCTTCATCGGCTATTTCCTGCTCGAGGTGCCCAGCAACCTGGCCCTTAACAAGGTCGGCGCACGCCTTTGGATGGCGCGTATCATGCTCACCTGGGGGCTCGTCTCCGCAGCGTTCGTGTTCGTCGGCACGATGCGCTGGGGGCCGATCGCCGGCGCCTTCGGGTCAAGTGATGCGCAATTCACCTTCTACGTTCTGCGCTTCCTGCTCGGTGCTGCCGAGGCCGGGTTCTATCCCGGCGTGATCCTCTACTTCACCTTCTGGTTTCCCAGCGAATACCGTGCCCGGATGATCGCCCTGTTCATGAGCGGGATCGCGGTCTCCAACCTGATCGGGTCCCCGATTTCAGGCGCGATCATGCAGTTCGCCGGCGGCGCTTTCGGGATGCGCGGGTGGCAATGGTTGTTCCTGCTCGAGGCGATGCCGGCGCTCATCCTGGCGGTAGTATTTCTCGCAGTGCTGCCGGACCGTCCGCAAACGGCCCGCTGGCTCAGCGACAAGGAACGCGCGATCGTCAGCGCGCGGCTGGCGCGCGATGAAGCGGCCAAACAGGTCTCGGCAACTCTGCGCGCCGCGGTCGTGTTCGTCGACCCGCGCATTTCGGGCTTCGCGACCGTCTACTTCTGCGGGCTCGTGTGCTTCTATGGGGTCAACTTCTGGATGCCGACCATCGTCCAGGAACTCGGCATCCCGTCGACCGACTACTTGCGGGTCGGCCTCGTCAGCATGATCCCGTGGGGCTTCATGATCGTCGCGCAAGTCACCTGGGCGCACCATTCGGACAAGACCGGAGAGCGCCGCTGGCACTCGGCGCTCGGGCTGTTCGTGGCGCTGGCGGGCCTGCTGCTGCTCGCGGCGGTCGGGCATTCGCCGGTGCTGTCGCTCGTGGGGCTGACGCTCATTACGGTCGGCAACGGCTGCTGGGTGGTGACCTTCTGGTCCTTGCCGACGTCGATACTGGGCGGCACGGCGGCTGCGGCAGGGATCGCGTGGATCAATTCGGTCGGCAATCTCGGCGGGCAGTTCGGGCCCGACATCATCGGCCGCGTGCGCGATGCCAACGGTGGGAGCAACACCGCCGCTTTCCTGGTGTTGGCGGCGTTCACGCTGGCTGGCGCGCTGATCCTGCTGGCGCTGCCCGACGGGCACCGCTTGAAGGCGGACGTGCCGGCCTAACCCTTCTTCAGGTGCCGCCTGCCCAATAACTCGGCGATCTGCACGGCGTTGAGGGCGGCGCCCTTGAGCAGGTTGTCGGAGACGCACCACAGCGACAGGCCGCTGTCGACCGTCGGGTCCTCGCGCACGCGGCTGATGAAGGTCGCACCGTCGCCGACGCACTCGATCGGGGTGACGTAACCGCCATCCTCGCGCTTGTCGATCAGCATGACGCCGGGCGCCTCGCGGAGGATTTCCATCGCCTGCTCGGCCGAGAGTTCCTTCTCGAACTCGATGTTGATCGACTCCGAATGGCCGACGAACACCGGCACGCGCACGCAGGTGGCGTTGACCTTGATCTTCGGGTCGAGGATCTTCTTGGTCTCGACCACCATCTTCCACTCTTCCTTGGTGGAACCGTCGTCCATGAAAACGTCGATGTGCGGGATCACGTTGAAGGCGATCTGCTTGGTGAACTTGTTCACGCCGACGGCATCGCCGACGAAGATCGCCCGGCTCTGCTCGAACAGCTCGTCCATCCCGGCTTTCCCGGCGCCGGAGACCGACTGGTAAGTGCTCACCACCACGCGCTTGATCGTCGCAGCGTCATGCAGCGGCTTGAGCGCCACGACCATCTGCGCGGTCGAGCAGTTGGGATTGGCGATGATGTTGCGCTTTGCGTAACCGTCGATCGCCTCCGGGTTCACCTCGGGCACCACCAGCGGCACGTCGGGGTCCATGCGGTAGAGCGACGAGTTATCGATCACCACGCAGCCGGCCGCGGCGGCCTTGGGCGCGAATTCCTTCGACGGGCCCGAGCCGGCCGAGAACAGCGCGATATCGAAGCCGGTGAAGTCGAAATGCTCGAGGTTCTTGCACTTGAGCGTCTTGCCGGACTCGCCGAACTCGACTTCGGTCCCGGTCGAGCGCGAGCTCGCCACCGCCACGACTTCGTCGAGCGGGAACTCGCGTTCGGCCAGGGTCGCGAGCATTTCGCGCCCGACATTCCCCGTCGCTCCGACAACCGCTACCCGGTAACCCATCACACACTCCGCTAGGCCAGACTGTCCGCGGCCCTACCGGGGCGCGGGCGTGGTGCAATGCACAAAAGTCTGTCTGCGGGCAAGCCGCGCTTTCGTTATTTGGGCGCAGTAACCCCGTGGCGGGCGAGGAACCCGAAGATCGTCTCGTAGAGATGGGTGCGCAGGTTCGGCCCGGCGATGGCATGCGTCGCCCCCGGATAGAGCATCATCTCGAATGGCACCTTGTCCTGCTGCAGCTGGGCGATGATCTCGGTGCTGTTTGTGAAAACCACGTTGTCGTCCGACATGCCGTGGATCAGCAGCAGCGGATCGGCGACCTTGCCTGCGTCGGCGACGGTCGAAGACTTGGCATAGGCGGCAGCATCGGTCTGCGGCCGGCCCATGTAGCGCTCGGTGTAGAACGTGTCGTACAGCTCCCACCGCCCGACCGGCGCCACCGCGATGCCGGCGGCGTAAAGGCCGGGATCGGCCTCGAGCTGCTTCATCGTCATGTATCCGCCGTACGACCAGCCGAAGATGGCGATCTTCCTGGGATCGACGAAATCGAGCGTCTTGAGATATTCGGCGCCGGCCTTCTGGTCGGCCACCTCGGGCCCGCCCATCGCGCGGTAGATCGCCTTCTCGAAATCGACGCCGCGGTTTGAGGTACCGCGATTGTCGATCTCGAAGAAGATGAACCCCTTGTCGACGATCGCCTGCTCGAGCGCACCGCCCCAGGCTCTCGTCACGTCCTGCGAATGCGGACCGCCGTAGTGCGAGAAGAACACCGGATAGCGCTTGCCCGGAACCAGCGGCGGTGTGACCATCCGCCAGTGCAACGGCGTGCCGTCGGGACCCTTGATGGTGCCGAACTGCGGCAACCGGTGGCTGGCCATGTACGGCGCGTAAGGATGCTTCGCGTCGAGCCTGTTCTCCTCGACCCACGCGAGCTGCTTGCCGGTGGCGTCGGCGAGATAGACCTGCGGCGGCTGGCTCGGCGACGAGCGGCCGACGAGCAGGGTCTTGCCATGCTTGTCCATCGAAGCGCCGTTGGCGAACGCGAGATCAGTCAGGCGTTCTGGCGCGCCGGGCTTGAGGTAACCGAGCGAGTACACCTGTGGAGCGAGCACGTCGTCCTTGGTCGCGGTGAAGAACAGGCGGTGGGCCTCCTGGTCTACGCCGGCGAGCTTGGTGACGACCCACGGCCCACTGGTAAGCTGCTGCCACTCGCCGGCAGAAAAGCGGTAGAGGTGGCCGAAACCGTCACGTTCCGACCACCAGATAAGGCTGCCGTCCTTCAGGAGACGATAGTTGTCGCTCAGGTTGATCCAGTGTCCCGGCGCCGCCGTCTCGCTGAACAGCACATGCGCCTTGCCGGTCGCCGGGTCCGCCGCGAGCATGTCGAGCCGCGTCTGCCCGCGATCCACCCGCTGCACGCAAAGGGTCTTTCCGTCCGGCGCCCAATCCACTCGCGTCAGGTAGATGTCGCGCTCCAGCCCGAGATCGACCTGGACCTTGTTGCCGCCGTCGGGATCGATCACGAACAGCGAGACGTCGACGTTGGGCGTTCCGGCTGCGGGATAGCGCTGCTCGAACGTCTTCGTGCCGCTGGCGCCGATCGCCGCGCGGGTGACGATGCCGACAGGCGCCTCGTCGAAACGCTCGACGGCGATCCGCGCGTCGGTTGGCGACCACCAGTAACCGGTGAACCGGTTCATTTCCTCCTGCGCGACGAATTCCGCCTCGCCCCAGTGAACAGTGGCGGCGCTCTCTTTCGGAGTGACCGGCCTGGGTTCACCGCCAACCAGGGCGGTCCAAAGGCGCTGATCGCGCACGAAGGAAACGTACTTGCCGCTCTCGCTGAGCACCGGGTTGAGTTCGCCCTCCGGGCTGTCGGTCAGGCGCTTTACCGAGCCATCCAGGCCCGCGAGATAGAGGTCGCCCTCGACTGGCACGAGCAGCGACTTGCCGTCTGCCGACCAGTCGTAAGTTACGATGCCTTTCAGCCCTGCCAGGCGCTGGCGTTCGCGCTGCATCTTCTCGGCTTCGGACAGCTCGCGGCCAGTGCCGAGCTTTTCCGAATCGACCAGCATCCGCCATTGCCCGTCCTGCCGATCGTAAGCCCACAGGTCGTAGCGCTCGCGGTCGCTCTCGCGATTGCGCAGGACCGTGAGGAAGCGCCCGTCGGGCGAAAGCTTGGGCAGCCGCGGTGCGGACCCGTCGAGCGACGGGCTGGCGAACACGCGCTCGATCGTCAGCGTCTGTTCGTGCTTGGCGGGCATGGCCTTGGTCTCCTGCCCGCGGGCGATAACCGGTTGCACGAGCGTGGCAAGCGCGCCCGCAGCGACGACAAAACTCAGGACCTTCAAGAGAGCGACCTCCGGAACGAAAAAGGGCGCCCCAGCCGGGACGCCCAAATTCGTTACGCATGAAATCGGTTGAAGAAAAGGCCTCAGCCTTCCTTCTGCACCTCGCGGCGTTCGGCGATGCGGGCGCGCTTGCCGGTGCGGCCGCGCAGGTAATAAAGCTTCGCCCGGCGCACCACGCCCTTGCGGACGACGGTGATGCTCTCGACGTTCGGCGAATAGAGCGGGAAGACGCGCTCGACGCCTTCGCCGAAGCTCATCTTGCGAACGGTGAAATTGCTGTTCAGGCCGCGGTTCGAGCGGGCGATGCACACGCCTTCGAAGTTCTGAACGCGGGTGCGCTCACCTTCGACGACACGGACACCGACACGCAGCGTATCGCCGGCACGGAATTCGGGAATCTCTTTCGTCGTATTGAAAGCTGCGATGGCCTCGGCCTCGAGCTCCTGGATCAGACCCATGACGGGCTCCTTCAATCCTTGCGCCGCGCGCCAGAGGCAGGCTTGACCCGAGCACCACCGTGGCGCTCCCAAAGGTCCGGCCTGCGTGACCGTGTGTCGGATTCGCTCATGGCCTTGCGCCATGCCGCTATCCTCGCATGATCCCCCGATCGCAGCACTTCAGGGATCGTGCGCCCTTCCCATTCCTGAGGTCGGGTATAGTGCGGGTATTCGAGCAGCCCCTCTTCGAAGGATTCCTCGGCCCCGCTTGAAGGCGCGCCCATTACGCCGGGAAGCAGGCGAATGCAAGCGTCGAGAAGGGCGATCGCGGCGGGCTCTCCGCCGGAGAGAACGATGTCGCCGAGACTGACTTCCTCGACCGGCCTTCCCTCGAAAATCCGCTCGTCGAATCCCTCGAACCGGCCGCACAGGATCGTCACCCCCGGACCCGCCGCCAGCTCGCGAACGCGCGCCTGGGTGAGCGGGGCGCCGCGCGGGGTCATCGCCAGCACCGGGCAGTCGGGATGCTCCGCCACCGCATGATCGACCGCCGCCGCCAGAACGTCGACCTTGAGCACCATCCCCGCCCCGCCCCCCGCCGGGGTGTCATCGACGGTATGGTGCTTGTCCTTCGCGAAATCGCGGATCTGCACCGCCTCGATGGACCACGCGCCCTCGCCAAGTGCGCGCCCCGCAAGCGAAACGCCGAGCGGCCCGGGGAACATCTCAGGGTAGAGCGTGAGGACGGTGACGGCGAAAGTCATTGCGGTGAGTTCCAAACCTCCTGCGGCAAGAGGTCGCGCTCGGCGGCAAACTCCGCGTGCAACCATTCGCGCAGCCGCTCGATCTTGCGGATGCCCACGCGGCTTGCCGGATGGACGAGCCATTGCGCGCTGCCGGGCAGGTAGAGCGTTTCGAAGGGCTGCACCAGCCGCCCGCTCTCGAGGTCGGCACGCCAGAACAACGGGGTCATCATCGCGATGCCGAAGCCGCCGAGCATCGCATTCGCTTCTTGCAATTGGCTGTCGAGCACAATGCCGCGGCGCGGCTCGGGCCGGCCGATGCCGGCGGCGGCGAACCAGCCGGTCCACAGCGAATCGTTGGGAGCGAGCCGTTCGACGCGCAACAGGTCTTCCGGTCGCTCGATCGCATTGGCTTCGAGAAAGGCTGGCGAGCAGATCGGCGTGAAGTGCTGGCAGAACAGGAAGTCGCTCCTGAGCCCGTCCCATTGCCCCCGCCCGGCCCGAATCGCGGCATCGATTCCGCCGAGGCCGAAATCGACCAGCTCGTTGGCGAGCGAGATCTTCACCGCGAGATCGGGATGGCGCACCTGAAAGCGGCCGATGCGCGAGCTCAGCCAGGTCGCGCCGAATGACACCGAGGTATCGATCGCCAGCACGTCCTCGTCTTCCTCGCGCAAGGCGTCGAACGCGTCGGCGATCGAAGCGAAGCCGCCCGTCACCGCCGGCAGCAGGCGGCGTCCGCTGTCGGAGAGCCGCACCCGGCCCTTCTCGCGCACGAACAGCGGCGTGCCGACGCGGTCTTCGAGCTGGCGGATCTGATAGCTGATCGCCGCCTGGGTCATCCCCAGCTCGTCGGCCGCGCGCGA
Source organism: Croceibacterium segetis (assembly GCF_011320115.1). Classification (GTDB taxonomy): domain Bacteria; phylum Pseudomonadota; class Alphaproteobacteria; order Sphingomonadales; family Sphingomonadaceae; genus Croceibacterium_B; species Croceibacterium_B segetis. The sequence continues at coordinate 332,137 of NZ_JAANOZ010000001.1, read as the reverse complement.
AAAATTCTCGTGCCGCCCGGCGGCTTCGAAAGCGCGGATCGCTGTGAGCGGCGGCAGGCGCAACATGCTTTTAGTATAATCTCACCTTATACTATTCCCCAAGCGTTTTGTTGGCGCTCGGGCGCGGCAGACGGCATCTAGGGGCCACCAGACGAAAGGACCCTAGCGATGACCGACGAACACCTGATGCGGCTATGGGCCGACGCTCACAACGGATTTTCCGCCGATCTCGATCGCGGTACTCTCAAGCTCGATCGCTTCCTCCGCGACCGCCCGGAGTCAAGTTCGTCCATAGGACGGACTTATGCCCAAGCGTCGTGCGCAACGGCCCCGGCCGACGACACGGTGAGCACGGCGGCGCGCGCGGCGCTCGCCGGGGTGACCGCCTGCCTCGCGACCATGGGCCTGGTCCTGACGGTTGCCTTGCTCGCCACCGCCGACATGCATCCCGCGGACGCCCATCCGGTGATCGCGCACACGATCGTGGCCTGAGCACGCCACGCAGGGGCCGAAGCCACCCCGCTGCCCAGTCCCCCCGCCAGCGCGGGGAAAGCTTCGGCCCCTCTACCGTTGTCCGGCGCATGGACGACTGCGTGATCATCGGCGCCGGCCCCGCGGGATTGACCGCGGCGATCTACCTTTCGCGCTATCTGCTCTCGATCCGCTTGTTCGACAGCGGCGACAGCCGCGCGGCGCTGATCCCCTGCACCCGCAACCTCGCCGGCTTTCCGGCAGGCATCTCCGGCAAGGAACTGCTCGAGCGAATGCGCGAGCAGGCGCGCGCGTTCGGCGCGATCCGCGAGGAGAAGCGCGTCGAGCACCTCGCCCGCGTGGCGAATGGCTTCACAATCGGCACCGACAGCGGAACTTATCGCGCGCGCACCGTGCTGGTCGCGACCGGCGTGGTGAATCTCCCGCCGCCGGAGATGGAGACGGCCCTGCACCAGGAGGCGCTATCCCGCGGCCTGCTGCGGTACTGCCCGGTCTGCGACGGTTACGAGGTGACGGACCGGCGCGTCGGCGTGATCGGCAGCGGCAACCACGGCACCCGCGAGGCCGAGTTCCTGCGCGGCTATACCAGCGACATCACGCTGGTTGCACCATTGGGCGAGCACGAGCTCGACGACGAATGCCGCCGGCGGCTCGACGAGGCGGGGGTGGCGATCGTCGCCGGGCCTTGCGGCGGCTATGCAATCGACGGCGAACGCCTGACGCTCACGACCGGCGAAGGGCGCCTCGCGTTCGACAGCGTCTATCCCGCGCTAGGGCTCCATGTGCGCTCCGAACTGGCCATCGCGGCGGGCGCCAGGACTGCCGAGGACGGCGCCCTGGTGGTCGACGATCACCTCGAGACGACCGTGCCCGGCCTGTTCGCCGCGGGCGACGTGGTCGTCGGCCTCGACCAGATCAGCCACGCCATGGGCCAGGCGGGTGTTGCCGCGACGGCGATCAGAAATCACCTCGCGGCGGAGCGGCCGCTGCGGCGCTAATCGGCGAAGCCGGTAGCGATCACCACCCGCTCGTCGTCCCATTCGGGCACCGCGAACTCGGTCATCGGCACCATGAAGCGCTTGCCGTCGGGCCGCTCGACTTCGAGGATGTCGCCGGCGCCGAAGTTCTCGACGGCGACCACGAAACCAAGCGCCTCGCCGGTATCGGACATGGCGGCAAGGCCGATCAGGTCGGCGTGGTAGTATTCGCCTTCCTCGAGCGGCGGCAGCGCCGAGCGGGGGACGGTGAGCGTCGTGCTGCGCAGAGCTTCGGCGGCGGTGCGGTCGGCGATCTCCTCGAAGCGGGCGATCGCGCCGCCCTTGCCATCGTCGCGCAGGCTCTTGAGCGTCAGCGCGCCGCCGTTGAAGGTCTTATGGCGCTTGAGCGCCGCGACTCCCTCGCCGAACAGCTTGAGGCGGACTTCGCCCGTCACGCCATGCGCGCCGGCGATGGCGGCAAGGGTGACGGGCTTGTCCTGGGGCAAGGCTTAGCCCTCGGCGGGCGTTTCTTCAGCCGCGGGCTCTTCCTCGGCGGGAGCTTCTTCCGCAGCGGCTTCCTCAGCAGGAGCTTCCTCGGCGGGAGTTTCTCCAGCGGGAGCTTCCTCCGCGGCGGTTTCCTCGGCGGGAGCCTCTTCGGCAAGCGCTTCCTCGGCAGCAGCTTCTTCAGCGGCGGCTTCTTCAGCGGGAGCTTCGTCGGCTGCTTCGGCCGGAGCCTCTTCCGCGACGGCTTCCTCTGCGGGTGCCGCGTCGGCAACGGTCTCTTCGACCGGGGCTTCCTCGACCGGGGCCTTGGCGGCCTCCTCGGCTTCGGCGAGCTTGGCGGCCTTCTCCTCGGCGCGGGTCTTGGCGTTCTCGCCCGGCTCGCCCTTCTTCGGGTTCAGCCGTGCGGCGCGCTCCTTGATGCCGGCGGCATCGAGGAAGCGGGCGACGCGGTCCGACGTCTGCGCGCCGACGCCGAGCCAGTAACGCGCGCGGTCCTCGTTGAGCTTGACGCGCGTCGGGTCGTCCTTGGCGAGCAGCGGATTGTAGGTGCCGATCTGCTCGAGATACTTGCCGTCGCGCGACGAGCGGCTGTCGGCCACCACGATGCGATAGTACGGACGCTTTTTGGCGCCACCGCGCGAAAGCCGGATTGAAACTGCCATTTTACTTCACCTTTCCGATTCAAATGCCTGAAAATTCACTTGTTCTTGAGAAGATCGTTCATGTTGCCCGGCATCGAGCCGCCGCCAAGACCCGGGAGCTGAGGCGCGCCGCCGCCCATGCCGCCCATGCCGCCGCCGCCGAGCAGCGCACCGAGGCCCTTGAGGCCGCCCATCTTGCGGATCTGCTTCATCGCCCGGCCCATTTCCTGGTGCATTTTGAGCAGCTTGTTGACGTCCTGCACGTCGGTGCCCGAGCCGGCCGCGACGCGCTTCTTGCGCTTGGCGTTGAGCAGTTCGGGGCGCTGACGCTCCTTGGGTGTCATCGAGCCGATGATGGCGTCCATGTGAACGAGCACTTTGTCGTCGACGCCGCTCTGCGCCATTGCCTGCTTGGCCTTCTTCATGCCCGGGAGCATGCCGGCGAGCATTCCCAGCCCGCCCATGTTCTGCATCTGGCGGAGCTGGCTGCGCAGGTCGTTGAGGTCGAACTGACCCTTCATCATCCGCGCGGCGAGCGCGTCGGCTTCGTCCTTGTCGATCGTCGCGGCGGCCTTTTCGACCAGGCTGACGACGTCGCCCATGCCGAGGATGCGGCCGGCGACGCGCTCGGGGCTGAACGGCTCGATCGCGTCGAGCTTCTCGCCCGTGCCGGCGAACTTGATCGGCTTGCCGGTGACCGCGCGCATGCTGAGCGCCGCGCCGCCGCGGGCGTCGCCGTCCATCCGGGTGAGGATCACGCCGGTCAGCGGCACTTCGCCCGAGAAACTCTGGGCGACGTTGACCGCGTCCTGGCCGGTCAGCGAATCGACCACCAGCAGCACTTCGGTCGGGGCCGAAACCCCGGCGACCGCGCGCATCTCGGCCATCAGCGCTTCGTCGACGTGGAGGCGGCCGGCGGTGTCGAGCAGCAGCACGTCGACCGCCTGCAGCTTCGCGCTCTCGAGCGCGCGGCGGGCGATGTCGACCGGCTGCTGGCCGGGCACAATCGGCAGCGTGGCGACGTCGACCTGCTCGCCGAGCACCTTCAATTGCTCCTGCGCCGCCGGACGGGCAACGTCGAGCGAGGCCATCAGCGCCTTCTTGCCGTGCTTTTCCTTGAGCAGCTTGCCGAGCTTGGCGGTGGTGGTGGTCTTGCCCGAGCCCTGCAGGCCGACCATCAGGATCACCGCCGGCGGGCGAACGTCGAGCTCGAGCGGCGCCGCGCCCTCCCCGCCGAGCATCTCGATCAGCTCGTCATTGACGATCTTGACCACCTGCTGGCCCGGCGTGACCGACTTGAGGACCTGCTGGCCGACGGCCTTCTCGGTCACCGCGTCGATGAACTTGCGCGCCACCGGCAGCGCGACATCGGCTTCGAGCAGCGCGACGCGCACCTCGCGCATCGCCTCGCGCACGTCGGCCTCGTTCAACGCGCCGCGCCCGCGCAGGCGGTCGAAGACCCCGGTCAGGCGATCGGACAGCGTATCGAACATGAGGCTCCGGTACTCTCTCTGTGCGGTCGCTTTCCCGAACCGCAAAAGTGGTACCCACTTTTGCTGGGAAAGCTCCAAAAGCAAAATGCGCCGGCGGACGAAACCTCGTCAGCCAGCGGGCGGGTCAGCAATGCGGCCGCGAGATCTGCGCGGCCAATTTCAGTATTCATTCTCGAATGGTGGAGCCTAGCGGGATCGAACCGCTGACCTCTACAATGCCATTGTAGCGCTCTCCCAGCTGAGCTAAGGCCCCGTATCCATTCAATTTTCTACGAACCCTGGGAGGTTCGCCGCCCTTGCGGGAGGGCCGCCCTTTATGAGCAGCCCCGCCGAATCGCAAGAGTCAAATCAGGTGTCTTCCTCGTTCTCGTCCGCCGCGCCGGGCACGCCGAGATCGTCGTCGCCGCCGAGGTCGATGTCGTTGTCAGGCGAATCCTCTTCCTCGTCGACGTCTTCCAGCTCCTCGTCGGCGAGATCGGAATCGACCTCCTCCTTCTCCTTCTTCTCTTCCTCGAAGGGGATCGGCTGCTTGGACTTGAGCACCGGCTCCGGCTGCCACTTGTTGCCGCATTCGATGCAGGTGACCGGGTCGTCGACACCGAGGTCGTAGAAGCGCTCACCGCACTTGGGGCAGTTGCGCTTGTGACCCCACTCTGGCTTGACCATTCGAATATGTCCTTGTCGTTCGCCCGCCCGTGTGGGCCGGCGGAAATCCGTTTACTTGATTGGGTGTGGCCTGAACGCGATTCAAGGGCCGGAATCAAGAGCGGGCCGCGCCTTGCCATAGCGCAGGTGCGCTGTCAAAAGCCCGCGCGCCTGATGACCAGCCATGATCCCAACGCCGCGCGCCCGCGCCGCTTCGGCCCATCCGGGCCGCTCAATGGGCGAATCCGCGTGCCCGGCGACAAGTCGATCAGCCACCGTTCGCTGATGTTCGGCGCGCTGGCGGTGGGCGAAACGCGCGTCACCGGCCTGCTCGAGGGCGAGGACGTGATGGCCACCGCCGCGGCGCTGCGGGCGATGGGTGCGACGATCGAGCGCGAGGCTGAAGGCGAGTGGCGCATCCACGGCGTCGGCGTCGGCGGCCTGCTGCAGCCCGAGGCACCGCTCGACATGGGCAACTCGGGCACCTCGACCCGGCTGCTCATGGGCCTGGCCGCCAGCCACCCGATCACCGCGCAGTTCATCGGCGACGCCAGCCTGTCCAAGCGGCCGATGGGCCGCGTGACCGAACCGCTTTCCCTGATGGGCGCCGAATTCTCGGGCATCACGCTGCCGCTCACCGAGCGCGGCCTGTGCCCCGCCGTGCCGATCACCTACCGCCTTCCGGTCGCCAGCGCGCAAGTGAAGAGCGCGGTGCTGCTCGCCGGGCTCAACACCGCCGGGATCACCACGGTGATCGAGCCGGTGCCGACCCGCGACCATACCGAGCGGATGCTCAAGGGCTTCGGGGCCGAGCTGTGGGTCGAACAAGTCGACGGTGAGCGCGTGATCCATATTCGCGGCGAGGCCGACCTGAGGCCGCAGACCATCGAGGTTCCCGGCGACCCGTCCTCGGCCGCCTTCTTCGCCGTCGCCGCGCTGATCGTGCCCGGCAGCGACCTGACGATAGAGAACGTCGGGCTCAACCCGACCCGCGCCGGGCTATACCAGGTGCTGCGCGCGCTGGGCGGCAGCATCGAGGAGCTGGACGCGCGCCAGGTCGGCGGCGAGCCCGTCGCCGACTTGCGCGTGCGCCACTCGGCGCTGACGGGCATCGAGGTCGACCCGGCCATCGCCGCGAGCATGATCGACGAATTCCCGGTGCTGTTCGTCGCCGCCGCGCTGGCGCACGGCCGCACCGTCACCCGCGGCCTCGGCGAGCTGCGGGTCAAGGAATCCGACCGCCTCGCCGCGATGTCCGCCGCGCTGCGCCTCGCGGGCGCGCAAGTCGAGGAGCGCGAGGACGGCCTGGTGATCGACGGTACCGGCGGCGAGCCGCTGCCGGGTACCAAGACGGGCGGCGGCAAGGTCGCCACCCACCTCGACCACCGGATCGCCATGAGCATGGCCGTCGCCGGCCACGCCAGCCGCGCCGGAGTGGATGTCGACGACACGAGCCCGATCGCCACCAGCTTCCCGCAATTCGAGGCGCTGCTCGACGGCGCGACCGCGCAGTGACCTTTTGCATTCCCCGTCATGCTGAACTTGCTTCAGCATCCATCGTGCAGCATCCGCGGTGCAGGCCGCACAACCGCAAGCCCTCGGCTGGGCGTTCAACGCACAGCGCGGCGCCGGAGGAGAGATGGACCCTGAAACGAGTTCAGGGTGACGGAGAAGGTGGGGAGGCGCTGCCATGAACCCCCTCGCCGCCGACATCGTCGGCCTGATCGGCAGCGCGCTGTTCATCGGCGCCTTCGCCTACGCCAACGTCGCCAAGCAGCTCAACAAGGTCTGGTTCAATCTCGCCAACCTCGTCGGCGCGATCCTGCTGTTGATCTCGCTCTCGATGACCTTCAACCTCGCCGCCTTCGTGCTGGAGGCTGCGTGGGGGGCCATCGCGGCGGTCGGACTGGTGCTGGCGATCCGGGCGAAGATGCGCGAGAAGCAGCCGTGAGCGACAAGAGCTTCGATAGCGAATTGGCGCGCGCGCTGGCGCGACCGGACATCGATCACCTGCGAGCGTCTCTCGCGGTCTATTACGAGTGGATCGATCGGAGGGAGGGATTTCCTGACGAGCTGGAGATCTGGTTTGATCAAGGCAAAGATTCCGATCGGGGCCTCGCGCTCGTGATGCTGGCCGCTGCAACTTACGACGATCCTGATTTTCTTGCCCTTGTCGCCGCCGGGCTGCTCGAGAACCTCTTGCAGAAGCCCTCGAATGAGCTGCTTCAACGCATTGTCAGCGAAGCGCGCAAGACTGCTCGCTTCCGGTGGATGCTCGATGTCCCGTTTCGTCATGCTATTCCCGCTGGCGTTCGATCTGCCATCGACAAGGCTGTCGGCGACATGGATTGCGATGGTCCGCTTCCCCCGAGGCCCTGGGCATGATCATCGCCGTCGACGGCCCGACGGCCTCGGGCAAAGGCACGATCGCCAAGGCGCTGGCCGCCCATTACCGCCTGCCGCATCTCGACACCGGGCTGCTCTACCGCGCGGTCGGGCGGCAGGTGTTCCTCGACGGCGGCGATCCGGACGATGCGGGTCATGCGCTGGCAGCGACGACCTTTCCCGAAGGCCTGCTGCTCGACCCCGAGCTGCGCAGCGAGGCGAGCGGCGGGCTCGCCAGCCGCGTCTCGATCCATCATTCGGTCCGCGAGGCGCTCTACGAGCGCCAGCGCACCTTCGCGACGCAGCCGGGCGGCGCGGTGCTCGACGGGCGCGACATCGGCACCGTCATCGCGCCCGACGCCGAGGTGAAGCTGTTCGTCACCGCCAGCCTCGAGGCGCGCGCTCGCCGCCGCTGGAAGGAAATGCGCGACCGCGGCGACCCGCGCACGCTCGAGGACATCACCGAAGACCTCCGCCGCCGCGACGACCGTGACAGCACCCGCGCCGAAGCGCCGCTGCGCGCCGCCGAGGATGCCGTGGTCATCGATACCTCCGCGATGGGAATCGAAGAGGCGATCGCCGCGGCCATTGCGGCTGTCGACGCGAAACACCCCGCCGAATAGTCGGCAGTTTCGCGTTCGGAAAAAATCACTTTCCTACAAGCCCTTGCTTGTGGCTTATGCTTGGGATGGCCGAATCCAACATCCTTGCCGCGCACGTCGAACCAATGGTCGCGCCCCGGTCATCGGACGCCGTTCTTCTGTCGGAAATGTGTCACCCGTCATCTTGGTCAAAAACCGAGGATTTCCGCGAGTTTTCGGGCGAGACCTGGGTGACAGGGTCCGTAAAGTGTCACCCGGCAATCGACCCACGCCCGAGAAGCACCCGCTGCCGCTTTCGCTTGCTTTTCACCGCTCTCTCGCCTACTTGCGCGCCCGTTCGATCGGGCCTCGGCCCGGGTCGAGAGCGCGCTTTTCAAGCACGGCCGGCAGCGACCGGGCGGTTCCTCCGCCCTCCCCCGGCTTTTTCCGCCCTCGTCCCGCCACGGTTCGAAAGGACGCCCGCGCAGGCATTCGGCCCCGCGGGCAGCTCGGCCATTCAAGACCGGCGGATACAACCGCCTGGCCGGAAAAACGTGAATTAGGAACCTGAACTCCATGGCTTCAACCGCCAACCCCACCCGCGCCGATTTCGAGGCGCTCCTCAACGAACAACTCGGCGGCGCCGGCGAAGAAGGCTTCGAAGGCCGCGTCGTGCACGGCACCGTCACCGCGATCGAGAACGGCATGGCCCTGATCGACGTCGGCCTGAAGAGCGAGGGCCGCGTGTCCTTGCGCGAATTCGGCCGCGGCGAAGGCGACGAGCCGCTCAAGGTCGGCGACGACGTCGAAGTCTTCGTCGACCGCGTCGAGAACGCCGACGGCGAAGCGATGCTCAGCCGTGACCGCGCCCGCCGCGAAGCCGCGTGGGACAAGCTCGAAAGCGAATTCGGCGAAGGCAAGCGCGTCGAAGGCCGCATCTTCGGCCGCGTCAAGGGCGGCTTCACCGTCGACCTCGACGGCGCCGTGGCCTTCCTCCCCGGCAGCCAGGTCGATATCCGCCCGGTGCGCGACGTCGGCCCGCTGATGGACATGCCGCAGCCCTTCCAGATCCTCAAGATGGACCGCCGCCGCGGCAACATCGTCGTGTCGCGCCGCGCCGTTCTCGAAGAGACTCGCGCCGAGCAGCGCAGCGAGCTGATCGACAAGCTGACCGAAGGCCAGGTGCTCGACGGCGTGGTCAAGAACATCACCGACTACGGTGCGTTCGTCGACCTCGGCGGGATCGACGGCCTGCTCCACGTCACCGACATGAGCTACAAGCGGGTCAACCACCCGTCCGAGGTGATCAACATCGGCGACACCGTGAAGGTGCAGATCGTCCGCATCAACCCGGAAACCCAGCGCATCAGCCTCGGCATGAAGCAGCTCGAGAGCGATCCGTGGGGCGACGTCGCGGCCAAGTACCCGGTCGGCGCCAAGGTTACCGGCACGGTCACCAACATCACCGAGTACGGCGCGTTCGTCGAGCTCGAGGCGGGTATCGAAGGCCTCGTCCACGTCTCCGAGATGAGCTGGACCAAGAAGAACGTGCACCCCGGCAAGATCGTCTCGACCTCGCAGGAAGTCGAAGTCGTCGTGCTCGAGGTCGACAGCGACAAGCGGCGCATTTCGCTCGGCCTCAAGCAGGCCCAGCGCAATCCGTGGGAAGAGTTCGCCGAAGCCCATCCGGTCGGCTCGATCGTCGAAGGCGAAGTCAAGAACGCCACCGAGTTCGGCCTGTTCATCGGCCTGCCCGGCGACGTCGACGGCATGGTCCACATGTCGGACATCGCCTGGGGCATCTCGGGCGAGGACGCGCTCGCGCTTCACCGCAAGGGCGAAGAGGTCAAGGCGGTCGTGCTCGACGTCGACACCGACAAGGAGCGCATCAGCCTCGGCATGAAGCAGCTCGAGAAGGGCGCTCCTGCGGCCGGCAGCACCGGCGCCAGCGCCGGCGGCGGCGCGGGCGGACTGAAGAAGAACGACGTGGTCACCGTGACCGTGCTCGAAGTTCGCGATGGCGGGCTCGAAGTGCAGGCCGGCGACGACGGCGCAACCGGCTTCATCAAGCGCAGCGATCTCGGCCGCGACCGCGACGAGCAGCGCCCCGACCGCTTCCAGGTCGGCCAGAAGCTCGATGCCATGGTCATCGGCTTCGACCGCTCGAAGAAGCCCAACTTCTCGGTCAAGGCGCGCCAGATCGCCGAAGAGAAGCAGGCCGTCGAGCAGTACGGTTCGTCGGACTCGGGTGCGTCGCTCGGCGACATTCTCGGCGAAGCGCTGAAGCAGAAGAGCGAGTAACAACTCCTCTCGTTTCCAACAAAATGAAGGCCCGCCCGCGACCCATCTTCTTTGGCTCGCAGGCGGGCCTTTCCTACATCGGCCCGGCGTCCTAGGTTGGCCGGATGAAGGCCAGCTGCCAGTGCGGGAAGCTCACCGCCGACGTCGTCGACGGCGCGGAGGCGATGACGATCGCCTGCCACTGCCTCGATTGCCAGCGCCGCACCGGCTCGCCGTTCGGAACCATCGCCTATTTTCCAGCCGAGGCGGTGACGGTCTCGGGAGGAGCGAGCGAGTACTCGCGCGTCGGCGATTCCGGGCAAACCCTCACGCGCGGTTTCTGCCCCGCGTGCGGAGCGGCCGTTTACGTCAAGGCGAGCCGAATGCCGGAAATCACCGGAGTGCCCGTCGGCGCTTTCGCCGATCCTTCGTTCGCCGCCCCGATCCGCTCGGTCTACGAGCAGAGCAAGCATGAGTGGGTGCCGCTGCCCGAAGGCCTGACGCACCACCCGCGCGGCAGGGAGACGTCCTGGTGACACTGCAGGTCCATCAGTTCCCCTGCCTCGGCGATAACTACGGCTACCTGCTGCACGACCCGCAGAGCTACGAGACCGTATGCATCGATACGCCCGATGCCGTAGCCTACTTGCGCGAGGCGGATGCGCGCGGGTGGCCCATCACCGCAATCTGGAACACCCACTGGCACCCCGACCACGCCGGCGGCAATGCGGCGATCAAGGCGGCGACCGGCTGCGAGGTGTTCGCGCCCGCCGCCGAGGCTGCCAAGATCGAAGCGATCGACCAGACGGTGGGCCCGGGCGACACCGTGCGGATCGGCGAGTGGGAAGCCCAGGTGATCGACGTCGGCGGCCACACGAACGGCCATGTCGCCTATCACCTCCCCGAGGCCGGGATCGCCTTCGTCGGGGATTCGCTGTTCGCGCTCGGCTGCGGGCGGATGTTCGAAGGCACCCCGCCGCAGTTCTGGGCGAGCCTGTCTCGGCTGAAGGCGCTGCCGCCCGAGACGACGCTCTACTGTGCCCACGAATACACACAGGCCAACGCCCGTTTCGCGCTCCACGCCGATCCCGACAACACCGCGCTCAGGGACTATTCGGCGGAGATCGATCGCAAGCGCGCAGCCGGGCAGCCGACAGTGCCGATGAGCCTCGCCCGCGAGCTGGCGACCAACCCGTTCCTGCGCGCCGACACGCCGGAGATGCAGGCGCGCTGGGGCGGCCACACGCCGCCCGAGACCTTTGCGGCGCTCAGGGCGGCGAAGGACAACTACAAAGCTTAGAGGTTGCCGATGATCTCGTCGGCGAGCTTGCGGTCGGCGGCCTCGCCGTGCTTCTCGGCAATCAGCTCGCGAGCCGCGGCGGCGGCGGCCGTGGCGACCTTGGCGCGCACTTCTTCGATCGCTGCGCGTTCGGCGGTGGCGATCTTCTCGGCGGAAATGACCTTGTGCCGTTCGATCAGCGCAGCCGCGTCGGCCTTGGCCTTCTCGACGATCTCCTCGGCCTGACGCTCGGCACTGGCGCGCAGCACGGCGACTTCCTTGTCCGCCTCGCCCGCTTTCCTGGCGTACTCGTCGCGCAGCTTCTCGGCCTCGGCGCGCAGCGTCCTGGCCTCGTCGAGCTGCTTGCGGATGCCTTCGATGCGATTGTCGAGCGCGCCGGCGATGATCCTCGGAAGCCCGACCCACAGCATGCCGGCGATGACCACGATCATCGACAGCGCGACGTAGGCGCCCGGTCCAAGGCCGAAAGCACTCGCTTCGGCATGTTCCCCGGCACCGGCAGCAAGCAGATCAAGCACGGCTCAGGGCTCCCGCCACGGCCGCGCGAGCGGCCTTTTCGTCAACTTCAGCGCCCGCCAGCCTGGCGACGATCTCGCGGGCAGCGCTGGCCGCCATCGTCTCGATCTCGCCGAGAGCCGACTTGCGCGCCTCATCGAGAGCTTTGGCAGCTTCCTCGGCTTTCGTCGCCAGCTTCTTGTCGGCGGCACTCACGCGCTTCTCGGTATCGCGCAGGGAGCGATCCTTGGCTTCGTGCGCCAGGACTTGCGCATCGGCATGCGCTTCGTTGATCTTCGCGCGCCACGCCGCTTCCGTGGCATCCGCTTCGGCGCGCAGGCGCTCCGCTTCCGCGAGGTCGGCCGAAATCTGCGCATCGCGCAGGTCGACCGTCGCCTCGACCTTGGGCACGATGCCGTGGCCGACGAAGACGTAGATGGCGCCCAGCACCAGCAGCAGCCAGAACCACTGCGACTGGTAGACCAGGGCAAGTTGCGAAAGCTGGGGCATCGTATTCCCTAAGGCTCACGTGCTCGACGGCGCCGTGCCGCAGAGCATGGGCAAATCAACGCGCGTAAAGGATGATCATCGCGACGGTGAAGGCGATGAGGCCGAGAAGCTCGGCCGCCGCGAACCCGACGAACATCCAGATGCGCTCACCGGCAGCAGCGCCGGGATTGCGCAGGGCGCCCTGAAGATAGCTGCCGAACACGGTGCCGACACCGGCCGAAGCGGCACCAATACCGATGGCGGCGATACCGGCGCCGATGACCTGGGCAGAAGCGAGATCCATTGTGAGTACTCCGTTGTAAAGTGTGAAACCGATGGTGAATTCTTGTCAGTGCAGGTTCTCTGCATCGTTGATGTAGATCGCCGTGAGCAGCGCGAAAACGTACGCCTGGATGGCGCCGATCAGCAGTTCAAGCGCGCTCATCATGACGATGAAGACGAAGCACAGCGCGGCGATGAAGCCACCCATGGCCGAGCCGGCGTTGAGGCCCTGGACGATGAAGTTGCCGAACACGTCGAGCAGGATGTGACCGGCGAACATCGCCACGAACGGACGCAGTCCAAGGCTGAACGGACGCACCATGAACGAGACGAACTCGATCGGCGCGATGAATATCTTGATCGGCAGCGGCGCGCCCTTGGGCACGAACAGCGAGAAGAAGTGCAGCCCGTGCTTCCAGAAACCGACCGCGAGCACGATCAGGAAGCTGATGACCGACATCGTCCAGGTCACGCTGAACTGGCTGGTGACCGTGAACGGGTGCGCGCCGGGCACGATGGCGAACGGCATCGCGCCGACCCAGTTCGAGATCAGGATGAACACGAAGGCGGTGAACACCCACGGCAGGTATTTGCGGCCCGCCGGGCCGATGCTTTCGCGGGTGATATTGTCGACGAAGCCGGTCAGCACCTCGACCGAGGCCTGCCAGCGGCCGGGCACAAGCTGGCGCTTGAGCCCGCCCCACATGAAGACCACGATCACGCCGAGGACGACCAGCATCCACAGCGCCGAGTTGGTGAACTGGAACGGCGTGGCGGCCAGCTGGTCGCTCCCGAGCGGAGCGATCATGAACTGGTGCATCGGATCAATCTTGGCGGCGGTTGCCACTGGCGTCTTTCCTGCTCTGTCCGCCGCTTAGCCGGCGCGGTTCGAATTGCTGCGCACGACCTGGATGCAGGCGGCGATGAAGGCGAGAAACATCAGCCCGATGGTAATCCACGGCGTCGTGCCGAACACGAAGCGGTCGAGGCCGAAACCGACGATGATGCCGCCGAGCGGATAGCCGACCATGGTCGAGGCGATGCCCACCGCTCCGCTGCGCGCGTCGGCATAGGGCACGTGATCCTTGGCGATCCGCGCGTCTTCGGTCTTGCGCGCGGCGGCGATCCGCTGCTCGAGCGAGTCGATCTGCGGGTCTTCACCGATGGGTGCGTTGTCGGGATCGTTGGCCACGATGGGTGCGTTCGCCTCGCCGCAGGGGTTGCAAAGAGATGTGCGGCCAAGGGAGGCCCCGGCCGACGACGCGCCGCCATTACGGACCGTGTGCGGGCGAGTCAACCGCCCCTGCCGCGGCGCAACATGCACAGGCGCCGCCCGCGGGCCGGAAGCTGCGGTCGGCGCCTGGTGATCGGTTCGAAACGAGCGTTACGGGCAGCGCGGATCGCGGATCGGCGGGGCCGACGTGCGGGTCTCCCAAGCACCCTGCGGAGTCATGTACTTCTCGCCCGGAGCGGTGCGCGAAATGGCCAGGCAGCCGGCGGTGAGCGCGTACTCCTCGAGCGTCGCGTTCGCCGCCTGCGCCTTCTGCGCGTAGAGCGCCCGGCGCTTGATGTTGAGGTCGTCGACCATCTTCCTGACCGACGCGTCGGCGCCGCCGACCACGCCGAGGTAGCCGTCGGGCTTTTCGCCGACCTTGCCGCTCGAACGCGCGGCCTCGTAGGCCGGGTCGCGCTGGGCGAACGCCGGTGCGGCGAGACCCGTCAGCGCGAGCGCCGCGGCCGAGAGGGCCAGCGTGGCGCGGGTAAAAGCGGTGTTCATGGTGTTCTCCATCAGAAGATGTCCGAATTTTCCTCGATCGTGTTCTGTGCGCCGGCCGCCAGCCGGTAGATCACTTCCTGCTTGATGTTGATGTTGAGCTCGATCACGATCGGCTTGTCCGGGGCAGTCACCGAGATGCACCCCCCAGCCAGGCCGCAGCCCAACATCGCCATCACCCCCGCGCATGCTCGCCTGGTCCCGCTCATCGGGACCTTATGCGCTGCGCGCGTACGGTTGGTCAATTTGAGTGCATTCATGGCGTAGTCTCGCTTTCACGGCGCTGAATGTTGGCTTCATCTGGAGTCTTCTTATCCCCGGGGGCGGGCGAGGTTGGCAGGCGGTCGGCGGGGATGACGTTGCCGTTCTCATCGACCAGCAGGCCGCGGCCAGCCAGGTCGCGGGGATCCTGGATCATCGTCGGGTCGTACATCGACTTGATGTTGGTGATCACCTGGTAGAACGGCGCGGTGATCGTCACCACGAAGCGGAAGGGCAGCTTGCCGATCCGGCGGGTGATGAAGTTCTTCTTGGCGCTCGCTCCCTGGCTGACCCCGTCGAAGCGAACGTGGGTGATGATCTCGCCGGTCAGGGGGCCGTCCACGGTGATGTACATCTTCCGGTAGTCGAGCGAACGCAGCGCGTCGAAGGCCATGTTGGCCATCGTCGACAGGTCCTTGTAAGTCAGGGCGCCGACGTAGGAGATGTTGCCGCCGCCGCGCGATTCCAGATGCCCGCCTTCGATCCGGCCGTTGCCCTCCCGATCAAAGATCAGCGGCAGCTCTCCGTCGAAAGTGCCGGTCGCGCTCATGTTCTCGAGCTGCATCCGCTCGACGAACTGCGCCGCCTCGAGACCGACGATTTCGAGCACGTAGGCGCGCTGCTCGCTCGTACCGAGGTTGAGCGTCACGGGGCGCATGGTCAGCATGCCGCCCATGAACGGCCAGGTGCCGCGATTGACCGTGAGGACTTGTCCGTTCTTGATCTCGATCGAGACTTCGCCGTCGGTCACCTCGATGCCGGGGTTGATCGAGGCGACCTTGAGGACCTGGTTCGGCGCGGTGGTGAGGCCGATGAGGTCGGTGAAGACAATCGTTCCGGATGCGCCTTTCACCGGGCCGAACACGGCGGCGAAATCGAGCGAATCGCTGGAGAAGCGGCCGGTGCTGGTGACGCCCTTCTCGTCCCACGCGACATGGCCCGTGCCGGTGACCACCCCCCGCACGTTGGCGGCCAGGCCGTATGCCAGACAGCTCAGTCCCGCAGCCCGATTGCTCGCCCCCTCGACGCAGTTCAAACCGGGCTGCAATTTGCCGTCAAACACGATGCCCGGAACTGTCAGTTCGGCTTGGCCGCGACCACTCGATAGGTCGTGCCGCAAGTTCACTCTTGTAATTTCGCGATCGGTACGGGGTTCGCGCAGCACGGCTTCGGCGGTGATGAGGTTATCCTTGAGCGCGAGCGTTGCTCCCCGGGCCACCAGCGGTTCGAACCGCTTGGCCAGCTGGCGATCGACCAGGCGGAAGGCGCCGTCAGCGATACTCAGGCGACCGTTGGCGTAATCCCACGTCCCATTCGCATTGACGATATCCATCGGCACGCTGAACAGCCTGACGTCGGCGCCGTCGAAGCGCCCCGAAACGGTCTTGCCGATCCGCGCGGTGAGGTCGCTGACGGCGAATGTCGCCGCGGTATCGCGCGGCCCCAGCGTCACCAGCAACTGCCGCGCCGACACCGTGCCGGGATGGGCGAAACCGATCGGCCCGCTGCGGATGGCGATCGGCGTCGTCCCTAGGCGCCCGGCGACATCGAGCGACGGCACGCCGGCGGCGATGTGCAGGCCTGCCGCCCCATACCGTACGATGGGCGCGCCTTTCGCCGGGCAGACGGTCAGGCCGCGCCGTTCGAGCGTGAGGTTGGCGAAGCGCAGCGAATCGAACGTCAGCTTGGTGCACTGCCGCCACAGCGCCAGCCCGGCCGCGCTCGACCAGTTGCCCGACAGCGGCATCAGCAGCCCATCGGCACGACCGTCGGGCAAGTCGCCGCTGACAATTGCCCGGCCGGCAAATCCGATGGCCGCGCCTTTCGAAACCACGGCCAGGCTCGGCACGGCGATACTCCCGCCATGTGCCTCGTAATTCGCCATTGCCAGTTGCGCGTTGAACCCCTCGCTGCCGCGCTGCAGGATGCGTCCCTCGATCCGCGGCAGGTCGCGCCCGCCGGTGGCGAAGCTGCCCGAAAGGCGTGGCAGTCCTCCCCCGCCGCCGCCATACTCGAATCGCGACAGCGAGAGCACATGCTCGCCGCTGCCGCCCGTCAGAGTGGCCTGGGGCACGATCAGGGTGAATGCGCTGCCGGTCTTGCGCAGGCTCGCCTGACCCGTGAAGGTGCTGCCCTGGGCTTCGCGCGAGAGCGCGCCGCGCAGCTTGCGCAGCACCGCGCCGACCAGCGTGTCGCCGGTGCTCCTTGCCGCCTGTGCCAGCGCGCTATCGAAGCCGGCGCCGGGATGGAAATCCCAGCCATTGAACTCGGTCTCCAGCCGCAAGCGGTCGAAGCCCGCGCTGGCGTGCAGCGTGCCCTTGGCCGTCACGTTGGCGAGCTGCGCCTGCGGATTCGTCACTCCGTCGCCGGCGAGGTCGTAGCTCGCGGTGAGTTCTCCGCCGTGGAACGACGCCTTGCCCGAAAGCCGCACGGCGTCGGCCACCGCCGCACCGTAGCGCGCGGCGCGGCTGCTTCCGGCCAGCTTGCCGTCGCCGCCGGCGAGATCCCGATCGAGCCGCAGCTCGGCGCCGAGGCTTGTCGGACCCAGCCGAACTGAACTTCCTCCGCAATCGAGGGATCTCCAGCGCAGCGGACCGTTGAAGGCCGGGCGCCGGGCATCGACCCTGATCGTGCCGTAGAGGGTCGCCCCGGCGAGCTGGCAATCGCCAAAGGCCAGCTTCGGCGCGTCGGCCGCCAAGATACCGGCGAAGCCGCCGCGCAGCCGGCCCTTCCCGTCGGCCTTGATCCCGACCGGGCCGAAGTCGGTCTCGAGCAGCGCGCGCCCGTCGTTCAGTTCGAGCGCGTAATCGGGAAGCTCGAAGGCTCGCTTCTTGCCCGCGAACAGCACCGGATCGAGCGCCCCGAAGCTCAACTTCCCGCCAAGGTAGGTGCCGTAAAGCCGAGGCCGGACAAGAATGAGCCGGGCGATGCCGGGAAACCCCAGCCGATAACGAACCACCACTTCGGCCCGTTCGATGGTCAGGTTCGGGTGCTTCGGGTCGCCGACGACGATATCGGTCAGCACCTGCCGCGTGCCGCCGATATGCTCGATATGATAGGTCGCCTGGACATGTCGCGAGCGAAGGTAATTGCCGATCACGTTGTCGGCGATCGTTTCGCGCTGGAGCCAGAACGCGAGGAACGCGAGCGCGAAGATCAGCAGCAGCGGATAGACGATCCACCGCCGCCAGAACGAGCGCCGCCTGACCGCCGTTTCCGCGGTGGTGTCGTTCTCGGCTTCGTCGGCCATCGCCGCGACACTTGCGCGCTGGCCGCGGCAAAGGCAATGCGTTTCGGGTCAGGGAAAGGGTCGAATTTGCCGGGGAATCAACCGCCAACGGCGCATGCCGCCGGCCACGCAGGAAGCGGCCACCGCGAGCGGCTGCGCCGGCGCCTGCTCGATGGCGGGCCCGAAGCGTTGGCCGACTACGAGGTGCTCGAATACCTGCTCTTCGCCGCCCGCCCACGCGGCGACACCAAGCCGATCGCCAAAGCCCTGCTCGCCCGCTTCGGCTCGCTGGCCGCCGTGCTCAACGCCGACCACAACGCGCTCGCCGATGTCGCAGGCATGGGCGAAGTCAGCGCCGCCGCCCTGAAGATCGTCGCACTGGCCGCCCGCCGCATGGCGCGCAGCGAAGTGCGCCAGCAGCCGGTACTGGGCAGCTGGCAGGCGCTGCTCGACTACCTCGCGATCGACATGGCACACCTGACCGTCGAGCGCGTGCGTGTGCTTTACCTCGACGCGCGCAACCGCCTGATCCTCGACCACCAGGCGCAGGAGGGGACGATCGACGAAGCGGCGATCCACCCGCGGGAAGTGGTCAAGAAGGCGCTCGAGGTCGGGGCGACGGCGCTGATCCTCGTCCACAACCATCCAAGCGGCAATCCCGAACCGAGCCGTGCCGACATCCAGATCACCGCCCGCATCGCCGAGGCGGGGCGATTGCTTGGGATCACCGTCCACGACCACGTGATCGTCGGCCGCGAGGGGCATGTCAGTCTGAAGGCGAAGGGGTTGATCTGAACCCTTTGCGGGCCTAGCCGCCGCGCATCCTTCCCGCACCGGAGTTCTCGATGGTCCCGCGCTATTCCCGCCCCGACATGACCGCGATCTGGGAGCCCGAAGCGAAGTACCGCATCTGGTTCGAGATCGAGGCGCATGCGACCGAGAAGCTCGGCCAACTGGGCGTGGTGCCGAAGAGTGCCGCCAAGGCGCTGTGGGACTGGTGGGGAACCGAGCCGGCGATCGATGTCGCCGCCATCGATGCGATCGAGGCGGTGACCAGGCACGACGTGATCGCTTTCCTTACCTGGGTCTCGCAACAAGTCGGCGACGAAGCGAGGTTCATGCACCAGGGCATGACCAGCTCCGACGTGCTCGACACCACGCTGGCCGTGCAGCTTGCGCGTTCCGCCGATATCCTCCTTGACGACCTCGACCAGCTTCTCGCCGCGCTCAAGCGCCGTGCGCTCGAGTACAAGTTCACCCCGACGATCGGCCGCAGCCACGGCATCCACGCGGAGCCGGTCACGTTCGGGTTCAAGCTCGCCCAGGCCTATGCCGAGTTCTCCCGCTGCCGCGACCGGCTGGTTGCCGCGCGCGCGGAGATCGCCACTTGCGCGATCAGCGGCGCGGTCGGCACGTTCGCCAACATCGACCCGGCGGTCGAGGAGCACGTCGCGCAGGCGCTAGGGCTGGCGGTCGAGCCGATCTCGACCCAGGTCATCCCGCGCGATCGCCACGCGATGTTCTTCGCCACGCTCGGGGTGATCGCCAGCTCGATCGAGCGGCTCGCCGTCGAGGTCCGCCACCTCCAGCGCACCGAAGTGCTCGAGGCCGAGGAATACTTCTCGCCCGGGCAGAAGGGCTCGAGCGCGATGCCGCACAAGCGCAATCCGGTGCTCAGCGAGAACCTGACCGGTCTCGCCCGCGTGGTGCGCGGCGCCGCGGTGCCGGCGATGGAGAACGTCGCCCTGTGGCACGAGCGCGACATCTCCCACTCGTCGGTGGAGCGGTTCATAGGTCCGGACGCCTGCATCACGCTCGACTTCGCGCTGGCGCGGCTAACGGGGCTGATCGACAAGCTGCTCGTCTATCCCGAGCGGATGCAGAAGAACCTCGACCGGATGGGCGGCCTCGTCCATTCGCAGCGCGTGCTGCTGGCGCTCACGCAGGCCGGCGTGAGCCGGGAGGACGCCTACGCCATCGTCCAGCGCAACGCGATGAAGGTGTGGGAGAGCGACGGGCAGCTCTCGCTGCTCGAACTGCTCAAGGCCGACCCGCAGGTCACCGCAGCGCTGAGCGAGGCGGAGATCGAGGACAAGTTCGACCTCGCTTACCACTTCCGACAGATCGACCGCATCTTCGAGCGGGTGTTCGGCGCGAGCTGAGCTGTCGCTCAGAGGTCGGGAAACTGCTTCTGGCACGCTTCGACGCGGTCGAAGACATTGTCCATCATAGCTTTCGTCTCGGCATCGTTCGTCGCCTTGTCGTAAAGGTCGGTCAACTCTTTCTCTTCGCCTTTCTCGACGGCATCGAGCCGGACTCCATCGGCGGGCGTGTTGTGGGTCCACATGGGAGTCAGTTGGGCGGCGGCGTGCACCTCCAGCTCAGCCAGGCCGCGCGCCACGTTCCCCGTGTGCGGATCGAGCGCCTCGATGACCTGTTGCTCGGTCTGGCCGGCCTGGGGCTCGGGCACGATCAATTCATAGGCGATATCGAAATCCACCTTGCAGCGGGTCAGGGCCTCTTGCCGCGGCATGATCTCCGCAGAGGCTGCGAACGGGCAAGCTGCCAACAGCATCGCAATCACGACCTTGCTCATCGTTTTTCCCCCGCCCCACTGACAGGCGACTTTGCACCCGTTAGAGGCTGCTGGCAATCTCGCCTCCAGGTGCCCCGCCAGCGGTGCTTGCCGCCCTTCCCTTCGCCGCGCAATCGCCCTAAGCCGTGGCGAAGAAGAAGGAGGCCGCCATGCAAATCGTCCGCACGATCGTCTGGGTCCTACTGCTCATCGTTCTGCTGATCTTCTCGATCAACAACTGGAACCCCGTCGAGGTGAAGATCTGGGAAGGGCTGGTCCTCGAAACCAAGATCCCCGCACTGGTGGTGGTGTCGTTCCTCCTCGGTCTACTGCCGATGTGGCTGCTGCACCGGATCACCGCCTACGCCGCGCGGCGCAAGATCAACTCGCTCCAAGTGGCGGCGCGCACGGCCGCGGTGACGCCGGTCGCCCCGGCGGTCGATCCCGCGGCCGATCCCGTGATCGCCCCCGAGCACCCGGCGGAGGACCCCGGGCCGCTGAAATCGGAGTAACGGTGGGAAATCCGGTCTATCTTGCCCTCGATGTCCCGCAGCTTGATGCCGCGAAGGCGTTGGCCGAGAAGGTCAAGGCGCATGTCGGCGGCTTCAAGCTCGGGCTCGAATTCTTCTGCGCGCACGGCCACCACGGCGTGCACGAGATTGCCCATGTCGGGCTGCCGATCTTCCTCGACCTGAAGTTCCACGATATTCCCAACACCGTCGCCGGAGCGATGCAGGCGATCCACATGCTCGAACCAGCGATCGTCACCGTTCACGGCAGCGGCGGGCGGGCGATGATGGAGGACGCCAAGGCGGCGGCGGCGAACGGCACCAAAGTCGTCGCCGTGACGATGCTCACCAGCCTCGACGAGCGCGATCTCATGCGCACCGGCGTCGAAGGCAGCGCCCACGACCAGGTCATGCGCCTTGCCGAGCTGGCGCAGGCCGCCGGTCTCGACGGCATCGTCTGCTCCGGCCACGAAGTCCGCGCGGTGCACAAGCAATGGAAGGACGGCTTCTTCGTCGTTCCCGGCCTGCGCATGAACGGCAACCACGGCGACCAGAAGCGCGTTGTCACCCCGCGCCAGGCGCGCGACGATGGCGCCAGCGTGCTGGTCGTCGGCCGGCCGATCAGCCGCGCCGAGGACCCGGTCGAGGCGGCGCGGGCGATCGAAGCCACTCTCTGAAGGCTTCCCTTCGCCGGAGCGCTTCCCTAACTGCACGCCCAATGGCCAACACAGAGATCAAGATCTGCGGGCTCTCCACGCCCGAAACCGTCGACGCCGCGATCGACGCCGGCGCGACGCACATCGGGCTTGTGCATTACGAGCGGAGCCCGCGGCACGTCTCGCTCGACCAGGCCGCGATCCTGCGCCGCCGAGTGCCCCAGCACGTCAAGGTCGTGCTGCTGCTGGTCAGCATGGAGGCGCTGCCGACCGCCCGGGCGCTCGACGCGGTCAAGCCGGACGTGGTGCAGTTCCATGGGCAGGAAACGCCCGAGTGGCTGGCGCTGATCAAGCAGAACACCCCGCTCGAGGTGTGGAAGGCGATCGGCGTGCGCAACGCGGATTCGCTCGCCAGCTCGCTCAAATGGAAGGGCGCGGCGGACAAGGTGCTTTACGATGCCGCCGCGGGCGCGCTGCCCGGCGGCAACGGCTTGGCGCTCGACTGGTCGCTGCTGGCGAACTTCCGCCACGAATTGCCGTGGGGCCTCGCCGGCGGCCTGACGCCGGGCAATGTCGCCGAGGCTATTCGCGTCACCGGCGCCCCGCTCGTCGATGCCTCCAGCGGTCTCGAAAGCGCGCCCGGGGTCAAGGATGTGGACTTGATCCGCGCCTTCTGCAAAGCGGCCCGGCAAGCATGAGCACGCAGCCCAACTCCTTCCGCAACCAGCCCGACGAGCGCGGGCATTTCGGCCAATTCGGCGGCCGCTACGTCGCCGAAACACTGATGCCGCTGATCCTCGAGCTCGAGACGGCCTACCGCGCGGCCAAGGTCGACCCGGCTTTCAAGGCCGAGTTCGAGGATCTGCTCGAGCATTACGTCGGCCGCCCGAGTCCGCTGTACTTCGCCCCGCGCCTGACCGAGGCGCTCGGCGGCGCACAAGTGTGGTTCAAGCGCGACGAGCTCAACCACACCGGCGCGCACAAGATCAACAACTGCATCGGCCAGATCCTGCTGGCGATGCGGATGGGCAAGACGCGGATCATCGCGGAGACCGGCGCCGGCCAGCACGGCGTCGCCACCGCCACCGTGTGCGCGCGCTTCGGCTTGCCGTGCGTGATCTACATGGGCGAGGTCGACGTCGCCCGCCAGCAGCCGAACGTGTTCCGCATGAAGCTGCTCGGCGCCGAAGTGGTCCCGGTGGTCAGCGGCTCGCGCACGCTGAAGGACGCGATGAACGAGGCGCTGCGCGACTGGGTCGCGAACGTCCACGACACTTTCTACATCATCGGCACCGCCGCGGGGCCGCATCCCTATCCCGAGCTGGTGCGCGACTTCCAGAGCGTGATCGGGCGCGAGGCGCGGGCGCAGATGCTCAGCCGCGTCGGCCGACTGCCCGACCTGCTGGTCGCGGCGATCGGCGGCGGTTCGAACGCGATCGGGCTGTTCCACCCGTTCCTCGACGATCCCGAGGTGAAGATGCTCGGCGTCGAGGCGGCCGGCCACGGGCTCGACAAGCAGCACGCGGCGAGCCTCGCCGGCGGCGCCCCGGGCATCCTCCACGGCAACAAGACCTACCTGCTGCAGGACGAGGACGGGCAGATCACCGAGGCACACTCGATCAGCGCCGGGCTCGACTACCCAGGCATCGGCCCCGAGCACGCCTGGCTGAAGGAAAGCGGCCGGGTCGAATACACCTCGGCGACCGATACCGAAGCGCTCGACGCCTTCCAGCTCCTCTGCCGCACCGAAGGCATCATCCCCGCGCTCGAACCGAGCCACGCCATCGCCGCCGTCGCCAAGCGCGCGCCGGGAATGCCGAAGGACGCGATCATCCTCGCCAACTTGTGCGGCCGCGGCGATAAGGACATCTTCACCGTCGCCGAGGCGTTGGGAGTGGAGATGTGAACCCGCGCCTCGCCTCCGCCTTCGCCAAGGGCCGCTCTGCCCTCGTCGCGTTCATCACTGCGGGCGACGGCGACACCGCCGCCAATCTCGACGCGCTCGTCTCCGGCGGCGCGGACGTGATCGAGCTGGGGATGCCGTTCACCGACCCGATGGCCGACGGGCCGGCGATCCAGGCGGCTAACCTGCGCTCGCTCGGCGCCGGCACGACGACGCGCGAAATCCTGATGATCGCCAACGAATTCCGCGAGCGGCATCCGGACGTGCCGCTGGTGCTGATGGGCTATGCCAACCCGATGGTCCGCCGCGGGCCCGAATGGTTCGCCAAGGAGTGCAAGGGCTGCGGCGTCGATGGGGTGATCTGCGTCGACCTCGCGCCCGAGGAGGACCAGGACCTCGGCCCGTACTTGCGCGCCGAGGGAGTCGACCTGATCCGCCTCGCCACGCCGACGACCGACGACGCGCGCCTGCCGACCGTGCTCGATGGCGCGAGCGGGTTCCTCTATTACGTCTCGGTCGCCGGGATCACCGGCAAGCAGCAGGCGGCGACCGCTTCGATCGAACAGGCCGTCGCCCGCCTCAAGCGCGCCACCGACCTGCCAGTCGCGGTCGGCTTCGGCGTGCGCACGCCCGAGCAGGCCCGCGCCATCGCCCGTGTCGCCGATGGCGTGGTCGTCGGCTCGGCGCTGGTCGAGATCGTCGGCAAACACGGCACCGCCGCACCGGAACACCTGCGCGAATACACCGCATCGCTTGCCGAAGCGGTCCATTCCGCCCGCAAGGAGGCCCACGCATGAGCTGGCTCACCCGCGTCCGCAATTCCCTCTCGTTCGGCAGCAAGCGCGAGACCCCCGAAGACTTGTGGGTCAAGTGCCCGAGCTGCAGCGAGATGCTCTTCACCAAGGAATACGAAGAGAACCTCTACGTCTGCCCGCGTTGCGAGCATCACGGCCGAATCGGTGCCGACACGCGCCTCGCCCAGCTTCTCGACGACGGTTACGAGGTGCTTCCCGAGGTCGAGGTGCGCGAGGATCCGCTCAAGTTCCGCGATTCCAAGCGCTACACCGACCGGCTCAAGCAGGCCCGCGCCAAGAACCCTCACGACGACGCCTTCACCGCCGCGTTCGGCACGATCGAGGGCCACCGCGCGGTCGTCGGGGTGCAGGACTTCATGTTCATGGGCGGCTCGATGGGCCAGGCGGTAGGCTCGGCTTTCGTCGCCGCCGCCCAGCGCGCGCTCGACGAGAAATGCGGCATGGTCGTCGTCACCGCCGCCGGCGGGGCGCGAATGCAGGAAGGCATCCTCAGCCTCATGCAGATGCCCCGCGCGACGGTAATGACCCGTAGACTGAAGGAAGCCGGGCTGCCCTACATCGTCGTGCTGACCGACCCGACCACCGGCGGGGTCACCGCCAGTTACGCGATGCTCGGCGACGTGCATATCGCCGAGCCGGGCGCGCTGATCGGCTTTGCCGGGCAGCGGGTGATCCAGGAAACGATCCGCGAGAAGCTGCCCGAAGGCTTCCAGCGCGCCGAGTACCTCCACGAGCACGGCATGGTCGACATGGTCGTGCCCCGCGCCGAGCTTCGCGCGATGCTCGGCACCCTGCTCGGCTATATGGCGCCCGCCCAAGCCGCCGCTTAGATCCGGTGAAAGATTTCGCGACTTCCGACGATCCGCGAGTCCAGGCCCAGCTCGACCGGCTGGCGCGGCTATCGCTGCCGCAGGGCCGCCTCGGGCTCGATACGATCCGCGAGCTGCTGCGGCGCCTCGGCGACCCGCAGAAGCGCCTGCCGCCGACCTTCCATGTCGCCGGGACCAACGGCAAGGGCTCGACCTGTGCCTACCTGCGGGCGATGCTTGAGGCGCACGGGCTCAAGGCCCACGTCGCGATCAAGCCGCACCTCGTCCGCTACAACGAGCGCATCCGGATCGCCGGCGAGCTTATCTCGGACGAATTGCTCGCCGAATTGCTGAAGGAAGTGCTCGACGCCGGCCAGGACCTCGACCCGAGCTTCTTCGAGATCACCACCGCCGCCACCTTCCTCGCCTTCGCGCGCAATCCGGCCGATGCCTGCGTGATCGAGGTCGGGCTCGGCGGGCGGTTCGACGCCACCAATGTGCTCGAGCGCCCGGCGTGCTGCGGCATCGCCACGCTCGGCATCGACCACGAGGCGTTCCTGCTGGTGCCCGAGGAAGGCACCCCGGAGGACCCAATGTGCCGCATCGCCTTCGAGAAGGGCGGCATCGCTCGGCCCGGCTCGCCGCTGGTCACGCAGGCTTATGCCGAGGACGTCGAGCTCGAGATCGAGCGCCGGGCCGGCCTCGCCGGGGCGCCGCTGCACATGCGCGGGCGCGACTGGTGGGCCGAAGTCGGTGAGGCAATTCAATACCGCGACCGCCATGGCGAGCTGACGCTGCCGCTGCCCGCCCTTCCCGGCCGACACCAGGGCGACAACGCGGCGCTGGCGGTGGCGATGCTGCGGCACCAGGACTACGTCGCCGTCTCGCCCGAAGCGATGGCCGAGGGAATCCGTTCGGCGCGCTGGCCCGCGCGGCTGCAACGGCTCGGCGCCGGGCCGCTGACCGCGCTCGCTCCCGGCCACGCGGTGTGGCTCGACGGCGGTCACAACGCCGATGCCGGACTGGCGATCGGCCGTCATTTTGCCGGGGACCGCCTGCACCTGGTCATCGGCATGCTGGCGAACCGTTATCCGGAGGCGATCATCGGCCCGCTCGAAGGGCGGCTGCTGAGCGTCACCGCGGTGCCCATCGAGGGCAGCGACAGCCATGGCGCCGAGGCCTATGGCGAGGCCGCGCGGTGGTCGGACAGCCTCGAAGCAGCCCTGGCTGCGCTGCCCGACGACGGCGCGCCCGTGCTCATCGCCGGCTCGCTCTACCTCGCGGGCAAAGTGCTCGCGGCCAACGGGGAGGTGCCTGACTAACGGTCCGAACCGCTGTGCGAGGTCCCGGCGACCCATTCCTGGGCGGCCCTTTCCTCCTCCTCGCGGACGACCGAAGGCGCCCGCTGGCGGGTTTCGACAAGTACGCGCAGCGGCAAAGGCGCTTCGAAGGTCAGGCCGAAGTGCTTGCCGTCGCTCCACGCGGCGGACCCGAAAACCTCGAAATTGAGCCAGGTGAGGACGCATTCCTTGAAGGGGCCCGCCTGGCTCAGGATCAGGTGCGCGCCGCCTTGCGACAAGTCCATCAGGCGAACCCGCTGGCGGCCGTCGAGCGTCTCCAACTGGGCAGATATGCCCAGCTTAAGGCGGGGAAAGGCCCGATCGACGCGAGGGTCCGTCATGATGCCGTTTCTATAGCATCCTGGTTAGGGGGGATTATGCATAATGCCCCAACATGGGGTTAAATTAACCCTAGGCCGGCGCGAGCGCCAGGCGCTCTTGGCGCGAAACCCGAACCCATTCGAACAGCACGAAAAGGACCGACAGCGAAGCCGTGGCCGCGGTCCATTCGAACACCGTCGCGTAACCGTAAGTGTCGATCGCCTCGCCGGTGATCCCGCGGCCGAGCGTGCCGACGAGCGAGACCAGCGACCCGAGCAGCGCGTACTGCACCGCCGCGTACTGCTTGCTGACGATGCTAGAGACGTAAGCCATCCAGGCGGTGAGCGCGAGGCCGGTGCTGACGTTCTCGTAGCTGATCGCCAGCAGCAGCCGCATCATCCGCTCGTCGCTACCGAAAGCCTGCGCCAGCGCATCGAGCCGCAAGAGGTGCGAGAACGCGTCGATCCTCGGGCTGCCGTAAGCGAGGTCGGCATAGAGCAGGTTGCCGAGCGGCGGCAGGATCGCCCCGAGCAGCACGGTCGGGAACCGGCCGATCCGCGCGAACAGGTATCCGCCGAGGCCGATCCCGAGCATGGTCATGATGATGCCGAAGATCTTCGAGGCGAAGGCGACCTCGTCCTTCGTGTACTTCAGCTCCTCGAGGTAGAACGGATAGGCGAAGCTCGCCCAGATGTTGTAGCAAAGGGCGTATGTCAGGATGAAGCCGATCACGATGATCACGCCCCAGCCGAGCCGCCCCGACAGCTCGCGCAAGGGCGCGACGAGCGCGGAGTAGAGGTGATTGGCGAACGTGCGGCCAGCGCCGCGATCGGCGTCGGGTTCGGTCAGCACCGCCTTCCCGTTATTGACCAGCCAGTTGGTCACCGCGGCGACCACCAGCGGCAGGAACACCGTCGCGACGATGATCCACGGGCCGTAGGCCTTGGTGAAATCCCCCACCGAGGGCGGCGGCGTGCCGGCGGGCGTGGTCAGCATGGCGGCCATGAACCGGATCACAGTCACGATCGCCCAGCCCCAGCCGAGGCCAACCACCGCGAGCGCGGCGAGGCGCGCGGTGGGCGACAAGGCGCCGGGCTGCGCCAGCGCCGCGTACATCGCGGTTCGCTCGGGCCGCTCGCTGTCGGGCGCGCGAAGAGTGAGGAACGCGACGAGGACGATCAGCGCCGCCATGATCAGGTAGACGCTGGGCCAGCTCATCCGCGCGGCCAGGACCAGCGCCACGGCTCCGCCGACGATCGACGCCGTGCGATAACCGAACTGGGTCAGCGCCGAGAGCAGCTCGATCGGGTTGTCCTCGTCGGCCTGGTCGATGCGCCAGGCGTCGATGGCGATGTCCTGCGTCGCCGAAGCGAGTGCGGCGATGAACGCGAACAGCGCGAACGTGCCGATCGCTTGCGTCGGGCTGGTCAGCGCAAGCCCGCCGAAGCCGAGCACGACCACCGTTTGGCACAGCAGGATCCAGCTCTTGCGCCGCCCGAGCCGGTCGAGCCCAGGCAGCGGAAAGCGATCGACCAGCGGCGACCAGAGGAACTTGAACGAATAGCTGAGGCCGATCCACGACAGCACGCCGATGGTGGCGAGGTTGATGCCGACCTCGCCGAGCCAGGCGTTGAGCGTGCCGACCAGCAGCGCGAAGGGCAGCCCCGAGGAAAAGCCCAGCCCGAGCATGGTGGCCGACTTGCGCGTCTGAAGCGCGCGGGCGAGCAGCTTGAAGCCCTTCGGACGAACTGCGGCCGGGTTGGCCTGTTGCGCACTCGATGCCATGCGTTCGCGTCTCCCTGCGGTTCCACCCTAGCGTGCAAACTCGGCGAAGCTAGGGGTCTGGACGCTCGCTCCACCGTCCGGCTTTGACCGCGGCCGCTTCACCGCTATGGCGCAGCCATGCCCGATACCCCCAGACCCGAAGGTGAACGGATCGCCAAGCTGCTCGCCCGCGCCGGCGTTGCCAGCCGCCGCGAGGTCGAACGGATGATCGCCGACGGGCGGGTGGCGCTTAACGGCACGAAGCTCGAAACGCCGGCGACGATCCTGCCGAGCCTGCGCGGCGTGACGGTCGACGGCAAACCGGTCGGCGCGGCGGACAGGGCTCGGCTGTTTCGGTTCCACAAGCCCTCGGGCCTGCTCACCGCCGAGCGCGACCCCAAGGGTCGCCCGACAATCTACGACGCGCTGCGCAACGCGCTGCCGAAGGGCACGCCGCGCCTGATGCCGGTTGGCCGCCTCGACCTCAACACCGAGGGGCTCCTGCTGCTGACCAACGACGG
Source organism: Croceibacterium segetis (assembly GCF_011320115.1). Classification (GTDB taxonomy): domain Bacteria; phylum Pseudomonadota; class Alphaproteobacteria; order Sphingomonadales; family Sphingomonadaceae; genus Croceibacterium_B; species Croceibacterium_B segetis. Next base: position 303,096 of record NZ_JAANOZ010000001.1, on the reverse strand, counting down.
CGAGCTCAAGCGGGCGATGGAACTGCCGGCCAATGCCGTGCCGCGTACTTATCGCGCGCGGACTTATGGCGAGGTCAGCCAAGCGCGGCTCGAAAGCCTGATGGACGGGATCGTCATCGAAGGCATGCGCTACGGCCCGATCGACGCCAATCTCGAGCGCCGCACGGGGCGCAACCAGTGGATCGAGCTGACGCTGACCGAAGGCAAGAACCGCGAAGTACGCCGTGTGCTCGAGCATCTCGGCCTCGAGGTCTCGCGACTGCTGCGCACGGCTTACGGGCCTTTCGCGCTCAGCGACCTGTCGCGCGGCGCGGCCGACGAGGTCAGGAAGCACGAGCTCGAGCGCTTCAGGAGCAGCCTGCGAAAGGGCGCCGCTGAATGAGGATCGTCGCCGGCGAGTGGCGCCGCCGTCCGCTCAAGGCTCCGCCAGGCGAAGCGACGCGGCCGACCGCGGACCGAACCCGCGAAACGCTGTTCAACATGCTCACCAGCCGTCTCGGCAGTTTCGAAGGCCTGGCCGTGGCGGACCTGTTCGCCGGCTCGGGCGCGCTGGGACTGGAGGCGCTGTCGCGCGGCGTCGCCAGCTGCCTGTTCGTCGAGCAGGATCCGGCGGCGATTCGGGCGCTGAGGGCGAACGTGGCTGCCTTGCGAGCGCAGGATCGCTGCACGGTTCAGGCTGGCTCTGTGCTCGCGTTGGGGCCCGCCAGGCAAGCCTACGATCTGCTGCTACTCGACCCGCCCTACCGCAGCGGCGCGGGGGCGGTCGCACTCGATCGGATGGTGCGGCTCGGCTGGATCGGCGAAGGCAGCTGGGTTGCGCTCGAAACGGCGAAGGACGAGCCCGCCCAGGTCAAGTCGCTGGAGATCGAATCCGAGCGCACCGTCGGCGCCGCGCGGATTACGTTGCTGCGACTGCCGGCCGCCCCACGGTAACGCCGAGCAGCGTCACCAGGCCCGCCGCGCTCAGGAACAACCCGACGAGCGAGATGCCCCCAGCCGCGCTCAGCATCTGCGCGGCGATCGGCGCCACGGCTCCGCCGAGGATCCCGCCGACATTGAAGGCGACGGACATGCCGGTGTAGCGCACAGTCACCGGGAACAGCCGCGGCATCCAACCGCCGAGCGGCCCGTAGACGAACCCCATCACCATGAGCCCGCCGGCCAGCGTCGTGAAGACCAGCGCAAGCGAGCCTCCCGCCAGCGCCGGGCCGAAGACCAACCCGAGCAGCACCGTCGCCGCCGCGCCCCAGGCCAGCATGCGCCGGGGGCTGGTCCGATCCGAACCGATCGCCGCGAGGACGATCCCCACGGCGAGAAACAGGTTGGCGGCCAGTTGCAGCGCCAGCATGGTCTCGCGCGATACCCCGCGCGCGGAGGTCATGTGACTGAGCGCAAAGGCCGTCGAGAGGTAGAAGATCGCGAACGCCGAGACGACCGCCGCGCAAGCGGCGAGCGTCGGCGCCCAATGGTGACGGAGCACCACGCCAAGCGGCACCAGCGGCGGCGGCGCCTTCTCGAGCGCGTCGCGGTAAGCAGGCGTCTCGCCGATCCGCAGCCGCACCCACAGCCCGACCCCGACCAGCAGCGCCGAGAGCAGGAACGGCACGCGCCACCCCCAGGCGTTGAAGTCCGCATCGCTCAGCCAGAGCCCCAGCAGCAGGAACAACCCATTCGCGGTCAGGAAGCCGACCGGCGCGCCCAGTTGCGGAGCCGAACCGAAGCGCGATTCCCACCCTTTCGGAGCGTTTTCGACCGCCAGCAGCGTCGCACCGCCCCATTCCCCGCCGAGCCCGAACCCCTGGCCGAAGCGCAGGACGCACAGCAGCAGCGGCGCGACCCATCCAACCATCGCGTAAGTCGGCAGGAAGGCGATCAGCAGCGTCGATACGCCCATCAGCAGCAGCGAGGCGACCAATGTCGACTTTCGCCCCAGCCGGTCGCCGAAATGGCCGAAGGCGATCGCGCCGACAGGCCGTGCGACGAAGGCGAGGCCGAAGCTCATGAAGCTCAGCAGTTGTTGTGCGGTGGCGCTTTCGGAAGGGAAGAACAGCGGTCCGAACACCAGCGCGGCGGCGGTGGCGTAGACGTAGAAATCGTAGAACTCGACCGCGGTACCGACCAGCGAAGCGGCCAATACCCGGCGATGTTCGCGAAGTGGTGACATGTGCCCTCCCGTACCCGAGGGAGAGGTAGCAGGAGGGCTAGGTCACGCAATCGGCAATCGATTACTTTCCTTCGCTGGCGGGCTTGCCCGGCCAATATTTGAGGGCGCGTGAACGGCCCGGAGCGCCGCCCTCGCCGGGGTTCTGGCATTGGTCCTGCACGGTCCGCGAGCAGACCGGGTAGTGCTTGTTGAGCGCCGAGGCCGGCGGCGGTTCGAGGTTTCCGGGGACGCTGGTGACCACCGCGCCCGCACCGCTGGCCGCGTCATCCGCAGGCGTCGCTTGCGCCGGAGCGGGAACTTCGCCGCCGGTGCGCGCGGCGACGCTGGTGTCGCTGTTATTGGCCCCTGCGGCGAGTTGCCGGACGATCGACTGCCACGCGGCGGAGCGCTGCGTCGGCGTCATCGCCGCGATCTGCTCGCGCTGGGTCGGCGTGAGCACGAAGTAGGCCTGCTGCTCCTCGGGGGTGAGCGTCCAGAAGTAGGTTTGGTACTCGGGCGACCAGCTTGAATACATCGTCTGCCGGTCGGCCGGCCAGCTGGCGACGATCGCCTGCCGGTCGGCCGTCAGGCTGCCCGTCGAGGCCGAAACGCCGACTTTCGCATCGTTATCGGTCTCTTGCGCCAGGGCCGGAACCGTGGCCAGCGCGATCGCGGCGGCGGCGCTCAGGATCAATTTGCGCATGGGTTCTCTCCATCGAATTCTCCTGTCGTCAGGGGAACCGCCGCCCATGGCGGTTGTTCCGCCGGCGGGGTTGCGTGGGGGGCGTCTGTTCCCTAGCTGTTCACTGTGAGCGACCCCGCCCTTCCCGCCCCCGCGAGCACCGCCGACGAAGCTCCGGCGTGGCTCGACGGGCTCAATCCGCCGCAGAAGGAAGCGGTGCTCACTACCGAGGGACCGGTGCTGATGCTGGCCGGCGCCGGAACCGGGAAGACCGCCGCGCTGACCGCGCGCCTCGCCCACCTGATCCGCAGCCGCCGCGCCTGGCCGAGCGAGATCCTTTGCGTCACCTTCACCAACAAGGCCGCGCGCGAAATGCGGCATCGCGTCGGCCAGCTGATCGGCGACGCGGTCGAGGGAATGCCGTGGCTCGGCACCTTCCATTCGATTTGCGCCAGGATGCTCCGCCGGCACGCCGAGCTGGTCGGGCTGCAGGCGAACTACACGATCATCGACACCGACGACCAGCTGCGCCTGCTCAAGCAGCTGATCACCGAGAACGATCTCGACGAGAAGCGCTGGCCGGCGCGGCAACTGGCCGGGCTGATCGACCGCTGGAAGAACCGCGGGCTCAACCCCGGCGATCTCGATGCCGTGGAGAACGAGGCTTACGCCAACGGCAAGGGCAAGCAGTTCTACGAACTCTACCAGGCACGGCTGAAGGCGCTCAACGCCTGCGATTTCGGCGACCTGATGCTCCACATGCTCAACGTGCTGCGGCGCGAGCCGGACATCCTCAAGGGCTATCAGCAGCGCTTCAAGTACATCCTCGTCGACGAGTACCAGGACACCAACTCGGTGCAGTACCTGTGGCTGCGGCTGCTGGCGCAGGAGCGCAAGAACATCTGCGTGGTCGGTGACGACGACCAGTCGATCTATTCATGGAGAGGCGCAGAAGTCGCCAATATCCTGCGGTTCGAGAAGGATTTTCCCGGCGCCAAGGTGATCCGGCTCGAGCAGAATTACCGTTCGACCCCGCCGATCCTGGCTGCCGCCTCGGGGCTGATCGCCGCCAATTCCGAGCGCCTCGGCAAGACCTTGTGGACCGAGCAGGGCGGCGGCGACAAGGTCCGCGTGATCGGCGTGTGGGACGCCCCCGAGGAAGCGCGCCGCGTCGGCGAGGAGATCGAGCGCATCGAGCGCGAGGGCGCCTCGCTCGAAGGCGTGGCGATCCTCGTCCGCGCGCAGTACCAGACGCGCGAATTCGAGGACCGCTTCATCCAGATCGGCCTCAGCTACCGCATCATCGGCGGCTTCCGCTTCTACGAACGCGCCGAAATCCGCGACGCGCTGGCCTACCTTCGCGTCATCGCCCAGCCGGCCGACGACCTGGCGTTCGAGCGCATCCACAACCAGCCCAAGCGCGGCCTCGGCGCCAAGGCGCTCGAAACGATGCACCGCCACGCCCGTGCCACCGGCATACCGCTCGCCGCCGCCGCGCTCGAACTGGCCGACAGCGACGAGCTGCCCGCGCGGGCGCGCGCTACGATCGCTTCGCTGATGGGCGGCTTCCTGCGCTGGCGCGAGCTGGCCGCAACCGTCACGCCGTCGGACTTGCTGCGCACAGTGCTCGAAGAGACCGGCTACGATGCCATGCTCAAGGCCGAGCGCTCGGCCGAGAGCGCCGGTCGGCTCGACAACCTCGCCGAGCTGGCGCGCGCAATGGAGGATTACGAAACGCTCGGCGATTTCCTCGAGCACGTCAGCCTGGTGATGGATAACGATGCCAACGACGACGAGGAGAAGGTCACCATCATGACCATCCACGCCGCTAAGGGCCTCGAGTTCGACAATGTCTTCCTGCCCGGCTGGGAGGAAGGCGTGTTCCCTTCGCAGCGGGCGCTTGACGAGGGCGGCCTCGCCGCGCTCGAGGAAGAGCGACGGCTGGCCTACGTGGCGATCACGCGCGCGCGACGCCGGTGCACCATCCTCCACGCCGCGAACCGGCGGATCTACGGCCAGTGGTCGAGCTCGATCCCCAGCCGCTTCATCGCCGAGCTGCCAGCCGAGCACATCGATGAGGAGACCACCCTCACCGGCGGCGCCTCGTTGTGGCGCGCCAACTGGTCCGAGACGGAAGACCCGTTCGCCCACGTCAGCCGCGACCGCCCCGATCGCAGCCGGGCGCGGGGCCCCGGCTGGCAGCGCGCGCTGACCGGCGGCTACGATCCGGCGCCCAAGCGCCTCGCCGAGCCCGGCCGCAGCGCCGCCAGTTTCGCCGCCAAGCCGCGCAGTGACTTGCGGCTCGGCGCGCGCGTGTTCCACGACAAGTTCGGCTATGGCGAGGTGGTCGGCCAGGAAGGCAACAAGCTCGAAATCGAATTCGAGACGAGCGGCCGCAAGCGCGTGATCGACAGCTTCGTCAGGCCAGCGTGAGCTTCAGGGACAACCCGGCGGAATCATCGGGCAATCCGCGGTGCTTGGCCGGGCGACGATCGGAACCACCGGAACGACCGAGGGCAGGAACAGACTGAACGGCCACAACGTCTGGATACCGAGTATCTCGATGCACGAGCCGCACTCGGGGCACGCGGCGTTCCACGCCAGCCAAAAGCCATAGCAAGCCCCAACGACGGCGCCGATCACGAAACCGGTTAGCGCAGCTTCGGCCGCGGCCCCGACCATGGCGACCGCCCAGAACGCCGCCTTGTCCTCGTTCGTGAAGCAAACCGGCCGCCAGAAAAGTCGCGGCCCCGCCTTGCGAAATCCCCCCTTGTAGACCGTCATCGGCACCCTCCCCTCGAGCGCGTCGACCCCCCATCATCCTACCGCAAATTAGACTGCGGGAAAACTCGGTTCCGCCAACGCGTTTTCCGAGCAAGGAGAGCATCATGCCGAGTAAGACGCACAACACCCAGGCCGGCGAGGAACGGCGCGGATCGAGCGGCCACGACATTCGCCAGCAGGAACAGGAATCGCGCGATGCGGACGAGTGCAACCCCCGCGACCGCGAGGGGCGCAAGGGCGGCGATAACGCGAAGAACCTCTGCGGTTAGAGCGCCGAGCGGGCGAGGAAGCCCGGCACCGGGCCGTTCCAGTCGCCGTCGTCGTCGCCGTCGACCGCCTCCGGTTCCGGCTCGCGGCGCGGAGCAGGCTGGCGCTTCGCCGGGGCAGGTTTTTCGGCGCGCGGCCGTTCCTCGCGAACCTTTTCGACATTCGGCTCTTCCTCGCGCGGCTCTTGCCGCCGGGACCTGCCACGGCGTGGCCGATCATCGGCGGCGCGTTCGCGCGGCGCTTGCTCGCGTTCCTGCGGCTCGCGTTGCTCGCCTTTGCTCGCTCCGTACTCGGCGATGGCCATGCCGGTGAGTTTCTCGACGTTGGCGATCGCCTCGGCATCCTCGGGCGTGACCATCGTGAAGGCCTTGCCTTTGGCCCCGGCGCGCCCCGTTCGGCCGATACGGTGGATGTAATCGTCCGGATGCCACGGCGTGTCGTAGTTGAACACGTGGCTGACGCCCTTGATGTCGAGCCCGCGCGCGGCGACGTCGCTGGCGACGAGGATATTGATCTCGCCCTTCTTGAACCGGTCGAGCTCCGCGATGCGGCTGCCCTGGTCCATGTCGCCGTGGATCTCACCGGTCGAGAAGCCCGATCGCTTGAGGCTCTTGTTGAGCTCGCGCACGGTGGTCTTGCGGTTGGCGAAGATCAGCGCGCTGGTGACGTCGTCGCCGCGCAGCAGCGAGACCAGCGTATCGCGCTTCTCGCGCGAGGATACCTTGACCTTGAACTGCTCGATATTGATGTTCGCGGTCGCCGGGCGGGCGGCCTCGATGTATTTCGGGTTCGTCAGGAACTTGTCGGCCAGCTTCTTGATCGGCGGCGGCATCGTCGCCGAGAACAGCAGCGTCTGGCGGTTGGCCGGCAGCTTCTCGCAGATGAACTCGATGTCGGGGATGAAGCCCATGTCGAGCATCCGGTCGGCCTCGTCGATCACCAGCAGGTCGCAGCCGGTCAGCAGGATCTTGCCGCGGCCGAACAAGTCCATCAGCCGCCCGGGAGTAGCGATCAGCACGTCAACCCCTTCGTCGAGCGCCTTGACCTGGTCGCCCATCTGCACGCCGCCGATGAGCAGCGCCATCTTGAGGTCGTGATTGGTGCCGTACTTCTCGAAGTTCTCGGCCACCTGCTGGGCGAGCTCGCGAGTCGGCTCGAGGATGAGCGAACGCGGCATTCGCGCCCGGCGGCGGCCGTGGGCGAGGATGTCGATCATCGGCAGCACGAAGCTGGCAGTCTTGCCTGTGCCCGTCTGGGCGATCGCGATCACGTCCTTCATCATCTGGACTTGCGGGATCGCTTGCGCCTGGATCGGCGTCGGCTCGGTGTAGCCGGCGGCTTCGACCGCTTGCAGCAATTCGTCAGAGAGGCCGAGATCGGCAAATTTCATCGGGTGTGTTGTCCGGGTCTAATGCTGGCGCAAAACGCCAAGGATTGGCGCGCGGGCAAGTTCCCGGGGGCCGTCGCGCCCCTAGGCGGACGGAGGGGCAAAAGTCAAGGAACGCGCCGAGCCCGGCAGCTCAATCCTTCAGCGCCACCAGCCGGTTGATGCGGGAGATCTGGCAACTCGCCCCGGTGCGCGACCGTAACATGTCGCGGCCGGAGCACAGGCGGCCGTCGGCGTTGCGCTCGACCGAGGCGCCCAGATAGAACGCGTCGGGATCGCAAACGCGCTCGAGCGTGGCGCTGAGGAGGCGGTGGTCGTGCATGAACAGCAGCAGACGGTTCTGCAGCGGGGCAATGCCGTCGATCTGGTCGATCGGCACGCAGCGGCTGAGCTTCTTTTCCTTGTAGCGTACCGGCCGCTCGGCGCGCGGGGCGTCGAAGACCTCGCGCCGCATCGCCGGCGGGCTGGGCACCAGACGGATGATCACGCGCTGCTCGATCTGGATCTGGTTTTGCACCTCGGGCCGATAGCTGCCGCGAAAATCGCCAAACGCGTCGACGTCGGACGGCCCCGGCACGGCCAGCGCAAGAACGGCGACAATGGCGGCAAAGCTGTTCATCCGATGAGGCTGGGTCCCTGGCGGCCGATTGCCCGGCCAGTCGCGCCAGTCGTTAGTGGCGGCGCTTGAATGTTCGCTTAACTCGCCGTTTGCCCTTTGCAACAGGCTGCGGACGCTGGCAGAGCGTTGCCCAATGGCAACAGCGGACTTTATCGAGGCGGCAACCGCACTCCTGGGCCCGCGCGGTTTCACGCGCGATCCCGAACTGGTCGGGCCGTGGCTGACCGACTGGCGCGGGCGTTACACCGGCAAGGCGCTCGGTCTCGCCTCGCCCGACTCGACCGCCCAAGTGGCGGCGCTCGTCAAATTGTGCGCTGAGCATGATGTGCCCATCGTGCCCCAGGGCGGCAACAGTGGGATGTGCGGCGGCGCCACGCCCGACGACAGCGGCGCGGCAATCCTGCTCTCGCTGCGGCGCATGAACGCGATTCGCCGGCTCGATCCGCAAGCGCGCGAGGCCGTGTGCGAGGCCGGCGTGATCCTGCAAACGCTGCACGAGGCGGCCGCAGCCGAGGGGCTGCGCTTCCCGTTGACGCTCGGCGGCAAGGGCAGTGCGACGGTCGGCGGACTGATCTCGACCAACGCCGGCGGGACGCAAGTGCTGCGCCACGGATCGATGCGCGCGCAAGTGCTCGGGATCGAGGCGGTGCTGGCCGACGGCAGCGTGTTCGACGCGCTGACCTCGCTCAAGAAGGACAACCGCGGGTTCGACCTCAAGCAAATGCTGATCGGGTCCGAAGGCACGCTCGGGATCGTCACAGCGGCGACTCTGCGGCTGCTCCCGGCGCTGGCTGACCGTGCGGTGCTGTGGGCCGGGCTCGGCTCGGTCGGCGATGCGCCGAAGTTGCTGGCGCATGCCGAACGGATTGCCGGCGGCGCTCTCGAGGGCTTTGAAATCATGCCGCGACACAGCCTCGAGGCGGTGCTCGCGCATGTCCCCGGCTCGCGCAATCCGCTCGCCGGCGAACACGCCTGGAACGCGCTGATCGAGCTGGCCGCCGACCGTGCGCAGGCCGATGCGTTGCCGGCGCTGGCGCAGACGCTGCTCGAAAGCGCGTTCGAAGCCGGGCTCGTGGAGGATGCGACGATCGCCGCCAACGAGGCGCAGGCCGAGGCCTTCTGGCTCTTGCGCGACGAGATCGCCCCCGCCGAGCGCGCGCTCGGCCCCGCGATGCAGCACGACATCTCGGTACCGGTCGCAAGCATGGCGGCATTCATCGAAGATACCTCGCCGCTGGTCGAAGGGCGTTTTCCGGGCGTGCGGGTGGTCGCTTTTGGGCACCTCGGCGATGGCAACGTGCATTACCACGTGCTTGCCCCCGAAGGCGCCAAGCCCGGCGAATGGGAACGTAGTGAAGGTAAGGAAATCAGCTATTTCGTGCACGATCTTGTCACCCAATGGCAAGGCTCGATCAGCGCCGAGCACGGCATTGGCCAGCTGAAACGTGACGAACTGGAGCGGCTCGGCGATCCGGTCCAGCTGCACCTGATGCGCGCGGTCAAGCAGGCGCTCGATCCCCGGGGACTGCTCAATCCGGGCAAGCTGGTGCCGCTTGCGCGCGAGCCTGCCAGACCGTAAAGCGCGCGCTTCGAATGGCCGGGCACGTGCGTGCAGGCGAAACAAACACATTGTCGGAGAGACCCGATGGCCAGCGCGCCGCAGCCCCAGTTGCCCCTGTTCTACAAAGACCTCACCCCGCTCAACAGCCGCGACCACGCAAACTACCGCGCGCGCACCCTGGATCGGGCGCCGTGGGCCGTCGGGCAGCATGCGATTCCGCTCACCGTCGACGAGTTCCCCCTCGCCCACCGCCACTTCCCGATCGTGTTCTCGGTCGGCGACAACCCGGTCCCGCTGGCGTTGCTTGGGCTCAACGAGGGTGTCAGCGTGTTCTTCGACGACGAGGGCAAGGCGCTGGAGGATTTCTACATCCCCGCCTACATCCGCCGCTATCCGTTTCTGCTCGCCCGGCTCGATCCGAACAGCGAGACGATGTCGCTTTGCTTCGACCCCGAGAGCGGCCTGGTCCAGGAGGGCGACGAAGGCAATCCGCTGTTCGACGGTGACCAGCCGAGCGCAACGACGATGGAACTGATGGACTTCTGCCAGAAGTTCGAGGAAGCCGGCATGCGCACGCAGCAGTTCATGGAAGAGCTCAAGTCGGCCGACCTGCTGATGGACGGCGAAGTGGCGATCGCGCGACCGGAAGACCCGGACAAGCCTTACGTCTATCGCGGCTTCCAGATGATCAATCAGGAGAACCTGGTCGAAGTGCGCGGCGACAAGCTGCGGACGTGGAACCAGAACGGGTTGTTGCCGCTGATCTACGCGCACCTCTTCTCGCTGGACATCATGCGGATCATATTCGGCAAGCAAGTCCAGCAGGGCAAGCTGCCCGCTCCGATGCCCAACCTGCAGGTCGAACCGAGCGCCTAGGCCGGACCGAGCGACAATTTGCGACGCGAGCGGCCTTGAACATTTGAGCCTCTCGCTTATGTAGGATCGGTCCGGGCGGCGCTTCCCTCATGGCCCGTTCGGATAGGCGCGCTTCGGCGCGCCTCCTCCCTGAACCTTGGCCACCTCGTGCGTAATGCACGAGGTGGTTTTTTCTTGCCCTCGAATTGCGGTTGCGAAGCACTGCCGAAGGCAGAACCGGCAGCGCAGGCAAGGTCTCATTCGGCGGCGTGACGCATCGAGCCTAGCGCGGCGAACTCGCTCGCCAGCCGGCGGACGAGGCCGGTGAGCAGCTCGGCGACCGCGTCGAAGCCCTGGCCGGGCTCCTGCAACCGCTCGTCGAGATAGACCGCGCGGCAGATTTCGATTTGCAGGCCGTGGATGCACCTCGCGGGCGCGGCATGGCGATCGAGCACGTATCCACCCGCATAGGGCCGGTTGTGCGCCGCCCGGCGCCCGGCGGCGGCAAAGTGGTCGAAGGCCGCGGCGCACAGCGCGCCGTCGCACGAGCTTCCGAAACGGTCGCCGACGACGAAGTCGGCCGAGGCCTGCGACCCGCGCTTGGGCCCCAGCGGCGGCATCGAGTGGAGGTCGAGCAGCAGCGCCGCCCCCCACCGCCCCTTGATCGCCTTCAGCTCGCCGGCAAGCGCCGCGTGATAGGGTGCGTGGACCCCGGCAAGGCGCGCGTCGAGTTCGGCGCGGGTCATCCGCCGCTTCCATATCTCGCCGAGGCCCGGCAGCCGCCGCGGCACCAGACCGAGGCCGCCGCGCGCGCGGCGCGCGGTGCGGAAGGTCTCGCGCGCTTCCCCGTCGTCGCCGTCGGCGAGCATGTCCCAGTCCATCTCCTCGGGCGCGCGGTTGAGGTCGATCATCGCCCGCGGCGCGTGCGCCAGCAGCAAGCCGGCGCCGGTCTCGCGCGCGACCGCGCGGGCGAGCAAGTCGACGTAGCGGTCCTCGAGCTTGAACCCGGCCCCCGGGGCGTCGCGCATCTGCCCCAGCAGCTCCGGCGGATAGCTCCTGCCGGCATGAGGAACGGCAAGCAGCACCGGGATCGGCGACGGCTCACGCCGGAAGACGGTATATGCGCGCCCGGCCGCAGCGCCGGGAATGGAGCCGCCGGCGATAGTCTGGTAATCCGGCGGAAGCGTGGAGTCGGGAATCACGTTTGCTTAGCTGCCCTTTCGGCCTTGCTGTGTCAAAGCAGGGCACTCGCCAGAACGGGCAAGATTTTTAACGGGGCGTGGATTATTTGCCGGCCTTAGAGCAACGAGGGAAACCCGATGATCCGTATCCTGCTGGCCGAGGACGACGAAGCGATGCGCACCTACCTGGTGCGGGCGCTCGAGAACGCCGGCTATTCGGTCGCCGCGGTCGATCGCGGGACCGCGGCCCTGCCGCTGCTTGAAGAAGAGCATTTCGACCTCCTGCTGTCGGACATCGTGATGCCCGAAATGGACGGCATCGAGCTCGCCCAGCGCTGCTCGGAAACGAGCCCGCGCACCAAGGTGATGTTCATCACCGGCTTCGCCGCGGTTTCGCTCCGCCCGAGCCACGAAGTGCCCCAGAGCAAGGTGCTCTCGAAGCCGTTCCACCTCAAGGACCTGGTGCTCGAGGTCGAGCGCATGTTCGAGGATCGGGCGACCGCGTCTTTGTAACTTGAAAGGCCAGCGGGGCGGCGCTAGAGGGCGCCCCTGCCGCGGGGCTCGCTCCCGGCCTGATCCGATGGTGCGGGCGTATAGCTCAGTGGTAGAGCACCGTGTTGACATCGCGGGGGTCGCAAGTTCAATCCTTGCTACGCCCACCATCGAAGCGAAGAAGGCGCCCTGCGGCGCCTTTTTTGTGCCTCCCGTCCTATCAATTGAACCCCGGGCGCCTATCTGCCCCACATGACAGGCATGAAGACGGTTGCGCGCATCAACGCCATAAGCGGCGCCATCCCGTCCACCGACGTCGACAACGACTATCGCCAATGGGCGCAGACGCAGCTTTCGGATCCGCGCGAAGCCCGCTTGTTCGGGCGGATGGCGGAGCGATCGGGCATCGAGCATCGCTGGTCGGTGCTCGGCGACGACGCCGGGCTCGAGGAGGGCCGCTTCTACACCCGCGCCACGCAGCCGACGACGGCCGAGCGAATGGCGGTCTATGCCAGGGAGGCGCCGAAGCTGGCGCTCGAAGCCATCCGCGGCTTGCCCGATATCGGCGAAGTCACGCACCTCGTCGTCGCCAGTTGCACCGGCTTCGTGGCGCCGGGAGTCGACCAGATCATCGCCCGCGCGCTCGGCCTGCCGGGTCATGTCGAGCGGCTCGTGGTCGGATTCATGGGTTGCTACGCCGGGGCCACGGCCTTGAGAACTGCCGGTCACCTCGTTCGCTCCGACCCGTCGGCGCGCGTGCTGGTCGTCACGGTCGAGCTGTGCAGCCTGCACTTGCAGGAGGTCGCCGGGCTCGAATCGATGCTGGCGATGGCACAGTTCAGCGACGGCGCCGCGGCGGCCATCGTCTCGGCCGAAGGTCCCGGCCTCGCCATCGGCGAAGGCCTTTCGGCGACGCTGGAGGAAAGCGATACGCTGATCACCTGGACGATCGGCGACACCGGCTTCGCGATGAACCTGTCGGGCGAAGTGCCGGGGAGACTGGCCAAAGCGCTGGCCGAGCCCGCGCTGGCCGATACAGTCCTCGACGGCAGCGACGCGATCGATATCGACGCCTGGGCGGTCCACCCCGGCGGCAAGTCCATCCTCGACGCGGTCGAGCGCGCATTTGCGCTTGGCCAGGGCGCGCTCGCCGAATCGCGCGAAGTACTGCGCGCCTGCGGCAACATGTCGTCGGCGACGATCCTGTTCGTGCTGGAGAAGATCATGCCGCGCCGCCCGGCGACCGGCGTGGCGATGGCTTTCGGACCGGGCCTGGCGATGGAGGGCTTCCGCTTCGGCTGGACCGAAGGCGATGCTCACTAGCAGGCTCCAGGTGGACGAGTTGATGGACGACCCGGCGCTCGACCCCGGGACGTACAGCGCCGTGCTTCACGACCTGGCCAAGGTCAACCGCACGACCTTCGCCTACCGGCCGACGCTCGATTTCCTCTCGCGGGCAGTCGGCTCGCGCAAGACCTTGCGCCTGCTCGACGTCGGCTTCGGTGACGGCGACATGCTGCGCCAGATCGCCCGCTGGGCCGGCCGGCGCGGGATTGCCGCCGAACTCACCGGCGTCGATCTCAATCCCCGCAGCGTCGCCGCGGCTCTCGAGGCGACCTCCCCCGGCACGCCCATTCGCTACCTCGCCGGCGACTACGCGGCGCTGGCCGGCGAAGGGTTCGATTGCGTGATCTCGAGCCTGGTCGCGCACCACATGAGCCACGATCAGCTCATTGCCTTCCTGCGCTTCATGGACCGCGAGAGCGCGCGCGGCTGGTTCGTCAACGACCTCCACCGCCACGGCTTCGCGCACGCGTCGTTCCCCTTGCTCGCCAGCCTGATGGGCTGGCACCGCATCGTCCGGCTCGACGGCACGACCTCGATCGCGCGCAGTTATCGCCCGGCCGAATGGCCGCCGCTGCTCGCCGAGGCGGGGGTCGAGGGCGCCCGCGTGCGCCGCCGCTTCCCCTTCCGGCTGTGCGTCGAGAAGATCCGCTGAAAGGCCCGCTGGTGGTCGGCGCTGGCCCGGCGGGCTGCGCCGCGGCGATCGTCCTCGCGCGCGGCGGAGCCAAGCCGCTGCTGGTCGATCGCGACGCCGAAGCCGGTGACGCGCTCTGCGGCGGCTTCCTGAGCTGGCGCACCGCCCAGCGGCTGCATGGACTCGGCGTTGATCCCGAAACGCTTGGCGGGCACCCGATCGAGCGGTTGCTGCTGTTCGGCGAAGGCAGACCAGTCGAGATCGCCCTGCCCCAGCGCGCGTTCGGCCTGTCACGCAAGGCGCTCGACACCGCCCTGCGAGAAAGCGCCCTCGCGGCGGGCGCGGAACTGGCGATCGATACGGTCCGCCAGGTCGAAGGATTGCACGTGACCGGCCGCGCGCACGAGTGGCGGGCCGAGAGCCTGTTCCTCGCCACCGGCAAGCACGACCTGCGCGGAACCGCGCGGCCTCGCTCGGCCAAGGATCCGGCGCTTGGCCTGCGCGTGCGGCTCGCGCCTTCCTCCGGTCTCGCGAAGCGCCTGGCGAACACCATAGAGCTGCACTTGTTCGATGGCGGCTACGCCGGGATCGTGCTTCAGGAAGACGGCAGCGCGAACGTCTGCCTGGCGGTTCGCAAGTCGCTCATAGGCGAGGCAGGCGCCAATCCGATGGAACTGCTCGCCCGCCTTGCGGCCGGCCATCCGCATTTCGCCTTGCGGCTCGAAGCCGGCTGGCGCGAGGCGCGGGTCGATACGATCGGCTCGGTCCCTTACGGTTGGAGCGCGCAGGCGACCGAGCCCGGCGTGTTCCGGCTCGGCGACCAGGCGGCGGTTATCCCCTCGCTGGCCGGCGAAGGGATCGACATCGCGCTCGCCAGCGGCATCGCCGCGGCGGAGGCCTGGCTCACCGGCGCCGCGGAGGCGGCTCCCGCTTACCAGCAGGCGCTCCACGAGCGTGTTCGCGGACCGCTGATGTGGGCCGGAGCGGCCTGGGGCCTCGCCGAGCGGCCGGCCATCACCCGCCTCGGCCTCGCCGCGGCGCGCCTCGCGCCAGGCCTCATTTCGCGGCTGGTCGACGCGACGCGGCTGCATTAGCCGAAAGTTCTTTCCTACATCGACTTGTTCTGCTTATGTTCTGATGATGGTGTCGCTGGGCCTGTCACTTACCCGTCCGCGCCTTCGGTGCTCGCTCCATGAATTTGGGTAGGAGAAGTGTCACCCGTCGCGCTGCCCGCAAACACGCGGAAATGCGCGGTTTTGTGGGCGACACCAGGGTGACAGGGTCCGTAAACTGTCACCCTGTTCGGGGCGCGCTTGCGCTCCCTCGCCTCGCTCCGTAAGGACGCGCCAACTTCCACTCAGAGCACTTCAAGGACTCCCATGGCGAAGATCAAGGTTGCGAACCCGATCGTCGAGATCGACGGCGACGAGATGACGCGGATCATCTGGCAATGGATCCGCGAACAGCTGATCCTGCCGTACCTCGACGTCGACCTGAAGTATTACGACCTCGGCATCGAGAAGCGCGACGAGACGCGCGACCAGATCACCGTCGATTGCGCCAATGCGATCAAGCAATACGGCGTCGGCGTGAAGTGCGCGACGATCACCCCGGACGAGGCGCGGGTGGAGGAGTTCCACCTTCACGAGATGTACAAGAGCCCGAACGGGACGATCCGCAACATCCTCGGCGGGACGATCTTCCGCGAGCCGATCGTGATTTCCAACGTGCCGCGGCTGATCCCCGGCTGGACCGACCCGATCGTGGTCGGCCGCCATGCCTTCGGCGACCAGTATCGCGCGACCGATTTCCTCGTCCCTGGCCCCGGCAAGCTGCGCCTGGTGTTCGAAGGCGAGGACGGCAAGGTGATCGATCGCGAGGTCTTCCAGTTCCCGTCCAGCGGCGTGGCGATGTCGATGTACAATCTCGACGATTCGATCCGCGACTTCGCCCGCGCGAGCATGAACTACGCGCTCGACCGCGGCTGGCCGCTGTACCTGAGCACCAAGAACACCATCATCAAGGCCTATGACGGGCGCTTCAAGGACCTGTTCCAGCAGGTCTTCGACACCGAGGGTTTCCGCGAGAAGTTCGAGGCCGCCGGGATCACTTACGAGCATCGCCTGATCGACGATATGGTCGCCAGCGCGCTCAAGTGGAGCGGCAAGTTCATCTGGGCTTGCAAGAACTACGACGGCGACGTGCAGTCCGACCAGGTGGCGCAGGGCTTCGGCTCGCTCGGCCTGATGACCAGCGTACTGATGACGCCCGACGGCAAGACGGTCGAGGCCGAGGCGGCGCACGGCACCGTCACCCGCCATTATCGCCAGCACCAGCAGGGCAAGGCGACCAGCACCAACCCGATCGCCAGCATCTTCGCCTGGACCCGCGGGCTGATCTATCGCGGCCGCTTCGACAACACGCCCGACGTCGTGCGTTTCGCCGAGACGCTCGAGAAGGTCTGCGTCCAGACGGTCGAGAAGGGCCAGATGACCAAGGACCTCGCGCTGCTGATCGGCCCCGACCAGGCGTGGATGACCACCGAGCAGTTCTTCGAGGCGATCGTGCAGAACCTCGAAGCCGAAATGGCGACCTGGGAGACCGCCGAGGCCTGAGGCTCAGCGCTTGGCTTCGGCCAGCCGGCGCACGAGCCAGTCCCACAAGAGGAAGGTCGTGCCCCAGAACGGGTAGATGCCGTAGAGCGTGTCGCTGACCGAGTGCGAATGACGGTCGATGGCGATGAAGCAGGTTGCCGCGAAAATCGCGGCCGGCAGGGCCAGCAGGAATGCGGCCGGCGCGGCGATGCGGTACGGTTCGGTCAGGGTCATGGCGGGTTCCTTCCGCTGGGCACGCTGGGCGCTTCGCCAGGGGTTGGTCATGAGGCTTTGGTGAGCATCGAGTGAATCGCGCGATTGTCGCGACAACGCTCCGTCTGACATAGGAAGCCGATGCACGGCGAAGCGATCTCCCCCTTCCTGTCCGACGCGCTGGTGATTCTCGGCGCGGCGGGGATCGTCATCCCGCTGTTCGCCCGGCTGCGGATCACGCCGGTGATCGGGTTCATCCTCGTCGGCGTGCTGGTCGGGCCCTTCGGCCTCGGGCGACTGGTCCCGCAAGCGCCGTGGCTGACCTGGGTCACCATCACCGATCCCGAAGGGCTGGCGCCGTTCGCCGAATTCGGCGTGACGCTTCTGCTGTTCACCATCGGCCTCGAGCTGTCGTTCAACCGCCTGTGGACGATGCGGCGGCTGGTCTTCGGGCTCGGCGCGCTCGAGCTGCTGGCGATCGGGCTGCTGCTTGGCGGCCTGCTGATGCTGATGGGCCAGCACTGGACTGGCGCGCTCGGGCTCGGCCTCGCGCTGGCGCTCTCCTCGACCGCGCTAGTGCTGCCGATCGCCGGCACGCAGACGCCGGTCGGCCGCGCCGCGCTGTCGATGCTGCTGTTCGAGGACATCGCGCTGGTGCCGATCATCTTCCTGCTCGGCGCGATTTCTCCGGCGGCCGCGGGCGAAGGACTGGGATTGCTGTTCGAGACGATCTGGCAGGGCCTGCTGGTGGTGATCGTAATGATGGTCGTCGGTCGCTTCGCGCTTCCGCTGCTGTTCGCCCAGGCGGCGCGGACCAAGAGCCCCGAGCTGTTCCTCGCCGCCAGCCTGCTGGTCGTGATCGGCGCCAGCCTGGCCACCGCGCTGGTCGGCCTGTCGCCGATCGTCGGCGCGCTGGTCGCCGGATTGCTTATCGCCGAGACCGAATACCAGGCCGAGGTCGAGGGGATCATCGACCCCTTCAAGGGCCTCGCGCTCGGCGTGTTCCTGCTCACCGTGGGCATGAGCGTCGACCTCGGCATGGTATGGGCCAACTTCGGCAGCATCGCCTTGGCGGTGGTTGCCGTCCTGACGCTCAAGGCGCTCGTCACCGGCGTGCTGCTGTGGCTGATGGGCGCGCGGCGCAGCACGGCAACCGAAACCGGCATCCTCATGGCGAGCCCATCGGAGACCACGCTGATCGTCCTCGGAGTCGCCACCGGTGCCGCGCTGATCCAGCCCGGCACCGCACAGTTCTGGCAGATCGTCACCGCCATCGGGCTGACCGTCACGCCACTCCTTGCCAAGGTCGGCAGGCTGGTCGCCCGGCAAGTCGAGCCCGCACCGGCGGTGGCGCCCGCCGATCCCGACGAACCGCGAGTAGTAATCGTCGGCTGCGGGCGCGTAGGACGGCTGGTGGCCGACATGCTCGCGCGCCACGGGCGGCCCTACGTGGCGCTCGATTCCGACGCGGACATGATCGCCCAATGCAAGCGCGAGGGCTACCACGCGGTGTTCGGCAACGCCGCACGGCTCGACGTGCTCGAACGGCTCGGGCTCGCCCTGGCGCCGGCCGTGGTGCTGACGATGGACGAGCCGGTGCTCGCCCAACGGCTGACCCGCAAGGTGCGCGCCGCGCACCCGGACATCCCGATCATCGCCCGCGCGCGTGACACCCGCCACGCTGCCGAGCTCTACAAGGCCGGCGCGAGCACCGCAGTGCCCGAGACGCTCGAGGCCTCGCTGCAGCTCAGCGAGGCAGTGCTGGTCGATCTGGGCGTGGCGATGGGCCCGGTGATCGCCAGCATCCACGAAAAGCGCGACGAGTACCGCGAAAGCATCCGCGAGGGCGCCGCGCTCGAGCACAAGCCCAAGCTGCGGACCACCTCGCTACCGAGCTGAGGCGGCTAAGCGACCGGTTCGGCAGCCAAAGCCGCCCGCACCGCGGCGATGGCCTCGTCGGCCTTGCCGCCATCGGGACCGCCGCCCTGGGCCATGTCGGGCCGTCCGCCGCCTCCCTGGCCGCCGAGCGCGGCGACGCCGGCGCGAACGAGGTCGACCGCGTTGAAGCGGCTGGTGAGGTCTTCGGTCACCGCCACGGCGAAAGCCGCGCGGCCGTCGTTGACCGCGGCAATAGCCGCCACGCCCGAACCCAGGCGCTTCTTCGCTTCGTCGAGCAGGCCGCGCAGTTCCTTGGCCTCCATGCCCTGAAACACCTGGCCGGAGAACTTCACGCCGCCGATTTCTTCGTCGGCTGCGGGCGCGGCGCCGCCCCCTCCGCCCAGCGCCAACTGCTTCTTGGCCTCGGCCAGCTCTCGTTCGAGCCGACGGCGGTCCTCGACCAGCGCGGCGACGCGCGCCTCGACTTCTTCGGGCGCGGTCTTGAGCGACGCGGCGACCGACTTGAGCGCTTCCTCGCGGCCGACGACCCAGCGCCGCGCAGCCTCGCCGGTCAGCGCCTCGATCCGCCGCACGCCCGAGCTTACCGCGCTTTCCGAGACGATGCGGAACAGCCCGATGTCGCCGGTGGCGCGCACGTGGGTGCCGCCGCACAGTTCGACCGAGTAGTTGAGCCCGCCATCGCCGGCGCGGCCCATCGAGAGCACGCGGACTTCGTCACCGTACTTCTCGCCGAACAGGGCCATCGCTCCGGCCGCGATGGCGTCGTCGGGCGTCATCAGGCGCGTGGTGACCTGCTCGTTGTGGCGGATCTCGGCGTTCACTTCGGCTTCGACCACCGCGAGCTCTTCCGCCGTCAGCGCCTTGGGATGTGAAAAGTCGAAGCGCAGCCGGTCCTCGGCGACGAGCGAGCCCTTCTGCGTGATGTGCTCGCCGAGCGTGTTGCGCAACGCGGCGTGTAGCAGGTGCGTCGCCGAATGATTGGCGCGAATGCGGTCGCGGCGTTCGGCGTCGATCTTGAGGTGGACGGTGTCACCAACCGAAATCCTGCCGCTTTGCATCTTGCCGCGCATGGCGTGCAGCCGCCCGAGCGGTTTGGCCGTGTCGGCGATCACGATCGCCAGCCCCTTGTCACCGGTGATCGTGCCGGCATCGCCGGTCTGCCCTCCGCTTTCGCCGTAAAACGGCGTCTGGTTGGTCAGCACGATCACATTCTGCCCGGCACCCGCCTGCTGCACTTCCTTGCCATCGACCACCAGCGCGACCACCCGGCCCTCGCCTTCCGTCGACGTGTAACCGGTGAATTCGCTGCCGCCCTCGCGCTCGGCGATGTCGAACCACACTTCGTCGTCGGCCGCAGCGCCCGAGCCCTTCCAAGCGGCGCGGGCGGCGGCCTTTTGCGCGGCCATCGCGGTGTCGAAGCCGGCCTTGTCGACGCCGATCCCGCGGGCGCGCAGCGCGTCCTCGGTCAGGTCGTAGGGGAAGCCGTAGGTGTCGTAGAGCTTGAACGCGGTCTCGCCCGGCAGCTCGGCGCCCTCGCCCAAGCCGCGCGTAGCTTCGTCGAGGAGGCGCAAGCCGTTGTCGAGCGTGCGGCGGAACTGCACTTCCTCGCGCTCGAGCGTCTCCTCGATCAGCGGCTGCGCGCGCGCGAGGTCGGGATAGGCCTGGCCCATCTCGGCGACCAGCGTCGGCACCAGGCGGTGCATCAGCGGATCCCTCGCCCCGAGCAGGTGGGCGTGACGCATGCCGCGGCGCATGATCCGCCGCAGCACGTAACCGCGTCCTTCGTTCGAGGGCAGCACGCCGTCGGCGAGAAGGAAACTGGTCGAGCGCAAGTGATCGGCGATCACCCGGTGGCTGGCGAGCGCCTCGCCTTCGGCCTTCGCGCCGATCAGGTCCTCGCTCGCCTCGGTCAGCTTGCGGAAAGTGTCGGTCTCGAACACGCTGTGGACGCCCTGGAGCACGGTCGAGATCCGCTCGAGCCCCATGCCGGTGTCGATGCTCGGTCGCGGCAAGTCGCCGGTGATCTGGTCGGCTTCCTGCAGGTACTGC
Source organism: Croceibacterium segetis (assembly GCF_011320115.1). GTDB lineage: Bacteria > Pseudomonadota > Alphaproteobacteria > Sphingomonadales > Sphingomonadaceae > Croceibacterium_B > Croceibacterium_B segetis. The sequence continues at coordinate 282,392 of NZ_JAANOZ010000001.1, read as the reverse complement.
ATGAACACCAGGTTCCAGATCTCGACGAAGCGGTCGCCGTCCTCACCGGGCGAGCCTGGCGGGCCGCCGGCAATCGACGGGCCGTGATCCCAGAATATCTCCGAGCACGGGCCGCACGGGCCGTCGGCGCCCATCGCCCAAAAGTTGTCCTTGGTGGCAATGCGAATGATGCGCTCGTCGGGCAGCCCGGCGATGCGTTTCCACAAGTCCCACGCCTCGTCGTCGGTGTGATAGACGGTGACCGACAGCCGATCCTTGGCGAGCCCGAACTCCTTCGTGACGAGGTTCCAGGCGAGTTCGATCGCCCGATCCTTGAAATAGTCGCCGAAGCTGAAGTTGCCGAGCATCTCGAAGAACGTCAGGTGCCGCGCGGTGTAGCCGACGTTGTCGAGATCGTTGTGCTTGCCGCCCGCGCGGACGCACTTCTGGCTGCTCGCCGCGCGCGGCGCGGGCGGAGTCTCGAGGCCGGTGAAAACATTTTTGAACGGCACCATGCCGGCGTTGACGAACATCAGCGTCGGGTCGTTGTACGGCACCAGCGGCGCCGAGGGCACCGGCAGGTGATCGTTGGCGGCGAAATAGTCGAGGAACGCCCGGCGGATGTCGTTGGTCGAGTGCATGGGGGCGAATTAGGGGCCGACGGCGCTTCCGACAAGCGCATTGAGTCGGACGAGCCGGGCGATCGGCGCGATCAACCGCTTTCCGGCGGTGAAACGACCGCCAGCGCGCGGGGAAGGATGCGGACCGTCAGCGGCAAGTCGAAGCGAGCGCGCTCCCCGTCGAGGGCCACTTCAAGCGAGGCGCCGAGTCCGTCGATCCGCACCTCGCGCGCGGTTCGGTCGAGCGCGAAGTCACGGTGCATGCGCGGGCGGGCGACGAGCGTGCGCAAGGCCGCGGCGGCCAGTGCCATGCGCGACAGCGGCGCGACGGCGTAGAGCGACAACAGGCCGTCATCTAGCGACGCGCGCTCGCCGGCGCGGCCTTCCTCGACCTCATAGCGGTTGTTGCCAATGAACAGCAGCGGGCTGCGGACATGCGTGGGCTCGCCGTCGATCGTCAGCTCGAACGACCGCGAGCGCAACTTGCGCAAGGTGGACCACATCGCCGGCACGGTGGCTAGCAGCTTGGGCAGGCGCGAGGCCTCCCGATCGCGGACCAGGTCGACATACGCGCCGGCCGAGAGGTTGTTGATAAACACGCGGCCGTCCGCCTGGCCGAGATCGACGTGGCGAGCCTCGCCGCCGACCGCCAGCTTCGCGGCCGCCTCGAGATCGGCTGGAATTCCGAGCTGGCCGGAAAAATGGTTGCGAGTGCCGAGAGGAAGAACCGCGAGCTCGCCGCCCTTGGCCGAAACGGCTTCTGCGGCGCTGGCGAGGGTTCCGTCGCCCCCGCCGACAACCACGCGCCGGGCTCCCGCGTTGCGTTCGAGCGCGGCGCCCAGACCCTCGCCGTCGACCAATTCGAGCGCAATGGTCCGCCCGGCAACGGCGAAAGCGCCTTCGATCTGCTCGCGGAGTCCCTTGCCCGCACGGCTGGCGCTGCCGCCCGCGACGTTGACGATCACCGGCAGGGGCGTAGCGGGCATGGCGCGGAAATCCGCGAGTGGCCGCGCCGGTTCCTCAGGTTCGCCGGGCGGTCACGATCCAGCATGCGGCGCGCAAGGCGACGACGCCGTCGCGGCAATTGTCCACGGCCACCTGACGGATCGCCGCGAGCGTCCGGTCGCGCGCCGCTTCGTCCATCTCGCGCATCGCCGCCGCGGCCGGGCCGATGCGCGTGAAGTAGCCCATCGCGTCCTCGATCGGGTCTTCGCCGGCCCCGGCTATCATCGCGAAGTCGAACGGCTCGAAAGCGATCTCTCCCCACCCAGCGTCGCCGAGGATGGCTGCGACATGCTCTCGCTCGCCGAATGCGAACGGACCGGGGGCGTAAGGATCGGTCGGCTCCGACGACGCCGGGATCAACGAGCCGATTTCAGTGAAGAACGGATTCTCATTGCGGTCACGGAAGCACGAGAACATCAGCGCAGCGCCATCCGCAGCGAAGCTGGCGAGATTGGCGAAAGCGGCGGGCGGATCGGCGAAGAACATCACCCCGTGACGCGAGATCAGCAGTTGCGGCGTAAAGTCGTCGACCGGGCGCCACTGCGCGGCGTCGGCGAGCTCAAACTCCACATTGGACAGGTGGCCCGCGCGGGCGCTGGCGGTCTCGACCAGGCGCGGCGAGACATCGACCCCGACGACACGCGCCTGCTGGCGACCGCGGGCAAGCGCCAGCGACAGCTCGCCCGCGCCGCAGCCAATATCGAGCGCGTGGCGGAAGGGAAACTCGCGGGTGCGGGCGAGCAGACGCTCCGTGAGGCCGCCGAAGCTGCGATCGGTCCGCCGCCATTCGGCCGCCCAGCTCTCGCCCGATTTGCCCTGCCAGTCTTCCTTCGAAGTCATCGCCGTCCCCTTTGCAGCAAAGGGGCATAGCGCTTGTGGCGAGGGGCGCAAAGCCGCTGACAAAGCCTGGCCAAAACGAAAGAGGCCGGCGCGTGCCTCGTAAGGCAAACGCACCGGCCCCGGTTTCGTTTGGCGCGCGCGTCGTTCACGCGCCGGTTGAGGATCAGTCTTCGGAGTCCGCGTCCGGCCCCGCCATCATCTCCTCGGCGACCACGTCGGTGCGGCTGCGGATGGCAGCTTCCAACTTGTCGCAAACCTCGGGATTGGTCTTAAGGTATTCCTTGGCGTTCTCACGGCCTTGGCCGATGCGCACGCTGTCGTAGGAGAACCAGCTGCCCGACTTCTCGACCAGCCCGGCCTTGACGCCGAGATCGAGGATCTCGCCGATCTTCGAGATGCCCTGGCCGTACATGATGTCGAACTCGACCTGCTTGAACGGCGGGGCGACTTTGTTTTTCACCACTTTCACGCGTGTCGTGTTGCCGACAATTTCGTCGCGGTCCTTGATCTGGCCTGTGCGGCGGATGTCGAGCCGGACGCTGGCGTAGAACTTGAGCGCGTTGCCGCCGGTGGTGGTCTCCGGATTGCCGTACATCACGCCGATCTTCATGCGCAGCTGGTTGATGAAGATGACCATGCACTTCGAACGGTTGATGGAGCCGGTCAGCTTGCGCAGCGACTGGCTCATCAGGCGGGCCTGGAGGCCGACGTGGCTATCGCCCATCTCGCCCTCGATCTCGGCCCGCGGGACCAGCGCGGCGACCGAATCGATCACCAGCACGTCGATGGCGTTGGAGCGCACCAGCGTGTCGACGATCTCGAGCGCCTGCTCCCCGGTGTCGGGCTGCGAGACGATCAACTCGTCGATGTCGACCCCGAGCTTCTTGGCGTAGACCGGGTCGAGCGCGTGCTCGGCGTCGACGAAGGCGGCGGTGCCGCCGCCCTTCTGCGCCTCGGCAATCACGTGCAGCGCGAGCGTGGTCTTGCCCGAGCTTTCCGGTCCGTAAACCTCGATCACCCGGCCGCGCGGCAAACCGCCGACGCCGAGCGCGATGTCGAGCCCGAGCGAACCGCTCGAAATCGTTTCGACCTGCATCGCTTCCTTCTGGCCGAGCTTCATCGCCGAGCCCTTGCCGAATGCGCGATCGATTTGCGCGAGCGCGGCGTCGAGCGCCTTCTGACGGTCCAAATCCACTTCCTTGCCTTCCACCAGCTTGAGATTTGCAGCCGCCATGACACATGCCTCCATCGCTTGCCTAGGGTGCGGGTCCGGATTGGCCCCATTTCCCCTTCGGAATCACGATGTATTCGATTTGTTCTACTAGAACAAGAGGCGAACGAAATTTTCTATTCGGCTGTATTCGCTTGGTGAACGCCCCATGCCAGCTCGCGCTTCCCGTTGGCGGGAATGGTGACTTCGTAGACCGCCTCGCCGTCCTTCACCCGCGAGCCCGAGAGCCCGGGAAGGCGCCACTGAAGCGGCGAGCCGAGCTTGAGCCGCAGCGTGACCTGATGCGGGTTGGCGTTGATCAGTGTAGCCTTCATTTCTCCCCCGCCCTTGTCGGGGTCGCCGCCACCGACCTGGCTGCACCGCACGAAGACCTGGGCACTGTCGCCGAGCGCCACTTCGACGTTCTGGCCCTGGGCATAGTCGCGAAGCTGCTGCTCGCCGACGAACAGGTCGCCGCGAGAGGAGGGCTCGAAGAACGTAATGCCGCCCATCGGCAAGGCCGCGCCGAGGCCGTGCCTGGCGTCGTTGACCGTCTCGAATCGCATCTGCGCCGGGGCGGGCTCGTCGGTCGTGTTCCACCAGTTGCAGTCGGCCTGATAGACGAGCTTGCCGCGGACCGCGTCCTTGTCGAGAAACGCGACTTGCTTGAGGCCCTTGGCGGCGACGGTGACGTGCTCGGGCACCCGGTAGAGCTTGAGGTCGCCGAGCTCCTCCTGGACCGCGACCATCGGGGCTGCCGAATCCATTGTCTTGAGCTCGAGCCGTTGCGCGGTAACCACGATGCCTCGTTCCGCCATCGGCGGCGTGGGCGGCGGCGGCGGTGGTGGCGGGAGCATGGCCTCGACCGGCGAGCCGTCGGCCGTGCGCCCGATCGGATAGCACACCAGCGAGAGCGCCTTGGCGTCCGGAGGATCGGCCAGGCTGCGATAATCGCTGGTCACGTTGAGTCGCCCGGCGACCGCCATCAGTTCGGCATCGGGGAAACTCTGGCCGTTGTCATTGAGCAGCGTCAGCCAGCTCATCAGCCTGAGCCGCATGACGTCGCCCCGGCTGCCTTCGTCGACCGTGGCGACGTAGTGCGCCTGCCAGTCGAAGCCCCAGGCGAGATAAGTCAGCGTGACGGCGTAGGTGCCGCCCGCTGGTGAGCGCGTGTCGACGGTGAACACGGGCTGGGCGGAGAGCCCGGCGGGCACGCGGTCGAAAGTCAGCTTCTCCGGCAATCCCGAACAACGCACCGCCTCGAAACCCTGGCCGGTCTGCAGCACCAGTCCGCCGTCGGCGCGCGTGCGGACGATGGCGCTTTCGCTCCGCGCCTCGCCAGTCGCCGGGTTGGTGCGGGTGATCGTCACCCGGTTGCCGAGCGTCCCGTCGACAAGCGCGCCGGGGCTGAGCAAGTCGGCGTTGCGGTTCTTTTCGATCGTCCCGCCGGGCAGTCCGGTGACGATCGCCGTCACCGCGACCATCCCTTCGGCGACCCCTTCGAAACGGATCGTCGATTCGCCGGGCGGCAGGGTGACTTGCCGGGTCTCGCTGATCATCGCGAAACCTTGCGGCCAGTCGCGGTTCATCGCCTGGCCCTCGCCGCGGTTGGGATCGCGGTAGAGCGTCACCGCGAGGCCCTTCGGCGCCGAAGCGTCGACCACCTCGCGCGCCGCGGCTGGCATCGCCCAGAGGGCGGCGAACAGAAGCAGCGCGGCGCGGCGCATCGCCCGCCTCCTCAGTACCGCGTCTCGTAGGTTACGCGGACCACTCGCTTGCCGTTGGCGGGCACGCTGATCACGTACTTCCGGTTGCCCATGTTGAGCTGCTCGCCGGGCACGTCTTCGCTGGTCACGCGAAAATCGTTGCCCCACCAGCCGTAGTCGAGTCCCCCCTGCACCAGTTCGACGTCGACCGGCACCGCCTTGGCGTTGGTCAGGGTGTAGCGCATCGTCGTGCGGTAGAAGGTCTTCGGTCGCTCGGCCTCGCCCTGGCTGACCACCTGGCCATTTTTGATCACCCGCCAGCGCGCGCTCTTTTCCCATTCCGCGCCGGTGATCGTCTGGCGGCTTTCGACTTCCGCCTGAGCGTAGATGTCGAACGCGTCGCCCGTGCTCAGCGTTAGTTCGCTGCCCATCGGAGTGTGGCCGATGCCGTTCTCGCCGATGAATTGCGGGTTGCCGGCCTTGTCGCGCTGATAGAAGCGCACCGTTCCAGCGGGCAGCGCGTCGCCGAGGCCGCCGTCCTTCGAAGTCTTGAAGGCGATCTGGCTCGCCACCGGCACCGGCTGACCCTCGCTCGACAGCCAGCCGACAGTGCGGCCGTAGACCTTGCGCGCGGGCACGCCCTGCACGTCGAGGAAACTGACCTGCTTGGTCTGGTTGTTGGCGATCGTGGTGCGCCCGGCAATCGGATAGAGGTAGAAGTCCCCGAGCCGCTCGCGAGCGGCAGTCTCGGTGCCCGGCACGAACTTGCCCGGCGGCGGGGGCGGCGGCATCGGCCGGCCTCCGCGGTAGACCTGCGAGCCGTATTGGTTGGCCTGTATGTTGCTCGAGGGATTGCCGGCGACTAGCAGCGTGTCGGCCTGCTTGAAGGTCGTGCCGGTCTGGTTGGTCAGCGTGACCCAGCCCTGCATGTCGACGGTCGCCTTGCCCTCATCGTACAGCGCGACGTAATCGGCCGACCAGCCTAGCCCGGGGGTCAGATAGCGCAGCGAAGCCGGCCGCGTACCCGCCCGGTCGCTCTCGAGCGTGACCGACAGCGTCGGCCGGGCACGCAGGTTCGGCGGCACCTGGTCGAAGATCACCCGCACCGGCAGGCCGTCGTCGCGCAGCACCTCGATCCGGTCGCCGATCTGCACCACCACCCCGCCGGCGGTCGACAGCACCTTGGCGCGTTCGCGTGTCTCCTGTCCGGTGGCGGGATTGGTCCGCAGCAGCGTGACCGTCTGCCCGATCGCCTTCTCCATCAGCTTCTGCGGCGTCAGCAGGTCGAAATCGAAATTCTGCTCGATGATCCCGGTACCGGGCGCGGCGAAGCTGAGCGTTTCCGGCCGGATCATCGCCGAGACGTCGGGGAACTCGACCCGGCTGCGCCCTTTGGCGATTCCGATCTGCCGGACATCCTGCACCAGCGCCTGGTTGTTGTTGTAGATCGTCACCGACAGGTCACCCTGCGCGTTGGGCTCGGCGAGCGAATCGTCCTGCGCGAATGCGGGTGCCGTGACGAGAGCGGTGGCGAGAACAAGGTTACGCAATCGCATGCGGGATCCTCCCGAGACCTGAAACCATGTAACAATGTATCCGGAAGGTTTACCCGTGCTGAACGCGCGACGAAGTGTTAACCTCAGCCACCGTTGCGCTGCGCTCCGAGGACCTGGCCGACCTTGGCGGCGATCTGCTGGACGCTGAACGGCTTGGGGATAAAGTGCATGCCGTCGATGTCGATTTCGCGGCGCAGCTGCTCCTCGGCGTAGCCCGACATGAAGAGTACCGGCATCTTGGGCGCCAGCTTGCGGATTTCCTTGGCCATCGCCGGCCCGTCCATGCTCGGCATGACGACGTCCGACACGACGAGGTCGAAGCCGCCGTCGAGCTTGACCGCCTCCAGCCCCTCGTCGCCATCGGCGGCAGTGACCACCGTGTAGCCCTGGCGGGTCAGCGCGCGTTCGGCCACCGCGCGGACGGTGTCCTCGTCCTCCACCAGCAAGATGCGTCCGCCGCCGGACCAGTCGCTCGCCTCCTCGGTCTGCTTCTCGCGCGCCAGTTCCTCGGGCGTGACGTTGTGGACCGGCAGGTAGATGGTGAACCGCGCGCCCTTGATCTTGCCGTCGGGGCCGGTGACGTTGTCGGCGAAGATGAACCCGCCCGATTGCTTGACGATGCCGTAAACGGTCGACAGGCCGAGGCCGGTGCCCTTGCCGAGCTCCTTGGTGGTGAAGAAGGGCTCGAAGATCTTCGCAAGGTCTTCCGGCGGAATGCCCCCGCCGGTGTCTTCGGCGATCAGCGCGGTATAATCGCCGGCCGGAATGATCTCGTTTTCGCGCAGCCGGCGAACGTCGGTCGCCTGCACCCGCCGGGTCGAAAACGTCAGCGTACCGCTCGCCTGTTCGCCGCCGCGCGTCTGGATCGCGTCGCGAGCGTTGACCGCCAGGTTCATCACCACTTGCTCTAGCTGCCGCGGGTCGGCGCGCACCGGACCGAGCTCGCGGTCGTGGTGCGTGCGCAAGGTGATCCGCGCGCCGAGCAGGCGCTTGAGCATCTGCCCGACCTCGCTGATCACGTCGGGCACCTGGATGACTTCCGGTTGCAACGTCTGTTGACGGCTGAAGGCGAGCAACTGGCGGGTCAGCGACGCGGCGCGGTTCGAGTTGGCCCTAATCTGCTGAATGTCGTCGTAGTCGCTGTCGCCGGGGATGTGCCGCAGCAGCATCAGGTCGCAATAACCGATGATCGCGGTGAGCACGTTGTTGAAATCGTGCGCGACGCCGCCGGCGAGCTGGCCGACCGCCTGCATCTTGGTCGCCTGGGCGACCTGCCGCTTGAGGCGGGTTTCCTCCGTGGTGTCGGCGAGGCTCAGCAGCACCGCCGCATCGCCGAGCCCGCGGACCCCGGCCAGGCCCAGCGATACCGGCTCGTCGGGCTGGTTCTTGAGCCGCACGGCGATATCGCCGGTCGAGGCCGGCCCCTGGCCATAGCGGCGCACGGCATCGGACATCGCGGTCTTGTCTTCGCGCGCGACGAGGTCGGAAGGGAACGGCGGAAGGTGGCGGTTCGGCGCCAGCCCGGCGGCGCGACGGAAGGCCGGATTGGCGAACAGGAAATGCCCGTCGCGATCGGTCATCGCGAGGCCCACCGGCAGCTGTTCGAGCAAGGCCTCGAGCTGCGGGGTCTGCCCGCGCGCTTCGCTACCCCAGCCACCCAGGCCGACGCCGATGTCGATCAGCAGCATCAGCGCCGGAGCCTGGTCGCTCTTGACCTGCGTCGTCTCGGGATCGGCCAGGGGAACGTGGACCAGGGTCTGCGGGGTACCCTTGCGGCCCTCGCGCGCGAAATAGATGCGGTCGCGCTCGTCCGAACGAAGCAGCGCGGTGAAGTCCTGCCCGGCCATGCTGGCGTGCTCGTCACCCGCGGCGCGCTTGGCGAAGCCGGGGCTGGCAGCGCGGATCGCGCCGTCCGGGCCAACCAGGGCCACTTCGATGCCCGCCGCGCTGAGGATCTTGCCGAACGCTCCGGTGACGTATTTGCCGATGCCCTGCAGCGGCTCGTGACGAACCACCGGGGCGAAGCGCCAGACGAGGTAGTCCTCGCCGCGCCCGGCGCGAACGACCTCGGCGGTCCAGGCGTTATCTTCGTCGGCGATCGTCTGGCTGCCGCCGTCGCCTTCGCGCCAAGCGCTTCGCGCCGCACGGGCGAGCGCGTCGGCCGAGGCGCCGTCGACCGGCAGCCGCGGCGGCGCATTGGACGAACCGAACCACAGCTCGAACGCGGCGTTGGCGCAGACCAGACGGTTGGCGCGGTCGGTGATGGCGACGGCCGTTCCGGGCTGCTCGATCGCGGAGACGGTGACCGACCAGTCGGGCATCGCGGGTGCATCGGCGGCGCCGCGCAAGACTGGATTGCCGCGGGCGGTGGCGAAAGCGATCAAGCCGAGCACCACCAACCCGCCGGCGAACGCCAGAGTGACGGCCGGCAACCCCGTGGCGAGTTGCACCAGGGCGATGCTGGCGAGCGCCGCCGCGGCGACCGCGAGGGCATCGACCAGCCGCCCGGGCGAGCGTTGGGTCAGCAGGCTCATCCCGCGCGCGCCCTGCGCTCGCGCGCTTCGATGAGGCGACGGCGGCGCTTCTGGCCGACCCACCAGCGCCAGCCGAGGCTGGTCGCGAGATAGCCGACCGAGGAAAGAACCGTGGCGATGACGAACAGGCCCAGCGCGGTGTCCGTGCCGGCGCCGGTCAGGCGCTCCAGGAAGGTCCCGGTGTTGGTGGCTTGCATCGTCTCGCTGAGCGGCTGGATCGCGGTGGAGGCATCGAGGTGCAGCAGCCAGTTGCCGATCTTGTAGGCAAGCGCGACGATAAAGACATAGACCACCGGGAACCCGACGAAGGTCGCCACCAGTGCGGCTGGGATGTTAGCCCGGACGAACACCGCCAGGAAAGTCGCGACGACGAAATGGGCGAGCGGGATCATCACCCCGACGAAAAGCCCCAGCGCCACGCCGCGCGGGACCGAGCGGCGCGTGAATCGCCACAGTTCGGAATGGAGGATGCGATGCGCGAAGGGCCGTACGAAGCGATTGCGCTCGAGCTGCTCGCGCGTGGGAATATGCCGGTGAAACCAGCCGCCCGCCCCGCCCTTCCTGTTGCTCCCGCCTGCCATAACTCTCCAGATAAGCCGCAATGCCGCTGGCCGCCAGCCATGCGGCGACCGGCGGTCAACCGCGCTCGCGCAGCAGCCTTTGCTTGTCGCGTTGCCAATCGCGCTCCTTGATCGTCTGGCGCTTGTCGTGGGTCTGCTTGCCCTTGGCCAAGGCCAGCTCGACCTTGGCCCGCCCGCGCGAGTTGAAATAGACCGACAGCGGAACCAGCGTCATGCCTTTGCGCTCGACCGCGCCGACGAATTTCTCGATTTCCCGAGCGTGGAGCAGCAGCTTGCGCGGCCGCTTGGGCTCGTGGTTGAAGCGGTTACCGTGGCTGAATTCGGGGATGTTGGCGTTGATCAGCCAGCACTCGTTGCCGCGCACTTCGGCATAGCTTTCGGTGATCGACCCCTCGCCGAAGCGAAGGCTCTTCACCTCAGTGCCGCTCAAGGCGATCCCCGCCTCGAACGTCTCCTCGATGAAATAGTCGAACCGCGCGCGCCGGTTCTCGGCGACAACCTTGGTCTTGTCGAACGTCGAGGATTTGGGGCGCGCCATGGCCGGCGCATGTAGGGGCATGGGCGCCAAAGGGGAAGGCGTGGCGGGGCCGGGCTTGTCCAACGGTCCCGCGAAAGGCATCATTGCCGCCGGGAGGGGAAACCATGATGCGATTGCTCCGCCTTTGGCTCGCATGCGTCTTGGCCATGGCCGTGCCGGCCTGGGCGGCGGATCCACCCCCGCTCGCCGCCTACGGCAACCTGCCCGACATCGAAACGATGGCGCTTTCAAACGACGGTTCGCGGATCGCCGCGGTGATGACGATCAAGGGCGAGCGCGTGGTCGTGCTGATGAGCGACAAGCTGCAGACGATCCGCATGATGCGCCTGCAGGACGCAAAGGTTCGTTCGCTGGACTGGGTCGGCAACGACGCGCTGGTTGTGGAGATGAGCCGTACTGAAATCCTCGGGCCGGAATACATCGGCAGCAGCAAGTTCGAGTTCTGGCACGCGATCGTCATCCCGGCCGACGCGGCGAAGGACCCGATCTTGGTCTTCGACAAAGACCCAGTGATGCTCAATGCGATCTTCGGCAGCGCCGGAACGCGCAAGATCGACGGACGCTGGCTGGTCTATTTCGCCGGCGTCGAGAGAGAGCGCGGCGCGCGGGGTTATGCCCTTACCAGCGGCCGGCCCGCGCTGTTCGCGATCGACCCGCTGACGGGCCACCGGAACAAGATCGCCGATCGCGGCTCGCAAGGGCAAGGAACCGGCTGGCTGCTAAGCCGGGACGGCAAGGTCGCCGCAACGTTCTCGATCGATATCCTGCGCGGCAGCTGGCAAATCGACGCGCCCGGGGGCCTCGAGCTGGCCAGTGGTGTCGCGACACGGGGGGGCGCGGGACTGGTGGCGCTCGGCAAGGACGGCCGGTCAATCATCTACCGCGAGCTCGACGAGAGCGAAGGGCGGACGAAATGGAAGGAGGTCTCGCTCGATGGACGATCGGGCATTTCCCAGTTCGCTTACGAGGACGAGATGTCCCGGCTCTTTACCGACCGCCTCAACGGCGAATTGATCGGATACCTGCGCATGGGCCGTCGCGAGAGGCCGCATTTCTACGATCCGGCGAAGCAGGCCGTCGTGGAGCAAATCTACAAGGCTTTCCCCAACCTCAATGTGCGGATGGTCGACTGGACGCCCGACTTTTCGCGCGTGCTTGTGCGCACGGACGGCAATGCCGACAGCGGCACGTGGTATCTCGTCGACATGGCGACAATGCATGCCGAAGCGATCGGTTACGAGCGCGTCGCGATCGGTCCCGAGTGGGTCGGGAACATCTCGACCGTCGCCTACAAAGCGAAAGACGGGCTCGACCTCGACGGAATACTCAGCTTGCCTCCGGGCCGGGAGCCGAAGAACTTGCCGGTGGTCGTGCTCCCGCATGGTGGGCCCCATGCCTATGACGATGAGTCATTCGATTGGTGGGCCCAGGCCTTTGCCTCACGGGGTTATGCCGTTTTCCAGCCCAATTTCCGCGGCTCGACCAATCGCGACGAAACATTCATGCGGGCGGGGTTCGGTCAGTGGGGCAAGGCCATGCAGACCGATATCTCGGACGGCCTGGAAGAGCTGGCCCGGCGCGGGATCGTGGATCGCAAGCGCGCCTGCATCATGGGTGGCAGCTATGGGGGCTATGCGGCCTTGGCGGGCGTGACGCTGCAGCACGGGCTCTATCGCTGCGCCGTCTCCGTCGCAGGCGTTTCCGACGTCGGCGACCTGTTCTCGAGCGAGAAATTCGACAAGGGGGCGGCCGGATTCGTTCGGCGGTCGCGCCTCGAAGAATTCGGCGCGAAGAGCGGCTTCGACGACATCTCGCCCCGCCATTTTGCCAACCAGGCCGACGCGCCGATCCTGTTGATCCACGGCCGCGACGACACCGTCGTGCCGTTCAACCAGAGCTGCGCAATGGCTGACTCTCTGAAAGACGCCGGCAAGCGCTACCAGTTCGAAGTACTCAAAGGCGAGGACCACTGGTTGTCTCGCTCCGACACTCGCCAGCAAATGCTCGAAGCCGCGGTGGCGTTCGTACAGAAGTACAACCCCCCCGACTGAGCGCGCCCAGGTGGGCAAAGTGAGCGCCGAACGGCGCGCGTGGGCCATGGCCAACAAAAAATCCGGCGGCGGCAAGCAGTCGGGCTCGTCCGAGCAGCGCTCGGCGGCCGCCCCAAAGGCTGGGAAACACGTCGCCGACACGGCAACAACTGATCCCGTTGGCGCGGACGCGCCGAGGCCCCTAATCTCTCCACAGGCGAATCGGCCGTGGGAGAGATGGCGTGGCGACCAGCGCGGCGGACCGCTCGGAAGAACTGACCGCACAGGGCATCCTGGCGAACGCCCGAGCGATGGCCCCCGCGATCGCCGCGCGCTCGGGGGAAATCGAAGCCTTGCGCCGGCTGCCGGCCGACCTCGTTGCCGATCTGCGCGCGGCCGGCTTCTTCCGGATGGGCCGTAGCCGGGCGAAAGGCGGGCCGCAGATGTCGCTGCCGCAGCACCTCGAAGTCATCGAAGTGCTCGCCGAAGCCGATCCGTCGGTCGGCTGGTGCGTCAAGATCGGCACCGACAGCGGAATCATCGCCGAATTGTTGCCGCCGTCCGCCTCGGCACGGCTGCTGCCGCATCCGGACATGGTCACCGCCGGCCAATTCACCGCCGGTCGCGGCCGGCTGCAGCGGGTCGAGGGCGGCTACATCCTCAACGGACGCTTTCCGTTCGGGAGCGGGATCACCCACGCCGATGCGGTGATGAGCGGGGCGATGCTGTTCGACGAGAGCGGCGCGCCGGTTGTCGCTGCCAGCGGCCTGCCGGAAACCCGCCTCGCCTTCTGCCGCGCGGACGAACTGGTGATCGAGGACACCTGGCACACCCACGGCCTGCGCGGCAGCGGCAGCACGCATTACCGCGCTGAGGACCTGTTCATCCCCGAGGAACAGGCGCTGCGGATCGACGCGACGCTGTTCCAAGGCCGCGAGGCACTCTATTCGAGTGGCTTCAACTGGGTGACGACGATGGCCGCGGTGCCGCTCGGCACCGCCCGCCGTGCCCTCGACGAGGCAAAGGCCCTGATCGCCGAGCGCATGGGCGGCATCCCGCCGCAGCCCTTGAGCAAGCTCTCGCATGTGCAGGAAGCGATCGCCGAGGCGGAGACCCGCTACGGCGCCGCGCGCGCCTTCCTCTACGCTGCGGCGAACGACTTCTGGGCCGAGCTCGAGCAAGGCACGCCCGCCGTGGAGACCAGGGGCCGCCTCGCCCTCGCCAACGTCAATTCCTTCCGCATGGCGGCCGAGGTTACCCGCCAATTGTTCGACCTGATCGGCGCCAACGTGATCTTCGAAGGTTCGCCCCTCGAACGCCTCGCCCGCGATGCGCTGACTCTCAACCAGCATATGATCATCGCGCGCCCCGCCCTCGCTACCTACGGCGCGATGATGCTGGGCGAGGGGCATCCCTCGCCGCTTTACTGAAGCTTAGAACAGCCCGGCGATCTCCATCGCCGCGTCGACCGCCTTCTTCGCCGCGTCGCTGCAGGGGGCGATCGGCAGGCGGGTGTCGGCGGTGAGCCAGTTGTGCAGACGGCTGAGCGCGTACTTGGTCGGCGATGGGCTCGCGTCGGCGAACAACGCCTTGTGCAGGGGGAACAGCTTGTCGTTGAGCGCCCTCGCCCGCGCGAAATCGCCGGCCAGGCAGGCGGCGTGGAACTCGGCGCATTGCCTCGGAGCGACATTCGCTGTCACCGAGATGCAGCCGACTTGTCCAAAAGCATAGCCGCCAAGCGCCAGTGGGTCGTCGCCCGACAGTTGGCAGAATTCGGGTCCCGCGCCGAGCCGGTGCTGGACGACGCGCTGCAGGTCACCACTGGCGTCCTTGAGGCCGACGATGCGCTCGGGGAAACGGCGCGCGAGCTCCACCACCGTCTCCGGCAAGATGTCGGTCACCGTGCGGCCGGGCACGTTGTAAAGCACGATCGGCAAGTCGCATTGCTCGGCGAGGTACGAGAAGTGCGCCAGCAGCCCGGCCTGGCTCGGGCGGTTGTAATATGGAGCCACCAGCAGCGCGGCGTCGGCGCCGAGGTCCTTGGCCACCCGCATGTGCCACAGCGCGGTCTTGGTGTCGTTCGAACCGGCTCCGGCGATCACCGGCACCCGGCCGGCGGCCTGCTCGACGCAGATCGAGATGACCTTGTGATGCTCGTCGTGGTCGAGCGTGGCGCTTTCGCCGGTGGTGCCGCACGGAACCAGCGCGCTCGAGCCGTTCTCGACTTGCCAATCGACGAAGCGGCGAAAGGCGGCCTCGTCCAACGCTCCGTCGCGAAAAGGAGTCACCAGAGCGGGTATCGAGCCGGAAAACATTGTGTCGCGCTCCAGAATGGATTCAAAGGTTCCCCGCGTTACCGCGCACATGGGATCATTCACCGCCTGATAAGGAGCCGCTTGCCATAATGTCCAGCATGCTTCGCTGTGCTCTTGCTTCCGCCCTTTTAGCTTCAGTTGCCGGTATCGGCGCTTCCGCGCAGGCGCAGGACGCGACCTACGACGCAGCCGACTGGGACAAGGCGCGCGCCAACCTGGTCGCGCGCCAGCCGGGACGGATGGCGCAGGCGGTCAGCCTGTGGCAGCAGCTGACTGCAAGCAAGGGCTACAGCTTCGGCGACTATGCGAACTTCCTGCTGACTTATCCGGGGTTTCCCGACGCCGACAAGCTGCAAGGCTTCGCCGAGGACCGCCTGAGGGTCGAACCGGTTGCCTCCGACCGGCTGGTGGCCTTCTTCACCAAGTATCCGCCCAAGAGCAATTTCGCTCGCGCGCAGTACGCGCTGGCGCAGTTGACGCTGCAAGCCCCTGCCGGCCTTGAAAACGCCCGTGCCGCCTGGCGCGGCGGCGAAATGGATCCCGGCACCGAGGCCACGCTGCAAGCGAATTACGGGCGCTACCTCACGCAGGACGATCAGGACGCCCGGATGGACGCGTTGCTGTGGCAGCGCAATTCAGCCTCCGCCGTGCGCCAACTCGCGTCGACTTCGCCGGCCAAGCGCGCGCAATTTCAGGCGCGCCTGGCGATTCTGCAGGGCAGCGACGGGTTCACAACAGATCCCGGCGCCAACGCCGACCCGGGCTATCTCTACAATCGCAGCCGCGAGCTGCGCACAGAGGGCCGCTTGCGCGAGGCAGTCGAGCTTCTCGCCAACCGCCCCCGCCTGTCTTCGCTGCCGTTCGACCAGACCGCGTGGGTCGGCGAGCTGCTCAACGTCGCCCGCCTCGGCGGCGCGCGCGAGGCCGAGAAGATCGCCGCCTCGGTCGACGATGCGTTCGCGCCCGGCACCGACATTTCGACCAAGGAGTACAAGCTGCGCGACGACTACACCTCGCTGGTGTGGCTCGGCGCGGCCAAGGCCTGGGAGCTGGGCGATTTTGCCGCCGCGGCGCCGCTGTTCTACCGCTACGCCGCCGCTGCGCGCACTTCGCCGACCAAGACCAAGGGCCTCTACTGGGCTGGGCTCGCGGCCGGACAGGCGGGCGACCAGGCGAACGCCAAGCGGTATCTCGAGCTGGCGGCGCAATATCCCGACCGCTTCTACGGCCAGCTCGCGCTCGAGCGGCTCGGGCGCCCGCTGACCTTCCTCGCGCCGCCCAATGTGACTCCGAGCGAGGCCGAGCGCGCCGCATTCCTGAGCCAGCCGATCACGCAGGCGGTGACCGAAGTCGCCCGCAACGCGCCGTGGAGCGTCGGCATCCGCTTCTATCGCGAGATCGCCGAGCAGGCCGATACCCTGAACGAGGGCGTCCTTGTCGCGCAGCTGGCGCGCGACATCGGCCGCCGTGACCTGGCGGTGATCCTCTCGAATGCGGCCGATTCCAACGGCTTTTCGGGCTTCACCACGATCGGCTTCCCGACATTGGTCGCGCCGCCCGGCACCGACTGGACGATGGTCCACGCGATCACCCGCCAGGAAAGCCAGTTCGCCAACAATGCGATCAGCTATGCCGGCGCGCGTGGGCTGATGCAGCTGATGCCGGGCACGGCGCAGGAGCAGGCGGGCAAGAGCGGTGTGCAATACCTGTCGGCGTCGCTGGTGGACGATCCGGCGTACAACATCCGCCTGGGCGACGGCTATTTCCAGCGCATGCTCAATTACTACGGGGGCAGCTATCCGCTGGCGGTCGCCGCATACAACGCTGGGCCCGGCAACGTGAACAAGTGGCTGCGTCAGAACGGCGATCCGCGTACGGGGGCGATCCGCTGGATCGACTGGATCGAACGAATTCCGGTCTACCAGACGAAGGACTACGTCCAGCGGGTGCTCGAGAATGCCGTCGTCTACGAAACGTTGCACCCCGAGAAGGCGCCCGGCGGCAGGCCACGCAGCCTCAGCCAGTTCCTCCGCTGACGCCCTAATCTACCCAATAATGGTGAGTTTCTGACGGGCGGTGGCGCCCGCGGGTTCGGCCTTGGGACCCCCTGCGGACAGGGGCGTTTCTTTATTCGCGGTTCACCCGGATTAAACCCAATCCGGAAAGCCCAAATTAACCAGCCGGGCTGACGATCCGGCATGCGGCGTGCACGGCAAGAGGCCGCCCGAGAACAACAAGACGGAAGAGGAATGGTCATCGCCGCCCATGCGGCGGCGAGCGACCGGTCGCGTGTGGGGCACAGCCACTAGGAGGCAATCGATGACGCTTACAACGCACTGCAAACTCGCAGCCGCTGCCGCATTGCTGCTCGCCGGTACGGCGGCTTTCGCCGAACCAAGCACGACCCGATCGCGAGATTCGCTGCCGCCGCTGCCAGCGGCGTCGAGCCACGCGTCCGACAATTCGAACGGCCTGCCCAACGCCGACGGCCACAAGCCCGGCAACGGCAACGGATTTGGTCACGAGAAGGACCGCGGTCGCGGCCATGACATCGGCCTCGGCCACGGTCACGACGACGATCATAACACCAGCCCCGGCTGATATGCCGCCCTTGGCGCGGGAAGCGAGCTTCGGCTAAGCTCCCGCGCCATGGAGCCCCGCGCCAACTACATCACCCCCGCGGGGCTCACCGCGCTCCGCGCGCGCTACGACCACTTGCTCGGCACCGAGCGACCGGAGATCGTCGCGATTGTCAGCTGGGCCGCCGGCAACGGTGACCGCAGCGAAAACGGCGACTACCTCTACGGCCGCAAGCGGATGCGTGAGATAGACCGCGAGCTCGCCCACCTCGCGCGGCGGATGAAGGCCGCCAAGGTCGTCGACCCGGCGCAGCAACCCGATCCGGCGCGCGTCTGGTTCGGCGCCACCGTCACCATAGCCGACGAAGACGACAATCATCGGACACTGACCCTGGTCGGCGACGACGAACAGGACGCATCGGCCAACAGGATCGGCTGGAGCGCGCCGATCGCCCGCGCGCTGCGCGGCGCCGCGGTCGGCGACGTCAGGACCGTGCGGCTGCCCGCCGGCGAAAGGGTCTGGGAAGTTCTGGCGATCGCCTATCCGGCGGCTCCATGAGCCGGTATTGCGCGAGCGTGCGCCGCATCCTGATCCCGTTAATTCTGCTCTCGCTAGCCGCCCCCATTTCGGCGAAGGACAGTCTCGGCGTATTCGACGATTGGGGGGCGTTCAGCGACCCGGCGGTGCCAAGGTGTTATGCGATCGCCGCCGCGGAAAAGAGCTCGGGCGGCTACCAGGCTTACGCCGACGTCGGCACCTGGCCTCGGCAAGGAGTGCGCGGGCAGGTCCATTTCCGCCTCTCGCGCGCGCTGGCGAACGGTTCTCGCCCCTCGCTCTCGCTCCGCGGCACGAGATATCCGCTCACTGGTGGCGGAGCCGACGCCTGGGCGCTCGACAAACGGGCGGACGCTGCAATCGTTGCCGCCATGCGGTCGACGGATTCGATGAGCGTCACCGCAGCCGATCGCGCCGGCCGCCGCTTCACAGACCGCTATAGCCTCAGGGGCGCGGCGACTGCGATGGACGCAGCGACGGTAGGGTGCGCGAGAGTGAAGTAAGCCCCCTCCCCCGATAGAGGGAGGGGGAAGCCCGTCAGAACCCAACGCCGACGCTGGCGACCACCTGGTGGCGGTCGGTGTCGATGTTGAAGCGGCTGGAGTCGGGTACGGCCGGATCCTCGAAGTCGAGCTCGCCCTTGTTGTAGTTCGAATAGCGATATTCGACCTTGGCGAAGGTGCGCGGGCCGAGCTTCTGCTGGATGCCGGCGCCGGCGCGCCAGCCGTCGGTGTCGAGGTGCCGGTTGGTCTCGGTAGTGCCGTTGGTGCCGACGTAGTTGAAGCGCGCGTTGGTGTAGCCGCCCTTGGCGTAGACCAGCGTCTTAGGGGTCGCCTTGAAGCCCACGCGCCCACCGACGTAGATGTCACGGCCAGCATCTACGTGGCCGAGGCTGTAGTCGACGAAGCTGTTGTTGTTGTCCGAATCCGCAGTCGAATCGGTCAACTCCGCCTCACCGCCAACTACGATGTTCCCAAGATCGGCGTCGTAACCAACCGCGCCGCCGTAGACGATGCCCTTGGCCGAGCGGTTCTCGTCGGGCTTGGCATCGTTGTCCTGCGAGCTGCCGGCCTTGTTGATATCGTAGCCGGCAACACCCGCCACCCACGGACCCGAGAAGCCCTTGTCTTGGGCCAGCGCGGGCGTGGCGACGGCCACGAGCGAGGTTGCGGCGATGAGGGTGAGACCCTTTTTCATAACGAACTCCATTTTCATTCACAGGCCGTACCGCGTTCCTGCGGTGCGGGACCGGGAAAATGGACGGCCGCCGGGCCGGTTTCATGAACCTCAGACAACGAAAAAGCTGTTGTATTTCGGTCACATTTCCGGCGACGGAGTGCTCTCGCCGAGCGCTGGATTGCGGGAACTGGAGCCGCGGGCGCGGGGTTCGCGGATGCCCGCGCGAGAGCACGACACGCTTTGGCGCTACCCAAGCTTCGCTTCACCGACATATTTTGCTTACCGGCGCTGCTGACCCTATATGCGCCACGCCATGGCCGACACCGCCCTCATGCCGATCGCCGGCCACATCGATCCGGTGACCGTCGCGCGCGACATCACGCCGCGGGAAGACGGCCGGGTCGACCTGATCGGCTTGCCGAAAAGGCGCATCGCCGAATTGTTCGAGGAAGCCGGACTCGATGCGAAGCAGGCCAAGCTGCGCGCCAAGCAGGTGTTCCACTGGCTCTACCACCGCGGGGTGACCGAATTCGACGCCATGACCGACATCGCCAAGACGATGCGGCCGTGGCTCGCCCAGCGGTTCGTCATCGGCCGTCCCGAAGTGATTGAGGCGCAACAATCGGACGACGGCACCCGCAAGTGGCTGCTGCGAACCGCCGACGGACACGACTTCGAAATGGTGTTCATTCCGGATGCCGACCGCGGCACACTGTGCGTTTCTAGCCAGGTCGGCTGCACGCTCAACTGCCGCTTCTGCCATACCGGAACCATGCGCCTGGTGCGCAATCTCACGCCCGGCGAGATCGTCGGCCAGGTCATGCTTGCGCGGGATGCTCTCGGCGAATGGCCCAAGGGCCGAATGGACGTACCCGACGAAGAAGACGTCACCGAATACAGCGCCGACGGCCGCTTGCTCACCAACATCGTGATGATGGGCATGGGCGAGCCGCTGTACAATTTCGACAACGTGCGCGACGCGCTCAGGCTTGTAATGGATGGCGACGGACTGGCGCTGTCGAAGCGCCGAATCACCCTTTCGACCAGTGGCGTAGTGCCAATGATGGCCCGCTGCGGCGAGGAGATCGGGACGAACCTCGCCGTCAGCCTGCACGCGACCAACAAGGACGTCCGCGACGAGATCGTCCCGCTCAACAAGAAGTACGGCATCGAGGAGCTACTCGCGGCCTGCGCCGCCTATCCAGGCGCTTCCAATGCGCGCCGGATCACCTTCGAGTACGTGATGCTCAAGGACAAGAACGACAGCGACGCCGACGCGCGCGAACTCGTGCGCTTGATCAAGCAGTACAAGCTGCCGGCGAAGGTAAACCTGATCCCGTTCAATCCGTGGCCCGGCGCGCCTTACGAATGCTCGACGCCCGAGCGGATCCGGCGCTTCTCGGAGATTGTCTTCGAGGCGGGTATTTCCGCTCCGGTGCGCACCCCGCGCGGGCGCGACATCGACGCCGCCTGCGGCCAGCTCAAGACCGCGGCCGAGAAGAAAAGCCGCGCCGAGCTCGACCGTCTCGCGGCGGAAAAGCAGGCGGCGCTCGGTTAGGACTCGAACAGCGGCAAAGCCGCGCCGCGGGCGATCGTGTCGCACCGTCCGCCGATCCAAACCCGCCCATCGGCATCCCGGACGCATTCGATGCGGCCGTCGGCGCCGGTCTTGCGACCTTGCGCGGCGACATAGCGGTCCTTGGCCAGCCCCGTTTCGAACAAGTGCAGTGCCACGCCTGCGTTGAAGCTGCCGGTCACCGGGTCCTCGACGATCTTGCCGTGCTGATCGGCGAAGAACGCGCGCATTTCCCAGTCCGCGCCTCGGCCGTCGAGCACCGGGCCGGCAAGGCCGATGTCGGTCCCCGCCGGCGCCTTGGCCACGGGTTGCGCCGCGAGCACATCCTCCGCCGAACGCAGCCGCAGCAGTTGCCATTGCGGTCCGTTGGCGACGTGCACCGCCTCGACGATCGATGCCTCCTCGACGCCGGCGATGCGCGCGGCTTCCGCCCGCTCGGCATCGCTCAGCGGACCAGTGCGGGTGAAGCCGGGCGCGGCGAATGCGAGCGTCGCGACCTCGCGCTTCACCTCCACCAGGCCGACGCCGCATTCCTGAACCACGATGCCCGCGCGCTTCGGTTGGCCACCGGCCTCCAGCCAGGCATGGCAACTGCCCAGCGTGGGATGCCCAGCGAAAGGCAACTCGCCCGCCGGGTAGAAGATGCGCACCTTGTAGTCGGCGGCCGCGTCGCTCGGCGGCAGCAGGTACGTGGTTTCCGAAAACCCCAGCCATTGAGTCAGCGCCAGCATCTGCGCGGTCCCCAGCCCTTCCGCGCCGCGAACAACGGCGAGCGGATTGCCCCTCAGTGGGGCCGAACCGAACACGTCTACGAGATCGAGGATCACGAACTGCCCTCCAGAAAAATTTGAGCGCTATGGCATCAGTTGTCGCCGTGCAAACTTCCGATTCAGCGAATTTGCCTATTCGACCGTTGACGCCGATACGAACATCCCATCGCACCGGGGCACCGTCTCATCGCCTCTTTACGGACCGCCGCCGCCGTTCATCTGGCGTTGTGGACCCGCGAACGATGCTAACCGTTGTGGGGGCGAGAATTTGAGAACGGAAAGGTTCATCCCATGAAGAAGACCCTGCTTGCGCTCACCGCCGCGTCGATGGCGCTTCCGGCCTCCCTGGCCCTGCCCACCGCCCCGGCCGAGGCCCGCCATCACGCGACCCGCTATTACACCGCGAGCAACGGCGTTCGCTACTGGCGCGGAAGCGACGGCCGCTATCATTGCCGCCGCTCGAACGGTACGGTCGGATTGATCATCGGCGCCGCCGGCGGTGCTCTGGTCGGACGCGCGGTCGACACCCACGGATCGCGCACGACCGGGACGGTGATCGGCGCCGCGGCCGGTGCCCTGCTCGGCCGCTCGGTCGCCCGCAACCATGTGCGCTGCCGCTGATAGATTGGACCAAAGTCCCCGAGAGGGCCGTGCGGCGGGTATCGTCGCGCGGCCCTTTTGCGTATGATGATACGCAAATGACCGTTCGGAGAGTGCCATGATCGAAACCGCCCTCGTCTCTTGCGACGACCATCTCGACCTTAACATGCTGCCGGCGAATGTTTGGCAAAAGCGCATGGCCGGGAAGTGGGGCGAGCGGACCCCGCGTGTCGAGATTTCCGACACGGGCGGGATGTGGGTCGCCGACGGCGAACGGTGGGGCTTCTGGTCCGGCACCAAGAGCAGCTTCTTCGGCAACGGCCCCAAGCCGATCCACACTGCCTATGACCGCGGCGGGATCGAGGACGTGACCGAGCTGCGCGCCGGTCACCCCCAATTGCGCCTCGCCGACATGGACCGTGACCACGTCTGGGCACACCTGGTGTTCGGACCAGTAACCAGCATCAAGACCGCCGACCCCGAGTTCATGCAGGCCTGCTACGCCGCCTACAACGATTGGCTCTACGACGACTTCTGCTCGGCCGCGCCCGACCGCCTGATCGGGGTAGCGATGCTGCCGCCCTATCCCGAAGCGGCCTATGCCGAGCTCAAGCGCCTCGCCGAAAAAGGGGGTGTGCGCCAGGCCAACCTGCAGATCGCTGTCGCCGAGCCGCGGCTCGAGGATCCGCGTTGGGAGCCGCTGTTCGACCTGCTCGAGCAATCCGGCATCGTCCTCAGCTTCCACGTCACCGTTTTCCCCAAGGCCGGCGACGCGTTCGACAAGTACAAAGGGAGCCCGGGCGCGACCTTCCTCCACGCCAAGATGTTCATCGAGCAGTTCCTCGATCCGTTCGTCGACCTGTTCGCCTGGGGCATCCTCGAGCGGCATCCCAAGCTCAAGATCGTCATCGCCGAAAGCGGCGTCGGCTGGGTGCCGTGGGTCGTCGAGGAGCTCGACTATCGCTACTGGCGGTTGTGGGAGTGCGCCGACTACTGGGCCGACAAGGGCGGGATACCGCACAAGACCAAGCCCAGCGAAGTGTTCCAGCGCCAGGTCTACGGCACTTTCCAGCAAAGCCCGACGGCGATGCGGCTGCTCGAGTTCTGGGGCCCCGACAACATGCTCTGGGCGAGCGACTACCCCCACCCGGATTCGATCTGGCCGAACTCGGTGCGCACGATCGGCGAGACGATGGGGCACATGGATCCGGCCGACGTGCGCAAGCTTGTCGGCGGCAACGCGGCCAAGCTCTACGGGCTTGACTTGTCGAAGGCGACGGTGCGCGCAAACCTCCCGATCGGCGGAGAAAGAGCCGCAGCTTAGGAACCCGCTGGCGGCCAACCGAATTCTGGCTCTGCCGGGCAAAACCGGCGACGGTGGAGAATGCCGTGGCGGCCGAAACGCTCGATCCCGTTCTGCCCGCCAGGGTGCAACACAAGGCGCAAGCGGTGCTTGACGCCGCGCACGACAGGGAACTCAGGCTGGCGACCGCCGAAAGCTGCACCGGCGGCTTGCTCGCCGCGCTGCTGACGGATGTCGGGGGACGCGGCCATGTGTTTGACCGAGGTTTCGTCGTCTATTCGAAGGACGCCAAGTGCGACCTGCTCGGCATCGCGCGTCAGAAGGTGGACAGTTGCGGCGCCGTCAGTGAGTCGGTCGCGCGTGAAATGGCCCAGGGCGCGCTCCGCCGTTCGAAGTCGGACATTGCCGTGTCGATCACCGGCTTTGCCGGCCCGGGCGGACCCGACGACGAGGAGGGCCTGGTGCACTTCGCCTGCGCGCGACGAGGCGGTGAAGTCGCCCACCGCGAAGAGCATTTCGGCGAGATCGGCCGCGACGGGGTGCGCATCGCCGCGCTCGAAACGGCGCTCGAGATGATCGAAGAAGCCCTCGCGCGGTGATCGGCCCGGGGCTCAAAGCTTCCGTTCGTAGCAAGCGACGCGCAGGGCCTCAGACGGCGGTTGCAGCAGCGTGAACGCCTGGCGGGAACCCTCGCCCAGCTCCTGACAGGTCGCTGTGTCCGCGCAGATTGAGCTGTGCTCGCGCGAGCCGAGATCGCACATCCGCTTGGCGAGCGAAGGGGTGCGGCCGATAATGCTCGCCGTGCGCAATTGCCCGAACGACAGCGCGATCGGATGGATCGCTCCGGTCGACAGGCCGAAGCGCAGCGAAAGGCGCGCCTTCAGATGATTCAAGTCCGCGCGATAGGCGGCGGCGAGGCGCTGGAAGTGCTGCTCGATCGCCAGGCAACATTCGAGCGCCGCCTGCGCTGAGTTGCGGTCCTCGGCCGCGAACGAAGCCATCAGCCCGTCCCCGGTGAACGCCTCGAAGATGCCGCGATGGCGATTGATCTCATCGACCGAGCTTCGCATCAGCTCGCCCATGAACTTGCGGGTCACGAAGCTGCGGGCTTCGTCGATGAACAGCCCGGACGAATTGGAGATATCGAGCGAAAGGACAGTCCCGCGCTCTGAATCGCGCGGCACGCGCAAGTCGACCAGTTCGAGCGCCTGCCCGTTGGTCGCCGTGAAGCGTTCGGCCAGCTCGACCAGCCTCGCGCGGTGCGTATCGACGATCCAGGCCGCGGCGACCGCGTCGATCGGTTCCTTGTCGGATAGGAGCTGAACGACGCCGACCTTGCGCCCGTCGCCCTTGGCCGCGCTCGACTGCAAGCATTCGGCGTAGGTCGAACTCGGCATGAAATCATCGATCGAGAACGCGGTTGCACTGGAATGCACGGTCACCGCATCGAGATAACTGATCACCGCGCGCGCATCGCGACCGGCGAACACCGTGCCAACGAACGAGGCGCTCGCGGTTTCGTGCGCGGTGGCCAGCACGATAAGGCCGAGAAACGCGCCGCGCCGGTTTTCGACCGGCACGTAGAGCGTGGCGCGGTCCGCGCCCGATCGTTCGGTCAGCTCGTTGAGGATCGAGACGATCGCGCTGCGCCAGGCCACCGGCTTGGAATCGCCGTCGGCGGTCGTGGCCACGGTCTTTTCAAGCTGCTCGATCTGATTGCGTTGCTGCTGGACTTGTGACCGCGCGGCATCGAGATCCTTCTCGAGGCGCCCTTCGCGGTATTTGAGCGCCCGCCAGCTGACCAGCCCGGTGGCGGCCGCCGTGCCGACACCCACTACGAACGGGTTGGCGAGAAACTCGAGAACGCCCATGGCCTTGCCCCCGTGCAAATACCTGGGGACAAGCTTAGCAAACAGCCCGGCCCTTGCTCAAACTTAAACGCGAAATGCGCCCTCTTCGCCGGAACGCCTCGCCTTGCGGTCTGTATCCTTTTAGGATACTAATAGGTCATGCATAGAGCCGGAGAGAAGATACGCGCCTGGCGTGAAAACCAGCGCCCGCCGCTAACAGCCGCTGAATTTGGCCAAAAATTCGGCGAGCCCGAAACCTGGCCCAGCCGGACCGTTTACGGCTGGGAGACTCGCGGTAAGATACCGCGGCCCAGTATCCAGAGGCGCCTGACCGAACTGGGAATCTGCCAGCCGACCGACTGGCTCGAGCCGCCGTCCGAGGCAAACTCACGCCCCGCCGATCCAAAGGCTCATCCCTTCTACGACATGCATCGTCACGGCTTCCTCCGCGTCGCCACCAGCACCCCGCGCGTGCGCACCGCCGATGTTGCCTACAATCGCGACGGCATCATCGACGAAGCCCAGCGCGCTCACGCCGCACATGTCGACCTGTTGGTCTATCCCGAGCTCTGCGTCTCATCCTATGCGCTCGACGACCTGCTCATGCAGTCAGCGCTGCTCGATGCTGTCGAGAAGGCCGTCACGGCGATCGTCGCGGCCAGCGCCGGCTTGACCCCCGTACTACTGGTCGGTGCGCCGCTGCGGCACGAGGGCCGCTTGTACAACTGCGCCCTCGCCATCGCCGATGGCAAGCTCCTTGGCGCGGTTCCCAAGAGCTACTTGCCCAACTACCGCGAGTTCTACGAGAAGCGCTGGTTTGCCTCCGGCCTGGACATCGTGGGCCAGGCGATCCGCATCGCCGGAATCGAAGTGCCTTTCGGGACCGACCTGATGTTCGCCTCGAACCAGTTGCCGGGCTTCAGGCTGTTCATCGAAATCTGCGAGGACTTCTGGGCCGCCACCCCGCCTTCGACCGCCGGCGCGCTCGCCGGGGCGACTATCCTCGCCAACCTCTCCGCCTCGAACATCGTCATCGGCAAGGCAGACGAGCGCCACATGCTGTGTCGGTCTCAGTCGGCGCGCACCGCCTCCGCGTACATCTATTCGGCGGCCGGCCACGGAGAGAGCACCACCGACCTCGCCTGGGACGGCCAAGGTATCGTCTACGAGCTGGGCGACCTGCTGGCTGAGAGCGAGCGCTTCAGCCTGCGGCCGGAACTGTGCATCGCCGACGTCGACACCGCGCGCATCCTGGGCGACCGCCTCCGCCTGCCGACCTTCAACGACGCCGCCACGCAGGCGGCCCACCCCGTCAGGGTTGTCAACTTCAACCACCGTCCCGCCGCCGGCGATATCGGTTTGCAGCGGCCGATCCGCCGTTTCCCATTCGTCCCCAACCGCCCGGACAAGCTCGACGCCGACTGCTATGAGGCGTTCAACATCCAGGTCGACGGGCTGATGCGCCGCTTCGAACAGACCCGCGGCGACAGCTTGGTAATCGGCATATCGGGCGGCCTCGATTCGACCCACGCGTTGATCGTTGCCGCCAAGGCGCTCGACCGACTCGGCCTGCCGCGCACGCTGATCCGCGGCTACACCATGCCCGGCTTCGGCACCTCCGAAGGCACCAAGTCGAACGCGTGGAAGCTGATGCAGGCGATGGGGATCACGGCAGAGGAGATCGACATCCGCCCCGCCGCGACGCGGATGCTCGAGGATATCGGCCATCCCTTCGCGGGCGGCGAGCCGGTTTACGATGTCACGTTCGAGAACGTCCAGGCAGGCCTACGGACTGATTACCTGTTCCGTCTTGCCGGGCAGCACAACGGCTTTGTGATCGGCACCGGCGATCTCAGCGAGCTGGCGCTCGGCTGGTGCACATACGGCGTCGGCGACCAGATGAGCCATTATGCGGTCAACGCCGGCGTGCCAAAGACGCTCATTCAGTACCTGATCCGCTGGGTCACGCGTACCAACCAGTTCGAGCCGGCAACCGACGAAGTGCTCGAAGCGATCCTCGACCAGGAGATAAGCCCCG
Organism: Croceibacterium segetis; assembly: GCF_011320115.1. Taxonomy (GTDB): domain Bacteria; phylum Pseudomonadota; class Alphaproteobacteria; order Sphingomonadales; family Sphingomonadaceae; genus Croceibacterium_B; species Croceibacterium_B segetis. The sequence continues at coordinate 255,027 of NZ_JAANOZ010000001.1, read as the reverse complement.
AGCTGGTGCCTGTCGGGGAGGATGGCGAGATCCAGAGCACGCAGCAGAAGATCGGCCCTTACGAGCTCAACGACTTCTACCTCCATCACACGATGCGCTTCGGGCAACTGCCCTCGAAGGTCGCCTTCCTGGCCTGGCACGCCTGGCGCGACAAGGCGCACGGCGCGTGGCCGGCCGGGTTCCCCGAGGCCAACATGAACGCATACGATCTTGCCACCATCCGCAAGTGGCTGGAGAGTTTCCTGTTCCGCTTCTTCGAGCTCAGTCAGTTCAAGCGCAGCGCCATTCCCAACGGCCCGAAAGTCTCGAGCGGCGGCGCGCTAAGCCCGCGCGGGGACTGGCGTGCCCCAAGCGACGCCTCCGCCGAAGTGTGGCTGGCCGAGCTGCGCGCGAACGTCCCCGAATAGGAACTAGCTGCGCGGGCGGCCGTTTTCCTACCGATCAACCACGGGGAGATTTCGCATGCGCATCGTCATGGCCGCCACTCTCGCAGCAGGACTGGCTCTCGCCGGGTGCTCCGAACAGACGCAGGACAGTGCCCAGGAGGCAGCGAAATCGGCGGCTGCCGACGCCGCCAGCAACACATCGGAAGTGCTCGACCAGGGGGCAGAAGCTCTGGGCAAAGCGGCCGACAAGGTCGACAACGGTGCGAACACCGAAACGACGAGTTCGACCAACGTGAGCGACGGCTCAACCACCACCACAACGACTACCAAAACCGACTAGGCCGACCGGACAGCGCAGGTTCACGGCCCTCGGCGCACGTTGCCAGGCGGATGCGGACATTGGGGGTTGCCATTGGCGGGCCCCGGTCCGCTATACTCCGCCGGACTCACGAGAGAGGGACGCATGCAGCTTCGTAACAACAAGGTCGCCGCCGCGCTGGCCGTGGTGGCCATCGCCGCGGCGGTTCCGCTAATCGGTGGCCAATCCGATCAAGCGGTCGCCGCCACCTCAACAGCGCCGGCTTGGGCGATCCAGCCCGGCGGCACGCTCGGCGCCGCGGTGCGCAACGGATCGGACACGATCGCCGTCAACTTCGCCAAGTGGGGCGGTGCGATCAATTTCGATCCCGACAACCCGGGTGCCGCCGCGATCAAGATCGACGTCGACCTGGCCAGCGGCACAATCGGCGACAGCTTCAAGGACGAGCTGCTGCAAGGCGACGAATTTTTCGGCACGGCCAGCGGCCCGACGGCGACCTATCAGAGCAGCTCGGTCGAAGCTCAACCCGACGGCCGCTTCGTCGCCCACGGCACACTGAGCCTGCACGGCATGTCGATGCCGCAGGATGTCGAGTTTCGCCTCAGCGGCAGCGGCGCCCAACGTCATGTAGAGGGCAGCGCGTCGATCGACCGGGTCGGCTTCGGCATCGGCACCGGCTCGCATGGGAACGATCTCGACAACGCGGTAGCGGTCAACTTCGCTTTCGACGCTAAGCGCGGCTGATGGCCCGCCCCGCCGCGCTCGTTACCGGCGGCGCCCGGCGCATCGGCGAGGCCATCGTTCGCCGGTTCGCCGCCGGGGGATGGCACGTTGTCATCCATTGTCATGACTCGCGCGCCGAGGGCAACGCGCTGGCGTCCGAGCTGCCCAGCGCGGAAGTGGTGAGCTGCGATCTTGCCGACACCGCAGCGGCGCTGGCGATGATCGGGCGGCTGGCAAATCGGCTCGAGGACTGGCGCGTTCTCGTCAACTCGGCCTCGGTGTTCCGCCCCGACGCGGCGACGATGCTCGATGCGGCCACCTTCGGCGAAGCGATGCAAATCAACGCCGCCGCACCCGCAGCGATGGCGCAAGCCTTTCTGCGCCATGCCCAGTCGCAAGCCGGAAGACGAGTGATCAACCTGACCGACCAGAAGCTGGCCAATCCCAACCCCGATTTCTTCAGCTATACCACCAGCAAGCACGCGCTCGCCGCTACGGTGCCGATGATGGCGATGGCGGCCGATCCGGCGGACCGGGTCTATGCCCTTGCCCCCGGCGCGATCCTTGCCAGCCACGACCAGTCGCCGGCCGAAACCGAAGTCTCGCACCGGATGAACCTGCTAGAGCGCCGCACCACCGCCGAGGAAGTCGCCGACGCCGCGTGGTTCCTCGCCACCGGGCCGCTGGCGAGCGGCCAAACGGTCTTTGTCGATTCCGGCCAGCATCTGCTAAGCCAGCCGCGGGACGTCATGTTTCTCGCTCGCGAGGAGAGGGGATGAAGAAGCACCGCCTGTCGACGCGGCTGTGGCACTGGATCAACCTGCTGGCGCTGGTGATCCTGTTCATGTCGGGGCTCAACATATCGAACGCGCATCCCTGGCTCTACTGGGGCCAGTGGGGCTTCCAGCCCAACACCGCGTGGCTCGCTGTGACGCGGTTCCCCGGCTGGGCGACGATCCCAGGTCACTACGACCTCGCTGCGGCGCGCGACTGGCACATCCTCTTCGCCTGGGTCTTCGTCGTCGGCCTGCTCGCCTACTTGCTGATCGCGCTGTTCAACAAGCACCTCGGGCGCGACATCGTCCCTCACCGCAAGGAGTGGCGCTGGTCGGCGATCCGCGCCGACATCGCCGCGCACTTGCGGTTCGATTTCAACCACGGCGAGGGCAAGTACAACTTTCTCCAGAAGCTCGCGTACGGCGTCGTTCTGTTCATCCTGCTCCCGCTGATGTTCCTCACCGGAATGGCAATCAGTCCGGGGTTCGACGCGGCGTTCCCCTGGTTGCTCGACGTGTTCGGCGGCCGGCAGAGCGCGCGGTCGCTTCACTTCATCGTCGCCTGGTGCGTGTTCGGTTTTTTCGTCATCCACGTGCTGCTGGTGCTGCTGTCGGGACCGGTCGGGCAACTGCGCGACATGATCACCGGAGGGCGGTTCGATGAAGCGGCGTAATCTCCTGGTCGGGCTCGGCGCAGGCCTCGTCGCGGGCTGCTCGAAAGTCGGCGCCAGCACGCCGATGCAGAAGCTGTTCGAACTGGCGGAAGGCTGGCACCGCGGCGCGCAGCGCACTCTCGCCGGGCGCAACGCGCTGGCGCGGGAGTTCTCGCCCGAGGACATTTCGCCCTACTTCCGCGGCAACGGCACCACCGACCCCGGCGATGCCAGTTATGCCGCCCATGCCGCCGCCGGTTTCGCTGACTGGAAGCTTGCCGTGGGCGGACTGGTCGACCGGCCGCTGCTGCTCTCCCTCGACCAGGTCCGCGCCCTGCCCCAGCGCACCCAGATCACGCGCCACGATTGTGTCGAAGGTTGGAGCGCGATCGGCCAGTGGACCGGTCCTCAGCTCAAGACACTTCTCGATGCCGCGAAGCTAAAGCCGGACGCGCGCTTTATCGTCTTCCATTGCGCCGACATGCTCGAGGGCGCGAACTATTACGAGAGCATCGACCTGATCGATGCCTTCCACCCGCAGACCATCGTCGCCCACCAGCTCAACGGCGCGCCGCTGCCGGTGACCAACGGCGCGCCGCTGCGGATGCGGATCGAACGCCAGCTCGGCTACAAGCACGCCAAATATGTCAACGCGATCGAGGCGGTCGCCAGCCTCGATGGCGTCGGCGGCGGCAAAGGCGGCTTCTGGGAAGACCGCGCGGGGTACCAATGGTACGCCGGGATTTGACGCATGCGATTGACAAGGCCCCGTGGAACCCGCTTGAGCATGGCCGGATGAAAAGCAACGGTCTGATCGCATGAGCGGATTGTTCGGCCGGTTGATGACCCGCTTGATCAAGCGCGGTACGCTCAAAGTTACTTACGCCTCGGGCGAGACGGCCACTTACGGTGAGCCGACTCCCGGCTATCCCGACGTCGCCGTGCGCTTCACCGACGACAAGGTCGGCCGCGACGTGGTGCTCGACCCTCGGCTCGGCGCGGGCGAAGCCTATATGGACGGGCGCATCGTCATGGAGCGCGGCGGCGTGATGGAGCTGGTCGAGCTGGTCCAGGCGAACAACCGCTGGGAGCGGCGCGGCCAGGTGCTCGAACCGAGCCTGCGGCGCAAGATCGCCGGGCACGTCTCGTTCCTCGCCCGCTCGTTCAACAAGCCGGGGAGCTCCAGGCGGAACGTCGCGCACCACTACGACATCGGCAACGATCTCTATAAGCTGATGCTCGACAACGAGCACATGCAGTACAGCTGCGCCTACTGGCCGCGCGAGGGGATGACGCTCGAGCAGGCGCAGGAAGCCAAGCTCGCGCACATAGCCGCCAAGCTAGCGATAAAGCCCGGCCAGAACGTGCTCGACATCGGTTGCGGGTGGGGCGGCATGGCGATCTACCTCGCGCGCCATTACGATGTCTCGGTCCACGGCATAACGCTGAGCGAGGAGCAGATCGCCCTCGCCAAGCAGCGCGCCAAGGAGGCCGGGGTCTCGGACAAGGTGCGCTTCGAACTGGTCGACTACCGCGCGCTTCCCGGGCGCGGCACGGCTTACGACCGGATCGTCTCGGTCGGCATGTTCGAACACGTCGGCCGGCCGCAATTCGAAACCTTCTTTCGCGCCTGCGCCAACCTGCTGACCGAAGAGGGCGTGATGCTGCTGCACACCATCGGCCGCATGGGCAAGCCGAGTCACACCGACGCGTTCACGGACAAGTACGTCTTTCCCGGAGGGTACATCCCGGCCCTGAGCGAGACGGTGGCCGCGAGCGAGAAGATGCGGCTGATCGCGGCCGACGTCGAAACGCTGCGGCTGCACTACGCCAAGACGCTGCGCGAATGGTACCAACGCTGTCTCGATCACCGCGAAGAGATCGTCGCCCTGTTCGACGAGAGGTTCTTCCGCATGTGGACGTTCTACCTCTCGGGCTCGACCGCCGCGTTCGAGAGCGGCGGAATGTGCAATTACCAGATTCAGTACGCCCGCAACCGCCACGCGCTGCCGCTGATGCGCGGCTACTTCGAGGAAGAGGAGCGCCGGTTGCTCGGCGAATGAGCGCAAGTTGCGCACTGGCGGCGGCCGTGCGACGAGCGCGCCGATGTCCGAAGCCGTCACTCCGCATACGCTGAACCGCGCCTCGATATTCGCGCAGGCCTGGCCGATCATGCTCGGCCAGGCCTCGATCCCGCTCGTCGGAGTGGTCGACGCCCTCGTAATCGGGCGCACCGGGGATGCTGCCGCGCTCGCCGGCGTGGCGCTGGGGGCGACGACCATCAATCTCGTCTTCTGGACCTTCGGCTTCCTGCGAATGGGCATGACCGGGCTCACCGCGCAAGCCGCCGGAGCGGGCGATCAGGGCGAGATCGAAGCGCTTCTGGTGCGCGGTCTCGCCGCGGGCGGCGCGATCGGGCTGGTCCTGCTGGTGCTGATGTGGCCTTTGCGCGAGATCGCTCTCGCGGTGTTCGCCGGGGGTGAAACCGTCACCGAACAGGCGCGCGCCTTCGTGACCGCACGGTTCATCGGGGCGCCCGCCTCGTTGGCGGTGTTTGCGATCAATGGCTGGCTGTTCGGACTCGGCCGGACAAGCGCCGCGCTCGGCCTGCAACTGGTGATGAACCTGGCAAACGTCGCTTTCGACGTGGCGCTGGTCTTCGGCCTGGGCATGGGCGCGGCGGGCGTCGGTTTCGGCACCTCGGGCGCCGAGTGGGTCGCGCTATTTACCGGTCTGGCATTGGTGACGCGCGTTTCCGGCGCAAGTCCCCTCACCCTGGCGCGCAAGGCGGGGCGAGCGGCGCCGTTTGCCGGCGAGGCCATGACGCGGTTATTCGCGATCAATCGCGACCTGATGATCCGCACCATCGCGCTGCTGATCCTGTTCGCCTGGTTCGCCAATGCCGGCGCGCGGCTGGGGGCGGTGAACCTCGCGGCCAATCACGTGCTGATGCAGTTCGTCAGCGTTGCCGCATTCATCCTCGACGCTTTCGCCTTCACCGCGGAATCGCGCATCGGCCAGGCGATCGGTGCTCGCTCGCGGCCGCAATTCGTCCGCGCCGCGCGGCTGACGTTCGAATTCTCGTTCGTGTCCGGTCTTGCGCTCGCGCTGCTGTTCTGGAGCCTGGGCGGTCCGACGATAGACTTCGTCACCACCGACCCGGCGATCCGCGCCACCGCGCATGATTTCCTGCCTTTCGCGGCGGTGATCCCGCTGATCGGCATGCCAAGCTGGATGCTCGACGGGATCTTCATCGGGGCCACTCGCGGCCGCGCGCTTCGTAACGCCGGGGTGGTCGCGACGCTGCTCTACCTGGCCACCGACTTCGCGCTGCGACCGCTCGGCAACCTCGGGGTGTGGGTGGCCCTCTGCTCCAGCTACCTGTTTCGCGCCGGATCGCTCGGTTTGTACGTCCCGTCGCTGTTGCGTTCGCTTGACGGCCGTCCGGCGGTTGCGAGCGCGACAACGATTGCCTAACGCAGGCCGATGACCTTGCGCACCGTTTGGACTCTTTGCCTCCGCCTGGTGCTTTCATTCCTCGCGCTGGTGGCCTTCACCCAGCCGGCCTGTGCCAAGGTCGAGGTGGAGTTTCGCAGCTTCAACGGATCGATGTTCTTCGGCCGCTATCCGCACACGTTCGTAATCTTCCACGGCACGCTCGACGCCACCGGGCAGAAGATCGATGAGAATTTCGGGTTCACCGCCAGGCACGTCACGCCGGCGATTCTCTCCGGGCCGGTCGAAGGCGAAATCTGGATCGAGGAACCCAAGTGGATCGCCAAGACCAACCGTCATTTTGCGGTGACGGTTGACGACGCGACCTATCACGAGATGCGCGCCGAGGTCGATTTCTGGGACAAGCACCCAGGCAAATTCTACGACCTCGACCACAACAACTGCATCCACTTTGTCGGGAAGATCGCGCAAATGGCCGGGCTCAAGGTCGATTTTCCCAAGGAGCTTCTGCGCAAGCCGCGCGCCTGGCTGAACCACATTGCCGCGCTGAACCCACAGCTTCACGCGAAGGCTATTAACGGCTGACAATCGAGCGGTGGCGGCGCAACAAGGATCTGGTCAAGAGGGGATTCGAATGCGCAAAGCCATCACAGGGGGGTTGGGAGCTCTGGCCCTGGCCTTGGCTGGCCCCGGGCCAGCTCAACAACCTCCGGCGATCGGGGCGGCGCCCGTCACGTTGTCGAGCACGCCTTACGTGTTCGACACCGCCGAGCAGCACCAGATCAAGGTCACGGTCGTAGCCAAGGGGCTGGCGCGGCCTTTCGCAATCGAGTTCCTGCCGAACGGCGACTTGCTGGTGAACGAGCGCGGCGGCGGCCTCCACGTGATTCGCGACGCGACCCAGCCGAGCGCGCGGCTCGATCCGCAAGCAATCGAAGGCATGCCCAGGCCGCCGGCCGGCTCCGCCTTCAGCGTGGGCTTCCAGGACATGGCGCTGGCTCCCGACTTCGCCAAAAGCCACTGGCTCTATTTCACCTACAACGAGCCCGCCCCGCGACCGGCCGGCGACAACGCCGCTCCCGAGCTCTACTCCTTCGGCAGGCTGACGGTGATGCGCGGCAAGCTCGAAGGCGGCAAGCTCACCGGGATCCAAACGCTGCTGCAAGGCGGCGCTTCCGCTGCGCTCGGCTCGCGTCTCGCCTTCGCAAGGGACGGCACTCTGTTCGTCACCACCGGCGGAGCTTTTGGCAGTACGTCGCAAGAACTCGGCACGATTTACGGCAAGGTGCTCCACCTCAACGCCGACGGGTCGATCCCGAAAGACAACCCCTTCGTCGGCAAGACCGGCGCCCATCCGGCGGTCTATTCCTACGGCCACCGGGACCAGCACGGCCTGGTTGTGCACCCGGTGACCGGCGACGTGATCTCTGCCGAGCACGGCCCCAACGGCGGCGACGAGGTGAACCTGATCAAGTCGGGCCGCAATTACGGCTGGCCCAACTACAGCTACGGCCGCAATTACGACGGCGCTCCGCTTGCCGATAACCCTGTCGGGCCAGGGATCGAGAAGCCGCTATTGGTCTGGCTGCCCTCGATCGCGCCGTCAGGATTGCTGGTCTACCAAGGCGACAAGTTCCCGGCATGGAAGGGCAACCTGTTTGTCGGTAGCGCCCGATGGGGCGAGATACCGGGAACCGGCAGCCTGCAGCGGGTGGTGTTCAACGAGACGTACGGCGAGATGCGCCGCGAAGCCTTGCTTAGCGAGCTTCACCAGCGCGTCCGCGACATCGCCGAGGGGCCGGATGGGCTGATTTACGTCCTGACCGACGGCCCCGAAAATGCGGTGCTTCGGATTGAGCCGGCGGCGCCTTAGCTGGGATACCGCTCGGCCATCAGTTCCCATGAGAGGGCGATCAGGCCTTCGAGCGCATCGATGTCCACCTGATCGAGCCGCTTGATGTAAAGACAGGCCTTGCCCGTCGAATGCTTGCCGAGGCGCGCGAACAGGGCATCGGCCTCGGCTTGCCGCGACCCGTGGTTGCCCACAAGGTACAGCGTGAGCGCCGCCTTGCGCGGACTGAAGCCGGCCTTGCACATCGTCCCTGTGCGGCCGCTGTCATAGCGATAGTCGTAACTGCCGTAGCCGATGATGCTCGGGCCCCACATCTTCGGCTCGAGCCTGGTGACGCGGCGGTAGATCGCATCGAGCGCCCTCGCCTCTTCACGCCGGCGTTCTTCCGGAAGACTGGCCATGAAGTTCTCGACGGCGACCTCGGTGGCCTTCGTCTTCAGCTCAGCCATCGCAATCGTTCCAGTAGTCCTTGTTGGTGGTGCAATTGTACTGAAGCCCGCTGGAATTGACGAAGCACACCGTCTTCATCGGGCAAGCCTTCCACACCCGCGGATGGTATTCGGGCGGCGCGTTGGCGCGCTGGAACGCGGCGACGACTTTCGGGCGCATAGTCTGCACCTGCCCGCGGATCTTGTCGTCGCCGTCGCGGATCGCGGTGTCCATCCAGTAGAGCACCTCGTCCTCGCGGTCCTTGGCGTCCTTCATCTGCAGCAGCGCGCTCGCGGCGATCACCGAGCCGACGACCTGGCCCTGGTCGGCGAGATTGCGCGCGAGGCGATAGGCAAGCGCGTGGTCGGCCTTCACCCCGGTGCCGTCGTTGGCCATCGTCGCGGCCATGTAGGTGGCGTAGACGTGCCCGCGCTCGGCGGCCTGGCTGAAGTATGAGAAAGCCTTGGCGCCGTCCTTCTTCACGCCCAGGCTACCGTCGTAGTAATAGTTGCCGGCGAGGAAGAGCGCATCGACGTGGCCCGACTTCGCAGCGGCTTCGAGCAGCGGAAGGGCAGTGGCGTAATCGGCTTTGCCGGTCGCGGTACCGTTGATGTAGAGCAGCGCCTCGAAGTACTGCGCGGGCGCGTAGCCGAGCCCGGCCGATTTCACGAGCATCGCCCAGCCGACCGGCGCTTCGACCTTGGGAACCTTGCCCTGGAGCACCGACATCGCAGCCTCGAACCAGGCCGAAGGATCGTCCTGCTTGTGGAACAGCGCGAGGTGCCCGAGCCCCTCCTCCGTCGAGACGGTGCGATCAGTCGCCCGCAGCGCCAGCGACGCGCCCGGTTCGGGGCACGGCTGGCCGGCATCCGCCGCCGCCTCGTATTGTGCGGCCCAGGCCTTGTCGGCATCCGCGACGCTTCGGCCGGAGGTAACCTCCTCGGCGATCAGGTCGTAAGCCTCGTGGCAATCGTCGCGGTGGAAGTACTGCGCCCCGATGTCGGGAAACCCGCCGTTCTTTTCCTGCACGGCGTCGGCGGCGGTGGCCGCCCCGAGCACGAGCGCGATCACAATTCCAGCCAGACGCACGGCCATTTCCCCCCGAAAGTGGCGCGACCTGAGATAGTTGTGCCGCGCACGGAGCACCCGCGCAAGAGGCGCGCTTGCGGAACCACGCCGCTGACCCTAGAGCGCCCCCGGTTTTCCCTCGCCTGCCGGAGTCTCCCATGTCGGACATCAAGCGCGTCGTTCTCGCCTATTCGGGCGGCCTCGACACCAGCGTGATCCTCAAGTGGCTGCAGGTGACTTACGACTGCGAGGTGGTCACCTTCACCGCCGACCTCGGCCAGGGCGAGGAACTCGCGCCGGCGCGAGCGAAGGCCGAGCTGATGGGCATCAAGCCCGAGCACATCTACATCGACGACTTGCGCGAGGAGTTCGTCCGCGACTTCGTGTTTCCAATGATGCGCGCCAATGCTCGCTACGAGGGCGATTACCTGCTCGGCACCTCGATCGCCCGGCCGCTGATCTCCAAGCGGCTGATCGAGATCGCCCGCGAAACCGGCGCCGATGCGATCGCCCACGGCGCCACCGGCAAGGGCAACGACCAGGTCCGCTTCGAGCTCAGCGCCTATGCGCTCGATCCCGACATCAAGGTCATCGCCCCGTGGCGCGAGTGGGACCTGACCAGCCGCACCGCGCTGATCGCCTGGGCCGAGAAGCACCAGATCCCCGTGCCGAAGGACAAGCGCGGCGAAAGCCCGTTCTCGACCGACGCCAACCTGCTGCACACCAGCAGCGAGGGGAAGGTGCTCGAGGATCCGTGGGGCGAGGTGCCCGACTACGTCTATTCGCGCACCGACAACCCCGAGGACGCGCCCGACCAGCCGGAATACGTCACCATCGACTTCGAGCGCGGCGACGGCGTGGCGCTGAACGGCGAGGCGATGAGCCCGGCCAGCTTGCTGACCGCTCTCAACGCGCTCGGCAAGAAGCACGGCATCGGCCGGCTCGATCTGGTGGAGAACCGTTTCGTCGGCATGAAGAGCCGCGGCATGTACGAGACCCCGGGCGGCGAGATCTACGCCCGGGCGCATCGCGGGATCGAGTCGATCACGCTCGACCGCGGGGCGGCGCACCTCAAGGACGAGCTGATGCCGAAGTATGCCGAGCTGATCTACAACGGCTTCTGGTTTGCCCCCGAGCGCGAGATGCTGCAGGCGGCGATCGACCTGAGCCAAGCGAAGGTCAACGGGACCGTGCGGCTCAAGCTCTACAAGGGCATGGCCTCGGTGGTCGGCCGCAAGAGCGCGGACAGCCTCTATTCCGAGCGGCACGTCACCTTCGAGGACGATGCCGGCGCCTACGACCAGCAGGATGCCGAAGGATTCATCAAGCTCAACGCTCTGCGGTTGCGATTGTTGGCAAAAAGAGACCGCTGATAAGCGGTTGTATTTACGCCCGAAAAGCAAGTTATCCACTCTTGTCCACCGGCAAATGGGTTGAAAGTGGATAACTAGCGCTTCCCCCGCTTGCCCGACTCGGGGCCATGACGCATTCTCCAGACATCGAGAGCGGGGATTGGCTCTTCGGATGGACGGGGTAACACCCTGAAAGAAGAAGAGATTTTGGAACCACTTTCGACGCGACGGCGAGATGCCGCGCGGTGGAGGAATGAAAGCCAAGGCGTCTTCGGATGCTGCAACTTCCAGACCGTTGAAGCCGCGAAGGTGCGCAGTCGGCAGGCCGGACTTGCCGGCCGGTTCCGATGGAGAGGTGATGCCCCGCATTGCCGAACCAGTTGACGAACCTGGCTGAAAGATCGGTCGCGGAACCGCCGGGTGGTTTGGAGGAAATCTTCGGGTTTCATCCGTCCCCCGACGGAACCGGCACCGGCGCGAGCGCCGGGCGACATAGCGAGACCGCCCTTCGGGGTCGGCCACGCGAAAGACGCCAGGCGTTAAGTGTCCTTCGGGGCCCACACGCCGGTGAGAGTGGGGTCGGCAGCAATGCCGGCCCCATTTCCGTATCCGCCCTGCAGAGCACGTCGATCCTGCCCGCGAAGCCCGGCCGCGAATCGCCCCGATTTGCCCTTCCGCAGGCACCGCCGTTCAGCAGCGACCCGCCGAAAATTAACCAAACATAGTTCCTCGACCCGCCGCAAACCGCGTCCGACTCACGGTGAGGCGAGCCTCGAATGGGGCAAAACGAAGGCAGCGGGGTTCTTTCCCGCCCTTTTCGCCGCTAACCCACCCCTCGTCATGGATGGGAACATCACCATGAGGCTGCGCCTGGCTTTAGGCGCCGCCGCATTGCTGGGTCTCGGCGGGGCGCTTGCCCCGGGTTACGCTGAGGATACCGCACCCGAGGTCGCGATCGCCGCGCCGCCGATAGCCGATCCCGCACTCCCCAGGTTCGAGCCGCAAGTCGACACCGGCGCTGCGCTCACCATCCCGCAAACCGATACCGACGACGGCGGCCAGGCCTGGCAGCCGGTCGGCGGCGGCATGGCCAGCTGGTACGGCGCCGAGCTCGCCGGCCATCGCACCGCCAGCGGGGAGCGCTTCAACCCCGCCGAGCTGACCGCCGCGCACCGCACGCTGCCGCTCGGCACCAGGGTCCGTGTGACCTACCACGGCGAATCCGTCGTGGTCCGCATCAACGACCGCGGGCCGTTCGTCCGCGGCCGGGTGATCGACCTGTCGCGCGCCGCCGCCGAGGAAATCGGCCTGCGCCGCGCCGGCAGCGGCAAGGTCGCCCTCGCCGTGCTCGACGACACCCCCGACTCCTCCTCCCAGTAAGCCCCGTCTCTACGGCCGCATCAGCTGCGCGCGGATCGCCCCGCCCGGGTGCTCCGTGGTGTGGACGTTGACGTAGAACGCGCTCGGGTTGGCGACGATCTCGCTGATCAGCGCCGGCGCGACCGGCTGGCAGGTGTCGGAGATGTTCTGCGCCGGGTTGGCGAGCACCACCACCGGCGGCCCGGCGACCTGGGCCGCGCCGCGGTGGATGTGCGCCATCGTCGGGCTCGCCAGGCTGGCGACGCCGAGCGTGTAGCAGATCCGCCCCATCGCCGGGTCGAACCAGCCGGTGAACTCGCCGGTGCCGTTGGGGTCGCCCGGCCCCGGCACCTCAGCCTTGCCGTCGAGGGTGGCGATCAGCGGGGTGCCGGTATGGGTCGGGTTGGCGCCGCCCGCCGCCGTGGTGGCGCAGGCGGCCAGCGCAGGGGCGAGCGCGGTCAGCGCGAGTGCGGCGGAGACGATCTTCATGGCAAGCTCTCCTCATTAACATTCTACGACGCCTGAACGCGACGAAGCGCGCCGCGGTTCCGTTGGGCCGTGCCGATAAGACGCCGCGCTACCCGTTCATCCCCACCAGCGGGGCCCACACGGCGTTTGGATAGGCGGCGGTATCGATCGCCAGGGCGAAGTTCCCGGCGTTCTTGACCAGCCGCCGGGCGACCTCGTCGGACGCCGGCACGCAGTCGCCGCTGGCGCCGCCGACCGGCGGCTTGAGGTTGAACAGCACCTCGCCGTTCTTCTCCGGCTTGAGCGCGACGATGCGCACCGCGGTGGGGTTGGCCACCCCGGGGGCGTTGATCATGTAGCAGAGTCGCTTGTTCTCGAACACGCCGGTGAAGTTGCCGGTGCCGCCGATGTCGAGGCTGGCGGTGATCGAGGGTGCCGGCTGCCAGGTCGGCGCCGAGGGCTGCGCGGCCGCCGCGGCGGCGAGCGTGAGGCCGCCGAGGACGAAGCCGGCTTTCAGGATCGCGTGCATCGTAAGGGTCTCCCTGCTTGGGTTGCCCCACCCGCTCCGACAACGCGCCGAGGGGTTGCCGGTTTCCGATGGACCGTGCCTCGAGCGGCGGCCCGTGCGCCCCGCCGCGCGCCGGCCGGAGAGGGTGACACTTACGGACCCTGTCACCCAAAGTGTCGCCTAGCCATTTCCACGCTTTTTCAATGGCTTAATGGCCGAAAGGCGACAAGGCGACAGGGTGACACTTCTCCAACCGGATCACCCCCTCCCCCCGCCGAACCGCGCAGGATGCCGCACGCCGCGCCCCGCCGCGCGCGAGCGCTCGAGCCGCCGCCGCTCGCGCCGCGCGATCGCCAGTTGCCACGCCTCGTCGAACGCCGAGCCGGCCAGCCGCTCGCGCAGCTTGTAGGCCGACTGCCGCCCCATCCCCACCGCCCGCGCCGCTCCCGCGACCGAGGCCCCCGCCCCCAGCTCGCGCAGGAACGCGGCCATCCTGGCGCGGGTCCAGTGCCTGTGGCGGGGTGCGCGGGGCGAAGGCGCCTCGTCGAGCCCGGCCGGAGTCGAGGGATCGTCGGCAGGAAAGGTATCGGACAAGGGTTCTGCTCCTTGAAACGAAGGGAGAACCGATCTCCTTATGCGCGAGCGCACCGTGTAGGACAGCGAAAACAGCGCGCGGAATCCAACAAAATGACCGGCCCCCTTCCCTTTGTTCGTCATCCCGGGCCCGACCCGGGATCCCGCTTCCCGCGCGGCGCCCGGCAATGCAGCGGGACCCCGGATCAGGTCCGGGGTGACGGCTTTTCGGAATGCGCGAGCCTCACGACAACTGCGAGGTGCTCACCGCGGCAAGGCACTCGAAGTGGAACGGGAGGGACTGCTCGTCGAACTCCGGCGCCTTGACCGTGCCGGCCGGGCGCTGGAGGCGCAGCCGGACGAGCTCCGGCGCGGCGATCGCCTCGGCGCAGACCGCGCAAGGCTGGCCGTCGATGTCGCCGCTGTCGTCGGGCAGCGGCCCCTTGCCCGCCCAGTGCCGGTGGAAGGTGAGTTCGACGCCGGGCCGCACCACGCGGCGCAGGCAATCGAGGTGGGCGTAGCTTTCATTGACCTGGTAGCCCGGCGTATCCGGATCGACCCGCAACACCCGCACGATCGCCCCCCACGCAATCCGCTCGCCGCAGAAGCGGCAAAGGTACTGGCTGAGCAGGTTAGGGTCGCGGCGGCGGAACATGGGTGGGGTTTAGCACGCGGGCGTTAAGGCCGCCCCTCACCCTGCTTCCTCATGCTGAACTTAGTTCAGCATCCATGGTGCCGACCGGACCCGCAGCTCGTGGGGAGGAATGCGCCCTCGAAGCGTAAGTCTGCAAGGCCGTATTTAGTCTACGTCCCCCGAACTCTCTGTCCCCGGAACTCTCCCGGAACTCTGCTGTCCCCGGAACTCTGCCCGGAACTCTGGGACTTTGATAGTCTGTTTCGCAGCTACGCTATAGCACTCTAAGTTCGCTATTACGTTAGCGCCATTAGTCCCCATACGTTCGCAATTCTCTCCCCAACTCCTCCCTCTTTACGCCTCATAGAGCATGGCATCGACTGACAGTCGATCAACGTTTGCTAAGGGAGCTACACCCTCTCGACAAACTCTTCATCGCCCTCGATTTCGATTAGACCATTTTGAAGGTCAAAAAGCATTTTCGCCAAACCGCCCCCGACGGGTGATGAAGTTGCAAGTGCGCCTTACACAACTCGTCCTTGTGTTGGTAGTAATAGGTGCAAACTACTCCGCCGCCTCCCCCGCCCGTTCCAGCATCGGCTTCAGGTACGCCCCGGTAAAGCTTTGCGCGTTCGCCGCCACCTGCTCGGGCGTCCCTTCCGCGACGATCTCCCCTCCCCGCACGCCGCGTTGAGGCTTCGCCCCGTCTTCGACTCCCGGCCCGAGGTCGAGGATCCAGCCGCCGGTCTTGATCACGCCGTCGGCTTCCCCTCCCGCACCAGCATCTCGTGCAGCATCCGCCACACCCCGTCGCTGTCCTTCCGCCAGATCATTACCCCGCGGTAGTGGCCGAGCGGGCCGGCGGAGGCTCCCTGGCCGACGGCGTAGCGGGCGCGGACCTGGACGTAGGCGAGGTTGCCCTCCACCACGGTGCGCACGGGCTCGATCGCCGCGCCCGAGAGCGGGCCGAGCGAGCGGGCGACCTCGGTGAGCGCGGCGCGGCCGGAGACCGGCGGGTCCTCGCCCTCCTGGAACACTGCGTCCTCGGCGTAGTCGCCGACCCACGCCAGCCGGTCGGGGCCTTCGAGGTGCGCGACCAGCCGCGCTTCGGCCGCGCGGATCTCGGCCACGACCGCCTTGTCATGCGCCTCGCTGTTGTCCCACGCCAGCCCGCAGGCGCCGAGCATGAGCGGCGCGGCGAACGCGATCAGTGCCTTCATCGTCTGTGTCCCCCCATGCGCGGCCTAGTCACAGAGCAGCCCGGCCATTCTGGATTCAAGTCCGTTGGCCGGGATGTCGACCATCTTCGCCTCGCCGCCGGTGTTTCCCTCTTTGGCGAACACGAGCTCGCCATCGGCGCCGTAGGCGAACAAGCTGGGCTCGGGGTCGAACTTGCCACGAACGCAATCGAGCAGATACTCGTAGCCGACCTCGACCACCGTCCCTCCCGGGAACGCCAGCGGCTGGTCGTAGACTTCCCATTCGTGAACCCGCAGGTGGTGCTGGGCGTCGTCCGCCGGATCGAATTCCGCGACGTTCACGTAGACGGTGAAGGCCGGCTCATCGGCGCTCGCCTTCACGGTGCCGAGCTTCATCCACCCGCCGCTCACGCCTTCGGCGAGCGGGCTGTGCGGCGGGTGCCCCGCCAAGGCCGGCGCGGCCCAGGCGAGCGCGGCCAGTGCCAGCGGTGCGGCGAACGCGGTGCGTGGCTTCATCGATGCCCTCCCCCTATTTCTTCTCGGTGTCCCCGCTTTCGCCGCTGCCCGCCTCGCCGCTTTCGTAGGACGACGACTTGGCCTCGGTGTCGCCGCGCGGAGCATAGGCGGCGCGGGTCATGCGGGCGGGCGCCGCCGCGCGGGCTTGCGAGGTCGCGAGCCCTTCACCGGGGCGCCCCTCGGGCAGGTCGAGCCTGACCACCGCCGCCTCGCCGGCGGGCGCCTCGGCGGGAATCGCCGCCGGTCGCGCCACGGCGCCTTGGGCGAGCGCGACCGCGGGTGGCGAAAGGACTTCGACGCGGGCTGGAGCAGGCGCGAAGACGGCGCACAGCGCGCCGAAAGCGATGACGTAACACATGGCCCTCTCCCGGTGCGACCCGGGCACGACCCCTGCCGGGAAAGTCTGCCTCCCGCCGGCTCTTGTCAAACGATTAGCCCGGGGGTGCGGCTATTCCGCCGCCTCTTTCGCGCGGTCCTTCTTCGCCGTCCCGGCCTTGGCCAGCATCGGCTCGAGGTACGAACCGGTGAAGCTGCGCGGGTTGGCCGCGACGGCCTCCGGCGTGCCCTCGGCGACGATCTCGCCGCCGCGCACGCCGCCTTCGGGGCCGAGGTCGAGGATCCAGTCGGCGGTCTTGATCACGTCGAGGTTGTGCTCGATCACCACCACCGAGTTGCCCTGGTCGACGAGGCGCTGGAGGACTTCGAGGAGCTTGCGCACGTCCTCGAAGTGGAGGCCGGTGGTCGGCTCGTCGAGGATGTAGAGCGTCTGCCCGGTGCTGCGGCGGCTGAGCTCCTTGGCCAGCTTGACCCGCTGCGCCTCGCCGCCCGAAAGCGTGGTCGCCTGCTGGCCGACCTTGACGTAGCCGAGCCCGACCTCGTTGAGCATGTGCATTTTGTCGCGGATCGGCGGGACGGCCTTGAAGAAGCCTTCCGCGTCCTCGATCGTCATGTCGAGCACGTCGGCGATGGAGAGGCCCTTGAACTTCACCTCGAGCGTTTCGCGGTTGTAGCGCTTGCCGTGGCATTCCTCGCAGGTGACGTAGACGTCGGGCAGGAAGTGCATCTCGATCTTGATCAGCCCGTCGCCCTGGCACGCCTCGCACCGGCCGCCCTTGACGTTGAAGCTGAAGCGCCCGGCCTTGTAGCCGCGTGCCTGGCTTTCGGGCAGGCCGGCGAACCAGTCGCGGATCTGGGTGAAGGCGCCGGTGTAGGTCGCCGGGTTGGAGCGCGGGGTGCGGCCGATCGGGCTCTGGTCGATCTCGATCACCTTGTCGCACAGCTCGAGCCCGGTGACCTTGTCGTGCGGCCCGGCGATCACCCGCGCGCCATTCAGCGTGCGCGCGGCCGAGGGGTAGAGCGTGTCGACCACCAGCGACGACTTGCCGCTGCCCGAGACGCCGGTGATGCAGGTGAAAGTGCCGAGCGCAATGCGCGCGGTGACGTTCTTCAGGTTGTTCGCCCGCGCGCCGTGGACGGTGACCGCGTGGCCGTTGCCCTTGCGGCGCTTGGCCGGGACGGCGATCTCGCGCGTGCCGTTGAGGTAGTCGGCGGTCAGCGAGCCCTTGGCCTTGAGGATCGTCGCCAGGTCGCCCTGGGCGACGATCTCGCCGCCGTGGACGCCGGCGCCGGGGCCGAGGTCGACGATGTGGTCGGCGTGGCGGATCGCGTCCTCGTCGTGCTCGACGACGATCACCGTGTTGCCGAGATCGCGCAGCCGCTTGAGCGTTTCGAGCAGCCGGTCGTTGTCGCGCTGGTGCAGGCCGATGCTCGGCTCGTCGAGGACGTAGAGCACGCCGGACAGGCCCGAGCCGATCTGGCTGGCGAGGCGGATGCGCTGCGATTCGCCGCCGGAGAGCGTACCTGAAGTTCGGTCGAGGTTCAGGTAATCGAGCCCGACATTGTCGAGAAACCCGAGCCGCTCGTTGATCTCCTTGAGGATCGCGCGGGCGATCTGGTTCTGCGTGTCGCCGAGCTGCTCGGGCAGCGCGAGGAACCACTTCCGCGCGTCGGTCACGCTCATCTTGGTCGGCGTGGCGATGTCGGTCATGGCGACTTTCACCGCCAGCGCCTTCTCGTTGAGCCGCTTGCCGAGGCACACCTCGCACGGCTGCGCGGTCTGGAACTTGGAAAGCTCCTCGCGCATCCACGCGCTGTCGGTCTGCAGCATGCGCCGGTTGAGGTTGCCGATCACGCCCTCGAACGCCTTGCGCACGGTGTATTCCTTGCGCCCGTCCTTGAAGGTGAGTGGCACTGGCCGTCCCTGCGTGCCGAACAGAATCACCTCGCGGTGCTCGGGCGCGAGCTCGTCCCAGGGCGTAGTCAGGTCGAAGCCGTACTCCTTCGCCAGGCTGGAGAGGACCTGCATGTAATAGGGGCTTGGCGGGTTCGACTTGGCCCACGGCACCACCGCGCCCTGCTTGAGCGTGAGGTGTTCGTTCGGCACCACGAGCTGCGGGTCGAACAGCAGCTTCTCGCCGAGACCGTCGCACGCCGGGCAGGCGCCTTGCGGGGCGTTAAAGCTGAACAGCCGCGGCTCGACTTCCTCGATCGTGAAGCCGGAGACCGGGCAGGCGAACTTCTCGGAGAAGACGATGCGGTTGGGCGGCAGGCCGGCGCCCTTCATCGCCCCGCCGGCATCCTCGACCTCGCGGCCCGGGACGTTGCCGTCGGCGAGGTCGACATAAGCCAGCCCCTCGGCCAGCTTCAGCGCGGTCTCGAAGCTGTCCGCCAGGCGGGTTTCGATTCCGGGGCGCACCGCCAACCGGTCGACCACCACCTCGATGTCGTGCTTGTACTTCTTGTCGAGCGCCGGCGCGGCCTCGATCTCGACCATCTCGCCGTCGATGCGCACGCGGGTGAAGCCGGCCTTCTGCCATTCGAGCAGCTCGCGGCGGTACTCGCCCTTGCGCCCGCGCACGACCGGGGCGAGCAGGAACAGCCGCGTGCCCTCGGGCAGCGCCATCACCCGGTCGACCATGTTCGACACCGTCTGTGCCTCGATCGGCAGGCCGGTGGCAGGCGAGTACGGCACGCCCACCCGCGCCCAGAGCAGGCGCATGTAGTCGTAGATCTCGGTCACCGTGGCGACCGTCGAGCGCGGGTTGCGGCTGGTGGTCTTCTGCTCGATCGAGATCGCCGGGCTGAGCCCATCGATGTGCTCGACATCGGGCTTTTGCATCATCTCGAGGAACTGCCGCGCGTAAGCGCTCAGGCTCTCGACGTAGCGCCGCTGCCCCTCGGCATAGATCGTGTCGAACGCCAGGCTGCTCTTGCCCGAGCCCGACAACCCGGTGATGACGATCAGCTTCTCACGCGGAAGCTCGATGTCGAAGCCCTTGAGATTGTGCTCGCGGGCGCCGCGGACGGAGATGGTGGAAAGACTCATCGAGAATGGATGTTCCGCAAATGTTCGCGCAGGTCAAGAGGCGCCGAACGGCAGCCCCACAGCTCGCGAGCGATGTGGGGCCTCCGTTGCTCGGTCGCAACCCATGCAGCCAAGACGCGATTTCGCAGGCGGCCCCTTTGGCCTGCTAGCGGGCGGTCATTCCTTCGACGCGTTCGCGAGCGGCACTTGCGCTGTGGGACTCGGCGGCGGGGGGGTTTGCGGCTGCTGTGATGCCTGGCCCGGCTTACCTCCGGACTTCCCGCCACCGTTGTTAGTGGCATCTTTGGGGGCGCTCGATGGCGGGTTCGCCGAATTCGTCAGTTCCTGTGTTTGAGAAGTGACGGAATCATTCACAAGCTGTTTCATGCCGGTGTAACTGCATATTCCCGCATAGCGCTCGATTGTCGAACGTCCGTCCTCGTAGGAGGTCGGCATCGCTTTGAGCGTGCGCGTTTTGAAGTCGAGTTGGGCCGCTTGCACGAGCTTTCTCACATTGGCGATGTCTGGAGATACCAAGAAGGCATCTTGGATGTTCTGATATGTCGAGTCGTACGCCTCAAACGCGGCATTCGAGAGGCCCAGCGCTGTTTGCCCAGCGCCAGACAGGCCCAAGACGGCATTCATCAACGCATCCACTGTCGATCCGGAATTTCGCTCGAACTGGCGCTTCCTGTCGGATTGGGCGGCGATCACGAAGAACCGCTGGCAATAAAGATCCGTTAATCCGAAACCGGCTTCGAGATACTTCGTGACCGCCGGACCCCGGTTAACTGCGAGAGCTACCGAGCAGGCGGCCACAAGTGAAGATTTTGACATGAGTCCCCCCAATTGATTTTCGCGGCACTTGGCCGCGCCGATGCGGTCCAATTTTGGCGAGTTCTGCGGGCGTGGCCGACGGTTTCCCACCTGTCTTTGAGGCACCTCCACCCTTACGAACGGCCCAATCGCAAACGTCTCGAACAGCCGCGCTAAAGCGCCACCACGATCGTCAACCCCCCCGAGCCAGGCTGGAAATCCGCTTCCGGTTCATTGCCGGTGGCGGGATCGGAACCGCTGGACGGCGATGACCCCGGAAGCGAACCCTGCGGCCCCGGAAAGTCATGCGTCATCGGCGCGCCTGCGGCGACACGCGGAATCCCACATGTGGTTTATCCCCAAGTCGGGAGCCAGCGGCGACAGGCGCCCCCCGCGCTTCTCCAGGTGAAACCCGCGCGCAACGAACATGCTGGGAAGCAACGCCTGGGCGCAACTTTCGCCGCGGCGGTTCGCCTGGGTACGCAGTTCATCGACGCGCCGCCGCCGTTCATCGACAAGCCATCGCGCGAGTGGCATAGGATAGTTTCGCTGCTTACCAGTTGCGCCCAGGGGCGGGCGCACGCTCGATTCCTGACGGGGACTGCTTTTCCATGACCAAGCTCAAAACCTTGCTTCGCTCGGCGAGCGCGCTCGCGCTGCTCGCGGTGATATCCGCACCGGCCACGGCGCAGAATGCCGCGCACTCCGACGAGATCGTCGTCACCGGGCACGCGGCGATCGGCGACTTCGGCATCGACCTCGCCGCGCGCGATCCGAACACCAAGCCGGGTGACGATTTCGATCGTTACGCCTCGGGCAAGTGGATCGATGCGACGACGATTCCTTCGGACCGTCCCTCGACCGGCTCGTTCGTCAACCTGAGCGAGGACGTGCGCAGCCAGTTGCAGACGCTGATCACCAGCGCTCCGGCGGGCAGCAAGTACGGCGCCGTCTACAACGCTTTCATGAACGAGAAGCGTGCCGAGCAGGTCGGCCTGAAGCCCCTGATGGCGGATCTCGCCAAAGTCCGGGCGATTCAGGACAAGAGCGAGTTCGCGCGGTTCATGGGCAGCACCGACGGGGTGTTCGGGTCCAGCCTCATCGCAAGCTACATCGACGTCGACAGCGAGAACCCGACGACCAACGTCCTCTATCTCTCGCAGGGCGGCCTCGGGTTGCCGGAAAAAGACTATTATCTCAATCCGAACTTTGCCCCGCAGCGCAAGGCCTACGTCGCCTACATGGCGCGCACCTTCAAGGCGATCGGCACGCCCAACCCCGCCACGGCGGCGGAAAATGTCATGGCCTTCGAAACCTACGTCGCCGAGCTCAGCTGGGACGTCGCCGACCGGCGCGACATCGACAAGACCAACAATCCCTATTCGACCGCCGAGCTGGAAAGCTACGCCCCCGGGCTCGACTGGGATGCCTTCTTCGCCGGACTTGGCGTGCCGCCGCAGCAAAGACTGATCGCGAACGAGAACAGCGCGATCCAGCGGCTTGCCAAGCTCTATGCTTCCACTCCGCTTGAAACGCTCAAGCTGTGGCAGCAATTCCACGTCGCCGATCAGGCCTCGCCGTACCTCAACAAGGCGATGGTCGACAGCCGCTTCGCCTACACCAAGTCGCTCAGCGGCGTCAGCGAGAACCAGCCGCGGTGGAAGCGTGGCGTGACGCTGGTCAACGGCTCGCTCGGCGAACTCGTCGGGCAGGACTATGTCGCCAAGCATTTCCCCGCCGCCAGCAAGGCGAAGATGGAACAACTCGTCGCCAACCTGAAGTTGGCGATGGCCGACCGCATCAAGACCAACAGCTGGATGAGCGACAAGACCAAGCAGGAAGCGCTGGCCAAGCTCGACAACACGATGGTCATGGTCGGATTTCCCGACAAGTGGCGCGACTATTCGGCGCTGGCGATCTCGCCCGACGATCTTTACGCGGACGTGGTCCGGGCGGGTAAGTTCAACGCCGACTACGAGATGGCCAAGCTCGGCCAGCCGCTCGATCGCAAGCTGTGGGCGATGAGCCCGCAGACGGTGAACGCGTACAACGGTGGCCAGGAGAACAAGATCGTCTTCCCGGCGGCGATCCTGCAGCCGCCGTTCTTCGATCCGGCGGCCGACCCCGCGGTCAATTACGGCGCCATCGGCGTCGTCATCGGCCACGAGATCAGCCACAGCTTCGACGACCAGGGCCGCAAGATCGATGCGACCGGCAAGGTGCGCGACTGGTGGACGCCGGGAGATGCGGAGCGCTTCAACGCCGAGGCCAAGAAGTTCGGCGCGCAGTACGCGGCGTTCGAAGTGGTGCCCGGCGCGCACATCAACCCCGAGCTGACGATGGGCGAGAACATCGCCGATTTCGCCGGCCTCAACGTGGCGCTCGATGCCTACCACCGTTCGCTGAACGGCCAGGAAGCGCCGGTGCTCGACGGCCTCACCGGCGACCAGCGGTTCTTCCTCGCCTATGCCCAGGTATGGCGCAACAAGACGCGCGAGGACGCCGTGCGCCAGCAGGTCACCACCGACCCGCACAGCCCGGCGCGCTTCCGCACGATCGTGCCGATCCGCGACCTCGACGCGTGGTACAAGGCGTTCGACATCAAGCCGGGCGACAAGATGTACATCGCGCCCGAGGACCGGGTGCACATCTGGTAACCGGCCGCCGCGATGGCCGGGCGCGGGTTCAGCCGCGGCCGGCCACGCGCGTCGGTTTCTCCTCATTCGCCGAACCGCGCGCAGTGTGGGAAGAATCGTTCGAGGTCGCCCATTTCGGCCGGAACCTGCCCTTGCGAGGTGCATTGATTCCGGTGCGGGATTCGGGCCGGTCGCGGTGCGGTTTCCCCCCTCCCGTCCAAAGCAGCGCGTCGGCCCGGTCCCGTCCCAACTAGCTATGGGGGACAGAGGAGCATCGACATGGCAAATAGATATCTCGCACCTTGGCGCGGCGGTTCGCTGGCGAGCGACGCCACCACGCCTGGCATTCTCGGCGGCTCGCTGTTCGACCTGCACCGGCAGATGAACCGTCTGTTCGACGACTTGTTCGATCAACGCAGCGACACGGGTTCCCTCACCCGGACTGCGATCAGCGCGCCGGCGATGGACGTCCACCAGGACGACGACAAGATCGAGATCACCGCCGAACTGCCCGGCGTCAAGGAAGAGGACATCGACCTGACCGTCGAGGACGGCGTGCTGACGTTGCGCGGCGAGAAGAAGAGCGCGCACACCGACAAGGAGCGCGGCTATTCCGAGCGCAGCTATGGCACCTTCGAGCGGCGCCTGACGCTGCCGTCGAGCGTCGACGAGGATGCCTGCTCGGCCGATTTCCGCGACGGCGTGCTGACGATCACGCTGCCGAAGAGCGCCGAGAAGGCGCGCGGCCGGCGGATTCCGCTGCGCGGCGCGAGCAGTTCGCAGGGCCAGACCGTCGAGGCGCAGAACGACCGCGAGCAGCCTCCGCAGCAGCAGGCCGCCTCGGAATCCGAGGACCGCGGAGGGCAGCCGGCCTGAGCGGCGAGCGCGCCTGCGGGGCAGAGCGGCGTCTGCCGGCGGGCCGAGCGGGCTGAGATGCCACGGCTCTTCGTCGCCATCCGCCCGCCGCCGGCAGTGCGCGAGGCGCTGCTCGGCGCGATGGGCGGGATCGACGGCGCCCGTTGGCAGGACGACGAACAACTCCACCTGACGCTGGCGTTCGTCGGTGAGGTAGGCTCGGCCCAGGCACGCGACCTAACCGGGGCACTCGAGGAGGCCGACAGTCCTGCATTCGCGCTCGAAGCGGCGGGCGTCGGCCATTTCGAGCGCAAGGGCCTGCCCACCGCCGTGTGGGCCCGTGTGCCGCTGACCGAGCCGCTGGCCCGGCTCCAGCGCCGGGTCGAGCGCGCCTGCCGCCGCGTGGGCCTCGAGCCGGAGAAGCGCGGCTACCGGCCCCACATCACGCTCGCCCGGTTGCCGCGGTCGGCGGGGCCGATCGGTGACTGGCTGGCACAGCACGGGACGCTGCGCGCGGGGCCGTGGGAGGTCGAGGGCTTCACTCTCTACGAAAGCGTGTTGCGCCCGGATGGCGCGCACTATTCCGCGCTGGTCGATTACGAATTCTGACGCACGAACCGTGGCTTACGGTCGCCGGAGCGGGGACCCGTCGAGCTGGCCGTTCGTTGACGCGGTGAACCGGATCGGAGGCGACTGGCAACAGGAGCGCGACCATTCCGGCACCCCCTCCCCTTCCCAGCCTGAACCGCCATCCCGAGCACCCGCACGGCCGGCGCCGTCGCGGCAAGCTCCAGTCTCTCGTCCGGCGGATGCGCGAACGTCACCAGGCGAAGCAGGAGCGGCGCGGCCGCCCAGGCGCGCGAGCGCGGCGGCGCAAGGCGGCGCTGGCGCTATCGGTGGGGATGATGGGGCTCGGTACTGCCGCGATGCCGGCGCCCATCCCGGCGCCGCCGCTATTCAAGAAAGTCGAACGGCGCAGACCGGCAGCCCTGCTCCAGGCGAGCGACGACTTGCTCGAGGCGATGATCCAGGAGGAAGGCGCGCGGCGCACCGTCTACATCGACGTCGCCGGCTACCCGACTGTCGGCGTGGGCCACCTCGTCACCGCCGCCGACCATCTCGAGATCGGCGATCGCGTCAGCCGCGACCAGGTGATCGACTTCCTCGAACGCGACATCGCCGAAGCACAACACGTGGTCCGGCGCCTGGCCGGCGACCTGCCGCTGGCCCAGAACGAATTCGACGCGCTGGTCGATCTCGTCTTCAACGTCGGGGAAGGCAACTTGTCGGCAGAGCGCAGTCCCGGCCTCAACGCGGCGATCACCGCGCGCGATTACGACGCGATCGCCGCCGAGCTCGATTACCGCCACGCCGCGGGACAAGTGGCGCGGGGCCTGGTCTATCGCAGCGTGCGGCGCGAAAACATCTTCCTCAACGCGAGCTACGCCGATCCGCGCGAGCTGCCCGCACCAGCGGCGCTGGCCGCCTGATCGTCCGCCACCAGGGCCCGGGCGCCCGGCTCTCCCAGCCAGCGCGCGGGCACCCCCCACACGCGTTCGATCAGCATGGGGTCGAGCGCGGTTTCGGGCGGGCCATCGGCGGCCACGCGGCCCTGTTCCAGCACGAGCACCCGGCTTGCGTGGTTCATCGCGAGCGCCAGATCGTGAAGCACCAAGACGACGCCGGCCCCGGCCTCCGCCGCCTGGCGCAAGTGCCCGATCAGGGCGAGCTGGTGGCCGAGATCGAGCGCCGCAAGAGGTTCGTCGGCGAGAATCCAGTGCGGGTCGCCGGCCAGGACCCGCGCCAGCAGCACGCGGGCTTTTTCCCCTCCTGACAAAGTGCTGACCGGCCTAGTTGAGAGTATTTCGAGGTCGAGCGCCGCCAGCGCGGCGTCGATCTGCGCCTCGCCGCCATCGCCGTGCGGCAAACGGCCGAGCGCGACGAGATTGCGGACCGACAAGTCCCACGCGACCTCGCCCGATTGCGGCAGGTAGCCGATCGCCTGCGCCCGCTGGCGAGCGGGAATTCGGCCCAGTGCGGTGTCGTCGAGCCTGACGTCGCCGCTCCCGGGCGCCAGCAGCCCGGCCAGGCATTGGAGCAGGCTCGACTTGCCCGCCCCATTGGGGCCGCAGATCGCGGTGATCTCGCCGGGCCGCAACGCCGCACTGACGCCATCGAGGCGACCGGCCAGCATGAGGTCCCGGGCTTCGAGCATCACACCGCCTCCCGCCGCATCTTGAGGAGCAGGTGAAGGAAAAACGGCGCCCCGATCAGGCTCAGCGCAATGCCAAGCCTGAGCTCGGTGACCAGCGGGAGAATCCGGCACAGGCAGTCGGCCACCAGCACCAGCAGCGCGCCCGCAAGCGCGCTCGGCACGATCAGCGCGCTCGGTCGCCTGTCGGTCAGCGGGCGCACGAGGTGGGGAACCATCAGACCGACGAAACCGATCACGCCGGCGACCGCCACGCCGCTGCCGACGGTCAATCCTACTCCCACGACCAGGAGCGCCTGCAACCGCCCGGGCGAGATGCCTAGCGACCGTGCCGCCGCTTCGCCCAGCGTGAGCGCATCGAGCCCGCGGCCGGCGAGGCGCAGCAGGACGATCCCGGCCAGCGTCAGCGGCGCCGCCAGCCACACGTCGGGCCAGCCGCGGTCGGTCAGCGCGCCCATCAGCCATACGACGATCTCACTGGTCGCGAAGGCGTTGGGCGCGAGGCTGATGGCGAGGCTGGTCAGCGCGCCGGCGAGACTGGCGATCATCATCCCGGCGAGCGTAAACAGCGCGATTCCGCCCGCGCGCCCGGCGATCAGCGCCAGCAGCAGCATCGCCCCGCCCGCTCCGGCGAGCGCGAACAGCGGCAGCAACCAGGCGCTCGCGGCATAGCCGAGCAGCAGGCTGACCACCGCACCGAGCGCCGCCCCGGGGGCGATGCCGAACAGCCCGGGATCGGCGAGCGGGTTGCGCAAGTACCCCTGCATCGCCGCCCCCGCCGCGCCGAGCCCGCCGCCGATCGTCACCGCCAGGAGTGCGCGCGGCAGCCGCAACTCGCCGAGGATCACCGCAGCGTTCGGCGTCGTCCAGGGATCGAGCCACACGCGCCCGGCGAGCAGCGACAGCGGTATCGCGACGGCGAGCGAGATGAGCAGGAGGGGGATGGGTCGGGTCACGATAGCGTATCCCTGAGCGCCGCCAGCCTTGCCGCCAGCCGCAGGATCGTCGGTCCGCCGCAATACAGCAGGTTCGGCTCGAGCGAGGCATAACGCACCCCGCGCAAACGGCGCAGCGCCCTGTGGCGCTGCATGCGTTCGTCACCGGCGGCGATCACCAGGCGCGGCGGGTCGGCGAGCACTTGCTCGAGCGGCAGGTAGGCTCCCTGCCGCAGCCCGCGCGCGGCCGACTGGCTGATGAAGCCGCTGTTGCCGAGCAGGTCGGCGACGAGCGTTCGAGACCCGGGAACCAGGCCGCCCTCCTGCCATACCAGCGCCGTCACCGGTGGTCCCGAGCGGTGCGCGGCGGTGGCCGCTCTCTCGATGCGCCGGGCCAGGGCCTCGCCTCGCGCCGGTTCGCCGGTGAGCGTGGCCAATTGCCGCACTTGCGCCGCGCTTTCGGCGACGGTGGTCGCGATCCCGACCGTCTCGACACGCACGCCGAGGCGGCCGAACGCCTGCGCGGCGGCTGGATCGAGAAACCCGCCGGTGACAACAATGTCGGGCTTGAGCGCCAGCACTTCCTCCACCGTCCCGCCGGTAGCGCGGAAGCGCCGCGCCTCGGCCAGCGGCATCGAGCTGCCGCGCGGGTCGTGGCTGTAATGCGAGATCGCCAGAAGCTGCCCCGGCGCGGTGACCTCGGCGAGGATCGCGTCGGTGCAGGGATTGAGGCTGACGATTGTTGGGTGGCCGCCGCGAGCGCGCGGAGCGGCCGCCGGCACACACGCCGCCAATGCCAGTACCGCTAAGGCGAGCGGCTGCCTCACACCCTCATCCTCGCCCCAAGGAAGGCGCCGCGCGGTGCCGAGGCGTAGCCGGCGGCGGTCTGGTAGCGTTCGTTCGCCGCGTTCTCGATCCGGCCGAATATCTCGACCCGCTCGCTCACCGGCCAGCGCGCGGTGAGGTCGAGCACGGCGTAAGATCCCAACGGAACCGTGTTCGCGGCGTCATCGAAGCTCTTCGAGACCAGGCGCAAGTCGGCACCGAGCGAGGGGCCGCGTTGGACGACCTGCCATTCGCCACCGAGCGACAGCGTGTGGCGGGGACGGCGAGCCAGCGCATTGCCGCGGTTCGGCGAGCCCGGCGTGCGGTTCTCGGTATCGACCAGGCTGTAGGCGAGCCGGACTGACAGGCCCGGCGACAGCTCGGCCCCCGCCTCGATCTCGACGCCTTGTGCACGCACGCGCCCGACGTTGTCGTAAGTCCCGAACGGGCGGTTGGCGCAAATCCCGCTCGCCGTGCCGAAACACGAGACGAAGTCGATCAGGTTGTCGCTGTCGCGGCGGAAAGCGGTCGCCGAAGCATAAGGCAGCGCGTTGCGCTGGCGCCAGGCGAGCGCGAGGTCGACGCTGGTGCTGCGTTCGGGGCGCAGCGCGGTGTTGCCGTAATCGGAGAGGAGCTGGAACAGCGTCGGCGCCTTGAACCCCTCGCCGGCCGAGGCGCGCAGGCGCAGGTCGGGCGTAAGGGCATAGCTGACGTCGGCACCGAAGCTGGTCGCGCCGCCGAAACGAGCGTGGTCGTCGCGCCGCGCGCCGGCATGCGCCGAGAGCTTGCCGGTTTCGATGCCGATCTGGGCATAGACCCCCTCGGCATGCGTGCGCTCGGCGGCATCGAACAGCGTTTCGAGCCGGGTGCGCTTGTAATCGCCGCCGAAATTGAACCGGAGAGCCTCGGTCGGGCGCCATTCGCCGGTGACGTCGACGCGCCCGCCATGGCCTTCGCTGGTGAATGTCGGTGCTGTGCCCAGCGTCGGGTCGAAGGTACGGCGGACGGTGCCGGCAACCGAGTAGGCGGCCGTCAGGTGCAGAGCCGAAGCGTCATACGTCGCGCCCGCGGCGCCCGACCATTGGCGCGTGCGCTGCGTTTCGTCGGTGTCGGCGAGCACGAAATCGGGCGCCGGGAAGCCGTCGAGGTCGAGCCGCCCTTTGGCGTAACGGCCGCGAACGAAAGCGGAGAGCGCAGACGTCACGGCCACGCGGCTCTGGGCGCTGACATCCCATTCTTCGAAGCCGTCGGGCTCGCTGCCGCCCGCCGCGCTTGAGAAGCCGTCGCTGAGGTACCAGCTCGCCGCGCCGGCGAGCGATGCGCGGTCGCCGCCCACACCACCCGACACCGTCCCGAAGGCGGTATCACGCGCGCCGTACTCGCCGCTCGCCTGGATCCCTTGCTCGCTGCGAGTGCTGATCGCGAGCACGCCGCCGATGGCGTCAGAACCCCAGATCGTGCTGTTCGAACTGCGCAGCAGGTCGATCTTGCCGATGTTTCCGGCCAGCAGGTTGCCGAAATCGAACCCCCCGCCGGGCGCCGAGGGATCGGCAACGCGCACGCCGTCTATCAGCACCAGCAGCTGCTCGGCTTCGGCCCCACGCACCCGCACGCCGGTGAAGCTGCCGGGCGCGCCGTTGCGGCTGAAGGTCACTCCCGGTGCGCGAGCGAGCACGCGAGTCAGGTCGGCCCCCTGGACTGCGTCGATCTCGTCGCGGCCGATCAGCGTCACCGGCTGCCCCGTGTCTTCGACATCGATCGGCGCGCCGGTGGCGGTAATGGTGATCTCCTCCCGGTCCTGCGCAACGGCGGGAGTGGAAGTAGCGAACGATAAGCCGAAAATCAGATATTTGGACACTATACCTCCCACCAGTTGCGAACACGTCGCTCGTGGCGGGAAAGCCCCGTGTGAGGCCGTCCTACGCTTGCTTCCGGTACACCCCGCCCGGCGCGGAACGACGTCACGGGCAGGTTTCCTGACTCGCCGGATCGCCGCCGTTGCGCCTGCCTTCCCGGTTGCCCAGTGGCTTTGACGGCGCAAAGCTCCCCGGCCACAGTTGCGGGGGCAGTTCGGGATTTCGACCCGATTCCCTCGGCGAGTTTGCACCCGCCGGCCCGGCCACCCGGGCGATCCGTGACACCCGCCGGCCTATAGGCGGGCCCCGCGCCGGGCGCAATCGCGCGCCGCGTTAACCTCTCGCATGGCCGCGTCCCGCCGCGGGACGCCCTCGCCTCCGCGAGTGCGCCGCTCGGCTCGCCAAGTTACGGGCCGGGCTCGCCTTTTCGCGAGGAACTCGACCATTTCCGGCAGCTTTCCCACCTTCGACGAGCCCAGCCCACTGGATTTCCGCACGCGGCTGACCCGCGCGGGGCGCGCCCGAGCGGTCCTGTCGAAGCAGCGCCGGAGTTTGCGCCGGCGATGGACGACGCTCATCGCCGCCATACTCATCCCGGCGATCGCCAGCGCGGCCGAATGGCCCACCGCACCCGCACCCAGCGCGCCGACAATCGACCCGGCCGCGCTCGAAACCGCCGCCTATGAGCGGTTCGCTTACGGATCGCTGATCCATTCCGATGCCGATGACACCCCATTCGCCGAAGATGACGCCGCCAGTCTCGCCGCGCGGCCGTTCCTTGCCGCCGGCAATTATCTCGACCGCGCCCGCGCCGAGCAGTGCCTGGCGATGGCGATCTACTACGAAGCCGCGACAGAGCCGGACGACGGTCAGCGCGCGGTGGCGCAAGTCGTACTCAACAGGGTCGCCCACCCGGCTTACCCGAACACCGTCTGCGGCGTGGTCTTCCAGGGCTCCGAGCGGAGCACCGGCTGCCAGTTCACTTTCGCCTGCGACGGCTCGCTGGCACGCCGCCCGGCGGCCTTCTGGTGGGACCGCGCTCGCCGCGTGGCCCGCGAGGCGCTTTCCGGTGCCGTCTACGCGCCGGTCGGGCTGGCAACCAATTACCACACGCTGCAAGTCCATCCGGCATGGTCCGACAGCCTGATGACCGTGGCGACCATCGGCGCGCACCGCTTCTTCCGCTTGCCCGGCATCGCGGGCGAGCGCGCCGCCTTCCGCGCCGCCTATCTCGGCGGCGAACCGGCCGCAGCGCCCCATCCGCGTGCGTTGACTCCGGCGATGGATAGCGATGCCGATCCGGTCGCGCTGGCCCGAGCTTTCGCGGCGACGGTTCCGCTGAGGGCCGTGGCGGCGCCTCGCGCGCCGATCTCCGCGGCCGAAGTCGGAGAGGCGCCGTTCCGCGCGGACAATCTCCCCGCAGGCGGCAACCTCTCTCCGGAGTTGGAGCGCAGCGGGCGCTGGTTGCAGCAGCCATGAACAGGGTTAACCGCGGGCCGCATTCGGTAAACCATTCTGCCGAACACTCGCTTAGCCGCGCCGCGCTAGAGGGAAGTCAGCGGGCCCTGCGCCCTGTCGTTCCAACAGCACGGTCGCCCCAATGAGCATCCGCTTCGCCGCCCCGCCCCAGGCCCAGAACGTCAGACTGTCAGGTTCGCGGGCACGCGCGGCGATCGCGAAGGCGGTCAACGACAACGAAGCGTCGCACTCGGACGATGCCCTCTTGGGCGCCGCGCTGCGCCATTTCGCCGAGCACGGCATGGCGGCCGCTTCGCATGCCCGCCGCCGCGCCGAAGCCGCCTTCTTCGCCGGCGACCGCAACGCCTATCGCTGGTGGCTCGGCGTGTGCCGCACTCTCGACCGGCGCCTGGCGCGCGAACTCGCCGCGGGTACCAAGGACGCCGGCTGAGCGGAGCGTTCGGGCACCGTTATCCACGTGTCCACGTGATGGGGCGATTAACCATTGAGTGACCTTATCGGACTACTCCCGCACGGGCGAGGAGCGGACCGATCAAGCACCTGAATACCCTATTCAAGGATTACCTTGGCGGCGACAGCCGGGACCAGCTTGTCCGCCGCAAGCTGGTGGTTTCGCTCTACACCCAGCCGACGAGCCTCGCCAACGGCGCCCTCGCGGGCATCGCCACGGCCAGCACCGCCGCCCTGGTCACTCGCCAGCCTTCCCTCATCTGGTGCGCCGCTGCGGTGATCCTCGTGGCCGTTTCCCGCGTCGTCGTGGCCTTCTGGCTGGCGCGCGACCAAGGCGTCGCCCGGCGCGACGAGCACTTGCTCGAACTCGCCTTCGAGATCGGCGCGCTGACTTACGCCTTCCTAGTCGGGCTGACGGCCGGACTGACGCTTGCCGTCGGCGATGTCAGCCACTTGTCTTTGCTGACGACCAGCTATGCCCTGGTCTACGGCGTCGGCATCGCCGCACGCAACGCCGGCCGACCGACGATGGCCATCGGCCAGCTGCTGCTTTCGAGCCTGCCGATCCTCGCGGTCTCGCTCGCGCTGGGAGGACCGGGGCTTTATGTACTCGCGGGGATCGTGGTGTTCATGATCTTCGGGATGATATCGATCACCTTCAACGTGTTCCACGTCCTGCGCGAGCAGATCATCGCCGCCGACACCAGCGCCAAGATGGCCGATCAGATGCGCGACCAGGCACGCACCGACGTGGTCACCGGCCTGCTCAACCGCGCCGGACTGAACCACGAACTGGTAGAACAGCTGATGCGCCTGCCGGCGGGCTGCAAGCTGGCGCTGTTCTGGCTCGACCTAGACCGCTTCAAGGAAGTCAACGACACGCTCGGCCACGCCATCGGTGACGGCGTGCTCGCGGAGGTCGCCCATCGCCTCGCCGACATAGCCCCCGACAGCGCGACGATCGCGCGTTTTGGCGGCGACGAGTTCATCGCCGCCTGCGTCGTCCAGGATCGCGGTGAGTGCGAACAGCTGGCCAGCGCGATCATCGGCGACTTGTCGCGCCCGTTCCGCATCGACGGCAATCGCATCGGCTGCGGCGCCTCGATGGGCGTGGCGCTGCTGCCCGACGACGGGCCCGACATCGAAACGGTCATGCAGAGCGCCGACCTGGCGCTCTATCACGCCAAGGTCGGCGGCCGGAACCAGCTCAGGTTCTTCGACCCGGCGATGACCCGCGACCTCGTGCGCAAGAAGGAAATCGAGACCGAGCTGCGCGCCGCGATCCGCAAGGATGAACTGTCGATTTTCTTCCAGCCCATCGTCGACCTCAAGACCGGCAAGATCCGAACTTTCGAGGCGCTGGTGCGCTGGTTCCATCCCGAGAAGGGCGAGTTGCGGCCCGACGAGTTCATCCCCGTCGCCGAGGAAACCGGCGTCATCATCACGCTCGGCAACTGGATCACCGCGCAGGCCGCCAAGGCCGCGGCGCAGTGGCCCGATGACGTCACGGTGGCAGTCAACCTCTCGCCGATCCAGATCCGCGCGCCGGGCGCCGCGCTCGGCATCCTCAACGCCATCCGCGATGCCGGTCTGCCACCGCACCGCCTCGAGCTCGAAGTGACAGAGAGCCTGTTCATCGAGGACAGCGAGCATACCGCCCGGTTCATGGAGGAGCTGGCCGGTCACGGCGTCCGCTTCGCACTCGACGACTTCGGCACGGGTTATTCATCGCTTGGCTACATCAACCAGTTCCCGTTCAAGAAGATCAAGGTCGATCGCAGCTTCGTCTCCGGCCCCAACATCGGCAAGAAGAGCGATGCGATCATCCGCGCCGTGGCCGAGATGGGCTCCACTCTCGAGATGGAGATCGTCGCCGAAGGCCTCGAGACGATCGAGCAGGTCGAAGCGGTGCGCAACGCCGGCTGCACGCTCGGCCAGGGCTACTACTTCAGCCGCGCGGTGCCGGACTTTCTCGCGGCCATGCTCCTTGCGCAGGAACGCGACGGACGCGAGACCACGGCCCGCCTGGTCGGCTGACCCGCGCAGACCTAGCGAAGCACCGCTCCGTGCTCCCTTAATTGCTATTGCGAACTGATTGCAAAGATAGTTGCTCAGGCGGCGATTTTGCCGGTTGCCTTGCCTGAATCACGGGCCTAGGGCGGCCCGGCATTCGGGCACGGCCTCCTTCCGCGTGGGCGCGGCGGCGGTGCCTCCGGACCGGCAGCGCCCGCGCAGCGTGAAGGAATATCGCTCTCCCATGGCTCGCAGGAAGATCGCGCTCGTCGGCGCCGGCATGATCGGCGGCACTCTCGCCCACCTCGCCGCGAAGAAGGAACTGGGCGACATCGTCCTGTTCGACATCATGGAGGGCATTCCGCAAGGCAAGGCGCTTGACCTTTCCCAGTGCGGTCCGATCGAGGGCTTCGATGCCAAGATCACCGGCACCAATGACTATGCCGACATCGCCGGGGCGGACGTGGTCATCGTCACCGCTGGCATCCCCCGCAAGCCGGGCATGAGCCGCGACGACCTGCTCGGCATCAACCTCGGGGTGATGAAAGCGGTCGGCGAAGGCATCAGGAAGAACTGCCCCGGCGCCTTCGTGATCTGCATCACCAACCCGCTCGACGCGATGGTCTGGGCGCTGCGCGAATTCTCCGGCCTTCCCCACAACATGGTCGTCGGCATGGCCGGCGTGCTCGACTCCGCGCGCTTCGCCACCTTCCTAGCCTGGGAATTCGGCGTCTCGGTGCGCGACGTGAATGCCTTTGTGCTCGGCGGCCACGGCGACACGATGGTCCCGGTGACCAGCTACACCACCGTTTCGGGCATCCCGGTCGATGACCTGGTCAAGATGGGCAAGTCGAGCAAGGAAGCGATCGACGCCATCGTCCAGCGCACCCGTGGCGGCGGCGGCGAGATTGTCGGCCTGCTCAAGACCGGCAGCGCCTACTACGCCCCCGCCACCAGCGCGATCGCCATGGCCGAAGCCTACCTCGGCGACCAGAAGCGCATCCTCCCCGTCGCCGCGCACCTGACCGGGCAATACGGCGTCAACGACCTCT
Organism: Croceibacterium segetis; assembly: GCF_011320115.1. Lineage (GTDB taxonomy): Bacteria > Pseudomonadota > Alphaproteobacteria > Sphingomonadales > Sphingomonadaceae > Croceibacterium_B > Croceibacterium_B segetis. Next base: position 220,263 of record NZ_JAANOZ010000001.1, on the reverse strand, counting down.
ACGTCGGTGTTCCGGCAGTAATCGGCGCCGGCGGCGTCGAGGAAGTGGTCGAAATCGCCCTCGACGATGAGGCGAAGGCGAACTTCGACAAGTCGGTCGACGCGGTGAAGGAACTGCTGGTCGCCTGCAAGGGCATCGACGAAAGCCTGGCCAAGTGAGCATCCTCGTCGACAAGAACACCAAGGTCATCACCCAGGGGATGACCGGCGATACCGGCACCTTCCATACGCAGCAGGCGCTCGACTACGGCACGCAGATGGTCGCTGGCGTGACGCCGGGCAAAGGCGGGCAGACGCATATCGGCCTACCGGTGTTCGACACCGTCGCCGAGGCGAAGCACGCGACCGGGGCGACCGCCAGCGTGATCTACGTCCCGCCACCGTTCGCGGCGGATTCGATCCTCGAGGCGATCGATGCGGAGATCGAGCTGATCGTCGCCATCACCGAGGGCATCCCGGTGCTCGACATGGTACGGGTCAAGCGTGCGCTGTCGGGCAGCAAGTCGCGGCTGATCGGGCCGAACTGCCCGGGCGTGCTGACGCCCGGCGAGTGCAAGATCGGCATCATGCCCGGCAACATCTTCCAGAAGGGCAGCGTCGGCGTAGTCAGCCGCTCGGGCACGCTTACCTACGAGGCGGTCCACCAGACCACCCAGGCCGGCCTCGGCCAGACTACCGCGGTCGGCATCGGCGGCGACCCGGTCAACGGGACCAACTTCATCGACGTGCTCGAGCTGTTCCTCAAGGACGACGCCACCCAGTCGATGATCATGATCGGCGAGATCGGCGGCAGCGCCGAGGAAGAAGCCGCGCAGTTCATCAAGGACGAGGCCAGGCGCGGCTGGTTCAAGCCGATGGTCGGCTTCATCGCCGGGCGCACCGCGCCTCCGGGCCGCCGCATGGGCCACGCCGGGGCGATCGTCTCGGGCGGACAGGGAGGCGCCGACGACAAGATCGCCGCCATGGAAGACGCCGGCATCCGCGTCAGCCCGTCGCCCAGCGAGCTCGGCACGACGCTCGCCGGGCTGCTCAAGGAACTGGCATGACCGCCGATCGCTTGATGGGATACTCTCATGGGTGACCAGGCACAGTCTTTCCTCCCCGAGCTGACCGGCCAGGACGGCCCGCAGCCCGGCCCGAGCTGGCAGAACGCCCGCTGGCCAATCCTCGGCGGCGAGGCCGAGGACGATTTCACGCAGGCGCTCGACCCGACGGCGATGAAGCTCGCCGTCCAGGCGGCTGCGGCCAAGGCCGGCAAGGTGCTCGAGCCCGGCGCGGTCGAGCAGGCGGCGGGGGATTCGATCCGCGCGATGATGCTCGTACGCACTTATCGCGTGCGCGGGCATCTGGCCGCCGATCTGGACCCGCTGCACCTGACCAAGCGCGAGCTTCCGGCCGACCTGACCCCTGAGTATCACGGTTTCTCCGGCGCTGCGCTCGATCGCCCGGTCTATCTCGGCGGCACGCTGGGGCTGCAATGGGCGAGCATCAACGAGCTCGTCGCCATCCTGCGCAAGAATTACTGCGGTCACGTCGGCCTCGAGTACATGCACATCTCCGACGTCGAGGAACGCCGCTTTCTGCAGGAGCGGATCGAGGGTCCCGACGCGGTCATCGCCTTCACCAACGAGGGCAAGAAGGCGATCCTTTCGGCGGTGATCCGCGGCGAGGAATACGAGAAGTTCCTCGGCAAGAAGTACGTCGGCACCAAGCGTTTCGGACTCGACGGCGGCGAGGCGATGATCCCGGCGCTCGAGGCCGTGATCAAGTACGGCGGCGCGATGGGCGTGCGCGAGATCGTCTACGGCATGGCCCACCGCGGCCGGCTCAACGTGCTCGCCAACGTGATGGCCAAGCCGTACCGGGTGATCTTCCACGAATTCTCCGGCGGCAGCGCCAACCCCGAAGACGTCGGCGGTTCGGGCGACGTGAAATACCACCTCGGCACCAGCACCGATCGCGAGTTCGACGGCATCAAGGTCCACATGAGCCTTGTTCCCAACCCTTCCCACCTCGAAGCGGTCGACCCCGTGGTGCTCGGCAAGGTCCGCGCGACGCAGGCCATCCGCGAGGATCTCGCCGCGCACACCGAGGTGCTGCCGGTGCTGATCCACGGCGACGCCGCCTTCGCCGGCCAGGGTATCGTCTGGGAGTGTTTCGGCTTTTCCGGCGTTCCCGGCTACAATACGGGCGGGTGTCTGCATTTCGTCATCAACAACCAGATCGGCTTCACGACGAGCCCGCAGTTCGCGCGTTCCTCGCCTTACCCGTCGGACGTCGCCAAGGGCGTCCAGGCGCCGATCGTCCATGTCAATGGCGACGACCCCGAGGCGGTGACCTTCGCCTGCAAGCTGGCGATCGAGTTCCGCCAGAAGTTCAAGCGCGACATCGTCATCGACATGTGGTGCTACCGACGCTTCGGCCACAACGAAGGCGACGAGCCGAGCTTCACCCAGCCGCTGATGTACCAGGCGATCCGTCAGCACGCGCGGGTGAGCGAGATCTACGCCGGGCGCCTGAACGAAGAAGGCGTGATCGATGCGCAGGCGGCCGAGCACATGCGCTACGAGTTCAACGCCCTCCTCGAGCAGGAGTTCGCCGGCGGCCAGAGCTACAAGCCCAATGAGGCCGACTGGTTCGGCGGCCGCTGGAGCGGGCTGCACAAGCCGGCCGACCCCGAAACCGCGCGGCGCAACGTGGCCACGGCGATCGACCGCAAGCTGTTCGACAGCCTCGGCCGCACGCTGACGACGATCCCCGAGGGCCTCAACATTCACAAAACGCTCGCCCGGGTGATCGAGGCCAAGCGGCAGATGTTCGAGACCGGCGAGGGCTTCGACTGGGCGACGGCAGAAGCGCTCGGCTTCGGCAGCCTCGTCACCGAAGGTTTCGGAGTGCGCCTCTCGGGCCAGGATTCGGCCCGCGGCACCTTCAGCCAGCGCCACGCGGCGTGGATCGACCAGGTCGACGAGCACAAATATATTCCCTTGTGCGAACTGCCGCACGGCAAGTTCGAGGTCTACGACAGCCCGCTCTCGGAATACGGGGTGCTCGGCTTCGAGTACGGCTTCGCCGGCGCCGATCCCAAGACGCTGGTGTGCTGGGAGGCCCAGTTCGGCGACTTCGCCAATGGCGCGCAGATTATCATCGACCAGTTCGTCGCCGCCGGCGAGGTCAAGTGGCTCCGCGCCAACGGGCTCGTCCTGCTGCTGCCGCACGGGTTCGAAGGCCAGGGACCGGAGCACTCAAGCGCCAGGCTGGAACGTTTTCTGCAGTTGTGCGCCAACGACAACATCCAGGTGTGCAATATCACCAGCCCGGCGAACTACTTCCACTGTCTGCGCCGGCAGATGCTGCGCCCGTTCCGCAAGCCGCTCGTCATCATGACCCCCAAGAGCCTGCTGCGGCACCCGATGGCGAAATCGACCTCGGCCGAATTCATCGAGGAAAGCCACTTCAAGCGCATCCTCTCCGACCGGATGGACATCGCCGACGCCAAGGTCCGCCGGCTGGTGCTGTGCTCGGGCAAGGTCGCCTACGACCTGATGGAAGCGCGCGCCGAGGCCAACCTGGAAGGCGTCTCGATCGTCCGCCTCGAGCAGCTCTACCCGTTCCCCGGCGAACCGCTGGCCGTACGCCTCAAGCGGATGACCGGCCTTGAATCCGTTGTCTGGTGCCAGGAAGAGCCGAAGAACAACGGCGCGTGGTTCTTCGTCGAAACCCGTATTGAGGATGCGCTTAGCGAAGCCGGCCACAAAGGCATGCGCCCGTGCTATGCCGGCCGCGATGTCGCCGCTTCGCCGGCCACGGGTCTCGCCAGCAAGCATGCGGAACAACACCAGGCGCTCGTCGCGCTGGCGCTCGGTCTCGGCGACAAGGACGCGGCGCGGCGCACGCTCAAGACAGCAAAGAAGGGCTGACGAATGGCCACCCAAGTCAAAGTCCCCACGCTCGGCGAATCGGTTACCGAGGCGACAATCGGCGAATGGCTCAAGCAGCCCGGCGATCCGGTGAAGGTCGACGAGCCGATCGCCAGCCTCGAGACCGACAAGGTCGCGGTCGAGGTACCCTCGCCGGTGGCCGGAGTGATGGGCGCGCAAGCGGTCAAGGTGGGCGACACGGTGGAGGTCGGGGCGGTGATCGCGACGATCGAGGACGGCGTCGCCGCGGGCGAAAGCACCGAGATCAAGTCGCGCGAGGAGGCGCCCCCTCCCAGCGTCGCCGAGGCCCCGAAGGAGGAATCTCACGAGGACCAGGCCGCCACCCTGTCGCCATCGGTGCGCCGCGCGGTGATCGAGCACGGTATCGACCCGACGCAGATCAAGGGCAGTGGCAAGGACGGTCGCCTGACCAAGGAAGACGTGCTCGCCGCGGCCGCGGCGAAGAAGGCAGCCCCAGCGCCGTCGATCTCGGCCCCGGCCCCTTCGCCCGCCGCCGCCCCGGCAGCGACGAGCGAGCGCAACACCGAACGGGTCAAGATGACCCGCCTGCGCCAGACAATCGCTCGGCGCCTGAAGGCCGCGCAGAACGATGCCGCGCTGCTGACCACCTTCAACGACGTCGACATGACCGCGGTGATCGAGGCGCGCGAGGCCTACAAGGACCTGTTCGCCAAGAAGCACGGCATCAAGCTGGGCTTCATGAGCTTCTTCGCCAAGGCCAGCTGCCTGGCGCTGAAGGACGTTCCCTCGGTCAACGCCTACATCGAGGGCGACGAGATCCTCTACCACGATTTCGTCGACATCTCGGTCGCGGTCAGCGCGCCGAACGGGCTCGTCGTCCCGGTGGTGCGCGATGCCGACAAGAAGAGCTTCGCGCAGATCGAGCTCGATATCGCCGACTTCGGCGCCCGCGCCAAGGACGGCATGCTGACGATGGACGACATGAAGGGCGGCACCTTCACCATCTCCAACGGCGGCGTCTTCGGCAGCCTGATGAGCACCCCGATCATCAACCCGCCGCAAAGCGCCGTGCTCGGCCTCCACCGCATCGAGGACCGTCCCGTCGCCCGCAACGGCCAGGTGGTAATCCGCCCGATGATGTACATCGCGCTGAGCTACGACCACCGCATCATCGACGGCCGCGAGGCGGTCACCGCGCTCAAGATCGTCAAGGAAGCGATCGAGGATCCGATGCGGATGCTGATCGATCTGTGAGGACGTAATGGCTGACAACTACGACTACGACGTCCTGATCATCGGTTCCGGACCCGGCGGCTACGTCGCGGCGATCCGCGCGGCGCAACTCGGCCTGAAGACCGCTTGCGCCGAGAGCCGCGAGACGCTGGGCGGAACTTGCCTCAACGTCGGCTGCATCCCGTCGAAGGCAATGCTGCACGCCTCCGAATACTTCGATGCGGCGGCGAACGGCTCGATGGCCAAGCTGGGCGTCGAGGTCACGCCCAGGCTCAACTTGCCGGCGATGCACGCCCAGCGGCTCGACGCGGTCAAGCAGCTGACCGGCGGGATCGCGTTCCTGTTCAAGAAGAACAAGGTCGACTGGAAGAAGGGGTTCGCCACTTTCCAGGACGCGCACACGGTGAAGGTGGGGGACGAGACCGTGACGGCGAAGACCGTGGTCATCGCCACCGGCTCCTCGGTCACCCCCCTGCCCGGTGTCGAAGTCGATAACGCCAAGGGCGTGGTGGTCGATTCCACCGGCGCGCTCGAACTGGCCAGCGTGCCCAAGAAGATGGTCGTCATCGGCGGCGGCGTGATCGGGCTCGAACTCGGCTCGGTGTGGCGGCGGCTCGGCGCGGAAGTGATCTGCGTCGAATTCCTCGACCAGATCCTCCCGGGCATGGACGGCGACGTGCGCAAGGAAGCCAACAAGATCTTCAAGAAGCAGGGGATCGAGCTCCGCCTCTCGACCAAAGTCACCGGGGTGACGGTGAAGGGCAAGAAAGCGACTCTGACGCTCGAGCCGGCTGCCGGCGGCGCCTCCGAGACGCTCGAAGCCGACTGCGTGCTCGTCTCCATCGGCCGCCGGCCCAACACTGAGGGGCTCGGGCTAGACAAGATCGGCCTCGAAACCAACAAGCGCGGCCAGATCGAAGTCGACGGCGAATTCCGCACCAGCGTCGAGGGCGTGCGCGCGATCGGCGACGTGATCCCCGGCCCGATGCTCGCCCACAAGGCCGAGGATGAAGGCCTCGCGGTAGCCGAATGGATTGCCGGGCAAACCGGCATCGTCAATCACGCGGTGATACCCAGCGTCGTCTACACCATGCCCGAGATCGCCGGCGTCGGCCTGACCGAAGAGCAGGCGAATGAAACCGGCGCGAAGATCAAGATCGGCAAGTTCCCGATGCTCGCCAATAGCCGCGCCAAGACCAACCACGAGCCCGACGGCTTCGTGAAAGTCATCGCCGAGGCCGAAACCGACCGCGTGCTCGGCGTGTGGATCATCGCCACCGTCGCCGGGACGATGATCGCCGAAGCCGCGCTGGCGATGGAGTTCGGCGCCACCAGCGAGGACATTGCCTACACCTGCCACGCCCACCCGACGCATAGCGAAGCGCTCAAGGAGGCGGCGATGGGGGTTCAGGGCAAGCCGATTCATATTTGATGACCCTGCGCCCCTTCCACCTCGCCTTCCCCGTGCGCGACATCGCCGAGGCGCGGGCGTTCTGGGGCGGGATCGTCGGCTGCCCGGAAGGCCGCAGCGCGGCGGACTGGGTCGATTTCGACTTCTACGGCCACCAGATCGTCGCCCATCTCGCGCCAGAGCGACCGGACGAAGCCTCAAATCCGGTCGACGGGCACGATGTGCCGGTGCCGCATTTCGGCGTGATCCTGGAAATGGCCGACTGGCAGGCGCTCGCCGATCGGCTCACGACGGCAGGTATCGAATTCGTGATCGAGCCGCACGTCCGCTTCGCTGGCCAGGCCGGCGAACAGGCGACGATGTTCTTTCGCGATCCCAGCGGCAACGCGATCGAGATGAAGGCCTTCGCCGATCTCGGGCAGCTTTTCGCCAGGGATTGAGCTAGGGGGCAGCTATGGGCCTCCAGCGCATGATGCGACGGTTCGCGAAGTGGCATATCTGGCTCGGCTGGGTGGTCGGACTGCCATTCCTGATGTGGTGTGTAACCGGACTGGTCATGGTCGCCCGGCCTATCGAGGACGTTCGCGGCGAATCGTTGCAGGCCACGCCGGCGACGATCCCCGCAGGCAGCTATTCGCTCCCGCCGATGGACGAACCCATCGTTCGCGCCGAACTCGCTCAGCAGCCGATCGGGCCTGTCTGGATCGTCACGACGACCAGCGGGGGCCGCTACCGCTACGACGCGCGCGGAGGCTGGATCGTGTCGCCCGTCGATCGATCCGACGCGCGTGTGCTGGCCCGAGCGGCCTATCGCGGCAAGGGTAGGCTGCAGGCGCTCGCGTACTTCCCGGGAGATTCCGCGCCCTCCGACCTTCGCCGCCCGGTCGCTTCATGGCAGGCTCACTTCTCCGACGGGACGAATCTGTACTTCGCCGCTTCCACGGGAGAAGTGCTGGCGCTCCGCACGAGCTGGTGGCGCGCCTACGATCTCATGTGGAGCCTGCACATCATGAACCTGCGGAACCGCGACAACCCGCATCACCCGCTGATTATCGCGTTTGCGGTTCTCGGCATTCTCGGCGCTCTGCTCGGGTGCACCTTGCTGTTTCGGCGGCGCAAGGCGCGGCCTCGCGCGTGATCGCCCCCACCCTGCCTCCTTTGCTCGACCTCGCCGGGATCGCGGTGTTCGCGCTCAGCGGCGCACTGCTCGCCACTCGGCTCAAGCAGACCATCGTGACCGTGGCGTTCTTCGCGCTCGTCACCGGAGTCGGCGGAGGCTCAGTGCGAGACCTCTTGATCGGCGCGCCGGTGTTCTGGGTGCACGACCCGTGGGTGGCCCCGGTCATCCTGCTGACCGCGCTGATCGCCTGGTTTACCCCGAACCGCTGGTGGGAAGGGAAAGTGCTCGACTGGGCCGATGCGCTCGGGCTGGCCGCATACGCGGTGCTCGGCACGGCCAAGGCGCTGTCGTACGATGTCGAACCGGTGCCGGCGATCCTGATGGGGGTGATCACCGGCTGCGTCGGCGGGGTAATCCGTGACGTGCTCGCCGGGCTGCCTTCGATCCTGATGCGGCCGGAGCTCTATGTCACCGCCGCGGCGCTCGGCGCCACGCTGTGCGCGCTCGGCAGCCTGTTGCCGGTGCCGCAGGGGACGGTGTGGGCCCTCGCCGCGCTGGCCGCGTTCGCGCTGCGCGGGGCGGCACTGATCTGGAGGATCGAGCTGCCGCCCTATTCACGTGAGACCTAGGTCTCGTCGCCGAAATCGGGCGCCTCGGACGTCGAATAGCGCTCGTCGTCCTGTGGTTGCGGCTGGGCGTCGTCGTCGCGCCACTCGGGGCGATTGTCGACGCCAGGCTCGTCGTCCTGCGCCTGGGGCGCTCGATCGGCGTAAGCGTCGTCGCGCGGACCGGCGACATTCACGCCCTGCACTTTCCCGTCGTTGCCGATGCGGCAGCTGAATCCGGCGCCGTTCTCGAGCGCGCCCGAAACCTCCCAGCCGTCACGGTCGCGGGTGACGTTATCGACGCTGTCGACCCGGTTCGGCCCGCGTTCGACGGCATCGGCGCAGATGTCCGCCGCGCGATCGAGCCCTTCATTGCGGTCCGCACCGTCATAAGCGTAGCCTTGGCGATCTTCGGGAACCGGCGGCGGGACCGACTGACGCTCCTCGCGGTCGCGGTTGCTGGCGGCGCTGGCGATCGCGGCGATGCCGCCGATGATCAGCGCGCCGGCGAGAATATCGCCGCCGTCGACCCGGTCACGGTGCCAGCGCTGCCAGTGATGGTGATAACCCCGTGCCATCGCGGGCGTGGCGGCCAAAGAAAAAGCCGCAGCGAGCGCACTCGCGGCGGCGAAACGGTTCAAGCGAGCCATGGCAGGCGTCCTCGTGATCCCGGCGCGGCGAACAGCCGCATCCTCCCGGCGGACAAGGCTAGGCGGCCCAGGCTTGCAACAGCCTGAACCGCCCTGTTCGACCCTCGAGGCCCCTAGCGGAGCCCGCGGATGCCGTTGAAGTCGAGGTCAACCACGCGGCCGTAACGCACGTCACAGGTGAAGCTGCCGGCGTCGTAACCGTTGTAGCGGCTGTTCCAGCCACGGTAGTCGTTGCCCCAGCCGCGGCGCCAGTCGCCGTTGCGACTGTTTACCGCGATGCGGCCTTTCACCTTGTAACCGTCGCGCCTGGCGTCGACGTCGCGGATGTCGGTGACCTTGGCGCGGCCGCCGTACGAATAGCGGTTCGCGCTGCGCTCGGCGGCATAGACGCACTGTTCGATAGCGCTACGCGGGTCGCCGGCACGGTTGTAGCCGTTGTACCCATTGTAACGGTTGTATCCATTGTAGCGGTTGTAGCGGTTGTAGCCGTTACGACTGGAGGCCGAGGCGACGGCGGCGACACCGCCGAGGATCAGCGCTCCGGCGATCACCTCGCCGGTCGAGATGCCGTCGTGGCGGTCATGGCGATCGTAGCGGCTCTGCGCCATCGCCGGGGTTGCAGAAGCCAGAGCCATCGCGCCAGCCGCGACGGTTCCGACCAGGGCTTTGCTAATGGTCTTCATGGTCCAAACCTTTCGTGTCCCAGGGCGGATTCTGCCCCATGACCGAGGTTATGCCTGAGTCGCGGTGAGGTGACGCTGAACTCGCTCGACAGCGATTGTTCATGCAAACGACCTTGAATCTGAACAGAGAGGCCCGTTTCGCTCCAAATGGAAAGGGCGGCCGCATCTCTGCGACCGCCCATTCATTTGCCTCAGTTGAGGTCAGGCGGCTTCGAATTCGTCCTCGTTCATCGCCGGGCCGCTGTCCTGGCCCTTGGCTTCGACGTCGCGGTCGACCAGTTCGATGATCGCGATCGGGGCGGCGTCGCTGATGCGGATGCCGGCCTTGATGATGCGGGTGTAGCCGCCCTCGCGGCCGGCGTAACGCTCGGCCAGGACCTCGAACAGCTTCTTCTCCTGCGCCTCGTCCATCAGCCGGGCGTGGGCCAGGCGGCGGTTCGAGAGGCCGCCACGCTTGGCCAGCGTGATCAGCTTTTCGACATAGGGGCGCAGTTCCTTCGCCTTGGGCGTAGTGGTCTGGATCTGTTCGTGCTTGATGAGAGCCGCGGCCATGTTGCGCAGCAGGGCCGCGCGGTGGCCGGACTTGCGCTGCAGCTTGCGGCCGCCGTGTCCGTGACGCATTTTCGATACTCCGTTCGTAAGGGGGCCGTACGAGGTACCCCGGTCCCGGCGGCAGTTAAGGGTCGCCGCCCATCACCCTAATGGCGTCAGCCGAGAAGCTCTTGTTCCAGCTTCTTGGCCATTTCCTCGATGTTCTCCGGCGGCCAGCCGGGGATGTCCATGCCGAGGCGCAGGCCCATGCTCGAGAGCACTTCCTTGATCTCGTTGAGCGACTTGCGGCCGAAGTTCGGCGTGCGCAGCATCTCGGCTTCGGTCTTCTGGACCAGGTCACCGATGTAGATGATGTTGTCGTTCTTGAGGCAGTTGGCGCTGCGCACCGACAGCTCGAGCTCGTCGACCTTCTTGAGCAGGTAGCGGTTGAGCTGGTTGGCGTCCGATTCCTCGGTCTTGACGGCCATGCCGATCATCGGGCTCGAGGGCTGCGGAATGCCGTCCTCGAAGTGGACGAACAGGCTCAGCTGGTCCTGCAGGATGCGTGCGGCGTAAGCCACCGCGTCTTCCGGCGTGACCGTGCCGTCGGTTTCGACCGTCAGGCTCAGCTTGTCGTAATCGAGTTCCTGCCCGACGCGGGCGTTGTCGACCTTGTAGCTGACCTGGCGCACCGGCGAGTAGAGGCTGTCGACCGGGATCAGCCCGATCGGCGCGTCGACCGGACGGTTCGACACGGCCGGAACGTAGCCTTTGCCGCTGTCGGCGGTCAGTTCCATGTTGAGCGTCGCGCCGTCGTCGAGATGGCAAATCACGAGGTCCTTGTTGAGCACCTCGATGTCGCCCGACACGGCGATGTCGCCGGCCTTGACCTCGCCCGGGCCGGTCGCCGAAAGCTGCAGGCGCTTGGGGCCTTCGCCTTCCATGCGCAGCGCGATCTGCTTCACGTTGAGGACGATGTCGGTGACATCCTCCCGCACGCCGGCGAGGCTGGAGAACTCATGCAGCACATTCTCGATCTTGATCGAGGTGATGGCCGCACCCTGCAGGCTCGAGAGCAGCACGCGGCGCAGCGCGTTGCCGAGAGTCAGCCCGTAACCGCGCTCGAGCGGTTCGGCGACGAAGGTCGACTTGCGACGCTTGTCGCCGCCTTCCTTGACCTCGAGGCTGTTGGGTTTCTTGAGTTCCTGCCAGTTCTTGGTGTTGACGGACATGGACTTCCCCTAAAGGTGTTTCACTGGCGGCATCGGCCGCGGAGCGCTGGGAGCGCCGCGGCCGATGCGAATTGCGTTGCGGTGCGAGACCGCGACAGATCGATCAGACGCGGCGGCGCTTGGACGGTCGTACCCCGTTGTGCGGGATCGGCGTCACATCGCGGATAGATGTGATGGTGAACCCCACGGCTTGCAAGGCCCTGAGCGCGGATTCTCTGCCCGAGCCGGGGCCCTTGATCTCGACTTCGAGGGTGCGGACGCCGTGCTCGGCGGCTTTCTTGCCGGCATCGTCGGCGGCGACCTGGGCGGCGTAGGGCGTGCTTTTGCGGCTGCCCTTGAAGCCCATCATGCCGGCCGAGGACCAGCTGATCGCGTTGCCTTGCGCGTCGGTGATGGTGATCATCGTGTTGTTGAAGCTGGCGTTCACGTGCGCGACGCCGCTGGAGATGTTCTTGCGCTCGCGACGGCGAATGCGCTGGGGTTCACGTGCCATGTCTCGTCGGCTCCCTTACTTCTTCTTGCCGGCGATCGGCTTGGCCTTGCCCTTGCGGGTGCGCGCATTGGTGTGCGTGCGCTGGCCGCGGACCGGAAGGCCCTTGCGATGACGCAGCCCGCGGTAGCAGGCGAGGTCCATCAGCCGCTTAATGTTCATCGCGGTATCGCGCCGCAGGTCGCCTTCGACCTGGTAACCTGCGTCGATCGTTTCGCGGATTTGCAGGACTTCGGCGTCGGTCAGGTCCTGCACCCGGCGCGAAGGGTCAATGCCGAGCTTCTCGGCGATCTTCTTCGCGGTGGTCGGGCCGATTCCGTGAATGTAGGTCAGCGCGACGATCACGCGCTTGTTGGTGGGGATGTTCACCCCGGCAATACGAGCCACTTAATTCTCCATGCTCCACAGGGACTTGGGCCAGCGGCCGGACGTCCCTATCTCATCGCGTCATTCTAGGTTCGGGCCGCCGAACGGCAAAAAGTCCGGTTGGGGCGCGCACAAAGGCTGCCGTCTCCCGGACTGGTCCCGAATTCCCGAATGACGGCCGCTTAGGGCGATTCGCCCGCGCCGTCAACAGCAGATGGGGCGCGAAGACAACCGCTTCGCGCCGCGCGTCGGTTGCGATCCCGGCAACCGGTAGGCGCCCTTATAACCGCAACGGACGTGACGGTCAAAGGGGCCGCGCTACGGCCGCGCGGCACGACCCGCTTCGATCAGCGACGCCAGTCGGGCGGATTGCTCGCCCAGGACCGAATCCACCGCGGTAGCGATGTCCTTCAGCGGAAAGCGTGCATAGCCGCCGACGACATATGTCCACTCGATCGACGTGGCGCCGGCGACAGGTTTCAGCTCAATGGTGAGCACACCTGCGAGCGCTTCCGACTGCAACGGCCCGAGAGCGCCCTTCATGCGCAGAAGCGAGCCCGGCACGGCTTGGACCACCCGCATATGCTCGGCCGATCCGCCGCCCGGCAAGGTTTCGCAGAAGCAGCCCCCTGCGCGCGGCTCCAGCGTGAGATTCTTCGCGTCCCCCGACCAGCTGTGATCCTTGTTCCACCAGCGCGCCGGCTCGACCAGCGCGGCCCAGGCGAACTCGGGGTCTGCTTTCACGACGGCGGTTTCGCGGACCACGAACCCGTCCGGCAAAGACTGGACCACTTCCGCCGATGCTGCGGATGGAACGACGGCCGCCGCCAGCAGGCAGGGTGCCAAGCACCGCGCATGCCCGGCTCCGCGCCTCAAAGGCCGAGCACCCGCTCGATCTGCTGGGTGACGATGTCGATGTCGGCCATGCCGTCGACGCGGACGACGATCCCGCGTTCTTCGTAGAGCGGCAGGATCGGCGCAGTCTTGGCGCGGTACTCGGCCATCCGCGTGCGCACCGTTTCCTCGTTGTCGTCAGGGCGGCGCTTGAAATCGGTGCTGCCGCAGTGGTCGCACCGGAGCGGCTCATCCTCGTGCAGCGCGTTCTTGGGCAGCTTGAACTTGTCGTGATAACCGGCTCCGCAATGCGCGCAGGTGAAACGGCCCGTGATCCGTTCGACCAGTGCGTCCTCGTCGACTTCGAGCTCGACCACGCGGTCGAGCTTGCGGTGATGGCGGGCGAGGATCTCGTCGAGTTGCCGGGCTTGCGCGGCGGTGCGCGGATAGCCGTCGAAGATGATTCCCACGGTCTGCGGCAGCGCAACGAGCTCTTCCGAGATCAGCGTCGAGACTACGTCGTCGGAGACCAGTTCGCCGGCTTCCATGATCGCCTTGACCCTGAGACCGGTCGGTGTTTCCGCCTTCACCGCCGCGCGTAGCATGTCGCCGGTCGAGAGCTGGCGCATTCCGTAGCGTTCGACCAGACGCGCGGCCTGGGTTCCCTTACCGGCCCCCGGGGGCCCGAGGAGAATGATGTTCACCGGGGCCTCTCCTTCCCTGGAAGTGGCGCTAGCGCAATCGGCCCTTGAGCTTCGCCTTCTTGATCAGATCACCATACTGGTGCGCCAGCAGATGCGACTGGATCTGGCTGATCGTATCCACAGTCACGTTCACCACGATGAGCAGGCTGGTGCCGCCGAGGAACAGCTGGATCCCGGTCTGCGCCACCATGTATTCGGGTACCACGCACACCAGCGTGAGGTAGATCGCGCCGACCACGGTGATCCGCGTGAGCACGTAATCGAGATAGGTCGCGGTGTTCTTGCCCGGGCGGATGCCGGGGATGAAGCCGCCGTTCTTCTTGAGGTTCTCGGCCGTTTCCTCGGGGTTGAAGACCACCGCGGTGTAGAAGAACGTGAAGAAGATGATGCCTGCCGAATAGAGCCCGAGATAGAGCGGATGGCCGCGCTGGAGCAGGGTGTTGAGCGTCTGCACCACGCTGTAGAAGGCACTGCCTGTAGTCACCGAATTGCCGGCAAACTGGCTGATCGTCAGCGGCAGCAAAAGCAACGAGCTGGCAAAGATCGGCGGGATGACGTTCGCGGTGTTGAGCTTGAGCGGCAGGTGGCTGCGATCGGCATTCATCATCCCGTGCGCGCTGGCTCGCTTGGGATACTGGATCAGCAGCCTTCGTTGGGCGCGCTCCATGAAGCAGATGAACAGGATCAGCACCACGATCATGCCGATGACGGCAACGATGGTGAACGGGCTGACCGAACCGGTGCGTCCACCCTCGAACAGGTTGGCGGCGAAAGTCGGGAAACGCGAGACGATGCCCGCCATGATGATCAGCGACACGCCGTTGCCGATGCCGCGGCTGGTGATCTGCTCACCCAGCCACAGCAGGAACATCGACCCGCCGATGAGATTGATGACCGCCGTCACGCGGAACAGGTAGCCTGGGTTGACGACCGCCTGGAGCCCGCTGGAGGCGCCATAGGACTCGAGCCCGGAAGCGAGAAACCAGCCTTGTATCGCGCACAGGAACACCGTGCCGTAGCGGGTATACTGGTTCAGTTTCTTGCGGCCCGCCTCGCCTTCCTTCTTCAGCGCCATCAACGAAGGATGGAGCGAGGCGGCGAGCTGAATCACGATAGAGGCGGTGATGTACGGCATCACGCCAAGCGCGATCAGGCTCATCCGCTGGAGGCTGCCGCCCGAGAAGGTGTTGAACAGGTCGAGAATGCCGCCCTTGGTCTGGTCGTAGAGCGATTCCAGGATCAGCGGATTGACACCGGGCAGCGGGACGAAGCTGAGAAAACGGAACACCACCAGTGCGCCGATCGTGAACCAGATGCGGTTCTTGAGCTCGGTCGCCTTGGAAAAATTGGCGAGGCTGAGGTTGCTGGCGATGTTGTCGGCGCGAGATGCCATTGTCTTCGATTGCCTTAGTCTAGGCGCCGGCTCCCCTCCGGCTCGGGCCTTGGTCGGGCCCATATAGGAAGCGGGCGGGGTTGTGAAACCCCGCCCTGCTCACTTGTCCCGTTTACTTGGCGTTCTTCGCGCTGCGAGCCGCCGTGTTGGCTTCACGTCGCGCCAGCTTCTTCTCAGCTTCGGGGACCGCCGCTGCGATCACTTCGACCTTGCCGCCGGCCTTCTCGACCGCCTCGATCGCGCCCTTGCTGGCGCCGGCAACCTTGAACGAAACCTTGGCTGTCAACTCACCCTTGCCGAGCAGGCGGATACCGTCCTTGCCGCCGCGCGCGAGGCCGGCAGCCTTGAGCGCTTCGTGATCGATCACGCCCTTGGCATCGAGCTTCTTGGCATCGATGAACTTCTGCACCATGCCGAGATTGACCTCTGCGAAGTCCTTGCCGAAGATGTTATTGAAGCCACGCTTCGGCAACCGCATGTGCAGCGGCATCTGGCCGCCTTCGAAGCCCTTCACGGCCACGCCCGAACGGCTCTTCTGGCCCTTCTGGCCGCGCCCGGCGGTCTTGCCTTTGCCCGAGCCGATGCCGCGACCGACGCGCATCCTGCGGTGGCGGGCTCCGGCGTTGTCGCGGATGTCATTCAGTTTCATGTCGTGCACTCGCTTTCGCTTTAAGTCGCGCTGATAGGATTAAGGCTTACTCGACCACGGCCACCATGTGCGGCAGCTTGGCGATCGCTCCGCGCACTTCCGGGGTGTCTTCCACCTCGACAACGCGGTGCATCTTGCCGAGGCCCAGGCCGACCAGGGTCTTCTTCTGGCTTGCCGGGCGGCGGATCGGCGAACCGATCTGCTTGAGCTTGATCTTGGCCATTCGAATTACTCCGTGATCGCCGCGGCGTCAGCCTCGGCGTCCGCCGTACTGGCGCCACCGCGGCCGAGCAGATCGGCGACCTTCTTGCCGCGGCGCTGGGCGACCGACTTCGGCGAAGTCTGGTCGGTCAGCGCGTCGAAAGTGGCGCGGATCATGTTGTAGGGGTTGGACGTGCCGATCGACTTGGTGACCACGTCGTGGACGCCCAGGCTCTCGAACACGGCGCGCATCGGCCCGCCGGCGATGATGCCGGTGCCCGCGGGCGCGGTGCGCACGTTGACTTTGCCGGCGCCGAAGCGGCCCTTGCCGTCGTGATGCAGCGTGCGGCCTTCCTTCAGCGGCACGCGAATCATCTTCTTCTTGGCGGCAGCGGTCGCCTTGTTGATCGCTTCCGGCACCTCGCGGGCCTTGCCGTGGCCGAAGCCGACGCGGCCCTTGCCGTCACCGACAACGACCAGCGCGGCGAAGCCGAAACGCTTGCCGCCCTTCACCGTCTTGGAGACGCGGTTGATGTGGACCAGCTTCTCGATCAGCTCTTCGCCGCCGTCGTCATCGCCGCGGCCTCGACGATCGTCGCGTCCGCCACGGCCGCCACGGCCGCCGCGATCGTTACCGCCGCGTCCGCCGCGGTCGCCGCCACCGCGACCACCACGGCCGCCGCGCGCTTCACGCGGAGCGTTGGCGTCGCCGGATTCGGTCGACTGGGTGTCGGCCGCGACCGTCGGCTCGGTTTCCACCGCGGGAGCAGCTTCGGCCGTCTCGGCAACGGGAGCTGCCTCGACAGGAGGAGCGGTTTCAGCCGCCGGCTCGTCGGCCGGGGCGGCTTCAACCGTCTCGGCCACGGGCTCCGGAGCGCCTTCGGCCGCCACGGTCTCGACCGCCGGCTGCTCGGCCGCGGTTTCCGCCGTCTCGACGACCTCAGGGGTCTCTTCGGTCTTTTTCTTGTCAGCCATGCTCAGAACTCCAGCCCGCCGGCACGGGCGGCATCGGCCAGCGCCTTGACGCGGCCATGGAACAGGTAACCGCCGCGATCGAACACGACGGCGGTGACGCCGGCCTTCTTGGCGGCGGCGGCGATGGTTTCACCCACCTTGGCGGCGGCATCGACATTCGCACCCGACGGCTTGACGCCGAGGGTCGAGGCGGCGGCGACGGTCTTGCCGCCGGCGTCGTCGATGATCTGCGCGTAGATGTGCTTGCCGGTGCGGTGCACCGACAGGCGCGGCTTGCCGCCGGCGCGGCTCTTGAGCGCGGTCCGCACCCGGCGGCGGCGGCGTTCGAACAGGGAAAGCTTGGCCATGTTACTTCTTCTTCCCTTCCTTGCGGAAGACATACTCGCCGCGGTACTTGATACCCTTGCCCTTGTAAGGCTCGGGCTTGCGCCAGCGGCGGATCTCGGCGGCGAACTGGCCGACAGCCTGCTTGTCCATCCCGCTGATCTCGATCGTGACCTGGTCGGGAGTCTTGACCTCCAGGCCTTCGGGCACGTCGAGATCGACGTCGTGGCTGTAACCGAGCTGCAGCTTGATCTTGCGGCCCTGCGCCGAGGCGCGGTAGCCGACACCGGTGATGACGAGCGTCTTGGTGAAGCCCGTCGTCACGCCTTCGACCAGGTTTGACACCAGCGTGCGCTGGAGGCCCCAGTGGCTGCGCGCGGTCTGGCTGTCGTTGGCCGGCGTCACGGAGATACTGCCGTCGTCCAGCTTGTAGTTGACCAGCTCGTCGGTGCCGATCGTCAGGGTGCCCTTGGGGCCCTTGACGGTCAGCGTGCCGTTCTCGATCTGGGCGGTGACGCCGCTTGGGATCGTCACCGGCTTCTTGCCGATGCGGCTCATCAGAACACCTCCGCCAGCACTTCGCCGCCGACGTTCTGCGCGCGAGCCTCGTTGTCCGAGAGCACGCCGCGGGGCGTCGAGACGATGGTGATGCCGAGGCCGTTGCGGATCGTCGGCAGCTCGCGGCTGCCCGAATAGACCCGCCGGCCCGGCTTGGAGACGCGAGCGACGTGCTTGATCGCCGGCTCGCCTTCGAAATACTTCAGCTCGATACGCAGCTGCGGGTGCTTGCTCGAGCTATCCTCGGTGTAACCGCGGATATAGCCCTCGCGCTGGAGGACCTCGAGCACGTTGGCGCGCAGCTTCGAAGCCGGCGAAAGGACGGAGTCCTTCTTCGCCTGCTGGCCGTTGCGAATGCGGGTGAGCATATCACCCAGGGGATCGGTCAAAGCCATAGTCTAGATCCTCACCAGCTCGACTTGGTCAGACCGGGAATCAGGCCCTTGTTGCCCAAATTCCTGATCTCGATCCGGTTGAGGCCGAACTTGCGATAAACGCCGCGCGGGCGGCCGGTGGTGCTGCAGCGGTTGCGCACGCGGGTGGGATTCCCGTTGCGCGGAATTTCCGCCAGCTTGAGGCGCGCCATCAGACGCTCGGTCTCGTCACGAGACTCGTCGTCGGCAATCGCCTTCAGCCGGGCGTACTTGCCCGCGTACTTCTTCACGAGCTTCTTGCGCCGCTCGTTCTTGTTGATGGAACTCAGTTTCGCCATGGACTTAAGCTCACTTCCTTGCGGTATCTTGACGGCCGCTTACGCGGCCTGCTTCTCTTCAGCCTGCTCGTCGGCAGGGAACGGGAAACCGAACAGGCGGAGCAGCTCGCGCGCTTCGTCGTCGGTCTTGGCGGTGGTGGTGACGATGATGTCCATCCCACGCACCTTCTCGATCTTGTCGTAGCTGATCTCGGGGAACACGATCTGTTCCTTGAGACCCATCGCGTAGTTGCCGCGGCCGTCGAACGAACGCGGATTAAGCCCGCGGAAGTCGCGGATGCGGGGCATCGCGATGGTCACCAGACGGTCGAGGAACTCGTACATGCGCTCGCGGCGCAAGGTGACCTTGCAGCCGATCGGCATGCCTTCGCGCAGCTTGAACTGGGCGATCGACTTCTTGGCGATGGTGATGACCGGCTTCTGGCCGGCGATCAGCGCCATTTCCTCGGCGGCGGTCTGGACCTTCTTCTTGTCCTGGCTCGCCTCGCCGACGCCCATGTTGAGCGTGATCTTCTCGAGCCGCGGCACCTCAAGGCGATTCTTGTAACCGAACTTCTCGGTCATCGCCTTGACGATGCTCTCGTCATACTGCTTGCGCAGGCGCGGGGTGTAGTTCTCAGCCATCGATGGTCTCCCCGGACTTCACGGCAACGCGCACCTTGGTTCCGTCCTTCTTCGTCTCGAAGCGGACGCGGGTGGGCTTGCCGTCTTTACCGGCAATGGCGACCTTGCTGATCGCCATAGGTGCGGGTGAGCGGTCGATGCCGCCCTGCGGATTTGCCTGGCTCGGCTTGCGGTGGCGCGCGGCGACGTTGATCCCGTCGACCACCACCTTGCCGTCCTTGGGCATGACTTTGCTGACGGTGCCCGTTCGCCCCTTGTCCTTGCCGGACAGGACGACGACCTGGTCACCTTTCCTGATCTTCGCGGCGGCCATCACAGCACCTCCGGAGCGAGCGAGATGATCTTCATGAAGCCCTTCGAGCGCAGCTCGCGCACGACCGGGCCGAAGATACGGGTGCCGATCGGCTCTTCGTTCTTGTTCACGAGAACCGCGGCGTTGCTGTCGAAGCGGATCACGCTGCCGTCGGGGCGGCGCACGTCCTTCTTCGTGCGGACGATCACCGCGCGGTGCACGTCGCCCTTCTTCACGCGGGCGCGCGGCTGTGCCTCCTTAACGGAGACGACGATCACGTCGCCGACGCTCGCGGTGCGGCGCTTCGACCCGCCCAGCACCTTGATGCACTGGACGCGCTTCGCGCCGCTGTTGTCCGCGACGTCGAGATTGGACTGCATCTGGATCATCGATCCGGTTCCTTCTTAGTGGCTTGCCGGGACAGGCCCGGCAGTTCCAAAATTCTTCAGTTGCCCGCGGCTTCGACCTCGAGCTCGGCTTCCACCGCCTGGGTGCCGCCGGCCTTGACCCGGTCGAGCACCGCCCAGGTCTTGGTCTTCGAGATAGGCCGGGTTTCCTCGATCCGCACGACGTCGCCGGGCTTGTATTCGTTGGCTTCGTCGTGGGCGTGGTACTTCTTCGAACGGCGGATGATCTTCCCGTAAAGCGGGTGCTTCACCTTGCGCTCGACCAGCACGGTCACGGTCTTGTCGGTCTTGTCCGAGACGACCGTCCCGGTCAGGATTCGCTTGGGCATCGTCTGGTTCCTTATTTCGCGCCAGCGCGGGCGCGTTCGCCCTGCAGCGTCTGGATGCGGGCGATATCGCGGCGGACTTCGCGGATCCGCGCGGGACGCTCGAGCTGGTTGGTCGCGGCCTGGAAGCGCAGGTTGAACTGCTCGCGCTTGAGCTCGCCCAGCTGCGTCTCGAGCTGGTCGTCGGTCTTGGCGCGCAGGTCTTCGGCCTTGCTGGCGGAAGTCTTCGCCGAGGCCTTGGCGGCGGTCTTGGTTGCGGTCTTGGCCATCATTCGCCTCCGAGGTGGCTGGTGTCGCCGAGACGGGCGACCACCTTGGTCTTCACCGGCAGCTTCATCGCCGCGCGGCTGAATGCTTCCGCGGCCAGCGGACCGGGAACGCCGTCGAGCTCGAACAGGATGCGGCCCGGCTTCACCCGAGCGGCCCAGTATTCGACCGCGCCCTTGCCCTTGCCCTGGCGGACTTCGGCCGGCTTTTTCGATACCGGCACGTCGGGGAAGATGCGGATCCACAAGCGCCCCTGGCGCTTGATGTGGCGAGTGATCGCGCGGCGAGCAGCCTCGATCTGGCGCGCGGTGATCCGCTCGGGCTCGAGGCACTTAAGGCCGTACGAACCGAAGTTGAGCGCGGTGCCGCCCTTGGCATCGCCGCTGATCCGGCCCTTGAAGGCCTTGCGGTACTTGGTTTTTTTCGGTTGCAGCATTGTACTACCCTAACCTCAGCGAGCCGGCCGGACGCCGGAAGTCTGCGCTTCCATCATCAGCCGGTCCTGCGCCATCGGATCGTGGCCGAGGATCTCGCCCTTGAAGACCCACACCTTGATGCCGATCACGCCGTACGCGGTGAGCGCCTCGGCTTCGGCATAATCGACGTTGGCGCGCAGCGTATGGAGCGGCACGCGACCTTCGCGGTACTGCTCGACGCGGGCGATTTCGGCGCCACCGAGGCGGCCGCCGCACATGATCTTGATGCCTTCGGCACCGAGACGCATCGCCGACTGCATCGCGCGCTTCATCGCCCGGCGGAAGGCCACGCGGCGGACCAGCTGGTCGGCAATGCCCTGGGCGACGAGCTTGGCGTCAATCTCGGGCTTCCGAATCTCAACGATGTTGAGCTTGACCTCGCTGTCTGTGATCGTCGCCAGCTTGGCGCGCAGCTTCTCGATGTCGGCGCCCTTCTTGCCGATGATCACGCCGGGGCGCGCGGCATAAATCGAGACGCGGCACAGCTTGGCCGGGCGCTCGATCACCACCTTCGAGATAGCCGCCTGCGGCAGGCTCTCGACGATGTACTTGCGCAGCTCGATGTCTTCCTTGAGCAGCTGCGCGTAGCCGCGCCCTTCGGCGTACCAGCGGCTGTCCCAGGTGCGGTTGATCTGAAGACGCAGACCGATCGGATTGGATTTATGACCCATGATCAGGCCTCCTCGACTTCGCGGACGACGATGCGCAGCCGGCTGAACGGCTTGAGGATGCGGGTGCTCTTGCCCCGTCCGCGCGTCGCGAAACGCTTCATGGTCACCGACTTGCCGACCGAGGCTTCCGCCACGACGAGCGCGTCGACGTCCAGGTTATGGTTGTTCTCGGCATTGGCGATCGCCGAGGCGAGCACCTTGGCGGCGTCGCGAGCCATCCCGCGCTTGCTGAAAGCGAGGATGTTGAGCGCGTCTTCGGCCTTCTTGCCGCGGATCAGGCCGGCGACGAGGTTGAGCTTCTGCGCCGAACCACGGATCGTGGTGCCGACGGCCAGCGCCTCGTTGTCGCCCACCCGGCGGGGAGCTTTCTGCTTGCCCATTAGCGCTTACCCTTCTTGTCGGCGGCGTGCCCGTGGAAAGTCCGCGTGGGCGCGAACTCGCCGAGCTTGTGACCGACCATGTCTTCGTTGACCGAGACCGGCACGAACTTCTGGCCGTTGTAGACGCTGAACGTCAGGCCGACGAAGTCGGGCAGGATCGTCGAGCGGCGCGACCAGGTCTTGATCGGCGCGCGCCCACCGGCGTCCTGCGCGGTCTGCGCCTTCTTGAGCAGGTGGAGGTCCACGAACGGACCTTTCCAGACGGAACGTGCCATCTCGCTTAACCCTTCTTCTTCTTCGCGTGGCGCGAACGGATGATCATCTTGTCCGTCTGCTTGTTATGGCGGGTGCGGGCGCCCTTGGTCGGCTTGCCCCACGGAGTGACCGGGTGACGGCCGCCCGAGGTGCGGCCTTCGCCGCCGCCGTGCGGGTGGTCGACCGGGTTCTTCGCGACGCCGCGGGTCAGCGGCTTGACGCCCATCCAGCGCTTGCGTCCGGCCTTGGCGAAATTCTGGTTCGAGTTGTCGGGGTTCGACACCGCCCCGACCGTGCCCATGCAATCGGCCCGCAGGTAACGCTGCTCGCCCGAGTTGAGGCGAACGATCACCAGGCCGCGGTCACGGCCGACCAGCTGTACGTAAGTGCCCGCCGAACGGGCGATCTGGCCGCCCTTGCCCGGCTTCATCTCAACGTTGTGGCAAATCGTGCCGACCGGCATCTGGCCGAGCAACATCGCGTTACCCGGCTTCACGTCGGTGCGCTCGCCGGCGATGACCTTGTCACCCACGGCAACGCGTTGTGGCGCGATGATGTAGGCAAGCTCGTCGTCGGCATACTTGACCAGGGCGATGAACGCGGTGCGGTTGGGATCGTACTCGATCCGCTCGACCGTGCCTTCGACGTCCCACTTGCGGCGCTTGAAGTCCACGAAACGGTACTTCTGCTTGTGGCCACCGGCCATGCCGCGCGAAGTGACGTGACCCTTGTTGTTGCGGCCGCCGGTCTTGCGCTTGCCCTCGGTCAGCGACTTGACCGGCTTGCCCTTGTACAGGCCGGACTTGTCGACGAGGATCAGGCCGCGCCGGGCGGGACTGGTCGGGTTGTAGTTCTTGAGTGCCATTGTCTCTTTCCTAGGTCCCTTGGCCTCAGATGCCGCTGGTCACGTCGATGGGCTCTTGGCCCTCGACCAGGGTGACGATCGCCTTCTTCGCGTCGGTGCGCTTGTAGGGCTTGCCCTTCCAGCGCTTGGTCTTGCCCTTCGACACGATCGTGTTGACGCTCTTCACCTTGCGATCGAACAGCGCCTCGACCGCTTCCTTGATCTGCGGCTTGGTGGCGTCGTTCGAAACCTTGAAGACGACGCCGTTGTGCTCGCTCAGCAAGGTAGACTTCTCAGTGATGTGGGGGCTGAGGATCACGTCGTAGTGACGCGTATCGATTTCCTGCTTCTTAGCCATTGAAGCGCGCCTCCAGCTTTTCGATTGCGGCCTTGGTCAGGACCAGCGTGTCATGCTTCAGGATGTCGTACACATTGGCGCCGGCAGCCGGCATCACGTTGACGCCCGGCAGGTTGCCGGCAGCGAGGCGGAAACCGTCCGCCACCGCGTCGCCGTCGATCACCAGCACCTTGCCGTTCCAGCCGTTCTTGCCGAACGTCTCGGACAGTGCCTTGGTCTTGGCATCCTTGAGCTCGAGGCTGTCGACAACCACCAGGCCCTCTTTCGCCTTGCTCGACAACGCCATCCGCAGGCCGAGCGCGCGGATCTTCTTGTTGAGCGACGGCTCGAAGTCGCGCTTGCGCGCGCCGTGGGCCTTGCCGCCACCGATGAAGATCGGAGCGCTGCGGTCACCGTGGCGGGCGGTACCGCCACCCTTCTGGTTGCCGTACTTCTTGCCGGTGCGGGCGACGTCTGACCGCTCGCGCGTCGGACGGGCGGTGCCGCGCCGATTCTCGAGCTGCCAGGTGACGACGCGGTGCAGGATGTCGGCGCGCGGCTCGACACCGAACACGGCATCGTTGAGCTCGATATCGCCGGACGCCTTGCCGTCGAGTTTTTGGACCTTCACCTTCACGGATCAGCCCTCCTTGTTTTCGTCGGCGTCGGGCGCGTTGCCCTCGGCTTCGGTGTTTTCCTGGCCCACGGCGGGGGTCGTGTCGTCGCCGGCGCCGGCATGCTGCTCGTGGAGCAGCTCGGCCTGCCGCTCGGGCGAAACCTCGTCGTGGACTTCGTGCTCGGCGGCCGGTTCGACCATGCCGGCGGGCGCTTCTTCGTGCTCGGGCACATGAGCGCCCTTCTTGTCGAGAATGGCGCCAGGGAACGGCGCGCCTTCCGGCATCGGCAGCTTGACCGCGTCGCGAACCAGCAGCCAGCCGTTCTTCGCGCCCGGGACCGAGCCCTTGACGAACAGCAAACCGCGGTCGGCGTCCGTGCGGACGATCTCGAGATTCTGCTGGGTGCGCTGCTTATCGCCCATGTGGCCAGCCATCTTCTTGTTCTTGAAGACTTTGCCTGGATCCTGACGCTGACCGGTCGAACCGAGCGAACGGTGCGACAGCGAAACGCCGTGCGTGGCGCGCAGGCCTCCGAAACCCCAGCGCTTCATGCCGCCCTGGAAGCCCTTGCCCTGGGTGTGACCCGAGACATCGACCATCTGGCCGGCGACGAAATGCTCGGCGCTGATCGTCGCGCCGACCGGGAGAAGCGCGTCCTCGCTGTCGAGGCGAAATTCGGCGACTTTCTGCTTGAGCGGCACCTGGGCCTTGGCGAAGTGCTCGCGCTGCGGCTTGGCGACGTTCTTCTGCTTGGCCTCGCCTGCGCCGACCTGGACCGCGACGTAACCGTCACGGTCGGCGGTGCGATGCGAAACCACCTGGCAATTTTCCAGCGCCAGGACGGTGACCGGCACGTGGCGGCCGTCCTCCTGGAACAGGCGGGTCATCCCGACTTTCTTCGCGATCACGCCAGTGCGCATGATCATGCTCCTTCACAGAGGCACACGGGACCATTCCCGGGTGCGTGTCAGCCCAAATTTTCGTGCGTCGCCCCGTCCGGGCTGAGTGTTCCCGCCGGAGCAGGAACGAGACGGGGGACGCGGCCCGGCAGAGTGCCGGCGGTATCCCGATGTCGTCACCCGGCCATGGCCGGGATCGCCGGATTAAGCGAGCTTAATCTCGACGTTCACACCCGCGGCGAGATCGAGCTTCATCAGCGCGTCGACCGTCTGGGCGTTCGGCTGCACGATGTCGAGCAACCGCTTGTAGGTGCGCACCTCGAACTGCTCGCGCGACTTCTTGTCGATGTGCGGGCCGCGGTTCACGGTGAACTTCTCGATGCGCGTCGGGAGAGGAATGGGGCCCCGGATCAGCGCGCCGGTGCGGCGCGCGGTGTCCGCGATCTCGCCAGTCGCCTGGTCGAGCACGCGGTGATCGAAGGCCTTCAGGCGAATACGGATATTCTGAGCTTCCATGTCCTACTACCGATGCGAAAGAGCCACGGACAATCCCGTCAGAGACCATCCAAAAAAACAAGAGACCGCCCTGCCCGCCGGTATTCCCGGCTGTGAGGCGGTCCCTCGATAATCCCGGCCGGCGGAGACGAATCCCCGCCGGCGAGCGGGCCTATATTACTTGGTGATCTTGCTGACAACCCCCGAACCGACGGTGCGGCCGCCTTCGCGGATCGCGAAGCGCAGGCCTTCGTCCATCGCGATCGGCGCAATCAGCTTGACGCCGATCGTGACGTTGTCGCCCGGCATGACCATCTCGGTGCCCTCAGGAAGGACGACTTCGCCGGTCACGTCGGTGGTGCGGAAGTAGAACTGCGGGCGGTAGTTGGCGAAGAACGGCGTGTGACGGCCACCTTCGTCCTTCGACAGCACGTAGACTTCGGCGTTGAACTCGGTGTGCGGGTTGACCGAACCGGGCTTGGCAAGGACCTGGCCACGCTCGACAGCTTCACGCGCCACGCCGCGGATCAGGGCGCCGATGTTGTCGCCCGCTTCGCCACGATCGAGCAGCTTGCGGAACATCTCGACGCCGGTGACGACGGTCTTCTGCGTGTCCTTGATGCCGACGATCTCGACTTCATCGCCAACGTTGACGATGCCGGACTCGACACGGCCGGTAACGACGGTGCCGCGGCCGGAAATCGAGAACACGTCTTCGATCGGCATCAGGAACGGCTTGTCGACCGGGCGATCGGGCTGCGGGATGTGCGCGTCGACCGCGTCCATCAGCTCCTTGATCGAGTTTTCGCCGATCTCGGGGTTGCGGCCTTCGAGCGCGGCCAGCGCCGAGCCCTTGATGATCGGAATGTTGTCGCCGTCGAAGTCGTACGAGCTGAGCAGCTCGCGCACTTCGAGCTCGACCAGCTCGAGGATTTCCTCGTCGTCAACCTGGTCGACCTTGTTCATGTACACGACCAGCGCCGGCACGCCGACCTGACGGGCGAGCAGGATGTGCTCACGGGTCTGCGGCATCGGGCCGTCGGCGGCGTTCACCACCAAGATCGCGCCGTCCATCTGCGCCGCACCGGTGATCATGTTCTTCACGTAGTCGGCGTGACCCGGGCAATCGACGTGCGCGTAGTGGCGCGCATTGGTCTCATACTCGACGTGAGCGGTCGAGATGGTGATCCCGCGCTCGCGCTCTTCCGGAGCCTTGTCGATGTTGGCGAAATCGACCGCGGTGCCGCCGTGTTCGGCAGCCATCACCTTGGTGATCGCGGCCGTCAGCGTGGTCTTGCCGTGATCGACGTGACCGATGGTGCCGATGTTGCAGTGCGGCTTGTTCCGCTCGAATTTTGCCTTGGCCATGTTATCCGTAACCTCTGTCTGTGATTTGATCTTGTGCGGTGTTGGAGGGGCACCCGCTGAATCAGGCGCCGCCCCTAGACGCTCAGCCTGCCTTAGGCAAGCTTCTCCTTGACCTCCGCGGCCACGTTCGCGGGCACTTCGTCGTAGTGGCTGAACTGCATCGTATATTGGGCGCGGCCCTGGCTGAACGAGCGCAGTTCGTTGACGTAGCCGAACATGTTGGCGAGCGGCACGAAGGCCTCCACCACCTGGGCGTTGCCGCGCGTGTCGGTGCCCTGGATCTGTCCGCGACGGGAGTTCAGGTCGCCGATGACGTCGCCCATGAAGTCTTCCGGTGTCACCACCTCGACCTTCATGATCGGCTCGAGCAGCTTGATGCCTGCCTTCTGGGCCGCTTCGCGCATCGCGCCGCGGCCGGCGATCTCGAACGCCAGCGCCGAGGAGTCGACGTCGTGGTACTTGCCGTCGATCAGGCGGATCTCGAAGTCGATGATCGGGAAGCCGATCAGCGACCCGGTCTCGGCCGTCTCGCGCATGCCCTTCTCGACCGACGGGATGTATTCGCGCGGGATGTTGCCGCCCTTGATCTCGTCGAGGAAGACGATGCCCGATCCGCGCTCGCCCGGCTTGAGGGCGATCTTGACCTCGCCGAACTGGCCC
Organism: Croceibacterium segetis; assembly: GCF_011320115.1. Classification (GTDB taxonomy): domain Bacteria; phylum Pseudomonadota; class Alphaproteobacteria; order Sphingomonadales; family Sphingomonadaceae; genus Croceibacterium_B; species Croceibacterium_B segetis. The sequence continues at coordinate 192,773 of NZ_JAANOZ010000001.1, read as the reverse complement.
GAGCCGCCCGACTGCTTCTTGTGGGTGTAGGTCAGCTCGACCGGACGGGCGAGGCTTTCGCGGTAGGCCACCTGCGGTGCGCCGACGTTGGCCTCGACCTTGAACTCGCGCTTCATGCGATCGACCAGGATGTCGAGGTGGAGCTCGCCCATACCCTTGATGATCGTCTGGCCTGATTCATGGTCGGAGGAAACGCGGAACGACGGATCCTCGGCCGCGAGGCGGCTGAGGGCGATGCCCATCTTCTCCTGGTCGGCCTTGGTCTTCGGCTCGACCGACAGCTCGATCACCGGTTCGGGGAATTCCATCCGCTCGAGGATGATCGGCTTGGCCGGATCGCACAGCGTGTCGCCGGTGGTGGTCTCCTTGAGGCCGGCCAGCGCGACGATGTCGCCGGCGAAGGCCTCATCGATGTCCTCGCGGCTGTTGGCATGCATCAGCAGCATGCGGCCGATCTTTTCCTTCTTGTCCTTGACCGAGTTCAGGTAGGTGCCCTTCGACAGCTTGCCCGAATAGATGCGGGTGAAGGTCAGCGAGCCGACGAACGGGTCGTTCATGATCTTGAACGCCAGCGCCGCAAACGGCGCGTTGTCGTCGGCCGGACGCGTGTCTTCCTGGTCGTTGTCGGGGTTGATGCCCTTGATCGGCGGAATGTCGAGCGGGCTCGGCATGTAGTCGACCACCGCGTCGAGCAGCGGCTGGACGCCCTTGTTCTTGAACGCCGAGCCGCAAGTCACCGGCACGAACACCTGCGCCAGCGTGCCCTTGCGGATCAGCCGCTTGAGCGTGGCGGCGTCGGGCTCGTTGCCGTCGAGGTAGGCTTCCATGACGTCGTCGTCTTGCTCGACGACCGTTTCGATCAGCTGGTGGCGATAGTCGGCGGCCTTGTCGGCCATGTCGGCGGGGATTTCGACATAGTCGAACTTCGCGCCAAGGCTTTCGTCCTGCCAGACGATGCCGCGATTGTTGACCAGGTCGACCACGCCCTTGAGGCCGCCCTCGGCGCCGATCGGCAGGTACAGCACGAGCGGCACCGCACCGAGGCGATCGATGATCGACTGCACGCAATAATAAAAGTCGGCCCCGGTGCGGTCCAACTTATTAATGAAGCACATTCTCGGCACTTTGTACTTGTCGGCCTGGCGCCAGACGGTTTCGGACTGGGGTTCTACGCCGGCGACGCCGTCGAACACCGCGACGGCGCCGTCGAGGACGCGCAAGGACCGCTCGACTTCGATGGTGAAGTCGACGTGGCCGGGGGTGTCGATGATGTTGATGCGGTGCTTGGGACCCTTGCCGTCCTCGGCCTCCCAGAAGGTGGTCGTGGCGGCGGAGGTGATGGTGATCCCGCGCTCCTGCTCCTGCTCCATCCAGTCCATCGTCGCGGCGCCGTCGTGGACTTCGCCGATCTTGTAGGACTTGCCGGTGTAGTAAAGGATGCGCTCGGTGGTCGTCGTCTTGCCGGCATCGATGTGCGCCATGATGCCGATATTGCGATAACGCTCCAGCGGATATTCGCGGGCCATGATTCAATCCTTAGTGAGGCAGAGGCCGGGGCTTGCGCCGCCCGGCCGGGGCCTATGTAGTTACGAAAGTTACCAGCGGTAGTGGCTGAACGCCCTGTTGGCGTCGGCCATGCGGTGGGTGTCTTCGCGCTTCTTGACCGCGTTGCCGCGGTTGTTGGCGGCGTCGAGCAGCTCGCCCGAGAGGCGCGCGGCCATGGTCGTCTCGGCACGCCCGCGGGCGGCGGTGATCAGCCAGCGGATGGCGAGCGCCTGGGCGCGTTCCGGACGGACCTCGACCGGCACCTGGTAGGTGGCCCCGCCGACGCGCCGCGAACGGACCTCGACCTGCGGCTTCACGTTGTTGAGGGCATCGTGGAACAGCGCGATCGGATCGGCCTTGGCCTTGCTCTCGACCGTTTCGAGCGCACCGTAGACGATGCTCTCGGCGACGGACTTCTTCCCGTCGAGCATCAGGTTGTTCATGAACTTGGAGAGCACCTGATCCCCGAACTTGGGATCGGGCAGGATTTCCCGCTTCTCGGGACGACGACGACGTGACATCGGATGAATTCCTTATCTTCGGGCCGCTGCGATCAGGCGCTCGCGGCCGGGCAAAACCAGCGGGCGGCTTATTTCGGCCGCTTGGCCCCGTACTTGGAGCGGCTCTGGCGGCGATCCTTGACGCCCTGCGTGTCGAGCACGCCGCGCAGCACGTGGTAGCGCACGCCGGGAAGGTCGCGCACGCGGCCGCCGCGGATCAGCACCACCGAGTGCTCCTGCAGGTTGTGCCCCTCGCCGGGGATGTAGCTGATGACCTCGCGCCCGTTGGTCAGGCGGATCTTGGCCACCTTGCGCAGCGCCGAGTTCGGCTTCTTCGGGGTCGTCGTGTAGACGCGGGTGCAGACGCCGCGCTTCTGCGGGTTCTGCTCCATCGCAGGAACCTTGCTCTTGGCCTTCTGCGGCTCGCGGCCCTTGCGGACCAGCTGGTTGATCGTCGGCATAAATTCTCTTCACCTGGTTTGGCGTCAAACAGCGGGTGAAGGGAAAAAGGAACGTGCGCGCCGCGGCCGATGGGCCGAAAGGCGATGATCGCACGAGCCTGAAACGCTCCACCCGGCCTGGTGCCGGGTTACTTTGACGACCGCCCCCCTGAGGGCGCTGAGCCGCCAATGTTCAGCTCTATAAGTATCCGGTACAGGCTTGGTTGGTCACCCTGACTGCCCGGACGCGGCGGCCCCTATGCGAGTTTGCCCGGGCGGTCAACCACACTCGTGGAAACGCCGAGTTTCGAAATCGTGCCGCGATTCACCCGGGGACGTGTATGAAGGCCGTGGGACGCTCGCGGCAAACAGGCTGACGCTCCCCCGCTTTCCACCCCACACCGGATTGCCCTGCGCTCTCGCGGGCCCGGCGGCCACCCAAGGCGCCCAGCATGCTCGAAGCCCGTATCACGCGTTCGAACCCCGCCGAAAGCCTCGCGCTGGCGCTGATCCACGCCTCGCGCGCGCCGGTGCTGCTGCTCGACGCCGCATCGAAAGTCGTCGGCGCCAGCGATTCCTTCTGCACCGCCTTCGGCCTGCGGCCGCGCGACATGGCCGGCCGCTCGCTGGCGCAGCTCGGCCAGGGCGAATGGAACGTGCCGCGGCTGCGCTCGCTGCTCAAGACCTCCTTCGCCGGCACCGCCGCGGTCGACGCCTACGAGATCGACCTCGTCCGCGCCGGCCTGCCCGACGCCTGCATCGTGCTCAACGCCCACCGGCTGGATTACGACCAGGAAGCCCCGCTGGTCGTGCTCACCGCCACCGACGTCACCACGGCGCGGCACGAGCTGCGCCTCAAGGACGAACTGATCAGGGAAAAGCAGGTCCTGCTGCAGGAACTGCAGCACCGCGTCGCCAACAGCCTGCAGATCATCGCCAGCGTGCTGATGCAGAGCGCCCGCCGGGTGCAGTCGGAAGAGACCCGCGTGCACTTGCGCAACGCCCACAACCGGGTGCTGTCGATCGCCACCCTGCAGAAGCAGCTCGCCGTGGCGAGCGACGACAAGGTGCCGCTCGATCCCTATTTCACCGGCCTGTGCGACAGCATCGGCGCCTCGATGATCGACGACGACGGGCGCATCGCCCTGCACGCCGGCGGCGACAAGAGCGAGGTCACCGCCAACGTGGCGACGAGCCTCGGCCTGATCGTCACCGAGCTGGTGATCAACGCGCTCAAGCACGCCTTCCCCGATCGCAACCAGCCGGGCGAGATCGCGGTCGAATACCGCGCGCTCGGCACCGGCTTCGCGCTCACCGTGACCGACAACGGCATCGGCATCCCGGCCAGCGCCGCGCCGATAAAGCCGGGCCTCGGCACCGGCATCGTCGACGCCCTGGCGATGCAGCTCGGCGCCACGGTCGAACGGACCGACTGCGCGCCGGGGATGAAGGTGGCGGTGGTGCGGGCGGTTTAGGGTTGCCGAAGGCATTGACCCGTGCGGCCGACCGTTACCTTGTGATATAGGGCCGTCGGTCGCGCGCGAGGGGAGAGCCTTGCCATGCCCGACTACGACCACCCCGGATTCACCTACTGGCCCGGCAACGACCCGAAGTTCCCGATCGGCAATGTCGAGCTGGCCGGCACGCCCGGCCGCGTCGGCGGTTCGGCCACCGGCGAGATCGCCCTGCCCCAGGCCGCGCCGCAGCCGAAGATCGCCGCCGCCAGCTTCATCGCCGTCGAGCACTCGTGCAAGCTGTGGTTCGCGCTCGAAAGCACGACCAGCGCGGCGGGCCAGCTCGCCTGCGAAGTCGTGCTGCGCGGCCAGCACCTCTACTTCTGGAAGGATCACGGCGAAGGCGAGGTCGGGCCGGTGATGGAAATCCGCCTGAGCGCGGCGCAATGGCTCGCCGGCGGCACCACCGAAGTGGTGGTCGACCACGGCCACCACTGCGACACCCTGTTCGCCCACTGGGGCCTCAAGGGCGCGGCGGTGAGCTGCTACCTCAGCGTGCTCCACTTCGAGAAGAGCAAGCGCCAGTACCTCGCCGACCTGGAGGAAGCCGCAAGGCAGGCGGAGACGGGGGTGTACGAGGATGTGCCGTTGCCGCCGGAGCCTGAGGGGCCGGTGCCGGTGCCGGCGCCGGAGCCGGAGGTTGAGCCGGGGACTTGAGGTCCTGCTGGTCGCAGCCCAAATCACGCAATTGCCATATCCAACAAAATGGTCCGGGAACAAACAAAGAACTTTCCTACAAGCGCTTGCTTGTGCCAGCCATGGTCATGTCAGACGAATCCAACACGCCCCGCCCGCCCGCCTGCACCCGCGCCATTGCGCGGCAGGGCACGTCCTACATGGCCTATCGCCACGAGCCGCTCGATCCGGGCGATCCCCTGCTCGGCTTCCGCCCCGTCCCGCACAAGGCGGCGCGGCGCAATTCGATCGGGCCGGCGCGGCAGCGGGCGTTCGTCGCCAGTCTCGCCGAGTGCGGCATCGTCACCCAGGCGGCGCGCAGCATCGGCGCTTCGATGGAGGCGCTCTACAAGCTGCGCCAGAGGCCCGGCGCCGAGGAGTTCCGCGCGGCGTGGGACGCGGCGATCGACCGCGGGGTCATGCGGCTCGAGGACAGCGCGCTCGCCCGGGCGATCGAGGGGGAGGAGCGGATGGTCGTCTCGGGCGGCAAGGTGATGGGCTACGAGACGCGCTTCAACGAGGCGCTGGTGATGTTCTTCCTGCGCAACCGCCGCGGCGAGCGCTATGCGCCCGACTGGCGCGCGCTCAAGCCCGGGCACCCGGTCTACGAGCGCATCGCCGCCGAGGCGGTCGCCCGCTACCGCGCCGAGGAGGAGGAGAGCGAGGAGGAAGTGCTCGAATCGATCGACCGCTTCCTCGAAGGCATGCGCCAGCGGCGGCTCGCCAACGAGGCGCTGTTCGCCGAGATGGCGGCGGAGGAGGAGACCGCTGGCGAGGCGCGCCAGGAGCAAGCACGCGCGCGGCCGCTTTCTCCCGAAGCGGAGGGTGAGGAAGCGGAGGATCCGGCCGGCGACTAGCCGGCCGCAAGGCCGACCGGCCGCCCGAGCTCATGCGAGGAAAGCCAAGCCGGGCGGGAAGCGAAGCTGTGCTGCAAGCACATCCCCGGCGCCGGCGCCTGAGGCGAAATCAAAGATTGAGACAAAGTCAAATTGGGCCTAGGCTGCGGCAAAAGAACACAGCTTAACAGAGGGGCCTGCCATGACGCGTCGCACCATTTCCACTCGCCTTGCCGTGACCGCTTCCGCGCTCGCCGCCGCGGCGATGATGCTCGTTCCGGCGGGCGGTCTCGATGCGCAACAGGGTCCGCCGCCGGCCAAGCCGCTCGCCCCGGTGACGGCGAAGGAATGGAAGACCCCGGCCGATCTCGGCAAGCTGCAGCCGGTCGACACCACCTACACCCCGCCGAAAACTTCGTGGGGCGACTACAACTTCGCGCATACCTGGCAGATCGAGAACCTCAACGCCGCGCGGATCCTGTTCCAGCGCTCGCCCAAGTGGGCCAACCGGTTCTACCTCACGCCCGAGGAGTTCAAGATCCGCCAGACCAACGCCCAGCGCTCGGACTCGCAGTTTTCGAACGAGGGCTCGGGCCTGAATGCCGGGGGGACGCAGGGCCTCGCCAACTGGGTCACCAGCACCGAGTTCGGCCACCGCACCTCGATGCTGATCGACCCGGCCGACGGCCAGCTGCCGCCGCTCACCCCGTGGGCGGAGGAGCTGTGGAAGAACGGCCGCTCGAGCTGGGTGCCCGGCCAGGCCTACGATTCGCCGGCCGACTTCGACAGCTGGGACCGCTGCGTTTCCCGCGGCTTCCCGGCGTCGATGTTCCCCTTCCGCTACAACAACGGCATCCGCATCTTCCAGTCGCCCGGCTACATGGTCGTCAGCCTGGAGATGCTCGGCACGCGGATCATCCCGATCGGCAACGCCAAGCCCTGGCCGGGCCAGGTCGAGGCGTGGATGGGCAACGGCCGCGGGCACTGGGAAGGCAAGACCTTCGTCATCGAGACGAGCAACATCAAGAGCGGCGACGGGGTGACTTACGACATCCAGAAGCGCGCCGCCTCCCCGCTCAACATGGCGACGCAGAACGTGCCGCCGTTCAACACCATCCCGACCAGCGTCAAGGCCCACACGGTCGAGCGGCTGACCATGGTCGGCCCCGACACGATGGACTACCAGATCACCTACGACGACCCGATGGTCTTCACCCGCCCGTGGACCGCGCGCTTCGAATGGGCCCGCGACGACAGCTACCAGTTCTTCGAATACGCCTGCTTCGAAGGCGACGTGCAGGTCAGCGGCTACATCAAGTCGTCGCGCGCCGAGCGGGCGCAGATCGCCGCCGGCACGCGCAAGCCCGAGACCGGCGCCGACGATTCGCGCAGCCGCTTCGCCCAGCAGTTCGATTACGATCCGGCGGCCAACGACCGGCCCGGCCCGCCTCCGGGAGCGCGCCCGCCGGCGCCGCCGCCGGCGGCCAAGAGCGAGGGTTAACTCAGGCGCTCTTGCCGGCGTAGAGCAGGCGCCCTTCGCCGAGCGCGCCCATCACCCGGTTCACTTCGCAGTCCTCGACCGCGAAGCAGCCGAAGCTGCGGCCGATGCGGCCCCGCGCGTCGATCATCGCCGGGTCGACGTAGCTCGCCCCGTGGATGACGATCGCCCGGTCGAGCGCGGCGCTGTTGTCGGGATCGAGCCCGATCAGGCGCTGCGAGCGGCCGTGCTTGCCGTAGTAAGGCGTCGCGGTGACGTACGACCCGCGCGAGCTGGCGTTCGAGCCGGGCTCGTTCGAGAAGCGCTGGACATAGCCGGTGTTGGTGAGATCCGAGCCCTTGCCGTGGGCGACCAGCCACATGTGCTCGATCTGCCCGCCCTCGAGGTCGACGAGGTAGAAGCGCCGCTCCCGCGAGGCGAGCGAGAAGTCGACCAGGCCGATCTTGTCGCGCCGGCCGAGATAGGGCGCGTGCGCATCGAGCGCGGCGCGCGCCTCGGCCAGCAGCGGCGGTTCGTCGGCGGCGCGAACGGCGGCCGGGACTTGCGGCGGCAGCAACGGAGAGGGGGTGCGGCGTGCGAGCGGCGTCGAGCGGCCGAGCAGAGCGCTGGAGGCGCTCACGGTCATAGCAGCGGCGGCGGCGACGAAATGCCGTCGGTTGAGAATCATGGTGACCCTGTATGTTGTGGGCGAGGCCCCGTCCGGCCCCTGTTGACTTTGCCCAATATAGCAACGGGGCTTAATATTACCTGTAAAAGAGACAGGCCGTTGGGCGGCCGGGGTGAACGGAGGAACCTAGCCGCGCGGCGGGTTCATTCGCCGGCGAGGAACTCGACCAGCGCCTTGACCTTCTTCTGCCGCCATTGCGGGCGCGGGGCGATCAGCCAGTAGGCGCGGCGGCCTTCCTCGGGGCCTTCGAGCACCTTGAGCCGGCCGGATTCGAGCGCTTCCTCGCACAGGAGCAGCGGCAGCATCGCCTTGCCGAGCCCGGCGAGCGCGCTGGCCAGCGCCTGCCCGGCGTTGCCGACCTGCAGCGCCGGCTCGACGCCTTCGGGGAGCGGCGCTCCCGGCCAGGCGACCCATTCATCGGGCGCGCCCTCGGCGGCGACGACCACGCGCTGGGCCGGGGCGAGCTGGACGCCTTCGAGATCGTCCGGCCCTTCGACCAGGCGCACGGCGACGTCGAGGTTGGCTTCGGTGAAATCGACCTCCTCGCCGCCGATCAGCTGGTAGCGCACCTCGGGGTGCTCGCGGCGGAACGCGGCGAGCCGGGCGGCGAGCCACTGGGCGTAGAACTCGCGCGGGGCGGCGATGGTGTAGAAGTGGCTCGATTGCCCCGCCTGCATCGCCTGCACCGCTTCCTCGAAGCGCAGGAAGCCCTCCCGCAGCGGGTCGAGCCCGGCCTCGGCCTCGTCGGTCAGCTCGAGCCCCTTGCTGGTGCGGCGGAACAGCACCACCCCGAGCACGTCCTCAAGCGCGCGGATCTGCTGCCCGACCGCCGCCGGGGTCACCGCCAGCTCGTCGGCGGCGCGCGTAAACGACAAGTGCCGCGCGGCGGCGTCGAACACGCGCAAGGCGTTGAGAGGCAGATGCGTGCGCTTCATGGCCGGAGCGCTCTAAGGTCCCGGCCGGGAACTGGCAATGGCGCAGCCGCCAGGCGGGTCAGCGCGAATGCAGCGTCTGCACTGCGCTGTCCGCCTCGCCACAGCGGCGGCGGGCGTATTCAGCGGATTCGAGCAGCAACTCCATCATCTTTCGTTTTCCCGGCAAGGTCAGGGACAGCCACACGTCGTCGTTGTGGGTCTTGCCCTCGCTGCGTTCGATGAGGCCCTTGTCGATCAGGAGGTTGAGACAGCGATAGGCGGTGAGCTGCGGCAGATCGTCTTCGGCGGTGAGCTGGTCGAGCGAGACGCGATAGCCATTGGCTTCGCGGATGAAGATTTCGAGCATGATCGCCCACGCCGGATTGGCGAAGCCGACGTCGGGAAAGATCCGCACCCTGAGGCGGGTGATCGCCCGCGCGGCCGTCGCCAGCGCCAGGACCAGTTCATGCCGGTCGGCATCGGCGAGGACGCGGTTGAGGTGTGGCCCGGCCGCCAGATGCTCGGCCCAGGACAACAAGTGATGAGCAAGCGCGCGGACATCGCCGGCGCTGGGGAGCGCATTTTTGACCATCGATTCCTCGAGCTGTAATTTCGTCCGTGCCGGCGAGTGGCCGTGGCAGGGCGGACGCGCGCCTTAGTCGCGCCGAAACCGACGTGCTTTGCAATTCGCGCCAAAGTGTGTGCAATTGCCCCCGGAGGTCGCTCGCATTGCAGGCTCTGGGAGAGAGTCGGGATGCAACTGATTCGCGCGGTTTCACTGCTGGGCTATCTCGACGTCGCGGCTTCGCTGGGGCTCGACGGGAACTCGATGCTGCGGGCCGCCGGCATTGCCGAGGAAGCGCTCAGCGATCCCGAAAACCGCATTCCCGCCGGCCGCCTGGCTGATCTGCTGGAGATGTCCGCGGCCGCGACGGGCCGCGAGGATTTCGCCCTGCTGACGGCGGGCCGGCGGAACTTCGCCAATCTCGGGCCCATCAGCATGCTGCTCGAGCACCTGCCGAACCTGCGCGAGGTCATTCGCGCCTGCATCGCCAACCAGCGCCATTTCAACGACATCGTCGACATTTCGATGGAAGAGGACGGCGACGTCTGCCTCGTCAGGTTCGCCCTGCCACCGAACCTCCACCGGGAGCTGGTGGTCGATCAGACGATCGGCGTGGCGCATCGCGGGCTCGTCGGCGTCTCGGGCGGACACTGGCGGCCCGATCGCGTCTACCTGACCCGCAAGGCGCCGAGGGACCGGCTCCCGTGGCAGCGGTTCTTTGGTGCTCCGGTCGAGTTCGGCAGCAGCTTCAACGGCTTCTCCTGCTCGCGCGACATGCTGCGCAGGCCCAATCCGCTGGCCGACGAGACGATGGCGCAGCACGCCCAGCGCCTGCTCGGCCTGGTGTCGGTGGCGGCAGGGCCGAAGCCTGTCAGCGAACGCGTGCGCCGCGCCATCGCCGCGCTGCTGCCCGACGGGCGGGCAACGCTCGAGCAAGTCGCCGCGCAAATGGCCGTGAGCCCGCGCAAGCTGCAACGGCAATTGGATGGCGAAGGCTATCGCTTCGGTGAGTTGCTGGGCGAGGTGCGCAAGGAGCTCGCCGCGGCCTACCTGACGGGCTCGAGCCAGCCGGTCACTTCGGTGGCCGGCCTGCTCGGCTATGCCTCGCCGAGCGCCTTCACGCGGTGGTTCGCCGGCGCTTTCGGCAGTTCGCCCCAGGCCTGGCGTTCGGCGGCGAGCAAAGCGCCGCCTTCCTAGAGGTCAGTTCGCTTCGGCGGGCGCGGCGAGCGGGAAGAACGGAATCGCCACCTCGAACAGCCGGCCTTCGCCGTCGCGGAAGGTGTAGTGACCTTCCATCGAACCGTGCGGAGTCGCCAGGGGGCAGCCGGAAACGTAATCGTGGGTCTCGCGCGGCGAGAGCACCGGCATTTCGCCGACCACGCCTTCGCCGTCGACCAGGCTGACCATTCCGCGCGCGTCGGTGATGCGCCAGTGGCGGGTCATCAGCTGGATGGTGTCGTCGCGGTCGTTCTCGATGCGGATGTGATAGACCCAGAACCACTTGCCCGCCTCGATCCGCGACTGCTCGGGCATGAAAGTCACCGAGACGTGGACGGCCACTCCGTCTGTCATCGCGGTGTGCTGGAACAGGCTGCGGAGGGCATCGAGCATGACGGGCCGAAGCGTAACGCCTTTGCCGGCGGGCCGCAATCGATGTGCGGCGGATCGGGCGGAGTAATCCTCAGGCGTCGACCGGCACCGGCTTTGCGAGCGCCGAGGAATCGCAGATGAGCTCCCAGCAGACACCGCCGGGATGGAAGTGCAGGGTGACCTCGGCCCCGAGATTGTGCTGCGGCACGTCGCGGATCAGCGTGGTGCCGAAGCCGCTGTGCTGGGGCCTGACGACGGCCGGGCCGCCGCTCTCGCGCCACCACAGCATCAGTCCCGCTCCGTCCGGCCGGTGCGACCAGCCGATGTCTACCGAACCGTCCTCGGTCGAAAGCGCACCGTACTTGAGCGAGTTGGTCGCCAGCTCGTGCATGGCCATGCCGATGACCTCGGCGGCGCGCGGGGCAAGCGAGATCGGCGGCCCGCCGACGACGAACTCGCCCGGCGCATCGTGGATGAAGGCAAGCTGCAACTGGACCAGCTCGTCGATCGGGACCTCGCGCCATTCGCGGCCGACGAGGATGTCCTGGTTGATTGCCAGGCTCTGCACGCGGTCTTCGAAACGGGCGAGGAAGCCTTCTTCGCCGGGCGCGCTGCGGCGGGCGAGCGCCTGGATCGTGGTCAGCATGTTCTTCGAGCGGTGGTTGACCTCCATCAGCAGCAGACGGATCTGCTCGGCCTGCTCGCGCTGCTGGGTGATGTCGGTGTTGGTGCCGAACCAGCGGACGATCTCGCCGGTCCCGTTGCGGATCGGTTTGGCGCGCGAGAGAAACCAGCAGTACTCGCCATCCTTGCCGCGCATCGGGAAGGTGTCTTCGTAGTCCTCGCCCGCCGCGATCGCGGCGAGGTAAGTGGCGACCACGCGCTTGCGGTAATCCGGGTGAACGACCTTTCGCCTTCTCTGGTCCATCGTTTCTTCGTCGGTAAGGCCGGTGAATTCGTACCAGCGCTTGTTGAACCAGAAGATGTGGCCGTTGGGCTCGGCCATCCAGGCGAACTGGCTGATGTTCTCGGCCAGCGTGCGGAAGCGCTCTTCGCTTTCGCGCACCGCCTCCTGCACGCGCAAGTATTCGCCGACGTCGCGGGCGAGCTTGCTGGCGCCGATGATCGTACCGCTGGCGTCGCGCACCGGGGAGACGCTGACCTGCACGTCGAGCAAGTGGCCGTCCTTGTGCAGGCGCTTGGTGTAGAACGGCGGCACCCGCTCGCCGGCGCGGATGCGGGCGAGGATCTGGTCCTCTTCTTCCTGCCGGTCCGGCGGCAGCAGGCGGCGGATCGAGCCGCCGACCATTTCTTCGGAAGTCCAGCCGAACAACCGCTGCGCCGCCGGATTCCAGGCGATCACGATCCCGTCGGTGTTCTTGGCCACGATCGCATCGTCGCACGATTCGACGAGCGCGGCGTAGAAATCGCGGAGTTCCGTCATTCAGATGTTTCGCCCAGCCGCAGGGATGCCCCGCGAATCGCCCCCGTGGTGGATTCGATAGTTAACGCAGCGAACGGTGCGGCGGTTCCCCGCGCGCCGGACTCGGTCAAAGCCCGGCCCTGGTCAGGGCCTGGTCGAGGTCGTCGATCACGTCCTGCGGGTCTTCGAGGCCGACGTTCAGGCGCAGCATGCCCTCGGAGACGCCCATCTCGGCGCGCGCCTCCGCGCTCACCGAATAGTGGGTGGTGGAGGCGTTGTGGCACATCAGCGAGCGGGCATCGCCGATGTTGTTGGAAATATCGATCAGCTCGAGCGCGTTGAGCACGGCGAAGGCCTGCTCGCGCCCTTCGACCTCGAACGAGAAGATCGGCCCCGCCGCGTCCATCTGTTTCATCGCCAGGTCGTGCTGCGGGTGACTCGGCAGCGCCGGGAAGTTGATCTTCGGCACCCGGCCTTCGAGGAAGCGGCCGACCCTGAGCGCGTTCTCGCTCTGGCGGTGGGCGCGCAGGTCGAGCGTCTCGAGCCCCTTGAGCACGACCCAGGCGTTGAACGGCGACAGGTTCGGCCCGGTGTGCCGCTGCATCGCCAGCAGCTTGTTGTTGATGAAGTCGCTCGTGCCGCAAACCGCGCCGGCGAGCACCCTGCCCTGCCCGTCCATCAGCTTGGTAGCCGAATAGGCGACGACGTCGGCGCCGAATTCCATCGGCCGCTGCAGCGCCGGGGTGGCGAAGGCGTTGTCGACCACGCTGGTGATGCCGCGCTCGCGGGCGAGGCCGCAGACGAATGTCATGTCGACCACGTCCATCGTCGGATTGGCCGGGGTCTCGAAGAAGAACACCTTGGTGTTCGGCCGGATCGCGTCGACCCACGCCTGGTTGTCGCGCGCGTCGATGGTGGTGGATTCGATGCCGAAGCGCGGCATGAGCTGGTCGACCAGCCAGCGGCACGAGCCGAAGGCCGCGCGCCCGGCGACGACGTGGTCGCCCTGGCTCAGCTGGCACAGCAGGGCGACGGTCATCGCCGCCATGCCGCTCGACTGCACGCGGCACGCTTCCGCGCCTTCCATCGACGCGATCCGTTCCTCGAGCATCGCCACGGTCGGGTTCTGCAACCGCGAGTAAGTCATGCCCGGGTCTTCGCCGCGGAACCGCGCCGCGGCGGTCTCGGCGGAATCGTAGGCATAGCCCGAGGTCAGGAACAGCGCCTCGCTGGTCTCGCCCTGCTCGCTGCGCCAGGTCCCGGCGCGCACGGCGCGCGTGGCGGGGCGCCATTTGGAGGTGATCGAGCGGTCGGTTCCGGTGGTCTTCTTCATCGCCATGGCTCGATAGGTCGGCAGGGAACGAGGGGCAAGCGCGACCTTGCTCCCTCTCCCGCCGCGCGATAACGATCGTTACCGATGAGCCAGGCGCCCGATCACCCGCGCGATCCGCTCGCCTGGAACCTGGCCATCGCGCTGGCCTTCCTCGTGCTCGCGGCGATCCGCCTGACGATCCCCTCCAAGCCGTTCTTCGACGAAGTCCACTACCTGCCCGCCGCGCGCACGCTGATGGCGCTGTCACGCCCGGTCAACGTCGAGCATCCGCTGCTCGGCAAGGAGCTGATCGGGCTGGGATTGCGGCTATTGGGCGACAACCCGCTGGGCTGGCGGATCATGCCGCTGCTGTTCGGCACGCTCGGCCTGTTCGCCGCGATGCGCGCGCTGTGGTTCGCCAGCTGCTCGCGCTTTGCCTCGATCGCCGGCGGCCTGCTGCTGGCGAGCGATTTCATGTGGTTCGTGATGAGCCGCATCGCCATGCTCGACGTGTTCATGGCCAGCCTCGTGCTCGTCGCCCTGTGGGCCTTCGCCGGGGCGCTGCGCGAGAACGAGACCGGGCGGCGGCGGCTGGCGATCGCGGGGATGGCGCTCGGCCTGGCGATGGCGGCCAAATGGAGCGCGGTGCCGCTGGCGGTGCTGCCGGGCATCGCGTTCGCCGCCGTCCGCCTGCGCGAGAGCGGCTGGCGCGGCTTCACCAGCGGCCGCGGGGCGCCGGTGGCGGGAATCACGATCTGGGAAGCGGCGCTGTGGCTGGGCCTGGTGCCGCTGGCGATCTATGCGCTGACCTTCGTCCCGGCCATGTTCTACGCCCACGATCCGCTCGCGCCGACCGGGCTGGTCGCGCTGCACCGCGAGATGATCCACCTGCAGGATTCGGTGGTCAAGCCGCATCCCTACCAGAGCGTGTGGTACCAGTGGATCGTCGACTGGCGGGCGATCTGGTTCCTCTATGAGAACGTCGACGGCGCGCAGCGCGGCATCCTGCTGGTCGGCAATCCGCTGACGATGCTGCTCGGCCTCCTCGCGCTGGTCTGGGCGGGGGTTTACGGGTTCGGCGAAGGCCGGCGAGACGCGGCGGCGCTGGTGATCCTCTATCTCGTCTCGCTCGGCGCGTGGATCCTCGCCGGCAAGCCGGTGCAGTTCTATTACCATTACCTGCTGCCGGGGACCTTCCTGATGGGAATGCTCGCGCTCGCGCTCGATTCCCTGTGGCGCAGCGGATGGCGGAAGATCGCGCTGGCCGTTCTAGCGGCGAGCCTCGCGCTGTTCGCGGGCTTCTACCCGATCCTGTCAGCGGCGCGACTCGCCAGCCCGCAGTCGTTCGCCCACTGGATGTGGCTCGACAGCTGGCGCTAGGCTCTAGAGCCTGGGCAGGCGCTTCTGGTCCTTGGGACCGGCGACCAGCCAGACCAGGAAGCCCACGATCGGGAAGATGAAGATCCCGAGCGCCCAGCCGATCTTGACGCCGTCCGAGCGGGTATTCCGCCAGACATTGAGGACCGCCCATATGTCGAGCCCGATGACGATCAAGCCGAACAGCATCTTGAACATGGCCTTCTCCCTCGCGAGAACGATTACTGTATTATCGAAATAATACACATCGCGCGTTTGCGCAAGGTCAGCTCGCTTGCGGTCGGACGGACGCCATCAACCGTTTGACGTTTTCCGGCGACAGCGCGGCGAGGTATTCGGCCTGCATCTCGGCGGTGAGCACCTCGACCATCCGGTCGCCCTCGAGCCACAGCTCGATCACTCCGAACGCGCCCCCGCGCTTGCGGTACTTGGCCGGCCAGCCCTCGCGCCGGGCGATTGCCAGCACCTCCTCCTGAGTCAGCGGCGTCGCCATCGCGAAGTGCGTCGCCACGCCGAAATCAGCGCCGCGGGCGGGATCGTGCAGGCCCACTCCGTCGGCGTCGCCGGGCACTTCCCGCAGCACGGTGCCGCGCGGATAGACCTCGACGGTGGTGTTGCGCTCGTCGAGAGCGAGCGCCACCCAGCTCCCCTTGGCGACCGGCGGAAACGGCACCGCCTGCCCGCTCCCGAACAGCTCGGCGATAACGCCAGCGACGTGCTGCGGATCGCGCGCGTCGATCGACAAATGAAAGAGCATCGGATTCCTCCCGAAATTGACTGCCGGGCGCCATGATTAGCGCGGCCGCGGAATCCACAATAGTCCGACCGGCTGACGCCGCAGTTCGACCAACGACCGATCGGCTGCCTCAGTCCATCAGCTTGCGGCTGAAATAGACCATCATCTGCGCGGTCATCACCGCCGACTGCTTGGCATCCGCGCCCGAGCCGTGGCCCCCTTCGGTGTTCTCGTAATAGAGGAACGGCAGCCCGTACTCCTCCATCCGCGCGGCGAACTTGCGGGCGTGCTGCGGGCCGGTCCGGTCGTCCTTGGTGGTGGTGAAGATGTAGGGCTCGGGATATTTCCCGCCGCGCTTGAGGTTCTGGTACGGCGAGGTCTTCTCCCAGAAGGCGCGGATCGCCGGATCGGCGTTCACGTCGCCGTATTCGCCTTGCCACGAGGCGCCGCGGGCGATCTTCGAGATGCGGATCATGTCGAGCAGCGGCACCTGGATGGTAATGGCGTTGAACAGCTCGGGATACTGGACCATCGCCACGCCCATCAGCAGCCCGCCGTTGGAGCCGCCGTAGATGCCGAGCCGCCGCGGAGAGGTGATCTTGCGCGCTTCCAGGTCCTTCGCCACCGCGGCGAAGTCGTCGTAGATGATCTGCCGCTTGGCGCCGAGTCCGGCCTCGTGCCAGGCGGGGCCGAACTCGCCGCCGCCGCGGATGTTGGCGAGCACGTAAGCGCCGCCGCGCTCGAGCCACAGCTTGCCGATGGCGCCCGAATAGTAGGGCGTCTCGCTCGACTGGAAGCCGCCGTAGGCGGTCATCAACGTCGGCGTCGAGCCGTCGAGCTTCATGTCCGTGCGATGGACCACGAAGTAGGGGATTTTCGTGCCGTCGCTCGAGGTCGCCTCGAACTGCTCGACGACGTCGTTCGAGGCATCGAACTTGGCCGGCAGGTGCTTGAGCGCTTCGGGCGCGGCGGGGGCCGCGGCGTCGGCGATGTAGAGCGTGCTCGGGGTCAGGAAACCTTGCGCGGTGAGGAACATCGCGTTCGACTTGTCGTCCGCCGCGGCCACGCCGAGCGCGAGGTTGTCGGGCAAGGCGATCTGCGTCGCGCCCCAGTTGCCGTCGGCGAGCGGCGCAAACGAGAGCACGCGCCCGCTGACGTTGTGCAGTGTCGACAGCAGCAGGCGGTCTTTCGTGGTCGAGATGCCATCGAGCGCGTCGCGCGGCCCCGGCGCCCAGACGAGCGTCGGGACGAGCTTGCCGGGATCCTTCTTCAGCTCCGCGAGGTTGAGCGCGACCACCGAGCCGGCCTTGAAGGTCGTGCCGGCGACGCTCCAGTTTTCGTCGAGCGAGACGATCGCCCGGCCCGCGACGAGCGCGGACACCGAAGCCTTTTCGGGAATCGCCAGCTTGTCGGCCGTGTTGCCGGTGAGCACGAACGTCTCGCTGTGGAAAAAGTCCTTCGCGCGCACCAGCAGCGACAGCGTGTTGCCGTTGCCGTCGCGCAGCACGCTGGGGAACACGCCAACGTCGCTCTTGTAGCCGCGGAACAGCTCATGCGCGGCGGCGAGCGGCTGGCCGCGGCTAACCCGCTTGACGATGTACGGGTATCCGGATTCGGTCAGGTCCTGCCCGCTCCAGTCGGTCGAGACGAGCAGGTGATCGGCGTCTTCCCAGTCGAACGAGAGCTGGCTGCGCGGCAGGAAGAACCCGTCCTTGACGAAGGCGTTCTTCGCCAGGTCGAACTCGCGCGCCTGGGTGGCGTCCTCGCCGCCGTCGGACAGCGAGATCATGCACAGGCGTTCCTCGGGCATGAGGCAGTTGGCGCCCTTCCACACCCAGCTCTTGCCCTCGGCCTTGCCGAGCGCGTCGACGTCGAGCACCGTGCGCCACTTGGGCTCCTTGCTGCGGTAGTCGGCCAGCGTGGTGCGCCGCCAGAGGCCGCGCAAATGCTCTCCGTCCTGCCAGAAGTTGAAGATCCCGCCGTTGCGGAAGGCCGGCATCGGGATGCGGTCCTCGGCCGTGGCGATCTTGAGCGCCTCGTCGTAGAACGGCTGGTAGCGACGGTCGGCTTCGAGGGTGGCGACGGCCTTGGCGTTGTGCGCTTCGACCCACGCCATCGCCCGCGGCGAATCCTTTTCCTCGAGCCAGATGTAGGGATCGTCGCTCACCGCCTGGCCCCATGCAGCGCTCGACAGGACGGCCGCAAGCGGAACGAGGCGTTTGAGCAGGCGCATAGGCGGGCAACTTTCGACATCCGGGATGTCACATTCTTACCGCCCGCGTTCCGCGGCGCAATCGTTTCGACCGCTACTTGAAGCGGCCCCAGACGAACTTGCTCGACAGCGCATAATTCCACACCGAGGCCACGGTGACGCCGATGACCGCGGCGGCGTACCAGTGGACGCCGTTGTCGTTGAGCATCGCCGCGACCGCCACGTTGGCGAAGGCGCCGACCGCGCAGGCGGCGCAGAACTTGGCCCAGCCGAAGAACAGCGCCTGCAGGCCCGCGAGCTTCTGGTCGCGGTAAGTGAGCAGGTTGTTGAGCCAGAAGTTGAAGGTCATCGCCAGCACCGCGGCGATCGCCTGGGCGAGCGTAAACGGCACGTGCGCCAGCTTGTAGAGCGGGGTCAGCACGGCCATGTGCACCACCACGCCGAGCGCGCCGACGGTGCCGAACAGCGCGAAACGCGTGGGGATGATCCGGCCGAACCAGCGTTCGTAGAGCCCGGCGAGGAAGTCGAGCA
Organism: Croceibacterium segetis; assembly: GCF_011320115.1. Taxonomy (GTDB): domain Bacteria; phylum Pseudomonadota; class Alphaproteobacteria; order Sphingomonadales; family Sphingomonadaceae; genus Croceibacterium_B; species Croceibacterium_B segetis. The sequence goes on along the minus strand of NZ_JAANOZ010000001.1, from coordinate 174,438 downwards.
CCACGCCGTGGTCGAGCTTGCTTTCGCCGGAGGCGCGTTGGGCGAACTTCAGGGGAAATTCCTTCACTCTTAGCGGCGGTTCGGCGGTGGCGAGGATGTCGAGCATGATCTTGAAGCCGATGCCCGAGAGCCGGTCGGCCTGCTCACGCAATTGCGCCGTTCGCAGCAGGAAGAACCCGCTCATCGCGTCGCTCAGCTCGCTGCCGACAAGCTTGCGAGCCAGCGCGTTGGCCAGGCGCGAGCCTTTCTCGCGGCCCTTGCTCGAGAGGCCCTCGGCGGTCCCCCCTTCGGCAAAGCGGCTGGCGTAGGCGAGGTCGTATTCGCCCGACTTCACCGCCGCGAGCATCTCGCGCAGCAAGGCGGGATCGTGCTGGTGGTCGGCGTCCATCACCGCGACATAGGGCGCCGCCGTGGCGCACATCCCCTCGATCGCCGCGCTGGCCAGGCCGCGGCGGCCGATCCGCTGGATCACGCGGACGCGCGGGTCGGTCTTGCCGATCTCGCGGATCGCATCGGCGGTGCCGTCTCGCGAGTTGTCGTCGACGAACACCGCTTCCCAGCCGCTCGGCCCGAGCGCCTCTTCGAGCCGGGCGACCATCGGCGCCACGTTGCCCTTCTCGTTGAGCGTCGGCAGGACGATCGCCAGCTCGAGCTGGCCAAAGACGGCCTGGCCGGCCGCTTCGGCGGCCTCGACGATCTCCATGCGGGTCATTCGCACCGCCTCGCCGGATCGATGGCAAATATCAAGAAAAGCTTTCGTTCGCGCCGCGCTCGGGCATAGTCACGGCGGGTCGCGCCGGTCGAGGGGGATACGACGCATGGCGACAGCTGTTTCAACAGGAATCGCGGCGCCGCTCGACGCGGATCTCGCGCTTGCTGCCGGCACCCCCGACCAGCCCGAGGCGCGCATCTCGACGCTCGACTTCATCCGCGGGGTGGCCGTGCTCGGCATCCTCGCGACCAACATCCTCAACTACGCGCAGCTGCCTGGCGCGCATCGCTGGCTGAAGCTGATCGGCGAGCCCTCGTTTGCCGACAAGGTGCTGTGGGTCGTCAACTTCCTGTTCGTCGACGGCAAGCTGCGCGGGCTGTTCGCGATGCTGTTCGGCGCCGGGCTGGTGCTGTTCATGGACCGCGCCAAGGCCAGGGGCGCGAAGCCTTACTGGCTGCAGTACCGCCGGTTGTTCTGGCTCGCCCTGTTCGGCCTGTTCCACTATTACGTGCTGTTCGAAGGCGACATCCTGTTTCACTACGCGCTGCTCGGTATGATCGCGGTGCTGCTGGTGCGCCTGCCGGTCAAGCCGCTGCTGATCGCCGGCATGCTGCTCTATTGCGCCGACAGTTACTTCGCCTCGCAGGACCTCGGCGGCTGGGCGCGCGACGAGCACCGCATCCTGGCCGAGCCGGCGAGCAATCCCGAGCGCGTCAAATACGTCGAGGAGCAGGACCAGTTCGTCGCCGACGCGCGGGCGGAGGGCAAAGTGCTGGCCGAGGGCAGTCTGCCGCAGATCGTCGCCTATCGCGTGCGTCACTACGGCCTCGACCCGCTCTTCGGCGCCGTCACCATGATCTTCGATTCGCTCGCCTGCATGCTGGTCGGCGCGGCGCTGTTCCGCATGGGGTTCTTCTCGGGCGGGTGGGACCGGCGCAAGATGATTCGCTGGGGCTCGCTGGGCATCGCCGCCTCGCTGCTGATGGCCGCGCCGCTCGCGGCGTGGGTCTGGGCGGCGGACTTCCCGCGCGCGCTCAACATGTTCGTGTTCTACGGTCCGAGCCACGTGATCCGGCTGCCGATGGTCCTCGGCTATGCTGCCGTGCTGGTGGCGATGACCCCGGTGTGGGCGGCGACGGGCCTCGGCAAGCGGCTGTCGGCGGCGGGGAGAATGGCGTTCACCAATTACATCGGCGCTTCGGCGGTGATGGCGGCGATCTTCCAAGGCTGGGGCCTGGGCCTCTACGGTCATTTCATGCGCCCGGGCATGGAGCTGTTCGTGCTCTTCGGCTGGGCGCTGATGCTGGTGTGCTCGCCGTGGTGGCTGGCGCGCTTCCGCTACGGTCCGCTCGAGTGGTTGTGGCGCTGCCTGACCTACTGGCGGTTGTTCCCGCTCAGGCGAGCGGCCACGGCCTAGAGCCGCGCCACTACCGCGTCGCCGATCTCGCTCGTTCCGGCGTGGCCGCCGAGGTCGGCGCCCTTGACGCCGTCCGCGAGCGCCTTCGCCACCGCCGCCTCGATCCGCGCCGCCTCCGCCTCGCGGGCGAACGAGTGGCGCAGCATCATCGCCCCCGAGAGGATCATCGCCATCGGGTTGGCCTTGCCCTGCCCGGCGATGTCGGGCGCGCTGCCGTGGATCGGCTCGTAAAGCCCCTTGGTGCCGAACCCGGTCTGCTGCTCGCCGAGCGAGGCGCTGGCGAGCAGGCCGATCGAGCCGACGCACATGCTCGCCTGGTCGGAGAGGATGTCGCCGAACAGGTTGCCGGTGACGACGACGTCGAACTGGCCCGGATCGCGCACCAGCTGCATCGCCGCGTTGTCGACGTACATGTGGCTCAGCGCCACGTCGGGGTACTCGGCGGCGACCTCGATCACCACGTCGCGCCACAACTGGCTGGTTTCGAGCACGTTGGCCTTGTCGACGCTGCACAGGCGGCCCTTGCGGCCCCGCGCGGCCTTGAAGCCGACATGGGCGATGCGGCGGACCTCGTCCTCGGCGTAGGACATGAAGTCGAAGCCCTGGCGGCGGCCGTCGTCGAGCGTGCGGATGGCTTTCTCGCCGAAATAGACGTCGCCGTTCAATTCGCGGACGATCAGCAGGTCGATCCGGCGGGCGATCTCGGGGCGCAGGGCGGAGAGGTCCTCGAGCCCGGGAAACATCGTCGCCGGGCGCAGGTTGGCGAACAGCCCGAGCGCCTGGCGCAAGCCGAGGATAGCCTGTTCGGGCCGCAAGTGGCGCTCGAGGCCGTCGCACGCCGGATCGCCGACCGCGCCGAACAGCACCGCGTCGGCGGCCTTGGCCACTTCGAGCGTCTCGGGCGGGAGCGGGTGGGCGTGGCGGCGATAAGCGGCGCCGCCGACGTCGGCTTCGGCGAACTCGACGCCCGGCAATTCGAGCGCGTCGAGCACCTTGCGCGCCTCGGCCATGATCTCCGGGCCGATGCCGTCGCCCGCCAGTACCGCGATCTTCATGCCATTCGTCCCAACAGGTCCCGTAAGCGAGCGCGCGCGGCCATAACATCGCCGCGGCGGTCGGCAAGCAGGTAGTGGTCGAGCGGGCCGGCGAGGCGATCCATTTCGGCGAGCACGCCGGGAAGGTCCTCGCCCGCCGATCGCTCGCCGCCATAACCGAGCTCACGCAGCAACAGCGCCTCGTAGCCGACCAGCGCCCGTCCCCAGCCGCGCGCGGACGGCGCGCAGCAAATGGCCTCGAGCAGCCCGGTCAGCGCCTGGTAGATCGTCGGATAGGCGTGGCGCTCGGGCAGCACCGTGGCGGTGAGCGTCGTCGCCCACTGGATCGCGGCCGCCGGCAGCGGTTCATTGAGCCATGGCCCGCGGCTCTCGACCAGTTCGAGCCGGGCGAACGGCAGCTGGCTGTCGGACCGCGAGCGCAAGTCGACCTCGACCAGGTTGCCGGGGATCACCACCGGGCGAAGCTGGCGCCCCCTGCCCCCGGCGACATACCCCGCAAGCAGGCCGTGATCGGCGGTGAGCAACTGCGCGATGACCGCCGTTTCGCCATGCGGACGAGCCGCGCAGAGAATCGCTGGGGCGCGGACGTTCATGCGCTAGAATTGCTCAGGCTGCCCCAGATGCTGGAGGTAGTCCGGCTTGCCGAGCGAAACGCCTTGGGCGCGCATGATCGCGTAAGCGGTGGTGGCATGGAAATAGAAGTTGGGCAGGGCGAAATCGCGCAGGTAATCGGCGCCCTTCCAGCGATAGCCCATGCCGTTGGGGAACTTGATCTCGACCGCGCGATCTTCGGCGCCGGCGAATGCCACGGGGTCGACACTCTCGATAAAGGCGATGGTCTTGTCGCAGCGCTGCTTCAGCTCGGCAAAGCTGGTCTCGGTGTCAGGCATCGAGGGCGCCTCGATGCCGATCAGCCGCGCGACCGCGTTCTTCGCCGAATCCGAGGCGAACTGGTACTGCGCGGTGAGCGGGCGCATGTCTTCTGCCAGCTTGGCCGCGACGAGCTCCGCTTCGGGCTTCTCCGCCGCCGCCTTGTCGAGCCAGTTGCCCATGTTGCGCAACATCTTGACGAAAACCGGCACGGACGATTCGTAGATAGTGAAACTCATGAAGACCTTCTCCGAATTGCGGGAGGGTCTTGGACCGCTTTCGCCCGGCGGGCGAGCTACTTTTCCAGCCTGGCTTCGAGCGCGGCCACGCGGGCGGCAAGCGCCTCGGCCTGTTCGCGCGCCTTGGCGGCCATGTCCTTGACCGCGTCGAATTCCTCGCGGCTGACGAAATCGAGCCCGCCGAGGGCTTCCTTCATCCGCTCGCGCGCGCCTTCGCGGGCCTCGCGGGTCATGCCGGCGAGAGTGCCGGCGGCGCTGTTGGCGACCTTGACCAGGTCGGCGATGAGGGGGTTTTCGCTTTGCATGGCGGTGATGTGGGACCTTGCCGGGCGGCCCGCAAGCTACAATTCGATGCGTTGCACCGCGTACGAGGCATTCGCCCCGTCGGCTTGCGGGTTGAGCTCGAGGAACTGCCAGTTGAGCACCGTCGCGAACAGGATCCACAGCACGTAAGGCACCATCAGCCACCCGGCGAGCCGGCGCACGCGCCAGAACAGCGCCACGGTGACCAGCACCACCACGTCGAGCGCGAGGATCACCGCCAGCGCGATCTTGATCTCGTGGAGCGCGAAGAACACCGGGCTCCACGCGAGATTGATCAGCAGCTGGAGCACGAACAGCGCGATCGCCGCGCCACGGTAGCGCGCGCCCCAGGCGGCGCAGACCAGCGCCAGGGCCACACCCATCATCGCGTAAAGTGCCGACCAGACAATGCCGAAGGTCGCCGGAGGCGGGTAGGTCACCGGCTTGGCAAGGTTGGCGAACCATGGGTTGCTCGCCGTGCTCCCGGCCACCATGCCCGACAGAAAGCCGAGGCACAGGACAAGCGGCACAACGAACAGCGCCCAGCGGAAGAAGCTGGCGCGAAGCTGGGCGGGCGAAGCGAGACGGTTCATCGGCACTCCTGTGATTCGCGCCGCTATACAGCACCCCGGCGGGCCGAAACGAGGAATTCGACATTGCCCTCGGGGCCGGTGATGGGGCTCTCGACAATGCCGTCGACGGTCCAGCCGGCGCCTTCGAGCCATTGCCGCACTTCGTCGCAGACCCGGGCGTGCAGCGCCGGATCGCGCACCACTCCGCCCTTGCCGACTTCCTCCCGCCCGACCTCGAACTGCGGCTTGATCAGCGCGACCAGGCGGCAATCGGGCGCGGCGAGCTCGAGCGGGCGCTCGAGGACCTTGGCGAGCGAGATGAACGAGGCGTCGCAGACCACCCAGTCGCACGGCCTGTCGATCTGCCCGGGCGTGAGCACGCGGGCGCTGGTCTGTTCGAGCACCGTCACGCGCGGGTCCTGCCGCAGGCTCCAGGCGAGCTGGTTGGTGCCGGAATCGACCGCGAAGACGTGTTCGGCGCCGCGCTGGAGCAGCACGTCGGTGAAGCCGCCGGTCGAGCTGCCGATGTCCATCGCCACCGCGCCCGCGGGGTCGAGAGCGAAATGGTCGAGCGCGTGGGCCAGCTTGATGCCGCCCCGGCTGACCCACGGATGATCGCGGCCCTTGACCTCGATCTCAGCATCTTCAGCCACTTGCTGGCCGGACTTGTCGACCTTTCTCGTGCCGACGAAGACCAGGCCGGCCATCACCAGCGCCTGCGCGCGGGCGCGGCTTTCGGCGAGGCCGCGGGCCACCAGGAGCTGGTCGATGCGTTGCTTCGCCATGTATGCGCGCTTAGCCGTTCCGCAACGCTTGAGCCAATCCCGCCGCTCGGCCACAGAGGAAGGCATGACCAAGCGCTCCCTCGCCACCCTGCCCCTCGCCGCGCTGATGGCGCTTGCGGGATGCGTAACGCCGCCGACCCCGCCGCCGCCCGCCCCCGCACCGGCGCCGACTCCGTCACCCACGCCCACGCCGGCGCCCGCTCCGACCTACTCGAACTGGGTGGACGCGCCGCAGACGCCGGGCGACTGGTTCTACATCCCGCAAACCGGCGCCTCGATCGCCGCGTTCGGCCCGGCGGAGCGGCAACCGATGTTTGCCCTGCGGTGCGACCAGGCAAGCCGTACCGTCTCGATCGGCCGTACCAGCGCGTCGATGGCCTCGCAGCCGATGACGATCCGCACCGAATCGGCGACGCGAACCTTTTCGGCAAATCCGGCGCAAGGCAGCGTCGAACACCTGGTCGCGGCGAGCCTGCCGGCGGCCGACCCCTTCCTCGACGCGATGGCATTTTCGAAAGGGCGCTTTGCCGTGGAGGTCGGCGGCGAGCCGACTTTGTACCTGCCGAGCTGGCCCGAAGTGACCCGCGTGATCGAGGACTGCCGCTAGGCGACAGCTTCGCTTTTGCCCCTGCCGGAACGGAAAAGGCCCGCGCTCCCCCACGCGGGCCCGAAGCTGCAAATTCTGACAGTGAAAAACATAAATGCAAGACTTGCTTTGTTGCGCCGAACGACTCACATTTACCAACAAGGCCAGCGGTCCACGCGGGTCTTGGCCACCGGTGAAACGGGCGGTCCGGCTCTAAGCGCGAAAGGAGGTGATCCGATGTCTCATGGTTCAGCAGGGAGGTCGGAAACGACCCTTGCGGAGCATTATCGGTAATCTGATCTTTCGCCGATAAAGGCTTCGTGGGCGGCTCTTCTGGCCGCTGACCATGCGAAGGGCGGTTCTCGGGATACCGGGGCCGCCCTTCTCATTTTCGGCGCCCGCGGGGAAGGATAGCCTGCGATCCGATCTGCCCTTCAATTTGCCGCGCGCCCCGGCTAGGGCTGACTGCGGTAGTCGCAACGGTTACCATTTATTACAATTTGCTTGCCTATATTGTAATATTCGTACAGGCACGCCGCATCACAACCCGAGACGAACCCATGGCTGACAGCGCCGACCACCCGATCGATTTCACCCGCGTGCCGCATCCCGCCCCGGTTCCCGCCGAGGCCCGCGCGCGGGCGATCGCCGACCCCGGATTCGGCAAGGTGTTCACCGATCACATGGTGACCATCGAGTGGGACGAAGACCGCGGCTGGCACGGCGCGACCCTCGGCCCGCGCGGTCCGCTGAGCCTCGATCCGGCCTGCGCGGTGCTGCATTACGCGCAGGAGATCTTCGAAGGGCTCAAGGCCTACAAGCTGGCCGACGGCACGATGGCGCTGTTCCGTCCCGAGGAGAATGCCCGCCGCTTCAATCGCTCGGCCGACCGGCTGGCGATGCCCAACCTGCCCGAAGAGGCGTTCGTCGAAGCGATCCGCAAGATCGTCCTCGCCGACCGCGAGTGGTTTCCGCCGGTCGACGGCGGCAGCCTCTATATTCGTCCGTTCATGATCGCCACCGAGGCGTTTCTCGGCGTGCGCCCGGCCAAGCAGTACAAGTTCCTCGTCATCCTCAGCGCGGCGGGCAACTACTTCAAGTCGGGCTCGCCGGCGGTGTCGATCTGGGTCTCGCAGGACTACACCCGCGCCGCACCGGGCGGCACCGGCGCGGCCAAGTGCGGCGGCAACTACGCCGCCAGCCTGGTCCCGCACGCCAACGCCGTCGCCCGCGGGCACGACCAGGTCTGCTTCCTCGATGCCGCCGAGCACCGCTGGGTCGAGGAGCTGGGGGGCATGAACCTGTTCTTCGTGTTCGACGACGGCAGCCTCGTCACCCCGCCGCTGACCGGCACGATCCTGCCCGGCATCACCCGCGACAGCCTGATCCAGATGGCCCGCGAGGAAGGCCTGACCGTGCGCGAGGAGCGCTACGCCATCGACCAGTGGCGCGCCGATGCGGAGAGCGGCCGGCTCACCGAAGCTTTCGCCTGCGGCACCGCCGCGGTGGTCACCCCGGTCGGCAAGGTCGCCAGCCACGACGGCGAGTTCACTATCGGCTCGGGCGGCCCCGGCCAGACCACGCAGCGCCTGCGCGACAGGCTCGTCGCGATCCAGCGCGGCACCGCCGACGACAAGCACGGCTGGGTCATGCGGCTCGACTGAGTCGGTTTTCGCTCGTTCCAAGCGCCGCCGGTCGCCGCGGCATGGCCGGACGGAATCGCCGGACGAAAGATTTTGCCCTTCCCGAGCGCGCATGGGATAGCTCGCCCATTCGCCAGAGGGGAACGTTTCGCATGCTCAGGACCTTGACGCTGCCCGCCGCCGCGGCGCTGCTCGCCGCAGCCTTGCCCGCCTCCGCCGGGGACGTTCCGGCGTGGATCGCCACCAGCAACCGCTACACCCAGGAGCTGCTCGAAACGCAGGCCAAGTTCGCACCCGAGGGAGCCGCGCAGACCGGGCTCGAGCGGTACGACGGGCTGGCGATGGACCTCGGCCCCAACTTGTCGCAACGCCTGATCGCCGCCGAGCAGGTCCGGCTCGACGAATTCAAGGCAGCGCGGACGCGCGAGACCGACCCGCAAGTCAGGCAGGACCTGCAGATCCTGATCGATTCAATCGAGCGCGACATCGAGGGCACCCGCCTCAGCGATCGGCTGACCCTCGACTGGTACGACGTGCCGCAGATGGTGTTCGGCAACATGAACGACGCGCTCGACGCGCAAATCGGCGCGGCGCGCCAGGCCAAGGCCAGGGAACTGCTCGAGCGCTACACCGGGCTCTATCCGGGAACCACGCCGCTGACCGAGCTCGCCAAGGCGCGCTGGGCGGACAGCCAGGGCGAAGGCAAGATCGGACCCTACAAGGGCCGCGTCGAAGACACCCTCGGCAAGACCGAGACCTATATCGCCGGCATCCACCAGCTGTTCGCAAAGGCCAAGGTCGCCGGCGCCGACAAGGCGCTCAAGGCGATGGACCGGCAGCTGCGCGACTATGCGGCGTGGGAGAAGGCCACCGTCCTGCCCAAGGCGCGCGACGACTTCCGCCTGCCGGCCGAGCTCTACGCCTTCCGCCTCAAGAAAGTCGGCATCGACTTGCCGCCCGAAGACCTGGTCGCCCGGGCGCGGCGCGGCTTCTACGAAACCCGCGCCGAGATGCAGGCGCTCGCGCCGCAAGTGGCGCAGAAGTTCGGCTTCGCCGAGACCGACTATCCGTCGGTCATCGCCGACCTCAAGAAGGACAAGATTCCGGCGGATCAGATGGAACCCTATTATGCCGGGGTGCTGAAGCAGATCGACGCCACGATCACCCGCGAGCGCATCATCACCCGGCCGGACTTCCCGGTCCTGATGCGCCTCGGGACCCCCGCCGAGAACGCCCAGCAGCCGGCGCCGCACATGTCGCCGCCCCGGCTCATCGGCAATACCGGCGAGCGCGGCCAGTTCGTGCTCAGCACCGCCGATCCTTCCGCCGGCGCCGACGCGGCTTACGACGATTTCAACTTCAAGGCCGCGGCGTGGACCCTGAGCGCGCACGAGGCGCGCCCGGGACACGAATTGCAGTTCGCCCAGATGCTCGCCCGCGGCGTCAGCCAGGCGCGCGCGCTCTACGCCTTCAACAGCGTCAACGCCGAAGGCTGGGCGCTTTACGCCGAAGCCGAGTTCAAGCCCTACGAGCCGACCGAAGGGCAGCTGATCGCGCTGCAGTACCAGCTGCTGCGCGAAAGCCGGGCGATGCTGGATCCGATGCTCAACCTCGGCCAGATCACGCCCGCCGAAGCGGCCAAGTGGCTGCGCGAGGAGGTCGGCCTGTCGAAGGCGTTCACCAAGGAGGAAGTCGACCGCTTCACCTTCCGCAGCCCGGGCCAGGCGGGCAGCTACTATTACGGCTACGGCCAGCTTGCCGACCTGCGCACCGCGACCGAGCTGGCGCTGGGCGACAAGTTCGACCGGCAGGCATTCAACGACTTCGTCGTCGACCAGGGCCTGCTGCCGCTCGACCTGCTGGCCAGGGCCGTCCGCGAGGACTTCATCCCGGCGCGGCTGAAGAGCTAGGGGCGCGTTCCCGTCTACGACCATTCGCTACACTTGCGGGCTTTGCCAATCGGGCCCGCCGGATTAGACAGAGTCAACGACGGGGGCGAATCGTGTTCCGTCGAGGGAGAGACGGGATGAAGACGAAGGTGGTTCTCGCAATTCTGGCTGCCGGCAGCCTGGCCGCAATGGCCTCGGCGCAACAGGCGCCCCAGGGAGCGCCTGGCGCTGCTCCCGGACGGCCGGCCGGTCCGCCCCGCGGCGGCGGGCTGCCACCGCCCGAGCCGATCGAGCACGTAAAGGACAATGTCTACAAGATCTTCGGCGGCGGCGGGAACACCCTGGTCGTGGTCCAGAAGGACGGCGTCGTCCTGGTCGACACCAAGATGCCCGGCAACGGGCCCTACATCGACGAGCAGGTGAAGAAGGTCACCGACAAGCCGATCAAGCTGATCATCAACACCCACAGCCACCCCGACCACGTCGGCAGCAACGATTACTTCCGCGAGCACTATCCCAACGCCCGCATCATCATGAACGAAGGCGCCAAGGAAGAGCTGAGCGGCGGACCGCGCCCCAGCCCCGCGCTGCTGCCGACCGAGACCTACAAGGACCGCATGACGATCGGCTCGGGCGCCGACCGGATCGAGCTCTACCACTTCGGCCGCGGCCACACGAACGGCGATACTTTCGTGCTGTTCCCCGCCGCGCGCCTGCTGTGCATGGGCGACGTGATGGCGTGGAACATGGCGCCGTTCCTGCCCGCCGGCGGGGCCGAAGCGATCGCCGAGGAGACCGGCGCGCTGGTCAAGGCGATGAAAGGCAAGGTCGACCTGGTCGAGGAAGGCCACGGCCATATCAACAACTGGGCCGGCCTCGTACGGCTGGCCAAGTTCGACCGCGCCCTCGTCGATGCCGCCAAGGTTCACTACGATCGAATGGACCCGCCCGGCATGGCGGTGGCCGACCTGCAGAAGAACGCCGACTTCGCCCCGCTGCTCGATACCCACATCAAGAAGGGCCTCGAGTACGGCAACACCCCGCGCGCGCGGGCGAACATGAACGTCAATATCGCCTATCTCGAGTTCGCCGGAGAGCCGGTCGGGTTCGGGGTGGCCAACGGTCAGCCGCTGCCGGCGACGGACAAGCACAAGGGCTCCGATCCGAAGGACACCGCCCCGCCGACGCCCGAGATGCTGGCCACGGCGGTGGCCAAATAGGGCTCCCTCAGGCCGCCTGCTTCTCGCGCAGGCGGTCGAGGATCAGGTCGCTCGCCCGCTCGCCGATCATGATCGCGGTGGCGTTGGTGTTGCCTTGCGGGATGGTCGGCATGATCGACGCGTCGGCGACCCACAGCCCCTCGAGGCCGCGCACCCGGCAGTCGGCGCCGACCACCGCTTCGGGATCGTCCGCCGCGCCCATTTTCGCGGTGCCGACCGGGTGGAACATCGGGATCGTCGCCGCACGTACGTAGAAGCCGAGCTGCTCGCGCGTCGTCAGTTCGGCGCCGGGGCGAACCTCGCTCCTGACAAGCGGCGCGATGGCCGGCTGGGCCATGATCTTGCGGGCGATCTCGAGCCCGTCGATCAGCTGCTGGACGTCGTCTTCGACGCCGAGCAGCAAGTGCTCGATCTTGGGCGGGGCATCGGGATCGTTCGCGCGCAGGGTGATCCGCCCCCGCGACTGCGGGCGCATCAGCGCGACGAAGGTCGACACCGAGCTTTCCGGACGCAGCGCGAGGTTGCCCTTGTCGGTCACGTCGAAGGCGAAGGCGGAAAAGGCGAGCTGGAGGTTCGGCGCGGGCAATCCCTCGCGGCTCTTCACGAACGCCTGCGCATGGCCGATCCCGGTGGTCAGCGCGCCGGTGCGGGCGATGGCCAGCGAGAGCACCGCCTTGACGCCGTTGAGTCCGCGCGCATCGTCGTTCAGCGTGTGGGCATCGACCGAGTTGACCAGGTGGACGCCAGGATGCTCCTGCAGGTTGCCGCCGACCCCCGGCGCGTCGCAGACGACGTCAATCCCGTGATGCCGCAGATCCTTCTCGGGGCCGATCCCCGAAAGCATCAGCAGCCGCGGGGTGTTGAGCGCGCCGGCGCACAGCACCACGCCTTGGCTCGCCGTGAGCGTCGATACCTCGCCGCCGCGGCGGATCGTCACCCCGGTCGCGCGGCCGTTCGCGATCTCGATCCTGAGCACTTGCGCTTCGAGCAGGATTTCGAGCGTGGCGGGCTTGCGGCGCAAATAGGCGGCCGCGGTCGAATGCCTGAGGCCGCGGCGCTGCGACAGCTGGATATGGTCGACACCCTCCGCGTTCTGCCCGTTGAGGTCGAGCGAGCGTGGGTAGCCCGCCTGCTGCACCGCCTCGATCCATTCGTCGGTCACCTCGTAGCGCGAGCGCACCTCGGAGACGGCGATCGGACCGCCCTGCCCGCGCCACTCGTCCTCGCCGCGCTCGTTGTCCTCCATCCGCCGGAAGTACGGCAGCACGCTGGCGTAGTCCCAGCCGGTCGCGCCGAGCTCCGCCCAGCGGTCGTAGTCCCACTTGTGGCCGCGGATGAACATCATCCCGTTGATCGCGCTGCCGCCGCCGAGGCGCCTGGCCGCCGGCCACACATCGGGCCGCCCGCCGACCGAGGCGTCGGGCTCGGCCTTGTACATCCAGTCGAACTCGGGCGTGTGGACGATGCCGCTCATCAGCGCGGGGACCTTCGAGCGGATGTCGGCGTCCGACTTGCCGGCCTCGACCAGCAGCACGCGCTTGCCGCTCTCGGCCAGCCGCGCCGCGCAGGCGGCCCCGGCCGAGCCACCGCCGATGACGATCAGGTCCGGCGTCACTCGGGCCGCTCCCAGATGCCCCGGCCGGGCAGCCGCGCGCGGTCGTGCGGGGTGCCGAGGTCGAGCTCCGGCCCGATCGGGTAGAGGTGGTGCCTGTCGGTCAGCGCGTAGTAGTTGCGCTTGATCTCCTCGAGCCTGACCGTGCCGGCGATGCCCGGCCACTGGTAGAGCTCGCGCAAGTACCCGCGCAGCGCCGGATAGTCCTCGACCCGCCGCAAGTTGCACTTGAATGCGCCGTGATAGCCGACATCGAAGCGGATCAGCGTGGTGAAGGCGCGCCAGTCGGCCTCGGTCAGCCACTCCCCGGTTAGGTAGCGGCTGCGCTCAAGCTGCGCTTCCATCGCGTCGAGCGTTTCGAATACGCCGCGCGCGGCTTCTTCATAGGCGCGCTGGGTGCTGGCGAAGCCGGCGCGGTAGACGCCATTGTTGAGCGTCGGATAGATTAGCTCGTTCCAGCGGTCGATCTCCCCCCGAAGCGCTTCGGGATAGAGGTCGAGCCGGTTGCCGGTCAGGTGGTCGAACGCCGAATTGAGCATGCGGATAATGTCCGCGCTCTCGTTGTTGACGATCCGCCGCGTCTTCTTGTCCCACAGCGTCGGCACGGTGGCCTTGCCGGTATAGTGCGGATCGTGCTCCTGGTAGACGCGGTAGAGCGGGTGCGGCACGGTGAACGGCGGGATCGTCTCGTCCTGGAAGATCCATCCCTGGTTGCCGATCACCCCGTGAGAGGCGGACAGCGAAATGACGTCTTCGAGCCCCTTGAGCACGCGATAGGCGGTGGTGCGCGAAGCCCACGGGCAAACCCAGGCGATGAACAGGTGATAGCGGCCCGCCTCGGCCGGGAACTCGGCGTCGGGGTCGGGCGAGATCCACTGGCGCAGCGGGCTCTCGATGCGTCGGAACTGCCCGTCCTCGCCGATTTCCTCGGCTGCCGGCGGGGAATCGCGCCAGACGCCGTCGTAAAGCTGGGACATCGCCTGCCTTGCTCCTTCCGCTCGCGCGCCTCCTAACGGCTCGTGCCGGGCCTGTCAGCGTGGAACCGATGCGGCCGATGGGGATTAACTATCGAATTCGCCGCTTCATGCCCGGAGGCAGTCATTCCCCTCAAGAAATTGGAAGCCGACCTCATCGCGGCGCGCAACGCGCTGCGCGAAAGCGACGCGCGCTTCAACACCCTCGCCGACGCCCTGCCGCACATGGTCTGGTCGGCCCTGCCCGACGGCGATCACGACTATTTCAACCAGCGCTGGTACGAATTCACCGGCGTGCCCGCCGGCTCCACCGACGGCGAGGGCTGGAACGGCGTGTTCCACCCCGACGACCAGGAGCGCGCGTGGGAGGTCTGGCGCCGCAGCCTCGCCACCGGCGAGCCGTACGAGATCGAATACCGCCTGCGCCACCACAGCGGCGAGTACCGCTGGACGCTCGGGCGGGCGACGCCGATGTGCGGCGCCGACGGGCGCATCGTCCGCTGGATCGGCACCTGTACCGACATCGACGCCGCCAAGCGCCAGGCAAAGCAGATCGAGGTTCTCAGCCGCGAGCTCAGCCACCGGATCAAGAACATCTTCGCCGTCGTCGGCAGCCTGATCTCGATGTCGGCCCGGCAGGCGCCGGAGCACAAGGAATTCGCCAGCGGGATCAGGCAGCGGATCGGCGCGCTGGGCCGCGCGCACGAGTTCGTTCGCCCGCACAGCGAGGAGTCGCGCAATCCCGGCATAGACACCACGCTGCACGCCCTGGTGGCGGAAATCCTTTCGCCCTACCCGGCCTTCGACGCGAAGCGGATCGAGATCGGCGGTTCGGACGAGATGGTTGACGACCGCAGCGCCACGCCGCTCGCCCTGCTGATCCACGAGCTGGCGACGAATGCCACCAAGTACGGTTCTCTCAGCAACGAAAGCGGCAAGGTCCGCATCACCACCGGGGTGGCCGACGAGGATCTGGTGCTCGAATGGAGCGAAGTCGGCGGGCCAGCGATCGCAGGCGAGCCGGAAAGGACCGGCTTCGGCACCGTGCTGAGCGAGATCAGCATCCGCGATCAACTGGGCGGGGAGATCGATCGCCGTTGGGAACCCGGCGGCCTGCGGGTGGGCGTGCGCGTGCCGTGCAAGAACCTGCGCCGACGGGAGCTGTCAGCCGAATAGGCGCAAGTAGGGCGGAGCCTTGGCCGGGCTGCCGCTGCGCACCGCCAGCGCATAGCTGACGGCCGAACAGACCATTTCCTCGTCGGTGGGCTTGGTGATGACCCCGACCGCCCCGGCAATGCCCTTGCCGAGCAGGCGGGGATTCGCCGTCACGAACAGCACCGTCACGCCGCTGGAACCCAGCGTTGCGCCGATTTCCGGCCCGGTCAGGCCGTCCCGCAGATTGAGGTCGATGAGCGCGAGATCGATTTCCTGGTTGAAGTAACCCTGCGCCGTCGGCAGGTCGGGAGCGATCCCGACCGTTTCGTGGCCGAGCTCGCGCAGGATCGATTGCAGCTCCAGGGCTACCAGCATTTCGTCTTCGACGATCAGAATTCGGGCGGACATAAGATTAACGAATCGTGTGGTTAGAGAGACAGTCAGCTGAGAAACTCCTGAGGGGTTCCTCGGGTTCCTTCGGCCCGCCGCATCATCCTGCGGCCAGCAGCCTGGCTGCGCCGGGACCATGCTCGAGCAACTCGAGCAATCCGCGCTCCTCGCGGCTCAGCCACCTGGTCTTGCGCGGCAGCTTGAGCGCCTTGCGCCACTTCGCCTGGCGCTCGACCAGCGCCACCACCGCCGGGTGGACATAGCTCTTGCGGGCGATGGCGGGGGTGTTGCCGAGCCGTTCGCTCACGTCTTCCATCAGCGCCTTGAGCGTCAGCTGCCCCTCCGCATGCGCGAGCAGGCCGAAGGCGATTGCGCTGGCATGCCAGGTGCGGAAGTTCTTGGCGGTGAAGTGCTCGCCCATCGTTTCGCAAAGGTAGTCGTTGACCTCGGCGGAGCCGACCGAGTGCACCTCATCGTCGTCGCCTACGTACTGGAAGAGGTGCTGGCCGGGCAGGTCCTCCATCTTGCGCACGAAGTGGGCGAGGCGGCGGTCGGTTACCGCGACTTCGGCCAGCTTGCCCGACTTGGCCTTGAAGCGTAGCTTTACCGTCCTCCCCGAGACGCTGACGTGCCGCATGCGCAGCGTGGTTGCGCCGAAACTCTTGTTCGCCTTGGCGTAACTCTCGTTGCCGACGCGGACCACGCCGAGATCGAGCAGGCGCACAACGCTGGCGATCGCCCGCTCCCGGCTGAGGTGGGTGCCGGCGAGGTCCTTCTCGACCCGCTTGCGCAGCTTCGGCAGCAGTCGCCCGAACTCTGCGCACCCGTCGAACTTCTCGGCTTCCTGGCGGGAGCGGTAATCGGGGTGATAGCGGTATTGCTTGCGGCCCCTGTCGTCGATGCCGGTGGCGAGGATGTGGCCGTTCGGATCGAGGCAGAACCACGCGTCGGTATAGGCCGGCGGCAGCGCGATAGCGTTCAGCCGGTCGATCTCGGCGCGGTCGGTGATGCGCTTGCCGTCGGGATCGAAATAGGCCCAGCCGCGCCCCGACTTCTTGCGGGAAATCCCAGGCTGGCCGTCGTCGACATGGGTCAGCTTGGGAGCGCGGGTCGCCATGGGAGCGCGGAACGGACCGCAAGGCCTTGCGGTTCCAGACAATTGCCGCCAACCGCTGGACCATGATGCGCGACCCAGCCGCCCGTCTTCCGCGCACCGTCTGGGCGCTCGGCCTGGTCAGCCTGTTCATGGATGCCTCGTCGGAGAGCATCCACGCGCTGCTGCCCCTGTTCCTGACCGTGTCGCTCGGCGCCACGGCCGCCACTGTGGGTCTGATCGACGGCGTGGCGGAAGCCGTTGCCAGCGTGACCAAGATGTTCTCCGGCTACATTTCCGACCGCCTCGGCCGGCGCAAGCCGCTGGTCCTTCTCGGTTACGGGCTCGCGGCGCTGTCGAAGCCGCTGTTCCCGCTGGCGACCAGCGCGACGACGGTATTCGCGGCGCGCTTCGCCGACAGGATCGGCAAGGGCCTGCGCGGAGCTCCGCGCGACGCCCTGGTCGCCGATGTCACCCCGCCCGAGATGCGCGGCCGCGCGTTCGGCCTGCGCCAGGCGCTCGACACCGCCGGCGCGTTCTTCGGCCCGCTGGCGGCGATCGGCCTGATGGCCGCGTTCGCCGACAACATGCGGCTGGTCTTCTGGATCGCCTCGGTCCCCGCGCTGCTGGCGGTCGTGTGCGTGCTGGTGGGCGTCGAGGACCGCGCCACGCCGCCATCGAAAGCGCCGCAAGTCCCCCTGCACCTGTCCGAACTCAAGCGCCTTCCGGGCGATTTCTGGCAGGTGATCGGACTCGCCGTCGTGTTCATGCTCGCCCGCTTCAGCGAAGCGTTCCTGATCCTCAAGGCCAGCGCCGTCGGATTGCCGCTGATGTGGGCGCCTCTGGTGCTCGTGGTGATGAACGCGGTCTACGCGCTCGGTTCCTATCCCGCGGGTGTCTGGGCGGACCGCTCGCCGCCGCGGCGCCTGCTGCTGGTAGGCCTCACCTGCCTGATCGCGGCTGACCTGGCGCTTGCGTCGGCGGCCACCGCGGTCGGCGCGTTCGTCGGCATCGCGCTGTGGGGAGCGCACATGGCGCTGAGCCAGGGGCTGCTGGCGAAGCTGGTGGCCGAGCACGCTCCGGCCGAGCTTCGCGGGTCGGCGTTCGGCATCTTCAACCTGGCGACCGGCGTGGCGGCGCTCGTCGCCAGCGTACTCGCCGGCGTCCTGTGGGATTGGCAAGGCGCGGGAGCGACGTTCCTGACCGGCGCCGGCTTCGCGGCACTGGCGGGGCTGCTGGCGTGGCGGATCGCGGCGGCGAACCGAAATTAGCCGCCGCAAACATTCTCTCCCTTGCCCGCAACCCCGGCTCCCGCCATTTGGACCGCAGCCGAAGTTCAACGATCGAGGAGCGCGCCCATGTCCGACGTCTACACCCCGCCCAAAGTCTGGGAATACGATCCCGAGAACGGCGGCCAGTTCGCCGGGGTCAACCGCCCGACCGCCGGCGCGCGCGAGGAGCACGAGCTGCCCGTCGGCAAACACCCGTTCCAGCTCTACTCGCTCGGCACCCCCAACGGCGTGAAGGCGACCATCATGTTCGAGGAACTGCTCGAGAAGGGCTTTTCCGACGCCGAGTACGACGCCTGGCTGATCAAGATCTTCGAAGGCAACCAGTTCTGGTCGGGGTTCGTCGACATCAATCCCAACTCGAAGATTCCCGCCCTGGTCGACCGCAGCGGGCCAACCCCGTTCCGGGTGTTCGAGAGCGGCGCGATCCTCGTCCACCTGGCCGAGAAGTTCGATTACCTGCTGCCCAAGACCAACCCGGCGCGCGCCGAGACGATGAGCTGGCTGATGTGGCAGATGGGCAGCGCGCCGTTCATGGGCGGCGGCTTCGGCCACTTCTACGTCTACGCTCCCGAGCGCTACAAGTACCCGATCGACCGCTACGCGATGGAGACCAAGCGGCTGTTCTCGGTCGCCGACATGCAGCTGGCCAAGACGGAGTATCTCGCCGGCGCCGACTACACGATCGCCGACATCGCCAGCTATACGTGGCTCGGCAACCTCTACCACGGCGCCTACAACCGCTGTGACATCTTCCTCGGCCTCGACGAGTACGAGAACGTCGCGCGCTGGGTGAAGACGATCGACGCGCGGCCGGCGGCAATTCGCGGGCGCCTGGTCAACGCGCAGAACGGCTTGCCCGAACGCCACTCGGCGAGCGATTTCGACACCCTCGACAAGGCGCTGTTCGACCCGGTGAGGAAGCGCGCCGACGTCTGATCGGCGCGCTCGCTCCGCTCCTCAGAAGCGGTAACCCGCCTCCACGCCGTAGACCCGCGGGCGGGCCTTGAACACGAAGCCGCCGGGCGAGAACTCGGCGTTGTACTTCTCGTTGAACAGGTTGCTCGCGAATGCGGTCAGGCTCCAGGCGTCCGTCTTGATGCCGGCGCGCACGTCGAGCAGGCTCACCGGGTTGCGCACCGTGGTGTTGTAGACGTCCCACCAGGTCCGGCCGGTGCGGCGGAAATCCCACCGCAGCAGGCCGGAGACCCCACCGCCCATGTCGGGCGTCCACTGCACGCCGACGTTGATCGTCGAACGCGAGATGTCGGGCGCCTCGTTGCCGATCGCCGCGGGATCGGGGAAAGCCTTGATCTCGCTGTCGGTCAGCCCCCACGAGGCGTCGATCTGGAAATCGTCGGCCGGGACCACCCGCGCCTCGAGCTCGATGCCCTTGAGGCGCACCTTCGGCACGTTGCCGAGGTTCTGCGTCGAGTTGGCGTAGAGGTAGACGAAGAAGTAGCCGTTCTTCGAAGTGGTGGTGAAGGCGGCGCCGTTCAGCGTCAGCAACCCGTCGAACCACTGCGACTTGAAGCCGGCTTCGAGGGTGTCGGCGGTTTCGGCTTCGAACACGTCGTTGACGCCGACCACGCCGCTGCTGGCGGCGACCACGCCGACGCCGGTCTGGTTGAAGCCGCCCGAGCGGAAGCCGCGCGAGTAGCCGCCGTAGATCGTCAGGTTCTTGGTCGGCGTGAAGGTCGCGGTGACCTTGGGCTGCCAGTCGCTGAAGTTCCTTCTGCGTACGTCGCCCTCGTGGCTCTGCGGCGCGCCGTTCAGGAAGGCGATGTAGTTGATGTAGGCGAGCCAGGCCTCGGGCGTCTTGGTCGTGTTCTTGCGCCGGTCATGGTCGTAGCGCAGCGAGCCGTCGATGCGGAACAAGTCGCTGAATTCGTAGCCGAGATTGGCGAACGCCGCCCAGGCGAAGTTGTTCTGCTGGTCCGACAGGAACGAGTATTGCGGGTTGTCGGGGTTGGTCGTCGGCGTGCGATAGACCGGGAACACGCCCTTGCCGAGATCGAGCATGTTGCCGGTCGAAATGAACCGGTCGGTCGAAATCATGTAGCCGCCGAACATCCAGAACAGCGGGGTCGAGGTGGGGCTTTCGAACCGCAGCTCCTGGCTGAACGCCTTCACGTTGAGGTACTGGCTCTGGTTGAGGTCATTGTTGCCGCTGAAGCAGAACGGCGTCACGTGGCAGAACGCCTCGTTGATCGGCAGGAAGTCGAACGCGTCGCCGGTGATGATTTCCTTGACCGTGTCGTACGAGGTCACCGAGGTCATCTTGAAGCCCTCGCCGGCGTAGCTGAGCTTGGCCGAGACGTTGTTGGTGTCGCGGTTGTCGATGCCGGCGTTGTTGACCCGCACCGGCAGGCTGACGTCGTTCACGTCGGCGACGATGTTGTACCAGAAGCCCTGCGTGCGGGTGCGGTCGGCCGAGGCCCTCAGGTCGAGGTTCCAGTCGGGGCCGAGATCGAACAGCAGGTTTCCGCGCAACGCGTAATCCTTGTAGGGATCGGCGTCCTCGCCGAGGTACGGGTTGCGGATGTAGCCATCGGTGTCCTTGAACAGGCCCGAGAGGCGGAACTTGACCCCCTTCGCCAGCGGGCCGCTGATCCCGCCGTGGGTGTACCAGCCGAAGCCGTTGTCGATCCCGACGGTGACGCTGCCTTCCAGCTGGTCGGTCGGCTGCTTGGTGGTGATGATGATCGCGCCGCCGATCGCGTTGCGGCCGTAGAGCGCGCCTTGCGGGCCCTTGAGCACTTCGATCTGCTGGATGTCGAACAGGTCCTGGTTGAACTGCGCCGGATTGACCTGCTGCACCCCGTCGACGACCACCGCGACCGACGGCTCGCTGTTGCGCGCCTGGGTGATGCCGCGGATGATGACGAAGGCGTTGCCGACGTTCTGCGTCTCGACCAGGTTGACGTTGGGCGTGAGGTTGATGAAGTCGGCCGGCTTCTCGATGCCGGCGTTGGCGATGGTCTCGGCGCTGAACGCGGTGATCGCCGCAGGCGTGTCCTGCAGCGTGTCGGCACGGCGCAAGCCGTAGACCACGATGGCATTGCCGTCCTGCGCCGGAGCGGCCTGGTCGCCGGGAATGGCTTCGGTGGTCGGAGTGGCCTGGCTGGCATCGTCCTGCGCCGTGGCCGGAACGGCAAGGGTCAGCGACAGGACGGCGAGCGATGCGCCGGCGAAGCGGCTAGCGGAAATCTTCATGTTTTCCCTCCCTAGGAATTGCCTCATTCTTACATTTGTTAGGGAAAGCGGGCAATTTTTGTTCGCGGCTGCGCTTCGGAACGCTGCCGAAGCGTGTCTTTCGAGTCACGCTTGCGGATTTGCCGAAGCGTGCGGAAGTGGTCGGACCGCCCTTCCCATCCTCTTGCCACCCGCTATAGGGGCACCCGCTGCTGGGGCGTAGCCAAGCGGTAAGGCACCGGTTTTTGGTACCGGCATGCGCAGGTTCGAATCCTGCCGCCCCAGCCAGCCTTCCGCTCAGTCCGTTAGCTCGATCCACACAGGCGCGTGGTCGCTGGTCTTTTCCCACCCGCGCACCTGCAGATCGACCTCGGCGCGGACCAGGCGGCGCGCGAGATCGGGCGTGAGCAGGAAATGGTCGATCCGCAGCCCGGAGTTGCGGGCGAAGGCGTTCCGGAAATACTTCCAGAAGGTGTAGATCGTCTCGTCCGGATGGAGCGCGCGAACGGCGTCGGTCCAGCCTTGCTCGACCAGCCGGAACCACGCCGCGCGGACCTCGGGCGCGAACAGCGCGTCGTCGAGCCAGCGCTCGGGCGCGTGGACGTCCTGCTCGGTCGGCATGACGTTGAAGTCGCCGGCCAGCACCACCGGCGCGCCGCAGGCGAGCAAGTCGGCGGCGCGCGCCGTCAGCCGCTCGAACCACTTGAGCTTGTAATCGAACTTCGGCCCCGGCCGCGGGTTGCCGTTGGGCAGATAGATCGATGCGACGACGAGCCCGTTGATCGCTCCCTCGAGGTAGCGGCTGTGGCTGTCGTCGGGGTCGCCCGGAAGTCCGCGGCGGCTCTCGTGGATTTCGCCGACGCGGCTGAGAATCGCCACGCCGTTCCAGCTCTTCTGGCCGTGCCAGACGACGTCGTAGCCGAGATCGCGGATAGCCTGTTCGGGGAACTTCTCGTCGGGCGCTTTCAGCTCCTGCAGGCAGGCGATGTCGGGCCGCGATCCTTCGAGCCAGCGCAGCAGCACCGGCAGGCGGCCGTTGACGCCGTTGACGTTGTAGCTGGCGATCTTCACGCTTCGGCGCCCTCGAAGACTTGCTCCAGCGCCGCCAGGCTCAGCTCATGCCCGAGTTGCTCCCGGGTACACTGGTCGGGCCGCTTGTCGGGCCGCCAGCGCAGGAACGTGGTGCCGTGGCGGAAGCGGCCGCCGGTGACCTGGTCGTAAGTCACCTCGGCGACGAGATCGCCTTTCAGCGAGACCCACTCGGTGCTGCGTCCGTTGCTCCATCGGCTCGCTCCGCCCGGCGAGCTGCCGGTGAACGGCGATGGTCCTTCGTCGCGGGCGAGCTTCTTCGCCAGCGCCGCGCGATCCTCGTCCGAAAAGGAGCTGGTAAAGCCCACATAATCGAGCTTGCCGTGCTTGTCGCGGAGCCCGAGCAGCAGCGAGCCGACGCCGTTCTTGCCCTTGCGGTAGCCCCCGACGACGCAATCCGCGGTGCGCTGCTGCTTGACCTTGACCATGGCCCGCTCGCCCGGCTGGTAGGGACCGTCGAGCCGCTTGACGACCACACCGTCGAGCGCCTTGCCGCTGCGCTCGAACCACTCGGCGGCAACGCGCGGATCGAGGGTGGCCGGCGAAAGGCGCAGACGCGGCGCCGAGGCCTTTCGCATGAACCTCTCGAGCGCCGCGCGCCGCTCGGTGAGCGGCCTTTCAAGCAGGCTCTCGTCGCCCACCTGCAGCGCGTCGAACAGCATCAACTGGGCCGGAGTCTCGCGCGACAGCTTCGCGATCCGCGATGCCGCCGGGTGCAACCGCATTTGCAGCGCGGCGAACGAGAGCACGTCGCCCAGCGGCAGCACCAGCTCGCCGTCGAGGACGAAGCGCGCTTCATCCAGCGCCAGCAGGGCCTCGGCGATCTCGGGAAAGTAGCGCGCCAGCGGCTTGCCCGACTTGCTCATCAGCTCGACCGCGTCGCCATCGCGGAAGGCGAGGCAGCGAAAGCCATCCCATTTCGGCTCGAACTGCCAGCCCTCGCCTTCAGGAATCCTGCTCGCCAGCCTGGCTTCCATCGGGGGCTTATCGAGCGGGACTGCCAAACCGGGGAACGCGCGCGCCATGGCAAAGGAATGCCGTTTGCGCGATGGCGGTTCCTTGAGCTAGGTCGATCGACCATGGAACCGGACCTTCGCCTCGCCTTCTTCAAGCTCAACGTACCCGAGATCGTCCCCGCGCTGGCGTTCTGGCGCGAAGCTTTCGGCTTCGAAGTCGCGCAGACCTTCGACGAGGCCGAGTTCCACGAGAAGGTACTCGCGCTGCCGGCTCATGCGGGAGGACCCAGCCTCATGCTCGTCGCTTACAAGGACGGGCGCGACGTCACGGTCGGCCACGGCCACGGCGCCGTCGGCATCCAGACCAGCGACATCGCCGCGGCCCACGAACGGGCTCTTTCGGCCGGAGCGCAAAAGGGCACCGGGATCATCACCGTCGGCGACGGCATCAAGGTCGCCGTGTTGCACAGCCCGCAGGGGCACGAAATCGAGCTCGTTCAGCTCCCCGGCTGATCGACCGGCTCGCTGTATTCCTCGGCGAAAATCGAGATCGTCCGGTAGTTCGGATCCTGCAGCACGCTCGATAGCAGGAAGCTCGCCGCCGCCTCGCGCCGCGGATCGGTGCCGTGATCCTTGCGGTACCACAGCAGGCGCCAGTTCTCGAGCGGGTAGAGCATGATCACGTTCTCGCGCATCTCGGGCTGCAGGATGGCGTCGGCGAACGAGGAGATGCCCATCCCCCGATCGAGCATCGCCCCCAGCACGTCGTAGTACTGGGTATGGCCGATGACATGCCGCGGGCGAATGCCGTGGCGTTCGAAGAAGCGCAGCATGTCCTGCTCGCGGCCGTGCGCCGCCAGCGGCATGATGAACGGCAAGGTGCTGATCTCGTCGGGCGCCAGCGGCAGCTGCTTGCCTTCGGCGAACTTGCGGTGGCCGTAGATTCCGCCGCGCACGAGCGCGAGCTGGCGAAAGTAAGGCTCGACCGAGCGGTCGGCGCGGCGGTGAATCAGAGCGAAATCGTAGCGGCCGTCTTCCAGGTCGCGGGCCAGGTCCGGACTCGGCGGCTGCGCTTCGAACTCGAGCTCGACCCGCGGGTGCCCGGCGAAGAACCGGTCGAGCTTGGGGCGAATGTAACCGTCGAGCATGCCCTGCCCGACGAGCACGCGATAGAGCGCCGGGTCCTCGGCTTCCGCCGCCCTCCGGCGGTGTGACGCAAGCGCCTCACCCGCAGCCTGAAATGTGCGCAGGTCGTCGAGAAAGGCCATGCCTTCGCTGGTCACCGTCGGACGCTGTCCAGGCCGGCGGGTGAACAAGGCGACACCGAGCTGCTGCTCGAGCGCCTTGATCTGATTGCTCACCGAAGCCTGTGAAATACCGAGACTTTCCGCACTTCGGCGGAAGCTTCGCGTGGCGCACAGGCTGGCGAAGACGTCGAGCTGACGCAACGTGAAAGGTAAGCTGGCCATTATCCCTCCCCCGATTACCCATAACTAGAAGTGAATGCCCTGTCATCACTTTGCGATGCGTTGCTTCGAAGCGCGATTTGCCTGGAAACGGCCTTCGAAAAGATAAGTGACCATGGGGAGGGAATTGCATGAGGTTCATCGCCAAAGCCGCCGGCATGTCCGCGACGCGGGGATTGCTTACCGGAGCCAGCCTGGCCGCGCTTGCGTTGGCCGGCACGCCGGCGCTGGCCGAAGAGGCCGCCGCCGATACGGCCGCCGCCGCCGCCGACGAACAGCCTGCGGATTCATCGCCCACTCAAACCGCGGCAGCGGATGGCAAGGAAATCGTCGTCACCGGTTCGCGGGTGGTCACCAACGGCATGGATTCACCGGTGCCGGTCACCGCGGTGGCAGCGGAAGAACTCACCAAGATGGATCCGACGGCGCTGATCAACAGCGTCAGCCAGCTGCCGCAATTCTACAACAACCAGACTCCCGTCAGTTCGAACTTCTTCCTGCGCGGCGGCACCGGCAACCTCAACTTGCGCGGCCTGGGCGCCAACCGCACGCTTACCCTGCTCAACGGACGGCGCTTCCCGTCCTCGAGCGCCTTCGGCGGCGTCGACATCAACCTGTTTCCCGAAGCCATGATAAAGGGCATCGAAACCGTGACCGGCGGCGCCTCCGCCGCGTACGGCACCGATGCCGTCGCCGGCGTGGTCAATTTCCTGCTCGACACCAATTTCACCGGCCTGCAGGCCGACCTGCAAGGCGGCTTCACCGACCGTGACGACGGCTACAATTACGAAGCCAAGCTTGCCTGGGGCTTCAATGTCGGTGAGCGCGGGCACATCCTTCTGGCCGGATCGAAGGCCTCGATGGAAGGCATCCACACGCTCCGCGGGCGCGACTGGTACACCAGCACCGGCTCGGTTCAGATCAACGGCGTGTGGACCGACTTTGCCAACGTCCACTCCATGAGCGCATCGTTCGACGGCATAATCTCGGCGCCGGGGAAGGTGATCAATGGTCTGGCGTTCGATCGCAATGGCAATTACGCGCCATTCGTTCCCGGAACCGTGACTCAGGGTGTAGTCGGCGGCACCGGCCCGAACGCCGGACGAACCGTCGGCGGCAGCGGCGACGACCTCAACAGCGAAGTCTTTACGCTCTATCCGGACACCGACCGCTACTCGATTTTCGCCTACGGCGACTACGAAGTGAGCGACAACATCAAACTGTTCGCGCAATACGTGCGCGGCTACAATCATCAGTTCCAGTACAACAACCCGCGCGCCTCGCTGCAGGGCTCACCGACCGCGATCACGATCTTCCAGGACAACGCGTTCCTGCCGGATTCGCTGCGCCAGACGATGATCGCCAACAACATCGCCTCGTTCCAGTTGCGGCGCGACGGCAGCATCCTCGACATCGGTGACGTGTGGTTCGCCGATCGCACGACGCAGGACGTCGGCACCGCCGGCTTCAATGCCGAGATCGGCGGCGACGGCTTCCTGAGCGGGTGGAAAGTCGACGGCTTCTACCAGTACGGCCACAGCCGGCGCGTCTGGGACCAGTACACGCTGCGGGTCGATCGGATTTTCGCGGCGGTCGATGCGGTGCGGGATGCAAACGGCAACATCGTGTGCCGGGTATCGACCGTCGCAGCGGGCGCGGCCGCGTTCCCGGGATGCCAGCCGCTCAATCTGTTCGGGCGCGGCAATGCGTCGTCCGAAGCGATCGATTACGTGCTCGGTAACGACCCCGGCACGCACGTCGACACCCCGCTTTACTTCGCCAATCTGGGCTACACCGGCGAGACCCTGTCCTACGACGCGGTCGCACCCAAGCGGAACATCACCACCTTCGTCCAGCACCTGGCCGAGGTCTCGGCGCACGGCAATCTCTTCGATGGCTGGGCGGGCCCCATTTCGCTTGCCGTCGGCGCATCGTACCGCAAGGAAACGATTCGCCAGGTGGTGCAGGACACCGCCAACCGGGCCTCGGACTTCACCGGCGCGTTCCATCCGGTGATGTGCGACAACGCGGCCCTCGGCCTTCGCGGGGCCAATCCGGCCGACTGCGCCGGCAATACCGTGGCATTCCAGTTTTCCAAGGTCTCCAACATCCAGGGCGCGTCGGACGTCAAAGAGGCTTTCGGCGAAATCTACATTCCGTTGCTCGACACCAAGGCGATCCATGCGAATGCGGACGGCGCGGTACGCTGGGCCGACTATTCGGGATCGGGCACGATATGGGCCTACAAGGGGGGCCTTGAAGTCGGCCTGTTCGACTTCGTCCGCTTCCGCGGGACCTATTCACGCGACGTCCGCGCCGGCAACCTATCGGAACGCTTCGACAAGACCGGCGGTGTGGGCAACGTCACCGATCCGCGAACCGCGGCGGACAACCCCGCCTGGGGCGGAAAGACCTACCAGATCACGATCTTCTCCGGGGGCAATCCGAACATCAAGCCGGAGCAGGCCGATACCTACACCCTCGGCGCGGTGGTCACGCCTTCGTTCCTGCCCGGACTTTCGGCGTCGGTCGACTGGTACAAGATCCAGATCAAGGATGCGATCGCCACTGTCGGCACCAACGAGGTGGCGCGGCAGTGCCTGATCGGCGGCGATCCCCAGTTCTGCAATCTCGTCACGCTCGACCCGGCGGACAACAACAAGATCATCCTGGTCGGCAATCAATTCGTCAACGTCGCCGCATCGCGCGTGCAGGGGATCGATGCGGAAATCGACTACCGCACGAGCCTGAGCCTGTTCGGTGGTGGCGATGAAAGTCTCGCGACGCGCTTGTTCATGACCTGGCTGCTCGACCGCACCGACATCGGGGCACCTACCGCCGTCAACCCGACCGGGTTGGTGACGCAGTTCGATGGCTTGACCGGCATCGCCCCCGATACCGGCGCCGTGGGCCTGTTCCCGCACTTCAAGGGAACCGGGAACGTCACTTATTCGAACGGTCCGTTCTCGGTCTTCTTCCAGGGCCGCCTGATCGGCAAAGGCAAACGGACATACCTGTTCGGGACGGTGCCTGCCGAAGAGGGAGTGAACATCGCCGACAACTCGGTGCCCTCAGTGTTCTACGCCGACTTGCGGCTCAGCTACGAGGTACCGATCGGCGGCTCCACGATGCAGATCTGGGGATCGGTCACCAACCTGTTCGACAAGGCCCCGCCGGCGACGGGTTACTATTCGACCTTCACCGGCGCATCGGCGCAGTACAACGCCAGCCTCTTCGACGTGCTCGGGCGGCGCTACACCGTCGGCGTCAAGTTCAAGCTCTGAGCAATCCCGCCCGGCCACCCAGGGGCCGGCAGGATAACGGGGCCGTCAGGCGGCGGCGGAGCTCCCTTCCTCCGCCGCCTGGCGCTTCGTGCCGATTGCGAGGATGGCGATCAGCACCGAAACGAGCACCGCGGGCACGGCGATCAGCAGCATGAGCGTGCTCAGCGGCAAAGCCGCCTTGAGCGCGATTCCGCCGAGGTAAGGGAAGAGAATGCCTCCGAAACGTCCGACGCCGCTGGCCCAGCCCATCCCGCTGCTGCGCATGGTCGGCGGATAGCCGAGCGTGGCGAGGGTGTTGAGCCCGGTCTGCCCGCCCACCTGCGCGAAGTTCCATGCCATCAGCGCACCGACGAAAATGCCCAGGCCGAACGGCAGCCAGCCGAGCGCGGCAATCGCCGCCGCATCAATGAGGAAGAAGCCGCAGATCAGCCAGTACGGGTTGGTGCGCGCCATGAACCAGCCCATCGACAGCGTGCCGATCGATCCGCCGATGAAAGCGATCATCAGGAACTTGGCGAATTGCTGGATCGGCACCCCGCCCAGCTCCTGGAAATAGGTCGGCAGCCAGTTCGCCAGCAGCGCGATGTTGCCGAGCGAAAGGAAGCAGGTGGCCCACAGGATGACCGTCTGCAGGCGGTAGCGGCGGCTCAGAATGGCGCTCGGGCCCGTCTTGGCGCCGGCCGGCTGCTCGGGACCGTAGTGGAAGCGCTCGAAGCCGGTGAACACGATCTCGCGGTCGACCTTGCGGATGATCCGCGCGATCTTGGGGTCGACCGGGTCGCGGCTGACGCGGAAGGCAAGCGATTCAGGGACGAGCCACATCAGCGGCAGCGCGACCAGCGGCAGGATCCCGGCGAGCCAGAAGCCGACCTGCCAGCCGTAGATGTCGAGCAGCCAGGCCGCGACACCGCCGCTGGCGATGTTGCCGCCCGACAGGAACACCAGCGAGACCGACATGAACGGCGAGCGCATTCGCGCCGGCGTCACTTCCGAAAGCAGCGTGAGTCCGATCGGAAACGCTCCGGCGAGAAATATCCCTGCAAGCCCCCGCAGCGCCGCCAGTTGCAAAAGCGATGTGGCGAACGCCCCGGCGAAGGACAGCAAGCCGAATCCGGCCAGGCAGGCGACGAGCATCGGCTTGCGGCCGATCTTGTCGGCCAGCGGCGGCATCGTGAAAGCACCCGCGGCGAGGCCGATCTGCTGCCAGGTGAACACCATCGTCATGTCGACCGGCTGCCCGCCGAGCCCCCGCGCGACCGCCGGGGCGATCTTGCCGAGGAAGTACATGTCGAAACCGTCGATGAAGAGGACGATCGAACAGACCACCAGCATGGCAATCTCGCGCCGGCCGATCGCCCGCGCGTCGATGAAGGCGGCAACGTCGAAACGGTTGTCGGCCGTTGCCGGACTGCTGGCCATGCGTAACCTCTCCCACCCCTTGTCGAAAGCGAGAGTGGAGCGCCGCCGGACCCGCGTCAATCGCCGGATGCGGTGGGCTGGGGATGGTGCGGCACGAGGATCA
Source organism: Croceibacterium segetis (assembly GCF_011320115.1). GTDB lineage: Bacteria > Pseudomonadota > Alphaproteobacteria > Sphingomonadales > Sphingomonadaceae > Croceibacterium_B > Croceibacterium_B segetis. The sequence goes on along the minus strand of NZ_JAANOZ010000001.1, from coordinate 145,122 downwards.
TCGTCTGTCCTTCGACCCGCCACGAGGCGAGGCGCGAGAGCACGTTCATGCCGATCACGTTGGTCGGGCCCAGCCCGGGCGCGATGATCGCGTCGATGCCGCGCGCGGCGACGTTGCCGAAGCGCAGCTCGTCGATCGTGGTCAGCTGCGCGGCGACGGCGCCGTTGGCGGTCTGCATGCGCACGGGAATGCCCGCTCCGCGCGGCTCGAGCCCGAGCCGGTCGGCAGTCTCGGCGGAGACCGCGGTCACCGTAGCGCCGGTGTCGACCAGGAAGCTCGCCGGGATGCCGTTGACCGTGGCGCGGATCCAGTAATGCCCGTCGGGCGCCAGCGGCACCCGGGTCTCGCGGCCTTCGACGACCTGCTCGGGCAGCCCGAGCTGCGGCACCGCCATGTCGAAGCGCGAATCCAGCCGTGAAAGCTGCAGCACCACCAGCAGCAGCACCCCCATCAGCCCGAGCGTGCTTACGCTCCTGAGCGTGCGGCCGAGCGCGGGCACGCGGCGGATCACCAGAGAGCCGAGCAGCCCGAGCGCCATCGCCACGAGTGCCGCCAGCATCAGCTGCGATTGCGGCAACGCGCGGATGTTGTGCTCCAGCTGGTCCCAGATCGAGGCGAAGTCCATCACCGCTATATAGTCCGTCGAGGCTTGCTTTGCGATGAGCGGATCAGGCGGCCGGCGGGCGTCCGTAGCTCGGCGCAGGACCGATCACGACACCGCCGGGCCAATCGAGCAGGTCTGCCGCGGCGGCGAAGGTCGATTGCAGGAATTGCTGCACCAGAGCGTCGGGATCGTCCGCCTCGCGTAGCGCAGCATAGGGCAGCAGGAACTCGCCGAGCTGGGCGTTCCATGTCGCTCCGGCGGGCTCGACCGGCGCGCCGGCAAGTCCCTCCGGCGTCGGATAAGCGTAAGCGTAGAACGCCGCTTCGTCGAAGCCGCCGCCGCCGGGCCAGAAGCCTGCGCTGATGACTTCATGGCTGTAGGCTTCGCGAGTCACGCCGTCGGGCAGATGAGGAACTCCGCCGGGATGGCGAGGCGCCTTACGCCCCGAGAAGCGCGTCACCGCCAGGTCGAAACTGCCCCAGAACAAGTGGCTCGGCGATGTCTTTCCTCGGTAGAGCGAACGGAAGGCGTTGAAATTTCGGTCGGCGCACAGGAACGCGCCATGCAGACGGCGCGCCGCGTCCGCGTCCCACTCGCGCGGGCGGGCATCTGAAGCGAAGGGCAGCGGATCGGGCATCTCGTTGGGCGCGCCGTAGAGCGGCGCCGGCAAGCCGAGCGCGGCTAACAGCGCCCCAAGTCCGCGATGAACCTCGGCGACAGTCTCGCCACCGATGGGCAGACTTTCCCGCGCGCCGTTTTCGCATTCGACGCGGATGGCGCCGTCGAGGAAGTCCAGTTCGACGGTGAAGTGGCGCTCGCCCGCCGGCAGCGAGCGGGTGATCGCCCCGCGCGGCGTGATCCGCAGCGCGACGTGCCAGCCGTGGTTGAGCCAGGGCTGCAGCCGCAGCGGCAGCTTGCCGATCAGTTGCAGCAGCAGGTGAAGCGTCTCGATCGTGCCCTTGTCGGCAGCGTAATCGAGGCGCGGCCAGCCGTTCACGGCGCCCCGCGCGGGATCGTCCAGTCGGCCAGGATCAGTGAAAAACGTCCTTCGCCGTCGAGCCACCGCCGCGCCGGCGTCCAGCCGCCGGCGAGGAGAAGCGTGTTCTGGCTGCGCAGGTCGAACTTGTGGCTGTTCTCGGTGTGGATTGTCTCGCCCCGGCGCAGCGCGAAGCGGCGGCCGGAGACTTCGAATTCAAGGTCCTCCAGCGCCTCGAGGTGCATCTCGATCCGTGCGTAAGTGTCGTTCCAGCGCGCGACGTGGCGCAGCTTGTCGAGCGGCAGGGTGCCGCCGAGTTCGCGGTTGATGCGCCGGGCGAGGTTGAGGTTGAACTCGGCGGTCACCCCCTTCGCATCGTCGTAGGCCGCTTCGAGCACGGCGACGTCCTTGATCAGGTCCATGCCGATGAGCAGTTGCGAGCCCTGCCCAAGCGTCGCCCGCATCGAGCGCAGCAGGTCGACGGCGGTGCGCGCGACCATGTTGCCGATCGTCGAGCCGGGGAAGAAGCCGAGCTTGGGCAGCTCGCGCACCGCCGGCGGAAGGGCGACTTCGCGCATGAAGTCGGCCTCGACCGGATAGACCGGCAGATCGGGAAACTTGGCCGCCAGGTCGTCCGCCGCGGCGCGCAGGAAGTCGCCCGAGATGTCGAGCGGAACGTAGGCCGCCGGCTCGATGCAGGCGAGCAGCAGCGGGGTCTTGACCGAACTGCCCGAGCCGAACTCCACCACCGCCCTGCCCGGCCCGATCAACTCGCGGAATTCGCCGCAGCGCTCGCTGAGAATCTCGGTTTCGGCGCGGGTCGGATAGTATTCCGGCAGGCGGGTGATTTCCTCGAACAGCTCCGAACCCGCGTCGTCGTAGAGCCAGCGCGCCGGGACCGCCTTCTGCGGCTGCACGAGCCCGGCGAGGACATCGGCACGAAACGCGGTCGCCACGCCGTCGTCGTCGAGCTCGACGAGCGCCAGGCCCTCCCCGGTGGCCATCAGAGGTCCTTCGCCAGGCGCAGCCCGGTGAACTGCCAGCGCTGGTGGGGGTAGAAGAAGTTGCGGTAGCTCGCCCGCGAGTGCCCGCGCACCGTCGCGCAGCTCGCGCCGCGGAGCACGAACTGGCCGGACATGAACTTGCCGTTGTATTCGCCCACCGCGCCCGCGGCAGGGGCGAAGCGCGGGTACGGCAGGTAGGCCGAGCGGGTCCATTGCCAGCAGTCGCCGAACAGCGAGGGATCGCCGATCGGCAGCGGCGGGCCCGCGCCGTCGAGCTGGTTGCCCGACGCGGGATCGCGGCCCTGGGCGATCGCTTCCCACTCGAATTCGGTCGGCAGCCGTGCGCCGGCCCAGGTGGCGAAGGCATCGGCCTCGTAATACGAAACGTGCGTCACCGGCGCCCACGGGTCGCGCCTTTGCCAGCCGCTGTGGGTGAAGTGCTCGCCTTCGTACCAATATTCCGGCGCCTCGATGCGCTTGCGGCGGACCCAGTCCCAGCCGTCGGAAAGCCACAGCGACGCGGTCCTGTAGCCGCCGTCGGCGACGAACTGCTCCCATTCGCCGTTGTTGACCAGCCGCCCGGCGAGCGCGAACGGTTCGAGCAGCACCCGGTGCGCGGGCCCTTCGTTGTCGAAGGCGAAGCCGTCGCCCTGGTGGCCGATCAAGGCGATACCGCCGGGATGCTCGTGCCAGTCGGGCTGGCCGCCGGTCCGCTCGACCTCCGCGGGCGCTTCCCACATCGCCGGCCCGAGCGGATTCTGCGCCAGGGCATGCTTGATGTCGGTCAGCAGCAGCTCCTGGTGCTGCTGTTCATGCGCCAGGCCGAGCTCGATCAGCGGCGCGTGCAGGGGATTGGCGAACAGCGAAGTCATTTTCTCGTCGACGTGTGCGCGCCACTGGCAGATCTCCGCCATGCTCGGACGCGAAAGCATGCCGCGCCGCGGCCGCGGGATGCGCTCGCCTTCGGCCTCGTAATACGAATTGAACAGGAACGACCAGCGTTCGTCGAACAGCCGGTAGCCGGGCGAGCGATCGCGCAAGAGGAAGGTCTCGAAGAACCAGCTGGTGTGCGCGAGATGCCACTTGGCCGGCGAGGCGTCCGGCATCGACTGGATCGTGGCGTCCGCTTCGCTCAGCGGCGCGCACAGCGCCTCGGTCAGCTGGCGCGTCGCGCGATAACGCTCGGCCAGCGGAAGGGCAGCGCCGGCGGGCGCCTGGGCATGGGCTTCGGGCACGAAAATCTCCCCGGCAGTCCGCGGCCATGATGGCGGAACACCGCGAGGAAGAAAAGACTACGGGCCTGTTTTGTTTCCGTCAGGCCGCGCGGCGCACCTGGTTGCGGCCGTTTTCCTTGGCTTCGTAAAGCGCGGCGTCGGCCCGCCTCAGCAGGGTCTCGACCGTGTCGCCCTTGCGCAGCAACGCCAGGCCGATGCTGATCGTCGCGGCGGGGCAGCTGGCCCGTTCGGTGCCCTGGGCGATCGCCCGGCATACCCGCTCCGCCAGCGCCCGCGCCTCGCGCCCGCCGATACCCGAGAGGATGCAGACGAATTCCTCGCCGCCGATGCGGCCGACGAGATCCTCGGCCCTGATCTGGGCGCGGGCGATCTCGGCGATCTTGCACAGGACTTCGTCGCCGGTCTGGTGCCCGTACGTGTCGTTGATCAGCTTGAAGTGATCGATATCGAACATCAGCACCGCCAGCGGCTCGTCGATCTCGAGCGAGCAGGTCATCATGCTTTCGAGCCAGCCGATCGTCGCGCGGCGATTGGCGAGCCCGGTCAGCGGATCGGTCTTGGCGAGCTTTTGCGCTTCCGCGGCCTGCTCGATCGCCTGCTCGCGCGCGCGCTTGAGGGCCTGCTCGCGGCGGACTTGCTCGGTCACGTCCATCGCCACCGCGAACAGCGCGATGCGAACGCCGTCGGGATCGAATTCGTTGCACACGTTCATCTTGAGGATGTGCTCGCTGCCATCGGGATGCGTGACCGAATATTCGAAGCTGTAGGGAATGCGGGTCTCGCAGTGCTCGGCCAGCTTGGCGAACAGCTCCTCGCCCCCGTCGGGCAGAAGTTCGCGGATGTCGCCCGGGTCGGGCGCGAGATCGGGCGAAAGGCCGTTCAGCTCGAGCATCTTCTCAGACCAGTTCTGCGCGCCCGTCTCGAGGTCGTATTGCCAGCGGCCGATACCGGCGAGCGTCTTGGTGAGGTTGAGAATCGTCAAGTTGGCGCGCAGCTCGTCGTTGCTCCAGCGCAAGCCCTGCTCGAGACGGTCGCGCGTGAGCAGCATCGCCGCGAGCGGCAAGGCCGTCGCGAGCATCAGCAGCATCTGGCCTTGCAGGATCAGCGCCGCGGTGAATGGATCGGCATCGAGGTAAAGCGAGGGGCTGTGGCCACCGAGGCTGACGACCATGCCCATGGCCGCATAGGCGATCACGCCGCATGCCGCGGCGAGCTGGCCGAAGCGGAAGACCGCGAAGACGATCGCCACGAACAGGATCGGGGTTGCTCCGCGCACCGGGCTGGCGAAGACCAGAGCGCCGAGCGCCGTCATGCCGGCGACGGCGAAGACAAAGTCCCAGCGGCGCCCACCGCGCCAAGAGCGTACGTCCTGGTCGCCGAAACCGAGCCAACGCCTGAGATACAGAAGCACCGGCGTTGCGGTGAGGACCGCGAGCACGCTCGAAAGGAACCAGTGAAAAGGCGCTCCGATATTGGGGATGGGAACGAACATGAGGGAGATTAGGCTTCCGGCGGCACAGCCCAGCAGCGCGGCGCCGAACAACCCCGCCACGTGCCCAAAGGTCTGCGGGCTCTTGGCCCGTCCACCAAGGACCCGAATACCGAGGTAAGCGCAAAGGAGCGCCTCGACCCCGTTGGCAAAGGCAATTCCCGATGCCGGGACGAAAGGCACGCCGCGCCACATCGCGTACAGGACTTGCATGGTGAACAAGGTGCCGAGGAGCCACGGCCATCGCTTCCGCGGCGTGGCATAGACGCTGGCGACGTGAACACCGGTCGGCAGCCACAAGAGCAGCATGGCGCCGCCCTTGTCGCGCAGCGTCGTCGACGCAAACGCGAGAGCGATCCACAGCAGCCCCGCAATCAGCGGGCCGCGAATCTGGGCGAGCCGAGCCACGTCTTTCTGTCCCCTTGTGGGGGATCATAAAGAATCGAGGTTAAGCCATTCCTTCCGCCGGAGCGGGAAAAGCGCATTTCTTCAAGCCGCGTGCTTGTGCCGCTCGCCCGCTTCGAGGTTGAGCATTTCGGCCAGCAGGAACGCCAACTCGAGCGACTGCGCGGCGTTGAGCCGCGGGTCGCAATGCGTATGATAACGGTCGGCCAGCCCGGCGTCGGTGATCGCCACCGCACCGCCGGTGCATTCGGTCACGTCCTGCCCGGTCATTTCGACGTGGATTCCGCCGGCATGGGTGCCCTCGGCGCGATGGACCGCGAAAAAGCCGCGCACCTCCCCGAGAATGCGGTCGAACGGGCGCGTCTTGTAGCCGCTGTCGGACTTGATCACGTTGCCGTGCATCGGGTCGCAGCTCCACACTACCGGATGCCCTTCCGCCTTCACCGCGCGAACCAGCTTGGGCAACCCGGCCTCCACCTTGTCGTGTCCGAAGCGGCTGATCAGCGTGATTCGCCCGGGCTCGCGGCCCGGGTCGAGCGTGTCGAGCAGGCGCAGTAGAGCATCGGGCTCGAGGCTGGGCCCGCACTTCATGCCGATCGGATTGCCGACGCCGCGCAAGTACTCGACGTGCGCGCTGCCTTCGAAGCGCGTGCGGTCGCCGATCCACAGGAAGTGGGCGCTGGTGTCGTACCACTTGCCGGTAAGCGAATCCTGCCGCGTCATGGCCTGCTCGTACGGCAGCAGCAGCGCCTCGTGACTGGTGTAGAAGCTGGTCGACTTGAGCTGCGGCACGGTTTCGGGATCGATCCCGCAGGCTTCCATGAAGTCGAGCGCCTCGCCGATCCGGTCGGCAACGTCCTTGAATTTCTCGGCCCAGGCGCTGCGGCCCATGAAATCGAGCGTCCACTTGTGGACCTGGCGCAAGTTGGCGTAGCCGCCGTTGGCGAAGGCGCGCAGCAAGTTGAGCGTCGCGGCGCTCTGCGAGTAGGCGCGGATCATCCGCTGCGGGTCGTTGACCCGGGCCTCGGCGTCGAATTCGATGCCGTTGACGATGTCACCGAGATAGCTCGGCAGCGTAACGTCGCCCTGGGTCTCCGTCGCGGCGCTGCGCGGCTTGGCGAATTGCCCGGCCATGCGCCCGACCTTCACCACCGGGCGCTTGCTGGCGAACGTCAGCACCACCGCCATCTGCAGCAGGACGCGGAAGGTGTCGCGGATGTTGTTGGCGTGGAACTCGGCGAAGCTCTCGGCGCAATCGCCGCCCTGCAGCAGGAAGCCGTGGCCGGCGGCGACGTCGGCCAGCTGAGTCTTCAGCTCGCGCGCCTCGCCGGCGAAAACCAGCGGCGGGAAGTTGGCGAGCACGGCCTCGGTGCGGGCAAGCTCGGCCGCGTCCTCGTACAGCGGCAAGTGCTTCGCTTCGCGCTTCTTCCAGCTGTCGGGAGTCCAGGTCTCTGCCACGTCACGTTCCAAGCCTTGCGGGAAGGCGCGCATGTAAGCGCTGCCCCCGGGCATTGCAAAGGTTACATCTGGTATCGAATTGGCGCTAGTGGACGGTCACGTCACCCTTGGTTTCGGGCAGCACTTCGACGCGAAAAGCCTTGCCCGGCTGGAGGTATTTCGCGGCCAGCGCGCGCATCTCGGCCGGTGTCGAAACCGTGTAGTCGTTCATGATCGACGGCAGCAGGTTGACCCGGTTGGGATCGATGGTCGCCCCTTCGAGCTGGTTGAGCCAGAAGGTGTGCCCCGTCTCGAGCCGGTTGAGCAACTGGCGCAGCGGCTCGGTAGCCCGGGCGAGTTCGTCGGCTGTCGGACCGGTGGCCGCAAGATCGGCGGCGATCTTGTCGGCCGCTGCGAAGAACTCGGGCACCAGCTCGGGCGGGAGCTGGCTCATCGCCATCAGGCGCCCGCCGCTGTCGATGTCGAGGGGCCAGCTGGCCTGGACCTGCGGCGAATAGCTCGCCCCGGCCTTCTCGCGCATCGCCTCGAGCAGGCGGTTCTGGAACACCTCGCCGAGCAGCTCGAGCTTGCGGCTCTCGGGGAGCCGGGCCGAACCGCCGCCGGTAGGCCAGGCGACCACCGCGGCAGCCTGATCGGCCTCGCCGGTGTGATGCAGCACAACCGGCCGGGCGGTCGGGGCGGGGAACGTGAGCCCGCGCGCCAGCGCCGCGGCCGGGATCGGCTGGCGCGGCGGCAGGGCGCCGAAAGTGCGGTTGATCGCCTCGACCGTCGCCGCGGTGTCGATATCGCCGAACACGTCGACCTCGACCGGCCCCTGCTTGAGCAGCGGCTCCCACACCTTGCGGAATCCCGCGGCGCTCGCTGCGTCGAGCTCGGCCGGCGTGGGCGTGGCGTAGCGCGGATCGCGGTTGTTGAGCAGCCACTCGAGGTCGCGACCGAGAACGCTCGCCGGGTCGGTGCCGTAGCTCGGATAGGCGAGCTTGGCCGAAGCCCGCGCCCGCTCGATCGGCTTGGCATCCCACCGCGGCATCGCCAGCTTCGCCGCGAACAGGTAAAGCTGGTCGGCAAGATCTTCCTGCCGGGTAGCCGCGTTGAAGCCGAACGCGGCGTCCTTGATGTCGAACGCGAAGCCCATCTTGCGGCCGGTGGAGATGCGGTCGAGCGCATCCTGGTCGAGTCCGTCCTCACCGGCGCTAACCAGCGCCATCTGGCCGAGGCGGGCGTAGACCGCGTCCTGCGCCGAGAACGCGCGCGAGCCGCTGCCGAAGCGAACCCGCACAGTTACCCGTCCGGGCTCGTTGCCGCTGTTCCACACCATGGCGTGGACCCCGTTGGCGTAATCGAGCTGCTCGATATCGTAGATGCCGATCCTGCGCCGCGCGACGGGCGCCGCGGGCTTGCCGATCGGCGGCAGCTCAGCGAACGACACAGGCTTCGCCGCGGTGCGCGAAGGATCCTCCGCCACCGCCGTCTCATGCATCGCCGCGGCGAGCGTGGCGGCGTCCGCCTCCCCCGCTTCGGGCGTCAGATAGACGGCACGCAGCACGGTGCCGGTGAAGAGCTCCTTGGTATGGGCGAACACTTCGGCGGGGGTGAAGCGAGCCTTCATGTCGCGGAACACCTGCAGGAACAGCGCCGGGCTGCCCACCGCTTCGCGAATATCGACCGCGTTGACCACATCGTCGGCCATGGCCGCGCCAGCCTGCACGGCGGCCTGCTGAACCTGATTGGCAAACGCGACGTCGAGCTCGGCCACTTCGCGGTCGATCTCGGCCTGCGTCGGCGGTTGGGAGAGCGCCCCGGCGATCACCCCGCGCACGTCCTTCAACGCCGAACGCCAGTCTTCCGACAGGGGGACGAACGAAATCGTCGTGGCGTTCGCCGAGCGGTTGATGTTCTGGTTGTCGACCGAGGCGACGAGATAATTCGCGCTGCCGCGGGCACGGGCCTCGAGCCGCCGGTTGATCACCGCCATGGCGACCGCGTCGATCAGGTTGCCGCGGTTGTATTCGAGGTTGTCGATCACCTGGTGGTAGGGCCGCAGGTAGGCATAGTTGAACCCGCGCGGCTGGCCCGACTCGACGACCACCTTGGTTTCGCCCACCGGATTGGCGGGGTCGGTGCCCGGAGGGGCCTTGGGAGCGCCGAAATCGGGCGCGGCGGCCGGCTTGCCGGCGACTTGCCAATCGGCCCACCACTTCTCGACCAGCGAAGCGAGGTATTCGCGCGGATAGTCGCCGACGACGACGATCACCGTGTTTTCCGGACGGTACCAGCGGTCGTGGAATGCCCGCACCGACTGCGGCGTGGCTGCCTGCAGCGTCTCGACGGTACCGATCGGCGGGCGGTCGGCGAGCAGTTGCCCGGCGAACAGGGTCTCGCGCGATGCTTTGGCCACTCGCTCGTCGGCGCCAGTCCGCTCGCGCCGCTCGGCGAGCACGATCGGCACCTCGGTGCGCAAGTTCGAATAGGACAACGCCGGCGCCTCGATCATGCCCGAGAGCAGCTTCATGCTCTCGTCGAGCGCCGGGCGGCTGACGTTCGGCAAGTCGAGCTTGTAGACCGTCCCGGTCGGCGTGGTCTGGGCGTTGGTGTCGCTGCCGAAGCTGGCGCCGAGCCGCTGCCAGGTCGGGATCGCCTCGTTGTTGCCGAGATACTTCGATTCCCGGAAGGTCAGATGCTCGATCAGGTGCGCGTAGCCCTGCTCGCTCTCCGTCTCGTAAAGCGAGCCCGCGTCGATGCGGATGCGGATCGAGACTTGCCCCGGCGGCACGCTGTTTTGCCGCACCGCATAGCGAATGCCGTTGGGCATCTCGCCGAACAGCCACTGCGGATCGGCCGGGATGTCGGTGCCGCGGTAGATCCACGGGTCGTTCGGCCTGGCGTACCGCGGCGGCGCCAGGGCGGGTGCGGCAGCGGCGTTGGGTAACGGAGCGACCTGTTGGGCTGCGGCGGGCAGCTGGGCAAAGAGGAGGAGGGGAACGAGAGCGCGGGCGACGCGCGGGAGCAAAGGCATTCGGCCCCATAACGGCTGGGGCGATGAAGGGACAGTGAATATAGCCGCGCTTGGCCCGTAAGTAGGCGCGAGCGCTTGCCCGCGAGGCGCGCCGTGCCTACATCACCGCCATGTTCATAGAGACCGAAACAACGCCCAACCCGGCGACGCTCAAGTTCCTCCCCGGGCAGCAGGTCATGCCCGCCGGCACGCGCGAGTTCACCACGCCCGAGGCGGCCGAGGCCTCGCCGCTGGCCGAAGCGCTGTTCGATACCGGCGAAGTGACCAACGTGTTCTTCGGCGGCGATTTCGTCTCTGTCACCGCCGCACCGGGGGCCGACTGGTCGGCGCTCAAGCCGCAAGTCGTGGCGGTCCTGCTCGACCACTTCGTCAGCCAGGCGCCGCTGTTCGCCGGCGGCGATGCGAGCGGTTTCGCGGTTCCTTCCGAGCCCGAAGTCGACGACGACCCGGCGGACGCCGAGATCGTCGCGCAGATCCGCGAGCTGATCGAAACTCGCGTCCAGCCGGCGGTCGCCGGCGACGGCGGCAATATCGAGTACAAGGGCTTCCGCGACGGCGTGGTCTACCTGCAGATGCAGGGCGCGTGCTCCGGCTGCCCGAGCTCGACCGCGACGCTCAAGCACGGCATCGAGGGATTGCTCAAGCACTACGTGCCCGAGGTCACCGAAGTCCGCGCCGCCTGATTGCCGAGGATTCCCAGCATGGCCGAACCGCTTCCCGATTCCGCGCTCGACCAGCTGTTCCGCTCCGCGCGCAGCTACAACGGCTGGCTCGACAGGGACGTCACCGAGGAGCAGATTCACGCAATCTACGAGCTGGTGAAGATGGGGCCGACCTCGGCCAACCAGCAGCCCGCGCGGATCGTCTGGTGCAAGTCGCCCGAAGCCAAGGCGCGGCTGGCGCAATATGCCATGCCGGCCAACCAGCCGAAGATCGCCAACGCCCCGGTCTGCGCGATCCTGGCCATGGACCTCGAGTTCCACGAGCAGCTCCCGTGGCTGTTCCCGCACACCGATGCCCGCAGCTGGTTCGCCGGCAACGAGGAGCTGCGCCGGGCCAACGCCTTCCGCAATTCGTCGCTGCAGGGCGCCTACCTGATGCTCGCCGCGCGCGCGCTCGGGCTCGATTGCGGGCCGATGTCGGGCTTCGATAACGCCGCGGTGGACGCCGAGTTCTTCGCCGGCGAGCCGAACTGGAAGAGCAACTTCATCTGCTCGATCGGCTACGGCGATCCGGCGAGCATCTTCGGCCGCAGCCCGCGGCCCGACTTCGACACCTTCAACCGCATCCTCTGAGGCGTGCGAACGCTCGCGATAGACTGCGCGACCGAGGCCTGCTCGGCGGCGCTGTTCGAAGGCGACGCCTTGCTCGATGGGCGCTACGAAATCCTCGGCCGCGGCCACGCCGAGCGGCTGGTCACGATGATCGCCGAACTGCCGGGCAAGGGCCGCGCCGAACGAATCGTCGTCTCGCTCGGCCCGGGCAGCTTCACCGGCGTGCGCATCGGCCTCGCCGCCGCCCGCGCGCTCGGCCTCGCGTGGCGGGCCGAAGTGCTCGGCTATCCGACGCTGGCGCTGGTTGCGGCCATGGCGCGCGCGCGGCATCCGGGGGCCGTGACTGTGTGCATGAGCGGCGGCCATGGCGAATGGTTCGTGCAGGCGTTCGGCGCCGATGGCAGAGCCGTCGGCGCGCTCGCCTCGCTCGCGCCCGCGCAGGCCGCCGAAGCCGCCACGCGCCCCATCGTTGCCGGAAGCCAGGCGGAGGCGCTGGTCGCTCTTCGAGGCAGCGGCACGGCCTTGGCGCTGCTCCCCGACGCGCGCGAATTTCCGCTCCTCCCGCCCGCTGTTCTCGACAGCGACCTGACCCCGATTTACGGTCGCGCTCCGGATGCCAGGCTGCCAGGGGCGGGTGCATGATCGAGGAGCAGATCGACGACCTCGACCGGATCATGGCGGTCATGCAGGTCGCGTTCGATCCGGCCTTCGGCGAAGCCTGGAACCGCCGCCAGGTGAGCGATGCACTGATACTGCCCAGCACCCATTACGTCCTCGCCGGGCCGGATGGCGACGAACCCGCCGACGGGGCCACGGCGGTCGGCTTCGCGCTCTCGCGCGGCGTGCTCGATGAGGAGGAGCTGCTGCTGATCGCGGTCGATCCTGCCTATCGCGGCCGCGGTATCGGCGCCGCGTTGCTCCAGCGCTTCATCGAAACGGCCGAGGCGCGCGGCAAAGCCCGGCTGTTTCTCGAAATGCGCGAGGGCAATCCCGCCGATTCGCTTTATCGGCGCGCGGGATTCGAGCCCATCGGCCGGCGTCGCAATTATTATCGCCGCGCTTCGAAAGGACCGCTCGACGCGATTACGTATCTTCGGTCCAAATCGGATTTGTCAGTTCTTGAGAAGTAACGATCGTTAAGAAGCTCAAGCCGCGCGCTCTTGTAAAGAATCGCCCGCATCCGTATCAGCCTCGCATCAGGGAAAACGGGAGTCGCCGGATCGCGGAAGAAACCGCGACCCATTCGTAACAGGGAAAGATCGGACAAATGGACGAAGCAGCAGCAGAAATACATGACATGTTGATAACTCACACCACCGATATCGTGGTTTCCTACGTTGCCAACAATTCGCTTGGGGCGGACGACGTCTCCTCGCTGATCCGCGACATTTACGGGACGCTCGCCGCCCTCGGCCAGGAAAACGCCGCGCCCGAAGCGCGGCCCGATCCGGCGGTGTCCGTCCGTTCGTCGATCAAGCGCGACCACATCGTCTGCCTCGAAGACGGTAAGAAGATGAAGATGCTCAAGCGTCACCTGATGACCGATCACGGCCTGACGCCCGACGAATATCGCGCCCGCTGGGGCCTCGCCTCGGACTACCCGATGGTGGCCCCCGACTATGCCGACAAGCGCCGCGACCTCGCCAAGAAGATTGGCCTCGGCCGCAAGCCCGGCCAGCGCCGCGGTCGGCACAAAAAAGCGAGCGCCTGAGCGCGGCTTGAGATGAACGCTTGGGACCGGTAAGGTCCCAGGCGTCGTCCATTCGCGAGAGGCAAATTTGCACCAGGCCATCGACCTCGAAGCGCTGTGTGCCGAGCGCGGCCTCAGGATCACCGAGCAGCGCCGGACCATCGCCCGCGTACTGTCGGATAGCGAGGACCATCCCGACGTCGAGTTGCTGCACAAGCGCGCCTCGGCGATCGATCCGAAGATCTCCATCGCCACGGTCTATCGCACGGTGCGTCTGTTCGAGGACGCCGGGATCCTCGACCGCCACGATTTCGGCGACGGCCGCTCGCGCTACGAAGCCACACCCGAGGCGCATCACGACCACTTGATCGACGTCGAGACCGGCAAGGTCGTCGAGTTCGTCGATCCCGAACTCGAGGCGCTGCAACGGCAAATCGCCGAGAAGCTCGGCTACCGGCTGGTCGACCACCGGATGGAGCTCTACGGCGTCCGCCTCGATCGCGAAGACTGAGCCGTCCTTCGAAACGCCTCCTCCATGCTTCGACAAGCTCTGCTTTCCGGAGGCTCCTCAGGATGAGCGAGTCATTTCAAAATTCCGCTCACCCTGAGGAGGGACTGGGCGCAACCCCGCCAGGGGCGAAGTCGAAGGCCCGTCTCGAAGGGCTCGGCTGGCGCTGGCTGCTCGTCGTCGCGCGCGTGGCCGCCATGTTGGTGTGGACGGCGCTCGTCGTCCCGCTCCATCTTTTCGTTCGCCTTTTCGGCCAGCGCTGGCTCATCCCGCCGACGTACCTGTGCGGGCTCGGCTGGTTCGCCGGCCTGCGCTTCACCGTCGAAGGCAAGCCGCGGGTGCACGCGCTGCTGCTAGCCAATCACCTCAGCTGGCTCGACATCATGGCGCTCGCCGCGGCCTCGCGCACCGCGTTCGTCGCCCACTCCGGCCTCAGCATCTCGCCCGCGCTCAAATGGCTGTGCGACCAGAACGGCACGGTGTTCATCACCCGCGACCGCCGCCATACGATTGCCGGGCAGATCGCCCAGGTCCGCGAGGCGCTCGGCGAGCGGCGGCTGACGATCTTTCCGGAGGGGACCACCAACGACGGGCGCGAGATGCTGCCGTTCAAGAGCTCGCTGCTGTCGGCGCTGGAGGACCTGCCGGCGAGCATTCCGATCCAGCCGGTGGCACTGATCTACGACGAGCCCGAGGAGATCGCCTGGGTCGGCGCCGAACCCGGCTTGCGCAACGCCGCCACCATCCTGTCGCGCACCCGCCCGGTCCACCTGACCGTACGCTTCCTGCCGGCGCTGGCCGGCCCCGCCCTCGCCGATCGCAAGACGATGGCAGCGGCAGCGCGCGGCGCGATCGAGCGCGCACTGGCGCTTTAAATCCGCCGCGCCATGGCTTACAGGCGCGGCCCCATGCCTACACGCGAGCATCCCAGGACCTTCAGGGTCAAGAGCCTCGGCTGCCAGATGAACGTCTACGACGGCGAGCGGATGGCCGAACTGCTGGCCGACCAGGGCATCGCCCCCGCCGTCGACGGGCAGGACGCGGACCTCGTCGTGCTCAACACCTGCCACATCCGCGAGAAGGCCGCGGAAAAGGTCTATTCGGACATCGGCCGCCTGGTGAAGGCGGGCGGCGACAATCCGCCGATGATCGCGGTCGCCGGGTGCGTCGCGCAGGCCGAGGGCGAGGAGATCATGGCCCGGGCTCCGGCGGTCGGCATGGTCGTGGGCCCGCAGGCTTACCACCGCCTGCCGGCGATGATCGCCAAGGCCCTTCGCGGCGAGCGGGCGACCGACACCGACATGCCGGCCGACGCCAAGTTCGCCGCCCTGCCCCCGCGCCGCCGGGTGGCACCGAGCGCGTTCCTCACGGTGCAGGAGGGCTGCGACAAGTTCTGCACTTACTGCGTCGTCCCCTACACCCGCGGCGCCGAAATCTCGCGGCCGTTCGGCGAGCTGGTGGCCGAAGCGCAGCGTCTGGTCGAGGCCGGCGCGCGCGAGGTGACGCTGCTCGGGCAGAACGTCAACGCGTGGCGCGGCGAGGACGCCAAGGGCTGCGCGACCGGCCTAGACGGCTTGATAAGAGAGCTCGCCAAGCTCCCGGATTTGCAACGAATTCGCTACACCACAAGCCATCCCGCCGACGTCACCGATGGCCTCATCGCCGCCCATGGCGAGATCGACAAGCTGATGCCCTATCTGCACCTGCCGGTGCAAAGCGGCAGCGACCGCGTGCTCAAGGCGATGAACCGCAGCCACACCGTGGACGGGTATCTCCGGCTGCTCGAACGCTTCCGCGCCGCGCGGCCCGACATCGCGCTCAGCGGCGACTTCATCGTCGGCTTCCCGGGCGAGTCCGAGGCCGAGTTCGGCGAGACGCTCCGCCTGGTCGAAGCCGTCGGCTATGCCCATGCCTTCAGTTTCATGTATTCGCCCCGCCCGGGCACGCCGGCGGCAGCGATGAACGGCCAGGTCGCCCGCGAGGTGATGGAGGAGCGCCTGCAGCGCCTCCAGGCCGCGCTCGGCCGCCATCAACTGGCGTTCAACCAGGCTTCGGTGGGGAGCCGATGCGCTGTGCTGGTCGAGCGCAAGGGCAAGAAGCCGGGCCAATGGCTCGGCAAGTCGCCGTGGCTGCAATCGGTGTTTTTCGAGGGCGACGCGGCGATCGGCGACCTCGTCGAAGTCGAACTGGCCGCCGCGGGGCCCAATTCACTGGCTGGTGAATTGCTCGTCCCGGCAGCCGCCTGAATGGCGGCCGCCGGTTCGAATTCAGGCTTACCAGAAGAAGCGGTTGTAGACCCTGATCACGCGGCCGTTGCGCGCGTTGATCAGCAGGACGTCATGGCCGTGGCGCACGTACATCCGGTTGCGGCCGGGATACGGCAGGCGGTAGGTGTTGTAGTTGCCGATCCGGTAGCGTGAGCCCCAGAATGCGCGGTTTAGCGTCGTGCCGACCGCGACCTGGCGATAACGGTAGCCACGCGGCGCAACATAGGCGGGGCGGTGGTACACGCCGCGATGGGTCTGGCGATAGTCGCGCCAATCCCGTGTGGTTTCGCGTTGGTCGCGTCGGGTCTCGCGAGCGTCTTCGCGCGCTTCCTGGTAATCGCCCCGCGCCAAGTCGCGGTTAACTTCACGCTGGTCGTGCCTGACCTCGCGCTGGTCTCGGCGAACTTCGCCGGCGGTTTGCGCGCCGGCGATACTCGGGGCGAGCGCCGTGGCCGCAAGTGCGACAAGTAACAACTTACGCATTAGAACTTCCTTTCATGAAGATCATCAAACCAAACGTTTATCTAAGCGGCCGGTTTCATGAACACTTGGCAACGCTCGGGACAGCTGCCGTGCACAATGCTCGCGACGCACCGCAGGCGCACGGGACTGTGGGAAAGCGACGGTCCGGTCTCTCGGTTCGTCGGGCGACGGCTTGCGCGCCTCCGGCGGCGGCCTATCTTGGGGCTTGGCTCGACCGAACCCGGCCGCGCCCATGAAAGGAGCGCATGGCTCGTAAACCCGATCGCGCCGACGTTGAGGCGGCGCTGACGCATCCCGAGGATCGCCGCGACGCCCCGCGCCGCGCGCGCGCGGAGATCGCTTTCGACGAACAAGCGGTGCTCGGCGCCCTGTTCGGCGAATTCGACGCCAATCTCGTCCAGCTGGAGAACCGCCTCGGCGTGTACATCGGCGCGCGCGGCAACAAGATCGTCGTGGAAGGGCCGGTGGACGACGTCGCCCGCGCACGCGACGTGCTCAAGGGCATGCACCAGCGGCTGCTGACCGGGCAGGACCTCGATTCCGGCGCTATCGAGGCGCTCATCGCGATGTCCGGCGAGCCGACCCTCGAGGGAATCATCAGCGGGGAGGCCAAGCATCCGCCGATCATGATCCGCACCCGCCGCAAGACGATCGTCCCGCGCAGCGCGATGCAGGCGGAATACATGCGCCAGCTCGCCGGCAAGGACATGATCTTCGCGCTCGGCCCGGCCGGTACCGGCAAGACCTACCTCGCGGTCGCGCAGGCGGTCAGCCAGCTGATCACCGGCAGCGTCCAGCGCCTGATCCTCAGCCGCCCGGCGGTCGAGGCCGGCGAGCGGCTCGGCTTCCTTCCCGGCGACATGAAGGAAAAAGTCGATCCCTACCTGCGCCCGCTCTACGACGCCCTCTACGACTGCATGCCGCCCGAGCAGGTCGACCGGCGGCTCGCCAGCGGCGAAATCGAGATCGCCCCGATCGCCTTCATGCGCGGCCGCACGCTGGCCGACGCCTTCGTGATCCTCGACGAGGCGCAGAACACCACCCGCGAGCAGATGAAGATGTTCCTCACCCGCTTCGGCCAGGGTAGCCGGATGGTCATCTGCGGCGATCCCAAGCAGGTCGACATCCCCGGCGGCATCGAGATGAGCGGCCTTGCCGACGCGGTCGGGCGGCTCACCGGTGTCGAAGGCATCGCCGTCACGCGCTTCAGCGTCGCCGATGTGGTCCGCCACCCGATCGTCGGCCGCATCGTCGAGGCCTACGAGGGCAAGGACGCCTAGCCGCCGGTGGAACTCGACATCGATATCGAAGACCCGTGGCCAGCGGGCGAATGGCAGGAACGGAGCGAACTGGCGGCCACCGCATTGGCTCGGGTCGCGCCCGAACTCGGCAATCCGCGCCTCTCGGCCAGCCTGCTGTTCACCTCGGACGCCGAGGTTCACGCGCTCAACCGCGAATGGCGCCAGCGCGACAAGCCGACCAACGTGCTGTCGTTCCCGATGCTCGATCGCGCCGAACTGCTCGGGCTGGCAGCGGACGGGCCGCCGGTGATGCTCGGCGACGTGGCCCTGGCTTTCGAGACCTGCGCCCGCGAAGCTGGCGAGAAGGGCATCCCGCTCGAGCATCACGCGGCCCATCTGGTGGTTCACGGCCTGCTCCACCTGGCCGGTCACGACCACGAACTTGGCCCCGACCAGGCCGAGGTCATGGAGCGGCTGGAAGTGAAGGCGCTTGCGCTGGTCGGGGTGGCGGACCCATATGAGCCGCGCAACCAGGCAGTGGGGATCTAACGAGGGCTATGCCCGACCATTCCAGACCCGGCGACTCCGTCACCGGAGACGCGGACAGTAGCGGCGGCCTGCTCAAGGCCATCCGCCGGCTGTTCGACAACGGCGACGCCGACACCTCGCTGCGCGCGCAGCTCGAGGAAGCGATCGACGAGCACGAGGACGAGCAGGCCGCCAGTTCGGAAGAGCCCGGCAAGGGCGACCTGTCGCCGCTCGAGCTGCAGATGCTGCGCAACCTGCTCCATTTCAGCGAGCACGACGCCGACGACGTGGCGATCCCGCGCAGCGAAATCGTCGCCCTGTCAGCCGATGCCAGCTGGGAAGAAGTAGTCGCACAGTTCGCCGAGCACGGCCATTCGCGGCTGCCGGTCTACCGCGACACGCTCGACCAGGTCATCGGCATGATGCACGTCAAGGACGTCTTCCCGTTTCTCGCCCGGGGGGAAGCTCCCCCAGGCGACTGGACGGTGCTGATGCGCCAGCCGCTCTACGTTCCGCAGGCGCGCGGCGCGCTCGACGTGCTCGCCGACATGCGTGCCCACCGCATCCACCTCGCCATCGTGGTCGACGAGTTCTCGGGCACCGACGGGATCATCACCATCGAGGACCTGGTCGAGGAAATCGTCGGCAACATCGAGGACGAGCACGACGAGGCGCCGGTCGAGCTGATCACGCCGATCGGCGAAGGCATGTGGGACGCCGATGCTCGCGCCGAGCTCGACGACGTGGCCGGGATCGTCGGCGATCCGCGGCTGGCCGAGGTCGAGGAAGCGGTGGACACGCTCGGCGGCCTGGCGTTCGTCCTCGCCGGGCAAGTTCCGCGGCCTGGTGCGATGCTGGCGCACCCGAGCGGCTGGCGCATCGAGGTGACGGCCGGAGACGAGACCCACGTCACGCGCCTGCGCCTGCACCGCCCGGAGAAGCGCGAGAGCGCGAGCGGCGAATAAGCCCCCTTGCACCCTCGACACAGTTGCATATTTCTGAACAGTGCCGCCCATGCCGATCCGCCGACTCCCCCCCTTGCGCGCGCTCGAAGCGTTCATGCGCACCGTCCGCCTCGGCTCGGCGCGGGCGGCCGCGGCGGAGCTTGGGCTGAGCCCGTCGGCGCTGTCGCGGCGCATCGGCAATCTCGAGGACTTCACCGGGAAGAAGCTGTTCTCGCGCTCGGGGCAGACCATGAAGCTGACCGACGAAGGACGCGCGTTCTACGAAGCGGTGCAGCCGCACCTCGACGCGCTCGCGGCGGCGGTCGAGAACCAGTCGGAGAACCTCCAGCTCCTGCGCCTGCGGCTCGGCACGCTGCCGCTGTTCGGCGCTCAGCGGCTGTTCCCGCGCCTGCCCGAGTTGCGCAAGCTGCACCCGCGGCTGCACATCGACATCGACACCGGGCCGCACCTGATCGACCGCGTCGGCGACACGCTGGATGCGGCGATCCTGCTGACCACCAGGCCCGAGCCCGGCTTCCATGCGGTTCAGCTCGATCAAAACACCGTTCACGCGATCTGCAGCCGCGAACTGGCCGAGGAAATCGGCTCCAATCCCGGCATCGAGGCGCTCGAGAAGCAGACTTTCCTGATCCACAGCGACCTGCCGCAGAGCTTCGATGCGTGGAAGATGGCGATCGGCATGCCCAATCTGCACCCCGCGGCGATCGACCATTACGATTCCGGCCAGCTGATCCTCGAGGCCGCGGCGCAGGGCCTCGGCATCGCGATGATGCACGACGACCACCTCAAGCGCGCCCGCGACCCGCGCCTCGCCCACTTGTTCGATGTCGAGGTCCAGAGCCCCTACAGCTACTGGTTCGTCTGCCGCCCGATGGACCTTGAGAACCGCCCGGTGCGCATGTTCTACGATTGGCTGATCGATGCGGGATTGTAGCCGCTTGGCTTAGTTGATCCGCGTCAATGCCGTTCGTGCCGGACAAAGTCATCTTCAGTTCCTGAAACCGGTTGAGGCGGCGCCCTGAAGCGCCGCCGCCGGTCACAGGGGACGAGGGATGGACTGGCTGTTTCACATGACCGAGTTGCTGCGCACGACGCACTTGGTCGAGTTTTCGCTGTGGGTTTCGGATTGGCCGTTCGCGCTGTGGCTCCAGAGCCACTTCTACGCGATCCCGGCGTTCCAGACGATACACATCCTGTCGATCGCGGTGCTGTTCGGCTCGACCTTGCTGCTCAACTTCCGCGTGCTGGGAATCAACGGCACCGACCAGAACCTCGAAGCCGCCTATCGCCGCTATCGCCCGTGGATGTGGTCGGCGCTGCTCGTGCTGGTGGCTAGCGGGGTGATCCTGCTGATCAGCGAACCGGTTCGCAACATGGTCAACTCGGTTTTCTGGATCAAGATGACGCTGCTGCTGATTGCGGTGGTCGGTTCGCTCTGGTTCCAGCGCTCGCTTCGGGGCCGGCTGGACACCTGGGACGTCTCGCCGAGCGGCCACGCTTCGTTGCGCACCGGCGCCATCTTCCTGACGATCCTCTGGTGCCTGGTAATCGCCGGCGGCCGCTGGATCGCTTACGCACCGAATTGAGGAGAGCACGTCATGACAAGCGGTTCACTGTGGGCGACTCTGGAGAACTCCAGCCTCGGATCCACCATCGCCGGCAACGAGTGGATGTTTCCGACGATCGAAACGATCCATGTAATCGCCATCGTCACCGTGATCGGGGCGATCGCCGTGATGGACCTGCGGCTGCTCGGCCTCACCTCGGGCACCAAGTCGGTCGCCGCGATGGAGCGTGACACGTTGCCGGTGACCTGGGTGGCATTCGCCGTCGCGGTCATTTCCGGTCTTCTGTTGTTCGTCAGCAAGGCGCAGAGCTACATGGCCAATCCGTACTTCCTCTGGAAGACGGCGTTGATGGCGCTCGCGGGGGTGAACATGGCGGTGTTCCACCGCTATTTCAGCAAGGACGTCGCCAGTTGGGGTGTTCCCGGTGGCGCCATTCCGATCAACGCCAAGCTCTCGGCGACGCTGTCGCTGGCGCTGTGGATGGCGATCCCGTTCTGCGGCCGCGTGATCGGCTTTACGCTCGGCACCTACTACGCGGGTTGAAGGCGCCGGCGACGGCAATGGAAGGGGGCGCTTCGGCGCCCCCTTTCTTGCGTCACCCCACAGTCGCCTTGACGATCTTGCCGGGCTCGCGCGGCGGCTCGCCCTTGGGGAGCGCGTCGACGTGCTCCATCCCGCTGACGACCTGGCCCCACACGGTGTATTGCCGGTCGAGGAAGCGCGCATCGTCGAAGCAGATGAAGAACTGGCTGTTGGCGCTGTCGGGCACCTGGGTGCGCGCCATCGAGCAGGTGCCGCGCACGTGCGGTTCGGCGTTGAACTCGGCCTTGAGGTCCGGCTTGTCGCTGCCGCTCATGCCGGTGCCGGTCGGATCGCCGCCCTGGGCCATGAAGCCGGGGATCACCCGGTGGAACACCACGCCGTCGTAGAATCCCTCCTTGGTCAGCTCGGTGATCCGCGCCACGTGGCCCGGCGCGAGGTCCGGTCGCAGCTTGATGACCACGTCGCCGCCCGCGCCGTTGCCGGTGTCGAGGGTGAGGGTGAGGGTGTCGTCGGCCATGGTCAGTCTCCTGCTTTTGCGGCGCCGATATAAGCCCCGGTCCGGCAATGTCACCCTTCGCTTGCTTTTGCCTTCAACGGGCATAGTGAAGCCGCCATGGCCGAGACCGAGATCGACGAGCTGGCGCCCGACGCCGCCCCGCCCGAGGAGGGCGAGCTCGACGAGGAGAACCGGCTGAAGCCCGAATTCGTCCGCGCGGTCGAGGACGCCCTCGAAGCTCGCGACGAGGGCCGTGCCTACGAGCTGGTCGAGCCGCTCCACCCGGCCGACATCGCCGACTTGTTCGAGCTGCTCGGCCACGAGGACCGCGCGGCGCTCGCCAAGGCCATCACCGACCTGCTGACCGCCGACGTCATCGCCGAGCTCAACGATTACGTTCGCGAGGACATGATGGAAGCGCTGCCGCCGGAAGCGGTCGCGGACATCGCCGAGCAGCTCGACACCGACGACGCCGTCCAGCTGATCGAGGATCTCGAGCCCGAGGACCAGCTGGCGATCCTCGCCGAGATGGAGCCGGAGGACCGCGCGGCGATCGAGCGGGCGCTGGCCTATCCGGAAGAGACCGCCGGCCGCCTGATGCAGCGCGAGTTCGTCGCGGTGCCCGAGCACATGAGCGTCGGCGACGTGATCGACTACATGCGCGAGCACGACGAGCTGCCGACCGAGTTCTGGGAAGTCTTCGTCGTCGACGCGCTGCACAAGCCGGTCGGCACCTGCGCGCTGAGCTGGATCCTGCGGACCCCGCGCGCCGTCGCGCTGAGCGACGTGATGAAGCGCGACCAGACGCTGATCCCGGTCGGGATGGACCAGGAAGAGGTCGCGCTGCGGTTCCAGAAGTACGGCCTGATTTCCGCCGCCGTGGTCGACGAGAGCGGCCGGCTCGTCGGCCAGCTGACGGTCGACGACATCGTCCACATCATCTCCGAGGAAGCCGGCGAGGACGTGATGCTGCTGTCCGGCGCGGGCGAAGGCGACATCAACGAACCGATCCGCGATGCCTATGTCGCGCGGGTCCGCTGGCTCATCGCCAACCTCGTCACCGCCTCGGTCGCCTCGTTCGTGATCTCGCGCTTCGAGAACGTCATCGCCCAGCTGGTGACCCTGGCGGTGCTGATGCCGATCGTCGCCGGGATCGGCGGCAACGCCGGCACGCAGACGCTCGCCGTCACCGTCCGCGCGCTCGCCACCAACCAGCTGACCAGCAGCAACACCTGGCGCGCGGTGCGCCGCGAGATGTCGATCGCGCTTCTGAACGGCGTCAGCGTCGCCCTGGTGATCGGCACCGTGGTCAGCCTGATCTTCGGCGAGTGGCACAACTGGGCGCCGATCTCCCTCGACTGGCACCTGGGCCTCGTGATCGGCCTGGCCATGCTGACCAACATTCTCATCGCCGGATTCGCCGGTGTGCTCGTGCCGCTGACGCTCGACCGCTTCGACACCGACCCGGCGATCGCCTCGTCGATCTTCGTCACCATGACGACCGATTCGATGGGCTTCCTGGTCTTCCTCGGCCTTGCCGTGGCGACCGGGCTGGTGCCCTGAGCCGGGTGACACTTTACGGACCCTGTCACCCAGAGGCTTGACCAAATATCCCTATATTTCAAATACTAGGCTGCTCCCGACAGGGTGACAGGTCTCCAACTGATTTCGCGCCGGAGGGCGCCGCTGGTGTCCGACAATGGCAAAGAACCTCGCGGAGCGTGGCACGGCCAAACCGTTGTAGGAAAGCGGTTTCGGCGCCTGCCTTGCCGAATGTTGGAATTGCCCTATCTCGCGTGCATGCCGCTCCACATGACCAAGATCGCCTACCGATCGGGCACGCTCGAAAACCTTCGCGCGTGGGTCGAGGCGGGCCCCGAGGCGCTGATGACCACGCGCTATTGCCCCAAGCGGCACGAGGAGATGGTCGGCGGCTCGCTCTACTGGATCCTCGAGCACGCAATCGTCGCCCGCAGCGAGATTCTCGGCTTCGAACAGCGCGAGGATCGCCGCTGGACGATCCGCCTCGCGCCGAAGCTGATCCTGGTCCACCCCAAGGCCAAGCGCGCCCACCAGGGCTGGCGCTACCTGACCGACCGGATGGCCCCGCCCGACCTCGCCGAAGGCGAGCAAGCCGGCGACGCGCTGCCGGGCAAGCTGATCCGCAAGCTCGCCGCGCTGGGACTCGACTAACCCGCCTCCGCCATCTCCGCCACTCGCCGCAATGTGGCGGCATAAACCTCCGGCTCCTGGGCGCCGGGGATCAGGTAACGGCCGTTGACGATGAAACTCGGAACCGAGTTGATGCCCATCTCCAGCCCGCGCTTCTCCTCCATCCGCGTGGCGATGGCGAGGGCTTCCTCGTCTAGCGCGGCGGCGGCTTCGGCACGGTCGAAGCCCTGCTCGGCGGCGACGTCGAGCAGGGTTTCGCGCTCGCCGATCGGCCGACGCTGCTGGAAATGCGCCTTGAGCAGAGCGACCTTGAGCCGGGTCTGCGCCTCGGGACCATGCACCGCCAGCGCCCAGCGCAGCAGCTTGTGCGCCTCGAATGTGTTCCACATCATCGCCGGGGGCGGCTCGCCCTCACCGGCCCACTCCATCGGAAAGCCAGCCGCGCGCGCCTTCGCGTTGAGCTGCTCGCGCATTTCTGCGACCTGCTCGGGCGAGCGGCCATAGACTTCGGCGATGTGCTGCGCCTGGTCCTTGCCTTCGGGCGGCGCGTCGGGATTGAGCTCGAAGGGCATCCAGCGGGTGACCACGTCCAACTCGCCGCCGATCTGTTCGAGCGCCTTGGCGTATTGGCTGTAGCCGATCGCGCACCACGGGCAATTCACGTCCGACCAGATCTGCACGTCGATCGCAGGCTTAACCATCGTCTTTCTCCAGCCACCAGCGGAGCATGTGGTGCGCCACCGCCAAAGGAAAAGGGGGCACGAAAGTCGGACTGTCATGCCCTTTTTCGAACGCCTCGACCACCTGTTCGCGGGTGAACCACTGCGCGTCCTCGATCTCCGCCGGGTCGAGCGTGAGCGCGTCGTCGTCGGCATGCGCGTGGCAGGCGATCATCAGCTGCGAGGGGAACGGCCACGGCTGGCTGGTGATGTAGCTCACGTCGCGCACGCGCACGCCGGCTTCCTCGAACACCTCGCGGGCGACCGCTTCCTCGATCGTCTCGCCCGGCTCGACGAACCCGGCGAGCGCCGAATAGCTGCGCCCGGGAAAGCGCGCGTTGCGCCCGAGCAGCACACGTCCTTCATGCTCGACCAGCATGATCGTCACCGGGTCGGTGCGCGGGAACTGCTGCGCGCCGCAGCTCGTGCAGTCGCGCTGCCAGCCGCCCTTGGCGAGCACGGTCGCGCCGCCGCATTGCGGGCAGAAGCGATGCCGCGCGTGCCAGTCGAGCAGGCTGCGCGCGCCGCCGTAAAGCGCCAGCTCGTCGTGCGGGAGGACGGCGAGCGCGGCGAAGGTTTCGCGGCGGGTGTAGGCGGGATCGGGATCGCCTTCGGTCGGCACCGCGGCGAACATCGGCTCGCCCTCGAGCAGGCCGAGGAAGACCACTTCCGCGCCATTGGCCTCGCCCAGCTTGCCCCATTGCAGCCGCTGGTCCTCGCCCAGCCGGGGGATCAGCCCGTCGAGGCGCAGCAGCCGCGCCTCGCCATGCGCCAGCTCGGCCAGCCGCGCGGCGTCGGAGCGGATCGGGTCCGCGCGGTCGAGCGGGTGCCCGGCGAAAGCGAGCGGCCTTCGGCTCATGCGCCGCCGAGCAGGCTCGGGATGTCGGCGAGAATCGCCGCCGGGAATTCGTCGATCAGCGGATAGGCTTCAGAAGGCATGTACTGGGTGAACAGCCCGGCGCGCAGCCCGGTGCGCGTGTCGACGAAGCCGACCGTACCGGCGGCGCCGGCCCAGCCGTAGATGCTCGCCAGCGAGCCCTTGCCGACCCGCCCGAACGCACCGAAGCCGTACTTCGACAGGTCGAGCCCGAGACCCCTGGGATTGGGATCCGGCTGGACGGTAGCGGGCAGCAGGTTCGAGGTCCCCATCCTCACCGCGGCCTCGCTCATGACCTCCTTGCCCTCGAACGAGCCGTGACTGGCAAGCATGTGCAGAAACTTGTCGTAATCGCGCGGCGTGCTGGCGAGGCCCGAGCCGCCGAAGGGGAACGGCGGCGGGTCCATGAACACCGAATCGCTGCCGAGATCGATCGGGATGAGCGTGCCATCGGCGAGAAAGTAGCTGGTGGTCATGCGGTCGGCATCGTTACGCGGGACCTGGAAATGGGTGTCGCCCATCTCCAGCGGATCGAAGAAGCGGTGCTGCAGGAAGTCATCGAACTTCTGCCCCGAGACCACCTCGATCACCCGGCCCATCAGGTCGGCGCCCATCGAATAGGACCAGCGCGTGCCCGGCTGGTAGACCAGCGGGAACTCGGCAAGACGGTCGGCGAACAGCTTGAGGCTCGGCACCGCGGTGCCGCGGAACACCGGCAGGGTCTGCAGCCGCGTGACCAGCCCCGGGACCACGCCGCGGTCCTGGAAGGCCTCCCTGATCGGCCCCCGCTGGACGATCCCGTAGCCGAGGCCCGAAGTGTGGGTGAGCAGCTGGCGGATGGTGATCGGGCGGATCGCCGGCTCGAGATTGTCGGCGGTGATCGGGCCGTCGTAGACCTTCTGCACCTTCATGTCCTTGAAGGCCGGAAGGATCTCGTAAAGCGGCTGGTCGAGCCCGAGCTTGCCCTCGTCGATCAGCATCATCGCCGCCATGCCGGTGATCGGCTTGGTCATCGAATAGATGCGGTAGATGCTGTCGGCGTCGGACAGCCGTGGCCGGGCGAAAGTGTCGACCCCGCGGGCGATGAACACCGGATCGCGCCGGCCGAAGGCGAGCGCGGCGACCATGCCGGAAACCTTGCGATCGTTGACGTAGCTTTCGATCAGCCTGGTCACGTTGGGCCAGCCGAAGCCCGTCTGGGCCAGTGCCGGGACCGCGCCGAACGCGGTGACGGCGCCCGCCGCCGCGGCACCGCCGAGCAACTGCCTGCGCGTGAGTCGTGGATCGAAGGCTGGTAAGTTCATCGGCGTCGCTCCCCGTCGGTCCTGCAGCGTGAACCGCACCTTAGCGGCCGTGGCAAACAGATAAAGCCGGGCTTGCACAGGCGCGCCGTGCTGCCCATGTAATACACATGCTCAACGTCATCTCGATCCTGATCGGCATCGTCGCCCTGCTACTGGCGATCCCCGCAACCATCCCGCTGCTCGGTTGGGCCAACTGGTTCGTCCTGCCCATCGCCGTGATCGGCGCCGGCATCGGCGCGCTCTCGCGCAGCAACGGCGGGCGCAACTTCTGCTTGATCGTGTTCGCTATCGCGGTGGTGCGGCTCTCGCTCGGGGGCGGGATTTTCTAGCGCCGGGCAAGGTCCGCGCTCGACCCATTGCCGACATTGGGCTGACCGGCGGCGGACAACCGTGCCAAGGCTAAGTCAACCGGCGGCGGTTGGCACGCACCTTTCGGGTGTAGGACCGGATGACCCTCTTGGCTGCGGTGGCGGGATCGGTTCCGAGACCGCCGAGCAGCAAAGCCGACTGAAGTTCGATGGCTGCGCTCACTTTCTCTTGGATCATGCGGCGAGCCTCGCGCCCGTCGGCGTCTCCGCCCATGGCGGCATTCGTCGTCCGTAAAGCAATGACCGCCGACGACTCAATCCCGAGCGTCCAGGCATCGAGGCCAAGATCGAACCAGCGGCCGTAAAGGCTTTTCATGATGCAACCCCTTGGTCTTCCAGCTGGTAATGGATTGGTTTGAAACTGCCGCCGTTCGATGCGTACGCCGAGCAAGCGGTCAGCCCGACGACGAGGTCCATTTCCGCGCGCAGGCGGATGTAATCACCGGGCCTGCTCATGGGTGGATCGACGCGTAGCCGGCCGTCTGGCGTCACGGGCACGTTCATAAACAGGTTGAAAGCGCACGGAATCATGTCCGCCTCGACCCCATAGGGCGCCAATGCCTCGGCGAGGTTGCCGAAGCAGCCGGGGTGCACCGGGTGCTCGGGATAGAAATGGCGGAAGGTCGCCTCGCTGCATGGAGTGAGCAGGAAGTCGTGGCGCCCGACGGTGTCTTCGACGATGGAAAGCATGGGATTGGAGCGGTTCGACCACAAACGATGGCCCGCGGTGAGCGCAATTGTCTCTTCGTAGTCGAAAGTGCGGCCGTTCGAGATGGCTTCGCGCACATCGGCCACGTTGTAGGCGAGCAGGTCGGACACCTGCCGGCCTTCGGGATCGATCACCCGCAGCACCTGACCCTTGCCCAGCGTGAAGGCGGCGCCACTCCGCGGCGGAATCTCGATGACGCTCACTCCGCCCGCGGATCGCGGAAGGGGCATAGCCAATCCGACCCGACTAGCCGACCGCTATATTGGCGCGCCTCGCTCGCGTCGCCGTGGCGCGCCAGCATGGGATTGACGTCGCCAGCAAGCTCGACATCGCGCTCGAGAATCCGCTCGCGCATCTTTTCGTAGCTGCCTGCCTCGCGCAAACGTTCGAACTGGTCGTGGAGGTTGAACACCAGCGTCGGACGCGGAAACCGGCGCGCCGGTCGCGAGGCGTTAGGATGGAGCCCGACGACAAAGAACGCCTCGCCACCGAAACTCAGTGAAAAATGGGGATCGGAAGGGTCTGGGCTGACCCGCTCGTCGTAGTGTTGGCCGCGCCAGTCGTCCTTGTCGGCGAGCGACTGGATGCGCTCCCACATCGCGGTCTCGAACCTCTCCTCCGACAGGCCTTCGGGACCGTCAAAAACCACCGCCAGGCTGCGCAGGCCAGTCGGATCGCGACGGTATTCCCGCACCCATTCGAGCAGCTCGGAATGGATCCTCACGTCGTCCCACCCGCTTACCAGCGAGTGGCATACCAATTCCTTGAGGGTCCCGCGCGCCAGTGCCGACTTGGCGCCGACGCAGGGAAATCCCGGGTCGGCGATCATGGCGTGCAACTCTTCCCGCCCGATCCGGGCAGTTCGTTCGTCGATCAGCATGATGAGCCCATAACTTCCTGATGGAACACGGTAACGGCGCTGTCCTGTGACGGTTCCTAAGCTGTGCGTTGGTATACGGTCGGGCTGGTGCCAAAGCGGAACGAACGCTCTCAGAGGGTGCGACCAAGAAGCGGAATGTCCGCATTCCACCCAAGGCGGACATTACGAGCCTAACTCGCCAGCGCCAGCCTTGCCGCCTTGGCGAACAGCGTCGGCAGCCCGGCCGCCTCGAGCACGGCGAGCGGCCACCATTCGCCCTCGCCCTTGAGCTCGCGCCACTTGTCGCCGGCATAGATCGCCAGTCCCAGCTCGATATCGAAGTGCGTGAAGCCGTGCCGCACCACGCCGCCGGCGCGCCACGAGCCGGGCAGCGGAGCGTCGCCCGAGCCGTCGGCGCGGGCGCTCCAGCCGTCGTCGGGCAGCGCGCGCATGCCGCCGAGCATGCCCTTTCCGGGCCGTCGGACGAGCCAGACCTTGCCGTCGCGTTCGATCCAGAAGGCCGTGCCGACACGGGTGGGACGAATTTTCCTGGCGGCCTTGACCGGAAAGCGCGCCGGATCGCCGGTCGCCCGACCGGTGCAATCGGCGGTAAGCGGGCACAGCAGGCATTTCGGATCGCGCGGGGTGCAGATCGTCGCGCCGAGGTCCATCATGCCTTGCGCGAAGTCGCCGGCACGCGCGTGCGGGGTGATCGCCTCGGCGGCCGCGCGGATCGGCGCCTTCCCTCCCGGCAGCGGCTCGCCGATGGCGAACAACCGCGCGACCACCCGCTCGACATTGGCGTCGACCACCACCGCGCGCTTGCCGAAGGCGATCGCCGCCACCGCCGCGGCGGTATAGGCGCCGAGACCGGGCAGCTTGCGCAATTCCGCCTCGTCGTCGGGAAAGCCGCCCATTTCAGCCACGGCGCGGGCGCAGGCGATGAGGTTGCGGGCCCGCGAGTAGTAACCGAGACCGGCCCAGGCGGCCATGACGTCTGCCTCGGGCGCGGCGGCGAGCGCCTCGACCGTCGGCCAGCGTTCGAGGAACGCCGAGAAATAGGGCGCGGCGTGCGCGGTCGTCGTCTGCTGCAGCATGACCTCGGACAGCCACACCCGATAGGGATCGGCCGCGCTGCCGATGTCGCCGGCGCCGGGCGGCACGCGCCACGGCAGCGCCCGCGCATTGCGGTCGTACCATTCGAGGAGCTTTTCGGAGATGGCGCGGCTGGCGGTCACGCCGTGGCTATGGCATGGCGGCGCCGATCATGGAACGGGACGAGCCCAAGCCGGCAAAGGCGAAGAAGCCTAAAGCGTGGGAACGCCCGCGCGGCGGGCCGGCCAAGCCGATCGCCGACCTGATGCCGCAGATCGGCCGTGCCGCCTTCCGCCGCTTCGGCTTCGTGCAGAGTTCGGTCGTCACGCGCTGGCCGGAAATCGTCGGCGAGCACCATGCGCAAGTGTGCATGCCCGAATCGATCCGCTTCCCGCCGGGCGAGAAGAGCGAGGGGATCCTCCAGCTGGTCGTGCTCCCGGCGCACGCGCCGCTGATCCAGCACGTGATTCCGGAGATCATGGAGCGGGTAAACCGCTTCTTCGGCTACAAGGCGGTCGCGCGGGTGAAGATGCGGCAAGGCGAGGTTAAGCCTCCGCGTGGTGAGGAGCGCCCCAAGGCGCCGCCGTCGCTGAGGCCGATCCCGATGGAACTCGGCGACAGCTTGCGGGATATCGGCGATCCGGAGCTGCGTACGGTGCTCGAATCGCTCGCCCGCAGCCTGGGCAACGGGCAGGAGGACGAACAGGGATGAAGAAACTGGTATTCGCCGCGGTGCTTCTGGCGGCCGCGCCGCTGGTGATCGGCGCCACGGCCAAGGGCCGAAACTGGCTGACGACCACCGCCGTCACTCCCGGCGGGCACCGCATCGGCAACCCCGCCGCGCCGACCAAGCTGATGGAGTTCGTCAGCTATACCTGTCCGCATTGCGGCCATTTCTTCAAGGAAGCCGACGGGCCGATCAAGCTGACCCTGGTGCAGCCGGGCAAGATCTCCGTCGAGGTCCGCCACGTGATCCGCGATCCGGCCGACTATGCCGCGGTGATCCTCGCCGAATGCGGCGATCCGAAGAAGTTCTTCGGCAACCACGACATGTTTTTCAGCCAGCAGGATACCTGGATCGGCAAGCTGCAGAAGACCAGCCGGGCGCAGCAGGAACGCTGGTACGAGGGGACAATCCCTGAACGGATGCGCGCGGTGGCCGGCGACGCCGGCTTCTACGACATGATGGAGACCCGCGGCTATACGCGGGCGCAAGTCGATGCCTGCTTCAACGACACCAAGAAGGTCCGGGCGCTGTTCGACGAAGCAAACGCCGCTGCCGACAAATACGGCGTGAACAGCACACCGAGCTTCGTCCTCAACGGCAAGACGCTCGACGCGCACTCCTGGGACGAGCTGCAGAAGGCGCTCGCGTCCTAACTGTGCAAAACGGACATCGGCGGGGTTAACGCGGTTTGATCGCCGCGCGCGCTCCGCTAGCCTTTCCATCCGCCCATCGACGGGAACCTGACCATGACCGTGCTTCGCTCGCTCGCCCTCGCCACCCTCGCCGCCCCCCTCGCCCTCGCGCTCGCCGCCTGCGGATCGAAGGACGACGCCGCGCCCGGCGCCGCGCCGACCGGGCAGCCGGTCGCGGCGGTCCCCGCCCCCGCCGGCCAGATGTGGTCCGACGTCGTCTCGGCCACGCCCGAAGGCGGCATGCGGATGGGCAATCCCAACGCGCCGCTCAAGCTCGTCGAGTATGGCTCGCTGTCGTGCCCGCACTGCGCCAAATTCGCGAACGACGGGATGAAGACGCTGGTCGACAAGTACGTCAACAGCGGGCGGGTGAGCTACGAATTCCGCAGCTTCCCGATCCACGGCATCATCGACGTGCCGCTGACGGTGATGGTGCGCTGCGTCGATCCATCGGCCTATTTCCCGCTGGTCGAACAGATCTACACCGATCAGCCGGCGCTCATGACTCGCGCCGAGGCGGGCAACGCCCAGGCGCAGGCGGCTTCGCAGCTGCCGCCCGCGCAGCGCTTTCCCGCGCTGGCCGACGCCTTCGGGCTGACCGACTGGTTCGCCGCGCGCGGCCTCTCGAAGGACCAGGCGCACGCCTGTCTCGCCGACACCTCGGCAGCCGAGAAGGTCGCCAAGGAAGGCCAGAAGTGGAGCGACGAGGGCGTCAACCAGACGCCCACGCTGATGCTCAACGGCGCGACCCTCGAAGCGTCCGAGTGGAAAGAGGTCGAGCCGATCCTGCAGAACGCAGGCGCCAGGTAAGGCGCCGGAGCGGGGCTCGACAGGCATGCTCTTCCGCAAGCTCCGCCTCTCGGGCTTCAAGAGTTTCGTCGAGCCCGCCGAGCTGCGCATCGAGCCGGGGCTGACCGGGGTCGTCGGCCCCAACGGCTGCGGCAAGTCCAACCTGCTCGAAGCGATCCGCTGGGTGATGGGCGAGAACTCGCCCAAGTCGCTGCGCTCGGGTGGGATGGACGATGTAATCTTCGCGGGCACCACGCAGCGCCCGCCGCGCGACTTCGCCGAGGTCGTGCTGCACGCCTCCGATGGCGAAGGCGAGGAGATCGAGGTCACCCGCCGGATCGAGCGCGGCGCGGGCAGCGCCTACCGCGTCAACGGCCGCGACGTGCGCGCCAAGGACGTGGCGCTGGTGTTCGCCGACGCGGCCACCGGAGCGCACAGCCCCGCCCTCGTCAGCCAGGGCAAGATCGCCGCGGTGATCGCCGCCAAGCCGGCCGAGCGGCGGATGATGCTCGAAGAGGCGGCCGGGATCGCCGGCCTGCATGTCCGCCGCCGCGACGCCGAGGGCAAGCTCAAGCAGACCGAGGCCAACCTCGCCCGGCTCGAGGACCTGATGGCCGGGCTCGACGCGCAGATCGCCAGCCTGCGGCGGCAGGCCAAGCAGGCCGAGCGGTACAAGGCGCTCAGCGACCAGATCCGCGTCGCCGAGGCGCGGCTGCTGTTTGCCCGCTGGCGCGACGCCGCGAGCGCTGCGGACGCCGCGCGCGAGCAGGCGCGGACTGCCGAGGCACGGGTCGAAGCGGCGAAGCAATTGGCGGACGCCGCGCAGAAGGCACAGGCTACGTTGGCGGAGAAGCTCGCCGATGCGCGCGACAAGCTCGCCGACCGGCGCGACGACGCCAGCGCCCACGGACACCGGATGGCCGCGCTGACCCACCAGCTCGAAGCCGCCGAACAGCGCCTCGCCGATCTCGACCGGCAAAAGGCCCAGCTCGAAGCCGATCGCGGCGATGCCGACCGGCTGACCGGCGATGCCTCCGAGGCGCTCAAGCGGCTGCAGGCCGAGCTGGAGGCGGGCGAGAAAGCGCTCGCCGCCGAGGAAGCCCGCCGGCCCGAGATCGCCGCGCGTACCGAGGAAGCCGAGCGCGCCGCGCGGGCCGCGGAGCTGGCTCTGGCCAAGGCGACCGCCGACCACGCCGGCGTCGAAGCCGAGTGGCGCGTCGCCGAAGCCGAGCTGGCGCAGGCGCGCTCGCGGCTCGAGCGGATCGCCGGCGAAGTCCGGCGGCAGGAGGAGGCGCGCGCCGCGCTGAGGCAGCAGGGCGATCCGGAAGCCGCGCTGGCGCAGGCCAAGGCGGCCGCCGCCGATGCCGGCACCCTGCTGACCCGCAAGCGCGCCGACCTCGAATCGATGCAGGCCCGCAAGGAAACGCTCGCCGAAAAGCGCGACGAAGCATCCAGCGCGCTATCTTCGGCGCGCGCCGAGCTGGCCGGCGTCGAGCGCGAATACGGCGCCCTCGCCCGCGACCGCGAGGCCCGCGCCAGGCAGGCCGCGAACCGCCACGGCCTGCCCGCAGCGCTCGACAAGGTGAGCGCTGAGAAAGGCTACGAGCGGGCGCTGGCGGCAGTTCTCGGCCGCGATGCCAAGGCGCCGCTGGGCTTGCCCGAGCAAGGCAGCGAGGGACGGTTCTGGACCGGATCGGCAGCACCCGCAAAGGTGGCCGACAGCCTCGCCGACCACGTGCCGCATTGCCCGCCCGAACTGGTCGCGCGGCTGGCACTGGTGCACGTCGCCGAGAGCGACGACGGGCGCGCGCTCAAGCCGGGCGAGTGGCTGGTCACCCGCTCGGGCGCGCTCCGCCGCTGGGACGGCTTCATCGCCCGCGGCGAAGGCGCGGCGGAAGCGGCGCGGCTCGAGGCGGAGAATCGCTTCGCCGACCTCGAAAAGGAGCTGCCGGCTCTGCGCGAGGCGTCGATGGCCGCGGATGCGGTCCACTCCGAAGTGCACGAAGCGCTGTCGGCGCTGCAGCGCGAGCTGGTCGCCGCCGAGCGCGAGGTGGCGCAAGCCTCCGAAGCCGAACGCCAGGCCTTGCGGGCGGTCGACCAGGCCGAGGCGGCGCGCGAACGCCTGGCCTCGCGGATCGAGCAGCTTGAAGCTGCCGCCAGGGACCTCGCCGAGCAGCGCGCGCAGGCCGAAATCGAGATCAAGGCCGCCGAGGACAAGCGCGCCGCGCTGCCCGATCCCGAGAGCGGCCGCGCCACCCTGGGCGCCGCCCAAGCCCGCCACGAAGCCGCCCGCACCGGGCTCCAGGCCGCGCTCGCCGAACTGGCCGCGCACGACCAGGCGCTGGCAGTGGCGCGCGAGCGCTCGTCGGCCCAGCGCGCCGACATGCGCGGTTGGGAAATGCGCGCCGGCGACGCCGCCCGCCGCCTCGCCGACATGGACCGCCGGTTCGAGGAGATCGCCGAGGAGCGCGCGGTCACCGCCGCCAAACCCGAGGGCCTGTTGCGCGAAATCGAGCAAGGCGACGCCACCCGCGCGCGCCTGGGCGAGGAACTGGCCGTGGCCGAAGCGGCGGTAAACGAAGTGGCCGGCCAGATGAAGTCCGCCGAAGCTGCCCTGGCCGAAGCCGCCGAAACGCTGGCGACGGCCCGCGAGCATCGCGCCGGCGCCGCCGCGCGCGCCGAGAACGAGGAACAGCGCCGCGAGGAAATGGCGCGCATCTCCGGCGAACGCTTCCAGTGCCCGCCGCCGCTGCTCGGCGAACGCTACGGGTTCGACGACGCCAAGGTGCAGGACTCGCACGCCGAGAGCGAGGAAATGGACCGCCTGCTCGCCAGCCGCGAGCGGATCGGCCCGGTCAACCTCGTCGCCGCCGACGAGCTCGCCAAGCTCGAGGAAGAGCACGGCAGCAGCGTCGCCGAGCAGGCCGAGCTGGCCGAAGCGGTCAACCGGTTGCGCGGCTCGATCGGCAGCCTCAACCGCGAAGGCCGCGAGCGCCTCAAGGCGGCCTTCGAAGCGGTCGACGGCCATTTCCGCCGCCTGTTCACCCGCCTGTTCGAAGGCGGCCAGGCGCATCTCGCGCTGGTCGACAGCGACGACCCACTCGAAGCCGGCCTCGAAATCTTCGCCCAGCCGCCCGGCAAGCGCCTGCAGTCGCTCACGCTGCTATCGGGCGGCGAGCAGGCGCTGACCGCGATCGCGCTGATCTTCGCGCTGTTCCTCACCAACCCCGCGCCGATCTGCGTGCTCGACGAAGTCGACGCCCCGCTCGACGACGCCAACATCGACCGGTTCTGCGACCTGCTCGACGCGATGGTCGCCGAAACCCAGACCCGCTACCTGATCGTCACCCACAACGCCGTGACGATGAGCCGCATGCACCGCCTGTTCGGCGTGACGATGGTCGAGAAGGGCGTTTCGCGGCTGGTCAGCGTCGATCTGGGCGGGGCTGAGGAGCTGCTGGCGGCGGAGTAAGGCAGCTCGCGCTAGTTGCCTGTCGGCCACAGCTGGATACTGAGCCGGCCCTTTACCGCGATGGGCATCCCGTCCGCCGAGTGAGCCGGCGAGAACTTCGCCCGCCTTTCGAGAATAGGGCACAGCACCCCGTCGAGCGCGCGATTGCCGCTCGACTTTTCGACCAGGCAATTGGCTGCCCGGCCCGTTGCGTCGATGTCGAAGGCGACAATCGTCTGGCCGCGGACCGGCATCAGCGGCTCATCGAGCCGGCGCATCGTCCAGCTCTCCAGGTCTCGCTCATTCAGCAAGGTGGCGCCGCCGAAATCTCTCACCGGCTGCCAGGGCGGGCCGGCGGCCAGCCCCGGCGCAGCGCAGGCGATCGCGGCGAGGAGCGAAACAGGCAGTTTCGCCAGAGTAAGTCTCATACGGTGATCGCCTCCCGCAGCCATGAGTCGCAATCCTTGATCGGCTCGATCACCGAATAGCGCCATTGGCCCAGCTTTTGCTACCGCCGCGCAAACCAGATCGTGTGCCGCGGGCCCTTGCCGTTGCTCCTCGCGCGGACGGTGACTTCGTCGACTTCGAAGCCGGCCCTGCGCAGGCGCGCGGCGAACGCCTTGTCCGGGGCGGCGCTCCATACCGCGAGCACGCCGCCCGGCTTGAGCGCGGCCTTGGCGGCGGCGAGGCCGGCAGGGGTGTAGAGGCGGTCGTTGGCGTCGCGCACCAAGCCGTCGGGGCCGTTGTCGACGTCGAGCAGGATCGCGTCGTAAGCCCCGCGCCCGCGAGCGACCAGTTCGGCCACGTCGTCAAGCACGACATGGACGCGCGGATCGTCGAGGCAGCCGGCGGCCAACCCTGCCATCGGCCCGCGTGCCCACTCGATGATCTCGGGCACCAGTTCGGCCACGGTCAGCTTCGCCTGCGGGCCGAGCGCGCTCAGCGCCGCGCGCAGCGTGAAGCCCATGCCGTAGCCGCCGATCAGGAAACGCGCCGCCTCGCGGCCCGGCAGGCGCTCGACGGCCATCGTCGCCAGCGCTTCTTCCGAGCCGCTCATGCGGCTGTTCATCAGCTCGTTGCGGTCGAGGACGATCATGAAATCGCCGCCGCGGCGCATCAGGCGCAGTTCCTCGCCGTCCGGCGCCGTGGCCGTGGCCGTGGCGAGCAGTTCGAGCGGCTCCATCCGCTAGGTGTCGAGCACCAGGCGCGGGCCGGTCGCTCCCGCGGCGCCCATCTTGTCGTCGCGGTTGTACAACTGGCATTTTTGGAGCGACAGGCACCCGCAGCCGATGCATTCGTCGAGCTTGGCGCGGGTGCGGGTGAGCAGCTTGATCTTGTCGTCGATCGCGGCGCGCATCGAATGGCTGATCTTCTGCCAGTCGCGCACGTTCGGCGTGCGCCCTTCGGGCAAGGTGGCGAGCTGCTCCTCGATCTCGGCCAGCGCGAGGCCGAGGCGCTGGGCGATGAGGATGAAGCTCACCCGGCGAATGTCGGAGCGCAGGAAACGCCGCTGGTTGCCGCCCGTGCGGACGGCATGGATCAGTCCCTTGTCCTCGTAAAAGCGGATCGCCGAGACCGCGACACCGGTGCGCGCGGCGAGCGTGCCGATGGGAATGACGTCGTCCTTGGTGATTGCCGGCATTTCCCTCTCCGACCCCATTTTACGCTTGACCTCAAGTTAGCTTGAGGTTGCAGGATAAGCAAGCGATTGATTCGCCCTGCTCCCTGCCGGTCAAGGATGGGTCGGGTTTCTTCAGGGTCCACGAACGAAGGAGCGGTTATGCACAGGGGCACGATAGAACATGCAAATCTGACGGTGAACGACATCGAGCGTTCGTCGCAATTCTTCCAGAAGCTGCTGGGTTGGCGCGAGCGCTGGCGCGGGGAGGCGATGAACGGCGGTGAGACGATCCATGTCGGCGACGACCGCGCTTACCTGGCGCTCTACACCGATCGCCAGCCGCACGGTCGCTACGCCAAGGGCACGCCGCTGAACCACGTCGGCCTGGTGGTCGACGATCTCGACGCGGCGGAGCGGGTGGTGCTCGATGCAGGGCTGGAAACCTTCAATCACGCCGACTACGAACCGGGCCGCAGGTTCTATTTCTTCGACTGGGACGGGATCGAATTCGAGGTGGTCAGCTATGAATGACGGTGAGCTGGCGCGCTATCTCGAGCGGATCGGGCACGCCTGGAACGTGCGGCCGGACCTTGGCACGCTGCGTTCGGTGCACCGCGCGCACGTGACCGCGATCCCGTTCGAGGCTCTCGATGTCCAGCTCGGCGAGGTGCCGAGCCTCGAGCCCGACGCGATCTTCGAGAAACTGGTCGAGCGCCGCCGCGGCGGCTGGTGCTACGAGATGAACGGGCTGCTCGGGGCGGCGCTGCAGGCGATCGGCTTCGATGTCACGCGCCTGTCGTGCGGAGTGATGCGGCAGGACGGCGGCGAGGAACGGATGGGCACCCATCTCGCGCTGATGGTCGACTGCGACGGCCGATGGTTGTGCGACGCCGGCTTCGGCGGCAGCCTGCTCGAGCCCCTTCCGCTCGCGGCAGACGCGCGCGAGCACGCGCCATACACCGTCTCGCTGGAGCAGACCGAGGACGGCTACTGGCGCTTCACCGAACGCGCCGAAACACCCTTCAGCTACGACTTCCGCGCCGAGCCGGCCGACGAGGCGCTGCTCACCGCCAAGCGCGACTGGCAAGCCACGCATCCGATGTCGAATTTCACGCTCAATTCCGTTGCGATGAAGCGGCACCACGACAGCCAGCTGATCCTTCGCGGCCGCGTGCTGACCGAGCGCGGACCCGGCGGCACGACGACGCACACGGTGGCGGACGCCGACGAGTTCGTCGAAACGCTGGCGACGCGCTTCGGGATCGACGAACCGCGCGCCCGAGAGGTCTGGCCGCGGATCCTCGCACGCCACGCCGAGCTGTTCGAAGCTGCGGCCTGAGGCCGCGGGCGGCTGATGAGCGATTGAACAATTCGCCGCCTTCGCGCGACTGTACGGCATGATGGGGATGCAAGCTCCGGCGCGAGGAACGGGAGGCGATGCCGGGCGGCGGTTCGACGAGCTGCTTGTCACTCTCGTCCAGGGCGGCGACCGCGCCGCGGGCGAGCGGCTCGTCCGGCGCTGGCATCCGCGGCTGTTGCGCACCGCACGGCGGCTCGTCGGCGCGGAGATGGCGCCGGGTGTAGTGCAGGAGGCGTGGATTTCGATCCTGCGCGGCATCGGCTCGCTGCGCGATCCGGCGCGCTTCGCGCCGTGGGCCTTCGGCATCCTCCATCGGCGCTGCGCCGACGCCATCCGGCGGGCGCAGGCCCGGCGCTCGATCGCCATGGGCGAAGTCGAGGCCCCGGTACAGCCCGCTCCCGACGAGGCGCTGGCGCTGGTCGGGGCCTTCGCCGCCCTGCCCGCCGAGCAACGGCTCGCCGCGCAACTGTTCTTCGTCGAGGGTCTGACCCTCGCCGAGATCGCCGAGGTTCAGCAGGTGCCGGTGGGCACCGCCAAGTCCCGGCTGTTCCATGCCCGCCGCCGCCTGAAAGCGGCGCTCGAAGGAGAATGACAATGACCGCAATCGACGAACGCATCCGCGACGTACTCGATGCCGACGACAAGGCTTTCCTTGCGCAGCTCGAAACCGATCGCGGCTTCTGGCGCCAGGTCGGCGACAGCCTGACCGGTCCGATGGGCCGTTGGGCCAGACTCGTGGCTTTCATGTCGTTCGTGCTCGGCGCGGCGATGATCGCGGCGATCTGGCAATTGCTGACCGCGACCGGCACGCGCGAACTGATCCTCTGGGCTGTCGCCACGCTTGCGCTGCTGCTGGCTCAGGGATTCACCAAGGACTGGTTCTTCAGCCGGATGAACATGCTCACCATCCTGCGCGAGGTGAAGCGCCTGCAAGTTCAGGTGGCGATGCTGGAAGGCGGCGAACCTAGGGCCTGATCTCGATCGCCGTGCCGTCGGGCACTGCCCGCCACAGCTC
Source organism: Croceibacterium segetis (assembly GCF_011320115.1). Classification (GTDB taxonomy): domain Bacteria; phylum Pseudomonadota; class Alphaproteobacteria; order Sphingomonadales; family Sphingomonadaceae; genus Croceibacterium_B; species Croceibacterium_B segetis. The sequence goes on along the minus strand of NZ_JAANOZ010000001.1, from coordinate 105,614 downwards.
CTCGATCTCGGCGTTCGAAACGGAGATGCAACCGTCGGTCCAGTCGCCCTGCATCCGCCCTTGGGCGAGCGCGTTCGGCTGGCCGTGGATGAAGATCTCGCCGCCCGGGCTCCGGCCGCGCGCGGCAGCGTAGGCCCGGTCGGCGGCATTCGGGTAGGAGATGTGCAGGCTCAGGTGATAGGCGCTGCGCGGGTTGCGATAATCCACGGTGTAGCGTCCTTCCGGGGTCCGCTCGTCGCCTTCGAAATGCTTCGGACCGTCCGGCGCATCGCCGAGCTGCAAGCCGGCGTAAGACTTGAGCGGGACGCCGCGGCTGAAGAGCGTCAGCGTCCGGTCGGACTTGTCGACCAGGACGGAGTCGACCTCGGCGGCTCGGTTCGGGACCCGTTCGGCGACCGGCGACGGAGGAAGAGCAAGCTTCGGCGTGCTGCATCCCGCCACCAGAAACAGCAGCGGGTATGCGGCGCGCTTCACCGGACTAGTCGGCGAAGGGATCGCGCACGAGGATCGTGTCGTCGCGCTCGGGGCTGGTCGAGACCGAGGCTACGGGGCATTCGATCAGCTCCTCGATGCGGCGAATGTACTTGATCGCCTGCGCCGGAAGCTCGGCCCAGCTGCGCGCACCGGCGGTGCTCTCGCGCCAGCCGGGCATTTCCTCGTAGACCGGCTCGCACTCGGCCTGCTCGGCGGCGTTGGCGGGCAGGTAATCGAGGGTCTCGCCACGCAGGCGGTAGCCGGTGCAGATCTTCAGGGTGTCAAATCCGTCGAGCACGTCGAGCTTGGTCAGTGCGATGCCGGTGACGCCGCTGATGGCGCAGCTTTGCCGCACCAGCACCGCATCGAACCATCCGCAGCGCCGCTGGCGGCCGGTGACGGTGCCGAACTCGTGGCCGCGCTCGCCGAGGCGCTGGCCGTCGGCGTCGTGGAGCTCGGTCGGGAACGGGCCCGAGCCGACGCGGGTGGTGTAGGCCTTGACGATGCCGAGCACGAAACCCGCCGCGCCGGGGCCGAGGCCGCTGCCGCTCGCCACCGTGCCGCTGACCGTGTTCGAGCTGGTGACGAAGGGGTACGTGCCGTGGTCGACGTCGAGCAGCACGCCCTGCGCGCCTTCGAACAGGATGCGGCTGCCGGCCTTCTTTTCCTCGTTGAGTCGGCGCCAGACCGGCTGGGCGAACTGCTGTACGAACGGGGCGATTTCCCCGAGGTCGGCGAGCAGCCGCGCGCGGTCGACCGGCGGCTCGCCGAACCCGGCGCGCAAGGCGTCGTGGTGCGCGCACAGGCGGTCGAGCTGCGGCTCGAGCTCGTCGAGATGCGCCAGGTCGCACACCCGGATCGCGCGGCGGCCGACCTTGTCCTCGTAAGCCGGGCCGATCCCGCGCCCGGTGGTGCCGATCTTGCCCTTGCCCGCCGCCGCCTCGCGCCAGCCGTCGAGGTCGCGGTGCACGGGCAGGATCAGCGCGCAGTTGTCGGCCACGCCGAAGTTCTCGGGGGTGATCGAAACCCCCTGCCCCTCGAGCCGCTCGATCTCGCTCTTGAGCGCCCAAGGATCGAGAACCACCCCGTTGCCGATCAGCGACAGCGTGCCGGTGACGATCCCGGACGGGAGCAGGCTGAGCTTGTAAGTGGTGTTGCCGACCACCAGCGTGTGCCCGGCGTTGTGCCCGCCCTGGAAGCGCACGACGACGTCGGCGCGGCTGGCAAGCCAGTCGACGATCTTGCCCTTGCCCTCATCGCCCCACTGGGCGCCGATCACGGTGACGTTGGCCAAGCTGGCAGCCTTTCACGGAAGAACCGGCGCGGCCCTAGGCAATGCAGCGGTTGAGGGCAACCGCGCAGGCTACAATCGGCGACAGTTCGCGACTGGACCTTCGAGCCTGGGCCAATATCCTGCGCTCATCGTCGGGAGGCAACATTGCGCAAGACCGTGCTCATTCCGCTGATTCTGGCCGCCGTCGCGAGCGGTTCGATCGCTCCGGCCCGCGAGGCCACCCCACCGGCTACGAACCGAATTGCGGGCAAGCAGACGCTCGCTTACGGCTCCGCGCCCTTGCAGAAGCTCGAATACTGGCGCGGCGCCACGGCGCATTCGCCGCTGGTGGTGTTCGTCCACGGAGGCGGCTGGACCCGCGGCGACATGACGATGATGGACGGTTCGGCCAAGCTGACGCACTGGCACAGCCTCGGCTACGCGGTCGCTTCGCTCGATTATCGACTGGTTCCGCAAGCGAGCGTGGAAGACCAGGCGGCCGATGTGGCCGCGGCCGTCGCCTTCCTGCGCGCCGATGCGCAGGCGCTCGGCTTCGACGTCGGACGGATCGCGCTCGTGGGCCACTCGGCCGGGGCGCACCTGGTCGCGCTGGTCGGGACCGATCCCAAATGGCTCAACGGCGCGGGCCTGAAGATGGACGACGTGCGCGGAGTCGTGCCGCTCGACGGCGCGGCCTACGACGTGCCGCGCCAGCTTCAGATCGGCGCGCCGCTGATGGGCGGCACTTATAAGCAGGCATTCGGCAGCGACCCGAAGCGGCAAGAGGGCCTTTCGCCGACCTTGCAAGCCGCCAAGCCGAACGCTCCCGCCTTCCTCATCCTTCACGTCCAGCGCCCCGATGGAGTGGCTCAAAGCCAGGCGCTCGCCGAGGCGCTGAAGAAGGCCGGGACGCCCGTCGAGATCGAAGGATTTCCCGGGACCGGGCTGCGCGGTCACATGGAGATCAATCGCAAGCTCGGCGAGGCCGACTATCCGGCCACGGCGGTGCTCGACCGCTGGCTGGCCAAGGTGATGCGCTAGAGCTTCACGGCAGCGCCGCCCGCGAGGCGGTGCGAGCAACCGAGCGCCTTGGCATCATCCGTTTCGGACAAGGCCGCAATCGTGCGCCAGCCCTCGGCCCGCAGCTTGCTCGCTGCGGCGCGGTCATGGCCGAGGGGGAGGAACAGCGCCTTTGCGCGCGGCTCCGACGCCCCGACCGCTTCGACCAGTTCCTCCGGATAGAGCGAAAACCCCGTCGCCGGTTCGTCGGTGCCGCCGATGCGGTAAGTCCCGCCGCGCCCCAGCGTGCCGCGCACGCCCTCGGCGTAGATGGTGAAGCCGAACCAGCTCTTGTATTCGAAGCCGTGGCGCTCGCTGGGGTCGAGCGTCAGGCGCGCACGGCCAGCGACGCGCTCGGCGATCTTCCTGAGCCCGTCGATGCGACTGGTCAGCGCACCGCTGGCGTCGATCTGCGCGAGCTTGGCGATCGCCTCCTCGAACGGCCCGGCGGCATAGAGCAGCGGCAGATAGGACGCCCCGCCCGCATCCTTGAGCGCGCCGGCATCCTTGGCGTCGAGCTCGCGGCGCACGGCTGCGACTTGCTCGGCGTCGAGCGGGAATTCCTCGGCCGCAAGCGTGTCGACCAGGTCGGGCAAGGCGAAGTCGACCGAGATGCCGCTGGCGCCGATCGCTTCGAGCGCGGCGATCGCCAGCTCGAGTATCTCGCCGGCCGCTGGCGCGGTGTCGCTGCCAATCAGCTCGGCGCCCAGTTGCAGCGCCTCGCGCCGCGGGTCGAGCTGGTCGCCGGCGATGCGCGCGACCTGGCCGGCGTAGCACAGGCGCAGCGGGCGCGGCCGGCCGGCGAGACTGGTCGCGGCGATGCGGCCGACCTGCACGGTCATGTCCGAGCGCAAGGCCAGCATCCGCAGGCTCTTGGGATCGACGAAGCGGAACATCTGCCGGGTGGCGAAGCCGTGCATTCGCGCGGCCATCGATTTCTCGAACTCGACCAGCGGCGGGCGCACGCGGTCGTAGCCCCAGGCGTCCATCGCCTCGAGCGCGGCGCGCTCGATGCGCGCCGCCGCCGCCGCGCTTTGCGGCAGGCGGTCCTCGAGCCCCTCGGGCAACAGGTCGCGGGTCGGGTCGGTCATGGTGCGACAGGCCCTAGCCGTTCACTCCCCGCTTGCGAAGAGTGAACGGCTCTCGCCATCAGAACGCCAGCGCCTTGACGTTCTTCACGCCTTGCAGCTTGCAGGCCGCGTCGATCAGGTCCTGCGGGATCGGCTGGTCGACGCTGAGCAGCAGCACCGCTTCCCCGCCCGCGTCGCGGCGGCCGAGGTGGAAAGTGCCGATGTTGATCCCGGCCTCGCCGAGCAGCGAGCCGATGCGGCCGATGAAGCCCGGCGCGTCCTCGTTGACGATATAGAGCATGTGCCCGTCGAGATCGGCCTCGATGCCGATGCCGAAGATCTCGACCAGCCGCGGCGCGCCGGCGCCGAACAGCGTCCCGGCGACCGAGCGGTCGCCCTGGCTGGTCGCCACGGTGACGCGCACGAGCGTGTGGTAGACGCCCTCGCGCTCGTTGCGGATCTCGCGCACTTCCATGCCGCGTTCCTTGGCCAGGAACGGCGCGTTGACCATGTTCACGCTCTGCGAATAGTGCTTCATCAGCCCGCTGAGCACCGCCGCGGTGATCGGCTTCTGGTTGAGCTGCGCCGCGGCGCCTTCGACCTCGATGCTGATCTTCGGCAGGCTGCCTCGGGCGAGCTGGCCGACGAGGCTGCCGAGCTTTTCGGCAAGGCCCATGTACGGCTTGAGCTTGGGCGCTTCCTCGGCGCTGAGCGACGGCACGTTGAGCGCGTTGGTGATCCCGCCGGTAACGAGGTAGTCGCCGATCTGCTCGGCCACCTGCAGGGCGACGTTGACCTGCGCTTCGCTGGTCGAGGCGCCGAGGTGCGGGGTGCAGATGAAGTTCTTGGTGCCGAACAGCGGATGGTCCGCCGGCGGCGGCTCGACCGCGAACACGTCGAGCGCGGCGCCGGCGATGTGGCCGGAATCGAGCCCGTCCTTGAGCGCCGCCTCGTCGATCAGCCCGCCGCGGGCGCAGTTGACGATCCGCACGCCCTTCTTGGTCTTCTCGAGCCGCTCGCGGCTGAGGATGTTGCGGGTTTCGTCGGTCAGCGGGGTGTGCAGGGTGATGAAGTCCGCCCGGGTGACGAGCGTTTCGAGATCGACCTTCTCGACGCCGATTTCCACCGCGCGCTCCTCGGTCAGGAAGGGGTCATAGGCGATGACCTTCATCCTGAGGCCGAGCGCCCGAGAAGCGACGATCGAGCCGATATTGCCGGCGCCGATGAGGCCGAGCGTCTTGCCGGTGACTTCGACGCCCATGAAGGCGTTCTTCGGCCACTTGCCTTCCTGGGTCTGTTCGTCGGCTTCCGGGATTTGCCGGGCGAGCGCGAACATCAGCGCGATGGCGTGCTCGGCGGTGGTGATCGAGTTGCCGAACGGGGTGTTCATCACCACCACGCCCTTCGAGCTGGCATAGGGGATATCGACGTTGTCGACGCCGATCCCGGCGCGACCGATGACCTTGAGGTTGGTCGCCGCGTCGAGGATTTCCTTGGTCACCTTGGTGGCCGAGCGGATCGCCAGGCCGTCGTACTGGCCGATCATCGCCTTCAATTCTTCGGGCGTCTTGCCGGTGATCACGTCGACCTCGCAGCCGAGCTCCTTGAGGATGCGCTCGGCGTTGGGGTCCATCTTGTCGGAAATGAGGACTTTGGGCTTGGTCATTTGAAGTACTCCGTCATCCCGGCGAACGCCGGGATCGCTGGCCGCAGTGGCGCGCCAGGTGGAAAGCGGTCCCGGCGCAAGGCCGGGACGACGACAGAATCAGAGCTCGCCGTTCTTGAGGCGCTCGTAGGCCCACTCGATCCACGGCAGCAGGCGCTTGATGTCCTCCTGCTCGACCGAGCCGCCGCACCAGATGCGCAACGACGGCGGCGCATCGCGGTAGCCGTTGAAGTCGTAGCCGATGTCCATCTTCTCGAGCGTGCCGGCGATCTTCTTCGGCACGTTGGCCTGCTCTTCTTCGGAGAGGCTTTCGTACCAGTCGCCCTGGAAGACCACGCACACGCCGGTGTTGGTCCGCTTGGCCGGGTCGGCGACCATGTTGCGGACCCACGGGGTGGCTTCGATCCAGTCGAACACGGTTTGCGCGTTGCGGTTGGCGCGTTCGAACATGGCCTGGCGGCCGCCGATCGACCTGGCCCACTCGAGCGCGACGATGTAGTCTTCGGTGGCGAGCATCGACGGGGTGTTGATCGTCGCGCCTTCGAAGATGGCGCGGTCGAGCTTGCCCTTCTTCTTGATGCGGAACAGCTTGGGCAGCGGCCAGGCCGGATCGTAGCTTTCGATCCGCTCGACCGCCTTGGGGCTGAGGATCAGCATGCCGTGCTGGGCTTCCGAGCCCATGACCTTCTGCCACGAGTAAGTCGTCGCATCGAGCTTGGGCCAATCCATCTCCATCGCGAAGATCGCGCTGGTGGCGTCGTTGATCGTGACGCCTTCACGGCCGGGAGCGAGCCAGTCGGTGTTGGGGATCTTGGCGCCCGAGGTGGTGCCGTTCCAGGTAAAGACGACGTCGTTGTCCTGCGGGATCTCGGTCAGGTCGGGGATCTCGCCGTAGTCGGCATCGAGCGTGGTCAGGTTGGGCAGCTTGAGCTGCTTGACCGCGTCCTGGATCCACACGTTGCCGAAGCTTTCCCAGGCGGCGACGGTGGTCGGGCGGTCGCCCAGCATCGTCCACATCGCGCACTCGAGCGCGCCGGTGTCCGACGCCGGCATGATGCCGACGAGGTAGTCCTCGGGCACGCCGAGCAGCTCTTTGGAGAGGTCGATCGCATACTTCAGCCGGCCCTTGGCATAAGGCGAGCGGTGCGAGCGGCCGAGCGAGCGGGTGTCGATCTTGTCGAGCGACCAGCCGGGCGGCTTGGCGGTGGGACCGGAGGAAAAGAAGGGGCGCTCCGGACGGAGCGTAGGTTCATTAGACATGTAGTCTCTCCTTGCAGAGAGCACGCGCGGCGTTGGGACCGCGTGGCCCGCCGGGCGCCCTATAGAGCGCCGAGCCCAAGTCAAGCGCGGATGCGGTTGCTTCAGAAACCATCCCCGAACGGGCGACAAAGCGGCACCGGCGAAAAACGTGATTGAGGATAAGTCGATATTATGGCGCATTTTCAACTGTTTACCGCGCACAAAAAAGGGTTCCCAGCGGGTTAACCGTAGGCGTATATTTCACCCGGGGTCGTCCAACGATTTGTCTGTATCTGACAAGTCAATTGGGGGGAGAATTTATGGTCAAGTCGATAGCGGGTCTCGCCCGCCTCCTAGCCACCTTGCTTGCCATCGTGGCCGGCTTCGTGGCAATTCCTTCGCTCGACGTTGCGCTGGCGCTGGTCGTCCTCGGCATCATTGCCGGGCTCGGTTATGCCGCCGATCAAGCCGGACGGCTGTTTCTGGTCGTCCTGGTGCTGCCGGCTGTTGGCACAGCGCTAGCCACGATTCCGGCGATCGGCGCGCAGCTCAATGCGGTTGCGCTCAACGTCGCGCTGGCCGCGGCCGGCGTCGCGGCGACGGTGATTGCCATGCGGCTGTTCAACAATTCCAAGGAAGACGTCACGGGATTGTCCGCGATGGGCGGTTCCTCGGGAGCAGCGGCCAAGGCCTGATGCGTTTCCCCCCGCGGGCCGCCGGTCCGCGGGGGTCGCTTTCGAAGATCAGTGACCGTGCCTGAGCTGCGGCGTCAGCCGAGCTTCTTGCGGCGCGCGCCGACTTCGGGCGCGCCTTCGCCTTCGTCGACCACGCCGGGCAACCGCTCGCGAACTATCCGGCTGAAGTCGGCATAGCGCGACAGGCCGCGGCTCCCGTCGAACTCGAGTTCGCGCGGGACCTCCGCGATCTTCGCTTCGAGCCCCGACTGCAGCCAAAGCCTGACCGCCTCCGCGGAGTGATTGGCGCGCAGTTTGGTCATCATGTTGGAGCGATGGATCTCGACCGTGCGCGGGCTGATCGACAGCTCGCGGGCGATCAGCTTGTTCGAGCTGCCCAGCGCCAGCAGCTCGAGCACCTCGCGTTCGCGCTTGCTCAACTGCGCCACCCGCCGGCGCGCTTCGACCAGGTGCTGGCGAGCACTTCGCTGGGCCTCGGCTTCGTCGATCACCCGCGCCAGCGATCTCGCCAGCCGGCCGGCCTCGAGCGGGAGCTGGAGGTAATCGAGCGCGCCGCCCTTGATCGCGGCGACCACGCGCTCGATCGAGGGGCTTTCATCGCAGACGATCAGCGGCATCCAGACGCTGTCCTCGCCGAGTTGCTCGAACAGCTCGGTGAGCGGCAGATCGCTCGTCCGGTCCCGTAGCAGGATGATCCCGCTCGCCGGCGTACGGAGGAGCAGCTCGGCGAGATCCGAATAGACTTCGGCGTGGTGACCCAGGGCGAAGGCCGTGCGGGCCTGTTCGGCGCGCGAGCGGCTGTCGCGGTCGACGATGTGAAGGGCGATGCGTTGTTCCATGCCCATCATGTGGCTCGGGAAGCCCGGAACATGCACGCCGAGGCACCCCGGAAATGAATGTTGATCGGCCACGAAAACCACCGAAAGCGGGGCAAGTCCTTACGCATATTTCCTCCATTCCGGAGGCAACTGCGTATTCTTCCGGTTGCCAAATGTCCTTATCGATTCAACACTTAGGGGTTCTTACCTAACTTTCGATAGGTCCTCAATCGCGCTCGGCCTCGCGGTAGAAGCTGTAGTCGGGCAGCGAATGGAAGGCGTTGCGCAAAGCCTCGCTCCAGCCGGATGAAACCGACTCGAAATAGGCGTCGCTGGCCTCGATTCGCTTTTGATGGGTCGGCGCGAAGGCATCGCGCTCGATCACCATCAGGTCGAGCGGCAGGCCGACCGAGAGATTGGCCTTGAGCGTGGAATCGAAGCTGACCATCAGCAGCTTGACCGCGTCCTCGAAGCTCAGGTTGCGGTCGTAGCCGCGAATCAGGATCGGCCGCCCGTACTTGGTCTCGCCGACCTGGAAGAACGGCGTGTCCCAGCTCGCCTCGATGAAATTGCCTTCCGGGTAGATCAGGAACAGCCGCGGCTCCATGCCCTTGATCTGCCCGGCGAGTATCAACGACGCGGTGAACCGGCCGCGGCCCTGCTCGCCGTTCTCCTCCTGCGTCTCGAGCACGACCTCGCGCAAGACCCGGCCGGTTTCGACGGCCGCCTGGAACATCGTCGGGACCTCGAGCAGCGAGTGGATGCTGCGGTCCTCGGGTGCCTTGGTGCGCTCCTCGAGACGGCTGATCACCGCCTGGGTGGTGGCGAGGTTGCCGGCGGTCATCAGCGCGACGATCCGCTCGCCCGGCACCGTCCAGTGGAACATCTTGCGGAACACCGAGATGTTGTCGACGCCCGAATTGGTCCGCGTGTCGCTCATCAGCACGAGCCCGCGGTCCATGACCATGCCCACGCAATAGGTCATCTACAGCGCGTCCAGCTCTTCGAGGACCGCCCGGATGCACTCCGGCGAATTGGGAAACCCGACGTGGGTACAGCGCACCGCTATCGCCCTGTCGCGTTCGCCCGGGCGGCCGCGCGAAGCGCGCGGGGAGACGATCCCGTCGCGCGGGCTCCAGATCGCCACCGTCTCGACCGGCGGCTTCTCCGCCAGCTCGGCTTCGACCGGCGGCTCGTCGACCGGGTGCCCGGTCACTAGGTGGTAGATGCGCCAGGCGTTGTTGTCGTAGGGCGAGCCGGAGAACGGCGAGCCCATGGTGATGACCTTGGCGACCGCGTCCGGATGGAGCTTGGCCAGCTCGCGCGCGAACACTCCGCCGAGGCTCCAGCCGACCAGCACGACCGGCTGGCCGTACCGTTCGCGCACGGCAAGAATGCGGTCGGAGAGCTTGTCGAACAGTTCGGGCGACACGCCGAGGTTGACGCCCATGCCCCAGCGCTTGGCCTTGTGCCCGGCACGCTCGAGCTGTTTCGCCATGTAGCGCATCCGCCACGGGCTGGTGCCGAAGCCGGGCAGCAGGACGGCCACCCTGCCGGTCTTCGCGCGCGGGATGTCCAGCGGCGGGTGCAGCGCGCGGCGCAGCGGCTCGGCAAGCTCGCCCAGCTCGCTGACCAGGAAACGCAGCGAGGGATTGCGCGCGCCCTCGGGCTGCGGCCGGCGAGCCAGCGCGACCCGGCGGGCAACCTCGCGCCAGCCGGGCTCGGCCGGACCCGGCGCGGCAACTGGGCGGCGATCGAAAGTGGCGTCTTGAGCCATGCGCTCCCGTTCGGCGGCGGTCTTACTCAACCTCACCAACTCCCGAGCCCACGAGACAGTTTCATGCCGTGCAATCGCCGACCCGTTTTGTTTCGACCTGCATCTTCATGTGCATGCCCTTGCCGGGCAAGCCCGGCATCTGCTGATCCGATTCCATCGTCATGGTCGACCCGTCGCTGGCATAGGTCCCGGCGAATTTCGTCGTGCTCGAGCCGCGGCCCTGGAACGTGCAATGCATCGTTCCGCTGACGCTGTTCGCGCTGCTGTTGAAATCGGACATCTTGCAGTCGCCTTGCTGCATGCGGCTGACGAGCTGCTTCGGGCCCTGCGCCGCCTCCTCCGGGGTGAAGCAGTACCGGTGCGGCTTCTCCATTTGCCCGCCCATCATGCCCTTCATCCTATCGAGCTGGCCCGCAGGAACCCCGGCCATGGCGAATTCGAGCACCTTCATCGTGCTTTCGTATTCGCCGGGCTGGAGCTTGATCTGCGCTCCGGCCACTTTCGCGGCGGCATCCGCGGGGCCGACGGCCTTGCCCGAATCGGCCGCCTTCTCGCCGCTCGAGCACGCCGACAAGGCGAGTGCCAGGGCACTAACGCCGATCGTGGTCCTGTTCATGGTTTCCTCCCGCCACCCTGCTGAGATGCGGCAGGTTACCAAGCTAAGGCCGCGTTGGCGAGGCGGCGATTGGGCGCCTCGGGAACGTTGCATGTCCGCGCTTTGTTCTCCATATCTGCGCCATGGCCGAACTCGTTATCCGTCGCGGGCTGGAAGAGCCCGACACCTCCGGCACGTTCAAGCCGCACAAGCCCGCACGGCCGGAAAAGGTCATGGGCGGGCGGCCGTTCGTGCTCGAGTCCGACTACCAGCCGGCCGGCGACCAGCCGACCGCGATCCGCGAGCTGGTCGAGGCCTCGCGGGAGGGCGAGCGCACGCAGGTGCTGCTCGGCGTGACCGGCTCGGGCAAGACCTTCACCATGGCCAAGGTGATCGAGGAGCTGCAGCGCCCGGCGCTGGTCCTCGCGCCCAACAAGATCCTCGCCGCCCAGCTCTACGGCGAGTTCAAGAGCTTCTTCCCGGGCAACGCCGTCGAGTATTTCGTCAGCTACTACGACTACTACCAGCCCGAAGCCTACGTGCCGCGATCGGATACCTACATCGAGAAGGAAAGCTCGGTGAACGAGGCGATCGACCGGATGCGCCACTCGGCCACCCGCTCGCTGCTCGAACGCGACGACGTGATCATCGTCGCCTCGGTTTCGTGCCTCTACGGCATCGGCTCGGTCGAGACCTATTCGGCGATGATCTTCGACCTCAAGAAGGGGCAAACGCAAGACCAGCGCGAGATCATCCGCAAGCTCGTCGCGCTGCAATACAAGCGCAACGACGCCGCCTTCACCCGCGGCACCTTCCGCGTGCGCGGCGACAGCCTGGAGATCTTCCCCAGCCACTACGAGGACATGGCGTGGCGGGTCAGCTTCTTCGGCGACGAGATCGAGGCGATCAGCGAATTCGATCCGCTGACCGGCAGCAAGGGCGCAAGCCTGGACAGCGTGAGGGTTTATGCGAACTCCCACTATGTCACGCCCGGCCCGACGATGAAGCAGGCCACGCAGGCGATCCGGTTCGAGCTCGAGGAGCGACTCAAGGAGCTGCATGCCGAGGGGCGGCTGCTGGAAGCACAGCGGCTCGAACAGCGCACCAACTTCGACCTCGAGATGATCGCCGCCACTGGATCCTGTGCCGGCATCGAGAACTACAGCCGCTTCCTCACCGGCCGCCTGCCGGGCGAGCCGCCGCCGACGCTGTTCGAGTACCTGCCCGACAACGCGCTGCTGTTCGTCGATGAGAGCCACCAGACGGTGCCGCAGATCGGCGCGATGTCGAAGGGCGACCACCGGCGCAAGATCACCCTCGCCGAATACGGCTTCCGCCTGCCGAGCTGCATCGACAACCGCCCGCTGCGCTTCAACGAATGGGACGCGATGCGGCCGCAGACTTTCGCCGTCTCGGCCACGCCGGGCGGCTGGGAGCTCGAGCAATCGGGCGGCGTGTTCGCCGAGCAGGTCATCCGCCCGACCGGGCTGATCGACCCGCCGGTCGAGATCAAGCCGGTCGAGGATCAGGTGCAGGATTGCATCGTCGAATGCCGCAAGACCGCGCAGCTCGGCTACCGCACCCTCGTCACCACGCTGACCAAGCGCATGGCGGAGGACCTGACCGAGTTCATGCACGAGGCGGGCCTGCGCGTGCGCTACATGCACTCCGACGTCGAGACGCTCGAACGCATCGAGCTGATCCGCGACTTGCGGCTCGGCGTCTACGACGTGCTCGTCGGCATCAACCTCCTGCGCGAGGGCCTCGACATCCCCGAGTGCGGGCTCGTGGCGATCCTCGACGCCGACAAGGAAGGCTTCTTGCGCTCCGAGACCAGCCTCATTCAGACCATCGGCCGCGCCGCTCGCAACGTCGACGGGCGGGTGATCCTATACGCCGACCGGATCACCGGCAGCATGGAGCGGGCGATCGCCGAGACCGACCGCCGGCGCGAGAAGCAGCGTCAGTTCAACGAGGCCCACGGGATCACCCCGACGACGATCAAGCGCAACATCCAGGATATCATCGCCGACACCGCCAGCCGCGACGGCGTGCTCGTCGAGATCGACGATCCCGAGCGCAACAACCTCGTCGGCCACAACCTGCGCGCCTACATCGAAGACCTCGAAAAACGCATGCGCGCCGCCGCCGCCGATCTCGAGTTCGAGGAAGCCGGCCGCCTGCGCGACGAGATCCGGCGGTTGGAGGCGGACGAACTGGGGTTGCCAGACACCGAGAAGAAAGGCCAACCGGTCGGCCGCGCCAACGAGGGCAAGCCGGGGACGCGAAAGATGCGCTACGGCAAGACCCAGCGGAAGTGGGGGCGCTAGGCTTCGGGTCTTGCCGGGGCCGCGTTGCCCGGTAAAGGGCGGCGGATGCTCTTTTCGGATCGCGCCCGCCAAGCACTCGCGCTCATGGCCATCTCCCTCGCGCTGAGCGCCTGCCACAGCGAGCAGGCGCCGGTGCAGGGCCAGCGCATCTCGCTTGCCGACGTGCGCAGCGAGAGCGAGGAGCCGCTGCCCTCGCCCGACACCACCGGCGCCAGCTGGGCGGTGGCACAAACCGGGCAGGCGATCGACTTTGCCAAGCCGGGTGAGAAGCCGTTCGTCTCGCTCGCCTGCAGCGTGAAGGCGGGCCAGCCGCAAGTCACCATCGTCCGCCATGTGCCCTCGCGCCCGGGCGAGAAGGCGCTGTTTCCGGTGATCGGCAACCGCATCATCTCGCGCTTTAAGGTCGACGCCGCCCTGGCCGACAACGAGTGGCGCTGGCAGGGCACGCTCCCCGCCGACGATCCGTTGCTCGAAGTATTCGAGGGTCCTGGCGCGCTGCAGGCGACCCTGCCGGGCGGCGGGACGGTGAAGATCGCCGGCAGCTCGGTTCCGGGGCAATTCCTCACCTGGTGCCGCGACGGCGGGAAAGGTCCGGCGGTGGAAACCGCGAGCCCGCCGGCCGCCACGAGCGCGGCCTGATCCAACAAAAGCCGGGCGGCTGCAAAAGCGCCTTTCCTACAGCGGCCGACCTGTGGCTTATGCTGCGAGATGACCCCGCGCCCGACCTTTTCGATCCTCCGCGCCAGCTCGGCGAGAGCGCCATTTCGGCAAGCCCGGCGCCACGCCTTGAACCGTGTCAGGTGTGTCAACTTCGCCGATCTGAACCGGCGCGGGGTTCGCCATCGTGAACCGTGTCAACGCTGTCAGGCGAGTGTAAACTTCGCTCGATCCGCCGGCTTTACGTCGCCGAGCGACTCGCCTGCCCAGCCAGCTCGACCAGGCTGTCGGGCGTCAGCACTTGCGGCAGCTGCTGCGCCTCGCCGCGGGCCGGATACCACAAGTAAAGCGGTACGCCCGCCGCGCCGTGCTCGGTGAGGAAGCGGGTGATCGCCGGGTCGCGCCGGGTCCAGTCGCCCTCGAGCGCGACGACTCCGGCCTTGCGGAAGGCGTCGCGGGTGCCCTCGCGCTCGATCGCCACGCTCTCGTTGACCTTGCAGGTCAGGCACCAGTCGGCGGTGAACCAGACGAACACCGGCTTGCCCGCGGCGCGCGCCTCGGCCAGCGCCGCTTCGCTGAACGGCTTGGCCGCGATCAGTCCCTGCGCCGCCGGCCCCTGCGCAGCCTGGACGTGCGGCAGGACGAGCACGGAGACCAGCACCAGGGCGGCCATGCCGACGGCCGACTGCACCCCAACGGGCTTCCCGGCTCGTTGCAGCCGTCCGATCATCATGAGAAGCGCGACCATGGCAATTGCCAGACCCAACGCGGCAACGGCGAACAAGTTGCCGCCGAGCCGCCAGGTGAGCCACAGCAGCGCCAGGGCGGTCAGGCCCATCGGCACGGCCATGACCTTGCGGAAGGTCTCCATCCACCGCCCTGGCTTCGGCAGCATCCGGCGCAGGGGCGGGACCCAGCCGAGCAGCAGGAACGGCAGCGCGAGGCCAAGCCCGAGGGCCAAGAACAGCAGCAGCCCCTGCCACCACGGCAGCAGCAGCGCCGCGCCCATCGCCGCCGCCATGAACGGTCCGGTGCATGGGGTGGCGACAAAAGCGGCGAGGAGCCCGGTGGCGAATGCGCTCGACTTGCCTCCGGCGCGGGTGAACGAGACCGAGGGCAGCTCGTAGAGCCCGGCGAGGTTGGCGGAGATCGCGCTCGCCAGCACCAGCAGCAGTACCACCACGCCCGGCTCCTGCAGCTGGAAGGCCCAGCCGACCTGGGCGCCGCCGGCGCGCAGGACCAGCAGCAGCGCGCCTAGCGCGAGCACGGCAACGATCACCCCGCCGGTATAGGCGAGCCCCTCGCGCCGCGCCTCGGCTTCGCTCTCGCCGGCACGGGCCAGGCTCAGCGCCTTGAGGCTGAGGATCGGGAACACACACGGCATGACGTTGAGCACCAGCCCACCGAGAAGGGCCAGGCCGAGCAACAGCCACAGCGAGCCCGGGAGAGCCGCCGTGCCGGCGATCGGCGTGCCGCCGTTCGGCACCGCGCCTGGGGCGGCGACGAAGCGAACGCCCTGCCCGCTACCGTCGATCCTGAGAATACCGCTGACCGCCGCGGCGCTGGTGGCGAGGCCCTTGCGCGGAAGCTCGGCGATCAGCGTGTCGCCGTCGCGGCTGAACGCCTGCGGCGCGGCGTAATCGACCAGCTGGGCCTGCTCGATGAAGACATGTGGATCTTGCAGCTTGAGCGAGGCCGGCAGGGGGATGGCGAGGCGCAGCGTCTTGGGCGTCAGCGCGAAGCTGGCGCGCCGGTCGAGCAGCGCGGGGATCGCCGCGCGCCACTTGTCGAAGCGCGCGTCGCGCGCACCCGTCGCGGGGATCACTGCGGTCAGCGTCGCCTTCTCGGGCACGCAGACCTCGCGGGTGCAGGCGAGCCAGTTGGCGTCGACCGCCACCGGTGTCGCGCCTGCGGCGCTCGGCGGGGCCGTCAGCGGGACGAGCACGGCGTACTCGGCCTCGTAGACGTGGTTCATCAGCCCGGCGATGCTGAGCATTTGCGGCACCGGATACTCGGGCTCGCCGACCTTCCACCCTTGCGGCAGGTGCCAGTCGAGATCGAGGCCGTAACCGGCGTCGCCCGGGTTGGACCAGTAGCCGTGCCAGCCCGGCTCGGGAGCGAAATGGAGCGCCAGGGTCACGGGTTTGCCGGGCGCGGCAGGAGCTTCGGGCACCAGCTCGGCGGCCATGTGATTCGCCAGCGCGGGCTGCGCGAACGCGACAAGCGCCCACGCCAGCAGCAGCGCGAGCGCCCGTGGCCAATGCATTGGTCTTGCGTCCATCCCGGCGCGGGTTCTAGGGACCGACCCCATGGCGGACAAGCGCGATCTCCTGATCCTCGGCGGCGGCCTCGTCGGCATGACCCTGGCGCTGGCGGCGGCAAAGAAAGGCCTGTCGAGCCACGTCGTCGACCGCGCCGATCCCGCCGAGCTGACCGCCGAGGGCTTCGACGGCCGCGCCAGCGCGATCTCGACCGCGAGCTGGAACCTGTTCGCGAACATCGGCCTCGCCGAACGGCTCGAGCCGCACGGCTGCCCGATTGCCTCGATCGCGGTGACCGACGGCATGAAGCCGGGCCGGATCGATTTCGAGCCCAAGCCGGACGAGGGCTCGCTCGGGCGGATGTTCGCCAACCGTGAGCTGCGCCTGGCGCTCTTCGAAGCGGCCAAGGCCGAGCCGCTGATCGCCTGGCACGCCAAGGCCGAAGTGACCGGGCGCCGCCGCGGCGAGCACGGCGTCTCGGCCACGCTGACGGACGGCACCGAGCTGACGGCTTCGCTGATGGTCGCCGCCGAGGGCCGCAACTCGCCGACGCGCGAAGAGGCCGGGATCACCGTCACCCGCTGGGATTACCAGCACCGCGCGATCATCGTCGGGCTGACGCACGAGAAGCCGCACAACGGCGTCGCGTGGGAGATATTCTATCCCGCGGGCCCGTTCGCGCTGCTGCCGCTGCTCGACGGACCCAACGGCCAGCATCGCAGCGCGCTGGTGTGGACGGTCGCCGAGAAGGACGCCGCCGGCGTGCTCGCGCTGTCGGAACGCGCCTTCGTCGCCGAAGTCGAGAAGCGGATGCACGGGATCTTCGGCGCTATCGCGCTGGAGGGCACCCGCTCGTCCTATCCGCTCGGCTTTCACCACACCGCGACGATCACCGCCCAGCGCCTCGCGCTGGTCGGCGACGCCGGGCACGGGCTGCACCCGATCGCCGGGCAGGGCCTCAACGTCGGGTTGCGCGACGTCGGCGCGCTGGTCGAGGTGATCGCCGAGGGCATGCGCCTCGGGCTCGATCCGGGCGACGCGCAATTGCTCGCCCGCTACGAGCGCTGGCGCGGGCTCGACACGTTCATGGTCGCGCTCGCCACCGACGGGCTGACCCGGCTGTTCGGCATTCCCGGCCGCTTGCCGAGCGCGGTGCGCCGCTTCGGCATGGGGCTGGTTCAGCGCACGCCGCCGCTGAAGCGCTGGTTCATGGACGAGGCACGCGGCACCAGCGGCGCGCTGCCCGAACTGCTCAAGGGCTAGGCCCCTAGGGGGCGCTGACCACCGGACTCGGCTGCTCGATCCGCTGCCCGGCTCCATTGCGCAACTCGCGCGGCTCGAGGATCGCAGTAGTCTCCAGCATGTCGAGCGCCTGGCGGGCGGCTGCGTAACGCTCGGCGTCGGCGATCCAGTCGGCCGCTTCCTGGGCGTTGGGCAGGTTCTTGACCTCGGCGATCGCCGGATCGATCCGGCCGCTCTCGAGGAACAGTTGCGCCCGGTCAATCCGCCGTTGCGGCTCGGGCGATGGTGTGCTCGCCCTTCGGATGACGAACAGGCCGGAGATTTCGCGCCCGAGCCAGCTGATCGCGCCCTCGTCCTTCGGCGCCTTGACCAGTTCCGGCTCGAGCCCCTGCAGCCTTGCGACGAGCTGGTCGAGCGTCACCGGATCGTGCGAGAAATCGACGATCGTCCGCACCGACCTCGGGTGGGCGTCGCCGAAGCGCAGCTGCAGCTGGTCGGCGAGATAGCCGAGCGGCGCGCCGCGCTCGACCGCGCGGCGCGCGGCGAAAGCGACCAGTAGCCCTTCGGTGCGGGCGGCGTTGCCCGAGGCCGCCTGCAACTGCAGGTCGAGCTTGGCGAGGCGCTGCTCCATCGCCGCCACACGGCTGTCGAGACCGCCTTGTTGCTGGACGACCTGCTGAACCTGGGCAACCGCCTGGCGCGCCTGCGCGGCGGTGGCTTCCGAAGCGGAGGCGCTCGGCGTGGGCAGGGGCGCCGACAAGGCGGGCTGTTGCTCGCGCTTGACGGCAAACAGGTCGCTCGGCTGCCAGCCGCTCCACCACACGAGCCCGACAAGCGCGACGGCGACCACCACGGCGCCCGTGCCCAGCATGGCTCTCGTGCGCCCGCTGCGGCTTTGCTGCGCGCGGGCGATGCTGCCGTAGTCCTCGTCCATCAGGCTCCTTCGCGACGCTGGGCGCGGCGCTCGCGGGCGTTACGTCTTATCCCGAGGGCCGGTCATGGCACATCTCGCGGGCCAGTGCCAAGAGCGCCGCCTCGTTCGGCTCGGCCGCGACCCGCAGCGCGGCCCATCCGGTTCCGGCCGCTTCAGCGATCCGCGGCCCGAGTGCGGCAAGGCGGATGTCGCCGCGAGGAACGCCGAGGCGGTCGCACTCGGCGGCGAAATGACGCGCCGCGGCCGCCGAGTGGAGCAGCACCAGCGCGCCCGTACGGATGAGCCCGGCGGTGCGCTCCGGAAGCGGCAAGGGGCTGGATTCGTAGAGGATGGCGGTTTCGATCGAGATCTCCGGCGGCGGGCTCAGCGGCACGCGCTCGCGCCCGGCGAGGCGCAGCAGGCAGAGGTCCTCGCCCGCCAGGTCGTCGAGCAGCGCCTGCAACCCGCCCCGACCCGTCCGGACCACCCGAAAGCCGCGTTGCCGGGCTGCCTCGGCCGTCGTTTCCCCCACCGCATAGACAGGTTTGCCCACAAGGTTATCCACAAGCGGACCGCCGAGCCGCAAGGCGTTGGCGCTGCCCAGCAGAAGGCCGTCGAACTCGCCCGGAGGAAGGCTCCACGGAACCGGACGGAGTTCCAACAGCGGGCAAGCTTCGATGGTCAGGCCGGCCGCCTCCGCCGCCGCCACGGTGGCGCTGCTGCCCGGCTGGGGCCGGATGGCCAGGATCGGCAAGCTCATCCCTGGCCGGCAAAATGCGCCGCCAGCCCTGACGATGCGCGGCCGAGGAGGTCCGCCGCTAGCTGCCGGGGGCCGTCGGGGTCGTCGGCGGCGAAGCGCGCTTCGCCCGCGATCTTCTCGGCGCCGTCGGGAGTGAAGATCGCCGCCCGCAGCGTCAGGTCGTCGCCGTCGGGCTCACACAGCACCGCAATCGGGCTGTGGCAGGAGCCGCCAAGCGCGGCGAGCAAGGCGCGCTCGGCCATGACCTCGGCGCGGCTCGGCGCGTGATCAATCGCGGCGAGCCATTCGCGAGTCGGCGCGTCGTCGGCCCGGCATTCGACGGCAATGGCGGCCTGTGCGGGCGCCGGGAGCCATTCGCCGGCGTCGAGTGGGTGGCCCGCGCCCTGCTGCCCGAGCCGCTGCAGCCCGGCGGCGGCGAGGAAAGTCGCCTGCGCTTCGCCCGCCGCCAGCTTGGCCAGCCGCGTCGCGACATTGCCGCGGAACGGCACCACCCGGCAGTCGGGCCGCGCGTGGAGCAATTGCGCCGCCCGGCGCGGGGCGCTGGTGCCGACGACGGCGCCTTGCGGCAGCGCGTGGATCGACGCCGCCCCGAGCAGTACGTCGCGCTTGTCGGCGCGCGGCAAGACGGCGGCGATCGTCAGCTCGGGTGGGCGGATCGTCTCGACGTCCTTGAGCGAATGGACCGCGGCGTCGATCCGTCCTTCGCCAAGCCACTGGTCAAGCTCGCGGGTCCACAGCGCCTTGCCGCCGATCTCGGCGAGGGGGCGGTCCTGGATCTTGTCGCCGCTGGCCTCGACCGGAACGAGTTCGACCGCACTCTCCTCCCAGCCATGCACCGCGCACAGCCGCGAACGCGTCTCCCCGGCCTGCGCCATGGCAAGCGGCGAGCGGCGCGTGCCGAGCCTTATCTTGGGTGTGTCCGCCATCAGGTCCGCTTGCCCTAATCGGCAATCTGCGTCAGGGAAACCCGGGATGAGAGGTGCCGAAACCGTAGTCCTGGGCATTGAGAGCAGTTGCGACGAAACCGCAGCGGCGCTCGTGACAGGCGACAGGCGCATTCTTGCGCAGCGGATCGCCTCGCAGGAAGCCGCCCACGCGCCTTACGGCGGCGTCGTTCCCGAGATCGCCGCCCGCGCCCATGCCGAGAAGCTGGCACCGCTGATCGAGGCGGTCTTGAGCGATGCCGGGATGACGCTGGCGGATTGCGACGCCGTTGCCGCGACCGCTGGCCCCGGGTTGATCGGCGGCGTGATGGTCGGCCTTGTCACCGCGAAGGCGCTGGCGATGGCGAGCGACAAGCCGCTGATCGCCATCAACCACCTCGAGGGGCACGCGCTGAGCCCCCGCCTCGCCGATCCCGAGCTCGAGTTTCCTTACGCGCTGCTGCTGGTCTCCGGCGGGCACTGCCAGGTCCTGCGGGTCGAGGGCGTCGGGCGCTACACGCGGCTCGCCACGACGATCGACGATGCGCTTGGCGAGGCTTTCGACAAGACCGCCAAGATCCTCGGCCTCGGCTATCCCGGCGGGCCGGCAGTCGAGAAGCTCGCGCTCGAAGGCGATCCGCGCGCGGTTCCCCTGCCCCGCCCGCTGCTCAGCAGCGAGGAGCCGCATTTCTCGTTCGCCGGGCTCAAGAGCGCCGTGCTGCGCGCCAGCGAAAGCGGCAAACACCGGCCCGCCGACATCGCCGCGAGCTTTCAGCAAGCCGCGATCGATTGCATTGAGGACCGCTTGGCGCGCGCTCTTGAGAAGATGGATGAGGTGACCGCGCTGGTCGTCGCGGGCGGTGTCGCCGCCAATCGGCAAGTTCGTCAATCGCTCGAAGCCCTCGCCGCAAGCCGCGGATTGCGCTTCGTCGCCCCGCCGCTTGAGCTGTGCACAGACAACGCCGCGATGATCGCCTGGGCCGGGATCGAACGCCTGCAACAGGGCGCGTCCGACCCGCTCGACATCGCCGCCCGGCCGCGCTGGCCGCTCGACCCGGCGGCCGAACCGGTGCGCGGCGCGGGGTACAAGGCATGACCGCGACCATCGGGGTGATCGGTGCGGGCGCGTGGGGCACGGCGCTGGCGCAAGCGCTGGCTTCCGACGGGCGCGACGTGCTCTTGTGGGCGCGCGAGCCCGAGCTGGTCGAGGAGATAAATGCCCAGCGGAGCAACTCGCTGTTCCTTCCGGGCGCCCGCCTGGCTGAAACCATTCGCGCGACCGGCGCAATCGCCGAGACGGACGGATGCGAGATCCTGCTGCTGGTGACTCCCGCGCAGCACCTTGCGGCTGTCCTGTCCGACCTACCCACTTTCCCCCGCGACCTGGTGCTTTGCGCCAAGGGCATCGAGGCCGGCACCGGGCGGCTGATGAGCGAGGTCGCCCGCGAAGCCGCGCCGCACAGCGAGATCGCGGTCCTGTCCGGGCCGACGTTCGCGCACGAGGTCGCCGCCGGCCTCCCGACGGCCGTCACCCTCGCCTGCGGCGGCAAACGCCGGCAATGGGAGCGTCTCTCCACTGCCCTCGCGCGACCCAACTTGCGGCCTTATTATTCCGAGGACGTCATCGGCGCCGAGATCGGCGGCGCGGTCAAGAACGTGCTGGCGATCGCCTGCGGTGTCGTCGAGGGCCTCGGTCTCGGCCAGAACGCACGCGCCGCGTTGATCGCGCGCGGCTATGCCGAGATGATGCGCTTCGGCGAGGCGCTCGGCGCGGAGCGCGATACGCTTGCCGGCTTGTGCGGCCTCGGCGATCTCGTACTGACCTGCACCTCGACTTCGAGCCGCAACTTCTCGCTCGGCAAGGCGCTCGGCGAAGGGCACCCGCCGCACGAGCTGATGGCCGACCGCCGCACCGTCGCCGAGGGCGCGCACACCGCGCCGGTGCTCGTCGAGCTCGCCGCGCGGCACGGGGTGACGATGCCGATCACCATGGCGGTCTATCACTTGCTGCAAGGCTCGCCGGCGCGCGAGGTGGTCTCGAACCTGCTCGCCCGCCCGCTTACCTCCGAAGGCCCCGCCGCTTGAGCGAGCCGCCGCCCGATCCCACGCCGGCCGGTGGCGACATAGCCGCGCTCGCTCGCGGGGGACGGACGAACTTCCTCGGCTTCCTGCTGCGCCTCGCCGCGCGCATGCCGTTCCTGTTCATCGCCGGGCGGCTCTACGGCGCCACGGCCCTCGGCCGCTTCGCTTCGGCGCTGGTGATCGTCGAGCTGCTGGCAATGGTCTGCACGATCGGCGAGAAGCGCGGGCTGGCGCAGCGATTGTCCGACGCCGACGGGGACGGCGACCCGGCCCATATCGTCGCCGACGGGCTGCTCGCCGCGCTGATCGCCGCCAGCGCCGTGGGGCTGATCCTGTGGCTGTTTCCCGCGCCGATGTTCCCCAGCGGGGTGTATTCCCCGATCGACAGGCTGCTGGTGCTGGCGATACCCGCGCTGGCGCTCACCGAAATCCTCCTCGCCGCGCAAGCCTATCGCTACGACGTCGGCGCCACGGTTCGCTCGCGCGCGGTCGTCGAACCGTGGACGATCTCGATCATGGCGGCGGTCTATTACCTGTGGGTTCCGCAGAGCGGGCTTCAGCTCGCCTATCTGACGTCGATCTATGCCGCTCTGGCCACCGCCGCCTGGCCGTTCGTGAAGACTTACGGCGTCCCGCGCGGCTGGCGGCCGAATCCCGGGCGAATGATGGCGCTGACGATCCGCGGCGCACCCCTCGCCGCGGCGGACGCGATCGAATGGGGCACCCGCCGGCTCGACATCTTCATCCTCGGTCTGTTCGCCGCGCCCGCCGCCGTCGGCATCTATTACATCGCCCAACAGGTCGCGAGCCTGCCGCAGAAGCTCAAGTCGAGCTTCGATCCTATCCTCGGGCCGGTGATCACCCGCGCGCTGAAGGACAAGGATTATGCCGCGATCGCCCGGCAGGTGTGCCAGGTGGGCTTCTGGATCACCGCGATGCAGGCCGGCATCGCGCTGGCGCTCGGAATTCCGGGTGAAGCGATCATGGGCCTGGTCGGCCCGAACTTCGTCGGCGGAACCGGGGCGCTCGCGTTCCTGCTGGCGGCCGAAGTGGTCGCGGCGACCGCAGTCGTCTCCGAATCGGCCCTGATCTACGTGGCGCGGTTTCGCAACCTTATCGTCTCGATCGGCACGATCGTCCTGCAGGCCGCTCTGACGGTAGCGGCGATGCTGCTCATCGACCGCTACGGCCTGCCCGAGCTTTATCGCGCCGCGGCGGCCGCCCTGGCGCTGACGCTGGCTCTCGCCGCGGCCTCGCTGACCAAGGCGCTCATGCTCTCGCGAATCCTTCGCCGCTCGATCAACAACTGGCGCTGGCCTCTGGTTTGGGCGGCGGCCGTTGGGATCGTCGTGGGCGAAGGGGTGATCCTGCTGCCCGAATGGGCCGAGCTGCTTTTCGGCATTCCGGCGATTCTATTCGCCTACGGTTGGGTGATCTGGCGACGCGGCTTCGGGCCCGAGGACAGAGTGCTGTTCAGGCGCACCGCGGACGCGGCGGTGGCCGACGGCTGACACGATGGAGACTGAAGACGATGCGTGAGGTGTTTTCCGACAACTGGCTGATCTTCGTGGCCGCGCTGGTCCTCGTGGTCCTGGTCGCCTGGTGGCTGCTCGTCGCATCGCGCCGGACGCGCATCGAGCGAACCGAGACGTCCGGCGAAGACCTGCCCGCGAAGCGCAACCAGGCGCTGATCGACGCGACACCCGCCAGTGCCGAAGTGGACTTGCCCCCGCCGACGCCTGAGGTTCTCGGCGGCGTCAGCGAAGTGGTGGCGGCGATCGCGAAGCCGCTCCACCAGCCTTTGCACAGCGACGATCTCAAACGCATCAAGGGCGTCGGCCCGAAGCTGGAAAAGCTGCTCAACTCGCTCGGCGTCACCAGCTATTCGCAGATCGCCGCATGGGACGACGACGAGATCGACCGCATCGATGCCCAGCTCGGCACCTTCGCCGGCCGCATCCGCCGCGACGACTGGCCGACGCAGGCGCGCTACCTGGCGGCGGGCGACATGGCGGGGTTCGAGCATCGGTTCGGCAAGATAACTTGATCGCCGGTCGAAAAGCGCCGGATTTCCGCCGATTTACGGGAACCGGCACGGCGGCGGGCCATTGAACCACTTAACCCGGACGAGCCGGGTCCCCAATCGCATTTGGAACGAATTCGGCATGAAAAATCGCGAGCGCCCCACCGTCCTGGTCGTCGAAGACGAATTCATCATTGCCCTGGATCTGTCGGAGACCGTCCGCGACCTCGGCTACAAGGTCGAAGGGCCGTTCGCCGACAAGGAAAACGCCTTCATCGCGATCGACCAGCACATGCCCGATTGCGCGATCCTCGACGTCAAGACGGCGGACGGCGAAGTCTATCCGCTGGCCGACGCCCTGGCCGAGGCCGGCGTGCCGATCATCTTCCACTCGGGCCACATCGCTTCGGCCGACATCGCCCAACGCTACCCGCACGCAATCGCCTGCTCGAAGCCATGCCCGCCAGACCGGCTGATCATGATGATCAGCGGGGCGCTGGAGAACGCGGCCACCTAGAACCGCAGCCGATTGGCTTGCGCCTTTGAAATCGCTACGGCGGTTTCAAAGGAGACCAATTGATGGTGCCGTTCGACTGGGCCGACCCCTTCCGGCTCGAAGACCAGCTGACCGACGAGGAGCGGATGATCCGCGACGCGGCACACGGCTTCGCGCAAGGAACGCTTCAGCCGCGGGTCGTCGGCGCCTTCCGCGATGAGATCGATGCGCCCGAGCTGTTCCCGCTGATGGGAGAAGCGGGCCTGTTGGGGGTGACCGTCCCTCAAGAATTCGGCGGTGCCGGCGCGGGCTATGTCGCCTACGGCCTCGTCGCGCGGGAAATCGAGCGAGTGGATTCGGGCTATCGCTCGATGGCCTCGGTGCAGTCGAGCCTGGTGATGTATCCGATCGAGGCTTACGGCTCCGAAGAGCAGAAGGCGAAGTACCTGCCTGGCCTCGCGCTCGGGAAGCTGATCGGCTGCTTCGGCTTGACCGAGCCCGACGCCGGCTCCGATCCCGGATCGATGCGCACGGTCGCCAGGAAGGACGGCGATGGCTTCCGGCTGTCCGGCAGCAAGACCTGGATCACCAACTCGCCGTTCGCCGATGTGTTCGTCGTCTGGGCCAGGAGCGAAGCGCATGGCGGAGCGATCCGTGGCTTCGTGCTCGACAAGGGGCTGAAGGGCCTCAGCGCGCCGAAGATCGAAGGCAAGCTGAGCCTGCGCGCAAGCACCACCGGCGAGATCGTTCTCGACGACGTCGTGGTTGGCGCCGAGGCGCTGCTACCGGGCGTCGAAGGCCTCAAGGGCCCGTTCGGTTGCCTCAACCGCGCCCGCTACGGCATCTCGTGGGGAGCGCTCGGGGCGGCTGAGTTCTGCCTCGCCGCCGCGCGCCAATACGGCCTCGAGCGCAAGCAGTTCGCCCGGCCGCTGGCGGCGAACCAGCTCTACCAGAAGAAGCTCGCCGACATGACCACGCAGGTCGCGTTGGGCCTGCAGGCGAGCCTGCGGGTCGGGCGGCTGATGGACGAAGGCCGTTTCGCTCCCGAGATGATCAGCCTGGTCAAGCGCAACAACGTCGGCGCCGCGCTCGAAATCGCGCGCGCCGCGCGCGACATGCACGGCGGCAACGGCATTTCCGAGGAATTCCAGGTGATCCGCCACATGCTCAACCTCGAGACGGTCAACACTTACGAAGGCACATCCGATGTCCACGCGTTGATCCTCGGCCGGGCGATTACCGGCATCGCCGCGTTCTGACCGAGTAAATCCAACCCTTGCCGCGATCCGCCAGCTGCGTTAGTGTATTAGTATGCTAAGGCAGAGCCAAACGGTCCGATCCCTAGGCGCTTCGGACGCAGCCGACGGGTGGGCGCAGGCCTTCTTCGACAGGCACGATGCTCCGGCGATGGCTTTCGCGGTAGCGCAAGGCGAGGGACTGGCGTGGTCTGCCGCAACGGGCATGGCGAACCTCGAGTTCGCGGTCCCGGCGACGCCCGCGCACCTGTTCCGGCTCGGCTCGGTGAGCAAGGTCGTGACGACCGTCGCCGCCGCGCGGCTGGTCACGCGGGGCCTGCTCGAACTCGATACGGCGATCGCTTACTGGCTGCCGGACCTGCCCGAGCATCACCGCCGGACCACCCTGCGCCAGCTGTTCACCCACACCGGCGGCGTGCGGCATTACGGGCCGCAGGACCTCGATCCGAGCTCGCCCGGCGGATCGGTCGTCCAGCGGCACTACCCCGATTGCGCCTCGATCCTCGCGCTGTTCATCGACGACCCACTGGTCGCCGAACCGGGCACGACGGTGAACTATTCCTCGTACGGCTACACCCTCGCATCGATGGTGATGGAGGCCGCGGCCGGACAGGACTTCCTCGCGATCGTCGCCGACGAGATCGCCGTCCCGTTCGAACTGCCTTCGCTGTGCGCCGACGAGGTGATGAAGATCATACCAGGCCGCGTCGGCGGCTACTTCACGGCGCGCGAGCTTGAGATCCTCGCCACGCGCATGCCGGGCCTGTCGCCGCCTGCCGGCGAGGACGGCTTCGCCAACATGGGCCTCAGCAATCCGTCGTTCTGCTGGGCCGGCGCTGGACTTTTGATGACGATGCCCGACCTCGCCCGCTTCGGCGCGGCGCTGCTCGAAAGCCCCAAGTCGAGGATCACGGCCGACGAGCGCACGCTGCTGTTCACTCCGCTGACCGAGGGCAGCCCGGAGCAGCCGCCGCTCGCTCTGGGCTGGCGAGTCGACAGCGACAAGCGGGGCCGTGCGCGCTGGCACCACGCCGGCACCACCCCCGGCGGACGCTGCGGACTCGTCGTCTATCCCGAGGAGGATCTGTCGATCGCGCTCGCCAGCAACACGATGATGACCCCCGGCGACGTGCTCGGCGCGGCAAGCGAGCTGGCCGAGCTGTTCGCCTAAGAGTGCTCGAGCAGCCAGACCGGCAGCGCCGCGGCAGCCAGGGCGCAGAGCTGCAGCGCGAGCATCTGCAGCGCCGCCCCGGGCGCCCGCGGAACCCAGCGAACCAGGCTGACCGCGATCGCGGCGAGCTGTGCGAGCATCAGCAGCTGCCACACTCTCGCGGCAACGCCTTCGTCTTCGCGCCACACGCCGTGGTCGAGCACCATGTTCGGCGGGTGCGGCCCAGTCAGCCAGAAGCCGCCGAGCAACGCCAGCGCGGCCGCGGCAAGGACGACCGGCAACCATCCGCTGAGTGAGCGAAAGGGCGTCGATCGTGCGAGGGGTTCATGTGTCACGGCATGCCTCCATCCGGTTTTGTCAGGAGCACGATCGCCGGCTTTCGGTCGCCGCGTCATGAGCAAAATGTGACCAATGCAGGAAAGCCACATTCGGGCCTGAGGCGCGAAAGGGGGCATTTTATGAGATTGGATTTCGCGCGCTTATGGTAAATGGTGGCGTGAGCAACACCGGTTGCTGGGGGGCCCATGGCGACACGGCTGGTAATCGGATACGCCTTGCTGGTTCTACTGGTGGCCGGGTGCGGCTTCGCGGTGTGGTGGGCGATCTACAACTCCGAACGCAACGTCCGCCGGCGCAAGCGGCACGCACGGCGAGCAGGCCGCAAGGCCAGAGTACCGTCTCAGGAAGGCATATCCGGCGAAAGAAGCGACGAGGCCAGCTGACGCGAGCAGCGCCGCCGCGCAATGATCGCATCTCGACATCGACCGTCCGGCACGCGACAATGAGCGGCGTCAGCTTGCTTGGTCCCGAATCGCCCCTTTCATGATTGCACCCCCAATGTTCGATGCCCGCTCACTGCGGCGGCTGCTCGGCCACGCCCGCGAGCGGACGCGCGCGAACCTCGGAGACCGGATCACCGGGGCGGTGGTGGCGCTAGCGCTCGAGGGACTGCTGCTGCTTGTGCTGCTGTCGCTCAGCCAGATGCGCCCCGCGCACAAGGACGTGCCGATGGCCACGGTCGCGTTCGATTCGCGCGACTATTCCGAAACCCCTACCCAGCCGGAGCCCAAGCCGCCGAGCGAAGCCGCCCGCGCCACGCCGAGGCCGGCGCAAGCGCCACCGCTGCCCGACGTCGCCGAGGTCGCTCCCGCACAGCCGCCTGCGGCGATCATCCCGGTGTCGCCGCAGCAAATGCGGTCGTTCGACATTTCAAACCTGCCGAAGCGGCCCAGCGCGCCGGCAGGGCCGGTGATCGGCCCCGCCTACAGCCCGGCCTTCGGAGATTCGAAGCGCGTAGGCACCGCACCCAATGGCCAGCCGATGTACGCCGCGGCCTGGTATCGTGAACCGACCGATCAGGAACTGCGCGGCTATCTTTCGACCGCGGAAGGGCCCGCGTGGGGACTGATCACCTGCAAGACCGTGGCCGACTACCGCGTCGAGGATTGCATCGGGCTCGACGAATATCCCGAAGGCTCGCACATGCTGCGCGCGGTGCTGGCGGCGGCCTGGCAGTTCCGCGTGCGCCCGCCGCGCGTCAACGGCGTGTCGCAAGTCGGCGACTGGGTGCGGATCCGGATCGAATACGAGGTCAAGCCCGCCAGCCCTTATGGCGACGCCTCAAATCGTTGATCGCAGCGAAGGCCGGCCGGAACCTACGCACTCTTGCGAAATTGACCGCATGACGCCGCAGGTGTTGTTCGCTCGCAGGTGATCTCGACGAAGTGTGGCGCGCATTCGCCGCGTAGGATGGCCTTCGATGTCGACTCGGTTGCTGATCGCCTATTTTCTGATCGTGCTGCTGGCCTGCGGCGTGGCCGCCGCCATCTGGCGCTTGCACTACAACTCGGAGCGTCAGCGGTTGAAGCGGTATTACCGCAGCGAACATGAGCGCTCGAAGCATTAGCCCCCGGGCAATTACCCTTCGACCAGCATCAGCGCGTCGAGCGCCACGACCCCTTCGCCCTGCGGGTGCACGATCACCGGATTGAGGTCGATCTCGCGGATGCGCGGGTTGCCGGTCATCACCCGGCCGACCTGGACGATCAGCTCGGCCAGCGCCGCGACATCGCGCGGCGGCGCGCCGCGCCAGCCCTTGAGCAGCGGCGCCTGCTTGAGCGACAGCAGCCCGGCCTCGACCTGCTCGATGCCCATGTCGGGGGTGAACAGCTTGACGTCCTTGAGGATTTCCGCAGTCACCCCGCCGAAACCGGCGAGCACGACCGGGCCCCATTCGGGATCGTTCTTGGCGCCGACGATCATCTCGATGCCCATCTTGCCCATCTCTTCGACCAGCACGCCGTCGAGCCGAATGGAGGCATCGTAATCGACGACGTTGCCGTAGATCGCGTCGAAGGCGGCGCGAAGATCGTCTTCGGACTTGATGTTGAGAATCACCCCGCCGGCATCGCTCTTGTGGCCGAGCGCGGCGGCCTGGGCCTTGAGCACGACCGGATAGCCGATGCGCTCGGCGGCAGCGGCGGCCTCGTCCGGTGTGGCGGCAAACTCGCTCTCCGGGAACGCGATGCCGAGCGGCCGAAGCAGGTCCTTGGCCTGATATTCCGGCACCACGCCCGAGACCGCGTCGAGCCCTTCCGCCGGCAGCGGCGGCTGGCTGCGATCGGTCAGGTCGCGCTTAGACAGGTCGGCGAGCCGGGCGATCGCGCGATAGGCGCGCTCGGTGCTCGGGAACCACGGGATGCCGACCTTGCGCAGACCCTCGACGTATTCCGGCGGCACGTTTGCGCCTTCGTCGACCCCGGCGAAGACCAGCGGCTTGGGGAAAGTGCCGTCCTCGAGCACCTTGATGATGGCGGGAAACTTGATCTTCGAGGTGATCGGGTCCGACTGGATGATCGAAGCGACCACCGAGCCGACGCGCGGATCCTCGAGCAGCACGGTCAGCACCTTGGTGTAGATTTCCGGCTCCGACAGGCCGAGCGCGGTGATGTCGGTCGGATTGGAGACCGGCACGTAGTCGGGCAGGATCGCCCGCATCGCCGGGGTGTTGTCGTCGTTGAGGTCGACCAGGTCGAGGCCGATGTCCTCGGCGATGTCGAAGGCGAGGCCGCGCAGCGCGCCGCTCTCGCCGAGCACCGCCATGTTGGCCCCGGGCAGCGCCTTGCAGGTGACGGCCATCGTCGCGATGTCGCCCAGTTCTTCAAGCGTTTCGGCGAAGATCACCCCTTCGCGGCCGAGCTTGGCCTTCATCAGCGCGTAGTCGCCGGCCATCGCCCCGGTGTGCGTCGCGGCGCTTTCCTGCGCCTTGTTGCTCTTGCCGGGGTGCAGCATGACGATCGGCTTGCCGGCCTCGCGCGCACGGCGAGCGGCGGCGAGGAACGCCTGCGGGCGGCGCAGGCTCTCGACGTACATCGCGATCACGTGGGTGTCGGGATCGTCGACCAGCCATTCGACATAGTCCTCGACCCCGCTGACCGCCTCGTTGCCGGTCGATACCGAGGTCGAGACATAGGCGTCGCGGGCGAACAGCGTGGTCGCCAGCACCGCCGCGAGCGCGCCCGACTGGCTGGCGATGCCGACTGCGCGCGTGCCCTTGGGCGGGGTGCGCATGTTGGTCTGCACGAAGGTGAGCGGCACCCGCTCGATGTAATTGGTGCAGCCGAGGCAGTTCGGCCCCTCGACGATCATCCCGTGCTCGTTGGCAATGCGGGCCAGCTCTTGCTGGTCCTTCATCCCCTGCTCGCCAGCTTCGGAGAAGCCGGCCGAGTAGATCACCACCGCCCCGCAGCCCTTTTCGCCGAGGCTCTTGACCGTGCCGAGCACGAAATCGCGCGGGATCGCCAGCACCGCGCAGTCGATGCCCTCGGGCAGCTCCTCGACCGAGTGGTAGACCTTGAGCCCGAGCAGCTCGTCGCGCTTGGGGTTCACCGGGTAGACGTCGCCGGAAAACTCGTACTTCACCAGGTTGCTCAGCAGCGTCGCCCCGAGCGCCCCGTGGCGGTCCGAAGCGCCGATCACGGCGACCGACTTCGGTCGCAGCAGGCGGTCGATCTGCGCGTTGGTGAAGCGGCGGGTGGTCATCGAATCTCTCTCCATTCGGCGCGCGCCCTAGCCGTCTCCATTTCATTCGTCATCCCGGACGTGACCCGGGAACCCGCTACGATTGCGGCGCTGGAAGAATAGCGGGGCCCCGGGGGCGACGACAGCTGGTGCGCTCTAGTCCTTCTGGACTTTGGTCTTGTCGAACGCCCCGAGCCCCGGCTTGAAGGTCTTGTCATCGAGGAACTGCTTGGTCGCTTCCTTGCGCGCTGCCACGCCGCCGAACTGGTTGAGCGCTTCCTGCGCGCGGATCAGGTAATCTTCGGCATTGTCGTAGGTCATCTCGCGCACCCGGCGCACGGCCCACTTGGTCGCGCGCAGGGCCTGGCTGTCCTTCTTCTTGAGCACGTCGGCGACTTGCTGGACCCGCGCCTTGAGCTTGTCGGCGGGGAGCGATTCGTTGACCATCCCCTTCTCGGCGGCCTGCTTGCCGGTCAGGTTCTCGCCCATCATCGCGTGGTACATCGCATCGCGGAAGCCCATCAGCTCGGCCGCGACTTTCGAGGCGCCGCCGCCGGGCAGGATCGCCCAGTTGATTTCGGAGAGCCCGAACTGCGCGTCGTCCGAGCAATAGGCCAGGTCGCAGGCGAACAGCGGGCCATAGGCACCGCCGAAGCACCACCCGTTGATCATGCCGATCGTCGGCTTTTCGTACCAGCGAAGGCGCTCCCACCACGAATAGGCTTCGCGCTGCGACCGGCGGATCGCGTGCAGGCCTTCCTGCTCGGTCAGGCGGAAGTATTCGAGGAGGTCCATGCCGGCGGACCACGAGGAACCCTCGCCCGTCAGGACGAGCACCTGCACGTCGTCACGGAACTCGAGCTCGGTCAGCACCTGCAGCATGCGCCGGTTGAGCTTGGGGCTCATGCAGTTGCGCTTGTCGGGGCGGTTGAAATAGACCCAGGCGACGCCGTCCTCGATCTCGTAGCGGACGGTTTCCGCCTCGGGGCGGGGATCGGGTTGCGACGGCATGGCCATGGTGGTCTCTCCAGTTCGAATCGGCGGTATTGCTATTGCCCATAGCTTTCGCTTTTGTTATAGACAATAGCGATAATGCAGGATCCGCTCGTCTCGCTCCCCGGCTATGCACTGCGCCGTGCCGCCAACGCAACCGCGGCAGAACTCGCCTCGCGGCTGGTGGCGCTCGCCTTGCGCCAATCGGATGTTTCGCTGCTGATGCTGGTCGAGGCCAATCCCGGCGCGACCTCGAGCGCGCTCGGCCGCCAGCTCGATATCCAGCGCGCCAACATGGTGCCGATCCTCAAGCGGCTCGAGGACGCCGGACTGATCGCCCGCGCCCCGATCGACGGCAAGAGCCAGGGCCTGGCGCTGACCGATGCCGGCCGCGCCAAACTGGCCGAAGGCCGCACGGTGATCGAGCACTTCGAGCGCGAACTGATCGAGCGCGTCCCCCAAGAGCATCGTGCGCACCTTCTGCCGGCCTTGAACGCTCTCTGGCGCTGACTCCCCTTGCCCGTTCCGCCGCGGCGACTTAGCGCTGCCGGAAAGCGATTTGGGAGCAGGCGATGAGTGAGCAGGTGGTCCACCCCGTGCCGCGCGAGTGGGCGGAGAACGCGCTGATCGACGCGGACACCTATGCCGAGAAGTATCGCCGCTCGGTCGAGGACCCCGACGGCTTCTGGCGCGAGGAGGCGCGGCGGATCGACTGGATCAGGCCCTTCACCCAGGTGAAGGACACCAGCTTCGACGCCGACACCTTCGGCATCCGCTGGTTCGCCGACGGCACGCTCAATCTCTCGAGCAACTGCCTCGACCGCCACTTGGCCGAACGCGGCGGCCAGACGGCGATCATCTGGGAGCCGGACGACCCCAGCACCCCCGGCCGCACGCTGACCTACCGTGAGCTGCACGAAGCCACCTGCAAGTTCGCCAACCTGCTCAAGGCCGAGGGCGTGCGCCGCGGCGACCGGGTGACGATCTACCTGCCGATGGTGCCCGAGGCCGCCGTGGCGATGCTCGCCTGCGCGCGCATAGGCGCGGTCCATTCGGTCGTGTTCGCCGGGTTCAGCCCCGAGGCGCTCGGCAGCCGGATCGAGGATTGCGACAGCGATGTCGTCATCACCGCCGACGAAGGGCTGCGCGGCGGCAAGAAGATCCCGCTCAAGGCCAACGTCGACGCCGCCTGCGAGCGCCACGGCAAGGTCCGCCGGGTGATCGTGCTCAGGCACACCGGCGCGCACGTGAACCGGGTCGAAGGCCGCGACCTCGACTGGGCCGAAGCCGTCGCGGGTCAAAGCGCCGATTGCCCGCCGGAGGAAATGGGCGCCGAGGACCCGCTGTTCATCCTCTACACCTCCGGTTCGACCGGCAAGCCCAAGGGCGTGCTGCACACCACCGGCGGTTACCTGGTGTGGGTGGCGATGACCCACGAGTACACCTTCGACTACCGCGCGCCCCAGGTCTTCTGGTGCGCCGCGGACATCGGCTGGGTCACCGGGCACAGCTACGTCGTCTACGGCCCGCTGGCCAACGGCGCGGTGACGGTGATGTTCGAAGGCGTGCCCAACCACCCCGACTTCAGCCGCTTCTGGCAAGTGGTCGACAAGCACCAGGTGGAGATCTTCTACGCCGCCCCCACCGCCTTGCGCGCGCTAATGCGCGAGGGCGATTCGTGGGTGCAGAAGACAAGCCGCCAATCGCTCCGCCTGCTCGGCACCGTCGGCGAGCCGATCAACCCCGAAGCGTGGGAGTGGTACTGGCGGGTGGTCGGCGACGGGCGCTGCCCGATCGTCGACACCTGGTGGCAGACCGAGACCGGCGGCCACATGATCACCCCCCTTCCCGGCGCGACCCCGCTCAAGCCCGGCAGCGCCAGCAAGCCGTTCTTCGGCGTCAAGCCCGCGCTGGTCGATCCGGCCGACGGCCACCTGCTCGAAGGCGCGGCCGAAGGCGCGCTGTGCATCACCGACTCCTGGCCCGGCCAGATGCGCACCGTCTACGGCGACCACGAGCGCTTCTTCCAGACCTACTTCAGCCAGTATCCCGGCAAGTACTTCACCGGCGACGGCTGCCGGCGCGACGAGGACGGCTACTACTGGATCACCGGCCGCATCGACGACGTGATCAACGTCTCCGGCCACCGCATGGGCACCGCCGAGATCGAAAGCGCGCTGGTGCTGCACGACAAGGTCGCCGAGGCGGCGGTCGTCGGCATGCCGCACGACATCAAGGGCCAGGGCATCTACGCCTACGTCACCACCACCGTCGGCACCGAGGACAGCGAGGCCCTGCGCAAGGAGCTGTCGCAATGGGTGCGCAAGGAAATCGGCCCCATCGCCACCCCCGACGTCATCCAGTTCGCCCCCGCCCTGCCCAAGACCCGGAGCGGCAAGATCATGCGCCGGATTTTGCGCAAGATCGCGGAGAATGACGTGGGGAATTTGGGAGATACGAGCACGCTCGCGGACCCGGGCGTGGTGGCGGATTTGGTGGCGAACCGTCCCCGTGCCTGAATCGGGCGGTTCCGCCCGCCAGGTCGGGATCTGGGCGGCGTCCTCCGCCGCCTTCTTCAGCATTGCCTATATCGTCGCGCAGCTGTTCGAATGGGCCGGGATGCTCGGCTCGGCCGGCGGGCCGAACAGCGCAAGCACGCCGTTCGGCATCGCCGTGCTGCTCGTCCCCTCGCTGCTGCTCGGTCCGGCTTTTGTGGTGACGATGGCCGCGCTTTATGCGGTTGCGCCGCGCGAGCGGAAGGTGTTCGCGCTCGCCGGGCTGGCGCTGGCGATCATGTACGCGACGCTCACCGGGCTGGTCTATTTCGTGCAGCTGACCTTTGTCGCCCCGCGGCTGGCGGCGGGCGACACGCAGGACATCGCCCTGCTGCTGTTCGTGCCCTACAAGTCGTTCCTCTTCGCCATCGACCTGTTCGGATACAGCCTGATGAGCGCGGCGACGCTGTTCGCCGCCTTCGGGCTGCCGCAGGCACGCTCTGCCCGCGCGGCCAAAGCGGCGATGATCGCCAACGGAGCGGTGCTGCCGTTCCTCGCGCTGCAGATGCTGGTGCCCTCGCTCATCTGGCCGGCTTCGGCCTGGGCGGTGACGTTTCCTGCCAGCGCGATCCTGCTGTGGCGGGTGTTTCGCGAACTGCCGGCGGAAGGATAGGTCCAGCCATGCCCGACGCGATCCAGTTCGCCCCGTCGCTGCAGAAGACCCGCTCGGGCAAGATCATGCGCCGGATTTTGCGCAAGATCGCGGAGAACGATGTGGGGAACCTGGGGGATACGAGCACGCTGGCGGACCCGAGCATGGTGGAGGATTGTTTGAAGGGAACGGCGTGAGACAACCGGTTTGACCCTTGCAAAAAGCTTCGCGCACCAGCCATAACCCGGACTCATCGTCCGGGAGAGGAAAACTGGTCATGCGCAAACAGTCTCGGCTGTTCTTTTGCACTCGCCTCGCTGGTGCCTGCCTGCTTCTCGCCGCGAGTGCCGGTGTCGCCGCCCAGGATAGCCGGGATCACGCCGGCATGGCGATGGACGGGGCCGCCCCGGGCGCGATCGAGCGGACCGTGAAGTGGTCGGACGCTTCGGCATGGCCCTCGGGCAAGGTGCCCGCGGCGGGCGAGGAAGTGACCATTCCCCGCGGAACCGAGGTAATCCTCGACGCCAGCCCGCCCGAACTGCGCAGCCTGACCATCCAGGGCAAGCTCAGCTTCGCCGACAAGCGCGACATCGAGATCAAGACCGACTGGATCTACGTTCCGGGCGGGACGCTGGAAATCGGCACCGCGGCCGCGCCCTACCGGCACAAGGCGACGATCACCCTGACCGACAACGTGCCGGGCGAAAACGTCAACACCATGGGCGACCGGGGCATCATGCTGCTGAACGGGACGCTGGAACTGCACGGCAACCGGACGCACAGCTGGACCAAGCTCGCCGCCACCGCCGAGCGCGGGGCCCGGCAGATCCGGGTGCTCGACGCGAGCGAATGGCGCGCGGGCGACGAGATCGTGCTCGCCTCGACCGACTACAATCCGCGCCAGGCGGAGCGCCGCACCGTCACCGCCGTCAACGGCAACACGCTCAGCTTCGCGCAGCCGCTCGAATACATGCACTATGGCCAGATCACTTACGGGGTGGACGAGCGCGGCGAGGTCGGCATGCTGACCCGCAACATCAAGGTCCAGGCGTCCGAGGATGCGGCGAAGAGCTATTTCGGCGGCCACATCATGGCGATGCCCGGTTCGACCGTGCATGCGGAAGGCATCGAGCTTAATCGCATGGGCCAGCACCTGACCCTCGCCCGCTACCCGATGCACTTCCACCTGCTCGGCGAGGGTGCCGGCATGTACATCAGGAACGCGGCGATCCACGATACCTACAACCGCTGCGTGACGGTCCACGGCACCAACGACGTGCTGGTCGAGAACAACGTGACCTACAACACCGTGGGCCACTGCTTCTTCCTCGAAGACGGCATCGAGCACGGCAACACGTTCGTCAGGAACCTGGCCATCCAGACCAAGTGCCATCCGACCCTGGACTGCGTGCCGACCAACCTTGCCGCCAACGGGGAGAAGCTCCCCCTCGCTGCCGATCGCGCGGCTTACAGCAAGGCGAGCTTCCACGGCCAGACCCTGCTGCCTTCGGACAACACGGTGGCCTCGTTCTGGATCACAAACCCGGACAACAGCTTCATCGACAATGTGGCGGCCGGTTCCGACGAGAACGGTTTCTGGCTGTCGGTGCCCGAGCACCCCCAGGGCGCGTTCCTGGGTTCGGAGGCCGCGAAAACCATCTGGCCGCGCCGCACGCCGCTGCGCGAATTCAGGGGCAACGTGGCGCATTCGAACTTCGACGGGTTCCTTTTCGACCGGAACATCTACCCGGACAACACCTTCGGCCTGGCCACCATCCCGTTCCTGCCGCTCAAGAATCCTGCCGACCTGGAGAGCGAAGTGGTGGAGTCGCACTGGGAGAACCTGACCAGCTACAAGAACCGCAATGGCGGACTCTGGGGCCGGGGCGACATGTTCGTCTACAGCAACGCCAAATTCGCCGACAACGCCATCGGCATGACGCAGGCCGCCGGCGACATCGGCAGCAACCCGTTCAATTCGCGGCTGGTGGATTCGCTGATCGTGGGCGAGACCGACAATATCGGCAATCCGCGCACGCCGGAGGAAGTCGCTTACGGCCGCAGCCTGCCGAAGCCTTCAATTCCGGATTTCCCGATCCGCGGCTACGAATACTACGATTACCGCGATGACGTGGTGAACACGACATTCGTGAATTTCCAGGATAACGACCGGCGAAAGACAGGCGCGCTGTCCTTCCTGCTGTTCACGAGCGCGGGGCTCAGTACCGGCAGCACCATAAGCGGCGCGCAATTCGTCAACGCCAAGCCGGTCTATTTTCCGAAATACGATGCCCGGTTCGATAATGATAACCGCGGCGGCAACGCATATCGGACCCTGTCGATCCACGACCTCGACGGATCGGTGACCGGAATCCCTGATTCCCACATCATGCTCAACGACGGCGAGAATGACAGCGTCGTCACCGACGACACCTGTCAGATTCATCCCACCTGGAACGCTTCTGTATGCACAGGCGACATCGGTCGCCTGAACCTCTCGGACGCCAGGGGAGAACTTCCCGCCGCAGTCGATCTGGAATCCCGCACCGCCCGGTTCGCCCTGCTCTCCTCGCTCGGTCCAAACGCTCCGGACACGCCCCTCGTCAAGGCCCAGCGTGCCGCCCTGTTCTCCCGCCGTCCTCCGCAGGCGCCCATCGCGCTCGTTCGCAACGGCAGGGAATTCAAAATCAACGGCGACCAGAGCACCGTGCGTGCCGGCACCGAGATCCGGGTCAAGACCGAAAGGCCGCAAGTCACTCTCAGCCTGGCCGAAATGGACAAGGGCTCATGGGTCATGT
Organism: Croceibacterium segetis; assembly: GCF_011320115.1. Classification (GTDB taxonomy): domain Bacteria; phylum Pseudomonadota; class Alphaproteobacteria; order Sphingomonadales; family Sphingomonadaceae; genus Croceibacterium_B; species Croceibacterium_B segetis. The sequence continues at coordinate 67,876 of NZ_JAANOZ010000001.1, read as the reverse complement.
TTGACCTGCCGGGTTTCACCAAGGCAGCCACCGGCACGGAACAGGGCAGCATGGACGCCTTGCGCGAGGCGAACCAGACGTCCTACTTCAGGGACGGAAACGACCTCTGGGTCAAGCTGGTGGCCAGTGCTCCGGTCAGGCCGGTCATTCGGCCAACGGATCTGCAAGCCAACATCGCGGTCAGCCGATAAGGTCCGAACCCAACGGGGACGAACGCCGGGCTCGACCTGGTGTCTCCGGGATGGTGACGGTTCGCGAACAACCGCACCGGCTGGTCTCCGCCCGCGAAGACTGGTATTTCCCAGCCCGGGTCGATGGGGAGAGAGCCATGGCAAGCAATCCGGATAGCGCCGCGCGGGGCCTGCGCTGGGGCCGCGCGCTGATCGCCGCAGTCCTCGGCGAAGTGGTGCTGATCCTCGTCGCGATCCCGTTTTACGGATGGATGGACCTGGGCCACGCGGCGTCGCTGCTGAGCCTGATCGTCCCACCCGCTTCGTTCGTCGTGTTCGTCGGTGCGGGATACTGGTCGGCAAAGCCAACGCCAGGCTCGGCCCTGCTCCAGGGTGCGCTGACGGGCCTTATCGCCGTGGCCGCCTACGTCTTGATTGGGCTCGTCGCGAGCCTGTTCGTCGCGGGGACCAGCGTTGCGGCCGGCTTCACGCCCGCCTACCTCACGGCCCACGCGCTCAAGATCGTCGGCGGCGCGGTCGGCGGGTGGCTGGTCTCGCGCAAGGCCGCGCCCGCCGCCTGACCGGCAAGACAATTTGGCACATTTGCGCGGGTAGCCGCGGCGCCGATTTGCGCTATTGTCGGACTCAAATGGGATTCTCCCGCTCGCGAGGAGGGCCCGCAGAAGGGGAGGACAATCGATGCGCCGTTCGATCCGCATGGCACTCGCGGCTTTCGCACTCACCGCCGTGGCCGGCATGGCCGGCGCCGCGTCCGAGCCGCCCGGCGGCGTGCCGCTGCCCGAGCACAAGTGCCAGCGCGCCTGCCTCGAAGGCTACGTCGACAAATACCTCGCCGCGATGGCCGCGCACCAAGTCGATCCGGCGCTGTTCGCGGCCAACGTCAGGTTCACCGAGAACGGTGTGCAGTTGCCGTTCGGCACCGAGGGCCTGTGGGCGACCGCCAGCGGCGTCGGCAAATACAAGTTCTACGTCCCCGATACCGAAACCCAGCAAGTCGCTTTCCTCGGCACGATGATGGAGCAGGCCTCGACCAGCGCGGCCGGCGCCGCGCGCCCGCCCGAGCCGGTGGGCATCGACGTGCGCCTGCGGATCGACGCCAGCGGCAAGATCAGCGAGGTCGAGCAGATCGTCGCCCGTCCCGATCGTCCGCTCGGCGCCACCTCGGCGCCCAGCAGCAGCCCGTTCCCGGCGACCGGCGCGGCGGTCGAGGCGATGGGCTCGCCCCACCCGATCTTCCTCCAGGCCGTTCCCGAGAAGGAGCGGATGAGCCGCGCCGACCTGATCGCGGTCGCCAACCAGTATTTCACCGGCATGCAACGCAACGACGGCAAGGGGTACTATCCGTTTACCGACGATTGCCTGCGGCGGGAGAACGGCATGCTTGCAGCGGGACCGGGCGGCACGCCGGGCATGCGCGGCCAGCCGGTGATGACCTGCAAGGGCCAGTTCGAAACCGCGCTCAGGGGCGTCGTCACCGGGATCCGCGACCGCCGCTTCGTCGCCGTCGACCGTGAACGCGGCATCGTCTTCGCCTTCGCCGCCTTCGACCACCGGCCGATAAACTGGACGTGGGAGCTGGGCGAACTGTTCAAGATCGAGAACAACAAGATCCGCCGCATCGAGGCGGTTTTCATCCGCGGGCCCTACGGCGTCTGCTCGGGCTGGGGCACTTACGAGCAGTGCCGCAGCGAGGAAATCCAGGACGTCCGGTGAAAGCCAAGGGGGAGCTAGAACAATGATCCGTACACTTGTCGCAGCCGCGCTGCTCGCGGGCATCGCCTCGCCGGCGCTCGCCCAGAATGGCCCGCCGCCGAGTCCCTATGCGCCGCAGCCCGACAAGCCGACCTGCACGATGGAGCAGCTCAAGGCAGCCACCGCCGCTTATGTCGCCGGGCAAGCCAAGGGCGACATCTCCGCGCTGCCGCTCGATCCGAAGGCGCACTACCTGCAGGACATGGCGACGGTCGAAAAGTCGGCCGGCCTGTGGAACACCGCGCTGCCGGTCGCCCATTCGATGAGCCTGCACGATCCCATCCGCTGCAAGACCTTCAGCGAGATCGTTGTCACCGGCGCCAAGCCTTACGTGATCGGCACCCGGCTCTATTTGCACGACGGCAAGGTCATCCGCGTCGACAGCCTGGTGACCAAGCCGGGCGACTGGCTGTTCAACGCCAACGCCTACCTCAAGTACGCCAGGGCCGAGAACTGGCAGCCGCTGATGAAGTACCAGGGCACCGCGCCCGCCGAGATGATCCGCGGCGCCAACGCCTATCTCGATGCCTTCGCCGACAAGTTCACGGCCATCCCGTGGGGCCAGCCCTGCGCGCGGCTCGAAGGCGGCGCCTACACCAACCGCGAGGGCAAACCCGACGCCTCGTGCGAGGTCGGCATCCCGCCGGGCGTGCTCTACATCGTCAACCGCGACTACCTGATCGATCCCGAGATGGGCGTGATCAACGTCTTCTGCCGCTTCGGCAGCTCGACCGGCGGGCCGGACTCGCACAGCTTCCGCTTCATCGACGGCAAGCTGCGCGCGGTGCACACGATCAGCGTGCTCCCCGGGCCGCAGTCCGACGACAACGGCGGGATCGTGCGGGCGCCCGCTCCGAAAACCTGAGCCGCACCACAGCCCCCAGTGCACGTCGTCCACGTCAATTGCGGGATCGACGCCGAAGGACGTGGACCGGAGGCGCTGTTGCGGGCCTGGCCGACCGTCCCGCTGGTGGCCGAGGCGATTGCGCAGGCGGGCGCAAGGGTGACCGTGCTCCAGGCCAGCCGTTTCGCCGCCGAATATCGGCACGAAGGCGTCGACTACCGCTTTATCGCCGAACCGCGGCTTTCGCGGAAGTACGGCGCCGGCATCATGCCGTGGCGGCTCGCAGCGGCCGCGCGCCGGCTCGCCCCCGACGTGATCCACCTCAACGGTCTCGGCTTCCCGCTCCACCTCGCCGCGATCACCGGTCTCGGCGTCCCGGTACTGGTCCAGGACCACGCCAGCGCCCCCGGCGGCAAGCGGGGCAGGCTCAGGCGGTGGAGCTTGCGCGGGGCGGCGGGCGTGGCCTTCACCGCAAAGGAGCAGGCGGAGGAGTTCCGCCGCGCCGGGGAGCTGCCCGACGCGCTGCCGGTGTTTGCCGTACCGGAATCCTCGACGCGTTTCGCCGCGGGGGACCGTGGCGCCGCTCGCTCGTCGGCCGGAGTGTGGGGTGATCCGGCCCTGCTGTGGGTGGGCCGGCTCAACGCCAACAAGGACCCGCTGACGATCCTCGACGCAATCCGCCGGGTCCTGCCGCGGCTGCCCAACCTGCAATTCTGGTGCGCCTACGGCGAAGCCGACCTGCTGCCTGCCGTCGAGCAGGTCCTGCGCGAGGAACCGGCGCTCGCGGAGCATGTTCATCTGCTCGGCGCCCTGCCGCATGAGAAGATGGAACAGCTCTATCGCGCGTGCGACCTGTTCATCCTGGGCAGCCACCGTGAAGGCAGCGGCTATTCGCTCATCGAGGCGCTCGCTTGCGGGCTGGGCACGGTCGTCAGCGACATTCCTCCGTTCCGCGCGCTGACCGGCGAAGGCAAGATCGGTGCGCTGGCGCCATGCGGCGATGCCGAGGCCTTTGCGGAGGGGATCATGACGCTGGCGGAACGACCTCGCGAGGAAACGCGGGCGGCCACGCTCGAGCACTTCGAACGAGAGCTTTCGCCCGCGGCGCTCGGGCGCAAGCTCGTCGAAACTTATCACGCGGCAATTCGAGCTTACCGGAGCGCTAACCCTCGCTCCGCAAGAGAAACTTAACCCCGGTCCTACAGGGTCGCCGCATGACCAGGGGAAAACGCACAAGACTGCAGCAGAACAGCGCGCGTTCGCGCTCCGCGCCGCGCAACGCGGTGGTGATCGAAGGCCTGTGCGTGATCGGCGAGCGCGGCACAGAAGCCGCCTTGGTGACCGACCTGGGTTTGCAGGGCTGCCGCGTGCGAACGGAGGCCGTCGGGGTCACCCGCTCGGAAGCATTGCAGCTGTGGCTGGGCGAGGTCGGACCGATCGCCGGCAAGCTCAAGTGGACCAAGGGCGGCTCGCTCGGCGTGCTGTTCGATACACCGCTCGACGAAGGCACGCTGGAAGCGCTGCTCGAAGCGGGCGAGCCGACGTCGAACGTAATCCCCTTGCGGGCCTAGCTCGCGAGCACGAGCGCCGGTTCCAGGTCGACGCGAGCGAAATCGCCGAACAGGGCGTCGAACAGCAGTGCGCGGTGACATTCCGCCGCGTTGCGCTCGTAGCACAGCAGGCACACACGCTTCTCCTCGGCGAGCGCGCGCAGCTCGGCCATCTGCTTCATCGCTTCGGGCAATTCGAGCTGCCCGGAATAGACGCGCGAAAGCTCCGCCTGATCGCCTCGCCGCGCCGCCGCACGTCCTTCCGCGGGGGTGCCGAGATCGCGGAAGTGGCGATAGGCGATCCCCGCCTCCTCGACCGCGGCCTTGAGCGAGTTCTTCGAGAACCCGGGCCGGCGCGACAACGGGAGATAGCGGATGTCCGCCAGGACCTCGACCGCAGCCTCGCGCAAGGCTGCGACCACCGCGGCTTGCGTCGCCTGCTCGTATCCAATGGTGAAGATCGTCGGCATGGTTCACCCTCTGAACGATCCTGGCGCAGAACTTGTTTCTGGGCTTGCGGCCGGCAAGTCAGGCCGTGGTAAGGTAACGCTGTACAATCATGCGATTCCCCAACTAGGAACCCTGCCGCGATGCTTGCTCTTCTTCCGATCCTGCTGATGACGGCGCAAGCTGCTGCCCCGGCCGGCGATGCCGCGCCGCAAGGCCGCGCGCAAGTCTTCATCGCCCCTTCGGGCGAGCCATTTCGCGTCTACGGCGAGGTGCCCTATCCGGTCGCCGACTGGTTCTCGGGCGCCGACAAGAACGCCGACGGGAAACTCGACTTTGCCGAGTTCAACGCCGACTTCCTGCGGTTTTTCGATACCCTCGACGTCAATCACGACGGCGCGATCGATAGCATCGAAAAGACCCGTTACGAGGGCGAAGTCGCGCCCGAAACGCTCGGCGGTTCGTGGACGGGCGCCCGGGCGCCCGACAGCAACAAAGAATGGGCCTCGAAATTCGGCGATGATGTCGACCTTCCCAGCGTCGACCGGCCGAAGCGCAGCAAGGCTACGATACCGATCGGGGCGGCACGATTCGACCTGCTCGGGCTGCCCGAGCCCGTAGCGGCCATGGACCTGGAACTGCGCGGGCGCATTTCGCGCACCGCGGCCAGCGAGGCGGCGCATTTGCGCTTCAACCAGCTCGACACCGCGCATCGCGGGTACCTGACGCTCGACACCCTGCCCGCCACCCCCGTCGAAGGGCGCCGGCGCCGCTAGGTCAGCGCATCAGCACCAGTTCTTCGGCCATCGTCGGGTGGATCGCCACCGTCGCGTCGAAATCGGCCTTGGTGAGCCCCGCCTTCACCGCGATCGCCGCCGCCTGCATGATCTCGGGCGCGTCGGGGCTGATCATGTGAATACCGACGATGCGCTCGTCCTCGCCGTCGCAAATGATCTTGTAGAGGCTGCGCTCGTTGCGTCCGGCGAGCACGTTCTTCATCGGCCGGAAGTCCGACTGGTAGACCTTGACCGCGCCGAGTTTGTTGCGCGCCTCGCCCTCGGTCATGCCGACGCCGGCGATCGGCGGGTGGCTGAACACCGCGCTCGGGACGCATGAGTAGTCGACCGTCGTCGGCTTGTTGCCGAACACGGTGTCGGCGAACGCCTGTCCTTCGCGAATGGCCACCGGCGTGAGCTGGATCCGGTCGGTCACATCGCCGACGGCATAAATGCTCTCGACACTGGTGCGCGAATACTTGTCCACCTTGATCTCGCCCTTGGCGCCGAGTTCGACCCCGGCATCCTCGAGGCCCAGCCCCTCGGTATTCGGCAGGCGGCCGGTGGCGAACAGCACGCAATCGACCTCGAGATCGTCATGGTTGGTCATCGAGACGCGCAAGCTGCCGTCCTCGTTCTTGTGAATGCCGCGGAACTCGGCGTTGAAGCGGAAGCCGATGCCCTTCATCGTGCTGATCTGCAGCAGCCGGTCGCGCATGCTCTCGTCGTAGCCGCGCAGCAGCTGGTCGGAACGGTTGATCAGCGTGACCTTCGAGCCGAACTCGTTGAAAATACCCGCGAACTCGTTGGCGATGTAGCCCGCCCCGGAAATCAGGATCCGTTTCGGCACTTCGTCGAGGTGGAACACCTCGTTGCTGGTGATACCGAGCTCGTGCCCGGGACATGACGGGATGTGCGGCCGGGCGCCGGTACACACCAGGATGACTTTCGCCGTCTTCCTCGTTCCGTCGGCCAGCGTCACCTCGTGCGGGCCGCTGACCGTGGCCCGCTGCTCGATGATCTCGACCTTGTGGTTCTCGAGGGTCTGGCGATAGAGACCGTTGAGCCGGTCGACCTCTGCCAGCACGTTGTCGCGCAAGGCCTTCCAGTCGAACACGCAATTCTCGGCGGTCCAGCCGAAAGCCCGCGAATCCTGCAGGTCCTCGGCGAAGTGGGCGCCGTAGACGAGCAGCTTCTTGGGCACGCAGCCGCGGATCACGCAGGTGCCGCCGACGCGGTATTCCTCGGCCACCGCCACGCGGGCACCGTGCGCGGCCGCGACCCGGCTCGCGCGCACGCCGCCCGAGCCCGCGCCGATGGTGAACAGGTCGTAGTCGTAGTCGGCCATGTGGGAAGCTCCTGCTGCGCCGCGCATATGGCGGCTGCGGGGGCGCTTGCCAACCAGCGCGAGGCGGTGCTTTACGCGGACGATACACCACCTTACATTCGCGGGATGTTTCCGTTCTACGTCAAGGTCGCGGCCTCGTTGTGGCTGGCATGGCTGGTCAGTTGGCAATTGGCCGCGCTATGGCGCGACAAGCCGACCGCGCAGGCGCCGCGCGGCGATTACCGGGTGCATTTCCTGATGGTCGCAACGGGCATGGTCCTGATGTACGGAGTCGTCCCAAGGTTCCAGCCGCTGCTGTGGCATGTCGGCCCCATCCTGGGCTGGTCGATGATCGCGCTCACCGCCGCGGGCATCGCCTTTGCCTGGTGGGCGCGGATCGCGCTCGGCAAGCTGTGGTCGGGCGGGATCGAGCGCATGGCCGAGCACCGCGTGGTCGATACCGGCCCCTATGCCCTCGTCCGGCACCCGATCTACACCGGCCTGATCGCCGGCGCGGTGGCGATGGCAGGATTGCAGGGAAAGCCCTGGCCGATCCTCGGCGCGGCGCTGTTCTCGCTCGGCTTCGTCCTTAAGGCGCGGGTCGAAGAGCGCTTCCTTGAAAAGGAAATCGGCGGCTACGAGGACTATCGACGCCGGGTCTCGATGATCGTTCCGCTTCCCAAATTCTCCTGACACGCGTTCCTTCGCCGGGCGCGATGCGCTATGGTCATGCCAGCGCGAGGAGAAGATGCGATGCCGATCAAGATCACCGTCACGAAGAACGGCCCCTACAAGCTGACCGGCGACCTCGCCGAGCTCGAGATGCACGACGACGGCGGCAATGCCTACACTCTCGCCGGGCAGAAGCACGTCTTCCTGTGTCGCTGCGGCGCCTCGACCACCAAGCCGTTCTGCGACGGCCAGCACTCGAAGATCGGCTTCCTGGCGGCTGAAGAAGCGGTGCGCGAAGAGGACGACTGAGGCCTCGATACGGCGAATGCTTGCTTTGGCGCGCCGAGTTGCCCGGAAGAAAAGCGGAACCCACCGCGCGAATGGGCATTATTAAACCAAAGCAAGTTTTGAGAATTGGTGACGAAAATGAAACGCCTGGCGCAAAGTCTTGCGCTTTTGGGTGCGCTGGCTCTCGCCGTGCCGGCCCCCGCGCAAGCATCGAATGAAAGCCAACAAGCGGTCGAAAAGGCCTTCGACGCCGCCGCCGACGCGCGCGAGGATTTGTTCGATACCTTCGGCAAGGACACGCTCAAGAACGGCCAGTTCATGTGGAAGGATGGCGCCGACACCGTCACCCGCGTGGTGGTCAGCCTGGCGGACCAGATGGTCTATGCCTACGACGGTGACGAGCTGGTCGGCGCCGCGACGGCCTCGACCGCGCGCGAAGGCCACATCACCCCGACCGGCATCTTCCGGATCCTCGAGCGGCACGAGAGCTACCGCTCGAAAAAGTACGACAACGCCAGCATGCCGTACATGCAGCGGATCGACGACTACGGCATCGCCATGCACGGCGGACCTCTGCCCGGCTATCCCGCGTCGCACGGGTGCATCCGCATGCCGACCAAGTTTGCCGCCAAGCTGTTCGCCGCGACCGAAGTGGGCATCCCGGTCTACGTCGGCGGTTACCCGCCGTACTTCGACCCCACGACGGCCCAGGTTGCCCTGAAGGACTGAGCAGCGCGTTAGCAGATGCGTCTGCTGCGCGCGGGAATCGCGGACATTACGGAGCGAAGCCTGCGGCCCACGTTGCTAGCCCGCAGGCATGCGAATGTCTTTTAGAATTGAAGCGAAAACCAGGCTCTTGGTCCAAGGGCTTTCTCTGCTGGGCGCGCCGGCGCTGGCAATTCCGGCGCAGGCGCAGACGACGGACGAACCCGTCGTGGCAGTCGTCAGGCTCGCCGAAGCAGCGGACGATCCTCGCGCCGCCATGAGCGAGGCCTTCGGTCAGGACACACTCGAGAACGGCAAGTTCCTGTGGACGGACGGCACGACCGAGGTCGACCGGCTGGCGCTCAGGCTCACAGAGCAGCTGATCTACGCCTACGACGATGACCGCCTGGTCGCGGTTTCGACCGTATCGACCGGGCGCGCGGGGCACGAGACACTGCCGGGCAGCTTCAAGGTCCTGGCGAAGTACCGGCGCTATTTTTCAAAGAAGTATGACAACGCGCCGATGCCATACATGCAGCAGATCACCAGCTACGGGGTAGCGCTCCACGCGGGCAGGTTGCCGGGATATCCTGCCTCGCACGGGTGCATCCGCCTGCCCGACGAGTTTGCCGCGAAACTGTTCGAAGCGACCAAGATCGGCACACCGGTGCTGATCACGAAATAGCGTTCAGGCCAGCCCGGCCGCCTCGAGCAGCGCCTCGGTGCTCGGATCGAAGCGCTCCCCGCCGGCCTCGATCTTGCGGGCGATGTCCTTGCCGAGCTCGACGCCGAACTGGTCGAACGGGTTGATGCCCATCAGCACGGCGTTCGCGAACGTGCGGTGCTCGTGGAAGGCGACCAGCGCGCCCAGCGTGGCCGGATCGAGATCGTCGCACAGGATCGTCGCGCTGGGCCTGTTGCCGGGATAGCTGCGCGCCGGATCGTCGCTGGCGCGCCCGGCCATCAGCGCCGCTCCTTGGGCGAAGCAGTTCATGAGCAGGATGCGGTGGTGCGCCAGGTCGAGCTGGTCGCCCGGGGCCACGCTGGCGATGAACTCGATCGGCACGAGGTGAGTGCCCTGGTGGAGCAGCTGGAACACAGCGTGCTGCGCGTCGGTGCCGACCCCGCCCCAGGTGATCGGAGCGGTCGGACCATCGACCGGTGCGCCGTCCACGGTCACGCTCTTGCCGTTGGATTCCATCTCGAGCTGCTGGAGATAGCTCGGCAGCAACCTCAGGCGCTCGTCGTAGGCGAACACGGCGCGCGTCTCGGCGCCCCGGACGCGGGCGTAGTAGAGATCGGCGAACGCCGCGCGAAGCGGCAGGTTCGCGCGGCCGCCGGTATCGCGGAAGTGGGCGTCGACCCGCGCCGCGCCGTCAAGCATCGCGGCGAAGTCCTCCCAGCCCACGGCCATGGCGATCGGGAAGCCGATCGAGGACCACAGCGAATAACGCCCGCCGACGCTCTGTGAGAACGGCAGCACCCGCGTCTCGTCGACACCCCATTCGACCGCCTTCTCCGGGCTGGCGGTGAGCGCGACGACCCGGCCGTAGGGGTCCACCACGCCGTTGTCCCGCAGCCAAGCCAGCGCGCTTTCCGCGTTGGTCATCGTCTCGATGGTCGTGAACGTCTTGCTGGCCACGGCAATTAGCGTGGTCGCCGGGTCGCAGGCCATGAACGCTTCCTCGAGCGCGAGGCCGTCCACGTTCGAGACGACGTGGACGTCGCAACGCTTGAGGTCGCGCGCCAGGGCATCGACCGCCAGAGCCGGGCCGAGCGCCGAGCCGCCGATGCCGATATGGATCAGATGGTTGACCTCGCCGAGCGCGCCGTCGTGGATCGCCTCGACCAGCAGCTTCATCCGCGCGGCGAGCGCCATCGCCTCCTCGATGCTCGCTTCCTTGCCGACCCCGCGCAGCGCCGGGTGCTCGGCGGCGCGATTCTCGGTTCCATTGACCACCTCGCCGGCGAACAGCTTGCGACGCATCTCGGCGAAGCCCGCCGCCTCCGCGAGCGCTTCGAAATCGCCCAGCAGCTCGTCGGTCAGGTGGGTCTTCGACCAGTCGAACAGCACCCCGCCCTCGCCCGTGTCGATCCGGCCGCATAGCTTGCCGACGCGCTCGGGATCGCGCTCGAACAGCTCGGCCAGCGTTGCGTCGGACCGGGTCCTGATGACTTGCCAGGCGTCCGTTCGCGGGTCGCTCACTATTCAATCCTTTCCTACAGGCGGCCACATCGGCTAGGCGACCGGGCGATGATTTGGAACCGGAAAAACACCGCGACGACGAGGCGTCTTGCGCCGTCGGTGAAGCGGTGCGGCGGCTTCTGTTCTGGACCCTGTCAACCTTGTCAGTCCGGTGTAAACTTCGCCTCAGGTGTGCTCGATGGCTGACCTCGAATCACCCCCCGCCAGTCAGTTCGACAAGGCCGTCCCGGCCAGGAAGGAGGAAGGCAGCTTCCTGTGGTTCCTGGTCAAGTTGGTGATCGCGGTGCTGCTCTTTCGCACGTTCGTGTTCGGCATGTTTTCGATCCCCAGCGAATCGATGCTGCCGGCGGCGATGTGGGGCGACTACCTGTTCACCGAGAAGTGGCCATACGGCTATTCGCAAGCCTCGATGCCGCTCGACATCAAGCTGTTCGACGGGCGCATTTTCGGCCACGTGCCCGAACGCGGCGACGTGATCGTGTTCAAACACCCGATCAACCGCGAAACCTACATCAAGCGCGTGATCGGCCTGCCGGGCGACACCGTGCAGGTCAAAGGCGGCGTGGTCTATCTCAACGGCGCCGCGATCCCGAAGGTGCGCGTGGGCGATTTCGTCGCCCCGATCACGCCCTACGACCCGTGCCGCATCGCCCGCTTTCGCAGCGTCGCGGCGGACGGCACGCCCGTCTGCCGCTATCCCCGCTTCCGCGAGACTCTGCCCGGCGGTGTGAGCTACATGGTGCTCGATTTCGGGGAGTCGGGTGCCAACAACCCGTGGGGCGTCAACGCCGACAACACCGATGCGGTCATCGTCCCCGAGGGCAAGCTGTTCGTGATGGGCGACAATCGCGACAATTCGGAAGACAGCCGCTTCCCCTCCGAAGCCGGCGAGGGTGTCGGCTTCCTGCCGATCGACAACGTGGTCGGCCGCGCGGCGGTGATCGCCTTCTCGACCGACGGCCGGGCAAGCTGGGTCAACCCGATCAGCTGGTTCCGCGCGGCGCGCTGGGGCCGCATCGGAGACACCTTGTGAAAGAGCTTGGCGAGAGCCGGGCGTGGCTCGAGCGGCTCGGCTTCACGGTCACCGACGAGGAGCTGTGGATCGAGGCGCTGACGCATGGCAGCATGGGCGCTTCGCGCGATTACCAGCGGCTCGAGTTTCTCGGCGACCGGGTGCTCGGTCTGGCCATAGCGGAATGGCTCTATCGCCGAGAGGACGCCTCCGAAGGCGAGCTGGCGCAGCGCCTCAACGCGCTTGTCAGCCGGGCGACGTGCGCCGCGATCGCGCAGGAGATCGGCCTGCCCGAGCACGTCCGGCTGGGGCGCCAGGCGCGCGACGACGGCGCCCACACCAGCGACAATGTCCTCGGCGACGTGCTCGAGGCACTGCTTGGGGCGAATTTCCTCGAATCCAGCTTTTCCGCCACGCGCGAAATCGTCCACGACTTGTGGGAGGAGGCGGTCTCCGGTCACGCCGGCCGTTCCAAGCATCCCAAGAGCGCGCTGCAGGAATGGGCCGCCGGCAACCGCCGCAAGCCACCGGAATATGAAGTGATCGACCGCTCCGGTCCGGACCATGCGGCGAAATTCACCGTTCGCGTGAGCGTGCACAAGGTCGGCGAGGTCGAGGGCACCGGCTCGAGCAAGCAGGACGCCGAGACCGAGGCGGCGCGGCTGTTCATGGAGAGGTTCGGATGACCCGCTGCGGGGTAGTCGCGGTGCTGGGCGCGCCGAACGCCGGCAAGTCGACGCTGGTCAACGCGCTCGTCGGGCAAAAGGTGGCGATCGTCAGCGCCAAGGCGCAGACCACGCGCGCGCGGCTGATGGGCATCGCGCTCGAGGGCGAAACGCAGATCATCCTCGCCGATACGCCCGGCATCTTCGCACCAAAGCGGCGGCTCGACCGGGCGATGGTCAGCGCCGCGTGGGAAGGCGCCGAGGCGGCCGACGCGATCGTGCTCGTGGTCGACGCCGTCAAGCAGCGCCGCCACGAGCTCGAACCGCTGCTGGAATCGCTCGCGCACCGCTCCGAGCGCAAGCTGCTGGTGCTCAACAAGGTCGACGCAGCGGTGAAGGAATCGCTGCTCGAGCTCGCGCAGGGGCTCGTCGGCAAGGTTGCCTTCGACGCGGTGTTCTACGTCTCCGCGCTGACGGGCGATGGGGTGGCCGAACTCAAGCACCGCCTCGCCGAGCTGATGCCCGAGGGGCCGTGGCACTACCCGGAGGACCAGGTCAGCGACGCCAGCGAGCGCCTGCTGGCCACCGAAGTGACCCGCGAGCAGCTCTACCGCCAGCTGCATGAGGAACTGCCCTACGACAGCGCCGTGCGGCCCGAGAGCTACACCGTGCGCAAGGACGGCAGCATCGAGATCCGCCAGCAGATCGTCATCGGCCGCGACAGCCAGAAAGCCATCGTCCTCGGCAAGCGCGGAGCGCGGATCAAGGCCATCGGCGAAGCGGCGCGGAGCGAGCTGAGCGAGCTGCTCGGCGTGCCGGTGCACCTGTTCCTGCACGTCAAGGTCGACGAGAACTGGGCCGAAAGCCGCGAGATTTACGAAGAGATAGGACTCGACTGGGTACGCTAGGCGGCATGGACGCTGCCCTCACGCATCGCGCGCTGCTCAAGCATGACGACGTCATGAAGGCCAGCATGGCCTCGCGCAGCCGTCCCATCTCCGCAACCTGGATCGGCGTTGTCCTGGGCGTTGGCCTTATCCTTGCGATAGAATTGGGCCACCTCTTCGCCTTCTGGTTCATCCAGCAGCTCCCGTTCGGCGCGATGTTCGCGATCGGCGTGAGCCTGTCGACCGTGATCCCCGCGCTGTTCGCGCTCATCGTGGTGATCTTGGTCGGCGCGATCCAGAACTGGGCCATTCGCCGCGCCTACCTGCGCAATTTCCCGAAGCTCGGCATTCCGACCGAAATCGACGCGCAGTTCGAAATCCTCCCCGAGGGCCTGCGCCTGAGCACCGACAGGATCACCATTTCCCCTAAGTGGCGGGCGATCGATCGCGTCGAGCGGCTCGATCTCGGTTGGGTGCTTTCGGCCGACCAGCTGACCTTCCTGATCCCCCACGCAAGCTTCGCGGACGAAGCGGCCGAGCGCGCCTTCATCGCGGCCCTCGTCGACAAGCTCTCGCCGGAAGCGCGAGGGCGCAGCCCCGAGGCGGCGGCACTCGCGCAAGGGTCAGGACTGGCGTAGCGAAGCCATCGTGTGGCCGGCGCGGGTCATCGTGGTGTAGCGGGCGAAGCTGCACAGCGCCGCGACGACCGACAAGGCGCAAGCGACCAGCATCGGCGTGGGCCCGAGGCCGAGCCCTGCCGATAGCAGGATGCCGACGATCGCCGCGGCGAGGGTCTGCCCCGAGAGGCGTGACGTGGACAGCAGGCCGCCGGCCGCCGCCGCGCGGGCCTTCGGCGCCTGGCCGATCAGCAGCCGCGAGTTGGGCGCGAAGAACAGCCCGTAGCCGACCGCGCACAGCGACAACCGCCAGGCGATCCCGAAGCCGCCCGGCCGATCCGGCATGAAGGCGAGCAGCAGGAGCGCGACGATGGCGATCGCCATGCCGGTGACGCCGAGCTTGGTCGGCGCGATGCGGTCCGACAGGTAGCCCGCCGCCGGGGCGACGATCAGCATCGTCAGGGGAAAGGGCAGCAGCAGCAGCCCGACCTGGTCGGGCGGGTAGCCCATGCCTTCCTGAAACAGGAACGGCAGCGACACGAGCAGCGAACCGGCGGCGATGAAGGCACAGACCGCAGCCAGTGCCGAGAGACCGATCACCGGCATCGCCATCAGGTCGACCGGGACGACGGGGTTGGTCCGCTTGCGCTCGCGCCGCACGAGCAGCACCGCTGAAACCACGCCCGCCAGAGAGAGGGCGGCGCCGAGGATAATCGTTCCGGCATGCGCGGCGATCTGGATGCCCCCGATCAGCATCAGCACGGTCAGCGCGCTCCACACGCCGCTGAGGTACTCGGGCTTGCGGTCGAACTTGACGGGGTCGGGCAAGGCGCGCCCGAGCAGCAGCGAGATCACCGCCATCGGCACAGCGGCGACGAACACCCATCGCCAGTCGAAGCTCGCGACCAGCCAGCCGCCGAGCGTCGGCGCCAGCGCCGAGGACGAAGCCACCACCACCGAGTTGATCCCCATCCCGCTGCCAAGGCTGCGCGCGGGGTACGTCTCGCGCAGCATCGCCGCGGAGACGCTCAGCGCCATCCCGGCGCCGAGCGCCTGTCCGGCGCGCGCCACCAGCAGCCAGGCGAAGTCGGAAATGAACAGCACGACCGCCGAAGCGATCAGGAACAGCACCTGGCCGACCTGGTAGAGGTTGCGGTGGCCGACTCGGTCGCCGAGGCTCGAGAACGGCAGCAGCACCATCACCAGCACCAGCTGGTAGACAGTGACGACGTTGGTCACCGGCCCGTTGCCGACACCCAGCTCGCGCCCGATCGTCGGCAGGGCGACATTGGCGATAGCCCCGTCGACCACGAACAGCGAGGTCCCGAAGCTGATCGCCGCGATCGCCCAGTAGCGGCGCGGAATCGGCAGCCCGTCCATCTCGCGGTTCGGCCGCACCCGGGGCCCTTCGCGCACCGGGGGTGAACTGTCGCCGAAATCCTGGGATCGAAGCATGCCGGGGGAACGCTCAGTCAATCGAAAGGTCCCATGCAGCCCTCATCCGGCGGAAGGCTGGGTGACGAAATCGACGCTCACGGTGCGCACGTACTGGACCGGCTGACCCTCGCCGTCTTTCAGCGTGCCGAAGGTGATGGCGCCGACCTGCGCGCAAGCGACATCGCCGTAGCCCGCGGGCGCGTCGCCGGCGTTGCATGCTTGCGGCTTGCCTGTGGCGCCGACGAGGACGTTGGCCTGAACGCGGAGACTGGCCTGGCCCGCCGGCAGCACGTTGACCTGGACCTCGATGTCGGACGGTGAGCGCGCCGCGCCCGCTGCGCCGACCAATTGTCGCACGACGCCGTAGGCCGACCTCCCGAGCACCGCGGCCGGCTCGATCCGCAGGCTTTCGGCACGGCTGCAGAGGCTCGCGCCTTGCTGCGCGTCGCCCGAAGTCGCGATCGCCTTGCAGTGGCTGATCCGTCCCTTTGGATCGACTTGCGCATCAAGGATTACGGATGCTGTTGCGGTCTCCCGTTCAAGCTGGCGGAGCTGATCCGGCGCAAAGCTCGGCGGCGCGAAGCCGGCGGCGGCGGCGGCTAGCAACAGTGCGGACATGGGCGACCTCCCCTCAGCTCGTACCGACCCGTGGCCGGCGGCAAGGGCACATTATCAACGCTTCTTGGCGATGGCGATACCGTCGACCTTGGCTCGGTCGCGGGTCGATTCCTCGGTCCGGCTGAGCGCCTTGGCGATTTCCTTGAGGCCCTTGCCCTTGCTCGCCAGCGTCCTGAGCTTGGCGACCTCGTCGGAGCGCCATGGCTGGCGGTGCTTTTCGAAACGCTCGCTCATGCCTTGGCCTTCCTCTTCGCCGGAGCCTTCTTCTTCGCCCCGCCGCGACCCTTCTTCTTGGCAGGGCCCTTGGCGGCGCGGGCGTCGATCAGCTCGATTGCTTGAGCTTCGGTCACATCCTCGGGCTTGACGTCTTTGGGCAGCGTGGCGTTGGTCGTGCCGTCGGTGACGTATGGGCCATAGCGGCCGGGCATGACCCTGATCTCACCGCCGCTGGTGGGATGAGCGCCGAGCGCCTTGATCGGTTCCGCCTTGGCGCGGTCGCCGCCGGCCTTGCGGTTGGCCGCTTCGGCGAGCAGCGTCACCGCGGCATTCATGCCGGTCTCGAACACGTCGCGCGTGCTCGACAGCTTGGCGTACTTGCCATCGTGCGCGAGGTACGGGCCGTAGCGGCCGATGCTCGCGGTGATCGGCTTGCCGCTCTCCGGATGCAGGCCGATCTCGCGCGGCAGGGCGAGCAGCTTCAAGGCCCATTCGAGATCGAAGTCGGGCAAGTCCTTGGGAATCGACGCGCGCCGCGCGTCCTTCCCGTCGCCGAGCTGGACGTAGGGACCGAAGCGCCCGGTCTTGCGATTGACCTCAAGCCCGGTCGCGGGATCCTGCCCCATCGACTCGTCCTCCCCGGCCCCGCCCTCGCCCGGCTGGCCGAATTTCCGGCGGAAGGAGCACTCGGGGTAGTTCGAACAGGCGACGAAAGCGCCGAACCGACCGCCGCGCAGCCCCAAACGGCCGCCCTCGCGGCCCTCGGCGACGCACTTGGGGCACTGCCGCGGATCCCCGCCGTCGGCCTGCTTGGGGAACAAGTAGTCCGACAGGAATTCGTCGAGGACTTCGGTGACTTCGGACGGCTTGCGCTCCATCACCTCGTCGCTCTTCGGCTTGAAGTCGCGCCAGAAGGCTTCGAGCACGTGCTTCCACTCGGCGCGGCCGCCCGAAACGTCGTCGAGCTCTTCCTCCATTCCGGCGGTGAAGTCGTAGGCGACGTAGCGCGGGAAGAAGCGCTCGAGAAACGCTGTCAGCAGGCGGCCGGATTCCTCGGCGAAGAAGCGGTTCTTCTCCATCCGCACGTATTCGCGGTCGCGCAGGGTCTGGATCGTCGAGGCATAGGTCGAGGGGCGGCCGATGCCGAGCTCCTCGAGCCGCTTGACCAGGCTCGCTTCGGAAAAGCGCGGCGGCGGCTGGGTGAAGTGCTGGTCGGCGACGACCGCCTTCTTGGCCGGGGAATCGCCCTGGCGCATCAGCGGCAGCAAGCCCTCGTCCTCCTCGTCCTCGTTCTTCTGGTCGCGGCCCTCTTCGTAGATCGCCAGGAAGCCAGGGAACTTCACCACCTGCCCGGTCGCTCGCAGCTCGTGCCGGCCGGTCGGATCGCGCAGCGTGACAGTCGTGCGCTCGAGGCTGGCCCCGGCCATCTGGCTCGCCATCGCGCGCTTGTAGATCAGCTCGTAGAGCCTCGCCTCGTCGCCCGAGCCGGCATGGCTGCGGTTGAAATCGGTAGGACGGATCGCCTCGTGGGCTTCCTGCGCGTTCTTGGCCTTGGTCTGATAGATCCGCGGCTTCTCGGGCAGGTAATGGCCGTCGAAGCGCTCGGTGATCGCCCGGCGCGCCGCACTGATCGCGCTGTGGTCCATCTGCACGCCGTCGGTGCGCATGTAGGTGATCGCGCCGGCCTCATAGAGGTTTTGCGCCAGGCGCATCGTGTGGCTGGCCGAATAGCCGAGCTTGCGCGCGGCTTCCTGCTGCAGCGTCGAGGTGGTGAACGGCGGCGCCGGATTGCGCTTGAGTGGCTTGGTCTCGACTTGCTCGACCGTAAAACGCCCGGCCTCGACCGCAGCCTTGGCGGACTGGGCCATGCCCTTGTCGCCGATGGTCAGGCGGTCGAGCTTCAGTCCGTCGAAGGTGACCAGCCGCGCCTCGAACTCGGTCCCGTCGTGCTCCATGGTCGCGACGACCGACCAGTATTCCTGCGGCACGAAGGCCTCGATCTCGAATTCGCGGTCGACGATCAGCCTGAGCGCCACCGACTGCACGCGGCCCGCGCTCTTCGCGCCGGGCAGCTTGCGCCACAGCACCGGGCTGAGGGTGAAGCCGAAGAGGTAATCGAGCGCGCGGCGGGCGAGGTAGGCGTCGATCAGGTCGGTATCGAGCTGGCGCGGGTGCGCCATCGCGTCGGTGACGGCCTGCTTGGTGATCGCGTTGAAGGTGACCCGCTCGACTTCGGCGGGCAGCGCCTTGCGGTTCCTGAGCAGCTCCTGCACGTGCCAGCTGATCGCCTCGCCTTCGCGGTCGGGGTCGGTGGCGAGGATCAGCCGGTCGGCCTTCTTGGCCAGGTCGGCGATTTCCTTCACCCGCTTGAGCTTGTCGCCATAGACCTCCCAGTCCATCGCGAAGTCCTCGTCCGGCCGCACGCTGCCGTCCTTGGCCGGCAGGTCGCGCACATGGCCGTACGAGGCGAGGACCTTGTAGTCCCCGCCGAGGTATTTCTCGATGGTCTTCGCCTTGGCCGGCGATTCGACGATGACAAGCTGCATGGATTTAAAACGAGCCCCTACACGTATGTGTACGCGCGAGGGTGGTTGGCCTCAGCCCGGTTCGTCAAGCGTCGATGCGCGCAATCTTCATTCGAACGTCGCGGCAACGTCCTTCTCGGCGCCGACGATCAGGCCGTAAAGCGCAACGCCCATGGCCAGCGATGCCGCGCTTATCGCGCTCGAGCCGACTTGCCCGATGACGATCCCGATGATGTCGGTCTTCTCGAACAGCGCAGCGCCGGCGATCGCGATGGCGATGAAGAGGGCAAGCAAGGCGAGCATCGCCATGAGGATCTGGAACTCGTTGCCGCGGGTGCGCTCCCAGCTTTCCCCGAAAGCCTGCATCACGCCGTCGCCGCGGGCAACCACCAGCGGCTGGGCAATGCTCCAGCGAGCAATCAGGAACAGTCCCGGGATGATCAGCAGGATCAATCCGACAAGTACGGCAAACCCGGAGAGCAGGGACAGGCCGAAAAAGGTCAGGAAGGTGTCTTCACCCTTGCCCGAGCGAAGCCCGGTCTTGCGGACCATCGCATCGAGCAGGAGGTAGCCGGCAACGATGCCGACGACCATCTTGAGCAGGCCGATGGCCAGCGCCTGCAGCGGGGCTATCATCGACAGCGTGAAATAGGTGATCGCGCAGTCGATCGCCGTGAGGGCCGCGAAATAGGCCAGAGCCGGCCCGGCGGTGCGTTCGAGCACACCGAGCGTCTTGTCGATGATCGCCCCGATCTTGAGCTCACGCGGTGCCACAGCGGCCATGCCCACTCTCCCTCGATAAATCCCGTCGCCATCGTCGGACAATCGCCACGCCAGTCAAGCGCAAAGCGAGACGCGGCCGGCGGCATGGCGCTCGAGACGTCCCGATATTTCCAGCTCGAGCAGAGCCATTTGCACCTCGGCGGCGCTGGCACCGGACTGGCGGATCAACTCGTCGACGGCGACCGGGGCGGTGGTGAGCAGACCGGCGATGTCTGCCGGCTCGGCGTCGGCCAGCTCATCGGGCGCGGCATCCCAGCCGGCGGGAAGCGGCTCGCGAAAGGTCGAGCGCGGCGTGCCGTCGAAACCGCTCATCAGCTCGGCGACGTCCTCCGGGGTCTGCACCAGCACCGCGCCTTCGCGGATCAGCTGATTGCAGCCCTGCGCGCGTGGTTCGAGCGGGCTGCCCGGGATCGCCATGACCTCCCTGCCCGCCTCCGCGGCGAGCCGAGCAGTGATCAGCGAGCCCGACTTCGGCGCCGCCTCGACCACCAGCGTGCCGACGGCAAGCCCGGCAATGATCCGGTTGCGGCTGGGAAAGTGACTCCCGCGCGGCTCGGTGCCGGGGGGCTGCTCGGCGACCAGCAAGCCCTCTCGCGCGATCTGCTCCTGCAGCTCGACGTGCTGCGGCGGGTAGGCAACATCGATGCCGCTGGCGATCACCCCGATCGTCGCCGGAAGAGCCCCGTGATGCGCAGCTCCGTCAATCCCGCGGGCGAGGCCCGAGACGATCACGAAGCCCCCATCGGCCAGCGCCGCGGCAAAGTCGCGCGCCAGCTTGACCGCCGCCGCCGAGGCGTTGCGCGCGCCGACGACGGCGACGCATGGCCGGTTCGCCAGCGACGCGTCACCGCGCACGATCAGGATCGGCGGGGCGCCTTCGATCTCGCCGAGCAGTGCCGGATATTCCGGCGAATCCTGGAACAGGTAACGCGCGCCGGCGCGGCGCGTGGCCGCCACCTCGTCCTCGATCCGCTCGCGCTTTGCCGGGCGGTACTCGCGTCCGCCGCGCGAGGCGAGGTCGGGCAGCGCCTCGATCGCCGCCTCGGCGTTGCCGAAGCGGCGCAGCAACTGGGTATAGCTGACCGGCCCCACGTTGGGCGAGCGCAGCAGGCGTATACGGGCGAACGCTTCGTCTTGCGAGAGAGTCACGGCTTCGAACCGACCCTGGGCTCCTCGCCCTTGAGCAAGCGCGCGATGTTGGCCCGGTGAAGCCAGATGACCAGCAAGGCGATGACCGCCAGCACCGGCACGAACCGCTCGTATCCCAGCGCGGCAGCGGCGATGACGGCGGCGACCACTGCGCTCATCCCGGCCAGCGAGCTGATCCGGGCGATCGCCAGCACAGCCAGCCAGACCAGCGCATAAGCCGCGCCGATCGGCCAGCCGAGCCCGAAGCTGACCCCGGCGTTGGTCGCCACCCCCTTGCCTCCCTTGAAGCCGAGCCAGACCGGAAAACAGTGTCCGATGACCACCGCAAGCGCGGCGATCGAAACGGCCTCCGGAAACCAGCGCGACGCCAGAAGCACCGCCAGGAAGCCCTTGCCGGCGTCGAGCAGGAGCACCGCCGCGGCAAGCCCCTTGCTTCCGGTGCGCAGCACATTGGTCGCGCCGATGTTGCCCGAGCCGATCTGCCGGATGTCCCCTTTGCCGGCGGCATTCGCGAGCAGCAGCCCGAATGGAATCGAGCCGGCGAGGTATCCAAGCAGCGCGGCGTAAAACCAGTCCATGCCCCAACCCTATCCGTTCGCCCCGAGCTTGTCGAAGGAGCGTCCTTCGCTTACGCGCCGCATGATAGAAAAGCAGGCCTTCGACAAGCTCAGGCCGAACGGCTTCGGAGGGAAACCATGGACGAAAGTGCTCCGATCCTGCTGTTCGATTCCGGCGTCGGGGGGCTGACCGTGCTGGCCGAGCTGCGCAAGCTCTTGCCGCAGGCGCCGGTGATCTACGCCGCCGACCTCGCCGGGCTGCCATACGGCGAGAAGACCGAGGCCGAGATCGCCGCCCGCGTTGCCGGGTTGCTGGGGCGGATGAGCGAGCGCTTCAGGCCGCGGCTCATCACCATCGCCTGCAACACCGCGAGCACGATCGCGCTTGGCATGGTGCGCGAGGTGCTGCACGTGCCGATCGTCGGCACCGTCCCGGCGATCAAGCCGGCGGCGGCGCTGAGCCGGACCGGCGCGATCGGCCTGCTCGGCACCGCGGCGACCGTGCGCCAGAAGTACGTCGACGACCTCGAGCGCGAGTTCGCCCACGGCAAGCGCCTCATCCGCCACGCGAGCCCCGAGCTGGTCGCGACCGCCGAGGCCAAGCTCCGCGGCGAGACTCCCGATCCTGCCGTGTTCGCGGCGGCGGCAGCCGGGCTGCGCGAACAGCCCGGCGGCGAGGCCATCGACACCGTCGTGCTCGCCTGCACTCATTTTCCGCTCGTCCAGGACGAGCTGCGCGCCGCGCTTGGGGATAACGTGACCTTCGTTGACGGTGCGCAAGGAATCGCCCGTCGCGTCGCTTATCTGACGCAAGGGCAAGGCTTCCTCCGGTCATCTCCGGATGTTGCCGTGGTCACCGGTGACCTAGCGCGTGCCCAACCTCTTGCTGCGGCGTTGAAGACATATGGCCTCGAAAGACTCGAACCGCTCTAATGCGAATAGCTCGCAAACTCCGCGCTTTAAACTGCGGCTGGCATCCACTAAGTCGCCCGGAACACAACGTCCGCGGCCAGCTCGCGGCGCAGAACGGACCGACCCGTTGAACTACGATCAGATTTTCGACCAGGCGATCGACCGGCTCCATTCAGAGGGCCGTTACCGCGTATTCATCGATATCCTGCGCAACAAGGGCGCCTACCCCAACGCGCGCTGCTTCGCCCATCATAACGGACCGCAGCCGATCACCGTGTGGTGCTCGAACGATTACCTCTCGATGGGCCAGCACCCCAAGGTCATCGCCGCGATGGAAGAGGCCCTGCACGACGTCGGCGCCGGAGCCGGCGGCACGCGCAACATCGCCGGCAACACGCACTACCACATCCAGCTGGAGCGCGAGCTGGCCGACTTGCATGGCAAGGAAGGTGCGCTGCTGTTCACCAGCGGCTACGTCTCCAACGACGCAACGCTGTCGACGCTCGGCAAGCTCCTCCCCGGCTGCGTGATCTTCTCCGACGAGCTCAACCACGCGAGCATGATCGCCGGCATCCGCAACTCGGGGTGCGAGAAGCGGGTGTTCCGCCACAACGACGTCGCCCACCTCGAAGAGCTGCTCGCCGCCGAGAGTCCGGAGGTTCCCAAGCTGATCGCCTTCGAGAGCGTCTATTCGATGGACGGCGACGTGGCCCCGATCCACGCGATTTGCGATCTTGCCGAGAAGTATAATGCGCTGACCTACATCGACGAGGTTCACGCCGTCGGCATGTACGGACCGCGCGGCGGGGGCATCTCCGAACGCGACGAGGCGGCGCACCGGATCGACATCATCGAAGGCACGCTGGGCAAGGCGTTCGGGGTGATGGGCGGCTATATCGCCGCCGACACCAAGATCATCGACTGCATCCGCAGCTATGCGCCCG
This sequence comes from Croceibacterium segetis, assembly GCF_011320115.1. Classification (GTDB taxonomy): domain Bacteria; phylum Pseudomonadota; class Alphaproteobacteria; order Sphingomonadales; family Sphingomonadaceae; genus Croceibacterium_B; species Croceibacterium_B segetis. The sequence continues at coordinate 44,796 of NZ_JAANOZ010000001.1, read as the reverse complement.
GGTTCATCTTCACCACCTCGCTGAGCCCGGTGCTTGCCGCCGGCGTGCTGGCGGCGGTGCGCCACCTCAAGCAGAGCTCGGAAGAGCGTGAGGGGCAGCAAGCGGCCGCGACGACGCTCAAGGCGCTGTTCCGCGAAGCCGGCCTGCCGGTGATGAATTCGACAACGCACATCGTCCCGCTGATGGTCGGCGACCCGGTGCGGGCGAAGAAGATCAGCGACATCCTGCTGGCCGAGTACGGCGTCTACGTCCAGCCGATCAACTACCCGACGGTGCCGCGCGGCACCGAGCGGCTGCGCTTCACCCCCGGCCCGACGCACACCGAGGCGATGATGCGCGCGCTCACAGGGGCATTGCTCGAAATCTGGGACCGGCTCGACCTCGAGCTGGCCAGGGCCGCCTGAGCCAATTCCCCCAACGCGGTCGAGGCCCCGTGTCCTCGCAAGCTTCACCGACAGCTTCGCTTCGAACGCGCCAGCACAGCTTGCTCGCGCGCGAGTTCGAGCACCGTTCGGGCCGCATAATCGCACTCTGCCGCTTCGTGCTGGCGACGGTGTTTTTCATCGCTTTGTGGGTCGACCCGCAGCAGCCGGTGCGCACGGGCGTGACCGGTTACGCTATCCTATTCAGCTATATGTTGATCGCTTCCGCCCTGCTGGTCATCGCCTGGCGCAACTGGTGGTGGGATCACAGGTTGGCGTGGCCGATGCACGTGGCCGACGTGATCATGTTCCTCGCGGCGGTCTATTTCACCGAGACGCTCAACGACGACTTCACCAGCCCATTCCTGGCGTTCTTTTCCTATCTCATGCTATCGGCGACGATACGCTGGGATTGGCGAGTTACGGCGCTGACAGGGGCGATCGTCACCCTGCTGTACCTGCTTGTCGGGCTGGGCATGAGCTGGGCGGCCATCGACCTTGACATGTTCCGCTTCGGCCGCCGGGTGGCCTACATGCTGGTGCTGGCGCTGGTGCTGATCTGGTTCGGATTGCAGCGCCGCGAGCAAACAGTCGAGCGTTTCGTCGAGGCCCCCGGCAGCGCCGAGGACCGGCTTCCGCCGCTGTTCGATGCGCTGCGCTACGCGATGGTCCAGACCGATGCCCAGGTCGGAGCGATCGCCTGGGCCGACGACGAGGAACCGCACGTGGAAGTTCGCCAGATCGGCCTCGATTGCGGGAGCGGCCGGCTGGCGCCAGACGACCTTTCGCCCGATGCCCCGTTCGCGAAAAGAACTCAGCTGTTCAACATCGCGAAGGACCGGGCGCTGCGGATCGGCGGCTGGCGTAGCGTGGCATCGAAGGAACGGATCGAGGATCCGTTCGCCGGTCATTGCGGCCTCGCCGAGGGCCTGGCTCTACCGTTCGCGGCAGTGACCGGTCGCGGTGAGATACTCCTCGCGGGAATTTCCGGTGTCGGCGCCGACCACGTCGAGATGGGCGCGCTGATCGCGCGCGAGGTCGGCGCCGGGTTCGACCGGCAGGCCACGCTGGCGCTCGTTCGCGAGAGCGCGGTCACGCGCATGCGCGATGCCGTCGCCCGCGACCTCCACGACACCATCGCCCAATCGCTCGCCGGCGTCTCGTTGCGGCTCGAGGGCCTGCGCCACTGGATCAAGGACGGCGGCGATCCCGACAAGGAGATCCAGTCCATCAAGACCTCCTTGCGCGCCGAGCAAAGCCATGTCCGCGTGATGATCGACCGCCTGCGCCACGGCGAAAGCCTGTTGCCCGACGGCACCGCGTCGCGGACGCTCGGCCCCCTGCTTGAGGATCTCTCCAAGTACTGGGGAATGTCCATCGAGATCGACGATAGCGGAAAAAGGATTGTCATTCCCGGCTGGCTGGCGCACGAATTGCGCCAGGTGTTGCGCGAGGCGGTCGCCAACGCGGTACGTCACGGCGCAGCGAGCAGGGTCGCGGTCGCGCTGGCCGAGGAGAATGGAATGCTGCGCCTGACGGTGGCCGACAACGGCACCGGCTTCCCTGCCGACAACAACGCTCAACCGCGCTCGATCAGCGAACGGATCGCCGCGCTCGGCGGCTCACTCCAGATCGAATCGGGCGCGGCGGGTACCGCGCTTCGGTTCGCGCTTCCGCTGGACGAGCGCTGATGATCCCGGTGCTACTGGCCGACGATCACCCGTTCATGCGGGCGGGCGTCGAGGCGGTCCTGCGCGGGACGCGGTTCAATATCGTGGGGATGGCCAACGACGGCGACGAGGCGCTCGAGCTGGTGGCGCGGCGCGATCCGACGATCTGCATCTTCGACATTCGCATGCCCAAGAAAACCGGCGTCGAGGCCCTCCAGGCGCTACGCGCTTCCGGCGATATGCGGCCGGTCGTGCTGCTCACCGCCGCGCTCGAGGATCGTTCGCTGCTCGCGGCGGTCCGTGCCGGGGTCAACGGCATCGTGCTCAAGGACGGGGCCGAAGACGCGCTGCTCGACGCGCTCGAGAAAGTCGCGGCCGGGGAAAAGGCCATTCCGCAAGTGCTGCTGCAGCGGGCGCTCGATCTGTCGCTGGCGGGCGGTGACATCGACCCGCTGGCCTCGCTGGCCCCGCGCGAGAAACAGATCGCGGCGAAAGTCGGCCGCGGCCTGCGCAACCGCGAGATCGCCGACGCGCTCGCCATGTCCGAAGGCACGGTCAAGGTTTACCTGCACACGATCTATCAAAAGCTCGGCATCAAGAACCGCACCGAGTTGGCGCTGATCGCCCATGCGACCGAAAGTGGTACAGCTACCGATAGTTAGGTTTAGTTTAGGTCGCTCGGTAGATTTAAGCGATACATTCCAAGCGTATTTCCCCATCTATCCCGCGGCGGACGATTCGCGGAGCGGCGCAGAGAACTGCGTTACGGCGCGTGCTTCATGGTTTAGCGCAGGCGTCGCAGCCGCGCCTGCAAGTCCCCGCCTCGCATTCGATCGTTCGTCGTTTCGATCCGCGCGGGACTGCCGCGGATCGACCTGCTCGAAGGCGGCGCGTGGGTGTTGGCGGCGGCCGCGCGCGCAATCTGGTGACCGGCAGCGTGGCGGTGACGATCGGTTACGGCTGCGTCTGGCCGGGCTCTATCGCAGCGCAGCGAGCCTGCAGGCGGGCAGCGCCGCCGTTCCGGAAACCTTGCGCTTCGCGCCGATCTTCACCACCAGCCTGCATCTCTATGCCGACTCGGGGCCGCTGATCCCCCAAAACCGCCTGCTCAAGGACACGCGACTCTCGCAGACGGTCGAAAACCTCGGCGATCGCCGCCAGGGAATGACCGACAGCGCCGGGCTCACCCCGCCGCGCTACCAGCCAGCCCATCGCGACCCGATCGGGCGGAGGCTGATGGTCGAACTCCGCAAGCTTTTTTTGGCGGTTGGTCGCGCCTAACTTTCGTTAGGTAATTCTTGGCCGCTTGACAGATCTTCCGCGCGATTGCCGCGCGGTATAATCTGCCTCGAACAGGTGACGGCCCAAATCCGCAGGACCCCCTTCCGACCGGGTGCGGGACAGACCCTGGCAACGGTCCTTCCGGGACCCTGACCCCGGAAGTAAACGGGGCGGGAGCTTGTCTCCCGTCCCGTCGACCCGTTTCCGCCTCGGGCGAGAGACCAGGCGCCCTCCGTTAGGCCGATAGTAACCAAGACCTGCGATGGCTCGATTCCACGGGTGCCGACAGCGGCGCCCTGCGCGAGGCTGATCGTCGAACTTATGGAATTGTCCAGTTTCTTCAGGAGCCGCCAGAGCGCCGCCACGCAGCAGGAAAGCGGTGTGAGCGCCGCCGCCGGTGTGATCACCGCGGCGGATTCGGCGGCGCGGCTCGGCGTGCTCGACGATTTCGAACAGGCCGGGATCGGCTGGATCTGGGCGACCGACAGCGACAACCGGCTGATCTACATTTCCGACAGCGCCGGCCAGAAGCTCGGCCGTCCGGTGCTCGAACTGCTCGGCCACCCGCTGATCGAGCTGTTCGCGACCGATGCCGACAACCCTGACGAGCGCTCCGACCGGCCGCTCAAGTTCCAGCTTTCCGCCCGCAACAAGTTGAACGACCTGATCATGCGCTTCGCCGCCACCGAAGAGGCGGGTCAGGGGCGCCGCGTCTGGTGGTCGTTCTACGGCCATCCGAAATTCGACAAGAGCGGCAAGTTCCTCGGCTATCGCGGCAGCGCCAGGGACGTGACGGTCGAATACGAGCGCAAGCTCGAGGACAGCCGCCTGGCCGAATACGATTCGCTCACCGGCCTCGCCAACCGCCATCGGATGACCCGCCGGCTGGAGGGCATCCTCGCCGCCTACAAGGGCGCCAAGCGCAGCTGCGCGGTGATGATGCTCGACCTCGACCGCTTCAAGCACGTCAACGACTCCATGGGCCACCCGGCGGGCGACGAGCTGCTGCGCCAGGTGGCCGAGCGGCTGCGCAACATCATCGGCGATCGCGGCGAGATCGGCCGTCTCGGCGGCGACGAGTTCCAGGTGATCCTGCCCGACCTCGACGACCGCGGAAAGCTCGGTGAGCTCGCCGGCAAAGTCATCCAGATCGTCAGCCAGCCGTACCCGATCGACGGCAAGCGGGCGATCATCGGCACCTCGGTCGGCGTGGCCGTGGCGCCTTACGACGCGCTCGAGAAGGACGAGATGGTCCGCGCCTCCGACCTTGCGCTCTATGCCGCCAAGAAAGGTGGCCGCGGCCAGTTCCGCTTTTATTCGGCCGACCTCAAGGACGAGGAGCAGGAGCGCCAGCTGCTGCTCGACGACCTGCGCGAGGCCCTCGCCGAGGACAAGCTCGAGCTGCACTACCAGCCGGTCGTGCGCACCGCCGACAACGTGGTCGTCGGCTTCGAGGCGTTGATGCGCTGGGAGCACGAGGAACGCGGCTTCGTCAGCCCGGCGGTGTTCATCCCCGCAGCCGAAGAGGGCAACCTCATCAACCAGCTCGGCGAATGGGCGCTCAAGATCGCCTGCCGAGCCGCGGTGAACTGGCCGAAGACCGTGCGCGTGGCGGTCAACGTTTCGGCCGTGCAATTCGCCAACCCGGCCTTTCCCGACATCGTCACCCAGGCGCTCGCCGCCTCGGGCCTCGAGCCGAACCGGCTCGAGCTCGAGCTGACCGAGAGCGTGTTCATGGGCGACAGCGAAACGGTCGACGAGACCTTCAAGGCACTCAAGCTGCTCGGTGTGCGCCTCGCGCTCGACGACTTCGGCACCGGCTATTCCTCGCTCAGCTACCTGCGCTCGGCGCCGTTCGACAAGATCAAGGTCGACAAGAGCTTCGTCGATTCGTGCACCCAGAAGGACCACAACAGCGCCAAGATCATCACCGCGATCATCAGCCTCTCCGAAGCGCTGAGCATGGAAACCACGGTCGAGGGCGTCGAGGCGTTCGACCAGCTCAAGCTGGTGATCTCGAAGGGGGCCAAGTTCGTTCAGGGGTGGATCTACTCGAAGGCGCTGCGCCTGACGGAGATCGAGGAAAAGATCGCCAACAAGGACTTCAAGATCGAGCCCGAGGGACCGGAAATTCACCGCCCCGAACGGCGCAGCGTGTTCCGCCGCATCGGCGTGATCCACGACGACCACCGCTACGAGGCGGTGATGCGCGACCTGAGCAAGACCGGCGCCAAGATCGAGGGCCTGATCGGCGTGCCCGAAGGCACCGGCCTCGTGCTCGACCTCGGCGGCGGCCAGCTCGCGGTCTGCATGGTCACCCGCACGCAGGACGCGCAGATCGCGGTCGAGTTCGAGACACCGCTGGTCAGCGACGGCGCTGGCGGCCTGGTTACCCGCCATCGCGTCAGCCCTTACGCACTCGCCGCCGCGGGCATGCCGCTGGCCACGCTGCCGCAGGGCAACTACCCGCTGCAGCAAATCGCCGGCCCGCCCAGGTCGAAGCCGCAGTTCATGCAGGTGACCGTCAGCGGGATGGCCTGACCGCGCCAGCCGCGCGGACTCCAGCAATCGTCCCGCTCCGCGGGCAAAATCCGTTCAGGAACCTAGCGGCCACCGGAACCGTTGCGCAGGAAACAAAACGGAGAGCCGATATGCTTTGGACCATCGCTGTCATTCTCGTGATCCTGTGGGCCTTGGGATTCCTCGCGTTCCACGTCGGCGGTGGTCTGATCCACCTGCTGCTTGTGCTCGCTGTGATCGTGATCATCTGGAACCTCGTTACGGGGCGCCGGAGCGTCTAGTCCGCGCCGGTCACCGCGCGTGACCGGCGCTTTTCGGGAGCACGGCCGATGTCGATCGGGCTAATCCTCGTCATCATCGTGGTGATCGCCCTGCTCGGCGGCTTCAGTGGCCGGTTCGGCGGCTACGGCTACGGCTACGGCCACCGGGGGACTGGCATCCTCGGCCTGATCCTGATCATCGTGCTGGTGCTATGGCTCCTGGGGCGGATCTGACGGCTCGCTAGGCGAGCAACCGGCCCAGTCCGCGCCTGAGATCGCTCGCCGCCTGCGTGGCTAGCGCGGTGTCCGGCACCATCTCGAAGGCATGGATCGCCCCGGGGTAGACGTGCAGCTCGCACGCCACCCCGGCGTCGATCAGACGCCGGGCGTAGGCGAGGTCCTCGTCGAGGAACAAGTCGAGCGCGCCGGTGGCAATATAGGCGGGCGCAAGGCTGGAAAGGTCGTCGGCAAGCGCGGGTGAGAACCAGCCCTTGCGCGCGTCGGCCGGCGAGTAGTCGCCGCGCAGGGCTTCCCAGCCGAAGCGGTTCTTGTCGCGGGTCCAGATCCATTCCCCGGTGTGGCGGTTGTTATGCGCGCACTCGGGGCCGCCGGTGCGCCAGTCGAGCATCGGGTAGACCAGCACTTGCCCGGCAAGCCGCGGCCCGCCCCGGTCGCGGGTCATCTGCGCGAGGCTGGCGGCCAGTCCGCCGCCCGCGCTTTCACCCATCACCACGATCCGCGCAGGGTCGACCCCGAGGTCGCTTGCATGATCCGCCAGCCACAGCAGCGCGGCGTAATTGTCCTCCTGCGGGCCCGGAAACGGCGTTTCGGGCGCAAGCCGGTAATCGACCGAAACCACCACCACGTCGTGCTCGAGCGCCAGCGGGCACTTGGTCACGGTCGCCGTGTCGGCCACGCCGACCACCATCCCGCCGCCGTGGATATGCAGGACCGCCCCGCGACCGGTGTTTTCACTGGGCGGATTCATCACCACCAGCCGCACCTCGGGCCCATGCTCGCTCGGCGCGAAGGCCTCGGTCACCGGAAAGGGCGGCGGCGGCAGGTCCGCCGCGGAGAACAGCGGGTTATTGCGGATCTCCTCGAGCGTCTCGTCGGTAAGGTCGAGCGCCGGCATCTCGAGCATCGCGGCGATTTCCGGATCGACCAGGTGGCGTGTCCTGTTCATGCCGCGAGGGCCCATGCAGACGCCGGGTCATCGTCGTTATCGGCGCTGTCCTCCGGCCTATGAGGCGCCGCCCGCGTGCGCCGCATCCGCAAACGCGCGCGCCCCCGCAGCAGCAACGATCCGCGCAGCGCCAGCCAGCGCATCGCCGCCCGCCCCCGCGCCACCGCCGCCAGCGCATAAACGAACACCATCGTGTCGAGATAGACCGTGAGGTCCCACGCGTAGAGCGAGAGCAGGTCGAACGAACCGAACGCGATCACCGTCTCGGCCGACAAACAGATGCCGACCAGGATCATCAGGAAAATCACTTGCCGCCGATCCATCGCGGCGACCTTTGCGAGCGGCCGTTCGACGAGCGTGGCGCTGAGCCAGCGACCGAGCGCAGAATCCGGCGCCAGCTTCATCACCAGCATCGTAACGATGAATACCGCGTAGCCAAACATGGACCCCCTCCCCTCACTCCGGCGCGATATGGAAGATGCGTTCGGCGTTGCCGTGACACAAGGCATGGCGCTCATTGTCGGTGCATACGAAGGCTTCGATGAACTTCACCGCCGGTTCCATCGGCTGGTAGGGGTAGTCGATCGCCCACATGACGTTGTCTATGCCGAGCTTGTCGATCGAATAGCGCAGCGCCAGGGGGTCCTCGACGCCGCTGTTGGTGATCACGAAGTTGTCCTGGAAATACTCGGCCATCGAACGCTTGGTCCTCTTCGCCCGGCCGGCCTTCTGCGCGCGGGTGTTCATGAAATTGAGACGCCAGAGCCAGAACGGCACCGCTTCGCCCATGTGGCCGATGCAGACCTTCAGGTTCGGGAATTCGTCGAATACGCCGCCGGCCATCATCCGCACCGCGTGGGTGCCGACTTCCATGCCGTAGCCCCACATCGCCGAGTCCATCCCGTAGTCCTGCAGCGGGCCCTTGAAGCCGTAGGAGGCGGCGCGCGGGTGGATATAGAGGCAGCGATCGAGCGCCTCGGCGGCTTCGAGGATGGGCCAGAACTTGGGATCGTCGAGGTATTCATCGTAAGTGTGTGAGTTGACCATGAAGCCGTTGAGTTTCAGGTCTTTTATTGCCCGCTCCATCTCCTTCGCCGCGCGCTTAGGGCTGTGCGGAGCGAAGCTGGCGAGGCCGGCGAATCGCTTGGGGTATTTATGGGTCAGACCGGCCAGCCGGTCATTGGCGAGCACCGCCAGCTCGTGCGCGGTGTCGGCGTCGAACATCTGCACGCCGGGCGCGGTGAGCGCCAGGAGATGCATGTCGACGCCGTATTCATCCATCTGTTTGAGGCGGGTATCCTCGGCGTCGAGCAGGCCGCCAAGGAACGGGAACGCGTCGTAACCCGGCTCGCCCGGCTCGACGCTGTAGATGCCCTTGACCAGCAGTTTGTCGAGACTTTGCGAAGGGCCGTTGCCGACTTTCTTGAGCTCGGCGGCGACTTCGGGGATCGACCAGGCTTCCTCGGTGGCGATCAGGCGCATTCGTCTCTCCTGTGGCGTTTGCCGAAGAGTAGCGGTTGGCGGCGCGAGGGCAATGCTCCTCAACCGAGCCGCGAAGGTGTCACTCCGAAGTGCTTGCGAAAGGCGGCGATAAAGGCGCTGGTCCCGGCGTACCCCGCCTCCAGTCCGGCTTCGGTGGCCGAGGCGCCGCTGCCAAGCATGGTGGCGCCCCGGAGCAAGCGTAGCCGCTGGCGCCAGCGGCTGAATGGCAATCCGGTCTCTGCCAGGAACAGCCGCTGGATCGTCCGCGCGCTCGCCCCCGCCGCGCGCGCCAGCTCAGGCAGCTCGGCCGGCGAAGCCGGGTCCGCCAAGAGCCGATCGGCCAGCCGCAGGGCGCGTGGGTCGCGCGGCAGCGGCAATTGCAGCGGGAGCACGCGCGCCTGCGCGATGAGGTCGAGCGCGACCGCGGACAGGCGCATGCCCGCATCGTCCGTAGCGTCGATTGGGCAGCGCTCGACCAGTTCGAGGGCCAGTTCGCGCAGTAGAGGGGTGACGTCGAGAGCGCAGCATTCGCCGGGCAGCCCTCCGCTCATCTCGGTGGGGAAATAGAGCGTGCGCATCGCGAAGTCGCCGAGCCCGTGAATCTCGTGCTCGGTCCCGCCGGGCACCCAAACGGCACGCGCCGGCGGAACGATCCACAACATGCCGCCCGCCCTTACCCGCATCACCCCAGCGGCGGCGTAGATCAGCTGGCCCCAGTGGTGGCGGTGCGGCCGGATGTGGAAACCGCCGTAATAGGTCGCCGCCAGGCAGCGGATCGCGATGGCCATCGGCTCATTGCGCCTGGTCGAGGTAGAACTCGTTGCCGTCGGGATCGACGAACATCGCCATGTAGCCCCCCCACGGCATTTTGCCGGGGCCCATCGTGAAGCGAACACCCTTGCCGGCGAGATCCGCGTGCGCGGCGTCGAGGTCCGCCACCTCGAAGCCGATGCCGGTGTTACGGTTGCCAGTGCCGTGGACTTCCTCGGCCCCTTCGGCCAGCGAGAAGCGCATGTCGCCGACTTTGAAGGAGGCGAAATGCATCTCGGGTTCGCTGAACTGGAACTCGAAGCCCATTGTGTCACGGTAGAAGGCGATCGCCGGCTCGAGCGCTTTCACGCCGACGATCACGTAACCGATCCTGCAGTCCATGCTTTGTCTCCCCCGGAGAGTTGAGGAGGTGACAATACCGCCCGGTGGCGAGACGCGCTATCGCAGGAATGGCAAATTGTGTCGCACAGGCGCCAAACGCCCAAGCTTGCCGCCACTTGAGGGGCGGCCTACCCTTGCACGCCATGCCCAAGCCCGCCCCCGCGCCGGAAGATGCCAGCTGGACCTCCGCCGGCCTCGGCAAGCGTGAGGCCTTGCGCGAGTGGCGCGAGTGGGCGGCGAGCACGATCGCGCCGATCGAGGTCACTGTGTTCGACCCGAACAGCTTCGCCGCGCGCTGGGCCAGCCACGGCATCGGCCAACTGAGGATGCTCCAGCTGCACGCCCCGGCGCAGCGAGTGACGCATACGGGAGCGGAAGGCTCGAGCGGGCGCGCGGCGCCGTCGATCCAGCTGGTCTATGCCCGGCGCGGCACGCTCAAGACACTGATGGGCGGCAAGCGCTTCACGGTCGAGCCGGGCCAGTTCGTGCTGCTCGACAACACCCGCTTCTACCAGATGGAAATGGACACCGAACACGAGGCGCTCGACCTGATGATGCCGCAAGGCTGGCTCGAGAAGTACCTGCCCGACCCCGAGGCGCTGCTCGCGCGGCCGATCGAGGCTCGGCAAGGTTGGGGCGCGCCACTCGGCGCCTTGCTTGAGACCATGCTGACGAGCCTAGATGACGCGCCGCTGCCGCGCCCGCTGATCGCCGAACAAGTGGGCCACCTGCTCGGCCTCGCTACGGGCTTCCACGAGCCAGCCGAAAGCAGCCGACACCGCGGTCAGCTCGCGCGGCAGATCCTCCGCCGGATCGAAAGCGGCTACGCGGACCCCGAGCTGTCGCCCGAGGTGGTCGCCGGCAAGATCGGCATTTCCAAGCGGTACCTCCAGACCCTGCTCGCCGGCAGCGGCACCAGCTTCGTTCAGGAATTGAACGCCACGCGGCTCGACCGGGCGAGCGACCTGCTCTCCGACCCGCGCGCCGACGGCTTGCCGGTGTCCGAGATCGCCTTTCGCGCGGGGTTCCTCGATGCGGGCTACTTCACCCGGCTGTTCCGCAAGCGCTTCGGCATCACGCCGCGCGAATGGCGCGCCGGGCATGCGCCCCAATCCTGATTTGCCGACGGCGGGACAACGGGTTACGGTATCGCCCGAGATGAGTCAGCGGGAGTGGATTCACATGCGTTATTGGGTGTTTGGCGTCGCCGTGGCGGCCATGTCGGTGGGTGCGGGCGCGCAGAATTCGGCGTGGGGTTTCTTCGGCGGACCGGGCCAGGCCTCGGGCGCAGGGGTGCAGGCGGCCGATGGCTCGCAGCTTCTGATCAAGTGCGACAAACCGGGCAAAAAGCAGGTCTTCGCGGTCGTCGTCGCCACCACCAACCAGGCACGGCCGCTGCCGAGCAACCAGTACGAAAGCTTCCCCGTCACCCTGCGGATGGATGACAAGCCAACCTGGGACGACAACTGGCGCTTCAACGACAAGTTCGCGATGGCGGTCGACCAGGGCAACACCCGTTCGCTGAGCCGGCTGCTCGAGCAGTTGGCCGACGCCAAGACCGTCGAGGTGCGGCTCAAGCCGATCGAGCACAGCATCTACAACACCAAGTTCGACGTCGCCGGCGCACGCGAGGCGATCGCCAAGGTTTATTCCGACTGCGGGGACAAGAACCCGCTCGGCTGAGGCCAGGACAACCTGGAGAAACAAGACAAAAGCTCCTGCGCTTTTGTCCTGTTGGCGATGCGCGTGAATCCTTGCCCGAGTGAGGCGCAGAGGCGTAACCTCTCCACACATGAGGAGTCCCCCTGACGATGCCACAAAGGCGCGGGGCTTCGTGGAGAGGTTGCCCTACCGATGAGCGAACAGAAGTCTTTTCCGCTACCGAGCGACCTGAAGGTCGTCCCGGGCACCGAGGCCGCGCAGGCGGCTTACCCTTATTACACCCAGTTCGTGCCCGAGGATGACCAGAAGTTCTGGTTTTACAACTCGATGCACTTCCCCGAGCCGATGCATCATTTCGATATGATCACGGCCGAGGCCGCGTACGTGGCGCTGGGCGCGTTCAACACCCGCGTCCACGTGCTGCCGACCGCCAAGGGTATCGACCACCGGGTGATCAACGGCCGCGTCTACATCGGCGGCGTGGCGGTGACCGACCCCAAGGAGATCGCCGAGCGCGTCGAGCAGTTCCAGCAGCGCGCCTTCTACTACTACGAGCACTGGGAACGGCTCTACGACCAGTGGAAGGTCAAGATGAAGGCGCTGATCGCCGATGCGCAGGCGCTGCCCAAGCCCGAGTTGCCCGACTACGAACCGATCGAGACGACCCACACCGGCAAGGGCGTCGCATCGAACCACGCGCTGCTCGATATCTACCAGAAGCAGGTCGAAGGGTACCACCGGATGTGGCACCACCACTTCGAGTTCCTGCTGCTCGGCTACGGCGCGTACATGACCTTCTTCGATTTCTGCAAGAAGGCCTTCCCGGAGATCAGCGACCAAGCGATCAGCCGGATGGTCGCGGGGATGGAAGCCGAGATCTTCCGCCCCGACGAGGAAGTGAAGCGGCTCGCCCGCCGCGCCGTCGAACTGGGCGTCGACCAGCATTTTACTGACAACATGAACATCGACCAGGTGCTGGCCGATCTCGACAAGGTCAGCAACGCGGGCAAGGAATGGCTCGGCGAGCTAGAAACCAGCCGCAATCCGTGGTTCAACGTCAGCTCGGGTGACGGCTTCTACCACTATCACCGCAGCTGGAACGACGACCTCTCGCTGCCGTTCGCGGCGCTCCCCGGCTATATCGAGAAGATCAAGGCCGGCGCCAATATCGAGCGCCCGACCGCGCAGCTGATCGAGGAACGCAACCAGCTGGTCAGCGACTATCGAGAACTGCTCGACACCGACGAAGATCGGGCGACTTACGACCAGCTGATCGGCCTCGCCCACCGCGTGTTCCCATACGTCGAGGGCCACAAATTCTACTGCGAGCACTGGTACACGAACCTGTTCTTCAACAAGATCAGGGAGTTCGGTGCCTTGCTCGCGAAGAATGACTTCTTTGGCCCCGAGGGCAAGGAGGACGACGTTTTCCACCTCACGCAGTACGAGCTCGAGAGCGCGATCATCGACCTGATGCTCGGCTGGGGCGTCGGCGCGACCCCGCGCGGCCCGCAGCACTGGCCGGCGATCGTCGCCCAGCGCAAGGCGGCGATCGAGGAATGGGGCAAGCACACCACCTCGCCCGCATTGGGCGCGGTACCCGATGTGATCGATGATCCGGCGATCGTGATGCTGTGGGGCATCACCCGCGAAAACCTCGATTCCTGGCTTAACGAGGGCTCCGACGCCAACCCCAACGAATTGAAAGGCTTTGCCGCTTGCAACGGCGTGGTTGAAGGCGTGGCCCGGGTGGTCAAGTCGGTCGCCGAGATCGGCCGCATCCAGCAGGGCGATATCCTCGTCTGCCAGGTGACCAACCCGACCTGGAGCCCGATCTTCCAGAAGATCGGCGCCGCGGTCAGCGATATCGGCGGGTCGATGAGCCACATGGCCATCGTCGCGCGCGAATACGGCCTCCCCGCCGTGGTCGGGACCGGCAGCGCAACGACGAAGATCAAGGACGGCCAGCGCATCCGCGTCGATGGCGGACGCGGGATCGTCACGATCCTTCAGGATGAGCCGGTCCTGGAAGACGCATGAGCGCGGTCGCCTGGTTCAAGGATGTCGGCATCGCCGACCGACCGACCGTCGGCGGCAAGGGCGGCTCGCTCGGTGAGCTGACCCAGGCGGGCATTGCGGTGCCGCCCGGGTTTGTCGTGACGACCAGCGCGTTCGAGACCTTTCTCGAAGCGATCGAGGCGCGGGCGCCGGTGCGCGAGAAGGTCACCGCGCTCGATCCGAACGATCTCGGCGCGGCGACCAAGCTCTCCGAGGAACTGCGCCGTCGGGTCATCGAGGAACCGATGCCGGCCGAAGTCGAGCGGGCGATCCTTTCCGCGCACGCCGAGCTTACAGATGGCGTGACGCCCGTCGCGGTCCGCTCGAGCGCGACCACCGAAGATGCCGAGGACGCCAGCTTCGCCGGCTTGCAGGACACCTTCCTGTGGGTCCTCACCGGCGCCGACATGGTCACCAAGGTGCGCGAGTGCTGGGGCAGCCTCTATTCGGTCGAATCCATGACCTACCGCCGCAAGCAGGATTTCCCCGAGGACGGGGTGGCGATGGCGGTGGTGATCCAGGCGATGGTCGACGCGCGCTGCGCGGGGGTTATGTTCACGCGCAGCCCGACGACCGGCGACAAGTCGGTGATCACCATCGAAGGCGCGCCGGGGCTCGGTAGCGCGGTCGTCTCGGGCGAAGTCACGCCCGACCGCTGGGTCGTGGGCAAGATCACCGGCGAGATCAGCGTGCGGGACATTTCCGACAAGCACGCCAAGCAGGTCCCGGCCGAAGGCGGGGGGATCAAGGAAGTCGAGTTGTCCGGCGCCGAGCGCTCGCAGCCTTGCCTCAGCGACGAGGAACTGCTGGCGCTGCGCGAAGTCGGCCGCAAGGTCGAGCGGCACTATGGCAAGCCGCAGGACATCGAGTGGGCGATCGACAAGGCGGGCAACTTGCTGCTTCTGCAATCGCGCCCCGAGACCGTGTGGGCGACCAAGGATGCGCTGGCCCCAGTCAAGCCGCCCGAGGATAACCCGCTCAAGCACGTGATGAGCATCTTCGGGGGCAAGAAGTGAGCCTGACGGCCGCCGACATCGCCGAAATCGCCCGGCTGCTCGACGAAAGCCACTTCACCGACCTCAAGCTCGAGACCGGCGGCCTGAAGCTGCGCATTCGCCGCGAGGGTGGCAGCTGGGCGCCCCGTTACCATGACGAAGAGGACGAGATCGCCGAGACGCCCTCCCCCGCGCCCGAGCCGATGCCGCTCGGCCAGGAAGCGGGCGCCGCGCGCGCGGGCGAGGTCGATGTGCCCGCGCCGCTGCTTGGCAACTTCTACGAAGCCCCGCGCCCCGGCGATCCGCCGTTCGTCCAACCGGGCGACGCGGTGACCGAGGAAACGGTGATCGGCATCATCGAGGTGATGAAGCTCATGAACCCGATCCGCGCGGGAGTGGCCGGCACGGTCGTCGCGCTGCTCACGCCGAACGGCAGCGCGGTCGAGGAAGGCCAGGCGCTGATCCGGGTCAAGGTGCGCTAGCATGGCCACGCTCCAGATCGTCGAAACCTCCTTGCGCGACGGCAACCAGTGCCTGTGGGGGGCGCTGGGGGTCGATACCGCCAAGACGCTGACCGTCGCCCCGCTGATGGAGCGCGTCGGCTATCGTGCGATCGATTTCACCACCAGCACCCACATGGGCGTGGCGGTCCGCTACAAGCAGGAGGACCCGTGGGAGCGGATCCGCGCGATGGGCCAGATCTGCCGCAACACGCCACTGCAATTCCTCTCCACCGGCTTCCGCTTCATCGCGTGGGAGACCGCTTCGCCTGAGTTCATGGAGCTCGCCTTCCGCACGCTGGCGACCAACGGCATCCGCCGCTTCGCGCTCGCCGACCCGACCAACGATGCCGCTTCCAATGTCGAAGTTGCCAAATTGGTTAAGCGTGCCGGTGGCGAACAGGTCATTGGGGCACTCGTTTACTCGATCAGCCCGATCCACGACGACGCGCACTATGCCGCAGCCGCCCGCACGCTGGCCGCAAGCCACGACGTCGATGCGCTCTACATCAAGGACCCGGGCGGCCTGCTCACGCCCAAGCGCGCGCAGACGCTGATCCCGGCGATCCTCGCCGAGATCGGCGACAAGCCGCTCGAGCTGCACAACCACTGCACGATCGGCCTTGCCGAACCGGCGTGCCTCGAAGCCGCCGACCTCGGCGTCGCCGCCGTGCAATGCGCCAGCGGCGGGGCGGCCGACGGCACCAGCAATCCGCCGATCACCCGGATGATCGCCAACCTCAAGGCGATGGGCCACACGGTCGACATCGACGAGGACGCCGCGCGCGAAGTCGCCGAATACTTCACCGCGCTCGCCGAGGCTGAGGGGCTGCCGATGGGCAAGCCGATGCACTTCGACGCCGCCTACTTGCGCCACCAGCTCCCCGGCGGAATGGTCGGGACGATGCGCCGCCACCTCGCCGACCACGGCGTGCCGGAGCTCGAAGGCAAGGTGATCGAGGAAATGGGCCAGGTGCGCGAAGAGCTCGGTTGGCCGATCGTGATGACCCCGTTCGCGCAGATGCTGCAGACCCAGGCGGTGCTCAACGTCACCGGCAAGGAGCGCTACGCGGTGATCCCCGACGAGATCATTCGCTACGCGCTCGGCAAGTTCGGCCGGCCCAACGTGCCGATCGCCCATGAGGTCATGGACAGGATCATGGCCAATCCGCGGACGAAAGAGCTGCAGGCCGAGCCGGGCATGGCCGAATTGTCCGACCTCAGGAAGCGCATCGGCAAGAACCTGTCCGACGAGGAATTCCTCCTGCGCGCGACGATGCCGGCCGAAATGATCGACGCGATGAAGGCCAAAGGGCCCGCGCCCCGCGAGTACGACCCTTCGACCGTGGCGCTGATGAACCTGCTGCGCGACCTCTTGAAAAGGACCGACGTGACCGAGCTGCAACTGGAGAAGGACGACTTTAAGCTGGAGCTCGCGGCCCGGTGAACGCTCCCGCCAAAGCCCCCAAGGGCTTCATGTTCGACCTCGACGGGACGCTGATCCTGTCGAACCGCAAGCTCGGCAGCTACGAGGTCATTCCTGGCGCGGTCGAGGTCCTGAACGAGCTCGAACGGCGCGGCATCCCATACCTCGCGCTGACCAACGGCAGCGCTTATTCAGCTTCGAAGCAAGGCCCCCGGCTGCGCGAGGTCGGACTGCCCATCATCGACGGGCACCTGTTCACCCCCAACTCGGTCGCCGGCAAGGTCTTCGCCGAGCGCGGCTACCGGAACGTGCTGGTGCTCGGCACACCCGGCGTGGTCGAGGCGCTCGAAGGTCACGGCATTCGCTGCACCCAACCAGGCGACCCGGACGCGGCCAGCGCCGACGCGGTCTATACCGCCTGGCATCCCGAATGCTCGATGGCAGACATCCACGCCGCCGCCGGCCGCGTGCTCGACGGCGCGCCCTTCTACACCGCCTCCGACGTACCGTTCTTCGCCACCAAAGAAGGCCCGGCTTTCGGCTATTCGTGCGCCATCAACGGCGCCATCCACCGCGTAACCGGGGTCGAGCCGCAGGTCACCGGCAAGCCGAGCCAATTGGCAATGGACTTCGTCGCCGCCCGGCTCGGCCTGCCCGCCAGCGACATCGCGGTGATCGGCGACGATCCCAAGGTTGAGATCGAAATGGCCGTCGCCGGCGGGGCCATCGGCGTAGGCGTCGCCAGCGGCACGACCAACCGCGAACAATGGGCCGCGCAAGGCCGCGAACGGCGGCCGGACCTGGTGATCGAAAACGTCGGCGAGCTGCTCCAAGGCGGATGGCTATCGTCCTAGCCAGCCGCGCGTCAGGTTGTCGGCGAACAGCAGCACGAAGAGGATCGCCAGCCACACGAAGCCTGCAGCGAGCGCGAGCCGCTGCAGTCCCTCGCGGACCCTTAGCTCCATGAATATCCAGGCGACGATCGCCGTCTTAGCCATGGCGATACCGTAAGACACGAACGGCAGCGCTTTCCCAAGCGGCGCGAAGCTGGCGGCCACTGTCAGGGCCAGTAGCGCGAGCAGCGCGGCCCAGGCAAAGAGGATGATGCGCGCCGCCTTCATCGCGCCAGGTAGAGCGTCGGGTAGAGGAACACCCAGATCACATCGACAAGGTGCCAGTAGAGCGCGGCATTACCGGCGAAAACGGCGGAAGTGTCGCGCCGGGCGGTGCCGAACGGCCAGATCAGCGAGGCAAGCAAGGTGAGCCCGCCGAGAACGTGCAGCGCGTGCAGCCCGGTCGCGGCGAAATAAAGGTCCATGAAAAGCGCGTGCGGACCGCCGCGCAGCTTGGCGGCAGACAGCTGGGGCACCACTCCGTCGCGGTATTCAAGCCCGTACTCCATGAACTTGATCGCCAGGAAGGTCAGTCCGAGCGCGAGAGCCCCGAACAGTAGATATTTCGCCAGCCTGGCGCTGCCGGCCTTCACTGCCTCAACCATCAGCGCGACCAGCGCGCTCGAGGTCAGCAGCACGGCGGTGTTGATGCCGCCGAGCCAGTAATGCATCTCTTTCGAGGCTTTTGTGTACTCGGTCGAATGCTCCGCGCGCAGCACGAACAGCGCGGCGAACAGCCCGCCGAAGATCAGCACTTCGGTGGCCAGGAAGATCAGCATGCCGAAGTGATCGGCCTCGCGCTGGCGCTCGAGCGTGGGGAATTGAGGCTGCAGGCGGCTCACCTCAGCCATCGTCCTGCTTCGCGTTCTGCGTGCGCGGCTCCGACTGCTCGCCGCGGCCGCCGACCGGGTAGCAGTAGGCTTGTTTGTCGACGATCGGCACGGTCTCGAAGTTGTGCTTCGGCGGCGGCGAGGGCGTGGTCCATTCGAGCCCGGTCGCGCCCCACGGGTTCGGCCCCGCCGGCTTGCCGTAGCGCAACGACCACAGCAGGTAAGTGAACGGCAGCAGATAGCCCAAGGCAAGGATCGAGGCGCCCACCGAGCTCATCACGTTGAGCGGCTGGAACGCCTCCGGATAGACGTGATAGCGCCGCGGCATCCCCTCGTAGCCGAGCAGGAACTGCGGCGTGAAAGTCATCACGAAGCCGGCGAAGATCAGCAGCGCGGCGAGCCGCGCCCACAGGTCGTTGTACAGGCGCCCGGTGACCTTCGGCCACCAGAAGTGCAGAGCCCCGAAAAAGGCGCTGACGCTGCCGCCGACCATGATGAAATGGAAATGGGCCACGACGAAGTAAGTGTCGGTCACGTGCACGTCGATGCTAAGCATCGCCAGCATCAGCCCGGTCAGCCCGCCGATCGTGAACAGGCCGATGAACCCGAGCGCGTAGAGCAGCGGACCGTCGATGACGATGTCGCCTTTGTGCAGCGTCGCGGTCCAATTGTAGACCTTGATCGCGCTCGGCACCGCGACGAGAATCGACAGGAACGAGAAGATCGCGCTGGCATAGGGCGACTGGCCGCTGACGAACATGTGGTGGCCCCAGACCATGAAGCCGATCACCGCGATCGCGATCGCGCTGCCAGCGACGAACCAGTAGCCGAAGATCTGCTTGTGCGCCGCGTTGGTGATCAATTCGCTGACCACCCCCATCGCCGGCAGCACCATGATGTACACCGCCGGGTGGCTGTAGAACCAGAACAGGTGCTGGAACAGCAACGGGTCTCCGCCCAGACGCGGGTCGAAAATACCGATGCCGAACACGCGCTCGAGCGCGACCAGCAGCAGCGCTATAGTCAGCACCGGGGTTGCAAGCACGAAAATCACCGCAGTCGCATAATGCGCCCAGACGAACAGCGGCAGCCGCCCCCAGGTCATCCCCGGGCAGCGCAGCTTGTGCACCGTGACGATGAAGTTGATCCCCGTGAGGATCGACGAGAACCCGCTGATGAATACCGCGGTCACCGCCATGAACACCGCGCCGTTCGAATAGGTCGAGGAGAACGGCGTGTAAAACGTCCACCCGGTGTCGACTCCGCCGAGGACGACCGTCGCCAGCGTCGCGAGCCCGCCGAGGGCGAAGATGTACCAGCTGGCGAGGTTGAGCCGCGGGAAGGCGAGGTCCTTCGCGCCGATCATCATCGGCAGCAGGAAATTCCCGAACGTCGTTGGGATCGACGGGATGAGGAAGAACCACACCATGATGATCCCGTGCAGCGAGAAGGCCCGGTTGTAGCCGTCGTTGCTCAGCAGGTCGGGCGCGGGGGTCAGCAGGTCGAGCCGGATCAGCGCCGCGGCGATACCGCCGCAAAAGAAGAAGAAGGTGATCGAAATGAGGAAAAGGATCGCGATTCGCTTGTGATCGGTCGTCAGCAGCCACGAGCGCAGCGAATGGCCCTCGGCGAGGTAGGAAACCCGCTCCACCGCGGTGTCGGGAATCGGCTCTTGCGACATGCGCGGGTTCACGTGTGACGTCGCTTCGCTCATCGGTCGCCTCCCGCACCCAGCGAGCGGATATACGCCTCGAGCTGGGCGACCTGTTCTTCGTCGAGCACGCTGCCGAACGGCGGCATGAGCGGCTCGTAGCCGGCGGCGACCTGCTTGTTGGGCAGCATGATGCTGTCATGGATGTACTGATCGCCGGCGCGGACGATGCTGCCGTCGGCGAGCGGCACGGGCTTACCGTAGAGACCCGCGAGCGGTGGCGCGCGCACTTGCGCATCCTGTCCTTGGGCATTGCCGCCGTGGCATCCCGCGCAGCCGAGCCGGTCGAATAGCGTGTGGCCGAGCTGCGCCAGGCTGCGGTCGGCGCCGGCCTGCGCCTGCCAACCCGCGAAATCGGCCGGCGTCTGCACCACCAGCCGTCCGCCCATCACGCTGTGATCGGTCCCGCAGAACTCGGCGCAGCGCAGCGGGAACGTGCCGGTGTCGGTCGCCGCGAACCACTCCTGCGTGTAGCGCCCCGGCAGCACGTCCTGCTTGATGCGCAGCGCGGGCAAATAGAGACTATGGATCACGTCCTGGCTGGTCATCGTCAGGCGGATCGGGCGGCCGACGGGCACGTGCAGCTCGTTGATCTCGCGTTGCCCCCCGGCGTGCTGGAATTTCCACATCCACTGCTTGGCGATCACGTCGATCGTCAGCGCGTCATCGGGCGGGCTCTGCTGATCGAGAAACATCTTCGTCGACCAGACATAGAATCCCATCACCAGCAGGAACGGGATCGCCGCCCACGCTGTCTCGAGCCACACGTTGCCCGCCTCGCGCTGGCTCCGGTCGGCCTTGCGCCCGTGGCGGTAGCGAACCAGGTAGACCGCCGAGAGGATGAACACCGGCGCCGCGAGCAAGGCGACAAGAATGCCGAAGCTGCCGATCAGCCAGTCGACATGTTCGGCATGGAGCGAGGCTTGCGTGGGCCAGAAATGCAGACTCATGCCGTCCTCCGCCGCCGCGAGAGGAGGAGAATGGCGAGCGCGATCAGCAGCACCGTGGCGACCCCTGCAAGGCGCAGGGCCTTTGTGATCGCCAGCGAATAGCGGCCGGTCTGTGGATCGTAGTGGAAGCACAGCAGCAAGATCTGCTGCATCACCCCGCCGCTGCGTCCGGCGCTCGCTTGCGTCACCGCCGCCTGTAGCTGCGCAGAAGTGGGCGCGAGACCGTAGAGCCAGCTCGACATCCGCCCGTCGGGCGTCAGCACCGCCGTGCCCGACAGGTGCGCGTACTGTCCAAGCTGGTCGGACCAGGCATAACGATAGCCCAGGGCATCGGTGACGGCGTGGATCGCCTGTTCGCTACCCGTGAGCGCGGCCGGTTGCCAGACGGCGTTCGGGCGCTGCGCGGCGAGCCGCTTGAGATCGTCGCCCGCCTGCGCCGACCCTTCGCGCGGGTCTATGCCGAGGGCGACGATGGCGAAGTCCCGCCCCGGTTTGTACTTCGGTTGCCCGTCGATCGCTCCGGCGATTCCCGCAAGCGTGACGCCGCAGATGTTCGGGCATTCGTGTTGCACAGGCGTAATCAGCAGCGGCTTGCCGGCGGCGAGCTGGCGCAGCGTGACCGGCTGACCCGCCGACGTGACAAAGGGCCCGTCCAGCGGGATTGAGGCGCCGGGCTTCTCGACGATCGAGGCGGCCTTGAACGGATCGTTGGGATCGACCGCACCGGCCGCCAGCATGGCGGCGGCCACAAGCGCGAGAAGGCGCGCGATCATTGCCGCGCCTCCGCCCGTTTCATGGCCGTGTCGGCGCGCGAAGGTGGGGCGTCGGCCTCACCCCAGCCTTGCTGAACGACAGCGCCCATGGCCGCATCGAGCGCCGACCCATTGGGTGCGGGATGCACCCGTTCCAGCGCCGCCCGGTCGGCTTGCGGAGCGGCCTCGAGTGGCGGACCCGCGGTGTGGAAGCGCGCCTTCGCTGCGTCCGCGAGCAGGGGCACGCGCGGCTTGTTCGCACCGACGAACCAAAGCACGCCCGCGACGCTTAGCAACAGCACCGCCAGGGTGCCGACGAGGCCCAGAGCGACCCAGCGCGGCGGCGCATCGCGGGCTTCGAAGGCGTTGTCCGCGGCAACCTTCCACGCGCCGCCCTCGCCCTTGCGTTGCGGGCGTGTGTTAGGATGGAGGCCGGGAACCATGCCGCTCATGCCGCCGCCTCCGCGAGACGCGCGGCGCGCAGCAGCGAGGCGACCGCGAGGCAGCCGAGCCCGGCGAGCGCCAGCAACCACGCCAGCACCGCCAGCCCGCTCCGACCCGGGAGCGCGAGCCAGGCGAATTCGATCGCCTTGCCCGCCAGCACAGCCGCGGCGCAAAGGCCGAGCCCGCGCGGGCTTCGGCGCGCTTGCGGCGCCAGGAGAGCGAACATCGGCACCCCGCCGAGGACCGAGGCGGCGACAATGGCCGCCACCCATCCGCTGCCCCGCCGCGCGAGATACCACCCCACGCCGTCCGGCAGGTTGCCCGACCAGACGATCAGGAAGGGCATGAACTGGAAATAGGCCCACAGCAGCAGGAGCGTCAGCAGCAACCCGCCGAGCACCCCGGTGTGGCGCGGCTTGCCGGCGGCAAGGCGAAGAAGGATCATCGCCGCGAGCCCCGCGCAAACGTCGAACACGATCACCTGTGCCCCGAACGCCGAGGAGGCGAACTTGGGGTCGAGCGTCATCAGCCAGTCGGTCGCGACGAAATTGTCGGCCAGCACCACGGCGATCAACAGGCCCGCCGCGACGCCTTCGCTCATCGGCGCCGCGGCGCGCGCGGCGATGAGCCCGGCGAGCGCGAACCAGCCGACCGTCCGCGCGGCGAAAAACGGCGGGTTGAGCCACACCCCGGCGAACGCCGAATGCGGCGGCGCGCCGAACCACGGGTAGATCGCCGCCATGCCGATCACCACCGGGACGAATACGAGCGCGGCGAGCGGCCACAGTGCGCCGAGCAGCCGCGCGGGGCCGCGCAAGTCCTCGGTCCATTTGCCCGAGATCAGCGGCATCATCAGCAGCAGGATCAGCCCGCCCGCTGGCAATCCGGCGATGAATGAAACCGCGCCGAGCCAGCCGGTGAGCGCCTCGCGCGGGCCGGCGAGCACGAGCAGCAACGCGGCCACGGCGCCCAGCGCGCCGAGCGCGCCGAGCCACCGCTCGCCGCGACGGATCACGGCTGGCTCTCCGGCTGAGCCTGCTGCAACACGCGGGTGTACGCCGCGATCGCCCAGCGGTCCGGTGGCGCAACCCGGTCGGCGTAGGAGTACATCACGCCGTAGCCGTTGGTGATCACGTCGTAGACATGTGACAGCGGGGCTTGCCGCAGCCGCGCGGAGCGCAAGTCCGGCGGATGCGGAAAGCCCCGCGCGGGGACCACGCCGTCACCCGATCCGTCGTAGGCGTGGCACGGGGTGCAATATATGCCGAAGCGCTCGCGGCCGCGCTCGACCAGCGCCCTGGTCAGCGGCGGACGCTGCGCAGCGGCGATCTGCTGCGGCAAGTCCTGCGCCACGGTGCCCTCGGGCGGGTGTTGCATCGCCATCCGGGCAGGATAGAGCGGGCTCGCCTCGTATTCGTCGTAGCGCGGCTGCTGGACCATGTTCTTGCACCCGGCGAGCGCGAGCAGGAGGAGGATTGCGACCCGCCTCATTCCGGCAACTCCCCGCCCACCTTCTCGACCGAGGCCGGGCCTTGCCGGTCCAGCGCCGCGCGAGCTTTGCCCTCGTCGCACCCATCCAGCGCCAGCGAGACGAAGAAGCGGTTGTCGCTCGCGAGGTGGAAACGCGCCGCGTCGAACAGCGGGTAATGCAACCGCGGCAGGTGGTTCTTGGCGAACATCGTCGCGATGCCGGTGAGCACCGAGCACAGCACCATCACCTCGAACACGATCAGCATGAACGCCGGCACGGCGATCAGCGGCCGGCCGCCAACGTCGAGCGGATAGGCCCAGTTGGCATAAGCCTGGATGCCGAAACCCGCCACGGCCCCCACGATGCCGCCGACCAGGAACGCGTGCGGCACCGTGCGGTCGGTGAAACCGAGCGCTTCCTTCATCCCCTTGACCGGGAACGGCGAGTGCAGCTCGACCCGCCAACCTTCCTCACGAAGCGTCTTCGCTGCCTCGAGCATCGGCTTGGGCTCGGCGAATTCAGCGACCAGGAAGGCGGGCTCGCGCTCAGCCAGCGGACTTCTCCCCCTCTTCAAGCGCTTCCTTGATCTCAAATTGCGAGATCACCGGCAGGAACCGCACGAACAGCAGGAATGCGGCCATAAAGAAGCCGATGAAGCCGAGATAAAGCGACCAGTCCCAAAACGTCGCGTGGAACAGGTTGACCGAGCTTTCGAGCCAGTCGCGGTAAAGCGAGGTGACCAGCAGCATGTAGCGCTCCATCCACATGCCGACCGCGACGCTGAGGCCGATCAGGAACGCCGGGATCGCCGCGACGCGCACCTTGCGCCACCACAACAGCTGCAGCGGCACGAAATTGAAGAACACCGCGCCCCAGAAGCTCCACCAGTAGGGACCGGTGAAACGGTCGATCAGCGTTTGGTACTCGTAGCTGCCGGCGTAGAGCGCGGTGAACACCTCGGCGACGTAGCCGAAGCCTGTCAGCAGCCCGGTCGCCAACGTCATCCGCCCGAGCATGTCGAGGTGCCGGTCGTTGACCAGATCCTTGAGGCCGAGAAGCGAGCGGACCATTACCGCCAGCATCGTCACGATGGCGAAGCCCGAGAACGCCGCGCCGAGCACGAAGTAGGGCGGGAACAAGGTCGAGTTCCACCCCGGGATCGGCCCGGCGGCGAACAGCATCGAGATTTCCGAGTGCACCGACACCACCAGCGGCACCGCGATCGCCGCGGTGATCACGTAGGCCTGGCGCCAACGCACCCAATGCCGTCCGCTCCCCCGCCAGCCGAGCGCGAAAATCCCGAAGAACACCTGCCAGCGCCGCTTTGCCGCCCGGTCGCGCGCGGCGGCGAGGTCGGGGACGATGCCGATGTACCAGAAGCAGATCGAGACGATCAGGTAAGTCAGAACCGCGAAGAAATCCCACGTAAGGGGACTGCGGAACTGCGGCCACACACCCATCGTGCTGGGATAGGGTGCCATCCAGTAGAAAAACCACGGCCGCCCCAGGTGGAGCACCGGGTAGAGTCCGCCGCAGGTCACCGCGAACAGCGTCATCGCCTCGGCGAAGCGGTTGAGCGAGTTGCGCCAGTTCTCCTGCATCAGCAGCAACATGGCGGAGATTAACGTGCCGGCGTGGCCGATCCCGAGCCACCAGATGTAATTCGAGATGGGAAAGCCCCAGCCGACCGGGATGTTGTTGCCCCAGATGCCCGGCCCTTTGATCAGTAGCACGACCACCGAGACCACCAGCAGTCCTACCAGCAGCATCGAGATGCCGAACAGCACCGCCCAGGCGACCGGCGCCGGGAAGTGCGGCGGGATCGACACCACCTCGCCGGTGATCCGGTGATAGCGGCCGGTGAGATTCTTCTCGCTCATGCCTTGCGCCCCTTGCGGATGCGCGCGAAATAGGTGGTGCGCGGGCGGGTATTGGCCTCCTCCAGCAGCGCGTAATCGCGCGGATCGGCCTTGCGGCGCGAGACTTCGCTGGAGCCGTCGGCGAGGTTGCCGAACACGATGGCGTTGGTCGGGCAGACTTGCTGGCAGGCCGTCTTGACCTCGCCCATCGGCCGCCCCTCGGCATCGGCGCCGATCTTCTCGCGCTCGATCCGCTGGATGCAGTACGTGCATTTCTCCATCACCCCGCGGTCGCGCACGGTCACTTCGGGATTGCGCGCGGCGCGCAGCACCGGAGGGTCCTCGCGGGTGTAGTCGAGCCAGTTGAAGCGGCGGACTTTGTACGGGCAGTAGGCGGAGCAGGTGCGGGTGCCGATGCAGCGGTTGTAGACCTGCAGGTTGAGCCCGTCGGGGCTGTGCACGGTGGCGTTGACCGGGCAGCCCATCTCGCACGGGGCGTCCTCGCAATGCATGCACGGCACCGGCTGGAACGCATGCTGTGGATCGTCCGAAGGGCCATCGGCGTAGTGATCGACGCGCAGCCAGTGCATCTCGCGGCCCTTGTGGACCTGGTCCTTGCCGACCATCGGGATGTTGTTCTCCGCCACACAGGCGGTGACGCAGGCGTTGCAGCCGATGCACACGTCGAGGTCGATCGCCATGCCCCAGGCGAGGCCGTCCGTGCGCGGCTGCGGGGGGTACATGTTCGGCTTGGGCGGGGTTTTCGGAACGCCCTCGCCCGCGTGGCCGACGAACTTGACGAAGTCGTGTCCCGCCATCGTCGTGTGCGGCTGGGTCGTGGCCAGCGGGTAGCTGCCATCGAGCGCGCGCAACCGTGCGCCGGCGCGCCGCCACGGCGAGGCGCTGCTCCGCAACTGATAGGCGTCGAACCCCATCCCCTCACCCACCTGGCCGCCCGCACGGCGGCCGTAGCCGAGGTGGACCAGCACCGTCTCGTCGGCGATGCCGGGGACGATCCATACCGGGCCGACCACCCTCGCCTGTCCGACCGACAGCTCGGCGCGCCGTTCGTTTTCCAGGCCAAGCCGCGCGGCGAGCGTGGGACCGATGTGGATCGCGTTGTCCCACGTCAGCTTGGTCAGCGGCTTGGGCAGCTCCTGCAGCCACGGATTGTGCGCGAACTGCCCATCGTGGACGGTCGGGTCGGGCAGGATCACGAGGTCGAGGCCGCGCTCGGCGTCCCCCTCGTGCGGTAGAGGGTCGGGGGAGAGGTCCGCCCCTGTTGGTGCTCCTCCCTCTCCCGCAAGGGAAGAGGACTTCATTGAACCGCGCAGCAATGCGTCCTGCCAGCGCGCATCGTCGTCGGTCGCGTTCCAGCTTGCCTGCACCAGCGCTCGCGCCTCGCTCCGGTCTCCGGCGAGTAACGCCAGGACCTCATGCCGCGA
The DNA here is from genome assembly GCF_011320115.1 of Croceibacterium segetis. Lineage (GTDB taxonomy): Bacteria > Pseudomonadota > Alphaproteobacteria > Sphingomonadales > Sphingomonadaceae > Croceibacterium_B > Croceibacterium_B segetis. Next base: position 17,827 of record NZ_JAANOZ010000001.1, on the reverse strand, counting down.
ACGCACATCGAGGAACGGCCGCACCAGCGGCTGGACGATGCCGGCCGAACCGTCAGCGGCGCGCACGTCACTCCAGCTCTCCAGCGGATGCGCCAACGGCAAGTGCCAGTGCGCCAGTGCGGCGGTCTCGTCGGCGTGCGGGCCGGCATGGAGGCGCAGCGGCACCTTGGCGAACGCCTGCCTGAATCCGAGATCGGGCGGCGCGCTATAGGCGGGGTTGCTGTCGAGCACGAACACCGCTTGCGCCTCGCCGGACCGCATGGCTGCCACGAGCGCGGTCAGGTCCTCGGCGTCGGGGTTGACCGCGGCAAAGCCCAATGGGCGCGGCGCAGCGATTGCCGCGTTGAGCGCTGCAACCTGTTCGTGGAGCGGAGGCGGATGGTGCGCTCCGAGCAGGATTAGCGCAGCGTTTCTGTGCCGGCGTAGCTCCGCGACCGCGGTTTGCAGCCACGCCTGCTCGCGCGCGTCGAACGTTCCTCCTTTCGCGCCACCGTCGAGCTCTTCGGCCAGACCGGCCAACAGCGCCGGAATTCGGCCGTGACGGGCGATCAACCGCTCGCTGGCGGAGACTCCGGTGAGCGTCGGGACGGGCTCGGCGACGAACAGCAGCGCATCACCCTTCCCTTCTTGGTAGGCCCGCCGACGCGCCGACCAGCCGCGCGCGTGGATTGTCTGCAAGGGCCCCGCGCCGAGCGGATCGGAATCGAGCGCCACAAGCGCCTCGACCTTGTCGAGCGGCAGCACCGGCTGCGGGACCGTTCCCGCAAGCGGCGCATGGACGTGCCAGCGCATCGCCGGCCAGCTCGCGCGCAGCTCGGCGATCTGCCGCAGCAGCGTCGGCGAACCAACGGGCCCGGTGAGCAAGTGAAAGCCGCCGCCCGCGGCTTCGTCGAGTCGCCTCGCCAGCTGGAACAGTGCGGCTTCCGCCTCGCCCCATGTGGCGGGCGCTCCCTGCCGCAGGGGTGTGGCCGAGCGTGCCGGATCGTACAGCCCAAGCAGCGCCGCCTGAGTGAACGCGTCAGTCGCGCCGAGGCTCGCGGGATGTGCCGGATTGCCCTCGAGCTTGACCGGCCGCCCATCGCGGCAAATGCCGATCACCGGTTGGCCGATTCCATCGAGTTCGACAGCGGTGGCGTAATGCTTTTCAGCGCCGGGGCCGCCGTCCGGATCCTCGACGAACGGCATCGCGGTTTCGTCCGCCTCGCGCCCGCAGCCGTCGAGGCCGGCGAGCGCCAGCGTCGCACCGAGCGTCTTGAGAACGTCGCGCCGCCGCAGATCGAGCGAGGGGAAGCGCTCCTGGAGCAGCGCGAGTGGATCGGCCAGGCTCATCGGTGACAGGTCTCGCAATTCGTCAGTCGGTCGGGATCGAGCCCTTTGTGTCCGGCGATGCGAATTCCGTACTGCTTGAGGAGATTGGGATTCAGACCCGACCAATCCATCCGGGTGACCATTGACGGCGGGCGGAGGGCCCTTTCCGGGTGCCGGTGGCAGTCAACGCAGAAGTCCATCGTGAACGGCTGGGCCCGCCAGGTCAGCGGCATCTCGTCGACGCGCCCGTGACACTCGACGCAGGCGACGCCGTTGACGACGTGTACGTGGTGGTCGAAATAGACGTAATCGGGTAGTTGCGCGACGCGGTTCCACGCTAGCGGCTTGCCGGTGGCATAGCTCTGCCTCACCGGCGCCAGCGCCGGAGCGCCGGTCCATATCTGCGAATGGCAGGTCATGCAGGTGTGAGTGGGCGGCAGGCCCGCCACCGCGCCTGTCTCGGCGCCGGTATGGCAGTAACGGCAATCGATCCCCAGGTCGCCGGAATGGTGACGATGGCTGAAAGGCACCGTCTGATCCTGCACCCAGCCCGCTCGGGTCCAGAAAGTGCCGCGCACCAGTCCCGCCCCGGCCGCGCTCGCTCCGGCGACCAGCAGGAGCGCCCCGCCGAGAACGACGCGCATCCAGGTGTCGGCCGAAGGGGAAAAGATCTGTGGCAGTGCCGGTCCCTGCTTCTGGTCCGCGGGGACATCGGGCAGGCGCGCGTCTCTCCCTACCGGTCGCGCCGAACCCTCGTTCGTCCCATTTTCACAATCAAGACAACAGGCGAGCAGTGGTTTCTTTCCGCTCGTCGCCAAGAAAAACGCGCTATGCCGCGTGACGGCGCGAGCCCAGCCAGGCCAGGCCGCCAGCAGTGAGAGCAAGCGCGGCTCCAAGCGCGGCCTGGCCGCGGTGCTTGGTCAGCCACAGTTCGCGGCTCCTGACGTGAGATTCCGCGTCGAAGCGGCCATGCGCGCCGGGATCGCCAGGCACCGGCTCGAACAGGTTATCCATGCGGTCCGCCGGGATCGGCTCGTTCGTCTGCTGGCTGGCGAAGCCGGTCCTGGCAAGATAGCGGTCGACCAGCGGCGAGGCGAGCTTGTCGGCCCACACCGACGCCAGCGCCCACCACCCGAAGGTGACTTCCTTACGCTTCGAGTAAGCGGCGAAGTGGATCGCGTCGGCGGCGACTTCCGGCTGGTAGGGCGGACTCGCCGGGCGCAGCGTCCTGGGCATGGTCGTACGCATCCAGTCGAACTCGGGCGTGTTCACGCCGGGAAGCTGGACCATGCTGACATGCACGTTGGACTTCATGTGCAGCAGTTCGCAGCGCAGCGAATCCTGGAAGCCCTGGATCGCGTGCTTCGAGCCGCAATACGGCGATTGCAGCGGTATGCCGCGATAGGCGAGCGCGCTGCCGACGAGGACGACCGAGCCGCGATCGCGCGGTATCATTCGCTTGAGAGCCGAATGCGTGCCGTGCACCTGGCCAAGGTAGGTGACTTCAGTGACGCGCTTGAACTCCTCCATCGAGATGTCGACGAAGGGCGCCATCATCCCGGCGAAGGCGACGTTGATCCAGATATCGATCGGGCCGAAATGCCCTTCGACAGCGCTTGCGGCCTTGTCGACCGCCTCGGCATCGGCGACGTCGCACTGGCAGATCAGGGCCTCGCCGCCGGCCCCCTCGACCTCCCGTTTGGTGGCCTCGAGGCGGTCCATCCCTCGCGCAATCAATCCGACCCTGGCCTTGTCCTTGGCGAAGCGGCGGGCGACGGCGCGGCCGACACCGGCGGTGGCACCGGTGATGACGACGACGGGCGGATCTGCAAGTTCGTGGGCCATGCCGATTAAATCTCGCCGCGCCGCGCGAGTTCCGAGATTCTGTCGTCCGTCCGACACGCCATTGCTTGAATTGTCAGCGAAGGGTTGGCGCCGCCGACCGTCGGGAACACCTGACCGTCGTAGCTCCACGGGTTGGGGTATCTCAGCTGCGGCAGTCGGCGTTTACGACGTTAGCGGCGGGATCGTCGCCCATCCGCGCGGTGCCGTTGAGGTGGCAGGTGTCGTCCAGCGCTCAGTAGCACCGATCGCCTCGAACGCCTGGTCCGTGAATACGGTCGCATGGGCGATCATCGCCTGCTCGTGGCGGGGGTCATCAGTCCACGGCGAAGACCGAGCTCAGCACCTGCTTTATGCTGCCCTTGATCATGCCGGCTTCGTTCGGATCGCCCTGAACTGCGGCGGTCATGAACGATTTGGCCTGCTTGAAGGTGATGTGCGGCGGCAGCGGCGGCACTTCGGGGTCGGTCTTCACTTCCAGCACGCAAGGGCCCTTCGAGCCTAGCGCGCGGTCCCACGCGGCCCCGAGCTGCTCGGGGTCGTCGACGTAGATGCCCTCGAAGCCGATCATGGCGGCGAACTTGTGATAGGGGACGTCGGGCAGGTTCTGCGTCATTTCGGCCTTGGGATTGCCTTCCATGACCCGCTGCTCCCAGGTCACCTGGTTCAGGTCCTGGTTGTTGAGCACGCAAACGACGAAGGTCTGGTTGGACCACTTGCGGTGGTATTTCGCCGCGGTGATCAGTTCGGCCATGCCGTTCATCTGCATCGCGCCGTCGCCGACCAGCGCGATCACCGGGCGGTCGGGGAAGGCGAACTTGGCGGCAATGGCGTAGGGCACGCCTGCGCCCATCGAGGCGAGCCCGCCCGACAGCGACCCGGTCATACCCTCGCGAAATTGAAGATCGCGGGCATACCAGTTGGCGGCCGAGCCGCTGTCGCTGGTGACGATCACGCGATCGGGCAGGCGTGGAGACAGCTCGGTGAACACCCGCTGCGGGTTGATCGGGTTGGCGGCGACCATCGCGCGATCGTGCAGCGTCTGTTGCCAGTCCTTCTTCCAGCCGGCGATCGTGTCGCGCCAGGTCGTGTCGATCTTCTGCTCGAGCAGCGCGAGCAACGCGTCGATCGTGAGAGCGGCGTCGCCCTGCAGGTTGACCTCGTGCGGGAAGCGGATCGACAGCATTCCGGCGTCGATATCGACCTGAACGCCCCGGGCATGACCCTGCTTGGGCAGGAACTCGGAGTAGGGGAAGCCCGAACCGAGCATCAGGAACGTGTCGCATTCCATCATCAGATCGTAACTCGGCTTCGTCCCGAGCAGGCCGATCGAGCCGGTCACCCACGGCAAGTCATCGGGCAGCACGTCTTTGCCGAGCAGTGCCTTGGCGCAGCCTGCACCGAGCTCGTCGGCGATCGCGATGACCTTGTCGCTGGCGCCCTTGCACCCCGCGCCGACGAGCATCGCCACCTTCTTGCCGCTGTTGAGCACTTCGGCGGCGCGCTTGAGGTCCTCGTCCTTGGGGACGACTTTCGGCTGCGACCAACCGACGCCCGAGAACACGGCACCGTGCTTACGCGGCGGCTCGGCATAGTCCATTTCCTGCAGGTCGTTGGGGAATACCAGCGCGGTCACCCGCCGCTCGGCCTTGGCGATGCGCACCGCGCGGTCGATCAGGTGGCGCACTTGCGCGGGGACCATCGCGATGCCGGTGAAGGCGCCGGCGACGTCCTTGAACGCCGAGTTGAGGTCAATCTCCTGCTGGTAGTGCGCCCCGATCGCCGTGCGGGCCTGCTGGCCGACAATCGCCAGCACCGGCATGTGATCGAGCGCAGCGTCGTACAAGCCGGTCAGAAGGTGGGTCGCACCGGGTCCGGAGGTGGCCAGGCACACGCCCAGCTCGCCGGTGAACTTGGCATGGGCGCTGGCCATGAACGCGGCCATCTCCTCGTGCCGCACCTGGACGAACTCGAACAGCTCCTTCTTGGCGTCGAGCGCGCCGACCAGGCCGTTGATACCGTCGCCCGGATAACCGAAAATCCGGCGTACACCCCATTCGTGCAGCCGATCCCATACAAACTCGGAAACGCTCTGCGCCATGGCTCACTCCTCGGAAAGAAATCTGCCGCCTTCGTGTGCCCCAGTTGGAAACGGAGCGTGGCCCGTCGCGTTCCGATGTAAAACAGAACAAGGAGTTAGACCGTGACGGACGCGATCGGACGCAAGCGCTGGGTAATCCCGGAGGGCTTCATTCCGCCCCAGAGCATGATCAACGCCAACCGAGCGCTGCTAAGCCACGAAGCAGCCTGCCTGCTCAACGCCGGCGACAAGGAGGCGCACGTGCGGATCACCTTGTTCTTCACCGATCGCGAGCCGGTCGGCCCATACAAGATCACGCTCGGCGCACGGCGCACGCTTCACCTGCGCTTCAACGAGCTGAGCGATCCTGAACCCATCCCTCCGGGCGAGGACTATGCCAGCGTCATCGAGAGCGACCAGCCGATCGTCGTTCAGCACACCCGGCTCGACAGCCGAGCGGCAGAGATCGCGCTGCTTTCTACGATGGCCTGGCCGGCGGATTAGAGCGGCAGGTCATCGGTTCGCACCAGCAAGTCGCGCGTTAACGCCTTGAGGCGGGGAATACCGTATTGGCCGAGCTCGTTGAGCATCTCTTCCTTGAGCGTCTCGATCGCGCGGTGGACCCCGTCCGCCCCGTAGGCGCACAGACCGTAGAGCGTCGCGCGCCCGGTCAGGACCACGTCTGCCCCGAGCGCTTTGGCCTTGAGAATATCGGTGCCGCGGCGAATGCCACCCGTCAGGTACAGCGCCTTGCGGTCACCGACGATCTCCCGCGCGCGCGGCAGGATGTCGAGTGGCGCCACCGCCCAGTCGGACTGCCGCCCGCCGTGGCTCCCGAGGATGATCCCGTCGATGTCGCTGTCGAGCGCGCGCTCGACATCCTTCAGGTTCAGCATGCCTTTGACGAAGAACGGCTTTTTCCACCTGTCGCGGATTTTCGCGACCGTCTTCCAGTCGAGATTGCGCCACATCTGCCCGCGAATCCAGAAGGCGCTATCGAAGAATCCGCGATGCTCCTTCGGGACAAACTCGATCACGTTGGCGAATTCGGGCATGCCTCGGTTCAGCGTGGTCGCCAGCCAGCGTGGATGAAGCGCAGCATCGAAGACCGTGCTCCACGACGGCCGCTGGCCTTCGACGCGCGTACGGCTGTCCCACTCGCGCTGTCCGAAGATCTGCGAATTGGTAGTCAGCACCAGCGCCTCGCAGCCGCAGGCATCGGCACGGTCGACCAGCTCCTGCCAGATCTCCTCGCCGCCGAACACGTATAGTTGCCACCAGTGGCGAAGTCCCGGCACCCTCGCCACGTCCTCCATCCGCTCGTTCGACATTGTGCTCTGAATGAACGGCACGCCCGAGCGCGAGGCGCCCTGCGCCAGCGCGGTATCGGCACCGCGCATGAACACGCCGTTGAGCCCCGTCGGAGCCACCGCCAGCGGCAGCGGCGCGTCCTTGCCGATGATCGAAGTTGTAAGGTCGCGGTGCGCCTCATCGACCAGAGTATGCGGCATCACTCGCCATTCGGCGAAACACTCGCGCTCCCGCGCCAAGGTCGCCTCCTCGCCCGCTCCGCCTTCCAGATACTCCAGCACGAAGCGCGGCATCAGCTTGTGCGTCCGCGCTCGCAGGTCGTTGATCGCCTCCACCCGAGCAATGTCGCCGCCGGCGTAGAAGCGTCGCCGCGGACTGCCATCGAGTTGCGCGACGGAATCGTGTTGCTCAAGCGGCAAGGCCCAGTCCTTTCGCCGTATCGCCATCAAACGGGCGCGGCGGGGCGGACGTTCCTCAGGTGCAGGCGAGCAAGCGCCTGAGCTCGCCGAATTCGATCGGTTTGTGGATCACCGACACCCGCGGGTCGCAGCGCTGCACGCGTTCCTGCGGGTTGCCGGTCATTATCGCCCCGCGGATGTCGGGCCAGCGTTCCCCGATCGCGCCCAGCAGGTTGAAGCCATCCATCCCCGGCATCGACAAGTCGGTCAGCACGAAGTCCGGCCGGTAGCCGTTGCTTTCGAGCAGACGCAGCGCGTCGGTTGCATCTTCGGCGACGGCAACCTCGAGGCCGAGGTCGCGCAGGTGCTCGGACAGAATCAGCCGCACGCTGGCATCGTCGTCCACCAGCAGCACCGACCCGACCAGCCGCTCGGGCCCGTCCTCCGGCCGCGCAGCCGCGACGGTTGCGCTTTCGAGTCGGGTGGCCGGCAGGACCATGTCGATCTGCGTGCCCTTGCCGACTTCGCTCGCGATATCGAACGCACCGCCCGACTGTTCGACGAACCCGGCCACCATCGACAGCCCGAGGCCGGTGCCCTTGCCGGCCTCCTTGGTGGTGAAGAACGGTTCGGTCACCCGTTCGACCAGCTCTGCCGGGATGCCGTCGCCCTCGTCGGACACGCGAATTCGCAGCCACTCGTTCGCGCCGCCGCGACCGTCCGGCGCTGCCACGGGTTCGATGGCGACCGATATCGTGCCGCCGTCGGGCATCGCGTCACGCGCGTTGATCAGCAGGTTGACTAGTGCCAGTTCGAGCTGCGCCTCGTCGGCGTAAAGCCGCAGGCGCTTGTCGGCGAGCCGCCAATCGACCTTCACGTGGTCGCCGAGCGCGTGGTCGACCAGTCCGGCAACCGAATCGCGCAAGGCCCGCGGCTCGATGCTGCTCGGCGACAGCTCCTGCTTGCGAGCGAAGGCCATCAGACGGCGGACCAACTCGGCACCCTTTTCGGCGGCGCTGCGCATCTGGTCGAAAATCTGCCTTTCGCGCCCGCGGAGTTCGACGCGCCCCTCGATCAGGCGCAGGCCGCCGAGGACCGCGGCGAGCAGGTTGTTGAAATCGTGCGCCACACCGCCGGTCAGCTGCCCTAGTGCTTCGGCCTTGCGCGATTGCACGAGCTGCTGCTCGAGCTCGCGCTGCGCGGTGACGTCGATCAGCGTTCCAACCCAGATATTCTCGCTCTCGGACGACCGGACGCACTGGTCGATGACGTGGATCGCGCTGCCGTCGCGGCGGGTCCAGCGGTAGTTCGCCGTGACCGACTGGTTGGCGCTGCCGGCAATCCGTCGCTCGAGATCGGCAACGTCGGCTTCGGCGATCCTGTCGCACCAGCGCAAGGCGCCCGATCCGAGAGCCTCGGTGTCGTCGCCGGCAATCTTGGCAATGTCGCCGCCGATGAAGCGGCGATTCAAGCGCCCTTCGTCGTCCAGCCAAGCCTCGTACATCGCCAGCGGCAGCGCTTCGAGGATCGCCGCCTGGCGCAGTTGCGCCTGCTGCAGCTCGCGCTCATAAACCAGTCGCTCGCCTTCCGCCCGAAGGCGCGCCTCGCGCAGTTCCTGTTCCGCCTTGGCCTGGCCCGCGACTTGCTGGCGCAGCTCGAACAAGTCGACGAACACCGCGACCTTGGACTTGAGCACCACCGGATCGACCGGCTTGAAGACATAGTCGACCGCCCCCATCGCGTAGCCGCGCATCAGGTGCTCGGTTTCCTTGTTCACCGCCGATAGGAAGATGATCGGGATTCGCGCTGTCTGGGCGCGCTTGCGGATCAGTGAGGCGGTTTCATAGCCGTCCATTTCCGGCATGAACACATCGAGCAGGATCACCGCGAACTCGTCCTTGAGCAACTCGCGGAGAGCGATACGACCCGAGGTCGCGGTTACGACGCTGGCGATCGGCTCGAGCACCTCCGACAATGCCAGCAAGTTGCGCTCGTCATCGTCGACCAACAGCACGCGCGGGCGGCGCTCCGCCTCCGGCGCAAGCTCCGGCCCAGGTTCAGGCGCCGTGATCGCTTCGGCTCGGACCATCAGGCTGCGTTCTCGACAAGGACTGGCGCCAGCCCGTTCGCACCGGCTTGCGCGCGGCCGATCCACACGCGGAGCAAGGCGAGCAACAAATCGATATCAACCGGTTTGGCGATATAGTCCGAGGCGCCCGCATTGAGGCACTTCTGACGGTCGCCCTTCATCGCCTTGGCGGTGACCGATATCAGCGGGATGTGCGCCAGCCGGGGGTTGGCGCGGATCCGCCGCATCGTTTCGTAGCCGTCCATTTCCGGCATCATGATGTCGATCAACGCGACGTCGATGCTGAGGTCCTGCTCGAGCAGGGCGATGCCCTCCGCGCCCCGTTCGGCATGGAGCACTTCGGCACCGTGCGTCTCGAGGACGCTGGCCAGCGAGTAGATGTTGCGGATGTCGTCGTCGACGATCAGCAGTCGCTTGCCGGCCAGCTCGGGCGGCCCGGCCGCGGCGCGGTCGCTGCCCTTGCGGCGCGAGGCCTTGCGCGCCTTGCGTGGCCCTTGCTGCGCGAAGCGCTCGCCCATCGCCGTGAACAGGTCGATCAGCTCGCCTCGTTCGGCCGGTTTCTCGATCACGCGTTCGGCCCCGAGCGTGAGCGCATGCGCAGCCTGCTCGGCACCTGAAATGACATGAACGGGGATGTCGCTGCTTTCCGGATCGTGGCGCAGGAGATCGAGCAACACGAAGCCGTCGATGTCGCTCAGGCCGAGGTCGAGCGTTATGGCGCTCGGCCTGAGTTTGCGGACCATCGACAAGGTGCCCGCGCCGGCGGACGAGATCACGCCCTTGATGCCGGCGTCGCGGGCGATGTCGAGCAGCACGCTGGCGAAGCTCGGGTCGTCCTCCACGATCAGCACGAACGGATGACCGTCGAGATCGTCGCGATCGTCGGTGATCGCCGGGCTTAACGGACCGGCCTCGCCGCCGAGGGCGCCGGCGCCCGGCAGCGCCAGCGCCGGCGCGACGCCGGGCGATTTCAAGGGAACATAGAGCGTGAAGGTCGAGCCTTTGCCGACAGTCGAGCGGACCTGGATCTCGCCGCCGAGCAGGCCGGCGATCTCGCGGCTGATCGACAGGCCGAGCCCGGTGCCGCCGTACTTGCGGCTGGTCGTACCGTCGGCTTGCTGGAACGCCTCGAAGATCAGCCGCTGCTTGTCTTCGGGGATGCCGATGCCGGTATCGCTGACGGCGATCTCGATCGCGGCCTCGACATCGCCGAGGATCGGGTGCGCCGGGCTCCAGCCCTGACTCGCCTTCCTCACCGCCAGCGTCACCCCGCCGTGCGCGGTGAACTTGAACGCGTTCGACAGCAGGTTGAGCACGATCTGCTGCAGGCGCTTCTCGTCGGTGCGGATGGCCGGCGGCAGGTCGGGCGCGAACTCGACGTGGAACTCGAGCTGCTTTTCCGAAGCGAGCTGGCGGAACGTGCGCTCCATGTGCTGGCGCAAGCTAGCCAACGACATCTCGCCGATCTCGATCGCGACCGTGCCGGATTCGATCTTCGACAGGTCAAGGATGTCGTTGATCAGGTTGAGAAGGTCGGTGCCCGCGCCATGGATCGTGCGGGCGAACTCCGTCTGCTTCTCGTTGAGGTTGCCCTGCTGGTTGTCGGCCAGCATTTTCGAAAGGATCAGCAGCGAGTTGAGCGGCGTGCGCAGTTCGTGGCTCATGTTGGCAAGGAATTCGGACTTGTACTTCGAGGTCAGCGCCAGCTGCTCGGCCTTCTCCTCGACCGCGCGGCGCGCCATCTCGATCTCGAAGTTCTTTGCCTCCACCTGGCGCTTTTCGTTCTCGAGCAGCTGGGCTTTTTCCTGCAGCTCCTCGTTGGTCGCGTGCAGCTCTTCCTGCTTGCGGGTGAGCTCGGTCTGGCGGCTCTGCAGCTCTTGCGTCAGCAGCTGCGATTCCTTGAGTAACTCCTCGGTGCGCATCGTCGCCGCGATCGTGTTGAGCACAATGCCCACGGTTTCCATCAGCTGGGTGAGGAAGGTGTGGTGGGTCTCGTTGAATTCCTCGAACGAGGCCAGCTCGATCACGGCCTTGACCTCGTCCTCGAACAACGCGGGAAGGATGTTGATGTTGGCCGGTGTCGCGGCGCCGAGGCCCGAGCCGATTCGAATGAAGTCTCCAGGCACCTTCTTAAGCCGCATCGGCCGCTTGTCGGCCGCGGCCTGGCCGATCAGCCCTTCGCGCAGCTCGAAACGGTTCTTGAGTTCCTTCTTCTTCTCCGCCCCATAGGTAGCGACGAGATCGAGCGACTTGCTGCCCGCGGGCTCGTCGTTGGCGACGTAGAACACTCCGTATTGCGCGTTCACCAGCGGCGCGAGTTCGCTCATGATCAGGTTGGAGATCGTCGTCAGGTCGCGCTCGCCCTGGAGCATGCGGCTGAAGCGCGCGAGATTGGTCTTGAGCCAGTCCTGTTCGGCATTCTTGAGCGTCTGATCCTTCAGGTTGCGGATCATCTCGTTGATGTTGTCCTTCAGCGCCGCCATCTCGCCCGAGGCTTCGACCGAGATCGAGCGGGTGAGGTCGCCCTTGGTCACCGCCGTTGCCACGTCGGCGATCGAACGGACCTGGTTGGTCAGGTTCGCCGCCAGTTGGTTCACGTTGTCGGTCAGGTCGCGCCACAGGCCCGCGGCGCCGGGCACGCGCGCCTGGCCGCCGAGCCGGCCTTCCACGCCCACTTCGCGGGCCATGTTGGTCACCTGATCGCCGAAGGTGGAAAGCGTCTCGATCATGCCGTTAATCGTCTCGGCCAGCGCGGCGATCTCGCCCTTGGCGTCGAAGGTCAGCTTGCGCTTGAGGTTGCCCTGCGCGACCGCGGTGACGACGTCGGCGATGCCGCGCACCTGGTTGGTGAGGTTGGTCGCCATCAGGTTGACGTTGTCGGTCAGATCCTTCCAGGTGCCGCCGACGCCGGGCACTTGCGCCTGGCCGCCGAGCTTGCCCTCGGTGCCGACTTCGCGCGCCACGCGGGTCACTTCCGAAGCGAAGCCGTTGAGCTGGTCGACCATCGTGTTGATGGTGTTCTTGAGCTCGAGAATCTCGCCCTTCACATCGACGGTGATCTTTTTGGAAAGGTCGCCGCGAGCCACGGCGGTGGTCACTTCGGCGATGTTGCGGACCTGGCCGGTCAAGTTGTCGGCCATCAGGTTGACGTTGTCGGTCAGGTCGGCCCAGGTGCCGGCGACGCCGCGCACTTGCGCCTGGCCGCCCAGCTTGCCCTCGGTGCCGACCTCGCGGGCCACGCGCGTCACTTCCGAAGCGAACGAGTTGAGCTGGTCGACCATCGTGTTGATGGTGTTCTTGAGCTCGAGAATCTCGCCTTTCACGTCGACCGTGATCTTCTTGGACAAGTCACCCAGCGCCACGGCCGTGGTCACCTCGGCGATATTGCGCACCTGCCCGGTGAGGTTCGCGGCCATCGCGTTGACGTTGTCGGTCAGGTCCTTCCACGTGCCGCCGACGCCTTCGACCTGCGCCTGCCCGCCGAGGCGCCCTTCGGTGCCGACTTCGCGCGCAACGCGCGTCACTTCGGAAGCGAACGAGTTGAGCTGGTCGACCATCGTGTTGATCGTGTTCTTCAGCTCGAGGATCTCACCCTTCACGTCGACGGTGATCTTCTTGGAGAGGTCGCCCAGCGCCACCGCGGTGGTCACTTCGGCGATGTTGCGCACCTGCCCGGTCAGGTTGCCGGCCATCGCGTTGACGTTGTCGGTGAGGTCTTTCCAGGTGCCGCCGACGCCTTCGACCTGCGCCTGGCCGCCCAACTTGCCTTCGGTGCCGACCTCGCGGGCCACGCGCGTCACCTCCGAGGCGAAAGAGTTGAGCTGGTCGACCATGACATTGATGGTGTTCTTCAGCTCGAGGATTTCGCCGCGCACTTCCACGGTGATCTTCTTTGAGAGGTCACCGCGCGCCACGGCGGTGGTGACCTCGGCGATGTTGCGCACCTGCCCGGTCAGGTTCGCCGCCATCGAGTTCACATTCTCGGTCAGGTCGGCCCAGGTTCCGGCGACGCCGGGCACTTGCGCCTGGCCGCCCAGCTTGCCCTCGGTGCCGACTTCGCGCGCCACGCGGGTCACTTCGGAAGCGAAACCGTTGAGCTGGTCGACCATCGTGTTGATGGTGTTCTTGAGCTCGAGAATCTCGCCCTTCACGTCCACCGTGATCTTCTTCGACAAGTCGCCCGAGGCGACCGCGGTGGTCACTTCGGCGATGTTGCGCACCTGACCGGTGAGGTTCGCCGCCATCGAGTTGACGTTGTCGGTCAGGTCCTTCCACGTGCCGCCGACGCCGGGCACTTGCGCCTGTCCGCCCAGCTTGCCTTCGGTACCCACCTCGCGAGCGACCCGGGTCACCTCGCTGGCGAAGCCGTTGAGCTGGTCGACCATCGTGTTGATCGTGTTCTTCAGCTCGAGAATTTCACCCTGCACGTCGACGGTGATCTTCTTGGACAGGTCGCCCGAGGCGACCGCCGTTGTAACCTCGGCGATGTTGCGCACCTGCCCGGTCAGGTTCGCGGCCATCGAGTTGACGTTCTCGGTCAGGTCCGCCCAGGTGCCGGCGACCCCGGGCACTTGCGCCTGGCCGCCAAGCTTGCCTTCGGTGCCGACCTCACGCGCCACGCGGGTCACTTCCGAGGCGAAAGAGTTGAGCTGGTCGACCATCGTGTTGATGGTGTTCTTGAGTTCGAGGATTTCGCCCTTCACGTCGACCGTGATCTTCTTCGACAAGTCGCCTGAGGCCACGGCCGTCGTCACTTCGGCAATATTGCGCACCTGACCGGTGAGGTTGGCCGCCATCAGGTTGACGTTGTCGGTCAGATCCTTCCAGGTTCCAGCCACACCGCGCACGCGCGCCTGCCCGCCGAGCTTGCCTTCGGTACCAACTTCGCGAGCAACGCGCGTCACTTCCGAGGTGAAGTTGGCCAGCTGGTCGACCATCGTGTTGACAACCTTGCCGATGCGCAGGAACTCGCCCTTGAGCGGGCGCCCGTCGATCTCGAGCGCCATCGTCTGCGACAGGTCGCCCTTGGCAACGCCGCCGATCACGCGGGCGACCTCGATCGTCGGCTGGACCATGTCGTCGATCAGTTCGTTGATCGCGCGCAGCTTGGCTTCCCAGCCGCCCGTGGCGCCGTGGACCTTCGCGCGATGGCCGATCTTGCCTTCCTTGCCGACGACCCGCGAAACGCGCTCCATCTCGTTGGCCATCTGCTGGTTGATGCTGACCACCTCGTTGAACAAGGTAGCGATTTCAACGTCGGCATCGCTGCCTTCCTCGGGCATCCGCACCGAGAAGTCGCCGCGCCGCAACCGGCGCAGGGCGAGGACAAGTTCACGTCTGCTGCGCGAGAATTCCGCTTGCGATATCTGGCTGTTCACACTTCCCTCCCCGTACGCGCGGGTGTGCGTCCCCACGGCCCCTCACATCACAAATGCCAAGGTCCCTTCAAGTTCCCGGCACCGCTCAACAAAATTAACTTTTTGGCCCAAATGCGGTTGCCAGCGCGCCGAGAATGAGTAGGACCAGCGGGCCAGGTATCAGGGACCCGGCAAGAAACCCCCAGCGCGAGCGGATGGCTGACCAGAAACAACTTGAATCCTTTATCGGAAACAGCTTCCGGTCCGTCTGGGCGCTCGAAGTCCTGCAATACCTTGCCATCAATCCTGCGGCGAAGTTCAGCCCCGATGAGCTCATCACCGCACTCAGGATAAGCGACGCCGTGGTCTCGCAAAGCGTCGAAAACCTCTCGGCCGCAGGACTGGCAGTAGTCGACGGCAAGGGGCGGGTCGCATTGCACGAAGGCAACGGCGAACAGCAGCGACTCGTTCGGCAGGCGATCGACCTCTACCAGAAGAGCCCCGACAAGGTGCGCCGGCTAATCGTCGCGCAAGCGAGTCCCGGGGTCACCGCGTTCGCCGACGCGTTCAAGTTGCGGAAGGATTGAGGATGGGCACCTTGTTCCCGACGCTGGTCTACCTCCTGTGTTTCGCAACCAGCGCAGCTTGCGCTTTCCTGCTGGCGCGCAGCTTCTTCAGGGCGCGGTCGCGAATGCTCTTCTGGAGCGCATGGTGCTTCGCCCTGCTGGCGCTGGTGAACCTGCTCGTGATCTTCGATATCCTGATCTATCCGGACGTCGATCTCCGGCCCGTCCGCCTGTGGCTCACATTGCTCGCGGTTGCCGTGCTGTTGTTCGGTTTCATCTGGGACGAGGATTCCTGAGCGATGATCAACGATTTCCTCGCCGGTGCGATCGTCATGGGCTTTGCCGTCGCGGCGCTGATGTTTCTGAAATTCTGGAGGCGCACCCGCGAAGGGCTGTTCCTCGCGTTCTCGGGCAGCTTTCTGCTGCTCGGCATTACCCAGGGCCTGCTGACCCTGGGCAACTTCTACGACGAAGAGCGCAGCTGGCTTTACCTGCTGCGCCTCGCTGCATTCCTGCTGATCCTGTTTGCGATGTGGTGGCAAAACCGCCGGCGCAGCAGGCGATAGTCCGGACGCTCACGGACGGAGAGGGTTTGGGACTGACCGAAGCGCCGCCGAGGCAAAATTCGGCCTACGCAGTGCATCTGAAACTGGCGGCGCTCTTTGGATCACCACCGGAGTAGCGAGCCACCTTCGGATAAGGGCACAGCGGCCGCGACAAGCCGGGCATCGTCTTGCTTGTCGCCACGATCCGGTCGGGTGCAGTGCCCTTCTCGACCCAGTCGACGATCGCGTCGAGCATCTCGAACTGGTCGGTCGCCTCCCCGCCGCCGCAGTGAAGCATACCTGGCACGGTGAACAACCGCACCGCGTCGGCTCCCGGCTGGCCGGTCGCGGCGAGCATCTTGTTGTACCAGTCGACAATCATCGCCGTCGCCATGCCCTGGTCGGCCATGCCGTTGTAGAGGATCATCTTGCCTGAAAGCGCAAACGTCGAAAGTAGTGGGCTGTCGGCATCGCCGATGCCGCCGGTGTAGCGGATTCGATCCAGCATCTCGTCGTTGTCGAACGGCATGAGCGGATCGAAGTTCGGGTCGGGCGGGGTCAGTTGGTAATAGCGGAATTGCCCCAGGCCGAGCGTCGCATCGGCCGAATTGGCCTGGCCGGTTTCCGACGTCCCCAGCCGCATGCCCCGCCATGCCGAGGACGCGATCCCGGTGTCGTAAGTGAACGGCCCGTAGATATGGCCGCCGCCAGCGGTGCGCGGACCTTCGAAAAGTTCGCGCAACACTCCGACCTGGCCGGACGTGAGGCATTGATCGGTCTTGCCCGCCTTGCAGGTCAGTTCGGCCGGATCGAAATCGCAGTGCTGCCAGTCATTGATCATCCCGTCGGCGAGATTGTCGAGCGCGTCGCAACGCCTAAGGGCAGCTTGGCGAACCAACTTCAAATCACCGTCCGAGAAAGCCTTGGAATAGATCGGCCGGCCATCCGCATCGCGCGGGGCGATCCGGGCAACGACGTGCATGTTCCACACTTCACCGAGGGCGATGCGCGAAAAACGCATCGCCGGATCCCCGGCGACAATCCCGTCGAACTGCAGCGGCAAGCGCTGCGAGGCCATCAGCGCCTGCCGCCCGCCATTCGAGCAACCGAGAAAATAGGATTTCTTCGGCGGCGAGCCGTAGAATTCGCCGATGATTCGCTTTGCCTCGGCGGTCACTTTGTCGAGTGCATTATAGGCGTAGTCCGTCCGCGCCTGCTGGTCCAAACCAAAGGTCGCATCGACCAGCGAGCCGCTGTGGCCGCTGTCGGTGGAAACGACGGCGAAACCGCGCGCCAGCGCAGGTTCGCCGGTGGAATTCGCAACGTTCCCGACAGCCGGCATCGCTTGCCCGTCGAGCCCGCCACCGCCCTGGAACAGGAAGCGGCCGTTCCACGCAACAGGCAAACGCAGTTCGAATCCCGTTCCAAACGGGCGCCCGCCGAAGCCAGTGCGCGGATCGATCACGCCGCGCACCTTGCAGTGCACCGGCAAGAGAGGGCCCGCGTCGGCGGCGCCCGGCCGCCCGGGCAGACGGCCCGCCGGGACCAGTTCCGCGCTCTGGATAACCACTCCGCCGCGCCCCTGCTTGAGCAATGCCGAGCACCGCGGGGCCGGAGCGACCTTGATCGAACTTTGCTGGGCGGCCGTCTCCGCTGGAGCCGCGACCATGCCGGCCAGGATGATCGCAACCGAGGCACGCCGGAGCCAATTCCGACGCCTCGAAGCTGCAGCTCCGGACGTGATGCCTTCATGCATGCGTCAATTCCTCCCCCGATGCACACTTATTTCCCGGAGCTACCGCGATGGCAACCCGTTCATGGCCGAAGCGTGCCTTCGATGATCTTCGACGATGAGCGTCATCCGGAAACGGCGCCCGATCGGGTGGAGCTTGCCTCAATGCTCCGAGCTATCGGCCCCGCGGCCCCCGCCGGCATCCCTGATCCTCTTTCAAAAACAGGCCGAGGTGCGGGTGCAGAATCGGTACAATCAATTACAACTTGTCCCGCGATCGGCGTGCAAGCAGCTTGGCAAATCGGCCTCTTCGTTGCACAAGTCAAAAAGGCTAAAATGCGGGACTCACAATCCCGGGTGAGGGGATCAACGTCATGCGCGCGCAATCTCGGCTGCTTGTTTCCTGGCTTCTTCCTGCTGCCCTTTTCCTCGGCACAGGGTTCGAAGCCGGCGCTCAGGAAACGCACGCCCACATGGACATGCCCGCGCAGGCAGCGCTTTCCGCGGCCCATCCGTCGCGCTGGTCCGATCCGGCGTCGTGGCCCGACGGTAAAGTGCCGGGCGAAGGCGACGCGGTCACGATTGGGCGGGACAGGGCG